>CAMLMV010000005.1 GCA_946481275.1 uncultured Massilia sp.
TGCAGGACATGGAGTTCTGGCAGTTCCACCCGACCGGCGTCGCTGGCGCGGGCGTCCTGATCACGGAAGGCGTGCGCGGAGAGGGCGGTATCCTGATTAACTCGAACGGCGAGCGCTTCATGGAGCGCTATGCGCCGACCCTGAAAGACCTGGCGCCGCGCGACTTCGTGTCGCGTTCGATGGACCAGGAAATCAAGGAAGGCCGCGGCGTCGGCCCGAACAAGGACCACGTGCTGCTGGACCTGCGCCACATCGGCGCGGACACGATCCGCAAGCGCCTGCCGTCGATTCTCGAGATCGGCCACAAGTTCGCCAACGTCGACGCGACGAAGGAACCGATCCCCGTCGTCCCGACCATCCACTACCAGATGGGCGGCATCCCGACCAACATCCACGGCCAGGTCGTCGTCCCCGACGGCACCGGTTCGCAAAAGGTCGTGGGCGGCCTGTACGCGATCGGCGAATGCTCGTGCGTGTCGGTGCACGGCGCGAACCGCCTGGGCACGAACTCGCTGCTGGACCTGGTGGTGTTCGGCCGCGCGGCCGGCAACCACATCGTCGCGCAGAACCTGAAGGAGCAGGGCAACCGCGCGCTGCCGAAGGATTTCGCCGACTACGCGCTGGGCCGCCTGAACCGCCTCGAAACGTCGACCGGCGGCGAGAAGGTGCAGGACGTCGCGAACGCGATCCGCTCGACGATGCAGAAGCACTGCGGCGTGTTCCGCACGCAGGCGCTGATGGACGAAGGCGTCAAGGAAATCATGGCCCTGGACGAGCGCCGCAAGCACGTCTCGTTCAAGGACAAGTCGAAGGTGTTCAACACGGCGCGCATCGAAGCGATCGAGCTGGACAACCTGATCGAAGTGGCCAAGGCGACCGTCGTGTCGGCCGCGGCGCGCAAGGAATCGCGCGGCGCCCACGCCCACAGCGACTACGAGCAGCGCGACGACGAGAACTGGATGAAGCACACGCTGTTCTTCTCGGACGGCAACCGCCTGGAGTACAAGCCGGTCGTGACCAAGCCGCTTACCGTCGACACGTTCAAACCGAAGCCCCGCACGTTCTAATCTAGGTACCGAATAATGGCACGCACAGTCCACCTGAAAATCTACCGCTACGATCCGGACAAGGATTCGAAGCCCTACATGCAAGACGTCACCGTCGAGCTGAAAGACACCGACAAGATGCTGCTGGATGCCCTGCAGCGCATCAAGTCCGACGTCGACGACTCGCTGGCGCTGCGCCGCTCGTGCCGCGAAGGCGTGTGCGGTTCGGACGCGATGAACATCAACGGCAAGAACGGCCTCGCCTGCACGACGAACCTGAACGAGCTGACGCAGCCGATCGTGCTGCGCCCGCTGCCGGGCCTGCCGGTCATCCGCGACCTGATCGTGGACATGACCAACTTCTTCAAGCAGTACCACTCGATCAAGCCGTACCTGATCAACGACTCGATCCCGCCGGAGAAGGAGCGCCTGCAGTCGCCGGAAGAGCGTGAAGAGCTGGACGGCGTGTACGAGTGCATCCTGTGCGCGTGCTGCTCGACGTCGTGCCCGTCGTTCTGGTGGAACCCGGACAAGTTCGTCGGTCCTGCCGGCCTGCTGCAGGCCTACCGCTTCATCGCCGACTCGCGCGACGAAGCGACCAACGAGCGCCTGGACAACCTGGAAGACCCGTACCGCCTGTTCCGCTGCCACTCGATCATGAATTGCACGGACGTGTGCCCGAAGGGTTTGAACCCGAACAAGGCCATCGGCAAGATCAAGGAATTGCTCGTGCGCCGCGCGATCTAAACCCGGCTCATCGAACCGAAACAGTAAAACTACCGTACTGCCGGCTTCCGGCAGCCGGAGTATAGTGTTGACCCAACAACGGACTCTAGTGTGAATACGCATCAATCCGACCCCGCCAACCGTGCCCGCCTGCGCTGGCGCGCCCGCCGCGGCCTGCTCGAGAACGACCTGATCCTCACGCGCTTCCTGGATGCGCATGAAGAAACCTTGACGGACGAGGAAGTCGATGCGCTGACCCGTCTGCTGGACCTGGCGGATAACCCGCTGATGGACCTGCTGCTGGGGCGCGCCGAGCCCGAAGGCGAGGTCGACCTCCCGCACGTCCGCGCCCTCGTGGCGCGGCTGCGGCAAGCCTGAGCGAAACCGGAAGATTTCGTTTTATTTCGTCTTGTAGACCCACCTCCCAAAGAAGGAAGTGCCATGAACATCTCTGATACCAAAGCCACCCTGTCGTTCTCGGACGGCAGCCCATCGGTAGACATGCCGATCTACAAAGGCACGATCGGCCCGGACGTCATCGACATCCGCAAGCTGTACGGCCAGACCGGCAAGTTCACCTATGACCCTGGCTTCATGTCGACCGCCGCCTGCCAGTCGGCCATCACCTACATCGATGGCGACAAGGGCGAGCTGCTGTACCGCGGCTACCCGATCGAGCAGCTGGCCGTCAATTGCGACTTCCTGGAGACCTGCTACCTGCTGCTGAACGGCGAACTGCCGAACGCCGCGGAAAAGGAAAAATTCGTCAGCACCGTGACCAAGCACACGATGGTCCACGAGCAGATGCAATTCTTCTTCCGCGGCTTCCGCCGCGACGCGCACCCGATGTCGGTGCTGGTCGGTACCGTCGGCGCGCTGGCGTCGTTCTACCACGACTCGCTGGACATCAACGACGCCAAGCAGCGCGAGATCTCGGCCATCCGCCTGATCGCCAAGCTGCCGACGCTGGTCGCCATGGCCTATAAATACTCGATCGGCCAGCCGTTCGTGTACCCGCGCAACGACCTGTCGTACAGCGCGAACTTCATGCGCATGATGTTCGGTAACCCGTGCGAAGAGTACAAGGTCAACGACGTCCTCGTCCGCGCCCTGGACCGCATCCTGATCCTGCACGCCGACCACGAGCAGAACGCATCGACCTCGACCGTCCGTCTGGCCGGTTCGTCGGGCGCCAACCCGTTCGCGTGTATCGCAGCCGGTATCGCCTGCCTGTGGGGCCCGGCACACGGCGGCGCAAACGAAGCCGCACTGAACATGCTGAAGGAAATCGGCTCGGTCGAGAACATCCCGGCCTTCATCGAGAAGGTCAAGGACAAGAACTCGGGCGTGAAGCTGATGGGCTTCGGTCACCGCGTGTACAAGAACTTCGACCCGCGCGCCAAGCTGATGCGCGAAACCTGCCACGAAGTGCTGAACGAACTGGGCCTGCAGGACGACCCGCTGTTCAAGCTGGCGATGGAACTGGAAAAGATCGCCCTGAACGACGAATACTTCGTGTCGCGCAAGCTGTACCCGAACGTCGACTTCTACTCGGGCATCGTGCAGTCGGCCCTGGGCATCCCGGTCTCGCTGTTCACCGGTATCTTCGCGATGGCCCGTACCATCGGCTGGATCGCCCAGTGGAACGAGATGATCGCCGACCCGGAACAGAAGATCGGCCGTCCGCGCCAGCTGTTCGTCGGTTCGACCGTTCGCGACGTGCCGACCATCGACAAGCGTTAATCGAATCTTGTCGTGATCGGAAAGCGAGCCTGCGGGCTCGCTTTTTTTGCGTCTCCGGCTAAAATATACAGTGTATAAATAAGGAGGCCTCATGATCACGGGACATGTATTCATCGCCACCAGCCTGGACGGCTACATCGCCCGCCCCGACGGCGACATCGGCTGGCTGCTCGCCCGCGACGACCCGCGCGAAGACCACGGCTACAACGACTTCATCGCCGACAAGGACGCGATCGTGATGGGCCGCGGCAGCTACGAGAAGGTCGCGACGTTCGATCCCTGGCCGTATGACCGGCCGGTGCTCGTGCTGTCGCGCCAGCTGGCCGGTACGCCCGTGCCCGACCGGCTGCGCGGCAAGGTGCGCTTCGCGGATCTTTCACCGCTCGATGCCATGCGCGCACTGGAGCAGGACGGCGCGCGCCGGGTCTACGTCGATGGCGGCCAGGTCGTGCAGGCATTCCTGCGCGCGGGACTCATCGAGGACATGGTCATCACGACCGTGCCGGTGCTGATCGGGGCGGGGCGTCCGCTGTTCGGCGAGCTGCCGGGCGACCACGACCTGGCCCTCGTCGCCAGCCGGAGTTTCCCGTCCGGCCTCGTGCAATCCACGTACCGCGTGTTGCCATGACGCGTCCTCGCGGCCGTCCCGCGCGGGGGCAGGGCGTCACGCGCGACGCCATCCTGGATGCGGCGCTGGCCCTGCTCGACGAGGATGGCGATGCCGGGTTGACGATGCGTTCGCTGGCGGCTCGGCTCGGTGTGACGCCGATGAGCCTGTATCACCACGTGACCGATCGCGCGGGCTTGCTGCGGGCGCTGTCGGACCGGCTGTATGGCGACGTGCTGCAGGGTGTCGATGAGGCCGGCGGCCCCGTCGACGGGATACGGATGCTGCTGACGCGCTATCACGACGCCGTCGCCGCACACCCGCAGCTGACGCTCGCGATTTTTGCCGAGCCGGCGGCCTTTGCCGGCGCGAGCAGGGAGATCACGGACCGCCTGACCGCGTTGCTCGCGACACTCACGCCGGCGCACCTGCTGTGGCGCGACATCCTCGTCGACCACGCGCACGGCAGCGGGCTTGCGCTCGTCGCCGCCCGTGGAGACTCGGCGCGGGTGGACGCGCTGCGTGCCGCGTACCGGCAGGCGCTGGATTGCCTGCTGGGGCAATTCGGCGAGTCGTAAAGCGGGACGCGCTCAGCGGCCGTTCGACGCCGCACCGCTGTTCCCGGCGCCGGCGTTATTGCCCATCGAGTTGTCGGCGCCGCCGCCGTTGCTGCCGTTCGTGCGCGACGTTGCGGCGGCGGTCTCCGCCGAGCTGCCAGTACCGCTGCCGTTCAGGTTCGTCGAGCTGCAGGCCGCCAGGGACATGGCAATCAGCCCGGCGATCAGTGCGCCTTGGTAATGTCTCATGATTACACCTCCGATGCATCGATGCGGCCATCATGGACACACGCGGCGCTGTTCAGAATAGGAGGTGTGCAAGTCGGCGTGTAGGACGTGCCGTACGATCACCTCGGTGGCGTGTGATACCGCCAATGAAAAAGGCCGCCGGATCGCCCGGCGGCCTTTGCATGTCCACGTTATCGACGAATGATCAGAGAGCGTAATACGCCTCGACCGTACCTTTCAGCTTGATCAGCATTGGCCGACCTTTGCGGTCCAGGGTCTTGCCCGCGGCGACCTTGATCCAGCCTTCGCTCAGGCAATATTCCTCGACGTCCGTGCGGTCCTTGCCGTTGAAACGGATGCCGACCGGGTGCTTGAAGACTTCCGCATTGTGGTGCGGGCTCTTCGGGTCGATGGACAGGCGGTCGGGCAGGGGTGGGAGTTGGGTAGTATCGTTCATGGCCAGAATTATCCACGATTCCGTGCGCCTGCGCGAGCGCCGCATGACCTGTCCCGGTGGACGGAGTTGCAACATTTCGCTATCCTCGTCCGACTGTCAATTCGATTTACGTCACATGGAACAACTTTCGGGCAATATCTACCGGATCCCCCGGCGCTTCAACTGGCCCTTCGTCATCGGCGGCTTTGCATTCCTTTCCCTTGCGATCATGCTCTGGCGCTGGGGCGGCACCGTCGAGGATTCGCTCGCCTATTTCGATACGGCCCGCTGGGTGCGCGGCGAGATTCCGCTGCAGGACTTGCGCGCGCCGTTCCCGTACCGCCTCGCCGTCCCGGCCCTTGCGGCCTTGCTGCCCGGCGACATCCACAACACGTTTGCCGCGCTGAACTGGATCTTTGTCACCGCCACGGCCTGCCTCGCGACGGCCACCGTGCGCCGGATGGGATTCGGCACCCAGCGGGCGCTGGCGGCCGGGCTGCTCGTCGTGCTGTCGCTGCCCACGTTCTGGTATGCGCCTTACCTGCTCGTCGACCCGGGCGCCGTGTGCATGCGCATGCTGTTCGTGTTCGCCGTGCTGACGGGGCAGCCGCGCCTCGCGCTGGCCGCCGGTCTCGCGGCGACGGCCATTCGCGAGGAAAACATCCTGCTGCTGGGCTGGCTGCTCGTGATGCGCCAGGTCGCCGTCCCGCACGCCCTGGCCGCGCTGGCCGCGGCCGCCGGCTGGCTCGTCGTCGTGCGCTGGTGGCTCATCCCCGGCCTGCCGCACTACGTCTGGGCGCCGAATCTCGGCACCGTGCGCGCGCTGCTGGACGATACGCGGGGCCTGCTGTCGCTCGTCGGCTGCGCGGGCGTCGTGCTGCCGCTCGCGCTGGCCGGCATGCGGCGCGCGCCGCCGCGGCTCGCGCCATTGAAAAGCCTGCTCGTGCTGATGGCGTTGCCGCCGCTGTATGCGGCCCTGAGCGTGCGCGTCGAAGGGCGCATCGTGTGGAGCCTGTATCCGTTCCTGATCCCGTTCGCCGTCGCGCTGGGCCTGCCGCAGCGGGCCGAGACGGCGCCCGACGTGCGTCCGCTCAAGACGTCGCGCCGCGCCTGATCACTCTCCCGACAAGGACCCAAGCATGAAGTCGCTCATCCTCGCGCTCATCCTCGCGTGCTGCCTGTTCGTGGCCGGACTGGCCCATGCCGCCGGCGTCGAGCCGGCCCTCGCGCAGCAGGTCAATGCCTTCGTCGACGGCTGGCACGACGACGCCGCGCACGCGCGCATGCGCTACTTCGACAAGATGGCGCCGGATGGCGTCTACATCGGCACGGACCGCACCGAGCTGTGGCAGCGCGACGCGTTCCGCGAATGGGGCCGCAAGTACTTCGAGGGCAAGCAGGCCGCCTGGGTCTTTCATCCCACGCGGCGCAATGTCTACGCGACGGCGGACGGTTCCCTGATCTGGTTCGACGAATTGCTCGACACGGAAAACATGGGCCATTGCATGGCCAGCGGCGTCATCCGCAGGACGCCGGCCGGGTTCGAGATCGTGCATTACCAGCTGTCGCTCGCGGTGCCGAACGAGGCGGCGAAGAAGGTGATCGAGGTCGTGAAAGCGGCCGAAGCCAGATAGGCCGGCACCCAGTCCACTGTGGAAATCCCGTAAAGACGCATTTCAGTATTGATTTAGTTCGATCATATTATTAATATAATTCAACACGAATAATCATTCTTGCAATACGTCCAGATAGGGAAGCAGTGAAAGGCATCATTTTTAATTTGTTGGAAGAGGCCGTCAGCAGCACGTACGGCGCCGCCGCGTGGGATCGACTGCTCGATGCCGCCGGCCTGGAAGGAGCCTACACGTCGCTTGGCAGTTATGACGACGCCGAGATCGCCGCCCTGGTGCGCGTGGCCGCGGATGCCCTGGAGATTCCGGAAGAGACCGTGCTGCGCTGGTTCGGCCGCAGGGCCATGCCGCTGCTGGCGCGGCGCTATCCGGTGTTCTTCGACAGCCATGCGAACGTGCGCAGTTTCCTGCTGAGCCTGAACAGCATCATCCACCCCGAGGTCTGCAAGCTCTATCCCGGCGCACGGACGCCCGTCTTCGATTTCGACACGAGCACGGCCGGCATGCTGAAGATCGGCTACAACTCGCCGCGCCGCCTGTGCGCGCTCGCCGATGGGTTCCTGCACGGTGCGGCCACGCATTTCGGTGAACGGATCGACCTCGAGCAGCACGAGTGCATGCACCGCGGCGATGCCCGCTGCGTGTTCCACGTGCGCATCGAACCGACATGAGCGGGCCCGACCAAACGGACGCGGCAGCGGAAATCGCGCGCCTCGAACGGCGCGTGCGGCGTGAAACGGCCGCGCGCCATGCCGCCGAGGTGATCGCCGAGCGGGGCCTTCGCGACCTGTACCAGCGCCAACAGGAAATTGCCCTGCTGGAGAGCATCGCCGTGGCCGCGAACGAGGCGGACGACGTGCACGTGGCCATGGCGCGCGCGCTCGAGGCGATGTGCCGGTACGTGAGCTGGCCCCTCGGCCACCTGTGGCTCGTGTCCGGGCAGCCGGGACAGCAAAGGCTCGACGCCACCGGCGTCTGGTACGACGAGGCGGGGCAGGGCGGGGAAGGTCCGCTGCGGGAATTGCGGACGCGCACCGAGGGCGGCGTGTTCGCGCCTGGTGTCGGGCTGCCGGGGCGGGTCGCGCTGAGCGGCAGGCCGGAGTGGGTGGCGACCGATGGCACGGCCACGGTCGAGCTGCCGCGCCTGCCGCAGATCGTGGGCGCGGGCTTTGCGTCGCTCGTCGCGTTTCCCGTCATGATCGCGAGCGAAGTGGTCGCGGTGCTCAAGTTCTTCAGCCGCAAGCGCGAGGCGCCGGACGACGCACTGCTGCGCCTGATGGCCCAGGTCGGTACCCAGCTCGGCCGTGTGTTCGAACGTTGCCGTGCGCGGGACAAATTGATGCACAACGCGTTGCACGATCCCCTGACCCAGCTGGGCAACCGCAGGCTGTTCCTGGAGCGTCTCGAGCTCCTGCTGCAGCGCAGGCGGCGCAAGCCGGGCGACCAGTTCGCCGTGCTGTTCGTGGACCTGGACCGTTTCAAGGCCATCAACGACGGCCTCGGACACCAGTCGGGCGACCAGTTGATCGTCGCGGCGGCCCGGCGGCTGTCGGCCTGCCTGCGCCAGAACGACCTGGTGGCCCGCGATCCCGCGTTCGCGAACGAACACATGGTCGCGCGTCTCGGCGGCGACGAATTCGTGATCCTGCTCGACCAGGTCGGCAGCGCCGAGCATGCGATCCTCGTCGCCGAACGCCTCATGGGCGTGCTGGCCGAACCGTTCGACGTGGCCGGCCAGCGCGTGTTCGTGACGGCCAGCGTCGGCATCACCCTGAGCGCCACCGGCTATGCCAACGTCGAGGACATCCTGCGCGATGCCGACATCGCGATGGACCATGCGAAGCGCACCGGACGGGCGCGCTGGATGATGTTCGACCAGGCCATGCAACGGGACGCCGTGAGCCGCCTGCAGCTGGAAGCCGACCTGCGCTACGCGCTGGACCGGCGCGAGTTCTTCCTCGACTACCAGCCGATCGTCGCGCCGCACGACGGCCGCGTGCGCGGCTTCGAAGCGCTGCTGCGCTGGCGTCATCCGGTGCGCGGCCTCGTGCCGCCGGCCCGGTTCATTCCGGTCGTGGAAGAAATCGGCCTGATCGAGACGATCGGCGCCTGGGTCCTTGGCGAGGCGTGCCGCCAGTTGCGCGACTGGCAGCAGGCCTTCGACGACCAGCTGACGATGAGCGTCAACGTGTCGGCCGTCCAGTTCACGGACGGCGGCCTCGTCGACGTGGTGACGCGCGCACTGGCCGAGACGGGCATCGCGCCCGCCACGCTCAAGCTCGAGCTGACCGAAACGGCCGTGATGGCCGATGCCGAAAGCGCGCTCGCCGCGTTCGCGCAACTGAAGGCGCTGGGCGTGCGCGTCAGCCTTGACGATTTTGGTACCGGCTACTCGTCGCTCAGCTACCTGCGCCGCCTGCCGATCGACACGCTGAAGATCGACCGCTCGTTCGTCAGCAAGCTCGATTGCCACGACGACAAGCGCCAGATCGTCGAGGTGGTCATGACGCTGGCGCGCGTGCTTGGCATGGACGTGGTGGCGGAAGGCGTGGAGACCGAAGCCGAGCTGGCGCTGTTGCGCGAGATGGGCAGTGACCTCGTGCAGGGCTATTACTACTACCGCCCCCTTGCACCGGAATTCGCCGTGCGGGTACTGGCCGGGCAGTTCGGATCAGAATAACTCGAGGTTTTGCGGCGCCGACGGCGGCGGCGATTTCTTCACGGGCACCTTCGGCGCAGCCCATGCTTTCATCTCTTCCGCCGGATACGGCCGCAGGAAGCTGCGCGCCAGCTCCGGATCGCGGCAGTGCAGCCAGGCGTCGACCTCGTTCGGCGGCAGCACGACGAGCGCGCGCTTTTCGTCGTCCGGCTTGTGGAAGCGCCGCATCAGCGGGTGGTCATCCGCATTGATCGTGATCTGCGTGAACGACGCCGCGATGGTGCCGTCGGCCTCCGACCATTCGCGCCACAGGCCCGCCACGAAGAACACGCTGTCGTCGCGCATGCCGATGCCGAAGCGCTCGGCGCGGCCGCTCTCGTAGTTGGGTTCATAAAAACAGGTCATCGGCACCGCGCACAACTGCGCGCGGCGCCAGGCCGGGGCGAACGAGCGCTTTTCGCCCAGCGACTCGGCGCGCGCGTTCATCGTGTCGAACGGTTTTACGCCCGCGGGGATGTGGCGGCGCGGGACCATGCCGTAGCTCGCCAGCTGCAGCATCCGTTCGCCGCCCGCGCCCGCGCGCACGATGGGCGAGGTGTAGTCTTTCCACGTTTCGGTGGGCCAGTCCCAATCGCGGTACAGGTCGACGAGGGTGCCGAGCACCATGTCGAGTTGTTCGGGCAGCGGGGGGCGGTAGTTGACGCACATGCCGCTAGTTTGACACAAAACGCCCTTAAAAGCGGTAGCGCGCGCTGACCAGCACCGTGCGCGGCTCGCCCGGCATGTTGTAGTCGTTGGCGCCGCTGTGCGCGGACACGAAGTACGTGCGGTTCAGCAGGTTCCGCACGGTGACCGTGACGTCCACCTTGCCGTTGTCGTAGCCGGCGCCGAGCTGCAGCACGCCGTAGCCCGGCAGCGTCGTCAGGTCGTCCGGCGAGGCGTAGCGGCTCGACTCCGCGCGGCCGCCGGCGGCGACCCAGAAGTGGCCGTCGAGGCGGTGCTTGATCCACGCGTTGAACGTGTGGCGCGGCGTGAGCGCGGCCGTGTTGCCCTCGAACGGCTTCCCGGCGGACGTCAGTTCCGTCGAGTCCTCGATGGTGCCGCGCATGTTCGCATAGCCCGCGATCGCATCCCAGCCCGGCGCCAGTTCGCCCGTGAAGCTCAGTTCGAGGCCGCGCGTGCGCTGGCGGCCGACGGGCAGCGAGAAATTCGTGTTGGCCGGATCGGCAACCTGGATGTTCGACTGCGTCATGTCGAACAGCGCCGCGGTCAGGCTCGAACGGGCCGTCAGGTCGAGCTTCACGCCCGCTTCCTTGTTGACGGTCTGCGTGGGCTTCAGCGTGTCGCTGTTGGCGCGGAACACGAATGAATCCGCGATGGGCTGGAACGAGCGGTTCCACGAGGCGTACACGGCCACGCGGCTGCTGGGCTGGTACACGGCGCCGAGGCGCGGCGACCACGTGTCGTCCGTGCGCCGCAGGTCGACGTTCCTGGCCGTGCGGTCGTCGCGGTCCTGCTTCAGGTGGTCGTAGCGCACGCCGGCCAGCACCTTCCACTCCGGCGTCAGCGCGACGAGATCCTGCAGGTACAGGCCCGCGATGTCGACGCGGTTCTTATTGTCCGCGCTGGGCGCGATGGAATCCGGGAGCACGGGCAGGTCGACGAGCACGGGATTGAACAGGTTATACGTCGCCACGTTGTTGCGCGAGCGGAGCACCTCGCTCTTGTTCTGGCGGCCGAGTTCCACGCCGTACAGCAGCTTGTGGTTCGTCGTGCCCCAGTCGACGGTTTGCGACAGCTCGTTCTGCAGGTAGCGGCCGTCTTCGTCGCGCAGGCGGTGGCTCTGGCCGATGGAGACGGTCGGGTTGGCGCCGTCCTTGATGCCGCCGATCGACGTGTAGTTGCGGTCGAGCGCGTAGTCGTAGGCGCGCAGTACCGTGTGCAGTTTCAGGTCTGGCGTGAACGCGTGGTCCAGCGTCGCGGTGGCGCTCTTCACGTCGCTCTGCACGAACGCGCGCGCGGTGGCGTTGGCGGCGCCGAAATAGGTCTCGACCGGCACGTCGACGGGGCGGCCGTGGTAGCTGGGCACGCCCTGGTCGGCGAGGCGCTTGTCGTGCAGGTAGTCGGCCTGCAAGGTCAAGGTCGTGACGGCGGAGAGCTTGAACGTCGCCGACGGTGCCAGCGCCTGGCGGCGCAGGAAGTAGCGGTCGCGGAAGCCGGTCGAGTCCTCGACGGCACCCGTCAGGCGGAACAGCGCGGCCTTGTCGCTCGTGGCCGTACCGACGTCGAACTCGCCGCGGCGCTGGCCGTGCGAGCCGAGCGTGATGCCTGCCTCGAGCAGCGGATCGGCAAGCGGCTTCTTCGTCACGCGGTTGACGAGGCCACCGGCCGATCCGCGCCCGTACAGCACGGAGGCCGGTCCCTTGAGCACTTCGACGCGCTCGATGTTGGAGAGGTCGCGGAAGTACAGGGCGTCGTCGCGCACGCCGTCCACGAACTGGTCGCTGATGGCGGAGAAGCCGCGGATCGTCACCTGGTCGCGCTGGCCGTCGCCGACGGAGAACGAGAGGCCCGGCACATTTTGAAGCGCGTCCTGCAGCGACAGCGCGTTCTGGTCGTGCAGCACGACGGCGGGCACCACGTTGACGGTCTGCGGGATGTCGCGCAGCGGCACGTTGATCTTGGTGGCGGTGTTCGTCTCCGTGACTTCGTACGAGCCGGCGTCGATCTTCCTGTCGCGGATGACCACTTCCGGCATCGCCGGTTCTTCGGCACGGACCGGTGTCCACACGCTGCAGGCGAGGGCGACGACGTAGGGGAGGGGGCGCAGTGCTTGTTTCATGATGTTCCTGTTGTTGTTTGAAGGTGTTGGAAATCGGACGACCGGCTCCGGATCGCGCGCATGCCGATGGCGGCGACGGCGTACAGCAGCGCGACGGTCCAGAACATGGCGGACAGCGGGACCCACGCCAGCGCGAGGCCGCCTGCGCCGGCGCCGACGAGCGCACCGGCCTTGGCGGCGCCGTTGCCGGCGCCGAGCACGCGGCCCTGCTGGTCGTCCGCTGCCTCGCGCGAGAGCAGGCCGTAAAAGACGGGCAGCAGCGCGGCGAGGCACACGCCCCACAGCACGCGCGCCAGCACGAACACGGCGATGTTCGTGACGAGGGCCTGTACCGCGACGATGCCGACGCAGGCCCAGAGTATCCATTCGACCTGCGCGAGCACGCGGGCGTGGGCCAGCCGCGCGAAGCGCCGGGCCCAGAACGGCGCGGCCACGCACAGGCCGAGCGCCGTGCCGGCATAGCACAGGCCCGTCACGCGGTTCGACACGTGCAGGACTTCATCGGCATACAGGCCGAAGAACGTCTGCGGCATCATCTTCCCGGCCTGGACCAGCACGATGCCGAGCAGCAGACCTTGGAGCCCGGCCGGCAGCGGCGCCTTGTGCGACTGCGTACTCGCGGGCTGCGCATGCGGCGGCGTGACGGCTGGCAGGACAAACACGGCCAGTGCCGCGCACAGCAGGCACGCGGCACCCGCCCATACGTTCACGCTGGTGAAACCCCGGGCATCGAACAGCCAGCCGCCGATCACCGGGCCTGTCACGGAGCCGATGGCCGTCGCGGCCTGCAACTGCGCCATCAGCGCGCCGCGCGCTTCCCGCGTCACGAGTCCCGCGCCGTAGGCCTGTGCCGCCGCGATGTAGCCGGCGAGGGCGCCCTGCAGCAGGCGCACGGACAGGATGACGGCCACGCTCTCCGTCGCCGCGATCCACCACTGCGTGGCCGCCAGCGCCAGCAGCGCGCGCAACAGCATCGGCTTGTGGCCGACCCTGTCGCCAAGACGGCCCCACCACGGCGTCGTGCACATCGCCATGGCCATCGGGCCCGCGTAGGCGATGGCGCTGACCCACGCCAGCGCGTGCGGCGACAGCTCGCCCAGGCGGCGCAGGTGCAGGGGCCAGAACGGGCCGCTCATCTCCATGGCGCCCATCGCCACGAGCTGCAGCGCGAACAGCCAGCGCGTGGTGGTCATGCGAGCGGATTGGGCATGGTGCCGTGCACGTCGTCCTGCGTGTCGGACAGGCGCATGCGCAGGAACGCTTTCGCGGGCCAGTCGTGCTCCAGCAGCGCCTGGCGTTCGGCGTGCCAGCGGGCCGCGTCGACCCTTGCGCGCACGGCGCCGAAGACGTTTTCGATTTCGCGCCGCAACACGTCCCAGAAGTGATGCTCGGGGTGCGCATAGGTGCGCGCCAGCAGCAGCGCCAGTTCGGACAGGTGGCACAGCAGCACGGCGTGCAGCAGCTTGTCGCGCACCGGTTCGTCGTCGTCGTACACGGTGAAGCCGGCACGGTATGCGTCGATCGCGAGGCCGGTGCCGCGCAGGGTCGGGCCGTGGATGCGCAGGTCGCCGAAGTCGCGCGCGAGCAGCTGCACGGGCGCGTAGTCGGCGTCCAGCATGATGAAGCTGTTCTGCTGGTGCGCCTCGAACGCGATGCCGTACACGAGATACGCGGACAGCAGTGCCGTCAGCACGGTCCGTGCGTGACGCTCGAAGTACGCGACGGCGCCCGCGGCATGGTCGCCGTACGCCAGCGCGACGGCCTCCGTCGCGAGCGGCCGGCCGCTGAACGGCGATTCGGCGAACAGCGCGCCGACGGGGACGGGGAAGCGGTCACGGTCGGCCCTGGCCATCGGATTGGCGCGGTACAGGATCGCGAGGTGGCGCGCGCGGTCGTCATCGCCCTGCGGGTCGAGATAGTAGAGGCCGACGTCTTCGCGCACGATGTCGAGCGTGCCGCCGAAGCCCGCTTCGCCGTCGAGGATCGTCGCGAGCAGGCGCGTGACGCGCGGTCCCATCACGGCGGACTTCGGCGACACCGTCCGCTGCACGCTGGTCAGGCGCAGCGATACCGGCAGCTTCAGGTGCGGCAGCGTCGGCGAACCGGCCGGGACGACGGTGCGGAACGACATGGTCGGCGTCGCGTCGAGGGCCGTGTCGTCCGGCAGCAGCAGGTCGCCGCGCGCGATCTCGGCCGCGAATTTTTCCGGGATCACCCGGCGGGCCTGGAAGGGGTGCAGGGGCAGCGGGAGCCAGTCGGAGGGCGACTTGCCCAGCGCGGCCAGGGCCACTTTCCAGCGCAGCAGCGCCTGCGGGAAGTGCCGGCCGAACCACGCGAGGTAATCGCCGTCGCCGGTCGAGAAGGTCACGTGCGCCTTGTCCGCACGAAGCGCCGCCAGCGGCACGGACAGCGTCGGCTGGAATTCCGGCGACAGGGCCGTGACCTCGTCCGCGGACAGCCCCAGCTTCGTCTTGAACGTGGGATGCCATGGGTGGCCCAGCGTGCCCCATTGTTCCAGCAGCAGGGCGGGATTCGCGTGGCTCGAGGTGCGCAGTGCAGCGATGAAATGGACATCGGCCGAGCTCAATTCGGCGCGCAGCGCCCGCGCCCAGCCGCGGCGGTAGCCCAGGCACAGGACGTCGTTGGCGAGACTGTTGTCGAGTTCGTGGATGAGCCGTTGCAGGTCCGCGCCCTGGCCCGGCAGGGACGGCGCCACGCAGGCCAGCAGCGCCGACGCGTGCGCGACCGGCTGCGGCCGCTCCCCGGTCGCGTAGTACGACACGCCGCCGGCCAGCCGGCAATCGCCGATGCGGCCGAGGCTCAGGCCCTCGAAGCGCAGCATGCCTTGTTGCGCCCACAGCGGCAGCCACGATACCGCGCCCTCCGTGATCAACTGGTCCCGGTTCAGGAGGCCTTCGCGGAACAGGGCCTGCAATGTACGCTGCAGGCTGCGCCGGCGGGCGTCGGACGAGGCCAGGTCGGCGGCAACGGCGTCCAGGGAATGATCGACGGGGTTGAGCAGTTTCGATATCGCGTTCATCAGCTTGCCTTCTCAATAACGACGGGAACGCAGCATAACGTAAACGCGAATCATTCTCAATACGATTCTCAATATTGCCCGACATGGATCAATGCGCGGCGCGTATGTTAAGGTTGCGCCGATGAACACCCGATCCAACGGCGGCTACGTCGGCCGCTTCGCACCATCACCGACGGGCCCGCTGCACGCGGGGTCGCTGGTCGCCGCGCTGGCCAGTTACCTCGATGCGCGCGCCCACCACGGCACCTGGCTGATCCGCATCGAAGACATCGACGAGGGCCGCAGCGTGCCCGGCGCCGCTGAAGAGATCCTCGACCTGCTGCGCCGCCTGGGCATGGATTCCGACCGCGAGGTCGTGTGGCAAAGCCGCCGCAAGCATTTGTACGAGGCGGCGTACGACCGCCTCGCCGGCCATGTCTACCCGTGCGGCTGCAACCGCCGCGAGATCGCCGACTCGCGCCTGGGCTTCGCGCCCGACGGCGCCGCCATCTACCCGGGCACGTGCCGCCATGGCCTCGCGCCGGGCCGCAGCCCGCGCAGCCTGCGCCTGCGCGTGCCGGCGGCGGGGGAGGACGTCATCACCTTCCAGGACCGCGTGGCCGGCGTCGTCACGCAGCGGCTGGCCAGCGAATCGGGCGATTTCGTATTGAAACGCGCGGATGGCTACTGGGCGTACCAGCTGGCGGTGGTCGTGGACGATGCGGAGCAGGGCGTGACGGACGTCGTGCGCGGCGCCGACCTGCTCGATTCCACGCCGCGCCAGATCTTCCTGCAGCGGCTGCTCGCCGTGCCGACGCCGCGCTACCTGCATGTGCCGGTGGTGCGCAATGCGGATGGCGAAAAGCTGTCGAAGCAGACGGGGGCGCTGGCCGTGCGGCCGGGGGACGAGGCGGGTGCCGTGGCCGCGTTGCGGCAGGCGGCGGGGTTTCTGGGGCTGGAGGTGGGCGACGCTGGATCGCTGGAAGCATTCTGGCGGGTTGCGGTGCCCGCGTGGGCGGCATTGCGTATTGAATGATGCCTCCCCGCATCATTCATCGATCTCACACCATCGGCCGCCTCCGGCTCATCCACATCAATCCGGCGAGACCGACCGCCAGCATCGACCACTCGGCCGTCTCCGGCACGGGCGGTGCGGCCACGAGCCAGCCGCGGAGTTCCCCGTTCGGATAGAGACTCGTGTGGATGTTGACGTAGGCCTCGTTGGCGTTGATGGCGTCGATGAGGGCCGTTTCGGCACTCGACGCCGTGCCGCCGTGCGCGCTCACGAAGGCGGGATCCCAGGACATCTCGTCATCCAGCGCGATGGCGTTGCTGTAGGTGCCGGCGCGCACGCCCAGCGGAAAGTCCTGGAACGGCACCGCCACCGGCGCCACGCCCGTGAAGGCCGAGCTGGTGCAGCAATGGATGTGGGCGGCGCTCGTGGTGCCGTCCAGGTCGCGGAACGGCATGTCGACGAACATTTCCTTGCCTGCCAGGTCGATCGTCACAAGGCTGGTGCCGGGCGAGGCATTGGGCGGGCTTTCCAGCGCGCCGCTGGCGACGGCCCGGTAGCTCGGGTCGGCCGGCGCGGCGCCGGCGGGTAGGGCGACGGCGGTGGAAGCCGCCGCCAGTGCCAGTACGGACAGAACACGTTTCATGGAATACCTCCTTTGAACAAAGCGCACCCCGTCCTGGGATGCTGCCCAAAAACTTAGCACCGAAGACTTGAGCGGCCTCACACCATACGGCTGAGATAGTGCCCGTGAGCGACTGAGATTTGGAAAACTTGTCATAATTCCTAATTGATCCGAACTCAGTCCATTCATGCGCTATCTTTACAGCATCTTTACGCTTCTCACTATTTCCTCCATCGCCCACGCCCAGGACGCATCCCTGCTGGCCGGTGCGATGCGTGCCGACACGGATGCCGGCAATACCTCGTTCGCGGTCAACGTCGGCTATACGCAGCACCTGCACAAGTATTTTTCGGTAAGTGCCGATTACCTCAACGAAGGCCATCCGAAGTTCCATCACCGCGACGGTCTCGGCGCCCAGCTGTGGGCGCATACGGCGATCCCGGAACGGGGCTGGTCGTTCGGCGCCGGCTTCGGTCCCTACTATTACTTCGATACGACGACGGGGAACGGGTCCTTCGGCGACTACCGCAACGAGCACGGCTGGGGCCAGCTGATGAGCGTGAACGCGGTCTACCACCTGCATTCGCGGGCCTACGTCGAGGCCCGCCTGTCGCACACGCACGGGATCACGTCGCACGACAGCTCGATGCTGATGGTCGGCATGGGCTATGAGCTGGGCAGCGTGCCGCGGTCGATCCGCCTGGAAAACGCCGACCGCGGCGACAACCTGGTCATGCTGCTCGCGGGCCGCTCGATCGTGAACAGTTTCAGGTCCGAGACGTCGACGTCGACGGGCCTGGAGTATCGGCGCACGTTCACGCCGAACATCGAGGGCAGCGTCATCCTGATGAATGAAGGAAAGGTGGACGCGGCCGAGCGCAAGGGCGTCTCGGCCCAGGTGTGGCTGCTGCGTCCGTTCACCGAGCGCACGGTGCTGGAAATGGGCTTCGGCGCCTACGCCATGCGCGACCAGCTGGATCGCACCGATCCTAAAGCCGAGCGCGAGAGCCACGTCGCGCCGATCGCGTCGATCGGCATGCGCTACCGCGTCGACGATCATTGGCGCGCCCAGCTCACGTGGAGCCGCGTCATCACGAATTACGAGCGCGATTCCGACGTGTTCCTGCTCGGCGCCGGCTACGCATTCTGAAGGTCAGGTGCGCACCGGATCCGTCGCCAGCGGCCGTTTCATGATCGTGATGCTGCCGTCGGCCTCGAGAAAAGCGCACTGCATCTCGTGCCGCGCGCAATCGGCCTGGCGCAGGGCCTGCCGGATGTCCGACTCGCCCACGCGGTTGCGGCGCATGACCTTGTCGAAGAACACGCCATCCCGGCCGATGAGCAGCGAGTCGCCGTCCAGCAGGGATTCCATGCGATGACTGTTGGCCGCGAGCATCCCGACGCCCGCGTTCAGCACGAGCAGCGTGGCCGCGATGATCAGGCCGCCGCTGACGGAATCGTCGCCGCCGGACAGTCCGTTCGACACGGATTCCGACAACAGCATCACGACGAGCAGGTCGAACGGCGTCAACTGGCTGATCGTGCGCCGTCCGGACAATCGCACCATCACGAGCAGGGCGACGTAGACCAGCGCGCCCCGCGCAATAAATTCCCACCAGGGAAGATCCATATCGAACATAGCGGCCTCTCTGGAATGCAGCGGATGCCTCCATCGTAATGACGGGGCCGGCGGTTGACTGTTCGCTGGGGAACGTAGCGGGCCCTACAGCTTGCCGATCTGCCGGTCGATGGCCTTGCGGGCCCGTTCGCTGCGTTCGCTGTAGCGGTCCGTCAGGTAATCGGTGCGGCCGCGCAGCAGCAGCGTGAATTTGTAGAGCTCTTCCATCACGTCGACGACGCGGTCGTAGTAGGCGGACGGGCGCATGCGGCCGGCGTCGTCGAATTCCTTGTACGCCATCGGTACCGAGGACTGGTTCGGGATCGTGAACATGCGCATCCAGCGTCCCAGCAGGCGCAAGGTGTTGACCACGTTGAACGATTGCGAACCGCCGCAGACCTGCATCACGGCGAGCGTGCGTCCCTGGCTGGGCCGCACCGCACCCTGTTCCAGCGGGATCCAGTCGATCTGGTTCTTCATGACGGCCGTGACGGCGCCGTGGCGTTCCGGGCTGCACCACACCTGGCCCTCGGACCACAGGCACAGTGCGCGCAGCTCGACGACCTTCGGGTGCGTCTCCGGCACGCTGCCCACCATGGGCAATTCCGTCGGATCGAAGATTTTGACCTCGGCGCCGAAGTGTTCGAGGATGCGCGCTGCTTCATACGTGAGGAAACGGCTGAACGAGCGCTCGCGCAGCGAGCCGTACAGCATCAGGATGCGCGGCGGATGATCGAGGCTGCCGACGGGTTCCAGCTTTTCGGGCGTGGGCAGGTCGAGGCGTTCGAAGTCGATGTTGGGCAGGTTGTCCATGGTGCGTGTCAGGAAAGCCGTAGCGCCAGCGCGGCCAGCGTCACGAGCAGGATCGGCAGGGTCAGCACGATGCCGGTGCGGAAGTACTGGCCCCAGGAAATGCGGATGCCCTTGTCCGCCAGCACGTGCAGCCACAACAGCGTGGCCAGGCTGCCGATGGGCGTGATCTTCGGCCCGAGGTCGCAGCCGATCACGTTGGCATACACCATCGCCTCGCGCACGGCACCGCTGGCCGGGACGGCGTCGATCGCCAGTGCGCCGACCAGCACGGTCGGCATGTTGTTCATCACGGACGACAGGACCGCCGTGACGAAGCCCGTGCCGAGCGCGGCGCCCCAGGTGCCGTGGGCCGCGGCACGCGCCAGCAGGGCCGTCAGGCCGTCCGTGAGGCCGGCGTTGCGCAGGCCGTAGACCACGAGGTACATCCCCAGCGAGAACACGACGACCTGCCACGGCGCACCCCGCAGCACGGCGCGCACGGAAATGACGTGGCCGCGCGCGGCGACGGCCAGCAGCACGAGCGCGCCCGTCGCCGCCACCGCGCTGATCGGCACGCCCGCGCGCTCCAGCCAGAAGAAACCGGCCAGCAGCAGCGCCAGCACGTACCAGCCGGCGACGAAGGTCGCGCGGTCGCGGATCGCCTCGGCCGGGCGTTTCAGCTGGTCGACATCGTAGCGGGCGGGCAGGTCGCGGCCGAAGTACGCGAGGAGCGCGGCGAGTGTCGCCAGCACCGCGACGATATTAACCGGCACCATCACGGCCGCGTAGCGCGCGAAGCCGATGCCGAAATAGTCCGCGGAGACGATGTTGACGAGGTTCGACACGACGAGCGGCAGGCTGGACGTGTCGGCGATGAAGCCGGCCGCCATCACGCACGCGAGCGTGGCGCGCGGCGGGAAGCGCAGCGCGGCCAGCATCGCGATCACGATCGGCGTGAGGATCAGCGCCGCGCCATCGTTCGCGAACAGCGCCGCGACCGCCGCGCCGAGCAGCACCAGCAGCACGAACAGGCGCCGGCCGTGACCGCCTCCCCAGCGCGCGACGTGCAGCGCGGCCCATTCGAAGAATCCCGCGCGGTCGAGCAACAGGCTGATGACGATGATGGCGACGAAGGCGCCGGTGGCGTTCCAGACGATGTGCCAGACGACAGGGATATCGTCCACGCGGATCACGCCCGCGAGCAGCGCGACGGCGGCACCGGCGGCCGCGCTCCAGCCGATGCCGAGACCGCGCGGCTGCCAGATGACGAGGACGAGCGTGGCGAGAAAGATGAGTAGCGCCGGCAGCATCACGGTGCGATACCGCCGATGCGGTCGAGCTCGGTCTTGAAGGCCGCGCGGTCGCCGGCCAGCCGGTCGAGCGGCAGCGCCAGGAACGCCTCGATGCGCGCGCGCAGGATCGCGTAGGCCCGCTCGAACGCGGCATCGATCTCTTCCTCCGTGCCGGTCACGTGGCTCGGATCCTCCACGCCCCAGTGCGTGCGCAGGACCGGGCCGAGGTAGGCCGGGCAGGTTTCGCCGGCGGCGCTGGCGCATACGGTGACGACGATGTCCGGCGTGACCGGCAGGCCGTCCCACGACTTGCTGTAGTAGCCGTCGGTCGGGATGCCCTTGCCGGCGAGCAGGGCGAGCGCGCGCGCGTTCAGCCGGCCCATCGGGTGGCTGCCGGCGCTGAGGGCGTGCCAGCCCGCGGGGGCCAGGTGGTTGAAGACGGCTTCGCTGATGAGCGAACGGCAGGAGTTGCCGGTGCAGAGGAAGAGTACGTTCATGGTGATGTGGGAAGTCAGCAGCAGGACTGGCCGCCGCAGCAGTTTTCGGTGAGGAAGCCGAGCAACGTGTTCATCGTGTCGAACCTGGCGGCATAGATGACGAACCGGCCCTCCTGGCGCGGCACGATGAGGTCGGCGTGGGTCAGCTCTTTCAGGTGGAACGACAGCGACGAGGGCGGAACGCCGAGCGCTTCCGCGATCTTGCTGGCGGCAAGTCCGTCCGGGCCGGCCTGCACGAGGAGCCGGAAGGTCGCCAGCCGCGATTCCTGCGCGAGGGCGGCGAGGGCTGCCACCGCTTCCTTGTTGTCCATGGCCGTCCGCTTTTCAATTCGATATTTCGATTATAGTCGAAATGACTTGACATGGTCGAGCGGCCGGTCATATTCTTTATTCGTCGAATAACGAATAACCAAGGAGAACAATGATGGACACGAACGAACGACAACACACGGTCGCGGTACTGGGAGCCGGTCCGGTGGGTCTCGCGGCGGCCGCGCACCTGGTTGCGCGCGGCCTGACACCCCTGGTGTTCGAGGCGGGACCGGCGCCGGGTGCCAACCTCGCGACCTACCGCCACGTGCGCCTGTTCTCCCCGTGGCAGTACGACGTGGACAGGGTGGCGCGGCAGCTGCTGGAACGCCACGGGTGGACGGCGCCAGCCGCGGATGCCTTGCCGACCGCCGGGGAACTGCTCGACGACTATCTTACGCCGCTCGCGGCCACGCCCGAGATCGCGCCGCACCTGTTGCTCGGGCACCGCGTGACCGCCATCACGCGCGCCGGCTTCGACAAGGTGAAAACGAAGGGCCGCGAGAGTGCGCCGTTTGTCATCCGCGCCGACACGGCCGACGGGCCGCGGCAATACCTGGCCGGCGCGGTGATCGATGCGACCGGCACGTGGTCGCATCCAAATCCGTTGGGGGCGGACGGCATTCCCGCGCTCGGCGAAGCGGCGCTGGCCGCGCGCGTCGATTACGGCATGCCCGACGTACTGGGCGCCGCGCGCGCCCGGTTCGCGGGGAAGCGGATCCTCGTCGTGGGCGCCGGGCACTCCGCGGCCGGCACGTTGCTCGCACTCGCCCGGCTGGCGCAGGACGACCCGGGGACGCGGATCGTGTGGGCGACCCGCGGCAGCCGCCTCGAACGCGTCTTCGGCGGCGGCGACGCGGATGGATTGCCGGCGCGCGGCGAGCTCGGGATGCGCCTCAAGGCATTGCGCGATACGGGGGGCCTGGTGTTGCGCCAGGACTTCCGCATCCAGGCCCTGGACGTGAACGATGGGCGGCTGCAGGTGACGGGTGCACCGGTGGACGGTGCGGCGCCGGTGATCGACGGCATCGACCGGATCGTCTGCGCGGCGGGCGCCCGGCCCGACCTGAGCCTGAGCCGGGAACTGCGCGTACGCCACGATCCCTGGCTCGAGAGCACGGATGCGCTGGCGCCGCTGATCGACCCGAACGAACACAGTTGCGGCACCGTCCGGCCGCACGGACACCGCGAGCTGGCACACCCGGAGCCCGGCTATTACGTCGTCGGCGCCAAGAGTTACGGCCGCGCGCCGAACTTCCTGCTGGCCACCGGGTACGAGCAGGTGCGTTCCGTCGTCGCCGCGCTGGCGGGCGACCTGGCGGCCGCCGACGACGTGCAGCTCGACCTGCCGGAAACGGGTGTCTGCAATACGCGGCTCACCTACGACGACACCGCATCCGCACCGCCGGACGCGTGCTGCGGCGTGGCCCCCGGGGCAGCTGCGGCCTGCTGCGTGCCGGCGCCGTCTCCGGCCGGCGCCTGCGGCTGCCGCAAGCCGGCCGCGGCGGACTGCTGCGCCTGACCTGGAGTCTGCATGCGCCGGCCATCGACGACCATCGGCATCCTCGCCGTCACCCAGATCGTGTCCTGGGGTTCGCTGTACTACGCCTTCACCATCCTGGCGCCCGGCATCCGGCGCGACCTCGGCCTCGCGCCGGAACTGGTGTTCGGTGCGTTTTCCTGGGCGCTGATCGTGGCCGGGCTGGCCGCCACGCCGGTCGGCATCCTGCTGGACCGCCACGGCGGCCGCACGATCATGGCTGCGGGCTCGCTCCTGTGTTTCCTGGGACTGGCCTGGCTTGGCCGCTGCACGGGCGTGGCGTCGTACTACGCCGCCTGGACGCTGATCGGCCTGGCGATGGCGCTGGCGCTGTACGAAGCCGCGTTCGCGACGATCCAGCGGCGGCTCGACGCCGGCGCCAGGCAGGCGATGTCGACGCTGACCCTGTTCGGCGGTTTCGCCAGCACGGTGTTCTGGCCGTTGACGGCCTGGCTCGAGGCGTCATACGGGTGGCGCGACACATATCTGTGGTACGGGATCGTGCAACTTGCCGTGTGCATGCCGCTGCACCTGTGCCTCGGCGCCGACGTCCCCCGGACCAGTCCGCAACCGTGCGCAGGCGCCGCGCCGGGACATACGCTGGCGCAGGCCGTACGGCACCCCGCGTTCTGGACGCTGGCGCTGGCATTCGCGGCCAATACCTTCGTCTTCTCGGCCATGGCGGTCCACCTGATCCCGTTGTTCGAGCGTCTCGGGCAGGCAAAGGGGACCGCGGTCCTGCTGGCCGCGCTGATCGGCCCGATGCAGGTGGCGGGACGCGTCGGGGAGATGGCGTTTGCGCGGCATACGGCACCGCAAACGGTGGGCAAGCTGACGTTCGCGCTGCTGCCGGTGGCCCTGGCCGTCATCGCACAGGGAGGTGGGCAAATTTGGTCGGTGGGCGTGTTCTGTGTCCTGTATGGCCTGAGCAACGGCATCCTCACGATCCTGCGCGGATCGTTGCCGCGGGCGTTGTTCGGCCGCGAACACTACGGCGCCATCGCGGGCGCCATGGCCGGGCCTGCGCTGTTGTCGAAAGCGGCGGGGCCGTTGATTGCGGCCGCGCTCCTGGGCCGTGCCGACGGGCCCGCGCTGCTGCTCGCCGTGCTGCTGGCCATGTCGCTCGCGTCCCTCGCGTGCTACCTGCGCGCGGTGGCGCCGGACAAAACTTTTGACAAGCGTCCCGCCTGACGTCTATCCTGCGTTCGCCCAACCACGAACGCACCATGTCCAAGTCCTGCTGCCCCCCGGCGACCGATCGCGCCCCTACGACGGAAATCGATGCCGACGACCTCGCGCGCATGTGCAAGGCGCTGTCGCATCCCGCGCGCGTCCAGCTGCTGCGTCACCTGATCGCTCACGGGGAGTGTTATTTCGGGAACCTGGCCGACGTGTTGCCGCTGGCGCCGTCGACGATCTCGCAGCATGTCACGATCCTGAAGGAAGCTGGCCTGATCGAAGGCTCGTCGGACGTGCAACGGGTCTGCTATTGCGTCAACCCGGACCGGCTGCTGCAGCTGAAGCAGGCGATCGGGGAACTTTAATCCGAGCCATCCCTGGCCAGGTTCAGCTCCCAATAGCCCACGTCCACCCAGCGGCCGAACTTCATGCCGACTTCCGTGAAGTGGGCGACCTTGCGGAATCCGAGCGCTTCGTGCAGGCCGACGCTCCCAGGGTTCGGCTGGGCGATGCCGCCGATCACGAGGCGCAGTTCGCGTTTGCGCAGCTCGTCCAGCAGCGCCCCATAGAGAGTCCGTCCCAGTCCGCGGCCGGCGCAATCCTTGTCCAGGTAGACGGTGCTCTCGACGGAGTAGCGATACGCGGGCCGCACACGCCATTTCGTCGCATAGGCATAGCCGGCGAGCATCCCGTCGACTTCCAGCACGAGCCACGGCAGGCCGGCGGCGGCCACGTCGGCGATACGCTGCGCCATCTCGGATGCGCCGACAGGCTCCTCTTCGAAGCTGACTGTCGTTGTCGTGACGTAATGGTTGTAGATGGCGCAGATACGGGCAGCGTCCTGCGGTGTGGCGGGGCGGATGTGGGTGGTGGCCATGGAAATCGTGGAAGTGGTGGCGTCAGCGATGGTGGGGCGGTGCTGGATGGTTGTCAAGTTCTCACTCCAGCATCACTGGCGGAGGCAGCATCTTGCCTTTGCAAATGGCGATAGCCGACCATGGAATGACACCCCGGTCGAGTGCCCGTTCCCGGATTTTCAGATCGCAGGCCTCGATCAGCGGATCCAGCGGTATCCACCAGTCGTGCCCGCCGACGACTCGTGCCCCACTGATGGCCGAGCCGGGAATGCGCTCGTTACCGTATTGGCACACAAGCCATTTCGGGACGTCGTCCGGAAAGCTGTAATGTGTATCGGTGCCGTCCTTGACCTCTTCGATGTCACCGTGCAGCGCGCTGTCGCCATGCTTTTCTCCCAGGTACATGGCGGCATTCGACAGCGTAATGGCAGGCGTTCCGTCGGACGGATAGCGGGTCGGGCAACGATATGTTTGGGCGGTGGCGCCGGCGCAGGACACCACCAGAACTGCGAACAGGAGTGCTTTCATGGCACGACCACCACGTAGAAATCGTCTGCCCGGTTGGATGGTGTATCGTATTCGGGGTATTGCTTTACGTACCATTCGGGAAGAATCGACATGGGACGCAAGCCGGGGTAATGCCGGGTCTTGCCGTTGTACTGGTCGAACATCGTGAATTCGCAGCGCAATTTATTCGACAGGACTTCGCCATGATAAAACCTGTCGAACAGCCCGGCGTGGTAGCCATGTTCGTTCGGATACTTCCAGTGCCCACCGATCAGCTTGAAGTTGGCGATGACGGTGCCGGGCAGCAGGAAAGCGAGGTCCAGGACACGCGGCCCGCGATGCCAACGGCCGGTCCAGCCGACATCCGTCAGTTCCTGGGGAAGCCGGGCACACTCTCCGTTTGCGATAAACCGCGGGTTCTTATTGTAGTCCTCGACCAGTGCATTGAAGTCTTTTGGATAAATGACGTTGCGCTTGGGAAGGTCGTCGATCCACTGGCTCGTGCGTTGCGATCGGTCCATGGCCAGCCTCGCTCAAGCGCATTTGTGGGCAGCGCAATCCCAGCCGCCCATCGTGTTGCCCTCGACCCCGCCTCGTACGCTTTGCTTGACGTATTCCCATTTGATCTTCGAATACGCCAGGTGAACCATTTCGTTGATCGTACCGCCGACGCCGCTGTTGAACGTGACACCGGAAATCATCACATTGTCCAGCGTGAGCCGGTAGTAGCAAATGGGCTTTCCGTCTCCATCGGCACGCATGAATTCGAACACGGCTTTGGGAATCGTTTTCCCCATCGCAGAGTGTTGATGAAGTATCGGGGATGCGACATCGGCCAGCTTCTCGAACGTAATGTCCGAGAGTGAGGCTCTGCCGGTCGTCATGCCTCCGGCCGTGGAGACGACAGCGGCTCGTGGCTGATGAACGCTGCCTGTCACTTTGAAGACTTCGATCCAGCCCTTGTGCTTGTCGTCCGTTGACTCGCCCTTGATGCCGTCGATTTGCAGGTATGCGTCGATCGTCATGATGCCTCCGTCGTTGAGTGACGAGGCATGGTGACAGAGCGCAGTTTATGGCAATTTGGCGCGAGTCAACGGATAAACGGACGGCAGCACGCGGTCAATCCGGGGCAGGCGTTCCCGCCGCTTCCGGATGCCGCGCCTCCCACGCCGCCAGCGCTTCCTTGTAATTGGCAAGCAGCATCTGGTAGACGTCGAAGATGCAGTTCGGACAGCCGGAGCCGCAGCAATCTTCCAGCGCGGGTTCGATGGGCGGCAGCGGCCGCGGGTCGGGCAGGGGTGGGACGGGATCGGACATGCGGGCCAGCATACCGCAAACGCGGCATGCGCGTCGAGTACGCCGGTCCGTCCCCGTTATCCGTTCAGCTCGTAGCTGCGCAGCACGAACACCGTCTTGCCGTTGCGTTTCGCGCAGACGCCTTTCATGACTTCGCCCCCGCCCAGGTCCCACGTGAGGGCGCTGCCTGCCGCCTTCGTCGCGCAGGCTGCGTGTGCCTCGGCCGGGACCGGCGGCAGCTTCGGCGGCGGCGGCGGCGCGGGGATGGCCGGTAACGCGGGCAGGGCGGGGAGCGTCGGCAGTACGCCCGCTTCGGCGGCGTCCGGTGCGGGCGGCGCCGGCGGCGCGGGAGGCGCGGGCGGGGCAGGGGGCACCGGTGGAGCCTTGCACTTGCCGGTGGTGGTCTTGCAGTGGATGCTCACGTGGACGTGCTCGTCCGGGGTCTGCGCCAGCGCCGGCAGCATGACGGCGCCCAGCAGGATGCCGGGAATGGTGGCTTTCATCGTCTTCTCCTTGTCGTGGTCCGCACGACGCGGCGGGCCATGTCGGTATCGTGCATCCCGATTGTGGAGAAAAAATGAAGACCGCGATTCAGAGGTCGAAGCGGTAGCCCAGCCCGTAGATCGACCGGATGGCGTCCACGCCCGGCAGCGCGGCGTCGAGCTTGCGCCTGAGGTTCTTGACGTGGGTGTCGATGGCGCGGTCCGTCACGTCGAGGCTCGCGTTGCCCTCGCGCGCGAGGTCGAGCAGCTGGGCGCGCGAAAAGACCTGGCCCGGCCGGCGCGCCAGCGCGGCCAGGATGCCGTATTCGGTCGGCGTCAGGTCGAGCGCCTTGCCGTGGATGGCGATGCGGCGGGCCGCCGTGTCGACGGCGACGACCGGTGCGGGGCGCCCCGCGCGGCGCAGGATGGCCTTGATGCGGGCGACGAGTTCGCGCGGGCTGAACGGCTTGCACAGGTAATCGTCGGCGCCCGCCTCGAGGCCCAGCAGGCGGTCGATTTCTTCCACGCGCGCCGTCACCATCACGACGGGCAGGTCGGCCAATAACGGGTTCGCGTCGGCGCGCAGCGCGCGGCACAGCGACAGGCCGTCCAGCCCCGGCAGCATTAAATCGAGCACGACCAGTGCGGGCGGATCGCGGCGCAACGCGTCCAGCGCGGCGCCGCCGTCGCCGAACACGTCGGCCGTGTAGCCGGCCGCGCGCGCGTAGTCGGCCACCAGCGCGGCCAGTTCCGGTTCGTCCTCGACGATGACGATGCGTCCGCTCATGCATGGTCTCCCGCGCGGGGCAGCGTGATCGTGGCGCGCAGGCCGCCCAGCGGCGCATGCGCGAAGGCGAGCGTGCCGCCCTGCGCTTCCACGAGGCGCCGACACAGCGCGAGCCCGAGGCCGGCGCCGCCGTGGGCGCGGCTGCGCGAGGCGTCGACGCGATAGAAACGGTCGCCGAGGTGCGCCAGCGCGGCGGCCGGTACGCCGGGCGCGCTGTCGTCCAGGTGCAGGTGGAGGCCGCCCACGTCGTCCTGCGCATGCAGGTGGACGCGGCCGCCGGGCGCCGTGTAGCGCAGGCTGTTCTCGAACAGGTTGGCGAGCACCTGGCGCATGCGGTCGGGGTCCGCCATGACCTGCGGCGCCGCCGGGCCGGGGCCGAGGTCGAGCGTGAGACCGGCCTGCGCAAAGCGTTCTGCGCAGCCGTGGGCCTCGGCGCACGCGAGGGTCCACACGTCGAGTGCGACCGGCCGGCATTCGAGCGCGCCAACGTCGGCTCTAGCCAGCGCGTACAGCTCGTCGATCAGTTTATTGAGCGCGAGCACCTGGCGCAGCATGGCGTCGAGGGTGTCCGGCGTGGCGCTGCGCACGCCGTCCTGCAGCGCTTCCAGCTGGGCGCGCAGCACGGCCAGCGGCGTGCGCAGTTCGTGCGACGTGTCCGCGACCCACTGGCGGCGCGCCTGTTCCGCGTTGGCGAGCCGGGCCGCGAGGGCGTTGAAGTGGCGCGCGAGGTCGCCCAGTTCGTCGCTGCGCTGCGCGGGGAGACGCAGGTCGAAATGACCTTCGGACAGCGCCCGGCTGCCCGCGGCCAGTTGCCGGATCGGGCTGCGGAAGTGGCGCGCCAGCAGCACGGCGGCGAGGGCGCTGAGTCCCACCGCGAGCGCGACGATCTGCCACAGGCTGCTGGTGAGCTGCTGCAGGAAGGCATACGCCAGGGCGTCGCCGGGGCGGGCGTCGCGGGTGACGGCGAGATAGCCGACCGTGCGGCCGTCCACCTCGAGCGCGCGCCGGACCGTGGCGGCGTCGGGGCCCGGACGGCGGCCCGCGAGCCACGCGCCCTGCGCATCGAGCAGCGAGACGCGGCGTGCCAGCGGCAACGGGCCCGGGTCTGGAACCTTGGGCAGGTCGGGTACGATGCGGACGTCCGCCACGCGGGGGCCGGGCAGCGGCGGCAGCGGCGGGGCCGGCGGCGCGGGCGGCACGGGTGCGACCGGCGCAACCGGCGTGACGGAAGGTACCCCATCCTCGCGCAATCGTTGCAGCCGCGCGAGCTCCTGCGCGATCCAGTCCTGGCGGTCGGTAGCGGGAATGAAACCCCAGCCGTTGCCGGCGCGGTAACGGCGCGCGAGCGTGGTCGACAGCTCTTCCAGGCGGTCCAGTTCGATGCCCGCGGCATAGTCGCCGAAGCCGGCCAGCACGTTCTGGCGCAGCAGGAACACGGCACATGCGGCCACGGCGAGGATCGCCAGCAGGACGGAGGCAAACAGGCGGTGGCCGATGGAGAACTTCAAAGCGTTAACCGGCAGGAATTGACGAAGTAGCATTCTAGGACATATTCGTGTGGTAAATACGACGTGGTAGCGGTGGTCTACCCGATTTGGCTAGACAGAGTATTGATTTTTCGCGAATGATGACATGTGTCCAGAATGCAGCTATATTTTCCTCAAATAAAAAATCGGCCGTCGAACTAATAGAGCCGACTACCCGGGAGACAAGTAATGTTGAATTGGTTGAAAACGACGCTGATTCCGTCCGCGTCGGCGTTCGCGCCGACCGGACGGTCCGGCATGACGGCCCGCGTGCGCAGCCTCGTGCTCAATGCGCGCGACGGCAGCATCCGCACGGCGATCAACGCGGCGCGCCTGCGCAAGGAGGTCGACCAGTCGCTCGACAAGGCGCGCCAGCAGTACACCGCGTCGCGCGAGCTCGCGGCGTCGGCGCGCGAGGTGACGGCGCTGTCGGCCAGCGTCAAGGCCGGCACGGACGACATCGCGGGGACGGCGGGCCGTAACCTGGCCGTGGCGCGCGCGTCGATGGACGAGCTGTCGCACCTGGAAGCGCGCATGCGCGCGATCGAGGAAAAAGTGGACGGCTTCGCCCGCACCGTCGGGCAGCTGGACCACCATGCCCGCTCCATCAGCGAATTCGGCGGCATCATCCAGCGCATCGCCAACCAGACCAACCTCCTGGCCATCAACGCCGCGATCGAGGCGGCGCGCGCGGGCGAGGCCGGGCGCGGCTTCGCCGTCGTGGCGGCCGAAGTGCGGCGCCTGTCGCAGCTGGTCAACGAGGAGACGAGCAAGATCGCGGGCGTCAACAGCGAGATGCGCACGCTCGTCGAGTCGACGACGGGCGCCACCCAGCAGATCCTGGAAGGCGTGAACGTCTCGGCGCGCGAAATCGGGTCGGCGGCGGGCCACTTCAAGACCTTCGTCGCGGATTTCGAGCGCATGACGGGCACCGTCAACGAGATGGCCGTGGCGATGCAGTCGCTGGACAGCATCAACCAGTCGATCGGCCGCCAGGTCACGGACATGGCGACGAACGCGTCGGAGGCGGGCAAGTCGATGGCCGACGCGTCGCGCCGTGTCGACGAGGTGCGCGCCACCACCGAGGAAATGCAGGGCGTGCTGGCCGAGTTCCGCACGGGCGGCACGACGTTCGACGGCCTCGTCGAAGCGACGACGCAGCTGCGCGACGCCGTCGGCCGCTGCCTCGCCGGCCACCTGGCGCGGGGCGTGGACATCTTCGACCAGAAGTACCGGCCGATCGAAGGCTCCGACCCGCCGCGCTTCACGACGGGCTATGACGGCACCGTGGAGCGCGACCTGCAGGCGCTGTTCGATCGCGTCCTGTCCGACCTGCCGGGGTGCACGTACGCGCTGGCCGTGGACAACCGCGGCTATGCGCCGACCCACAACAGCAAGTTCTCGCAGACCCCGACGGGCCGGCGCGAGCACGATCTCGTCTACTGCCGCAACAAGCGCATCTTCGACGACCCGGTGGGCGCGAAGCTGGCCGCCAACCGCAAGCCGTTCCTGTTCCAGACCTATCTGCGCGATACGGGGGAAGTGATCAACGACCTGTCGATGCCGTTCGAGATCGGCGGGAAGCATTGGGGCGCGGTGCGGGTCGGGTTCGATTCGACCAAGTTGTAACATTCAATAAAAAAGCCGGCACCCTTGTGAGGTGCCGGCCGGTCATCCGCGCACGTCGCGCGTCAGAACTTGTAGTTGTAGGCGAGGCCAATCAACTGCATGCGGGTCTTCCACGTTCCACGCGTCGTCTCGCCGTTGCCCGTGCAGCCGGCCATCACCGGATTGCAGTTGTTGGTGTAGTTGCCGCTCGCGTCGTTGAAGTGCAGCCAGCTGTAGGCCAGGTCCAGCGACGAGGCCGGGGTCAGCTTCCAGTTCGCGCCGAACGACAGTTGCAGGCGGTCGGCGTCCGGCAGCGCGGCGTGGCGGAGCGTGTCGCCGCGGACCGGGGCGTCGTCGTGGGCGATGCCCGCGCGGAGCAGCACGGCGTCGTTCAGGGCGTAGTTCGCGCCCAGCGCCACGCGCACGGTGTTCTTCCACTGCTGGCGGATCACGAGGTCGCCCTCGTTGGTGCCGACGAACTGGATGTCGATGTCCTGCATGCGCGAGTTGCGCGTCCAGGTCACGTCGGCCATGCCGGCCCATTTCGCGTCGAACTGGTGGAAGGCGTTCAGCGACAGCGTCTCCGGCGTGCTGACGTCCACGCGCACGGCGGAATCCGCGTGGTGCGACGCGCCCTGCAGCACCTTGTTGACGACGGCGTCGCTCGTGACGGTCGAGAAGTCCCACACCGCGCCGCCTTTCAGTTCATGCTTGATCGACGAGCGGTAGGCGATGCCGAAGCGCGTGTCCGGCGTCGGCGAGTACATATAGCCCAGGTTGAAGCCATAGCCCCAGTCCTTGCCTTCCAGGCCCGCGTGCGCGTCGCCGGCCGTCGCCAGCGCGGCCGGGTTGCCGCCCAGCGCAGCGATCTGGCGCACCAGCGCGGCGCCGCTGCCGGCGGCCTGCGCGGCGGCGATCGAGCCCGGCACGTCCACGCCCTGGCGCAGGCTCGCCTTCATGTGTTCGATGTCGATGCCGAAGCCGAAGCTGTGCTGCTCGGAGAGCTTGAACGCCACCGACGGGTTGATGTTGATGGATTCCAGCTTGATGTTGGTGAGCGAGTAGCGGCCCGACCAGTTGTCGTCGTAATCCAGCTTGGTGCCGTACGGGACGAACACGCCGACGCCGGCCGTCCACTGGCTGTCGATCTTCTGGCTGTAGTACAGCGTCGGGGCGGCGACGACGCTCGGCGCATAGTCGTCCTGCGACTTCACGCCGCCGGTGGACGTTTTGGTGAAGCGGGTCGAGCCGGCATCCTCGAACGTCGAATGCGGGACGACGGCGGTGACGCCGCCGACGATCTGGCGGCCTTCCAGGCGCGACAGGCCGGCCGGGTTGGCGAAGATGGTGGATGCATCGGCGGCTTCGGCGCCGTTGGCTTCCGCCGTGCCCTGGGAGGACACGCTCTGGGAGCCGAAGCGGTAGCCGGAGGCGGTCGCGTCGAGAGACGCGCCCAGGGCCAGGGCGACGAGCAGGGTCAGGTGTTTCTGGTTCATCGGTCTCACTCCAAGTATCGATTCGTAGCCCGCCCCCGGGCCGGACGGCCGGGGTCGGCGGGAGCCGAAGCATACACTATTTCGTACGACCGTTCTATTTCTGTTGTGTAACGTGCTCCGTTCAGGGACGGAGCAGGCGCACGTCGACCTGCTGCGCCATCACGCGGTAGCCGGCGTCGTTCGGGTGCAGATGGTCGCCGCTGTCGTAGGCGGGATTCAGGCGGGTTGCATCGGCCGGATCGCGCAGGGCGGCGTCGAAATCGACGACGGCATCGAACACGCCGGCCGTGCGGATCCACGCGTTCAGCGCCAGGCGGTCGCGCTCCGCGTCCGCGGACCAGAAGTCCTTCGTGCCGGCGAACGGGAGCAGGGTGCCGGCCCAGATCTTCACGCCGCGCGCGCGGGCCCGCTCGGCCAGCTTGCGCATGCCGGCCTCGATCTGCTCGACCGTGACCCGGTCGGCCGGCGCGGCCAGCAGGCGCGCCGCCGTGATGTCGTTGACGCCTTCGTGCAGCAGCACCCAGCGCACGCCGGGCTTGTCGAGGGCGTCGCGGTCGAAGCGATTCAAGGCGCTGGGGCCCACGTACGGCTTCGACGCATCGTTCAGGATGCGGTTGCCCGCGATGCCCTGGTTCGCGATGCCGATGGCCGGCAGCGCCGGCTCGGCCTGCAGGCGGGCGGCCAGCGCGTCCGGCCAGCCCGCCACGTCGGCGCTGCTGGCGCCGACGCCGTCCGCGATCGAGTCGCCGACGACGGCCAGCGTGCGGCCCGTGTCCGGTCCGAGGACCTCCACGTCGCTGAGGAAGTAGAGGTTGTCGTCCGTGGCCGCGGAGGGGAAGTCGGCGGCGCCGGTGGCGTCGCCGGCCGCCTTCAGGTACGTCGGCCGCAGCACGAAGCCGTGGACCGTCGACACGGCCACCGGCGCGGGCAGGTACAGGCTCACGGCCAGCGGCTGCAGCGCGGCGACGGTGAGGTCGACGGGATCGGACAGCACGCTGCCGCCGGCCGCGATCGTGACCGCGGGCCGCCCGCCGAACAGCAGCGGACGATCGCTGCCGGCAGCCACGCGCGCACCGCCTGCGGACAGGCCAACGTGCGCGGCACCCACGGTCAGCGGCTGCGTGCCGTACAGGTTCGAGAGGCGGATGCGCACGCGGGTGCCTTTCGTACTCGTGCGTACGACCTGGCGCAGCGTCTGCGCGGGCAGTGCCGGTCCGGCCGAATCGGGCGCGGACGACCAGCCGGTGCGCCAGCCGCCGTCCGCTGCGCTGGCGGTGGTCGTGAGCAGGGCGGAAAAGAGCAGGGTGGCGAGCGCGCGTCCGGTCATGGTGTCTCCAGCAAAGGGTTGGGACAGCGATGCTGGCATCGGCCCCTCGCCGGCACAACTAATACTTGTGTTAGCAATACGTGGTCAGGTCGACGATGCGGTAGCTGGCCTGTTCGCGCCCGTCGCCCGTCGTGATGAACGCGCCCGCACCGAGGCGGAACAGCCGTCCGCCGCCGGCCGGAATCATCACGTGCACGCGCGCGACCACGCATGCGCCGTGGCCCGCGCCAGCGCGCACGATCAGCACCTGGCCTTCTTCCGCCGGCACGTGGTTCGGGCGGCGCAGGTCGACGACGGGAATGGCGGCGTCTCCCCAGCGCATCGTCGTGCCGGGCGTGTCGACCAGCGGCAGTACGCGTTCCAGCGCGTCGAGCGGCGTGGCGGCGAGGCCGTTTGCGTCGAACACGACGTACGCGGCGCCGTTCGGCTTGCCGGCGCCGTTCGAGGCCGGGGCGGCTTCGTGCGCGGACCGGGACAAGGCCGCCTCGGGCCGACGGTCGAACAGCGCCGCCACGTCGACCAGCCGGACCTCGGCGCCATCATCGTCGTAGACCGTCGCGGCCGGAACGAAATCCGCGAGGTGCAGGGTCGCGCGCACGGGCACGCCGAGCGCGAGGCCTTCGTGTTCCAGCACGGCGAGCAGGCCGGCGCCGTCCTCCACGAGGCCGGGATCGACCGCGGCCGGCGGCACGATCGCCAGGTGCCGGCCGCGCCACGTGCACCACGCGCCGTCGCCGATCGCGGCGCGTGACGGCATGGGGATCACTTCCGCGAGTGCGCCGGCCGGCACGCCCAGGCGCAGCGCGCCCGCATCGAGCACGGCATACGTCCGCCTGTCATGCGCGGCCGGTGGCGCAGGCGCGTCGGACGCCAATGCCGCGCCGCCGTGCCACGCGCAGGCCAGTGCGGCCAGCCTGCCCACGTCCAGCACGTTCAGGACACGCCCCGTCTCCGGCGACCGGACGACGCTGTGGAACACCTCGTCCGCATCGTCGTCGTGATGCAGGCGCGTGATGCCGTGCGGCGCCACGTCCACCAGGCCGCCGACGGCCGATACGCGCAGCCCAAGCATGCGTGTGCCGTCGCGCAGGACCAGGATGCGGGTGTGCGGCCCGTCCTGCCGTTCGCCCGTGCCGACCCAGCGCGCGAGGTCGACGACGGGCACCAGCACGCCGCCGTGGTCCACGACGCCGGCCAGCGCACCCGCGCGGCGCGGCGGTGCCTCGATCGCGTCCGCCTGTGGCAACGCCTGCACGACGGCCGCCGCCGCGATGCCCACGTCCACGGCGTCGATGCGCACTTCCGCCAGGCGCATGTCAGTGCTCCGTCGCGACGCGTTCCAGCTCGGCCAGAAGCGCGGACGCGTCGCGCGTGGCGCTGGCCTGCGCGCTCGTCGAGGCGTGGATGCGGGCGATCGATTCGCTCGTCGCGGCGACCGAGCGCACGATGCGGCCGAATGCATCTTCCACGTCGCCGGCGAGGCGCGTGCCTTCGCCCACGCGGGCTGCCGTCTCGTTGATCAGCTTCGCGATCTCGCGCGCCGCCAGCGCGGACTTTTCCGCCAGCTTGCGCACCTCGTTGGCGACGACGGAGAAGCCGGTGCCGTGCTCGCCCGCGCGCGCCGCCTCGATCGCCGCGTTGAACGCGAGGAGGTGCGTCTGGCTGGCGATGTCGCTGATCGTGTCGATGATCTCGTGCACGTCGTCGGACGATTTCTGGATCGCGAGAATCGCATCCTTCGAACGCGCCAGCAGCGTGCTGCCTTCGGCGGCCTGGTCGCGCGTCTGCACCGCCAGGCCGGCCGACTGCTGCGAGCCGTCGGCGATGGAGGCGATCGATTGCGACAGATCGGCCAGCACGCCGGACATCGCCTTGATCTTGGCGCCGAGCTGCTCTTCGCGGTGCACCTGCTCCGTCACGTCCATCGCGAACTTGATGACTTTATAGGGCTTGCCGTCGGCGTCGAGGATCGGGTTGTACGTGGCCTGGATCCAGATGTCGGCGCCGTGCTTGCCGCGGCGGCGGAAGCGGCCGGACTGGAACTGGCCGCGCGCCAGGTCGGACCAGAAGTTCCGGTATTCGGCGCTCTTGATGAGCGCCTCGTCGCAGAACATGCTGTGATGGCGGCCGGCCACCTCGTCCTCGAGGTAGCCCAGCGTGCGCAGGAAGTTGTCGTTCGCGGCCAGCACGTTGCCGTGCAGGTCGAATTCGATCACGGCCTGCGAGCGGCCGATGGCGTCCAGCTGGCCGCGGGTCTCGGCGGCGAGGCGCTTGCGCGCCGTGATGTCGGTGGCGAACTTGACGATCTTGATGGGCTTGCCGTCCGCGTCGAAGACCGGGTTGTACGCGGCGAGAATCCACACGGTGCGGCCGTCCTTCGTCACGCGCTGGTATTCGCCGGTGTCGGCCTGGCCGCGCCCGAGCCGTTCCCAGAACGCGAGGTACTCGGCCGAGCGCGCGTGCTGCGGCAGGCAGAACATGCGGTGGTGGCGGCCGCGCACCTCGTCGAGTGTATAGCCCGTCACGGCGAGGAAGTTGGCGTTCGCGCGCAGCACATTGCCCTGCAAATCGAATTCGATGACGGCCTGGGTGCGGTCGATCGCGGCCATCTTGCCTTCGAAGTCGATGTTGCGCAGCTTGGCCGCCGTGATGTCGGTGGCGAACTTGACGACCTTCGCGGGCTTGCCGTCGGTATCGAAGATCGGGTTGTAGGTGGCGTGGATCCACACCGGGCTGCCGTCGCGGGCCACGCGCTTGAACTCGCCCGCGTGGTATTCGCCCGCGGCCAGGTGCTTCCAGAAGTCGCGGTACGCCTGCGAGCGCACGTACTCCGGTTCGCAGAACAGCGCATGCGGCTGCCCGACGACTTCGTGCAGCTCGTAGCCGAGCGCGTCGAGGAAGTTCTGGTTGGCGTGCAGGATGCGGCCGTCGAGACCGAATTCGATCACGGCCTGGGCGCGGTTGATGGCATCCAGCGCGGCATGGGCAAGGTCGTCCCGGGACGTGACCGGGGCAGGGGTGATCATATGCATGGCTTCTCGTGGTGGCGTCATGATGTTCATAATATTGCCTTATAGCAATCAATTTGATGATTTAATCATTTTTCTCGTGAGAATGCGAGATATTTTTGATGAATTTATTTATTTGTTGCTCCGTACTTACGGCACAATGCGAGGTTTCCATTGACGGGTTGCCATACGGTCATTAGCATCGGGATGCATTCGATACCCACAACAAGGAGACACCATGCCACGCCCGACCCTGCCATCCCTGCTCGTGTTAGCGCTAACTACCTTCGCCTCTGCCGCGCAGGCCGCGAGCGGTCCCGTCGTCACCGTCGATACCGGCAAGGTCCAGGGCGCCGTCGACAAGGGCGTGGCCAGCTGGAAGGGCATCCCGTTCGCAGCAAAGCCGGTGGGCGACCTGCGCTGGCGCGCGCCGCAGCCGGCCGCCGCCTGGACCGGCGTGCGCGCAGCGACCGAATACGGCCACGACTGCATGCAACTGCCTTTCCCCAGCGACGCGGCGCCGCTCGGCACGCCGCCGGCCGAGGACTGCCTGTACGTGAACGTGTGGCGTCCGGCGAAGGCGAAGGCGTCCGGAAAGCTGCCCGTGATCGTGTGGATCTATGGCGGCGGCTTCGTCAACGGCGGGTCGTCGCCGCCGACGTACTCCGGTGCCGCGCTCGCGAAGCAGGGCGTCGTGCTGGTCAGTTTCAACTATCGCCTGGGCCGCTTCGGCTTCTTCGCGCATCCGCAGCTCACGCAGCAGGCGCATGGCGAACCTGTCGGCAACTACGCTTTCATGGACCAGATCGCGGCGCTGCAGTGGGTCAGGCGCAACGTGGCGGCGTTCGGCGGCGATGCGTCCAACGTGACGATCATCGGCGAATCGGCCGGCGGCATGTCGGTCAACGCGCTGCTGGCGTCACCCCAGGCACAGGGCCTGTTCGCGAAGGCCGTCGTGCTGTCCGGCGGCGACGGCAAGTCCGCCGATCCGGGGCTGGCAAGCGTCGAGCAGGTCGGCGTCAACTTCGCACAAGCCAAGGGCATCGCGGCCGACGACCCGCAGGCGCTGGATAAACTGCGCGCGCTGCCGGCCGAGCAGGTCGTCGACGGCATGAACCTGGCCAACCGCGCGCCGCAGAATCCGGCCACGTATGCCGGCCCGTTCGCGGACGGCAAGGTGGCCGTCGAGACGGGCGCCGCGTTCGCGTCCGGCCGCTTTGCGAAAGTGCCCGTGATGATCGGCGCGACGAGTGCCGACATCGGCGGCAGGACGGGCTTCATGGTCGCGGGCGCGCGCAGCCTCGCCGGCCGCCTCGCCGCCCAGGGCGTGCCCGTGTACGCATACCGCTTCTCGTACGTGGCCGACAGCATCGGCAGGACGGGCGCGCAGCACGCGAGCGACATCCCGTATTTCTTCGACACGGTCGACGTCAAGTACGGCGATGCCGTCACGAAGAAGGACGTGGCGATGGGCCGCGCGATGAGCGCCTACCTCGTGAACTTCGCGAAGAAGGGCGACCCGAACGGCCGCAAGCTGCCCGCGTGGCCGCGCTATGCGGGCGACAGGGACGTGATCATGGATTTTGCCGCGGACGGCAAGCCGGTCGCGCTGCGCGATCCGTGGGGTGCCGACATCGACGCCACGACCGTGGCGGCGGGCGCTCAGTAAACGCTCAGTACACGTCCCTGCGGTAGCGGCCCTCGGCCGCAAGCTGCTCCAGCCGGGGCGCGCCGAGGATGGCTTGCAAGGCCTCGTGCACGCCGCCGGCCATGCCCTGCAGGCTGCCGCAGACATAGATCGCGGCGCCGCGTTCCACCCACTCGCGCAGGCGGTCGGCCCGGTCGCGCAATACGTCCTGCACGTAGCGGCGCTCGGCCTGGTCGCGCGAGAACGCGAGGTCGAGGTGCGCCAGTTGGCCGTTCTCTCGCCACGCCTGCAGCTCGTCGCGCAGCAGGAAATCGTGGACCTGGTTGCGCTCGCCGAACAGCAGCCAGTTATCGATCCGGCCCGCGACGATGCGGGCCTTGAGCAGGCCGCGCAGGCCGGCCAGGCCGCTGCCGTTGCCGATGGCGATCAGGGGGCGCTGCGCATTCGTGCCGAGGCGGAAGCGCTCGTGCGCGCGCAGGCGCAGGCGCACGACGCCTGCCTGCCCACATAACCACCCGGACGCAGCGCCGACGTTCCCATCTTCCCGCCGCTGCAGGCGCACGAGCAGTTCGAGCCGGCCATCCATCGGCAGCGATGCGATCGAGTACTCGCGCGGGTGCTCGGGATCGGCCGGCGGGCTGACCTGGGCGAGGTCGCCCGCTTCCCACGCCGGCAGCGCGCCGCCGGCGGGTTCGAGCGCGACGCGGTACAACGGCGCGCCCGCACTGCCGGGATTTTCCAGCGTGCGCGCAACGATGCGCCAGTCGCCGTACGCGGGCGCGTCCCAGTCCGGTGCGTCGTCCGTGCCCGCCAGGCGGCCCACGTGGTGCTGCCATTGCGCGAGCGCCTGAACGTCGCCGCGGTCGACGTCGATGCGGTCGAACAGGCGCGTCGCGCCCTGCTGTGCGAGCCACGCGTCGAGCGCGCGGCCGAAGCCGCAGTAATTCGCGTAGTTCCTGTCGCCCAGCGCGAGCACGGCATAGTGCAGGTGGGACAAATCGAGACCGGCCGCCATCAACCGGCCCGCGAACTGCGCGGCCGTGTCGGGTGCGTCGCCTTCGCCGTACGTGCTGGCGATGAACAGCACGCGCGTGGCGGACGCGAGCCGGTCGCGGTCGAGCGCGGAGATGCACACGGCGCGCGCGGCCAGGCCGCCCGTCGCCAGCAGCTCCGCGCTGCGCTTTGCGAGCAGGTCCGCGCTGCCCGTCTGGCTGGCGTGGACGACGAGCCAGTCGGCATCTTTCGTGTCCGCGGCATTGCCGTTGCGGTGGGCGCGCCACATGTTGAAGGACAGTCCGATCCAGCCCAGGGACAGGGCCAGCGCGCCCGCGAAGCGCAGCGGTTCCGTCGTCATTGCAGCAGCGCCTTCCAAGCCGGCGTCGCGATCTCTTCCAGCGTGCCCGCACGCCGCACGAGGACCCGTGCGGCCAGCGCGCGCGCCTCGGCGAACGCGACGCCGTCGTCGGGCCCCAGCACCGTGAGGACGGTCGACAGCGCGTCGGCTTCCATGCACGTGGGCGCCAGCACCGTCACGGACGCGACGTCGTTGGCGACAGGCCGGCCCGTGCGCGGGTCCAGCGTGTGCGACACGCGGCGCGCGCCGTGTTCGAAATACTGGCGATAGTCGCCGGAGGTGGCAATCGATAAACCGTGCAGTGCGACGACGGCCTGCGGCGCCGCGCTATCTGGCACACCCTCGACCTCGACCCACCACGGATGCCCGTCCGGCTTCACGCCCGCGCCGCGCAGCTCTCCGCCCACTTCGACGAGGTAGTGGCGCACGCCGTGCCGTTCGAGACACTGCGCAAGACGGTCGACGGCATACCCTTTCGCGATGGAGGACAGGTCGAGCCGAATGCCGCCCGGCTGCAGCAGCCGCCGCTGGTCGCGGTCGAACGACAGGCGCGCCGCGGCGCGTTGATCCAGCGTGTGTTCGATGGCGGCGTCGGTCGGGGCGTAGAAGCCCGTGTGATCGTAGCGTCGCGCGGCGCCGAAGCCCCACAGGTCGACGAGCGCGCCCGCGGCCGGATCGTAGGCGCCGCCGCTGGCCATGTACGCCCACAGCGCGTAGTCGACCACGTCGAAGAATTGCGCGGGCAGGTCGACCCACGTGCCGGCCGGTGCGCGGTTGTAGCGCGACAGCAGCGAGCCGGGTTCCCAGTGGCTCATCTGGGCGACGATCGCATCCAGTTCGGCCTGCAGCGCGGGGCGCGGATCGTCGATGCGGCCGGCGGCGATGCGTACCGACCACGTCGTCCCCATGCTCGTGCCTTCGAACGTGTGGATGCGGCTCCCAGGCGGCGGCACGGCCGGATCGAGGTCGAGCGGGATGAGGACGGCGCGGTCGGTCAAAGTCACTCCGGCAGGATCTCGAACGTGGCCGAGTAGCTGTAGCGCTTCGCCGGGCCGTCCATGCCGCGCGGCGCGTTGGCGGGATATGCGGCGCTCAGCCAGTACATGTTCGGCGCGGGCAGGGTGAAGCTCGCGTCGCCGTTCGCGTCCGTGGTGAGGCGCACTTCGTTCAGGGTGCCGCGGTATTTCACGCCGCCCGGGATCAGGCTGAACGGGAAGTTCGCGAGCGGCTTGCCGTCCAGCTGGAAGCGGAACTTCGCCTTTTCGCCGGCGCGCAGCTCGGTCGGATTCGTCAGCGCGACCAGTTCCAGGCCCGAGCCGGTCGGCTTCAGCGCGGCCGCCGTCGGCTTGTTCAGGGTAACGAACGTGTCCTGGCGCTGCACCATCGTCATGCTGCGCACTTCGGTGGCGCCGGCCGGGATCTCGTTCTTGACGGTCTGCTCGGTGGCGCGGAAGCGTTTCATTTCGCCGTTCAGTTTATAGGAGCCCATCACGTTCACGGCCGCCAGGGTGACGCGGTAGGTGCCGTCCTTCGGGAGGCGGATGTCGACGGTGGAGCGGTGCTTGCCGAGCGTCGCGGCCGGCGCCGGGGCCGTGTTGCCGTCCGGGTCGGTGACCGTGAGGCCGTCCAGCTTCTGCGGCATGTGGTCGTCTTCGAACAGGCCTTCCGAGATGGCGGCGTCGATGGTCGCCCAGGCTTCGCCGCGGTCGGATTCGATGAGGCTCGTGTTCGGGATCATCCACGGACGGTGGGCCTGCGCCGCGCAGGCGATGCCGGCCAGGGCGAGGGCGATGGCGATCTGCTTGATGTGCATGCTGGTCTCCTTACTGGATGGTGAGCGACACCGCGCCCAGTTCTTCCTTGCCCGCGAACGCGGCGGCCACGTTCGACTTCGGCTCCCAGTGGAACGGCAGGCGCACGACTTCGCGGCCACCCGCTTCGCGCGCGGCTTCGAACACGAGCCTGTAGTCGCCGGCCGGCAGCTTGTCCAGGCCGGCGCGGGCGGCCGGGAAGGTCATCGTCTGCACGCCCGCCGTACGCGTCGCGCCGCTCACGCCGTCCATCGGCAGGGTGACGTCGCGGCCCGCTTTGCGCCACCACGTGCGCAGGTCCTTGACCCACTTGGTGCCCGCGTTGTCGCGCTTCTTGACGTCGTACAGCACGGCCAGCGTGTTCACGACGCTCTGGTCCGCGCGCTCGATCCAGATCGCGACGTAGGGCTTGTGGTACTCCGCCACGTTCAGCTGCGGCAGTTCGAACTTGACGGTGAGGTCGGCGGCCATCGCCCAGCTCGAGGCGAGCGGCAGGGTCAGGGCGAGCGAGTGGGACAGTTTCATGTGGGCTTTCAGGTCGGGATTAGTGAACGAACAGCAGGGCCAGCACGATCGGCAGCACGATGCCGAGGCCGATCACGGGCCACGTCGACGGCCGGTTGGCCGCGTGGTATTTCAGGATCAGGAAACCGGTGACGCAAAAGACGACGCACGCGATGGCGAAGATGTCGATGAACCAGCCCCACACGGGACCGGCGTTGCGGCCCTTGTGCATGTCATTCAGCCACGAGATCCAGCCGCGGTCGGTCGTTTCGAATTCGGCATTGCCGTCCACGCCGATACGCAGCCAGGCGTCGCCGCCGGGGCGGGGCAGGGCGACGTAGGCATCTTCCTCGCTCCATTCGGCGCGCACGCCGCGCACTTGCACGGGGAACGTTTGCTCGGCCCAGTCGGCCAGCGGGGCCGGCAGCGGTACGTTCGCGTCGGCATGGCCGGCGGCGAATTCCTCGATCTGGGTGCGCAGGGCGGGCGGCAAGGCCGCCTTCTGGCGTGTGACGGCCGGCTTCGCTTCGATCTGGGACGCGTGGTTCAGGGTGAAACCGGTGATGGCGAACAGCAGCATGGCCATCAGGCACAAGGCGGAACTGATCCAGTGCCATTGATGCAACTGGCGCAGGAATGTGGCACGCCGCACGCCGGGCAGCGCGGTGGAAGTCGAGGATGTGGAACCAGTCGGGAGCATACGCAAATGATAACGATTATCATTTAGGTGGTCAACCGCTGGTTCATGATTTAGTTGACAAGGTGAAAAAAAGTAATATCGGAATGAATAAAATGTCGGTGCGAGGTCGGCGGTCGGGCAATCCTTGCGTTACAATACCGTGCGCCAATGGGCAGGTCGGCTGCATTGATTTGCCTGAAGAGTCCTTCCCCCACAACTTGATATGCAGTAAGTGCGATCCGCTAACCGGTCAGGCCGTGTCGCGGAAGGTTAGATTAACCCGCCCCATACTCGCGAAACGCGAAGAAAGGTGAGCAAGAATGATGCAACAATATAACGCCAACTCGTACCTGTTCGGCGGTAATGCGCCGTACGTGGAAGAGTTGTACGAAGCGTACCTGAACAATCCGGGCTCCGTCCCCGACAACTGGCGCGCCTATTTCGACGCGATGCAGCACATGCCCGCCGTCGACGGTTCCGCGAAGCCGGACGTGGCCCACTCGTCCGTGATCGCTTCGTTCGCCGAACGCGCCAAGCAGGGCCCGATCCGCACCGTGACCGCATCGCCGGACGCTGAGCTCGGCCGCAAGCGCGTTGCCGTGACCCAGCTGATCGCCGCTTACCGCTACCTCGGCTCGCGCTGGGCCAACCTGGACCCGCTGCAGCGCCAGGAACGTCCGCCGATCCCGGAACTGGATCCGGCCTTCTACGGCTTCACCGAAGCCGACCTGGACACCAAGTTCAACATCAGCAACACCTACTTCGGCCAGGAAGAAGCCTCGCTGCGCGACCTGCTGAACATGTTGCGCGACACCTACTGCCGTTCCATCGGCGCAGAATTCATGTACGTCAGCGATCCGACCGAGAAGCGCTGGCTGCAGGAGAAGCTCGAGTCGATCCGTTCGACCCCGACCTTCACCGCTGAAAAGAAAAAGCACATCCTCGAGCGCCTGACCGCGGCCGAAGGCCTGGAGCGCTACCTCCACACCAAGTACGTCGGCGCCAAGCGCTTCTCGCTGGAAGGCGGCGAATCGTTCATCGCCTCGATGGACGAAGTGATCCGCCGCGCCGGCGAGCACGGCGTGCAGGAAATCGTCATCGGCATGGCCCACCGCGGCCGCCTGAACGTCCTGGTCAACACGCTGGGCAAGGCCCCGTCCGACCTGTTCGAGGAATTCGAAGGCAAGCACGCCGACGACCTGCCGGCCGGCGACGTCAAATACCACCAGGGCTTCTCGAGCGACATCTCGACCCCGGGCGGCCCGGTCCACCTGTCGCTGGCGTTCAACCCGTCGCACCTTGAAATCGTCAACCCGGTCGTGGAAGGCTCCGTCAAGGCGCGCATGGAGCGCCGCGGCGACCGCCAGGGCAAGGAAGTCCTGCCGATCCTCGTGCACGGCGACGCCGCGTTCGCAGGCCAGGGCGTCGTGATGGAAACGCTGAACCTGGCGCAGACCCGCGGCTACGGCACGGGCGGCACGGTCCACATCGTCATCAACAACCAGATCGGCTTCACCACGTCCGACCCGCGCGACGCGCGCTCGACGCTGTACTGCACCGACGTCGTCAAGATGATCGAGGCACCGGTGCTGCACGTGAACGCGGACGATCCGGAAGCCGTCGTGCTGGCCTCGCAGCTGGCGATGGACTACCGCACCGAGTTCCATAAAGACATCGTCGTCGACGTGATCTGCTACCGCAAGCTGGGCCACAACGAGCAGGATACCCCGGCCCTGACCCAGCCGCTGATGTACAAGAAGATCGCCAAGCACCCGGGCACCCGCAAGCTGTACGCGGACAAGCTGGCCGCGCAGGGCACCATCGCCGCCGACGGCGGCGACCAGCTCGTGGCCGAGTACCGCGCCGCGATGGACGCCGGCAAGCACACCGTCGACCCGGTCCTGACCGACTTCAAGAACAAGTACGCCGTCGACTGGGCGCCGTTCCTGAACAAGAAGTGGACCGACGCCGCCGACACCGCCGTCCCGCTGACCGAGCTGAAACGCCTGGCCCAGCGCATCACGACCGTGCCGGAAAACTTCAAGCTGCACTCGCTCGTCGAGAAAGTGCTGGCCGACCGCGCCAAGATGGGCCAGGGCGAGCTGAACCTCGACTGGGGCATGGGCGAACACCTGGCCTACGCATCGCTGCTGGCCTCGGGCTACGCCGTCCGCCTGTCGGGCCAGGACGCCGGCCGCGGCACGTTCGTGCACCGTCACGCCGTGCTGCACGACCAGAACCGCGAGCGCTGGGACCAGGGCATCTACCTGCCGCTGGCGAACGTGTCGGACAACCAGGCCAACTTCACCGTCATCGACTCCGTGCTGTCGGAAGAAGCGGTGCTGGGCTTCGAATACGGCTACTCGACCGCCGAGCCGAACACGCTGACGATCTGGGAAGGCCAGTTCGGCGACTTCGTGAACGGTGCGCAGGTCGTGATCGACCAGTTCATCGCCTCGGGCGAAGTGAAGTGGGGCCGCGCGTCGGGTCTCGTCATGATGCTGCCGCACGGCTACGAAGGCCAGGGTCCGGAGCACTCGTCGGCCCGTATCGAGCGCTTCCTGCAGCTGTCGGCCGACCACAACATGCAAGTCGTGCAGCCGACCACGGCCGCGCAGATCTTCCACCTGCTGCGCCGCCAGATGGTCCGCCAGTTCCGCAAGCCGCTGGTCATCTTCACGCCGAAGTCGCTGCTGCGTAACAAGGACGCCGGCTCGCCGCTGACCGACCTGGCCAAGGGCGGCTTCCAGACCGTCATCGGCGAACTGGACGACAAGATCGACGCCAACAAGGTCAAGCGCGTGATCGTCTGCTCGGGCAAGGTGTACTATGACTTGGTCAACGCACGCAAGACCCGCGGCACGACGGACACGGCCATCATCCGTATCGAGCAGCTGTACCCGTTCCCGCACAAGGCGTTCCAGGCCGAACTGAAGAAGTTCCCGAACGCCACCGAAGTGGTGTGGACGCAGGACGAGCCGCAGAACCAGGGTCCGTGGTTCCAGATCCAGCACAACGTGTTCGAAAGCATGGAAGCTGGCCAGCGCCTGGCGTACGCCGGCCGTCCGGCTTCCGCGTCGCCTGCCGTCGGCTACACCGACAAGCACGTGGCGCAGCAGAAGGAACTGCTGGACACCGCGTTCTCGAAGCTCAAGGGTTTCGTCCTGACCAAATAAGCAGCGCTCATTGACCCCGCGCCGATCGCGCGGGGTTTTTTGCACAGAATACAAAAACGGAGTTTTCTAAATGGCACAAATCGAAGTCAAGGTCCCCCAATTGTCGGAATCGGTCGCCGAAGCGACCCTGCTGTCGTGGCACAAGAAAGTCGGCGAAGCCGTCTCGCGCGACGAGAACCTGATCGACATCGAGACCGACAAGGTGGTCCTGGAACTGCCGGCACCGGCTGCCGGCGTGATCGTGCAAATCATCAAGAACGACGGCGGTACCGTCGTCTCGGGTGAAGTCATCGCCATCATCGATACCGAAGCCTCGGCCGGCGTGAGCCCGCTGCAGGTGACCGCTGCTCCGGCCGCCGCTGCCGAAGCCGCTGCCGCACCGGCCGCTGCCGCTGCCGCCACCGGCTCGAAAGGCGACGTCGCCATGCCGGCCGCCGCCAAGATCCTGGCCGACAACAACCTGACCGCCGCCGACGCCACCGGCACCGGCCGTGACGGCCGCGTGACCAAGGGCGACGCCCTGGCCGCCGTCGCCAACAAACCGGCTGTGGCAGCTCCGGCACCGCTGCAGCAAGCCGCTCCGAAGGCAGCCCTGCCGCAAGTCGCCGCCCCGGCCGTGAACCTGGGCGACCGTCCGGAAGAGCGCGTGCCGATGAGCCGCCTGCGCGCCCGTATCGCCGAGCGCCTGCTGCAGTCGCAGTCGACCAACGCCATCCTGACGACGTTCAACGAAGTCAACATGGCACCGGTCATGGAAATGCGCGCCAAGTACAAGGACAAGTTCGAGAAAGAGCACGGCGTCAAGCTGGGCTTCATGTCCTTCTTCGTCAAGGCCGCCGTCGCCGCGCTGAAGAAGTACCCGATCCTGAACGCGTCGGTCGACGGTAACGACATCATCTACCACGGCTACTTCGACATCGGTATCGCCGTCGGTTCGCCGCGCGGCCTGGTCGTCCCGATCCTGCGCAACGCCGACCAGATGTCGATCGCCGAGATCGAGAAGAAGATCGGCGAGTTCGGCCAGAAAGCCAAGGACGGCAAGCTGACGCTGGAAGACCTGACCGGCGGTACGTTCTCGATCTCGAACGGCGGCACCTTCGGTTCCATGCTGTCGACCCCGATCATCAACCCGCCGCAGTCGGCGATCCTGGGCGTGCACGCGACCAAGGACCGCGCCGTCGTCGAGAACGGCCAGATCGTCATCCGTCCGATGAACTACCTGGCGATGTCGTACGACCACCGCATCATCGACGGCCGCGAAGCCGTCCTGGGCCTGGTCGCGATGAAGGACGCGCTGGAAGATCCGGCCCGCCTGCTGCTCGACCTGTAATCACGACGACCCGCGTAGGGCGGAAGGGCGCGCCGCCTGGCGCGCTCGTGCTGTGTCTGATGGAAGGGAATGATCATGATCTCCGATGAAATCAAGCGTTTGCACGAACTGCACCAGGCCGGCGCCCTGACCGACGCCGAATTCGAACAGGCGAAGGCGAAAGTGTTGTCGTCTTCGTCCACGGTGAACCTGAACAAGACCGCGAGTGCCGACGGCACGTTCGCGTCCGAGCTGAACACCCTGCGCCGCTCGCGCACCGACCGCTGGCTGGGCGGTGTCTGCGGCGGCCTCGCGCGGGTCTCGGGCGTGGATGCGTGGGTGTGGCGGCTCGTGTTCACGCTGTTCACCATCACGTTCGGATTCGGGATCGTGATTTACCTGTTGTTGTGGATATTTGTTCCAGAAGAATAACGTGTGCGATCGGCATACAAAGGAAATCGATTAATGAGCACTGAAAAACAATTCGACGTCGTCGTGATCGGCGGCGGTCCTGGCGGCTACGTGGCCGCGATCCGCGCTGCGCAACTGGGCTTCAAGACTGCCTGTATCGACGAATGGCAGAACGCCACGGGCGGCCCGGCACTGGGCGGCACCTGCACCAACGTCGGCTGCATCCCGTCGAAGGCACTGCTGCAATCGTCGGAACACTTCGAGCACGCGGGCCACGCGTTCGCCGAGCACGGCATCGACGTCGCCGGTCTCTCGCTGAACCTGGGCCAGATGCTCAAGCGCAAAGAGGGCGTCGTCAAGGCCAACAACGACGGCATCGTCTACCTGTTCAAGAAGAACAAGGTCACCTTCTTCCACGGCCGCGGCACGCTCGCGGGCAAGGCTGGCGAAGGCTACGCCGTCAACGTGTCGGGCCCGACCACCGATTCGATCAGCGCGAAAAACGTGATCATCGCCACCGGCTCGAACGCCCGCGAACTGCCGGGCGCACCGTTCGACGAGAAAGTCATCCTGTCGAACACCGGCGCGCTGACCGTCGACGCGGTCCCGGCCAAGCTGGGCGTCATCGGCGCCGGCGTGATCGGCCTGGAGATGGGTTCCGTGTGGCGCCGCCTGGGTGCCAAGGTCACCGTGCTGGAAGGCCTGCCGACGTTCCTGGGCGCGGTCGACGAGCAGATCGCCAAGGAAGCGCACAAGCTGTTCACCAAGCAGGGCCTGGACATCCAGCTGGGCGTGAAGATCAACAGCGTCACCAAGGGCGACAACTCTGTCACCGTGGAATACGCCGATGCAGCGGGCGCCGCGAAGAGCGAAACGTTCGACCGCCTGATCATCTCGATCGGCCGCGTGCCGAACACCAACGGCCTCGGTATCGAGACCGTCGGCGTGCAGCTCGACGAGCGCGGCTTCGTGGCCGTCGACGACGAATGCCGCACCAACGTCCCGGGCATCTGGGCCGTGGGCGACGTCGTGCGCGGCCCGATGCTGGCGCACAAGGCGGAAGAAGAGGGTGTCGCCGTTGCCGAGCGCATCGCCGGCCAGCACGGTCACGTCAACTTCAACACGATCCCGTGGGTCATCTACACCTCGCCGGAAATCGCGTGGGTCGGCAAGACCGAGCAGCAGCTCAAGAAGGAAGGCGTCGCTTACAAAGCCGGCACGTTCCCGTTCATGGCCAACGGCCGTGCGCGCGCGCTGGGCGACACGTCGGGCATGGTGAAATTCCTGGCCGACGCGACGACCGACGAAATCCTGGGCGTCCACATCGTGGGCCCGGTCGCGTCGGAGCTGATCTCGGAAGCCGTCGTCGCGATGGAATTCCGCGCGTCGTCGGAAGACATCGCCCGTATCTGCCACGCCCACCCGTCGCTGTCCGAAGCGACCAAGGAAGCCGCGCTCGCCGTCGACAAGCGTTCGCTGAACTTCTGATATCTGGTTGACCGGGCGTAAGCCCGACTGGGGGTGGACGGCGTCGCTGTCCACCCCCATCTTTATGCGGCACTTTTCATGAACGTCCAAGAGTACTACCAGCACGCGCTGACCGAGCGCGGATTCAAGTCCGATCCCGCGCAGCAGCGCGCCGTCGACCGCCTGCAGGAGGCCTACGACGACTGGGTCGCGTACAAGTCGCAGCGCTCGTCCGCGTTCAAGCGCCTGATCAACCGTCCCGACGTGCCGCAGGGCGTCTACATGTGGGGTGGCGTCGGGCGCGGCAAGTCCTTCCTCATGGACAGCTTCTACTCGGTGGTGCCGGTCGTGCGCAAGACGCGCCTGCACTTCCACGAATTCATGCGCGCCGTGCACCGCCAGCTCGACGAGCTGAAAGGCGTGGAAGACCCGCTGATCGAAGTGGCGAAGCGCATCGCCAGGAAATACCGCCTGATCTGCTTCGACGAATTCCACGTGAACGACGTGGCCGACGCGATGATCATGTACAACCTGCTGTCGGCGCTGTTCGCCAACGGCGTGTCGTTCGTGATGACGTCGAACTACGACCCGGACAAGCTGTACCCGGACGGCCTGCACCGCGACCGCATGCTGCCCACGATCGCGCTGATCAAGGACAAGCTGGACGTCATGAACGTCGACGCGGGCATCGATTACCGCCACCGCGCGCTGGAACAGGTGCAGGCCTATTACACGCCGCTGGACGCGGCCTCCGACCGGCTGCTGCGCGAGGCATATGCGAAAGTCGCCGACACGGCCGACGAGGATCCGCGCGTGCACATCGAACAGCGCGAGCTGCGTGCGCTGCGGCGTGCCGGCGGCGTGATCTGGTTCGACTTCGCTACCCTGTGCGGCGGCCCGCGCTCGCAGAACGACTACCTGGAACTCGCGAGCCAGTTCCACACCGTGATCCTGTCGGGCGTGCCGCGCATGTCGGCCGCGATGTCGTCGGAGGCGCGCCGCTTCACGTGGCTGATCGACGTGTTCTACGATCACAAGGTCAAGCTGATCATGTCGGCCGAGGTCGAGCCGGAGCTGCTGTACACCGAGGGCGCGATGTCGAACGAGTTCCATCGCACGGTGTCGCGTATCATTGAGATGCAGTCGCGTGAATACATGCTCGCCGAACGCCGCGGCGCGGCCGATTCACTGGCCTGAATCGCTGGCCTGAACGATCAAAGGAACCGAATGAAAGCAGACTTCGTCACAGACACCCGTACCCGCCTGCGTGCACTGTCCGCTGCGCTGGTGGCCGCCTCATTGGCCACGCTGTTGGCCGCATGCGCCGGCCAGGACGTGGTGCCGCACGAGGTGCCGCCGCCGCCCGTGACGTCCGTCGCGCAGGCCGACCAGCAGCTGGCCGCCGTCGCGCGCGAGCGCGCGGCGATCGAGGCCCGCTTCGCGGAACGGGAGCGCGTCTGCTACGACAAGTTTTTCGTGAATAACTGCCTCGACGAGGCCAAGGAACGCCGCCGCAGCGCGCTCGCCGCCCAGCGCGCGATCGAGGTGCAGGCCGAGCGCTTCAAGCGCCAGGCGATCGTCGAGGAGCGCGACCGCAACCTGGCCGAGGCGGAACGGCGCTTCAAGGAACAGGAAGCGCGCCTTGCGGCCGAACCGCCCAAGCCCGCGCCCGAGCCGGCGCCGCCGCCGCGCAAGCCGGCGGCGCCCGCACGCATGGCCGAGCACAATGCCCGCCTGCGCGCGGAGCAAAAGGACGAAGCGGCGAACGCGGCCAAGCGCGCGCAGAACGTGCGCGACTACGAGGCGCGCAAGGCCCAGTCGGAAGAACGCCAGCGCAAGGTCGCCCAGCGCAAGGCGGAGAGGGCGGCCAAGGAAGCGAAAGAGGCCGCAGACGCCAGGAAGTAAGCGGCGTCGTGCTTACGGTCGGTCGAGCACGGGCTTGACCAGCTTGACGATCGCCATGCTGCAGTTCCCGCCTTTGCCCTGCGACCGCTCACCGGCCTTGTTGATCAGCATCTCGGACGCCTGACGGGGGCTGGCCTTCGCGGTCACCGCACCCAGCTCGGCATCCGTGAAGAAATGCCATAGCCCATCCGAGCACAGCAGGAAAACATCGTTCGCCGCCAGGTCGAGTCGCTGGCCGTACGTGATGAACGGATCTTTGCGGCTATTGCCCATCACATTCAACAGCAGCTTGGACTTGCGGTGATTCTTCGCCGCGTCCGGCGGGAGGCGGTCGCTGGACACGAGGTGTTCGATATAGGCCGCATCGCTCGTGCGTGCCAGGCACTTGCCGTCGTGGAAGTAATACAGGCGCGAGTCGCCCACATGAGCCCAGACGGCCTCGCCATGCGGCGTCAGCACGAGGCCGACGAAGCTGGCGTGCGTCTGGACCTGTGTCGTGACGGCGTTCATGTTAATGACCAGATGCGTTTCCTGCACGATGTCGCGCAACAGTTGCTGCAAGCGCTCCACGGACGGGCGGTCGCCCGGCTTGAATTCGTCGAACACCTGCCTGGCGGTGTGCAGGACCTGTTCCGCGCCGGCCGCGCCGGCGATGCCGTCGGACAGCACGGCCAGGACGTAGCCGGGCGCGCGGGCACCGGTCATGAGCGCGACCCGGTCGTTCTGCTGGGGGCGGTTACCGATATGCTGCGCGGTTCCCGCTTCTAACTTGTATGAGGTCATAAACGTGGCTTTCCGATGCCGCCATGCCGGACTTTGTTGGCGGCAACGACGGTGTAGTTTAAACTATGCACCGGTTTGCACTGGAGTTGCAAGCCGTAACAATGAATAGCGCGCCGCCCCGAGCCAGCGGGCATGCGTCTTCCCACCCCTTTACGCTTAACTGTTCGGAAATGCCTAACATGATCGACGTCCAGGAGATCCAGCGCCGTATTATTGAACTCGACGTGGAACATCGCGACCTCGACGCGGTCATCGACATGCTGACCCGCGACGGTCACGCCGACCAGTTGCAGTTGCGTCGTCTGAAGAAACGCAAGCTGCAATTGAAGGACCACATCACACTGCTGAAAATGCAGTTGGTGCCGGACGTCCCGGCATAAGCCCACGTTTTTTAAGCAGTTAATTTTGACCGATCACCTCCCCTTGTCCGAGTCCGACCTCGACGCCGCGCAATCGCCTTCCGAACCTGCCGGCAAGTACGATGCCGAAGTCGACCGCATCTTCGGCGCGGGAGGCCCGCTCGCGCCCGCCGTCGGCACGTTCAAGCCGCGCCAGTCGCAGACCGAGATGGCGAAGGCGATCGCGCACGCCATCAGCGAGCAGGGCACCCTGATCGCCGAGGCCGGCACGGGCACGGGCAAGACCTTCGCCTACCTCGTCCCCGCGCTGCTGTGGGGCGGCAAGACGATCATCTCGACCGGGACCAAGAACCTGCAGGACCAGCTGTTCTCGCGCGACATCCCGACCGTGCGCGCCGCATTGCGCGCCCCGGTCTCGGTGGCGCTGCTGAAGGGCCGTTCGAACTATCTGTGCCACTACCACCTCGAACGCACGCTGTCGAACGGCCGCCTGACGTCGCGCGATGACGTGGGCCACCTGCGCGAGATCTCGCGCTTCATCAAGATGAGCCAGTCGGGCGACAAGGCCGAGCTGACGAAGGTTCCGGAAACGGCGTCCGTGTGGAACCTCGTGACGTCCACGCGCGAGAACTGCGTCGGCCAGGAATGCCAGTACTACCAGGACTGCTTCGTGATGAAGGCACGCCGCGAAGCGCAGCAGGCGGACGTCGTCGTCGTCAACCACCACCTGTTCTTCGCCGACGTGGCGCTGAAGGAAGGCGGCATGGCCGAGCTGCTGCCGTCCGCGAACACGATCATCTTCGACGAGGCGCACCAGTTGCCGGAAGTGGCGACGCTGTTCTTCGGCACGACCGTGTCGACCGGCCAGGTGCTGGAACTGTGCCGCGACGTGCTGGCCGAAGGCCTCGCGCACGCGCGCGGCGGCGTCGACTGGGCGAAGGTCGTGACCGTCGTCGAGAAGGCGGCGCGCGACCTGCGCCTGACGTTCCCGGAAGGCGGCACGCGTTTGTCGCTGCCGCAGATCCCGCCCAGCTCGGAATTCTTCCCGGCGCTGGAGAAGCTGAAGGAAGAGCTGGAAGGCCTGATCGACGTGCTGGAATCGCAGGCCGAGCGCGCCGAGACGATCGAGCAGTGCCGCGTGCGCGCCGTCGAGCTGCTGGAGCAGTACAAGGCGTGGAAGTCCGAGCCGAAGAAGGGCAAGGAGGTGGAAGGGGACGATGCGGTGTTGTGGGTCGAGGCGTTTTCCTCGTCGCTGCAGCTGCACAAGACGCCGCTGTCGATCGCGCCGATCTTCGCCGGCCAGCGCGCCGGCACGCCGCGCAGCTGGATTTTTACTTCCGCGACGCTGGCGGTAAAAAACGACTTCAAGCATTTCAGTGCCCAGCTCGGCATGACGGGCGAACCGGCCCAGAGCTGGCCCAGCCCGTTCAACTACCAGGAGCAGGGCATCCTGTACGTGCCGACCGGCCTGCCGGAGCCCAACACGTTCGGCTACACGGACGCCGTCGTCGACATGGCGCTGCCCGTGATCGAGGCCGCGGGCGGCCGCTGCTTCTTCCTGTGCACGACGATCCGCGCCGTCAACCGCGTGGCCGAGCGCCTGCGCGAAGAGTTTGCCGCGCGCGGCCTCGACTTCCCCCTGTTCGTGCAGGGCGAGCGGGGCCGCACGGAATTGCTGGACTCCTTCCGCAACGCGGGCAATGCCGTGCTCGTGGGCAGCCAGAGTTTCTGGGAAGGCGTCGACGTGCGCGGCGAGGCGCTGTCGCTCGTCATCATCGACAAGCTGCCGTTCGCGCCGCCGGACGATCCCGTGCTGGCCGCGCGCATCGAGGTGATGGAAAAGAAGGGCATGAACGGGTTCGTCCACCACACCTTGCCGGAAGCCATCATCAACCTGAAGCAGGGCGCCGGGCGCCTCATCCGCGACGTCGAGGATCGCGGGGTGCTGATGCTGTGCGATCCGCGCGTGATCAGCAAGCCGTATGGACGGCGCATCTGGCAGAGTCTGCCGCCGTTCCGGCGGACGCGGGTGCAGGCGGACGTCATCGAGTTTTTCAAGACGCCGCACGGCTGATCGCCAGCTTCGCCACGTTCCCTGTCGTCATGGTGCGTGGCGCTGGCGCGACCGCAACCTCTCTTTTTCCAATGGCATTTATTTTCCGCGCGGCAATGTTCTGGTAAGCTGTCACGCTTGGCTCGCGTAATTACATGATTGCGTCGACGCCAGCCACAAGGTGATAGAAGGATTTGTACGATGAACGGAACTGCCACCATAACAAGACGACTGCGTCTTGCCGTCTGTTGCTGCTTGTTGTTCCTGGAATCGGTGTTGACGCAGGCATGCGCGCAGCAGCTGCCGTTGCGGTACTACAGGAACACCGACGGTCTGGGTAACCTGGTGGTCACGGCGTTGGCGCGTGAGCCGGGCGGGGCATTATGGATCGGCACTGAAAACGGCCTGTATCGGCACGACGGGGAGAGCATCCGGAAACCAGTCGGCGACGTGAAGCTGCAAGTCTACACGATGGCGTTCGGCAGCGACGGGACGCTGTGGATCGCAAGCGGTGACGGTATCCATCATTACCGCGACGGAAAGCTGGTACAGGTGCCTGTCGGCGACTCGACCTGGTCGCCTTTCATGGGCCAGGCCCTGGCGCCGTTGGCGCAAGGCGGCGTCCTGGTCGTCGGCAAAGAGGGCGGGCTTTGGAAGGTGACGGGCACTGGCGAAGGCGCCCGGCTGGAACCCGCATTGCCCGCGACGCTGGAATCGTCGATGTCCGGGGCGCAGGGAGCCCGCTCGATTCTGGTCGCTCACGACGGCGCATGGTGGTTCGGTTGCGGGAGCGCGCTGTGCCGATGGCACGACAATCGACTTGAACGCTGGGGCACTGCCGAGGGCGTGCCGCAGAGCGAATGGGTCTTCCTGCAGCAAGGGAAAGACGGTGCCGTTTGGGCACGCAGCAACCGCTACGTCGTCCGTCGCGCAGCCGGCGCCACGCAGTTCGTCAACGTGACACCGCGGGGTCTCGAAGCAGGCTCCAATCACTACTGGCTGCCGATGGTCGAGGACCAGCAGGGACGATTGTTGACGTCTGGTAATGCAGGGGTGTATCGCTGGCAGGCCGGGCAATGGCGCTATTTCGGTGCGCGCAACGGCCTCGCCGAGGATGGCGTGCGCGCCATACTGACCGATCTCAGCGGTGACGTCTGGCTGGGCACGACCGGCCATGGACTCGCGCACTGGGCGGGCTATGAAGCCTGGTCGTCCTGGACGGCACGCCAGGGCCTGCCTTCCGATGTGGTCTGGTCCGTCGCCGATGATGGGGCAGGAAGGATGTGGATCGGCACGCAGCGAGGCGTCGTCTCGACCGATTCCGACGGTCAGGCGATGGCGAACGAGGCGCCGTCGGTCACCGGCCAGGTCGGAAGCGTCCTGGCGGACGGAAAGGGCGGCATGTGGTTGTCCACCATCGGCGGTGAGTTGTTCCACCGCCGGCGCGGCCAGTCGTGGCGCTCCATGACCGACGGCGGACGAATCCGCGGAGGACGTTTGTTCCGCGTCGGAGATGAATTATGGATCGCTGCCGGCAGTCGAGGGCTGTTCACGCTGCCGCTGGACGGCGGCGGACCCGGGCGGCGGCGTGACGAACTGGAGCGGCTGATCGACCTCGGCGACCGCAGCGTCAATACCGCGTGTCGCGAGCAAAACAGCGATGTCGTCTGGGTGGGCACCGGCAGCGGATTGTTGCGATACGACCCCGCGCGTGGCTTCGCGTGGCCGCAGGTTGACGGTCTTACGCAGAGTAACGGCGTCGTCTATCTTGCATGCGGTGCCGGCCGCGTGTGGCTGCGCACGGCAACGGGACGACAGCTGATGCGTATCGACCTGCAACCTTCGGGAATGCTGCGGGCGGAGCCGGTGCGGCCAGCCGTCCTCGAAGGCTTGCGGATCTTGTCGCTGATGGAAGACCACCGTGGCTGGTTGTGGGCCGGTACCGACATCGGCGTGGTGCGGTGGAACGGCAAGAACTGGCGTCGTTTCGACGAGAGCAACGGGTTGATCTGGAACGATTGCGACCAGAACGCGCTTGCCGAAGATGCCCAGGGTGGTATCTGGATCGGCACGAGCGGCGGCGTGAGCCGCATTGCCTTCCCTGAACAATTGGAACGCATCCAGCCCCTGGTGCTCAGGCTCAACGGGGCCAGGCTGGGCAGCGTCAACCTGGTCCCGGGGCACAAAGTGGAAGTGTCCGGCTCCGCCCATACGCTCGAATTGAGCTGGGAAACTTCGCACTTCACGAACCGGCTCGCGCAACATGTGCGTTACCGACTGCGCGGAAGCGACGATGGCTGGACCGACCTGGCGGGCAGCGAGTTGCGTTACGCCGGTCTGGGTGCGGGCAGCTATCGCCTCGAGTTGTTCGCCGTGAACGACGACCTGGGACAGAGCAGCTTACCCTTGACGCTTGACTTTGATATTCCGCCGCCGTGGTGGCGGCGGCCGCCCGTCGTCGTCGGGATGTTGGTCCTTGCCGCGCTGCTGCTTTATGGGGGGCACCGTTTCCGTGTCCGGCGGCTGGTGCAACACGGGAACGCCCTGGAATCCTTGGTGCGCGAACGCACGCGCGAACTGGCCGAGTCGCACGAGCGGATGCGCGAACTTGCGTTCACCGACAGCTTGACGGGTGCCATGAGCCGGCGTGCCATCCTGGACGCAGCGAAGCGCGAATTGGCCCAGCAACGGCGACACGGCGGCACCTTGACGTTGGCGCTGCTCGACCTTGATCATTTCAAGAATGTCAACGACACTCATGGGCACCCCGCCGGCGATGCGCTGCTGCGTGAGCTGGTGACGCGGCTGCGGGCGCAGATGCGCGATGGCGATTGCATCGGCAGATATGGCGGCGAGGAATTCCTGCTCGTGATTCCGGGCCTTTCCGTGCATGTGACGGACAGTGTGGAATGCGTCGACCGATGGCGCCAGGCAATCGCCGAGCATCCGTTCGACATCGGCGCGGCGGTACCCCTCAGCGCAACCTGCAGTATCGGCATCGGCAGTGCATTTGCCGACGAGACACTGGAATCGTTGATCGCCCGTATCGATGCCGCGCTGTACCGGGCAAAGGCTGCCGGCCGGAATCGGGTCGAGGTTAGCGTTTCCGAGGACTGCGGATCCCCGGTACCGTAACCCGCTACCTGCCCGCCCGGCTGCCGCTACGCCGCGCCGCGGCTCCGCTTTCGCTTGTGCTCCCACAACATGCAGGATGGGTGACTTGTTTAGAGTCACACAGGCCCGGCCGGTGGCAGACTACAAGGGGGAGCAATGGCGATACGTTATGGCTGCTTTTTCAGCTATGCCCATGGACGGCACGAGCTGATGCAGCGCTTCAAGGCCACGCTGGCCGATGCACTGCGCTGTTACCTCGAACCGTATTTCGACAACGAAGACGAACTGTTCATCGACACCGAACAACTCGGTGGCGGTGACGACCTCGACCGCAAGATCGCCCGCGCGCTGTGCGAAAGCGCGTGCATGGTGCTGATCTACACGCCCAAGTACGAGGCCCATCCCTACACGCGGCGCGAGTACGCCGCGATGCGCCTGATCGAGGTCGAGCGCAGCACGTGGTACACGCTGCCCAGCCAGCTGATCATCCCCGTCATCATGACGCAGCACCCCGTCAGCCTGCCCCCGCAGATCAGCGAATCCACGTTCTACGTCGACTTCTCGCGCTTCACGATGGCCACGGCCGACATGAAGTCGAATCCCGATTTCCTGCCGGACATCGACAAGATGGTCCGGCGCATCGTCACGCATTACCAATACCAGAAAAAAACCATGCCGCCGGCGCATGACTGCAACCAATTCGAGCTTCCCGCTGTCCCACCCGCATGGCGTGAGTTACCGGATCCAACCTTCCCAAAAAAATGAGGAGCCTTATGGAAACCAACCGCATCACCGCAGTACCGGCCGGTCAGGCCGGCGAGGTGACGACGTTCTACTCCTACGACAGCGCACCCGTGCGCAGCCTTGCGCTGGCCCATGCCGCCTGGCTGCTCGCCGGGCGCGCGCATGCGAAGACACCGGTGCTGATGATCGACTGGGACCTGGAAGCCCCCGGCCTGCATCACTATTTCTCCCGCGCGGACGAGGGCATGGACGCCAGCGGCCTGCTCGAACTGTTCGAGAGTTGTCGCGAGCAATTGCACGGCAACACCTCGAACGACGATGCCGAGACGCTGGCCGCGCGCGTGCTCGACACGCTGGACTGGGACGACTACATCGTCCGCGTCGACGACAGCCGCCCGCTGTACCTGATGCGCGCCGGCCGTTTCGACGACAGTTACGGCGAGCGCGTCGACCGGCTCGACTGGGACGCGCTGTTCTGCGCCTGCCCGGCGCTGTTCCGCACGTTCGCGGCGCGGGTGGCACGGCGCTTCGCCCACGTGCTGATCGATTGCCGCAGCGGACGCTCGGCGGCGGCCAGCGTCTGCACGGCGCTGTTGCCGGACAAGATCGTGGGCGTGTTTACGCCCGATGCGCGCAGCCTGGACGGCCTGCAGGGCGTCGTCGCCCGCGCGCTCGACTACCGCTGCAGCCATGAGGACGAACAGCGGCCTCTGCTCGTCTATCCGCTGCCCTGTCCGGTCGACGGGGCGGGCGAAGGGCGGCTGCGCTGGCGCTTCGGCGACGCGCCACGGAGCCAACCGGGCCAACCGGGCCAGCCCGGCCAGGCCGGCTACCAGTCCCGGCTGGAACAGATGCTGGCCGAGTGCTACGGCCTGTCCAGCGTCGTGCTCGACAGCTACCTCGACGAAGTGCAGCTGCCCCAGGCGGCCGTGAGCGGCATGGCGCCCACCGGCGGCCGCGCCCAGGCGGGAGAGCACGACCGGCTCGGGCCGCAGCGCGCCGTCGAAGCGCTGCTCGAATGGCTCGAGCCCGGCCATTTCCCGTGGCGCCCGCTGCCCGAGGTGCGGCTCGTGCAGGCCGTCGAATCCCTGCGCGAACGGGCCGCCGATCCGCAGGCCTCGAGCCTCGTGCGCGAGCTGGCCAGGCTGGCGCAATTGTATTTAGGGCAACAAAGCGAACTGGAGGCCGCCCGCCGCATCGAGCAGCACGTGATCGCGCTGGAGCAGGGTCTGCACGCGATGGAGGAGGGCAAGCGCGGCCACGGTGCGCCGCGCCGGTCCGGCGAACCGTCGCCGGATGCGCTGGACGACAAGCTGTCGCGCCTGCAGGAATTGATCGACAGCCGCAGCCCCCGCGAGGCGCGGGCGCTGGCGGACAGCCTGCGCTCGACCATCCTGCGGCCGAGTGTGGCGCATCCGCTACGACGGCGCGGCGCCGCGATGATCAAGCAGGTGTACCTGCAGGAAGGCGACAAGGACGCGCTGCTGGCCTTCACGCTGGATGAGGTGTCGTCCCTCGAAGGGGCACTGATCCAGGCGGCGGAAGGGCGTCCGCTGGTGACGGGCTGACGCCGCGCGGGGGGCGTGCGGAGGGACCTCCGGGGGGCAATAAATGTGACGTCCGACTGGTCGATCTCGCCGTTGCTTCAGGTAAAATCGCAGGATGCGTATCCTTATCAGTAACGACGACGGCTATCTCGCCCCCGGCATCAACGCCCTGGCCGAAGCGCTTGCGACAGTCGCCGACATCGTGGTGGTCGCGCCCGACAGCAATCGCTCGGGCGCGTCGAACTCGTTGTCGCTGGACCGTCCGCTGTCGGTGTCGAAGGCTGCCAATGGGTTTTATTTTGTCAACGGCACCCCCACCGACTGCGTGCACATCGCGTTGACGGGGATGCTCGACGCACGCCCGGACCTGGTCGTTTCCGGCATCAACAATGGCCAGAACATGGGCGACGACACGCTGTATTCCGGTACGGTGGCGGCGGCGACGGAAGCCTATCTGTTCGGTATCCCGGCCATCGCCTTTTCCCAGGTCCATGGCGGCTGGGCGGAGGTGGAATCGGCCGCACGGGTGGCGCGCGACATCGTGCTGCGCAGCTTCGAGATGCTGGAAGCGCCGTTTTTGCTGAACGTAAATATCCCGAACCTGCCGTATGAGCAGATGGGGCCGCTCGTGCCGACCCGCCTGGGCCGGCGCCACCAGTCCGAGCCCGTCATCCGCGGCCAGGATCCGCGCGGGCGCGAGATTTTCTGGATCGGGGCGCCGGGTGCCTGCCGCGACGCGGGCGAGGGCACGGATTTCCATGCGACAAGCAAGGGCTGCGTGTCGGTGACCCCGCTGCAAGTCGACCTCACGCATCGCGACCAGCTGGACCTGCTGCGGCGGGGGCTGGGATGAGCGAGAAGCGCAGCCAGTTTCCTCTGCCGCTCTCGTCCGTAACGGGCGGCAGCACCCGAAAGCCCGCTGCGCCGGCGCCGGTCGCCACGCCGCAGACGGCGACCCAGAACGCGCGCCAGAACAGCCAGGTGCCGCCGCGCGGGGGCGCGGCGGCCGTGCCGGGCGCACCCAAGCCGGCCCAGCCGCAGCAGACCGTCGTGCGGTCCGACCTGGCGGCCACGGAAGCGCCGCGCCGGGCGATGGCGGCCCGGGCCGCGCGCCAGGGCGTCAAGGATCCGCAGGTGCTGGCCGCACTGGAAATCGTGCCGCGTCATATGTTCGTCGAGCCGGGCATGCTGGCCCAGGCCTATGTCGACATCTCGCTGCCGATCGGCCATAACCAGACGATTTCGCAGCCGTACATCGTGGCGCGCATGATCGAGTTGCTCAAGGGCAGTAACCAGCCGCTGCGTCGCGTGCTCGAGATCGGCACGGGGTGCGGCTACCAGGCCGCCGTGTTGTCGTGCGTCGCGCAGGAGGTGTATTCCATCGAGCGCATCAAGCCGTTACATGAGCTGGCGAAGGCCAATTTGCGCCCGTTGCGTATCGCCAATCTGCGTTTGCAGTTCGGAGATGGTATGCTAGGGCTCCCGCAGGTGGCCCCGTTCGACGGCATCATCCTGGCGGCGGCCGGTCTCGAGGTGCCGCGTGCACTGCTCGAGCAGATGGCCATTGGCGCCCGCCTGGTGGCGCCCGTCGGTGCTCAGGTCCAGCACCTGCAGCGCATTACCCGTACCGGCAAGGCGGAATGGACCAGCGAAACGCTGGAAGCCTGTCATTTTGTCCCGCTGCGGCCAGGCATCGCTTGAATGCCAGTTTGTTGTAAAAGAATTATAGAGAGAATGAAACTTACGCCCCGTTTAGCCCTGTTGACCCTCAGTCTCGGCATCCTGTCCGCCTGCAGCACCGAGACCCGCGTAGCCCCCGTGATCGACCGTCCGGCGCCGACCGCATCCAGCTTCCGTCCCCGTCCGCAACCGGCCCCGGCGCCGGCCGCCGAGGAGACGAAGCCCGACGCGCGCGGCACCTATACCGTCCGTCGCGGCGACACCCTGCTGCGCATCGCCCTCGACCACGGCCAGAATTACCGCGACCTCGTCGCGTGGAACAACCTGGCCGATCCGGACGACATCAAGGTCGGTCAGGTGCTGAAAGTGGCGCCGGCTGAGCGGAACGGCAACGGCAACGGCGTCGTGACGTCGCCGATCGCGATGCCGGGTGCCGAGAAGGCGCCGGCCGTGCCGAAGAAGACGGAACCGAGCGGCGCCAAGAAGCCGTACAGCGAATCGAACCTGGCAAGCGCGAAGGAAGACAATCCGAAGGCGGAGAAAGTGATCTCGGCCGGCGTGACCCCGGGTACCACCGTCACTGCCAACGACGACGAGAAACTGAGCTGGATGTGGCCGTCCGACGGCAAGATCATCGCCACCTTCGACGAAGGCAAGAACAAGGGCATCGACATCGCCGGCAAGATGGGCCAGCAAGTGATGGCCGCGGGTTCCGGGAAGGTGATGTATGCCGGCAGCGGCATCCGCGGATATGGTAATCTCGTGATTGTTAAGCACAGCAACAGCCTGTTGTCGGCATATGCGCACAACCGCACAATCCTGGTGAAGGAAGGTCAGAACGTGACCAAGGGCCAGGCGATCGCGGAGATGGGTGATTCCGATGCCGACACGGTCAAACTGCATTTCGAGATACGCCAGCAGGGCAAGCCGGTCGATCCGGCCAAGTTCCTGCCCAGTCGCTAGAGAGAGCCGATGACCTTGCCCCCCGACCCGTTGGACAACGACACGCCGGAAGAGAATCCGGATGAACCGCTGGACGACGGCGGGTTCGGGGCGGACGGCGCCGACCGTGCCGACATGCTGCCGGAAGCGGCCAGCGCGGCCGTCGACACCGTCGACGAACTGAAAAGCGTGCTGCAGGCCGAGCTCTCGACCGACACCACCCAGCACTACCTGAACCGCATCGGCGCCAAGCCGCTGCTCAGTGCCGAGCAGGAAGTGCACTTCGCGACCCTCGCGAAGGCCGGCGACTTCAATGCCCGCCAGAAGATGATCGAGCATAACCTGCGGCTCGTCGTCTCCATCGCCAAGCACTACATCAACCGCGGCGTCGTGCTGCTCGACCTCATCGAGGAAGGCAACATCGGCCTGATGCGCGCGATCGACAAGTTCGAGCCGGAGCGCGGCTTCCGCTTTTCCACGTACGCGACGTGGTGGATCCGCCAGAGCATCGAGCGCGCAATCATGAACCAGGCCCGCACCGTGCGCCTGCCCGTGCACATGGTGCGCGAGCTGAACCAGGTGCTGCGCGCGAAATACCACCTGGAGGCCCAGCACCACGACGGCAAGGAAGCGAGCGCGGAAGACATCGCCAGCCTCGTCGGCCGGCCCGTGGAGGAAGTGCAGGACATCCTCGCGCTGTCCGAGCACGCGACGTCGCTCGACGCGCCGCTCGACAACGATCCGCAGAGCAGCCTGATGGACATGCTGCCGGACGAGGGCGACGTCAGTCCGGACGCCCACGCGGAACAGCACGAGATGACCGTGCTCGTGCGCGACTGGCTGCAGAAGCTGCCGGACAAGCAGCGCGTCGTCGTGATGCGCCGCTTCGGCCTCGATAACGACGATCCGGCCACGCTGGAAACGCTGGCCGAGGAGATGGGCGTGACGCGCGAGCGCGTGCGCCAGATCCAGCAGGAAGCCCTCGTCAAACTGAAGCGGGCGATGGCCGCCCGTGGCGTCGTCCGCGATTCCTTGCTATGATGCCCGGCTGGCCGCCATAGGCCTGATGCCGTTTGGTCTTCCCGTTTTGCTTCTTCTATCCCCATGCAAGAAACCTTCATCAACATCAAATCCCTCGACATGGACGCGCGCGGCGTCGGCCACCTGGAGAACGAGGACGGCACGCAAGGTAAAGTGATCTTTGTCGAAGGCGCGCTGCCGGGCGAGCGCGTCAGCTTCGAGACCCTGCGCAAGAAGAAGAACTGGGAATCGGGCCGCATGGTCACGCTGCAGAAGGCGTCGAGCATGCGCGTCGAACCGAAATGCCCGCACTTCTGGCATTGCGGCGGCTGCTCGATGCAGCACCTGGAACCGTCGGCCCAGGTCGCGATGAAGCAGCGCGTCCTGGAAGACAACCTGTGGCACATCGGGAAGACGAAGGCCGAGAACATCATGCGCCCGATGTACGGCCCCACGTGGGACTACCGCTACCGCGCGCGCCTGTCGGTGCGCTACGTGGCCAAGAAGGGCACGGTGCTGGTCGGCTTCCACGAGCGCCACTCGTCGTACGTGGCCGACATGACGAGCTGCGAGATCCTGCCGGACCACCTGTCCGCCATGCTCGTGCCGCTGCGCGAGCTGGTGGGTGCGCTGTCGATCTACCAGCAGATGCCGCAGATCGAGATCGCCGTCGGCGAAGAGACGACCGTGCTCGTGCTGCGCATCATGGCGCCTTTGAGCCCCGCGGACGAGACGCTGGTGAAAGCGTTCGCCGACAAGTGGAACATCCAGTGGTGGCTGCAGCCGAAGGGCCCGGACACCGCCGCGCCGTACTACCCGCTGGGTAAAGAGTTGTACTACACGCTGCCGGAATTCGGCATCAGGATGCCGTTCAAGCCGACCGATTTCACGCAGGTCAACCACCAGATCAACCGCCTGCTCGTGCACAAGGCGCTGACCCTGCTGGAGGTGCAGCCGACCGACCGGGTGGCCGACCTGTTCTGCGGCCTCGGCAACTTCACGCTGCCGCTGGCCACGCAGGCGCGCGAAGTCGTCGGCATCGAAGGCAGCACGGCGCTGACGACGCGCGCGCTGGAAAACGCCAAGGCGAACGGTCTCGCCGACAAGACGACGTTCTACACGCGCAACCTGTTCGAGGTGACGAAGGACGACCTGATCGCGCTGGGTAAATTCGACCGCATGCTGGTCGATCCGCCGCGCGACGGCGCCGTGGCGCTGGCCATCGCGCTGGCCGAACTGCGCCTGACGCATCCGGACCTGCTGCCGCAGCGGATCGTGTACGTGTCGTGCAGCCCGTCGACGCTCGCGCGCGACGCCGGCATCCTCACGCACCGCGCCGGCTACGTGCTCAAGAAGGCCGGCGTGGCGAACATGTTCCCGCACACGTCGCACGTGGAATCGATCGGCGTGTTCGAGCGCCTCGACGAGTTCCAGCCGCGTGAATTCGCGGCACCGGAGGTCGCCGACAACGCGTCAGCGGGCGACGCGGTCCAGTAACGCGAACAGGCCGGCCGGGTCGACCGGCTTGACGAAATAACTGTCGAAGCCGGCGTACGCGGCGCTCGCCTGGTCGGACTGCTGGCCGTACCCCGTGATGGCGACGAGCGTCGCCTCGCTGCAGCCGGGCAGCTTGCGCAGCCGGCGCGCCAGTTCATAGCCGTTCATGCCGGGCAGGCCGATGTCGAGCAGGAAGGCGTCGTAATGCGCCTGCGCGGCCCGTTCCAGCGCTTCGCCCGGGTGGTGCATCACCGTCACATGATGGCCGCCCGATTCCAGCAGCAGGCCCAGGGTCATGGCGGCGTCGACGTTGTCGTCCACCAGCATCAGCGACAGTCCGCGCGCCGTGCCCGGTGCGGCGGGACTGGCCGCGGCCGTGCCGCCGGCGGGTGCTGCGGCGCTGTGCAGGCGCGGCAGGCGGATCGTGAATTCGCTGCCCAGGTTGCGGCCTTCGCTGGCCGCCGTCACCATCCCGTCGTGCAGTTCCACGAGACTCTTCACCAGCGCGAGACCGAGCCCGAGGCCGCCCTGCGAGCGGTCCGGCGTGCGCTCCGCCTGCGAGAACAGGTCGAACACGGTCGGCAGCAGTTCGGCCGAGATGCCGATGCCGTTGTCCGACACGGAGACGAGCACCTGCTCGGGCGTGATGCCCATCCAGATCGACAGCCGGCCGCCTTCGTGCGTGTACTTGGCCGCGTTGTTCAGCAGGTTGGCGATCACCTGCACGAGGCGCTTCGGATCGCCTTCGACGATGGCCGGTTCCGTCGACAGGTGCAGCGCGAGCTGGTGGTGGCGGGCCTCGATCAGCGGGCGCACCTGTTCGATGGCGTCGCCGATCACGCGGCGCAGGTCGACTTCCTCGCGGGCCAGCACGACGAGCCCGCGCGTGACGCGCGAGACGTCCAGCAGGTCGTCGATCAGGCCCGTCATGTGCGCCACCTGGCGCGCGATGATGGCGCTCGTGCGCTCCACGCGGGCGTTGTCCGGCGGCCCCAGGTTCAGCAGTTGCGCGGCGGCGGAGATCGGCGCCAGCGGGTTGCGCAGCTCGTGCGCCAGCATCGCGAGGAATTCGTCCTTGCGGCGGTCGGCGAGGCGCAGGGCGTCTTCCGCGCGCACGCGCTCGACGGCGCTCCACGCGCGCTCGGCGACGTCCTCGATCAGGCGCACGATGTCGGCGCTCCATACGCGCGGCAGGTTGTCGTTGATGAACAGGCAGCTCGTCAGCGCGCCCATGCGATTCAGCGGCACGACGACGGCGGAGCGGATCTGCAGTGCCGCGTAGTTCGGCCAGACGTCGGGACCGCTCGTGCGCGGATCGCGCTGCAGGTCGCTCGACACCCACGTGCCCAGGCTCAGCGTACTGAAGTTCGCGGCGCCGAACAGGGCGGCAGGGAAGGTGCCGTTCAGCTCGGCGACGATGCCGTCCGTGTAGTTCGAATGGAAGGTCACGAGTTGCTTGTCGGCGTCGTAGTCGCCGTACAGCACGCGGCTGGCCTGCAGGAAGCGGCCCAGCATGGCGCCCGTCTGGACGAAGATCTGCACCGGGTCGTTCAGGCGGCGCAGCAGGTCCGACACTTCGAGCCGGAATTCGTTCATGTCGAGCAGCGTCGTCTGGCGCGCCACGGCGTCGCGCAAGGCCTGTTCGGCGCGCACGCGGTCGAGCGCTTCCCAGCTGCGCTCGGCGATGTCGGTGGCGAGGCGCTGCGCCTCCTCGTCCCAGTCGCGCGGCTGGGTCGAATAGCCGACGAGGGCCGCCACGAGCTGGCCGCGCCGGATCTTCGGCACGATGAGGATCGCGCGCGCGCCCGCTGCCGCGTAGCGCTCGCCGCGCGCGGGCAGGCGCGGGTCGGCCATCGCGTCGCGCACGGCGAGCGGCGACCCCGTGCGCAGCAGGGCCAGCGCCTGTGGGCCGAAATCGTCGAGGCGGGCGCGCCGGCCGATGAGCGGCGTGCCCGCGTCGCGGGCCCAGTCGTGCATCACTTCGAAGCTGCCGTCCTCTTCGTCCGTTTCGACATAGCAGGCGCGCTCCAGTTCCAGGTGCTTGCCGAGCAGCGTGCATGACCCTTCGATGATGTCGGACGGATGGTGCAGGCGGCGCAGGCTGTCCACGACCTGCAGCTGCACGGCGTGGCGCCGCTCCAGTTGCACGCGCTGGGTCGTCTCGCTCGTCACGCACAGCATGCCGCGCACGGTGCCGGCATCGTCGCGTACCGGCGAATAGGCCAGCGTGAACCACGCGTTGTACGGCTTGCCGTTGCGGTCGATCGGGCTCGGCACGTCCTCGCCGTACGTGGCGTGGCCGGCGAGGGCGCGCTCGACGAGCGGCTTCAGGCCGGGCCAGCGGTCGGGCCAGACCTGGGCCAACGGGCGGCCGAGCGAAGCGGGATGGGTGCCGTCGAGGAGGGGAATGAAGGCGGCGTTGTACAGCAGCGCCAGGTGCGGGCCCCAGGCGAGGTACATGGGGAATTCGGATTCGAGGATCAGGCTGACCGCATTGCGCAATGCGGGGCTCCAGCGGTCCGGCGGGCCGAGTGGGGACGCCGACCAGTCATGGACGTGGTAACCGGCGCGGACGGCGCCGGTGCTGCCGAGGAGATGAAAGTCGCGCGTCGCTGCTTCCATGCTGATCGCTTCCGAGTCCGAAAGCGGTCATTCTATGCGCAAATGCATAAGCTGGAACGGCTATGAAAAAAAATACATTTTCCGCGCGAGAAAGTCCGTTGATACCTGGAGAATAAAATGTCTCCGAAGGACCATTTTGGACGGCGAACGTGCTGCTAATGCCGCTGGGATTGGGTTTGATGGCAAGACTATAACGGACGTCCCGCACGCGTGGCGCACGGGACGTCCATACGTCCCGGTCTTAGAACTTCGCGCGCACGCCGAACGTGATGTTCCGCCCCGGCAGCGGCGCAATATCCTTCAGCAGCGACGTGGCCAGGCGGATGTCCTCGTTGAGCAGGTTCTTCGCCGTGACGAAATACGTCAGGTCCACGTGCTCGAGCTTCTGCGTGTACGAGACGTTGGCATTGACCTGGTTGTAGGAGGGCGTCGTGGTCGTCTCGAACGAGGCGAGGCGGTCCTGGCCGCGGGCGTGCGTCCAGTCGAGGCCGGCGCGCCAGTGCGGCTGGCGGTAGCCGATGGCGGCGCCCACGCGGTCGGCCGGCTGCAGCGGCAGGTTGCCGGCGTCGTCGAGGTAGCCGCGCGACGTGTCCGCGAACACGCGGCCGTTCCAGCCCATGCCGATCTGGTTCCACGTCATCTCCGCTTCCGCGCCCTGGACGTGCGCCTTGGCCTGCTGGAAGATGCGCTGGCGGAACTCGCCGCCCGGGTTGCCGTCCTCGTCGAACGACGCGTCCGTGACGTGGCCGTAGATGAAGTTGTTGACGTTGTTGCGGTAGGCGTTCACGCGCCAGCGCAGCAGGCCGCTCGTCTTTTGCAGCGACAGTTCGATGTTGCGCGAGATTTCCTTTTGCAGGTTCGGATCGCCGACGTCGAACGTGAGCGTGGCATCGTGCGGGCCGCCCGAATACAGTTCCTCCGTCGCGGGCGCGCGCTGGGCGTACGACAGGGTCGCCCCGGCCGAATAGCCCTTCGTGAACGGCCATAGCGCGCCGATCGAGCCGGAGCCGAGGTCGAAGCTGCGTTCGCGGTTGGAGACCGGCTTGCGGTCGACGTTTTCGTAGCGCACGCCCGCGTTCCAGCGCAGCGGACCCTGGTTCCATTCCTCGACGAGGAAGGCGGCCTGCGTCGTCGAGTGCGTGACGGGCACGGTGTCCGGACCGCCTTCCGCGCTCAGCGCCGAGAAGTGCGTGTTTTCCGTCTGCACGCCGAACGTGCCGTGCAGGCCCAGGCGCGTGATCGGCTGGTGCGTCAGCTCGACGCGCGATTCGAACGATTTATTGGAAAACAGCGTAGCCGGCACGCCGTCGTCCAGCTCGGCGTGGCGATAATCCGTATAGCCGGCCTTCACGCGCGCGCTTTCGAAGCCGGCGAGCGGGTTCTTGACGACGCTGTCGAAGTCGTAGCGGTTCTGGCGCTGGTCGATGTGCGATCCCTCGTCGGTCGGGATGCCATAGAAATTGGTCAGGTGCGATGCCGACAGGCCCGCGTAGCCCCAGTCGTCGATGTACGAGCCGCCGATGCCGATGTTGCGTTCTTTCGTATCGCTGTTCGGCAGGCGGTTCATGCGCGACGTTGGGTCGTTCACGACGCGCAGGTCGGGGATCCGGTAGTCGTCCGTGTTGCGCAGGTTGCCGTCCAGGTGCAGGCCGATCTTGCCGACGGCGCCGTCCAGCGTGCCGGACATGTCCTTGCCGTTGTCGACGGTACTGAGGCGCGTCTCGACCTGGCCCGTCAGCTTGGGTTCCAGCGCCGTCGGGATGCGTTCGTTGACGACGTTGACGAGGCCGCCGATGGCGCCCGAGCCGTACAGCAGGGCGGCGGGGCCGCGCAGGATCTCGATCTGGCGCGCGACGGCGCCTTCGGACGCGACGGCGTGGTCGTTCGACAGGCCGGACACGTCGGACGTCGCCATCCCGTTTTCCAGCATTTTCACGCGCGAGCCTTCCATGCCGCGGATGATGGGGCGCGACGCGCCGGCGCCGAACGCGGAGGCGGACACGCCCAGTTCGTTCTGCAGCGTTTCGCCCAGCGAGCTGCCGACCTTGTCGCGCAACTCGTCGCCCGCGAGCACTTTGGCCGGCGTGAGGATCTGGTCGCCTTCGCCATTGCGCAGCGGGCTGGCGGTGACGACGACTTGCTGGATCTTGCCGTCGTTGATGATTTCCTGGTCGTCGGCGCGGACGGCCGGGTGGAAGGCGAGCAGGAGCGCGCTGGCGAGCAGCGTACGTTCGATTTTCATGATTTTTCTACAATCTCAAGCGAATGGATAACGGCCCATGCCGCCGGGACGCGCCGGGCGGTACGGGAAACAGCGGGAGCGTTATCAGGCTTGAGGCGGGCCGCGCGACTGGAACGGGCAGGCCTTGAGCAGGCAGATGCCCGGCGTGGCCGGCAGCGCCGGCGCGGCATAGGCCAGTTCGGCCGGGACGAATTGCCGCAGCGTGGCCGGCAGCGCGAACGCGATCTGGGCGCTGGCCGCGCACTGGCCGCACAGGTCGTGCAGGCCGGGCTTGGGCAGCTTGTCGGTGCCGTCGTCGGTGTCCGCGTCGGCGGCGATCTGCTGGACGAGCGTTTCGTTGGCCTCGGCCCAGTGCGTATAGCCGTGTCCGAGCGACAACTGCTGCGTAACGAGCAGCAGCAGCGACAGCAATACGTGGACGAGGCTACGGGACATGGGGGACGGGATCGAAAGCGAACGGATATTGTACGCAGGGCCGTTCAGTTCTGACAATCATACTTTCGGTAAGATCCCTATGCCAAATTAAATTCGGGGTCAGAGCACATTTCGGTATAAATTCGGGGTCAGAGCACATTTTGGCGCACAATCTTCGAAGCAAGTTTGCTCCCAGTTCTGCAGCGTGGTCGCCTTGGTCGCGTGCGGGTAGCTTGGCTTGGTGTCAGGGCTCGTTGTGCAGCGAGACATAGATCGGAAATGTGCTCTGACCCCGAATTGCCGAAAAAATGTGCTCTGACCCCGAATTTGGGGAATAAAAAAGCCGGCCCGCAGGCCGGCTCTTCGATGCGAGCGGTGTGGATCAGTCGCGGTTGCCGAAGCCGATGCCCAGCAGTTGCAGCATGCTCGTGAACACGTTGTAGATGTCCAGGTAGATGGCCAGCGTCGCGCTGATGTAGTTGGTCTCGCCGCCGTTCACGATCCGGTTCACGTCGAACAGGATGAAGCCCGAGAAGATCACCATCGCGAGCACGGACACGACCAGCATCAGTGCCGGCAGTTGCAGGAAGATGTTGGCCAGGCCGGCCAGGATCACGATGATCGCGCCGGCGAATAGCCAGCTGCCCATGCCCGAGAAGTCGCGCTTGGACACGGTCGCGATCGTCGCCATCGTGGCGAACACGGCCGCGGTACCGGCGAACGCGGTCATGATCAGCGTGCCGCCGTTGCTAAAGCCGAGCGTGAAGCGCAGCAGCGGCGTCAGCCACAGACCCATGAAGAACGTGAAGCCGAGCAGGATCGGCACGCCGGCCGCCGAGTTCTTGGTCTTCTCGATCGCGAAGATGAAGCCGAACGCGATGGCGAGGAACAGGATCACGCCCATGCCGCTGGCAAAGATCGGCAGGGCCATTTGCAGGCCGATATAGGCGCCGAGCACCGTCGGGACCATGGACAGTGCCAGCAACCAGTACGTGTTGCGCAGTACGCGGTGACGCGTGGCCTGGATGGCCGAGACGTCGTAGGTTTTCTGCAGGCTGGGAATCATAATGCCTCCGTTGGAAGAAATCGCTTTGCTCCCCATATGGGGACTGGACCCGGCATCAACAGGGGGAATATGCCGGAAGCGCAAGTTTTAAGTCTTGCATAAGCTCCGGCAATGCCGCCCGTACGGACGAGGTCCGAACCGATGTCACTGTAACATCCGCGGTCGTCCCCACGCAATATCGGTGGCATGCCGGATGTATGGTAAAATAGAAGGTTGATTGAGTTCCCAAATCTCGATTTAAACCTTTCTTTTTATTGGAGTTTTTAAATGGCAATCGAACGCACCCTGTCGATCATCAAACCTGACGCAGTCGCTAAAAACGTGATCGGCCAAATCTACAGCCGTTTCGAAGGCGCAGGCCTGAAGATCGTCGCTGCCCGTATGGCCCAGCTGTCGCGCGCCGAAGCCGAAGGTTTCTACGCTGTCCACAAAGAGCGTCCGTTCTTCAAGGACCTGGTCGACTTCATGGTCTCGGGCCCGGTCATGATCCAGGTGCTGGAAGGCGAGAACGCGATTGCCAAGAACCGCGAACTGATGGGCGCAACCGATCCGAAGAAGGCCGACAAGGGCACCATCCGCGCCGACTTCGCTGACTCGATCGACGCCAATGCCGTGCACGGTTCGGACGCTGCCGAGACCGCAGCTGTCGAGATCGCTTACTACTTCCCGGCTCTGAACGTCTACTCGCGTTAATCTTAGTAGCAATTTATTCTGTTAGTCGGCCTCGTGCCGGTTTAACATTGCAATATCCCGCTCGCCCATGCTCGAAGAGCCCGGCGGGCGGGACTTATTTTGAAGGCACAGGATTCAATCATGGCAACTCTCACCAACTTGCTGGACTTCGATCCCGCGCAGCTCGTCGCTTACTGCGCCGAGTTGGGGGAGAAGCCGTTCCGCGCAAAACAGCTGCAGCGCTGGATCCACCAGTTCGGCGTCGCCAACTTCGACGACATGACCGACCTGGCGAAGTCGCTGCGCGAAAAGCTCAAGACGCGCGCCGAGGTCCGTGCGCCGGCGATCATCAGCGACCACACGTCCAGCGACGGCACCCGCAAGTGGCTCGTCGACGTGGGCAACGGCAATGCCGTCGAAACCGTGTTCATCCCGGAAGAGACGCGCGGCACGCTGTGCATCTCCACGCAGGCCGGCTGCGCCGTCAACTGCCGCTTCTGCTCGACGGGCAAGCAGGGCTTCAACCGCAACCTCGGCGTGTCCGAGATCATCGGCCAGCTGTGGATGGCCGAGTTCGAGCTGCGCCGCACGAAGGGCATCGAGCCGGGTCCGAAGGGCGAGCGCCAGATCACGAACGTCGTCATGATGGGCATGGGCGAGCCGCTGCTGAACTTCGACCCGACCGTCACCGCATTGAAACTGATGCTGGACGATAACGCGTACGGCCTGTCGCGCCGCCGCGTGACCGTGTCGACGTCGGGCGTCGTGCCGAACATGGACAAGCTGAGCCAGGAATGCCCGGTCGCGCTGGCGGTTTCCCTGCACGGTTCGAACGACCCGCTGCGCGACATGCTCGTGCCGCTGAACAAGAAATACCCGCTGCGCGAGCTGATGGCTGCATGCAAGCGCTACCTGGAATTTGCCCCGCGCGACTTCATCACGTTCGAATACTGCATGCTGGACGGCGTCAACGACACGGACGAGCATGCGCGCGAACTGGTCGCCCTCGTCAACGACCCGGTCGTCGGCGTGTCGTGCAAGTTCAACCTGATCCCGTTCAACCCGTTCCCCGAATCCGGCCTCGTGCGTTCGAAGAACCCGCGCATCAAGGCGTTCGCGCAGGTGCTGATGGATGCCGGCCTCGTCACGACGATCCGCAAGACGCGCGGCGACGACATCGACGCCGCCTGCGGCCAGCTGGCGGGCGAGGTCAAGGACCGTACCCGCGTGAACGAGCGGATGAGCAAGATGGCTGAATACCAACAGAAATTCGGCCCGAACTTCGGCAAGATCGTGGAGATCTCGTCCTGATGGCGCGGCTGTCCGGACGTGTCGCCTGCGCACTCGCCGTGCCATTGCTGTTGTCGGCATGCGCCGGCAATGGCGGCATGGCGGGCGAATCGCACGAGCTCAAGACGCTGTCCGACCAGACGGCCGCGGAAAAACGCGCCCAGATCCGCCTGCAACTGGCGGTGGGCTATTACCAAGAGCGCAAGTACGAGATCGCGCTGGACGAGGTGAAGCAGGCCATCGCCGCGAACCCGGACTATGCCGACGCGTATGGCGTGCGCGCCCTGATCTACACGGCGATGAACGAAAACCGTCTCGCCGACGAGAACTACCGGCACGCGCTGCGCCTGGCGCCGCGCAATCCGGACCTGTCGAACAATTACGGGCTGTTCCTGTGCGACGCCGGCGGCAAGCCGGCCGAGGCAATGACGTATTTCGATGCGGCGCTGAAGAATCCAAATTACGCGACGCCGGTCAAAGCCATGGTGAACGCAGGTAACTGCAGCCTGAAGATGAAGAATGTCGACGCGGCCGAGCGCTATCTGCTCGACGCCCTGCGTTACGATCCCGACCTGCCGGCGATAAGCGTCGGCCTGGCCCGGGTGTATTTCGAGCGGCGCGATGTCACCCGCGCCGGGTTTTTCATTAACCGCCTGACGGAGACAGCGAAGCTCGATACGCTGTCGGCCGACGTGCTGTGGCTGGCCATCCGGGTCAAGCACATGCTCGGCGACCGGGCCACGGAAGCTTCGCTGGCGGCGCAGTTGCGCAAGCGCTTCCCCGGTTCGCCCGAGTACGCGGCCTTCGAGCGCGGTGCATTTAATGAGTGAGACAACGACAATGAGTTCCGAGCGTGCAGATCAGCCGGCGACGCCCGACAACCAACCGCCTGTGCACGGTGTTCCCGGCCAGGTCCTGGCCAAACAGCGCGAGGCGATGGGGTGGTCGGTCGAGCAGGTGGCCGACCAGTTGAAACTGGCGGTGCGCCAGGTCATCGCCCTGGAGGCGGGCGATTACGCGTCGCTGCCGAGTCCGGCCGTGACCCGCGGTTTCGTGCGGGCCTATGCCAAGCTGGTGAAGGTCGATCCGGCGCCGCTGGTCGCCCAGATCGCGATGGAGACCGAGCCCGCGCCCGATACGAGCGCCGTCACGGCGAACCGCCGTCCGACGCCGACCTCGTTCTCCCAATCCAGGTTCCCGAGCCACGGCAAGCGCTCGTCCCTGCCGCTGGGGATGATCGCGGGCGCCGTCGTGGTCGTCGTGGCTGCCGCAGCCGCGGCGTGGCACTTCGGCTTCGTGCCGGGCAGCCAGCATGCCGAAACGGGCGCGACCTTGGCCACGCCGGCCGCGACCGGCGGAGGGACTGGAGCGGCGCCCGAGGTCGCCAACGGCAGCTCCGTCGAGACCCTGCAGAATCCGGCCGTGCCGCTGATTTCCGTGCCGGGCCCGAGCGCCAGCGCATCGGCGCCGGCAACGACCGATGCGCCAGGCGCTGTCGTCAATGTCCCGGGCACGACCGCGACCGGCGCACCGCCGACGACCGTTCCTGCGGCACCGGCCGCGGCGCCGGGCGCCACGTCCCCCGCGACGCCGACTCCGGCCGCGACCGCGCCGGCACCTGCCGCGGCCCCCGCCGCCGCCGGCGCCAACGCCCTCGTCCTGAACGTGCGCGAGGATTCGTGGATCGAAGTGCGTCCGGCCAAGGGCGGCGCGCCGCTGTTCTCGCGCCTCGTCAAGGGCGGCAGCACGGAGACGGTCAGCGTCGACCAGCCGGTGCGCGTCACGGTTGGCAACCCAGGCGGCGTCACGGCCACGTTGCGCGGCACGGCAGTCGCCTTGCCGCAATTGCCGGGCAAGACGATCTCCCGTGTGAATTTGCAGTAAGAACGGAATACTCAGATGACTTTTTCGAACAACGCCAACGAGCCGATCGGTTCCGGCCCGCTGCCACGCCGCGCCAGCCGCGGCGTGGTCGTGCAGCATGGCGCGCGCAAGGTGATCGTCGGCGGCGACGCCCCGGTCGTCGTGCAGTCGATGACGAACACGGACACGGCCGACGTGATCGGCACCGCCATCCAGGTCAAGGAACTGGCGCGTGCCGGTTCCGAGATCGTGCGCATCACCGTGAACACGCCGGAAGCGGCGGCCGCCGTGCCCGCGATCCGCGAACAGCTCGACCGGATGGACGTCGACGTCCCCCTCGTCGGCGACTTCCACTACAACGGCCACCTGCTGCTGCGCGATTATCCCGAGTGCGCGCAGGCGCTGTCGAAATACCGCATCAATCCGGGCAACGTGGGGCAGGGCGCCAAGCGCGACACCCAGTTCGCCCAGATGATCGAGACCGCGATCCGCTACGACAAGCCGGTGCGCATCGGCGTCAACTGGGGCAGCCTGGACCAGGCGCTGCTCGCCCGCATCATGGACGAGAACGCCGCCCGCGCCCAGCCGTGGAGCGCGCAGTCGGTCATGTACGAAGCCTTGATCACGTCGGCGATCGAAAACGCGCAGCGCGCCGAGGAGCTTGGTATGCGGCGGGAGCAGATCGTCCTGTCGTGCAAGGTGTCGGGCGTGCAGGACCTGATCGCCGTCTACCGCGAACTCGCGAAGCGCTGCGACTACGCGCTGCACCTGGGCCTGACGGAAGCGGGCATGGGCAGCAAGGGCATCGTCGCGTCGACCGCGGCCCTGTCCGTGCTGCTGCAGGAAGGCATCGGCGACACGATCCGCATCTCGCTGACGCCGGAACCGGGCGGCGACCGCACGAAGGAAGTCGTCGTCGGCCAGGAAATCCTGCAGACGATGGGCCTCCGTAAATTCACGCCGATGGTGATCGCGTGCCCGGGCTGCGGCCGCACGACGTCGACCGTGTTCCAGGAGCTGGCCGACAACATCCAGACCTTCCTGCGCGAGCAGATGCCGGAATGGAAGAAGACCTATCCGGGCGTGGAAGCGATGAACGTGGCCGTGATGGGCTGCATCGTGAACGGTCCGGGCGAATCGAAGCACGCGAACATCGGCATCTCGCTGCCGGGCACCGGCGAGTCGCCGGCGGCCCCGGTCTTTGTGGATGGGCAAAAGGTCGCTACACTGCGGGGCGAGCGGATCGTGGATGAGTTCAAGACCATCGTGCTCGATTACGTACAAAAGAACTACAGCCGCGACATCGTCGCGTAAACCATAAAATGTCCGAGAAAAAAGAGAAAATCGTCGCCATCAAAGGCATGAACGACATCCTGCCGGCCGACGCGCCGTTGTGGGAACTGTTCGAAAACACCGCCGAATCCGTGCTGAAGAGCTACGGCTACCAGAAGATCGTCACCCCGATCGTCGAGGAAACGGGCCTGTTCGCGCGCGCCATCGGCGCCGTCACCGACATCGTCGAGAAGGAGATGTATTCCTTCACCGATTCGATGAACGGCGACCAGCTGACCCTGCGTCCGGAAGGCACGGCCGGCGTCGTGCGCGCCGTCGTCGAGCACAATATGGCCTACGACGGTCCGAAGCGCCTGTGGTACAAGGGCCCGATGTTCCGCCACGAGCGTCCGCAGCGCGGCCGCTACCGCCAGTTCTTCCAGTTCGGCGCGGAAGCCATCGGCTTCTCGGGCCCGGACATCGACGCGGAACTGATCATGCTGTGCCGCCGCCTGTGGGACGACCTGGGCCTCGATGACATCCGCCTCGAACTGAACTCGATCGGCAATGCGGAAGAGCGCCAGCGCCACCGCGCCGACCTGATCGCCTACTTCGAAGCGAACATCGACGTCCTCGACGCGGAAGCGAAGCGCCGCCTGCACGCAAACCCGCTGCGCATCCTGGACACGAAGAACCCGGCGATGCAGGACCTCGTCAACAACGCGCCGAAGCTGCTGGACTACCTGGGCGGCGAATCGCTCGCGCACTTCGAGGGCCTCAAGAAGATCCTCGATGCGAACAACGTCCAGTACACCGTCAACCCGCGTCTCGTGCGCGGCCTCGACTACTACAACCGCACCGTGTTCGAGTGGGTCACCGACATGCTGGGCGCGCAGGGCACCGTGTGCGCGGGCGGCCGCTACGATCCGCTGATCGAGACGTTCGGCGGCAAGCCGACGCCGGGCATCGGCTTCGCGATGGGCATCGAGCGCCTGATCGAGCTGATGAAGGCGCAGGGCGAACCGGCCCAGCCGGCCCAGTGCGACGTCTACCTCGTGCACCAGGGTGAAGACGCGCAGATGAAGGCGTTCATCCTCGGCGAGCGCATCCGCGACGCGGGCCTGGACGTCGTCCTGCACTGCGCCACCCCGGCCGGTGCGGGCAGCTTCAAGAGCCAGATGAAGAAGGCCGACGGCTCCGGCGCCGCGTTCGCCGTGATCATCGGCGAGGACGAGGTCAAGAACGGCGTCGTCGCCGTGAAATCGCTGCGCGAAGCGGAGGGCGGCCAGCAGCAGCAAAGCGTGCCGTTCGACGAAGCCGTCGATTTCATCGTCGACCAGATCGTCGGCGGCCACGACCACGACCACGATCACGACCACGTGCACTACCATCCGTAATCCCGACCCACCAACGATAAAACGACATGGCATACGATCTCGAAGAACAAGAACAGATAGCCAATTTCAAGGCATTCTGGGACCGCTTTGGCAACCTGATCACCTGGGTGCTGATCCTCGCGCTGGGTGGCTATGCCGCCTACAACTTCTGGGGCTCGCACCAGCGCTCGCAGGCGGCGGAAGCGTCCGGCCTGTATGACAGCCTGACCGAAGCGATCGAAGCGAAGGATGCGGCGAAGGTCCAGCGCATCACCGGCGACATCGAGAACAAGTTCGGCTCGACCGCCTACGCCCCGATGGCCGCGCTGGCCGCCGCCAAGGCCGCGTTCGACGCGAACGACCTGAAAACGGCGAAGGCCCAGCTGCAATGGGCGGTCGACCATGGCGACGACGAGTACAAGGCCATCGCGAAGCTGCGCCTGTCCGGCGTGCTGCTGGACGAGAAGGCCTACGACCAGGCGCTGGCGCAGCTGAACGGCGAGTTCCCGGCGCAGTTCGCGGCCGAGGTGCAGGACCGCAAGGGCGACGTCCTCGTCGCGCAGAACAAGCTGGCGGAAGCCCGCACGGCGTACCAGGCGGCGCTCGACAAGATGGAGAAGAACCATCCGGGCCGCCAGGTCGTGCAGGTCAAGCTGGATGCCATCGGCGGCGCGCCGGCTCCGAAAGCAGCTGCGTAACATAACCCTGACGTATCAAGAACAAGGTAAATAAGACATGCGTATTACCCGGAAGCTCGTTGGTGTCGGTATGTTCGCCCTGATGGCGGGCTGCTCCTCGCTCAATCCGTTCGCGTCCAAACCGAAGGGCAACCAGCCCACGCCGCTGGTCGACCTGAAAGGTTCGATGGCCGTGCGCACGGCGTGGAAGCTGGAAGTCGGCAAGTCGCAGAGCTACATGTTCTCGCCCGCCATCGCCGACAACACCGTCATCGCAGCCGGGGGCGATGGGACCATCGTGCGCGCGGAAGCCGCCACGGGCCGCCAGATCTGGCGCACGAAGGCCGGCATGGACCTGACGGCGGGCGTCGGCACGGACGGCAGCGTCATCGTGCTGGGCGGCGCCAAGGGCATGCTGCTGGCGTTCGACATGGACGGCAAGAAGCTGTGGGATGCCCAGCTGTCTTCCGAGATCCTGTCGTCGCCGGTCGTGGGGCAGGGCATCGTCGTCGCGCGCAGCATCGACAACCGCATCGTCGGCTACGACGCCAGGACGGGCCAGAAGAAATGGACCGTGCAGCGCAACGCGCCGGCACTCACCCTGCGCCTCGCGCCGGGCATGGTCATCCACGACAAGGACGTGCTGGTCGCCCAGCCGGGCGGCAAGCTGATGTCGCTGATCCTCGCCACCGGCGCGCCGCGCTGGGAGATCGAGGTCGGCGTCGCACGCGGCGCGACGGAACTGGAGCGCGTCACCGACATGGGCGGCACGCCGGTCATCATCGACAACGACGTGTGCGCCGTGTCGTACCAGGGCCGCGTCGGCTGCTTCGACCTCGCCACCGGCAGCCCGCGCTGGACCCGCGACCTGTCGTCGGAAGTCGGCGTCGCCGCCGACCAGCGCTTCGTGTTCGTCCCGGACGACAAGGGCGCCGTCTACGCGTACAACCGCGACAGCGGCACGAGCGCGTGGAAGAACGACAAGCTGGCCTACCGCCGCCTGTCCACGCCGGTGTCGTACGGCCGCGCCGTCGCCGTCGGCGACTACCAGGGTTACGTGCACTTCCTGTCGCGCGAGGACGGCGCGTTCCTGTCCCGCGCCGCCACGGACGGCAGCGCCATCGAATCCACGCCGCTGGTCGTCGGTTCGAACCTGATTTTTCAAACACAAAATGGAACCGTGACCGCCATCGCGGTCGAATAAGATTCAATGAAGCCGGTAATCGCACTCGTAGGTCGTCCCAACGTCGGAAAGTCGACCTTATTCAATCGCATGACCCGCTCGCGCGACGCGCTGGTGGCGGACTTGCCCGGCCTGACGCGCGACCGCCACTACGGCGAAGGGCGCATGGGCGAACGGCCGTTCCTGGTCATCGATACCGGCGGTTTCGAGCCGGTCGCCAAGGAAGGCATCATGCACGAGATGGCGCTGCAGACGCGCCAGGCCGTCGCCGAGGCGGATGTCGTCATGTTCATCGTCGACGGCCGCCAGGGCCTGACGCCGCACGACAAGACCATCACGGACTTCCTGCGCAAGTCGGGCCGCAAGGTCATGCTCGTCGTGAACAAGAGCGAGGGCATGAAGTACACGTCCGTCACCGCCGAGTTCTATGAGCTGGGCATGGGCGATCCGTACGTGATCTCCGCCGCCCACGGCGACGGCGTGCTGGACCTCGTCAACGAGGCCATCGACGAAGCCATGCAGCAGCGCCCCGAGGAAGCCGAGGAGCTGGAGCCGGCCGACCACGGCGTCAAGATCGCGCTCGTCGGCCGTCCGAACGTCGGCAAGTCCACGCTGATCAACACGCTCGTCGGCGAGCAGCGCGTGATCGCGTTCGACATGCCGGGCACCACGCGCGACTCGATCGAAGTCCCGTTCGAAAAGGGCGGCAAGAGCTACACGCTGATCGACACGGCCGGCATCCGCCGCCGCGGCAAGGTGTTCGAGGCGATCGAGAAGTTCTCGGTCGTGAAGACGCTGCAGTCGATCTCGGAAGCGAACGTCGTCGTGCTGATGCTGGACGCGCAGCAGGACATCTCGGAGCAGGACGCGCACATCGCCGGCTTCATCCTGGAATCGGGCCGCGCGCTCGTCGTCGCCGTCAACAAGTGGGACGGCCTCACGTCCGACCAGCGCGACCAGGTCAAGAACGACATCGACCGCAAGCTGAACTTCCTCGACTTCGCGGAGACGAAATTCATCTCCGCGCTGAAGGGCACGAACATCAACCAGCTGATGAAGTCCATCGACACGGCGTACGCCGCGGCGACCGCGAAGCTGTCCACGCCGCGCCTCACGCGCGCGCTGCAGGAAGCCGTCGAGAAGCAGGAACCGAAGCGCAAGGGCAGCACGCGTCCGAAGATGCGCTATGCCCACCAGGGCGGCCAGAATCCGCCCATCATCGTCATCCACGGCAATGCGCTGGATGGCATCACGGAACCGTACAAGCGTTACCTGGAAAAGCATTTCCGCGATACGTTCGATCTCATCGGCACGCCGCTGCGCATCGAACTGAAGAGCGGCAAGAACCCGTTCGCAAAAGAGTAAAACCCAGAGCGGGTTTTAAGCCAGGTTTAACCATAGCAGTACGACAAAAAACACCAAAACAGGTTACAGTTAGCTTGGGCGAACATTCACAGCTTGAGAATGTTGGCGCAGCCACTTGAAATCCGGCATCCCGCCACAATTTTTATACGACAACAACATCACGGAGCTGTCATGAGCAACAAAGGGCAACTGTTACAAGACCCATTCCTCAACGCCTTGCGCAAAGAGCACGTCCCCGTCTCGATCTACCTGGTCAACGGGATCAAGCTCCAGGGCCACATCGAGTCCTTCGACCAGTACGTCGTCCTCCTGCGTAACACCGTCACCCAGATGGTGTACAAGCATGCGATCTCTACCGTCGTCCCGGCCCGTGCGGTCAATCTCAACCTCGAACAAGACGCCGAGTGAGGTCAATGGCTGACGTTTCCGGCAACACCATGCGCGCCGCCCTGGTCGGTATCGACTTCAACGCTGGCGATTTCAAAGCCAGCCTGGAAGAACTGGCCCTGCTGGCGCGCTCGGCAGGGGCCGAACCGATCAGCACGATCACCGCGAAGCGCAACAGTCCCGATCCTGCGTATTTCGTCGGCAGCGGCAAGGCCGACGAAATCGCGCAGGCCGTTCTCGCCGACAAGGTCGAGATCGTCATTTTCAACCACGCCCTGTCGCCCGCCCAGCAGCGTAACCTGGAGCGGCGGCTCAACGTGCGCGTGGTCGACCGTACCAGCCTGATCCTCGACATCTTCGCGCAGCGCGCGCAGAGCCACGAGGGCAAGCTGCAGGTCGAACTGGCCCAGCTGCAGCACCTGGCCACGCGCCTGATCCGCGGCTGGACTCACCTGGAACGCCAGAAGGGCGGTATCGGCCTGCGCGGCCCGGGTGAAACCCAGCTCGAGACCGACCGCCGCCTCATCGGCGAGCGCGTCAAGATGCTGCGCACCCGTCTCACCAAGCTGCGCAAGCAGCACGAGACCCAGCGCCGTTCGCGCGGGCGCAACCAGACGTTTTCCGTGTCGCTCGTCGGCTATACCAACGCCGGCAAGTCGACCCTCTTCAACACCCTGACGAAGGCCGGGGTGTACGTCGCGAACCAGCTGTTCGCAACGCTCGACACGACGTCGCGCCGCCTGTACCTCGGTCCGGACACCGGCAACGTCGTCGTGTCCGATACCGTCGGTTTCGTGCGCGAACTGCCGCACCAGCTGGTCGCCGCATTCCGTGCCACCCTGGAAGAGACCATCCACGCCGACCTGCTGCTGCACGTCGTCGACGGCGCGTCTCCCGTGCGGATGGAGCAGATCGAGCAGGTCAACGAGGTCTTGCGCGAGATCGGCGCCGACCACATCCCGCAGATCCTGGTCTGGAACAAGATCGATGCGGCCGGCCTCGAGCCGGAGATCGAGCGTGATGAATATGGTAAGATCAGCCGCGTTTTCATCAGCGCCAGGAGCGGCGCCGGCCTCGATCTGCTGCGCGACGCGATCGTCGAGGCGGCCGGCAGCCCGGCCGTTGTGCCCGGTGTCGACGAGCACGCCGACCTCATGCCCGCGACTCCCCATCCCGGACCACACTAGTCTATGCTTGTTTCTCTGATCAAACGGATCGGCGCGCGGCTCGCGCCGACCGGTCGTCACGCCGGCGCGCGCAGGGCCGGCGTGCCTCTTTTTTCCCTCAACGATCCACGCTGGGGCCACGACCCCAAGTCGAACGAGGGCCGCCGCCCGAACAATAACAACAAGAACGACAGCGACGGCCCCCCCGACCTCGACCAGCTGTGGCGCGATTTCAATCAACGCCTGAATCGCCTGTTCGGCGGCAAGCGCGGCGGCGACGGCGGCCCGTTCCGCCCGGACGCGCGCGGCGTCGGCCTGACGGCCACCGTCGTCGGCGCCATCGCCCTGCTGATCTGGCTCGCCAGCGGCGCGTTCATCGTGCAGGAAGGGCAGGTCGGCATCGTGACGACGTTCGGCCGCCTGTCGCACGTGACGGGTGCCGGCTTCAACTGGCGCTGGCCGGCGCCGTTCCAGTCGCACGAGACCGTCAACACGGCCCAGGTGCAGACGGCCGAGATCGGCTACCGCGCCAACGTGCGCAACAAGCAGCCGAGCGAAGCGCTGATGCTGACCGGCGACGAGAACATCGTCGACGTCCAGTTCTCCGTGCAGTACAAGATCAAGGACCCGGTCGCCTGGGCGTTCAACAACCGCGACCAGGTCGAGACCATCCGTGACTCGGCCGAGACCGTCGTGCGCGAACTCGTCGGCCAGAACAAGATGGACACCGTCCTGTACGCGGGCCGCGACAAGCTGGCGGCACAAGCCCGCGAAGCGATCCAGCGCCTGGCCGACCGCTACAAGATGGGCGCGGAGATCGTCGGCGTGACGATGCAATCCGTGCAGCCGCCCGACCCGGTCGCCGCCGCGTTCGAGGACGCCGGCAAGGCGCAGGAAGAGCGGGCGCGCGCGCGTGCCGAAGCGCAGGCGTTTGCCGACGAGGTCATCCCGCAGGCGAAGGGCAAGGCCGCCCGCCTGCTGCAGGATGCGGAAGCGTACCGGGCCAGCGTGGTGAGCGTCGCGACGGGCAATGCCGCGCGCTTCGACAAGATCGTGGCCGAGTATGCGAAAGCCCCGGCCGTCACGCGCGACCGCATGTATATCGAGACGATGCAGCAAATTCTTTCCAGCACCAGCAAGGTCATGATCGACGCCAAGACCGGCACCAACCAGATTTACCTGCCGCTCGACCGCCTGCTGGCCCAGTCGACGGCCAACGAGGCGGCGCGTGGCGCCAATTCGGGTCCGGTGATGGCGCCGCAGCAGAATCCGGCGCAGCCGCAAGCGCAGCAGCCGGCACCGGCAGCGGCGCCGGCCCAGGCACAACCGCAGCCGCAGTCGGAAACATCGGCCGGCGAATCGAACCGCACGCGCGACCTGCGCAGCCGCGACACGGGCCGCGAACGGGAGAGCCGCTGATGAGCCGCCTGTTAGCCAGCCTGCTCGGCGCCGCCATCGCGGTGGCGCTCGTGTCGTCGTCCGTGTTCGTCGTCGACCAGAACCGTTACGCCGTCGTGTACGCGCTCGGCGAACTGCGCGAGGTCATCAAGGAGCCGGGCCTGAACGTCAAGGCGCCGCCGCCGTTCCAGAACGTCGTCTACCTGGATAAACGCCTGCAGACGCTCGACACGCCGGACGGCGAGCGCTACCTGACGGCCGAAAAGAAGGACCTGCTCGTCGATGCGTTCGTGAAATGGCGCATCGTGAATCCGCGCCAGTACGTGATCGCCATCGGCAGCAACGTCGACCGCGGCGGCGAGCGCCTGAACCAGCTCGTGCGCAATGCGCTCACGGCCGAGATCGGCAAACGCAACCTGGCCGACGTGCTGACGGGCGGCAAGCGCGCGGACGTCGCCAGCGCCGTGCGCGCCGACCTGGTCCAGGAAGCGAAGGACCTGGGCGTGGAAGTCGTCGACGTGCACCTGAAGCGCATCGACTTCATCGACCAGGTCAACAACGCCGTGTACGAACGCATGAAGGCCGACCGCGTGCGCGTGGCGAACGAACTGCGTGCGACGGGCGTGGCCGAGGCGGAAACGATCCGCGCCGACGCCGAACGCCAGCGCAGCGTGATCCTCGCCGACGCCCAGCGCGATGCCGAGACGATCAAGGGGGAGGGCGATGCGCAGGCGTCGCAGATCTATGCCCGGTCGTTCGGCAAGAACCCCGAGTTCTACCGGTTCTATCGCTCGATGGAGGCCTACAAGGCCACCTTCAAGGGGCGCAACGACGTGATCGTGATCGACTCGAACTCCGAGTTCTTCAAGTATTTCAAAGGGCCGGGCGCGGCGAAATGACCGTGTTGCCGCGGGAGACATTCGTGTGCTATCGCAGCGCCTGTCGTCCCGCTTGTTGCATATCCAGCGTATCGGTCGAGACTTCGTCGAATGTTTGGGCGTACGACGTGCCGTCCGTGTATCGAGTGCTGGGGTCCGTCGCAACGCGCACGTCGAACAAGGGAGTGCCGGTCTGTTCATGCGCTTGTCGTTCCACGTGACGTACCAACTGCGGACCCACTTCGGGCACCCCCATCTTGCGCAGTTGCTTGTTCACGTCTGAAGTGCTCATGGGCTTGATTTTCGTGAGCCGCTCGGTGTTCGCGCGATCTGGTGTGACCCTGGAATTGAGGTAGCGCGTGTTGCGGTTCGAAAGAAGGCCGGCGAGGTCATGGTGCTCGCCGGTACTTGTGTCGACCAGGGTGGCCCGATCGAGCGTACAGGCACTCGGATGGCCCGGCCAGGGATCGACGACGACGACGTCTTGCGGAGGCAATCGGTCCGGGTCGCCGATCGTTGCGAAAACGTGATCTTTCTCCTGCATGCCTGGCTGAGTGGGCAATTTTACCCAAATGCGGTGTAACGATCCCGAGAACTCGGGGGCGTGTTCCGAGTGCAAGGCCGCAGTGGCCACATCGGCGAATACGTGGCAGTTTCCCCCTTGTGCTTTTTGTGCGCGCTCGATCCGATTTCGAAATCGATTTGCCCCCGCTTCGCCACGCGCCCAGCTTTCACCGTTCGACGCGTGGATATCGACGCGCTGATTGCCGGCCCCGTGCTCCATGACTTTTTTCGCAACACGGTTGGCCCACGATGCGGCCTTGAGATTCTGGAGCGTCGCAGGCACGACACGGACGGTTTGGCGGTGGTATGCGCCGAGGCCGAGGTTCGCGGCGCCCACCGATTCATGCGTCTTGACCACGGTGTCACGGTCGACATTTGCCAAAGCGTTCCACGACGTGGATGAATCGCCACTACTGAAAATTTTCTTGAACATGATTACTCCTCGATTGATCTGGCCGAGAGATCGTGAGCCAACTCTGGCAAATCAGCTTATTCATGATGAGAATGGAGTTGACGCAAAATTACGAAATGGTGGCGCCGGCTGCGAACCTTCGAACGGGCTGGAGGCGCCGAAACGGGCTTTGCTGCACGAATCGGCCTCCCCATGGACGGCGTCCCTTACGTGGAAGATCGGCAACGTTGACATCCGTTTCATCGCCAACCGGCCCGCGTTTTCGGTTAAAATCGTCGATTCGGCGGAATGAACGCGTGCAAAGCCGCGTTCATGCTGCCCGAATGTTGTCCGACTTTTAATAACCCGACCCGCTTTGCCCATGCCCACCTGGCTCCTGCCCGAGAATATCGCCGACGTCCTGCCGTCCGAAGCGCGCAAGATCGAAGAGCTGCGCCGCCTGATGCTCGACACCTTCCGTACCTACGGCTACGAACTCGTGATGCCGCCGCTGCTCGAATACGTCGATTCGCTGCTGGCCGGCGCCGGACAGGACACCGATCTCCGCACCTTCAAGCTCGTCGATTCGATCAGCGGCCGCCTGCTCGGCCTGCGCGCCGACATGACGACGCAGGTCGCCCGCATCGACGCCCACCTGCTGAACCGCGACACCGTCACCCGCCTGTGCTATGCCGGCAGCGTGCTGCACACGCAGCCGTCCGGCCTGCACGCGACGCGCGAGCCGCTGCAGATCGGCGCCGAGATCTACGGCCACGCCGGTCTCGAGGCGGATGCCGAGATCCAGGAACTGGCGCTGGCATCGCTGGCGCTGGCCGGCTTCGAACAGCCGCGCCTCGACCTGTCGCACGTGGGCGTGCTGCGCGCCATCCTGGCCGAGGACGCGGCCGCCAAGCGCGACGAGCAATTGCTCTACAGCCTGCTGCGCTCGAAGGACGTCCCGGGCCTGGAAGAAGCGACGGCGAACTACAACGAACAGACCCGCGCCGCGCTGCTGGCGCTGCCGAACCTGTACGGCGACATCGATGTGCTGGCACGGGCGAAAGACGTGCTGCCCCCGCTGCCGGGCATCGCCCGCGCGCTGGCGGAACTCGCCGCGCTGGCCGGCTCCGCGCTGGGCCGCGCCCAGATCGCGATCGACCTCGCCGACCTGCGCGGCTACCAGTACGAAAGCGGCGCGATGTTCGCGCTGTACGTGCCGGGCCTGCCGAACGCCGTGGCCAGGGGCGGGCGCTACGACCACGTGGGCGAAGCCTTCGGCCGCGCGCGTCCGGCCACGGGCTTCTCGCTCGACCTGCGCGAACTGGCCCGTCTGCTGCCGACGGCCGAGCGCAAGCACTCCATTCGTGCCCCCTGGGGCAACGCGCCCGAGCTGCGCGAAAAAATCGCTGAACTGCGCAAAGCGGGCGAAGTGGTGATCCAGTCCATGCCGGGTCACGACAATGTACAGGACGAGTTCGAGTGCGACCGTGTGCTCGTCCTCGAACAAGGAAATTGGATTCTCAAAAACTTAGGTTAATGATGTCAAATACTGCTAAGAACGTCGTTGTCATCGGCACCCAGTGGGGCGATGAAGGCAAGGGTAAGATCGTCGACTGGCTGACCGACCATGCCTCCGGCGTGGTGCGTTTCCAGGGCGGCCACAACGCCGGCCACACGCTGGTGATCAAGGGCCAGAAAACCGCGCTGCAACTGATCCCGTCGGGCATCATGCGCGAAGGCGTGGCCTGCTACATCGGCAACGGCGTCGTCGTCTCCGTACCGGACGTGATGCGCGAGATCGACAAGCTGGAAGCCGCAGGCGTGGAAGTCGCGTCGCGCCTGAAGATCTCGGAAGCCTGCCCGGTCATCCTGCCTTACCACGTCGCCATCGACGTCGCCCGCGAAGCGAAGCGCGGCGTCAACAAGATCGGCACGACGGGCAAGGGCATCGGCCCGGCCTACGAAGACAAGGTCGCGCGCCGTGCGATCCGCATCGCCGACCTGCTGAACGAAACCCGTTTTGCGGAAAAGCTGCGCGAGAACCTGGAATACCATAACTTCGTGCTGACGGGCTTCCTGGGCGGCCAGGCACTGGACTTCCAGAAGGTGTACGACGACGCGATGGCCCTCGTGCCGCGCCTGCGTCCGATGGTCGGCGACGTGTCGTCCGCGCTGTACGCGACGCACAACGCCGGCGGCCACCTGCTGTTCGAAGGCGCGCAAGGCTCGCTGCTGGACGTCGACCACGGCACCTACCCGTTCGTCACCTCGTCGAACTGCGTGGCCGGCAATGCCGCCGCCGGTTCGGGCGTCGGTCCGGGCATGCTGCACTACATCATGGGCATCACCAAGGCCTACACGACCCGCGTGGGTTCGGGCCCGTTCCCGTCGGAACTGCCGACGGACGCCGGCGTGGGTGAACACCTGTCGCGCATTGGCCATGAGTTCGGCACCGTGACGGGCCGCGCCCGCCGCTGCGGCTGGTTCGACGCCGCGCTGCTGCGCCGCTCCGTGCAGATCAACGGCGTGTCCGGCATGTGCCTGACCAAGCTGGACGTGCTGGACGGCCTGGAAACGCTGAAGCTGTGCACCGGCTATAAGATCGACGGCCGCGACGTGGACATCTTCCCGGTCGGCGCGGAAGAAGCCGCGGCCTGCGTGCCGGTGTACGAAGAGATGCCGGGCTGGACGGGCACCACGGTCGGCGCCAAGTCGATGGACGAGCTGCCGGCCAACGCCCGCGCCTACATCAAGCGCATCGAAGAACTGGTCGGCGTCCCGGTGGACATGGTGTCGACCGGCCCGGACCGCGAAGAAACCATCGTGCTGCGCCACCCGTTCGCAGCCTGATGTGAAATATGGTTCCTGCCGCGCCACCCGCGCGGCGGGGGCATCAGCCACAAGCAGAAGTTAGCTACAAGCAAAAGCTAGGAAAATCCAAATGACGACGCCTCCATCGACCGACAAGGACCTGTGGGTCTCCTGGGATGAATACAACCGCCTGATCGAGCGCCTGGCGCTCAAGGTCTACGAATCGAACTGGAAGTTCGACATGGTGCTGTGCCTCGCGCGCGGCGGCGTGCGCCCGGGCGACGCGATCTCGCGCATCTTCGACGTGCCGCTGGCGATCCTGTCGACCAGCTCCTACCGCGAAGAAGCGGGCACGAAGCAGGGCGACCTGGACATCGCCAAGTACATGACGATGACCAAGGGCCCGCTGGCCGGCCGCATCCTGCTGGTCGACGACCTGGCCGATTCGGGCGTCACCCTGATGCGCGTGCGCGAGCACCTGCAGGAGAACTACCAGGACGTGACGGAAGTGCGTTCGGCCGTCATCTGGGTCAAGGGCACGTCGTCGATCAAGCCGGATTACCACCTGGTCGACCTGCCGCACAATCCGTGGATCCACCAGCCGTTCGAGGACTACGACGGGCTGCGTCCGCACCAGTTGTCGTCGTGGCTGAAGAAGTTCGAGCAATAACTCGCAATTAGGCTCACCTCGCTCAAGCCGTCTTTGCGGGGTGAGTCGTTATCGCATGTGTAACTGTCATATCACTCTCTAGCTGTCGTATAGCTAAGCTGCCCCGTCATGAGTTAAATTTAGACGACTCGTGTCAGACTCGTCGTGTTTCCGCACACCGCAATCGCGGTCCCTAGTTCACCTGTCCAATTAAATTTCTGCTCGACATGTGTTGATTCGTGGATAATATCCTTACTACAACTAGGGAGAGCGGAACATGCGCGCGTTACTCGACGTCACACCTTCGGCTGAGCAGTTATCTTTATTTTCTCGTATCAACGGGGGCGTTGAAGTAATTAGAGGAGCAGCCGGCAGCGGCAAAACTACTACCGCCCTTCTGAAACTTCGTTCTTCCATCGGTTCGTTCTTAAATCGACGCCGCAGGCAAACAAATCCCGAGCCACTTCGCATTCTCGTCTTGACCTACAATCGTACCCTCAGCGGGTACGTCGCAGAACTTGCACACAAGCAGTTTGCCGCACAAGGCGACATTGAGTTAGAAATCTCGACGTTCGCAAAATGGTCTCGACGAGCTCAAGGGAATCCGATTGTTTTGTCGGTGGGAGAGCAAGCAGCGATTCTGCGATCGTTTCAGCACAGCCTTAACCTCGACCAGTCGTTTATTGAAGAGGAGATCGACTATCTCGTAGGGCGCTTTCTTCCCAAGGATTTGAACGATTACCTAGCCATGAGACGCGAGGGACGCGGTGGTAGTCCTCGCATGGAAAAGGGAACAAGAGAAGAAATCCTCAAAAAAATAGTTTATCCATATATTGAGTATAAGCATCAAAACGGTTTAGTTGATTGGAATGACTTAGCTGTCGGGATGTGCGATGAGAAATATTTTCAGTATGACATTGTAATCGTCGATGAAACGCAGGATTTCTCGGCCAACCAAATTCGCGCAGTTATGAACCAACTTGCTCCAATTCACGCGGTAACGTTTGTGTTGGATACAGCTCAGCGGATCTATGCGAGAGGGTTTACTTGGCAAGAAGTAGGTGTCAATATTAGGCCCGAGAATAGTTTCCGCCTTACTATGAATTATAGAAACACGCAACAGATCGCGCGACTGGCAGCTTCATTGGTAAATGGAATTGGTACGGATGATGATGGGACGCTGCCAAATTTCACCGGGGCAAATAGAAACGGTGCTCTCCCACTTATGCTTGTAGGTGAATATAAAAAACAGGTCGCATTTGTGCTAAAACATATTGGCGAAGCCGTGGACTTGAGAAGCGAGTCAGTGGCGTTTTTGCATCCTAAAGGTGGTGGGTGGTTTGATTATCTGCGCGGCCAGTTAGAGAACGCTGATTTTCCTTATGTGGAGATAACTCGTGAAGCCGAATGGCCTCAGGGTGACGAAAATATTGCACTGAGTACTTTGCACTCTTCAAAAGGTTTGGAGTTTGATCACGTTTTTATCTTGGGGCTTAATGCTCAAGTATTGCCCCACGGAGACGAGGATGATGACGATAAGCTAATTACTCTGCGCCGTTTGATTGCAATGGGAATTGGTCGAGCAAAAAAGAGCGTTATCTTGGGCTATAAGCTTGAAGATAAGTCGGAAATTATCGATATCATCGATGCTCGGTCATTCCAGCAGGTGAACGTATGACCGTTCAGCGCAGCATAGAGGCTCGTGGAATCTCGGAAATCCTTCATTTTACGACAAATAAGGGAATCCTCGGAATTCTGGATTCTAAGTCCCTTAAAGCTCGGGCGAGATTGCAGAAGGATGAACGTCTGGAATATATTTTTCAACCTAATGCTGTCAATCGAGATAAAGATATTGCGTGGTTGGATTACGTTAATCTTTCGATCTCGAGAATAAATAACCAGTTCTTCTCTGCATCAGATAACTGGCACAAGGATAAAAATATTTGGTGGTGTATTCTGTCATTCTCCCCGGAGATTCTGTCTCATGAAGGGGTCCATTTTACGACTACCAATAATATTTATACGGGTGTGCGCCGAGGTGGAGGGGGGAATGGTCTCGAAAGTTTATTCGCGCATAAAGTAATTAGATGGACCGGTAAGGTTGTTGAGCGAGATTCTTTTATGCCAGATAATCATACAACGTGCATTCAAGCGGAAGTGCTTTATCCCGGTGCCGTTTCGACGGAATTTTTGCGGCGTATTTACGTAAGGGACGAGCAATCTGCTGACGAACTCGCAGGTCAGCTTCACGTTTTGCAGCATCCTCCAGTCGACATTGATATCGCCCCAAAACTTTTTCCATAATGGCAGAGAAAAATATGGATGACATGCGTAACCGGCGGACCGTTAGCTCTGCTTTATGGGCTGCATATGGTGATGTATTGGGCTTTCCTACAGAACTTGTTGACGCTTCAGGGGTACATCGTAGGCTGGGTAAGCCCGCTAGTACGCATCCACAATCTTGGAAGAGGCTCGTCGGAGGGCGCAATGGCGCTTGGATCGAACTTCCGGCAGGGTCCTATTCAGACGATACTCAACTTCGCCTATCAACTTGTCGCGCCATACGAGCTGATGGATATTTCGATGTTGAGGCGTTCGCCAAGGTTGAACTGCCAGTCTGGTTGTCTTACAGTTTAGGTGCTGGTCGGGGTAGTAAGTTAGGAGCTTCAACCTTAAGTCAGAGAAGTGTTAACTGGTTTAGCAATTTTTTTGAGCAAGGTGATATTAGCTATATTAATGGAGGCGGCAATGGCGCTGCTATGCGTATTCAGCCCCATGTATGGGCTGCCCATGATTTGGGTAATCCGGCCACTTATCTCCCCGAGGTAATTCAAAACTCTTTGTGTACTCATGGGCATCCCCGAGGTATTGCTGGAGCAGTAATTTACGCCGTTTGCTTGGCGCATGTGCTTCGGCATGCAGAGATACCTCCTCCGAATGACTGGCCTATGCTCGGCTCATTCGCTACTCTCGCGACAAGCTACATTGAGGAAAGTCCTGATCTAAGTACGTTTTGGCTTCCCACCTGGAATTCGCGCTCTGGGAAGCAATTCGCTGAAGAGATGGAGCTGGCTCGCATTGAATGGGAGCGTGATGCCCTCGTATGCTCTAAATTGTTGACCATTGGCAGCCCAGAGTCGTACCGGACGGCCTTGAGTGAGCTCGGAGGCTTCTCTCCGGATCAGCGAGGGTCCGGGCTAAAGAGTGCTCTATTTTCGCTCGCAGCGGCTTGGCTTTTCCAAAGTATGAATGTAAAAGATGCATTAGTCCAGGTTGTGAATGTTTTGGGAAGTGATACCGATACTATTGGTACAATGGCCGGTGCGCTTTTGGGTGCTCTACATCCGCAATTTTTGCCAACTGAAAGAATTCAGGATTCGGCCTATATCTCTTCTGAGGCACAGCGCTTATTCGATGTCAGTCAAGAGAAAAAAGGTAAGAGTTTTTCATATCCTGACCTGCTTACCTGGCAGCCACCACGAAACCAACTCGACGCGGTGGGGGTCATCGATTCGAAACTTGTTGTCAGTGGCCTCGGGAATGCTGATGCGATTAGTGAGCCATATATCGCCTCACGGTCGGAGGCGGCATGGCAATGGTTGAGCTTACCGTTCGGCCAGACGGTATTATGTAAACGTCGTTTGTCGCTGCCAAGTCATGCTAAAAAAGAAGAATATGTAGGATACGAAATAGTCTTAGAAGGGGCGGCGCCCCTAAGTGAGAAATCGCATATCGAGAAAAAGTCTCTAGCATCTAAAAATAACCCTGTGCATCTAGTCGAAAAGCGAGAAGTGTCCCTCATGCAAGGGAAATTAATTGCGCCCCATTCTACTGTAGATGCCACGCCGAAACGAGGAAAATCGGAGGAGGCGGAAATTGATGAAATCGATCAGTTAAGCGATGTGGCAATAAAAAATGGGTTTGATCCAGTGGAAATTGGAAGGCATATTTTGAAACTTTCGGATCAAAAAGATGGAATTTACAAGGCCGCGGCATATGGGGGGATTATTGCGAAGGCAAGAGCAGTGCGCAATAAACGTAAGATTTAGCAATAATGGTTATCCTGGTAAATACTTATCTATATGGACTGCATTGCTTCTTCGCGAAAAAGTGATTCTATTCTGAGCTTTGCAAATAATGTGTTTAAGTTGGACTTCGTTATTTTAAGTCATCTATCGGGACCATGACCCAGAGCTTCTTCCAGACCTTCATCCTGCTGCTGCTGGTCACCGACCCCTTCGGCAACGTCCCCCTGTTCGTGACGGCGCTGAAGGACGTGGCCCCGGCCCGTCGCCCGCGCATCGTCGTGCGCGAATGCGCGATCGCCTTTCTCCTGCTGCTGCTCTTCATGTTCTTCGGCCGCCACTTCCTGGCGGCGCTGCAGCTGACCGACATCTCGCTGCGCATCGGCGGCAGCGTCATCCTGCTGATCATCGCGATCCGCATGATCTTCCCGCATCCGGACGGCGTGCTTGGCCGCAGCGAAGGGGGCGAGCCGTTCATCGTGCCGCTCGCGATACCCGCGCTGGCCGGGCCGTCCGCGCTGGCGACCGTGCTGCTGTTCACGTCGCAATCGATGGAGGAGGTGATGGTGCACGTGGCCGCGCTGGCGGCCGTCGCCATCATCTGGCTCGCCGTCTTCCTCGGCGCCGAGCGCCTGCAGAAGGTGCTCGGCACGCAGGTCATGACGGCGTTCGAGCGCCTGATGGGCCTGATCCTGACGGCGATGTCGATCGAGATGCTGCTGGGCGGCGTACGCGCCTTCGTCAAGACTTTATAACCTCAAGGATTCAACATGACCCCGATGATCCGCGCCGGTTTCCTCGGCCTCGCACTGGCGCTGTCCTTCGCCGCCTGCAAGCGCAGGGAGGAGGCACCGGCCGCGCCGCTGAAGGCCGACACGTCCGCCATCCAGTTCCAGAAGATCGACACCACCGCCGGCACGGGCGCCGAAGCGAAGGCCGGTTCCCACGTCACCGTCAACTACACGGGCTGGCTGTACCTGCCGGACGCGCCCGACCACCACGGCGAGAAGTTCGACAGCTCCATCGGCCGCAAGCCGTTCACGTTCCGCCTCGGCAGCGGCATGGTGATTCCCGGCTGGGACCAGGGCGTCGACGGCATGAAAGTGGGCGGCAAGCGCACGCTCGTCATTCCCGCCGCGCTGGGCTATGGCGCGGAAGGCGCGGGCCCGATCCCGCCGAACGCGAACCTGATCTTCGACGTCGAACTGCTCGACGTGCAGTAAGGCGCGCGGATCATGCGCGCCTGGATGCACCACCCGCAGGGCGAACTGGCCGAAGCCCTGCACGGCATCGGCTTCTATTCGACCGTGGACGAGCCGTGGCCGCCGGCGCAGCCGCAACTGAACCGGTTTCCGGCGATGGTGTACTGCAGCCTGAACTTCTTCACGGAGGGCGCCGCCGCGCTGACCGGCGACGACGGCGAATTGCGCGCCATGTCCGACCTGATCGTGTCCGGGCCGCGCACGCGCCCGATCGCGTCGCTCACGCTGGCGCCGCTGCGCACGGTGGGCATCGTGCTGTATCCCGATGCCTTCGCGCTGCTGACGGGGCTCGCGCCAGCGGCACTGCAAGACCGCAACGACCCCGCCGACGGCCTGCTCGACGACACCTGGGCGGACTGGCCGCAGGCGTTGCGCGCGTGCGCCGACGAAGCGGCGCAGGCGGCGTGGATCGAAGCGCGGCTGGGTGAGCGCTGGCGCGCCGTGCGCGGACGCTGGGATGCGGAGCTCGGCGCGAGCCTGCGCAGCATCGCCGCCACCGCGCCCGAGCTGGGCGTCGGCGCGCGCCAGACGCAGCGGCAATACCGGGCTAGAGTCGGCCTGAGCCCGGCACAGGCGCGCCGCCTGCAGCGCATGAACGCGGCCGTGTACGCGCTGCGCGACCCGAACGCGCCGGCCCGCTCGCTCGCGGACCTGGCCGCGGAACTGGGCTATGCCGACCAGGCGCACATGGCGCGCGAACTGCGCGAGCTCGCCTTCCTGCCGCCGTCGCGGCTGGAAGCGCACATTGACACCGATCCCGAGTACTGGCCTTATCGGCTGTGATGTCGGGTTTATACAAGCCAGGCTGACGTCCACTGGCGAAAATCGTGCTTTTCGAACGAGGCACGACCATGAAGATCACGTTTCTCACCTACGGCACCGAAGGCGACACCCGGCCGCTGCTGGCCCTGGCGCGCGAAGTCGGCGCGCGCGGCCATGAGGCGCACGTGCTGGCCGACGTGGCGGGCGCCCCGCGCGCGCAGGCCCTCGGCATTCCCTTCACGGCGCTGGCCGGCGACATGCGCGGTGCGTTCCTGCCGGGCGGCGCGTTCGGCGCGCTGCTGAAGGACGGCGCCAGCATGTCGCGGCTCATGCGCGCATGCGCGACGCTCGCGCGCGACAACACGCTGCCGTGGATGGAGGCGGCGTGCGCGGCCGCGCGCGGGAGCGACCTGCTCGTGTATTCGGGGCTGGCGGGCTTCGTCGGCCTGGCGGTCGCGGAGGGCTTGAACATCCCGTGCATCGGCGCCGCGATGTGGCCGATGACGCCCACGCGCGAATTCGCGCCGCCGTTCCTGAACGCGGCCCGCTTGCCGGGCTGGGCCAATATGCTGGCCCATCGCGCGTTCGAACGGATGGCGTGGTCGATGTTCGGCCCGGAACTGAACCGTGCCCGCGCGCAGGTGTTCGGCGCCCCGCCGCGCAGGCGACCCTGGCGCGACATGCCGCTGCTCGTCGGCTGCTCGCCCACCTTGCTGGCGCGCCCGGCCGACTGGCCGCCGAACGTCGCGGTCACCGGTGTCTGGCAGTTGCCGGCGGGGCAGGGCTGGACGCCGCCGCAGGCTTTGCTGGACTTCCTGGAAGCGGGCCCGGCGCCCGTCTACATCGGCTTCGGCAGCATGGCGGGCATCGCCCAGGGCACGCTGGTCGATGCGATCGCGGCCGTCGCGGCGGGACGGCGGGTGCTGTTCCATCCGGGCTGGAGCGGCATCGATCCGGCCCACCTGCCGCCCGACGTGTTCGTGCTGGACGATACGCCGCACGACTGGCTGTTTCCGCGCACGGCGCTCGTCGTGCACCACGGCGGCGCCGGCACGAGCCACGCCGCGGCGCGCGCGGGCGTGCCGTCCGTCGTCGTGCCGTTCGCCGGCGACCAGTTCTTCTGGGCGCGGCGCATGGCGCTGCGCGGAATCGCCGCGACCTGTCCGGCGGCCGGGCTCGACAGCGCGCGCCTCGTACAGGCCGTGGCCGCCGCGTCGCAGCCGGAGATGCAGGACGAGGCGCGGCGCGTGGGGCGGTCGATGCGGGAAGAAGACGGCGTGCGCACGGCCGTCGACCTTTTGCTGGGCGGATGAGGCGTCCACGGCGGACTTCCCGGGTATATACTGGATCGCCGTTGCCCGATGTCCAGTCCAGGAGCCCGTGGTGCCCACATGAACCAGTCGCTCTCCCGCCCGACGACGATCAGCTATTACCTGATCATCCTGTTGTTGCTGGCGACGCCGGCGCTGCTGGTCTGGCAGCACTACGGCATGGTCCGGACCATCGAAATCTCGCCCAGCCAGCCGCACGACGCCCGGGTCGCCGACGACCGGCCCGAACTGGGCGGCAACTCGGTCGGCATCCTGGAGCGCACCAAAGATGCGATCATCATGCGGTGTGCGCTGGGTACGGTCGCGTCCTACGGGTTCTGCAAGATGCAGTTCCTGCTGGGCCTGCCCGGCAAGGGCGTCGACCTGTCGGGGTTCGACACGATCGACTTCGACCTGCGCTATACGGGGCCGCCGCCGCGCATCATCAAGCTGCACCTGATGAATTTCGAGCCGGAGTTTTCCACGCCGGGCGACTGGAACTCGCAGCGCTTCAACGAAGCGGAAATCGAACTGCCGCAACAAACCACGTTCACGATTCCGATGAACGTCCTGCGTACCGCGGACTGGTGGCGCAGCACACGCAAGATCCCGCTGTCCAAGAGCTACGCCCGGCTCGACCGCGTGACGGCCGTGGAAGTCTCGACGCATGCCGTCCCGCCGGGGCACGCGGTCGCGATCGAATTGCACTCCATCCGCTTCCACGGTAAATGGATCTCGAAGACGGCACTGCTCATGGGGCTCGTCTCGGCATGGATCGCCTGCGGGACCCTCGGCCTGTCGCTGGGCCTGCTGCATTTCCGCGGCAGCCTGTCCGCCACGAGATCTCGCCTGGAACACCTGGCCGCGGTCGACCGGGAACGCAAGGCAGCGGAGGCGGCGCGCGAGGCGGCGCTGGCGGAGGCGGTCGGCCTCGCGCGCCAGCGCAGCAATTTTCTGGCGCAGATGAGCCACGAACTGCGCACCCCGCTGAACGCCATCATCGGCTATGCGCAATTGCTCAAGCGCGAACGGCACCTGTTGAACGACCGGCAGGCCGTGGGCCTGGCCACGATCCACGAGAGCGGCCAGCACCTGCTCACCCTCATCAACGACATCCTGGATCTCGCCCGCGTCGAGGCCGGCCGGATGGTGCTGTATCCGGCCGCGGTCCACCTCGGTACCTTCCTGCAGGTCGTGGTCGACATCATGCGCGTGAAGGCCGAAGAGAAGGGCCTGGCGTTCGAGTACGCGCTCGCGCCCGACGTGCCGGCCGCGGTGACGATCGACGAGACGCGCCTGCGCCAGGTGCTGCTCAACCTGCTGGGCAACGCGGTGAAATTCACCGATCGCGGGACGGTCTCGCTGCGGGTGTCGCGCGTCCCTTCCGCCGCCGGGGACGATGCCTGCGTGCGGTTGCGCTTCGAAGTGGCCGACACCGGCATCGGCATGAGCGCGCAACAGCTGGGGCGTTTGTTCCAGCCGTTCGAGCAGGTGGCCGACATGCCGCGGCGCGCCGGCGGCACGGGCCTGGGCCTCGCCATCAGCCAGCAACTGGTGCGCCTGATGGGCGGCAACATCGACGTCGCCAGCGAACCGGGCAAGGGCAGCGCATTCTGGTTCGAACTCGCCGCGCCGGTCGCCACCGGCAGCCCGGCCGCCGCGCCGTCGCAGGGCACGGTGGTCGGCTATGAAGGCGAGCGCAAGCGTGTGCTGATCGTCGACGACGTGCCGCAGAACCGTGCGATGCTGGTCGACCTGCTGCAATCGGTGGGCTTCGTCGTGGCCGCGGCCGAGAACGGCCTCGAGTGTCTCGTCCTGCTCGACAGCTTCAAGCCCGACCTGATCGTGATGGACGTCATGATGCCGGTCATCGACGGCAACGAGACGACGCGGCGGATCCGCCAGATGCCGGCGTGGAGCCGGGTCCCGGTCATCGCCGTGACGGCCGGCGCGAGTCCCGACGACGAGGCGCGCTGCCTGGAAGCGGGCGCCAATGCGTTCGTTTCGAAGCCGGTCGAACACGATGTCCTGCTCCGCGCCATCGGCACCCAGCTGGAGCTGACCTGGATCACCGGCCGCGCTGCGCCGGAAGCGCCGGCAGAGGAGGAAGAGGCCGCGCTGGTCGTCCCGCCCACCGACGAGATCGAGGTGTTGTGGCAACTGGTGCGGATCGGGAACATGCGCAAGATCCGCGAACAGGCTGGCCATCTGCGCTCGCTTGATCCAGCCTATGCGCCGTTCGCCGATCACCTGGATGCGCTGGCGCGGGGGTATCACTCGAAGGACCTGGCCGCGTTCGTAGCGCGCTACCGGACCGAGGACGCGGTGCGGCCAGCGGTTTGATTACAATCAAATACATGTGTGTCGAAAAAATTTACATCAATACAACTATACGACACAATCGAATCCGGTAAAAATGAAACAAGCGTTTGATTAATCAAGGAAATAACTCTTGGTTACAGTTAATGGCATACCCCTTGCTTGATTGCGGATGAGCCTGCCGGTGCCCGGCGGGATCTTCAACAATCGACAGGGAGTCCGCTTTGAGAACGCTTACTGCCATTGCTGTAGCCATCGGCGTGCTGACCACGTCGCTGGCGTACGGCGCCACGACCTCCACCCAGTTCCACCTCGACCGCGACGCGCGCATCGTCGACCTGGGCCTCGCGCCCCAGTCGGAAGTGCGCCAGATCACGCTGTCGCTGGCGGTGAAAAACGCCGCCGCGATGGAAGCGCATGCGGCGTCCATCGTCGACCCGTCCAGCCCGAACTACCGCAAATTCCTGACGCCGGCACAGGTCGGCAGCCTGTATGGCCAGGACGCGACGTCCATCGCCCAGGTCGTCAACTTCCTCCGGTCCCAGGGCCTGACGGTCACGAAAGTGTATGCGAACAACCTGTTGATTTCCGCGAAAGGCACGAATGCGCAGCTCGCCGCCGTGTTCGGCAGCCCGATCCATGCGTACCGGACGCTGGGCCGCACCTACGAGGCCCCGGCCGGCGCGACCGCCGTACCCACCAATTTGTCCGGCATCGTGAAGGCGGTGCACGGCTTGAACGGCCGTCCGCTATTCCACAGCAATATCGTGCGCCAGCCGGCCTCGGGCGTCGCGACCGGCGAATCGAAGCTCGTGCCGAGCCGCATCCCGACTGCGAACGCCGCGGCCGCCTCGCTGCCGGGCGAGTACACGGTGCGGGACCTGGCCGCGAAGTACAACGTCACGCCGCTGTATTCGGCCGGCGTGACCGGCGCCGGCAAGACCATCGGCATCGCCACGCTGGCCGGCTATCGCCAGTCCGACGCGTACGGCTACTGGAATGCGCTGGGGCTGAATGTCGCGCCGGACCGCATCACCGACGTGCTGGTCGACGGCGGCCCGCTGCCGGATGACGGTCCGGGCAGCGACGGCGCGGGCGAGACCACCCTCGACATCGAACAATCGGGCGGCGTGGCGCCGGGCGCCAACATCCGCGTCTACCTGGCGCCGAACCAGGGCAATGGCTTCCTGGACATGTTTGCCACGGCCGTCGACGAGAACGTCGTCGACACGCTGTCCGTGAGCTGGGGCGCCGCCGAGGTCTTCAATGGCCCTGAGGACCTGGCCGCCTTCCACGCCGTGTTCGTCCAGGCCGCGCTGCAGGGCATCCCCGTGATCGCCGCGTCGGGCGACGCCGGCGCCTTCGACATCAACAGCGTGCTCCCGTATCCCGCCTGCACGACCCTGCTGACGACCGATCACCCGGCGTCGGACACGGCCGTGCTGGCGGCCGGCGGCACCACCTTGCCGCACACGCAGGTGCACAAGTACGGCAACATCACGATCCCGACCGAGCGCGCGTGGGCGTGGGACTACCTGCGCAACTACATCACGCAGTACTACGGCCAGACGACGTATTACACGGATTACTTCCCGGTGGGCGGCGGCGGCGGCGTCAGTGTCGACTTCGGCCGGCCGTCGTACCAGAACAACCTGGCCGGCGTGGCGTCGACCTCGGCGGCGCAGAGCCTGTACTGCAAGGCGTCGGTGCTGGGCGATCCGGGCACGGGCTACGAATGGCTGATCGACCTGCCGCCGTCCGTCCCCGGACGCAACCTGCCGGACGTGTCGCTCAACGCCGACCCATACAGCGGCTACCTCGTGTACTTCGAAGGGCAGTGGAGTTCGGGCAGCGGCGGCACGAGCTTCGTCGCGCCGCAACTGAACGGCATCTTCACCCTGATCGCGGCCGGTAAAAACGACCGCCTGGGCCTGCTGCATCCGCAGCTGTACGGCGCCTTCAAGACCTATGGCTACGGCGCGAAGTCGCCGTTCCGCGCGATCACGGCCGGCACGAACCTCTACTACAAGAGCACGACCACGTTCAACCCGGCGACGGGCCTCGGCTCGCTCGACGTGACGAACCTCGCGCGCGCATTCGGCGTGAATCTGTGAACCTTTCAGGAAGAACCAAATGAAATCGATCAAACACATGCTGCTCGGCCTCGTCCTCGCGACCTGCGCCGTCTTCAACGCCTCCGCCACGCCGACCTACACGGACATGTTCTTCGTCGTGCCCGAGTTCGGCCCCGCGACGACGCAGACCTGGGACTTCGGCATCTCGGCGCCGGGCGCTCTGGCCGGCGAGACGTTCGAGTTCGACTTCCTGTTCAACACGCCGCCCGAGCCCGCGTGGTTCTCGTTCCTCGTGTTCCCGGACGTCGCGGGCTCGATCGCGTTCACCGACCTGGGCTTCTTCGCCGGCGATCTCTTCACGCCGATCGACGCGCTGGCCCTCTCGCTGTCGGACGAACTGGCCAAAGGCGCCGGCTGGATCACGAGCGGCACCTACGACCTGCGCCTGGCCGGCACGTTCCTCGTGGACGGTGCCGGGTTCACGGGGCGGGCAGTGTCCGATATTCCGGAGCCGGTGAGTCTGGCGCTGGTGGGGCTGGGGCTGGCCGGGATGATAGGGGTGCGGCGGCGCAAGGCGGTGCTGGAGGCGACCTGACGCTTATTCGACCCCGCTGCCCGAACCCTCGACGAGCACCGGCGCCCGATAACCCGCCGGCTTGTCGCCGACGCGGGATCCGCCGTACATCATGCCCTGCATCGCATTCGTGAAGAAATAGTAGGGGAACGGCGTCACGGGCTTGCTGGCCTCGTCCAGGCGGTTGACGAGCTCGGCGGGCAGTTCGAAGTCGAGCGCGCCGAGGTTCGTCGTCAGCTGTTCCGGCCGGGATGCGCCCACGATCACGCTGGCCACGCCCGGACGGTTCGCCACCCAGTTGAGGGCGACCTGCGCCATCGGCCGGCCGATTTCATTGGCCACCTGTTCCAGCGCGTCGACGATCTGGAAGTTACGCTCCGTGAGGTGCTGGAAGGCCGGATTGCCGTTGCCTTGCATGGCCGCGAGGCGTCCATCGGCCAGCGCATCGCGGCGGTACCGTCCGGCCAGCAGGCCGCTCGCCAGCGGGCTCCACACGGTAATGCCCATGCCGAGCTCGGTAGCCAGGCGCGTGTATTCGTGTTCGATGTTGCGCTCGACGAGCGAGTACTGCAGTTGCAGTGCCGACACCGGTTCGTAGCCGCGCCATTCCGCCAGCGTCTGGGCGCGCGCCGCGTACCACGCGGGCACGTCCGACAGGCCGATGTGGCGGATCTTGCCGGCACGGACCAGATCGTCCAGGGTGCGCATCACTTCTTCGACCGGCGTCAGCTGGTCCCAGGCGTGCACGTAGAACACGTCGAGATAATCCGTCTGCAGGCGCTTCAGCGAGTTTTCGACGGCGCGCAGCAGGTTCTTGCGGCCGTTGCCGCCGCCGTTCGGATTCGCGGCCGACAGGTTGAACGTGTATTTGCTGGCCAGCACGAGTTCGTCACGCGAACCGCTGGCCTTGATGAATTCGCCCAGCCACGTCTCGCTCGTGCCGTTCGTGTACACGTCGGCCGTGTCGATGAAGTTGCCGCCATGGTCGCGGTAGAGATTGAAGACGGTCTCGGCCGCCGCCTTGTCGGAACCCCAGCCCCATTCCGTGCCAAATGTCATCGCGCCCAGCGAGAGACGGCTGACGCGCAGGCCCGTACGGCCAAGGGTGTAGTAGATCGGCTGGTTCATGTTCATCTCCTTGTTGGTTGATGAACAGAAGCATAACGGTCTGGATAAGGAAGAAAAACTGGCATAATCTTCAATCCTTATTAAGCAGTGCTTCATAATGAGACTGACGCAACTGGACGGCCTGCTGGCGTTTGCCACCGTAGCAAAGCAGGGCAATTTCACGGCGGCGGCCGCGCTGCTGGAGGTGACGCCGTCGGCCATCAGCCAGACGGTGCGGCAACTGGAAGAGCGGTTGGGCGTGCGCTTGTTGAACCGGACGACGCGCAGCGTGAGCCTGACGGAAGCTGGCGAACAATTTCTCGCGAGGGTGGGCCCAGCCGTCGCGGAGCTCACGCAGGCCGCCGCCGAGCTGGACGACTACCGCCGCGGCGCCAGCGGCACCTTGCGGCTGAACATGTCGCACATCGTGTACGTGGCCTACCTGCGCCCGCTGCTGCCGGGCTTCCTCGCGCACCATCCGGGCATCAAGGTCGAGCTCGACCTCGACGACAGCTTCGTCGACATCGTGGCGGGCGGATTCGACGCCGGCGTGCGCCTGGGCGAATCCGTCCAGGTCGACATGGTGACGGTGCCGCTGACGCGGCAGGAGAGAATCTGCATGGTCGCGTCGCCGGATTATGTGGCGCGGCGTGGCCTGCCGGCCTCCATCGAGGAACTGCAGCAGCACGACTGCATCCGGTTCCGCTTCCGCAAGAGCAATGCGATCTATCGGTGGGAGTTGATGCGCGGCGACCAGATGGTCGAGGTGGAAGTGAACGGGCCGCTGATCGTGACGAGCAGCATCTCGATGGCCAGCGCCGCGCTCGACGGCATCGGCATCGCGTATGTCTTTGCGCGCCAGGTGCAGGCCGACCTGGACGCCGGCCGGCTCGTGCCCGTGCTGCCGGCGTGCTCGCCCACGTTTTCCGGGTTCCACCTGTACTACCCGTCACGAAAACAAATGCCCGCGAAGTTGCGGGCATTTATCGACTACTGTACTGAGCAGCTGGGGTCACTTATTTTCCGAGAATCGACACCACGTTGTCCGCCCCCGGCGCCCCGAACGCCTGCTGCTTGAGGACGTGCAACTGGTCGCGCACCTGCGCCGCCTTTTCGAACTCGAGGTTCTTGGCGTGGTCGACCATAAGCTTTTCGAGGCGCTTGATCTCTTTCGAAATCTGCTTCTCGCTCATGCCCTCGACCTTGGCGGCTTCCTCCGACAGGCCGTTGTCGTTCAGCATGGCCTTCTGCGCGGCCGCGCTGTAGACGCCGTCGATCATTTCCTTGATTTTCTTCTGCACGCCCTTCGGGGTGATGCCGTTCGCCTCGTTGAACGCGATCTGCTTCGCGCGGCGGCGTTCCGTCTCGTCGATCGCGCGCTTCATCGAATCCGTGATCTGGTCCGCGTACAGGATTGCCACGCCGTTCAGGTTACGCGCCGCGCGGCCGATGGTCTGGATCAGCGAACGTTCCGAACGCAGGAAGCCTTCCTTGTCCGCGTCCAGCACGGCCACGAGCGACACCTCCGGCAGGTCGAGACCCTCGCGCAGCAGGTTGATGCCGACGACGACGTCGAACGTGCCCAGGCGCAGGTCGCGCAGGATTTCCACGCGCTCCACCGTGTCGATGTCGCTGTGCAGGTAGCGCACCTTGATGCCGTGGTCGGACAGGTATTCCGTCAGTTGCTCGGCCATGCGCTTGGTCAGCGTCGTGACCAGCACGCGCTCGTCCTTCTTGATGCGGTCCGTAATCTCGCCCATCAGGTCGTCCACCTGCGAACGCGCGGGCTTCACGATGACCTGCGGGTCGACGAGCCCCGTCGGACGCACCACCTGTTCGACGACGTTGTCGGCTTTTTCCTTTTCGTAGTCGGCCGGCGTCGCGGAGACAAAAATACACTGGCGCATCTTGCTCTCGAATTCCGAGAATTTCAGCGGCCGGTTGTCGAGCGCGGAGGGCAGGCGGAAGCCGTAGTCGACGAGGTTCACCTTACGCGAACGGTCGCCGTTGTACATGGCGTTCAGCTGGCCGATCATCACGTGCGACTCGTCCATGAACATCAACGCGTCCTTCGGCAGGTAGTCGATCAGCGTCGGCGGCGGTTCGCCCGGCATCGAGCCGGACAGGTGGCGCGAGTAGTTCTCGATGCCCTTCGTAAAACCGACTTCGGCCAGCATCTCCAGGTCGAAGCGCGTGCGCTGTTCGAGACGTTGTTCTTCCAGCAGCTTGCCCTGCTGGCGGAATTCTTCCAGGCGGTCGCGCAGCTCGGCCTTGATGGAATCCACCGCCTTCAGCACGGTGGCGCGGCCGGTGACGTAGTGCGAGCCCGGGTACACGGTGAAGCGCGGAATCTTCTGGCGCACTTTACCCGTCAGCGGGTCGAACAGCTGCAGCGATTCGATCTCGTCGTCGAACATTTCGACGCGGATCGCCAGTTCGGCGTGTTCGGCCGGGAAGATGTCGATGGTGTCGCCGCGCACGCGGAACGTGCCGCGCGCGAAGTCCATTTCGTTGCGCGTGTACTGCATCTGGATCAGGCGCGCGATGACGTCGCGCTGCGCGACCTTGTCGCCCGTGCGCAGCGTGAGGATCATCTTGTGATATTCGTTCGGATTACCGATACCGTAGATGGCCGACACGGTCGCGACGATGACGACGTCGCGCCGCTCCATCAGCGACTTCGTGCACGACAAACGCATCTGTTCGATGTGCTCGTTGATCGACGAGTCCTTTTCGATGAACAGGTCGCGCTGCGGCACGTACGCTTCCGGTTGGTAATAGTCGTAGTACGAGACGAAGTACTCGACGGCATTCTGCGGGAAGAACTCGCGGAACTCCGCATACAGCTGGGCCGCGAGGGTCTTGTTCGGGGCGAACACGATCGCCGGACGGCCCGCGCGGGCGATCACGTTGGCCATCGTATAAGTCTTGCCGGAACCGGTTACGCCAAGCAGCGTCTGGTACATCAGGCCATCCTCGATGCCTTCCACCAGGCCTTCGATCGCCGTGGGCTGGTCGCCCGCGGGCGGGAAGGGCTGGTGCAGCTTGAACGGTGAATCCGGGAACGTGATGACCGTAGGTGCTGGTGAATTTGCAACCGATAAATCTGCCATTGGATCAGACCTTTGCTAGAATGAGAATCCGCCTGCGATCTGGCATCGTCCAGACCGCCTATCTATACAACCGCTGCGAACCCAGCCGACAAACCAAGTTTATCACGATGAATTCCCCAGCTTCTGCCAGCATCTTCAGCGCCATCGCCATGGCCCCCCGCGATCCGATCCTCGGCATCACCGAGGCCTTCAACGCAGATACCAACCCCGCCAAGATCAATCTGGGCGTGGGCGTCTACTACGATGACAACGGGAAAGTGCCGCTGCTGCAATGCGTTCAGAAAGCGGAAGCGAAGTTGATGGAGCAGCCGACGCCCCGTACCTATCTGCCGATCGAAGGCCTGGGTGCGTACGACAAGGCTGTGCAAGAACTCGTATTTGGTGCCGACAGCGCCGTAATTCAAGAGAAACGTGCAGTCACGGTGCAAGCCCTGGGCGGCACCGGCGCGCTGAAGATCGGCGCCGACTTCCTGAAGCGCTTCTCGCCGGATTCGCAAGTCTACATCAGCGACCCGAGCTGGGAAAACCACCGCGCGCTGTTCGAAAGCGCCGGCTTCACCGTCAACAACTACGCCTACTATGACGCGGCCACGCACGGCGTCAACTTCGAAGGCATGCTGGCCGCGCTGAAAGCGATGCCGGAAGGCGCGATCGTCGTCCTGCACGCCTGCTGCCACAACCCGACCGGCGCCGAACTGAATGCCGACCAGTGGGGCCAGGTGATCGAGGTCGTGCGTGCGAACAACCTGATCCCGTTCCTCGACATGGCCTACCAGGGCTTCGGCGACGGCATCGCGGAAGACGGCGCCGTCGTCCGCCGCTTCACGGACACCGCCGGCCCGCTGCTGGTGTCGAACTCGTTCTCGAAGTCGTTCTCGCTGTACGGCGAGCGCGTGGGTGCACTGTCCGTCGTCGCATCCACCGCGGAAGAGGCGGCCCGCCTGCTGTCGCAGCTGAAGCGCATCGTCCGCACCAACTACTCGAACCCGCCGACGCACGGCGGCAAGGTCGTCGCCACCGTCCTGTCGACGCCGGAACTGCGCCAGCTGTGGGAAGACGAGCTGGCCGGCATGCGCGTCCGCATCAAGCAGATGCGCGACGAGCTGGTCAAGAAACTGGCCGAAAAGGCACCGGGCAAGGACTTCGCGTTCGTGCGCGAGCAGGTCGGCATGTTCTCGTACTCGGGCCTGACGAAGGACCAGGTCGAGAAGCTGCGCGCCGAATCGATCTACGCCGTGGACACCGGCCGCATCTGCGTGGCTGCGCTGAACTCGAAGAACATCGATCGCGTCGTTGACGCCATCGCAAAAGTTCTCTAAACTCTTGCTTCTTTCGCTGCGGCATCGATCGTAGCGAAAGACAATTCCCTGATAGCTCAGTCGGTAGAGCGACGGACTGTTAATCCGCAGGTCCCTGGTTCGAGTCCAGGTCGGGGAGCCAGATTTCCGCACGGTTGGCCCGCCAACTGTGCAAGCCGTTGGTGAGCGGCTATAATACGAACACCTATTCCCTGATAGCTCAGTCGGTAGAGCGACGGACTGTTAATCCGCAGGTCCCTGGTTCGAGTCCAGGTCGGGGAGCCAGAATTTCGGAAGGGGCATCGAGCGATCGATGCCCCTTTTTCACTTTAGATAGACCCTGTTGCTGTCGCAATGGGCACGGACTGGAGTTTGTTTATGCCGATCTCTCTTTCGCTCCATATTTGTGCCTACCTCGATGTCCTTGGTGGTACGGATCTTTTCAAATGCGTGGACATCGAGGCATCCGAGAGGTTTGTTTCGATGCTGTCCGAGTTGGAGCGCCGTCTGAACGGAATGCGGCGTGACGGTACCCCGGTGGTCAGGGCGTTTACCGATAACGTGTTCGTTGCCTATCCTTTGCGAACCGCAGGAAAATTTTCGATCGAGCAGCAGGTTGGTTACTTCCTGACCGAGATCGCCAATCAAGTCGAACAGATATTCATCCACTGTGAACTGCCGATGCGCGGAGCAATCACGGTTGGCAATCTTCACATCGATGATCAGACGGTGATCGGCGAAGCCATGGTGCGCGCTGTCGAGTTGGAGAAAAAGGCGAACTTTCCCCGCGTGTTGTTGGACGATGATGTGGTCAGGATGCTGCCGACGATGCCGCTCGCTCAAGAAACCCTGGTCTACGAAGCGGCGGACGGCGACAAGTCTCTCAACTATCTTGGCTTACGTTTTTGGGGGCTCAAGTATCATCGCGAACTGATCGAGCGAAGAATCGGCGAGGTGTCCAAAAATCCGCGCGCGCAGGAAAAGTATCAATGGCTGCTCGACTATCATGGCGATATCGAGCGCCGAGTATCTGACCTCGGGCTCGTGCCTCCGAGGCCAGATCCGGCCTGATCATTGCTTCACGTTGCCTTGAATAGCGTGCGTCGTGGATGCGCGATGTCGTTGGTGCTTATCGGGTGCTGATGGGCCTGACCTTGCCCGCCGCCTCCAGCGCCCGCGCCCGCGCCGTCTCGACGTCGTCCGCCGTTGCCAGCGCCACGCCCATGCGGCGGCGCTGGAACGATTCCGGCTTGCCGAACAGGCGGATGTCGCTGCCCGGCACGCGCAGCGCGTCGGCCACGCCTTCGAACGCGATGCCCGCTTCCTCCAGCTGGCCGTAGATCACGGCGGACGCGCCCGGCGCGCGCAGCGCCGTGTTCACGGGCAGGCCGAGGATCGCCTTGGCGTGCAGTTCGAATTCGCTCTGCACCTGCGTGGCCATCGTCACCATGCCGGTGTCGTGCGGGCGCGGGCTCACTTCCGAGAACCACACCATGTCGCCCTTGACGAACAGCTCGACGCCGAACACGCCCTGGCCGCCCAGGTTGGCCGTGACCTTGTCCGCGATCTCCTGCGCGCGCTGAAGCGCGAGCGGCGCCATCGGCTGCGGCTGCCACGATTCCACGTAGTCGCCGTGCACCTGCTTGTGGCCGATCGGTTCGCAAAAGCGCGTCTCGACCTTGCCGTCGGCGCCCACCGCGCGCACGGTCAGCAAGGTGATCTCGTAATCGAAGTCGATGAAGCCCTCGACGATGACGCGGCCCGCGTCCACGCGCCCGCCGGACGCGGCGTAGTTCCATGCGTTCTCGACGTCGGCGGCGCTGTCCAGCTTCGACTGGCCCTTGCCCGACGACGACATCACGGGTTTCACGACGTTCGGAAAGCCGATCTCGGCGCAGGCAGCCTTCAGCTCGTCGAGGCTGGACGCGAAGCGGTACGGCGACGTGGCCAGGCCCAGCTCTTCGGCGGCGAGGCGGCGGATGCCTTCGCGGTTCATCGTCAGCTGCGCGGCGCGCGCGGTCGGGATGCAGGTGATGGTGCCGGCCGCTTCCAGTTCCGCCAGCTTGGCCGTCGCGATCGCTTCGATCTCGGGCACGACGAGGTCCGGCTGCTCCCGCTCGATCAGCGCGGCGAGGGCGGCGCCGTCCGTCATGTCGATGACGTGCGCGCGGTGCGCGACCTGGTGGCCGGGCGCGTTCGGGTAGCGGTCGACGGCGATCACTTCGACGCCGAGACGTTGCAGGGAGATGATGACTTCCTTGCCGAGCTCGCCGGAGCCGAGCAGCATGATTTTCGTTGCGGAAGGAGAGAGGGGCGTGCCGAGGGTGGTCATTGGTCAGTAGGGGCAGGTCGGGAAGACGGCGACTATAACAAACGGTGGCGCCGGACGCACGCCGCGGGCAGGATTTGGCAATTCCCGGATTCCTGCTATAATATTGCCTCAATTCCCTGATAGCTCAGTCGGTAGAGCGACGGACTGTTAATCCGCAGGTCCCTGGTTCGAGTCCAGGTCGGGGAGCCAGAATTTTAAAAGGCCGCGTTATCCAACGCGGCCTTTTTCGTTTTCGCCCTGCCATGACTATTCTTTCCCCGCGCGAAGCCGCCCGCATCGACCACTACGCCGCCGCGGCAGACGCGGACGGCTGGCTGCACCCCGTCCAGCAAGCCCTGATCCACCACCGCGGCTGGCTGCGCATGCTGGCGCCGCGCGCCGTCGGCGGGGAAGAGCGGCCGCTGCCGGAGGTCGTGCGCCTGGAAGAAGCCATCGCTCGCGTGGACGGCAGCGTCGGCTGGACCGTGACCCTGTGCGCCGGCGCCGGCTGGTTCGCGGGCTTCCTGCCGCCGCATCTGGCCCGCGCCATTCTCTCCACGCCGCGCGCCTGCCTCGCGGGCAGCGGCGCCCCGACCGGCCACGCGGACCGCGATGGCGACGGCTGGCGCATCGAAGGAGAATGGGATTACGCGAGCGGCGCGCCGATGGCCACGCATTTCACGTTCAACGCGTTCCTGCGCGAGGCGGGCAAGCCCATGCTCGATGCGGCCGGACAGCCGCGCATCCAGGCGTTCGTCGTGCCGAAGGAGATCGTCGAGATCGTGCCCCGCTGGCGCAGCATCGGCCTGCGCGCGACGGCGTCGCACGCCTACCGCGTCTGCGGCGCGTGGGTCCATGCCGACCACGGTTTCGTCATCGACCCGGCCGCCGCGCGCGAGCAGGGGCCGCTGTACCGCTTTCCGTTTCTCCCGTTCGCCTTCGTCACGCTGGCCGCGAACGTGGCCGGGATGGCTTATCACTTCGTCGACCTGGCCCGCGACTGCATCGCGCACCGGCGCAACCGGTTCGGCGGGGACAACGAGCCGCTGATCGAGGTGCCGGCCGTGCGCGCCGTGCTGGACGGTGTGTGCTTTCGCCTCGATGACGTGCGTGGCCGCTTCTATGCCTTGCTGGACGCTTGCTGGGCAGACGTTGCCGCCGGTGCGGACGTCGCGGACGAGCAGGCCGCGCAGCTGCAGGCGCTGGCGCAGGCGTGGGTCGCGGCGTCGCGCCACGCCGTCGACACGCTGTATCCGTACTGCGGCCTGTATGCGGCGCGCGACGACAGCGCCATCAACCGCGTCTGGCGCGACTTTCATACGGCGTCGCAACACGCGCTCTTGCTGCCGCAGAACTGAGCCGCTATAATGCGGCCTCCTTTCCCTGATAGCTCAGTCGGTAGAGCGACGGACTGTTAATCCGCAGGTCCCTGGTTCGAGTCCAGGTCGGGGAGCCAGAATTCAAAAGGGGCATCGAGAGATCGATGCCCCTTTTCGTTTTTGCCCACCCCAGCAGGAAACAAAAAAACGAGCGAAAATAACGACTTACGTTATCCAGAGATCGTTTCCTAATGTCTACTGCAGCTTCTCCAACATTCCCCCGCGGCGCCCACATCAATCCGAAACCGCTCGGCGTCGCGCTGCTGCTCATCATCCTCGGCGCGTGGTATCTCGCGCAGAGCGTCGGCGCGAAGCATGCCGCGCTGTTCGTCGTCGGCGCGCTGCTGGGCCTTGCGCTGTACCACGCCGCGTTCGGCTTCACATCCGCGTGGCGCGTCTTCATCGCGGACGGCCGCGGCGCCGGCCTGCGTGCGCAGATGGTCATGCTCGCCGTCGGCGTCGCGCTGTTCTTCCCGGCGCTGTCCGTCGGCACCCTGTTCGGCAATCCCGTCACGGGGCTCGTGTCGCCCGCGGGCACGTCCGTCATCATTGGCGCGTTCATGTTCGGCATCGGCATGCAGCTGGGCGGCGGTTGCGCGTCCGGCACGTTGTACACCGTCGGCGGCGGCAGCACGCGCATGATCGTGACCTTACTTGCGTTCATCGCCGGCTCCGTCATCGCGACCGCGCACATGCCGTTCTGGACGTCGCTGCCGCAATTGAAACCGATCTCGCTCGTGAAGACGCTGGGCCTGGCGCCCGCGCTGCTGCTGAACTGGGCCGTGTTCGCGCTGATCGCCTTCGTCACCGTCGTCGTGGAAAAACGCCGGCATGGACGCCTCGTCGACCCGACCGCACGGCCCGCGACGGCGTCGCCGTGGCTGCACGGGCCGTGGCCGCTGGTTGCCGGCGCCATCGCGCTCGTCGTGCTGAACTTCGCGACGCTCGCGTTGTCGGGCCGGCCGTGGGGCGTGACGTCCGCGTTCGCGCTGTGGGGGGCCAAGGCCGCGCAGGCGATCGGCATCGACACGGCGAGCTGGACGTACTGGTCGACGAAGGCGAACGCCGCCGCGCTGGCCGCGCCCGTTTCGCATGACGTGACGTCCGTGATGGACATCGGCATCGTGCTGGGCGCGATGCTGGCGGCGGCGCTGGCGGGCCGGTATGCGCCCGTGTGGCGCGTGCCGCTGCGCTCGCTCCTCGCGGCCGTCGTCGGCGGGCTGATGCTGGGCTATGGCGCGCGTCTCGCGTACGGCTGCAACATCGGCGCCTACTTCAGCGGCATCGTGTCGGGCAGCCTGCACGGCTGGCTGTGGCTCGTGGCCGCGTTCGCCGGCAACGTGTTCGGCACGCGGCTGCGTCCGCTGTTCGAGCTCGAAGTGGAACGGGTGAAGCTGGGCGGCTGCTAAGGGCGGGGCGCTGCAAGCTTCACGCAAGCGGCCTACAATCGATCCTTTGCCGTCAGGATCGAGCATGCAAGCAACAGTCAATACAACACCTCTCGAACAGGACGGATTACCCGAAGGCCCGCGCGCCTGGGCCATTCTCGCCCTCGCGCTCGGCGTGGGCATGTCATCCCTCGATACCGCCATCGCCAACACCGCGCTGCCCGCGATGGCGCAGCAACTGCACGCCACGCCGGCCGATTCCGTGTGGATCGTGAACGCCTACCAGCTCGCCATGGTTGCCACGTTGCTGCCGATCGCGGCGCTGGGCGAGACCATCGGCTACCGCCGCGTCTACGTCGCCGGCATGGCCCTGTTCACGGCGGCGTCGCTCGCGTGCGCGCTCGCATGGTCGCTGCCCGCGCTGATCGTCGCGCGCCTGTTCCAGGGCCTGGGGGCCAGCGCCATCATGGGCGTCAACACGGCGCTGCTGCGCGCCACGTATCCGGCCAGGCTGCAGGGACGCGGCTTCGGCACCAACGCCCTCGTCGTCGCGGTCGGCTTCGCGCTCGGGCCGAGCCTCGCATCGATCATCCTTGCTGCATCGTCGTGGCAATGGCTGTTCGGCATTAACGTCGTGCCGGGCATCGTCGCGTTCTTCATGGCGCGCAAGGTGCTGCCGGAGACGCGGCGCGCCACCCACCGCGTGGACGGGCTCGCCGGCTTCTACAACGTCGTCGCGTTTTCGATGGCCGTGCTGGTGCTGGGCGATGCCGCCCACCGCGTCGGCATGAAGACCCTGCTGCCGGAAGCGCTGATCGCGCTGGTGTTCTTCGGCCTGCTGCTGCGGCGCGAGCGCGGCCATCCGGCGCCGTTGTTGCCCGTGGATCTGTTCCGTCGTCCATTGTTCGCGCTGTCGACCATCACCGCCATCTGCACCTTCGCCGCGCAGGCGCTCGCGTTCGTCGCGCTGCCGTTCTTTTTCGAGACGACCCTCGGCCGTTCGCCCGTCGAGACGGGCTTCCTGATGACGCCGTGGCCCGTGATGGTCGGCGTGATGGCGCCCGTGGCCGGGCGGCTCTCGGACCGCTATGCGCCGGGCCTGCTGGGCGGCATCGGTTTATTGATCCTCGCGGCCGGCCTCGTCACGATGATGAGCCTGCCGGCAGCGCCGTCCGCCCTCGACATCGGCTGGCGCATGGCCGTGTGCGGCATCGGCTTCGGCTTCTTCCAGGCGCCGAACGTCAAGGCGATCATGGGCAGTGCGCCGGCCTCGCGCGCCGGCAGCGCCAGCGGCATGGTGGCCACCGCGCGCCTGACGGGGCAGGCGACGGGCGCCGCCCTGGTGGCGTTCTGCCTTACCATTTCCCACGTGCGCGGGCCGTGGTTCGCGCTCGGCATCGCCGCCGCGTTCTCGTTCGCGGCCAGCGTGGCCAGTTTTTCGCGCCTCGTCGTTGCGGCGCCGGCAGCATGAGCTTCACCATTCAAGAAAGAGCCAAATGACACGACGTTTCAAGATCGCGGCGATTGCCGGCGACGGCATCGGCAAGGAAGTCCTGCCGGAAGGCCTGAAGGTATTGGCGGCCGCGGCCGAGCGCTTCGGCCTGCAGCTCGAGTTCACGCATTTCCCGTGGGCCAGCTGCGACTGGTACATCCAGCACGGCGAGATGATGCCGCCCGACTGGAAAGAACAATTGTCCGGCATGGACGCCATCTATTTCGGCGCCGTCGGCTGGCCCGCGCTGGTGCCGGACCACATCTCGCTGTGGGGTTCGCTGCTCAAGTTCCGCCGTGAATTCGACCAGTACATCAACCTGCGCCCGGTACGCCTGTTCGAGGGCGTGCCGTGCCCGCTGGCCGGCCGCAAGCCGGGCGATATCGATTTCTTCGTCGTGCGCGAAAACACCGAGGGCGAGTACACGAACCTGGGCGGCGTGATGTTCCCGGGCACCGAGCGCGAAATGGTGATCCAGGAATCCGTCTTCACGCGCCACGGCACCGACCGCGTGCTGCGCTACGCCTTCGAACTGGCCAACGCGCGCCGCCGCCGGCACCTGACGGTCGCGACGAAATCGAACGGCATCGCCATCAGCATGCCGTGGTGGGACGGCCGCGCGGACGCGATCCATGCCGACTACCCGCAGGTCACCGTCGACAGGCAGCACATCGACATCCTGACCGCCCGCTTCGTGCTGCAGCCCGACCGCTTCGACGTCGTCGTCGCGTCGAACCTGTTCGGCGACATCCTGTCCGACCTCGGCCCGGCCTGCACGGGCACGATCGGCCTGGCGCCGTCCGGCAACCTGAATCCGGACCGCACGTTCCCATCCCTGTTCGAACCCGTGCACGGCTCCGCGCCGGACATCGCGGGCAAGGGCATCGCCAACCCCATCGCGATGATCTGGTCGGGCGCGATGATGCTGGCGTTCCTCGCGGCCGGCCCGGATGCGGACCCGCGCTGCGGCGAGGCGCACGACGCCATCGTGGCGGCGATCGAGGACGTGCTGAAGGACGGACCGCGCACGGGCGACCTGGGCGGCACGGCGACGACGGTCGAGGTGGGCGACGCGATCGCGGCCCGCGTGCGCGGCTGATCATGCTTTAAACGGGCACGGCCGCCCCGACATGAGGTCCATGGCGCGCCGTTCCCGACTTTCCGACTTCGACCTGCTTCCCCAGCCTGCTGCGGCGGACGCACCGTGCCCGCTGTGCGGCCGGCCGCTCGGCACGGTCAACATCGACCGGCATCACCTGATACCCAAGTCGCTGAAGGGTAGGGAGCAATTCCCTATTCACAAGATTTGTCACCGCAAGATCCACGCGACGTTTTCCGAGCGCGAGCTGCTGCACGCCTATCACACCTGGGAGGCGCTGCGGGGCGATGAGGCCATCCGCGCGTTCATCGACTGGGTGGCGAAGAAGCCGCCGGCGTTTTATGCGCGGACGTTTACCGCAAATAAAAAGAAGTGTCGCTGAAGTCTGTACGCTCGTCCTTTGATCGGAGGATGAGATGAGACTATCGCTGCTTTGCCTGTCGTTGTTGATGCCAGTCGCGCCGTTGCTGGCAGACGAACCACTTCCCGGTGACGTGCAACGCTTCATTGACCGGCGCGAGGGGTGCGACCACATGCGTGGAGAAGTGCCGGATCACGGCGAGAAGCAACGCATTTGGGAAGTGAAGCGCGAAATTGAAAAGCTGTGCAAGGGAACGGACAAGGAGCTCGCGCAGTTGAAGAAAAAGCATGCGATGAATCTGTCCGTCATGCGGCGCCTGGATGAATTCGAGCCGGGTCTTGAAATTATCCCGAAACGCGGTTCGGTCAGCCGCACAGGCTTGCGTCAGCGGTTCGCGCCCGAAATGCGCTCACCGGGTCGCAAATTCTCTCCTGACGAGCAGCGATAGCCGGTACGTGGCTGTTCGATACAGGTGACTTTGCGGGGAGACAACAGCGCATTCCAATGCTGCATCTGCATCATTGGCGCCTGCACATAGCCGAAACTGTCCAGGTGCTTTCGTGCGTGCTGCCGGGTTTGGTTTCCCTGATGCTTACCGTGCAGCTTGTGTCCCTCGGAGCAAGCTTAATCATCCATGATTGCTGCCCGTAGTGCTCCATGGATTGGCCGTATTCGTGCCCGTTCCGAATACGTCCTTTTACCCGCTTACGGGATCCATACTCACAGATGAGCCAGCCCTGCTCATTCTCTGGAAGTTCGTAATGCTGATCGATGCCACCCTCTACCTCACGATCATTCGGGGTATCCCAGCCAGGGGGAAAGGGTAGCCCGTTGCCAGACCGTTCACCGAACATCATCATTGCGCCGGTAAGCGGGAGGGCTGGCGCATCCTTGCCGGGGTAGGCGGCCGGACAGCGGTACACATCAGCTTGAGCCGCGGTGCAGGACAGTGCCATGACGGCGACAAGGGCGGTCTTCATGGCACAAGCACGACATAAAAGTCTTCCGCCCGGTCGCATGGTTGCTTTGCTTTCGCAATCGCTTCGGGGCGTACATATACAGGGCGAGGACTGGGCCACTTTGGTGTGCCGCTGCGCCACTGATCGAACATCATGACTCGCGTTGGCTTCCCGTCAACGTACGAGTCTGCGCTCATGAATAGCGCGGCATGATTTCCGTGCACTTCAGCGCTGGTCCCCCGGGGATACTGCCACTTACCGTCGATCAACCGAAAATTGGCGATAACGGTTCCCGGCTTGAGAGTTCGGGCAACATCGATGACCCGTTCGCCTCGCTGCCATCGTCCGGTCCAGCCGACGCCTGTCAAGGCCTGTGGAAGTCGGGCGCACTCGCCATTAGCGATCATCAGATGTTTCAAGCCATCTCTTCCTTGTTCTTTGTACACCTGCTTGGCCTTGCCTTCCCACTCCTTCAACAAGGCATTGAAGTTGCCAGAGTAGACCACCGGATGGGGCATAGTGGCCTCCTGATCAAGCGTAGACCTTGTTTGCGGCGGAATCCCAGCCGCCAGTAGTCTGTCCGCCAGCACCGCCGGTGATCTTTTGTTGGACGTAGGAGCATTTAAACTTGGACGATGCCAGATGGATGCTCTCCGTAATGATCCCGCCGTTGGCGCTGGTCGGGTTGACGGTGGAAATTAGCACGTTTTCCAGTTCGATTTCGAAGTACTTGACGCGGGAGCCGTCGCCATCGGCCCTGAAGAACTCGAACTTGGCCTTCGGGATCGTCTTTCCCATCGCACAGGTCTGGAAGAGCACCGGGCTTGCTATGTCGGCCAGCTTTTCGAAGCTGACTTCATGTACGTCGGCCTTGCCGCTTGTGTGCCCACCGGCTGTCGATACGGCCGTGGCCCTTGGTTGGGTAACGCCCCAGTGGACACTGGTTACTTCGATCCAGCCCTTGTGCTTATCGTCTTGGGACTCGCCTTTGATGTCACCAATCTGTAGGTATGCGTCGATCACTCTTGCCTCCGTTGCCAGGTTGAACGAGGGATTGTTGCCTGACTGTCCAGGCCAAATGTTGGCTGGAGTCAGGAAACCCCAAGGAGACAGATCAACAGTGTGACTTCTCCGGGCAGAGTTCTTAAAAAATGGTTTTTGGAAGGTGCCCTCTCAGCCAGGTATCGATTGCATCAGCTATCTCTGCAATCGCCGGTACCTAAACTGGTATTGGCGCAGGGTAATGGAACGAAGCCAGCAGGGCGCTCATTGCGTTATCGGCCAAGAGAGATTCGAATTGCAGATTTCGCTGATGACTGAAATGCATCAAGTCGTCCTGGGAAGACTAAAGATGATGTTGACCCAGCGACTATAACGACGGGATGAAGTCTTAATCCGCTGTTTTCGTCGAAGGGGACATAGCCTCCAACGCATCGTGCTTTCTGATCGGGACGCCATCAGGGCGAAATTGCCAGACTGTGCAGTATCGCCGTAGGTCGCCGATTCTTATCAGCATCTCTTTATGGTTTGCCATGATGCGGGGTTCGATATGACCCGCTGTGACAAGCCGCATAGTCGTGTTCTGGAATGCCAGTGCATTGTTCACGCCAAACGTGATGCGGTATTCCTTCTGCTTTTCGTAGTGCCTTGTCTTGGACATTGCTATTCTGTCGGGGAATGCCCATTCGATTCCTACGTCGTCGCCAGCGTCATAATATGTGACTGGCCTGTGAAGGAGGGTCTCATTCTTGATCGACGGACGGCGCTTCAAGGCAGAGCGGATGCCAGCAATTAGTTTGACCGGATTGTGTATCTCAATACATGTTGTCGTTCCGAAGTCATGGGCAAGGTCTGCGGATAACTCGGTACTAAGGCACAGCACGAAAATGTCTTCAGTTCGGACGCTGGATTCAAGGGAGCCGTTGAAAATGTGCGTCTGGTCGCTCTCAACCATCGTAAGGGGAAGCCCTCCCGCCTTTTGATGCAATCGCGTGCCTTCGTACCTGTCGCCCCGTACCTGTTGCTCTTCGTAGTCTTTGTAGTACGAGAGCGACCGAAAAAGAAGTTCACCACGTCGTATAAACCCGTCAACGTACTTTGCGGGTGTGTACTTGTAGATGGGCGACATGCACGCTCCAGGTGAGCAACAGGGATTGTTGCCCATCCATTGTATTCGCTGGTACGTTGTCTTGCTTGAGTAGCTCGAGCGGACACAAAGTCGGGTTTACCGGTCGATTCATACATTTCAAAGTGAGCTCTTCCATCCAGTCAGAGCGATATCAGGTTGACATTATTGATGTCGCACGATTGAACGGAACGTCACTACCGTCGTGCTTGGTGTTAAAATCGAATCTTACTTTTTTGCAATTCTGGTTCCTTTTTCAATGCCGATTCCCTCGCAGTTGCAATGAACCAAGAAGATTCGAACGCCTGCTCGGTTCTCCTGATCGATGACGAACCCTTTGCCGAGGACATCATTTCCCACGGCATGAAAGGGTGTGCCTCGTATGCCCTGCGCTATGCGCGCGACCCGTCCATGGCGGTCGAGCTGGCAAAGGAAATCAATGCGACGGTCGTGCTCGTCGACCTGCGCATGCCCGAGATCGACGGATTCGAAGTCACGCGCCGCCTGCGTGCGGACAAGGATACCGAGCACATTCCCGTCGTCCTGCTGTCGTCCGAAGAAGATCCCGAGATCAAGGCAAAGGCGTTCGCCCTCGGCGCCAACGATTACCTCGTCAAGTGGCCCGATCCGCGCGAGCTCGTCGCGCGCGTGCGCTACCACAGCGACGCCTGCATCGCGCGGCGCCAGCGCGATGCCGCGTTCGTGTCGCTGCGGCACAGCCAGGAGCAGCTGGCCGCCAGCCAGTCGGCGCTGCACCAGGCGCAGAAGATGGAAGCGATCGGCCAGCTGACGGGCGGCGTCGCGCACGATTTCAACAATGTGCTGCAGATCATCGGCGGCAATTTGCAGCTGCTGAAACTGGTGGGCAACCTCAACGAGGCCGGCAAGGCGCGCGTCGACATGGCGCTGGCCGGCGTGGAGCGCGGGGCCAAGCTGTCGTCGCACCTGCTCGCGTTCGCGCGCCGCCAGCCGCTGCAGGCCGTCGTGATCAATCCCGGCCATCTGCTGCGAGAAATGGACGACATGATGCGCCGCGTGCTCGGTCCGCGCGCGCGCGTCATGACCGAGATCGCGGCCGCCTTGGGCAGCACCCTCGTCGACCCGAACCAGCTCAACAACGTACTGTTGAACCTCGCAATCAATGCCCGCGATGCGATGGCGGGCGGCGGCACCCTGACCATCCGCGCCGCCAATGCGGGCCCGGACAGCGCCTTGCCTCCGGAAGTGCCGCGCGGCCATTACGTGCTGATCGAAGTGGCGGATACGGGCAAGGGCATGTCGCCCGAAGTGCTGGAGCGCGCGTTCGAGCCGTTCTTCACGACCAAGCCGACGGGGCAGGGGACCGGCCTGGGGCTGTCGATGGCGTATGGCTTCGTCAAGCAGTCCGGCGGCGAGATCGTCCTGAAAAGCGAACCGGGCAAGGGCACCAGCGTGCGCATCTACCTGCCGCGCAGCGAGGCCGAGCCCCAGCGCACGGAACAGGCGCCGACGGCGCCGCTGCTGGGCGGCGTGGAGACGATCCTCGTCGTCGAGGACGAGGAAGACGTACGCAGCACGACCTGCGGCATCCTGTCCGCGCTGGGCTACAAGGTGCTGGAGGCGCCGGATGCGGCGAAGGCCGTGGAGATCGTCGAGGGCGGCCAGCACATCGACCTCGTGTTCACGGACGTGATCATGCCGGGGCCGGTGAGCAGCCTGCAACTGGGCGAAGCGGTGCGTGCGCGCCTGCCGCAGGCGCAGATTTTATACACGTCGGGCTATGCGGAGGGCGTGCTGGCGCACGAAGGGAAACTGGAGGCGTCCGTCAACCTGTTGCAGAAGCCGTACCACCCGGACGCGCTCAGCGCGCGCATCCGGCACCTGCTGCGGCGGCGTCAGATCGCGATGATGTGATTACTTGCCGGGCTTGACGTAGCGCTGCGACCCCGGCGGCGGTTCGTTCAGCACGGCCCAGAAGATGCCCAGGTCCGCGATCGCGCGCACGAATTCCGTAAAGTCCACCGGCTTCACCACGTAGGCATTCACGCCCAGCTCGTAGCTGCGCACGAGGTCCTGTTCTTCCTTCGACGACGTCAGCATCACCACCGGCAGGGGCTTGAGCCCGTCCGTGCTGCGGACTTCGCGCAGGACTTCCAATCCATCCACTTTCGGCAACTTCAGGTCGAGCAGCACGACGGCCGGATTGCCCGCCGGGCGTGATGCGTATTCGCCGCGGCGGTGCAGGTAGTCCAGCGCTTCGGCGCCGTCGCGCACGATGATGACCTGGTTGGCGAGCTGGCTCTTGGACAGCGCGATCAGCGTGAGTTCGAGATCGTTCGGGTTGTCTTCGACCAGGAGGATGGGCTTGAGCATGGGTGTCTTCGTAAGCTTTCAATGAGATGAGTCTTGTCTGGGCAGCGCGAACGAGAACGTCGCGCCTTCGCCCTGCACGGAGTCGGCCCAGACGCGGCCGTTGTGGCGCTCGACGATGCGGCGCACGTTCGCCAGGCCGATGCCCGTCCCCTGGAAATCTTCCATCCGGTGCAGGCGCTGGAACACGCCGAACAGCTTGTGCACGTATTCCATGTTGAAGCCGGCGCCGTTGTCCGCCACGTGGAAGACCGTTTCGTGCGGATGGTCTTCGGCGGACACGCGGATCACGGCCGGATCGCGCTGGCCCGTGAACTTGACGGCATTGGCCAGCAGGTTGAACAAGGCCAGGTGCAGGAAGGTCGGGTCGGCCCACACTTCCGGCAGCGCGCCGATGTCCCACTCGATGTTGCGGCCGCGCGTTTCCAGCGCCAGCTTGTCGAGGCAGGATGCGACGAGGTCGTTCATGTCGACCGTCGTGGGGCGCAGCGAGGCGCGGCCCATCTGCGAGAACGACAGCAGGTCGTCGACGAGCTTGCCGGCCAGGCGCGCGGCTTCCTTGATGTTCTTGAGGAAGCGCTGGCGCTGCTGGGCGTCCTCGCTGCCGGCCGATTCGAGCAGCAGGTCGGCAAAGCCGACGATGTGGCGCAGCGGCGCGCGCAGGTCGTGCGACACGGAGTACGAAAAGGCTTCCAGTTCCTTGTTGGCGCGGCCCAGTTCCTCGGCCAGTTCCGCCATCTGCTCCGCGCGTTCGAGCGCGATGCCGAGGAGGGCGGTGCGGAATTCCAGCGCCATCTCGATCTCGCCCTGGTGCCAAGGCTGGCTCGTGCCGTGGATCGTTTCGCGCCACGCCTCGAAGCTCGTGCGCGGCGACAGCTGCGTCGGCGCGCCCGGTGCCGGCGCCTTCGCGTGCGGATTGCCCGCCCACTCGATCGTGTGCACCCACTCGGGACGGAACCACAGCAGGTAATGCTTGTGGATGCGCGAGATCGGCATCGCGAGCAGGCCGCTGGCGTTGCGTGTGATGCGCGCCGCCGGCGGATACTGCGCGGACAGCTTATCGGTGTGGAACACGTCGCCGTGGTCGTGCAGGGTGAGCCAGTCGACGAGGGCGCCGATGTCGTCCTCGCCCGGCGTGTCGCCGTACGTGTGGATGCGGTCGTCCATCATGATCGCCACGCCCGACGCGCGCGCGAAGCGCAGCAGGTCGGGGAAGACGTGCGCCAGGTTCTCGATGAAGTCGCTGCCCTGCGTGAGGCCGGCGAGCATCGACACCATCGTGCGCCGCACCTCGAGGCGGAACTGCAGGTCGGCCGCGTCCTCGCGCGATTCGATGCACAGCGCGAGGATCTGGCCCAGCTGCTCGCACGCGGTGCGCTTTTCGAAGGCGACCGGGATCGGTCCCTCGTTGTGGCACGAGATCAGGCCCCACAGCTTGCCCTTGACCATCAGCGACACGGACATCGACGCCAGCGTGTTCATGTTGCGCATGTACTGCAGGTGCACGGGCGAGACGCTGCGCAGCGCCGCGAACGACAAATCGTTCGGCCGGCCGGTGACAGGGTTCAGCGGCGGCACGAGCGGGGCGGGCGTGTAGGCCGCATCCTGGATCAGGCGGATGCGCGACAGCTTGTACAGCTCGCGCGCCTGCGCCGGGATGTCCGATGCCGGGAAGTGCTGCCCCATGTACGAGTGATAGCGTTCGTCGCGCGCTTCCGCCATCACGTGGCCGTGGCCGTCCGCGTCGAACTGGTACACGAGCACGCGCCCGAAGCCCGTCACGGAGCGGATGTGCTGGCACGCCAGGCTGGCCAGCGCTTCGATCCCGGACGCGTCGTTCACCTTCAGCAGGAAATCGCCGATCAGCGGGTACAGGTGACGGAAATCCGCCGCTTCCGCGCGGTCGACGGCTTCGAATTCGGCGATGACGACGCCATCCCATTTGTGGGCGAGCACGTCGAAGTGGTTGCCGTTGGCCGCCGTGATCGTGCCCAGGTAGTACGGACGCGGGCCCAGGTCTGCCGCCAGTTCGGCGGCGATACGCTGCGCCGCGGCGGCCCCGATCACGTCCGCCAGCGGATGCCCGATCGCGTCCCGCGCCCCGACGCCGGTCCAGTCGCCCACGTTGGCGCTGGCCTGCAGCACTGCCAGGCCGGGCGCGAGCGTGAGCAGGAACCCGTGCGGCTGGATGCTGCCGGGCGTGCGGATCGGTTCCTTGTCGCAGGTCGACAGGTCGAGGACGGGTACGGTGGCGGCCTGGGTCATGGGTGGTCAACGGCGTCGGAAACGTCGGGTTGCAAGTGCAGCATTTTACAATGAAACGCTGAACGTCAATTCTGTATTCATACAACGATATCCCAGCGATCCGCGCGAATCCGGCGAATTGTGCGGGTGGATCGATGCGATTATTGGTGTGGAAATGGGAAATTCGACGACATCCTTGATTACCTGGCAGGTAATCGCCGCGCCGCACGCCTGCCGGCACACTGGCTCCAACGTCAACCACCGAAGGAGACCACCATGGCCATGCAACGACACACCCGCGCCTACACGGGCGCCCCGAACACCATCATTGCCGGCGACGTCAACCTGTACTACCGCGACTGGGGCCGCGGCCGCCCCGTGCTGTTCGTGGCCGGCTGGTCGATGTTTTCCGATTCCTGGGGCTACCAGATGATGGCGTTGTGCCGCCGGGGGCTGCGCTGCATCGCCTTCGACCGGCGCGGCCACGGCCGCTCGTCCGACCCGGGCGGCGGCTACGACCTCGACACGCTGGCCGACGACATCGCGGCCGTCATCGAAGCCCTCGACCTGCGCGACGTCGTGCTGGTCGGGCACTCGATGGGCTGCAACGAAATCGTCCGCTACCTCACGCGCCACGGCAGCGCGCGGGTGACGCAGGTCGCGCTGCTCGGCCCGATGACGCCCGGCATCGCGCTGTCCGCATCGAATCCGCACGGCGTCGACCCGGCGCTGCTGGAACAGTTCCGCAGCACGCAGCTGCTGCACGACTTCCCGCGCTGGATCGAGGAAAACGTCGAACCGTTCGTGCCCGGCGCCGGCCCGCGCATGCGCGACTGGCTCGCGCAGATGGCCCTGCAATGTTCGTTGCAGGCGCTGCACGATTGCCACCTCGTCGTGGAGGCATGCGACATGGCGGCGGAGCTGGAGGCCGTCGACGTGCCCGTGCTGCTGATCGCCGGCGCGCTCGACGTCTCCGCGCCGCTGGAATCGACGGCGCGGCGGACAAGCGCCCTCGTGCCGGACTGCAGCCTCATCGTCCACGACGACGCCGCGCACGGCATGTTCCTCACGCACGTGGAGCAGGTCAATGGCGAGTTGCTTGAGTTCATCCGCGCGGGGGTCTAAATTGATGCCTTTACATCAAGAGGGGATCGCGATGCAGGATGGACACGCGGAAGCGCGCAGCGACGGCTATTTCACCGACTTCGGCTCGGCGCTGCGCTACTGGCGCACGCGGCGCGGCTACAGCCAGCTGCGCCTCGCGGTCGACGGCGGCGTGTCGCAACGCCACCTGAGCTTCCTCGAAAGCGGACGGGCCCAGCCCAGCCGCGACCTCGTCCTGAAGCTCGGCATCGTGCTCGACGTGCCGCTGCGCCAGCGGAATGCGATGCTGCTCGCGGCCGGCTTCGCGCCCGCCTACCAGGAGCGCAACCTGTCCGACCCGGAACTGTCGTCCGTGATGCAGGCCCTCGATTTCATGCTGCACCAGCAGGCGCCGTTTCCCGCGCTCGTCGTCGACCGGCTGTGGAACCTCGTGATGTTCAACGAGCCCGCCGCCGGCTTCATGAAATGGCTGCTCGGCCTGCCGGCGGACGCGGCCATCCCGCGCGACGGCTCCATCAACGTGCTGCGCCTGTTGCTCGACCCGGACGGGTTGCGGCCGCGCCTCGCCAACTGGGAGGCCGTGTGCGCGGACAGCCTGTTGTGGATCCAGAGGGAGGCGATGGCGGACGGGCCGGGCAGCGAGGCCACCCGGCTGCTGGCCGAACTGTCCGCGCTGCCGGGGATGGCGGCGCTGTCCGACGGCCACGTGCCGAACTTCGACCGGCGCGCGCTGCCGTTCCTGCCGCTGACGATCGCGCACGAGGGCGTGGAGCTGAACCTGTTCACGACGATCACGACGCTCGGCACGCCGCACGACGTGACCGTGCACGAATTGCGGCTGGAGTCGTTCTTTCCTGCAGACAACGCGACGGCGGCGTGGTTCCGCAACAAATTTACGGTGTAAGGGTGCTCATCAATTCCGGTGATTTTTGGTGAAGATGCATCGAAAATGCATGTTATTTGCCGATTCAAACTCCGAAAATTGGCAATGTGAAATTCGTTACCGACAACGCGCGCGAGGCTTTTTTCTGCGGTGTATGATGGCCCGGTTTGGAACCTTTTTCGAGCCCTTTTCACCGCAGTAAATGAACGATCTGACTCCCACGCAATCCTGGCCCGACGAGCGGCGCTACCAGTACCTGATCTCCGGGATCAGCGACTACGCCATCTACATGCTCGACCCGAACGGCTACGTCAGCAGCTGGAATGCCGGCGCCAACCGGTTCAAGGGCTATGTCGCGCAGGAGATCCTGGGCGAGCACTTCTCGCGCTTCTACACGCCGGAGGACCGCGAAGCGGGCAAGCCCGCACGGGCGCTGTCGATCGCGCTGGCGGAGGGCAAGTACGAGGCCGAGGGCTGGCGCGTGCGCAAGGACGGTTCGCGCTTCTGGGCCCACGTGGTGATCGATCCGATCTACAACGAGGAGGGCGTCCTGCTCGGCTTCGCGAAGGTCACGCGCGACGTCACCGAGCGCAAGCGCGCCGAGGATGCGCTGCGCGAAAGCGAGCAGCGCTTCCGCCTGCTCGTGAACGGCGTCACCGACTACGCGCTGTTCATGCTGTCGCGGGAAGGCACCGTCACCAACTGGAACCCGGGCGCCGAGCGCATCAAGGGCTACAGCCAGTCCGAAATCATCGGCAGCCATTTCTCGCGCTTTTATACGCCGGAAGACCAGGCCGCCGGCATCCCGAAACGCGCGCTGGAGACGGCCGCCACGGCGGGCCGCTACGAGTCCGAGGGCTGGCGCGTGCGCAAGGACGGCTCGCGATTCTGGGCGCATGCCGTGCTCGACGCCATCCGCGGCGACGACGGCGAGCTGCTCGGCTTCGCCAAGATCACGCGCGACCTGACGGAAAAGAAGAAGGCCGACGAGGCGCTGGAAAAGGCGAATATCGCGCTGTTCCAGGCGCAGAAGATGGAATCCATCGGCCAGCTCACGGGCGGCGTCGCGCACGACTTCAACAACCTGTTGTCCGTGCTGTCCAGCGGCCTCGAGGTGTTGAACATGCAGCGGGGCGAGGGCGATACGCGTACGCTGGAATCGATGCGCCGCGCGATCGACCGCGGCGCGCGCCTGACCCAGCAACTGCTCGCGTTCGCGCGCCAGCAGCCGCTGCAGGCGGAAACGCGCAACCTCAACGGCATCATCCGCAGCTTCGAGACGGTGCTGCGCCGCGCCGGCAATCCCAGCATCGAGTTCTTGATCGACCTCGACCGCAAGGCCCACCACGCGCTGATCGACAGCGCGCGTTTCGAGTCGGCCCTGCTGAACCTCGTCGTCAACGCGCGCGACGCGATGCCCGACGGCGGCCGCCTGGTCATCGCGACGGGCAATGTCGTGGCGGACGGCCAGCATCCCGCCGGCCTGGCGCCGGGCGAATACGTGCGCGTGACGGTGAGCGACACGGGCACCGGCATGCCGCCGGACGTGGTGGCGCGCGCCTTCGAGCCGTTCTTCACGACGAAGGAAGTCGGCAAGGGCACGGGCCTGGGCCTGTCGCAGGTCTACGGCTTCATCAAGCAGTCGGGGGGCGAGGTCGCCATCGACAGCAAGACCGGCGAGGGCACGACCATCGCGATCTACCTGCCGGCCGTCGTCGATCCGGTCGAGGAGTTGCAGGCCGAGCACACGGAGCGCGTGCTGATCGTCGAGGACGAGCCGGACCTGATGGACGTGGCGGCGGCGCTGTTCGCGAGCATGGGCTACGAGGTCGTCACGGCGGCCAGCGGGCAGGAGGCGGTCGACATTATGGAGCAGCGCGACATCGACATCCTGTTCACCGACGTCGTGATGCCGAACGGGATGAACGGCATCGAGCTGGCCACCTACACGCGCGAGCATTATCCGGCCACCAAGATCATGCTCGCGTCGGGCTACCCGCTGCCGGCCCTCAAGCAGCGCCATGGCGTCGACCTCAACGAGTTCGCGTTCGTCAACAAGCCGTATCGCCTGTCGGACCTGGCGCGGACGCTGCGCTCGGCCATGTAAGGCTTCATAAACCGAAGATGATGTCGCTGATCCGCTCGTAGATCGGGTCGGCCGACGGCCCGTTGTTCGGCCAGTTCAGGATATCGAAATGGTCGTAGCCCCGGTAATTGCCGAGGAAATTCCACGTCCCCCTGACGGCCTTGCCGTCGTAGTCGCGCACCGGATGCCCGCCGGGCGCGCGCATGCTCACGGTGTTGACGACGCCGTCGTTCGGAAACCACGCGCTGTCGATGCGTACCCGGCCCGGCGCGTTCTGCGTGTACGAGCCCATGCCCGGCTGGGCCAGCGAACCGACGATCCACTCGCCGGCGAACAGCTTGAAGTACGGGATCATGTCCGCGCGCGGGTACTGGAACTGCACGTTCTGCACGGGCGCGAGCACGCGGTCCGTGCCGTTGCAGCACCAGGCGCCGGCTTCCGTCGCCAGCGTCCCCACGGAAAAATAATAGACCGACGGCGAGGTCAGCGCCCAGCGGTTGAATTCGCGCGCGCCGTCCGGCGCCAGCTCCCAGTGGGCCAGTTCGTTGTCGAGGATGTCGCGCAGGGGGCTGCGCAGGTTCGGCAGCACGTCCAGCACGGCGTCGCGCAGGGTGGTGCCGTCGTGCGGCGCGGAGATCGTCACGACGCTCCTGATCCAGCCGACCTTGCCACCCTTGTAGAGCTCGCCGCCGCCTTCGTCGCCGTCCGGCGAGCCGTGTTCCAGCAACTGGATCAGGGCGCGGATCGTCGTGCCGCCCTGGCTGTGGCCGATCATGTGGACCGGGTGCGCGGCATCCCATTGCGGGTAGAACGCGAGCGGGTAGTTTTCCGGATTGTTGGCCGGGTCCGCGGCCCAGCATTTGCCGGCCGGCTTCTGCGGCTGGCCCGGATAGCCGTAGCGCGCCACGTGGCGGGCGCCGTAGTCGACGCAGCCGCCCTTGATCTGGGCATACAGCTCGGCGGCGCGGTCCCAGTTCGACGCGATCGCACCCACCTGGGCCGTGAAGACGGTATGCGGGCCGTGGTAGACGGTCAGGTGCGCGGCGATGTTGCCGTAGCCGCCCCAGTACAGGAAGCTGCCGAGCGGATGCGATTCCGGCCCGAAGCCGAGGACGCCGTGCACGAGCACGACGGGATCGTTATTGGCCGCGCGGACGGGGGCGCCGAGCAACGCGGCAAGCGCCAGCAGCGCGCAGGCGCAGGACTTCGTCAGTCGCAACATGTGACTCTCCATTGGACGTGGCGAGCCCATTGTCGGTTTGATATGCGGCACAGAGTTTGCGCTGCCTCGACCGGGACGATGAATTACCTGCTGCAACGCAGCAAAATGACGGTGATGTCGCTTGTGCGCACTATATCGGCGCACATTGTGCACAGCGAAAATTAAGAGGCGATCAGTTCGCCGCCGTCATGCCCGCCGCATTGCCCACCGCGCCATCGCCCGGCGTGGCCGGGGCCGGCGTATTGGAGGCCGTGACGGCCGCCTTCTCGGCCAGGTCCGGGTTCCACACGACGTGCTCGTCCACCGAATACAGGCGGCACGGCTTGTCGCTCTTGGCCGAGCAGGTGGCCAGGGCGCGGGCTTCCGGGTCCTCGCCTTCCTCGGCCCAGCACCAGGCGCCGCTGGGCGACACGGCGAACGCGCGCGGCGTCATCTTGGTCAGATATTCGCGGTAGGCGCGCTTGCCGTTCTCGGACAGGAACGGCACGGCCTCGACGTCCTCGATGCCGGCGAAGTTCGTCGCCTGCGGCTGCGGCGGTTCCGGCACCTTGTACACGACCTTCGTCGGCATGCCGATCCGCTCCAAGAACTGCATCGTGTCCGCCAGCCATACCTTTTGGCCGTCGCGGCTCGCCAGCATCCCATGCGAATCTCGCTTGAACGGGGCGTACTCGACGAGCTGGGCGCGGCCGCCGGCCTGTTCGAACGCGTCGTGCATGCGCGCCACGAGTTCCGGCGAGAACAGCGAATCGTTCTGGCCGTACATCCACAGGCTCGGCAGCTTGTTCTGCGACCCGTATTCGGCGAAGGCCGACACGAGGGCGGAGCGCCAGCCGCAGCCGTTGCTGTCGTCGCGCAGGCCGCCCGCGAAGTTGATCAGGCCGCGCACGCCCGGCAGGTCCTCGGTGCCGAGCGCCATCGTCGCGAGGCCGCCGTACGACTGGCCGGCGACGACGATGTGGTCCGTATCGACCCATTTCTGCGCACGCGCGTAGTCGAGGGTGGCCTTGACGTCCTCGGCCTGGGTATAGCCGTTGGCCGTCATGTCGCAGCCGTGGTCGCGGTAATAACCCGTCGAGTTGGCGAAGCCCTGGCGCATCGGCACCATCACGGCATAGCCCCGTTCCACGAAGGCATGGGCCATGTGGTAGAAGCGGTCGCGCGGCTGCAGGTTCGGGTGACCCGGATCCTTGCCGTGGTTGATGACGATGAGCGGGAAGGGGCCCGGGCCGTTCGGCTGGAACACGGTCGTCTCGAGGCGGGCCTGGTGGTTCTGGCCGGCCGGGATCAGGATGATGTGTTCATTGATCCGATAGTCGAGCTGAAGCTCTTGTTCGATGGCGAGACCCGGCAGCAGGGCCAGGGCGGCGATGAAGGCGGAGGTCAGTTTGCGAACGGAAGGGCGGACTTTAAGCATGGAAGACTCTGGAACGGCACCGGGTTTGCGCTTTTCCCCGAGAACTGATTGCCTCGTGGAATGAATTGATTCTAAGCACGGTGATTTCTCAGAGCAATGTCCAATTAACCAAATCTCGAACTAAATCTTCGCGTGTGGCCACATTTGCCATAACAGGCAGATAATCTGGCTGGCCAACGATTGGGATGCCCATGTTTAACTGACATGAATACCGATGACCGTTTCCTGCAAGCCTTGCAAGGCAGTGCGCGCGCCTGGCGCCTCGCGCTCGAACGCCACCTGAAGGCGCACGGGCTGACAATGGCCGGCTGGAACGCGCTGACGGCCGTGGCCGGCAGCCCCGAGCCGCCGTCGCAGCGGGAACTGGCGCGCCGGCTCGGCGTGGACGGCGCCACGCTCGTGACGACCCTCGACCGCCTCGTCGCGGGCGGCTTCGTGCGGCGCGACTCGGAACCGGGCGACCGGCGCGTCAGGCGCATCGCGCTCACGCCGCAGGGAGAAACGGTGGCGGACCAGGTGAATGCGGAAGCGGCCGCGCTGCGGGGCCTGACGGTCGCGCGGCTGGACGCCGACGCCATGGCCGCGGCGGCCGCCGTGCTGGAAGACCTGCAGCGGCTGCTGGAGAGCCCATGAGCGACGCCGATTACGCGCCGCGCCAGTGGCATCCGGACGAACGTCCCACGCTGCCGGGCGGGCCATCGTTTCCGAAGCACTCGACGCCGCGCCGCATCGCCTACTTCCTGATCGGCACGCTCGTGACCATCACGGGCGGCCTCGGCAATGCGCTCGTCACCGTCAACCTCGTCAACCTGCAGGGCACGCTGGGCGTGTTCGCGGCCGAGGTCAACTGGCTGCCGACGGCCTACGTGATGACCAATGTGTCGATGAACCTGTTGTTGGTGAAGTTCCGCCAGCAGTTCGGCCTGCGCGCGTTCACCGAGTTCTTCCTCGTGCTGTATGCCGTGATCACGTTCGCGCACCTGTTCGTCAACGACCTCGGTTCCGCGATCGCCGTGCGCGCGGCCCACGGCATGGCGGGGGCGGCCCTGTCGACGCTGGGCCTGTACTACAGCCTGCAGGCTTTTAAAAAGGAATGGCGGCCGCGGGGCATCGTGATCTCGACCGGCATTGCGCAGCTGGCCCAGCCGATCGCCTACATCTTTTCCCGGAGCCTGCTGCAGATCGCGGAATGGCGCGGCCTGTACCTGTTCGAGCTGGGCCTCACGCTCGTCACGCTGGCCGCCGTGCTGTGGCTGAAACTGCCGCCGGGCGACCGCTTCAAGGCGTTCCGGCCCACGGATTTCCTCACGTTCTCACTGTTCGCGCCCGGCATGGCGCTGCTGTGCGCGGCGCTCACGTTCGGCCGCGTGCTGTGGTGGACGGAAAATGCGTGGGTGGGCATCGCGCTGGCCGTGTCCGTCGTGCTGCTGCTGGCCGCGATCTGCGTCGAGCACAACCGCGACAACCCCCTGCTGAACATCCGCTGGCTGACCAACGGCATGATCCTGCGCCTGGCCATCGCGCTGATGCTCGTGCGCGTCGTGCTGTCGGAGCAGAGCGTGGGCGCCGTCGGCTTCCTGCGCCTCGTGGGCCTGAACAACGACGAGATGCAGACGCTGTTCGTCGTCATCCTGCTCGCGACCATCCTCGGGATGGTCGTCTCCGTGCTGGTCACCCGGCCGCCGCACCTGATGGCGCCGCAGGTGGTGGCGCTCTTGACCATGGCGCTGGGCGCGTGGATCGATTCGAACGCGACCAATGCGACGCGGCCCGCCCAGATGTACGTGAGCCAGGGCCTGCTGGCGTTCGGCGGCGTCATGTTTCTCGGGCCGCTGCTGCTGACCCTGCTCGGATCCGTGATCGCCAACCCGGCCAACCTGATCAGCTTTTCCGTGCTGTTCGGCCTGACGCAGAACCTGGGCGGCCTGATCGGCTCGTCGCTGCTGGGCACGTTCCAGGTGATGCGCGAAAAATACCACTCGTCCGTGCTGGCCGAGCAGCTGAGTTCGCTCGATCCGCTCGTCGCCGCGCGCATCCAGCAGTACGGGGCCGCGTATGCGCGCCAGCTCGCGGACCCGTCCGCGCGCACGCGCCAGGGCATTTCCGTGCTGACGCAGACGGCCGCCCGCGAAGCGAACATCCTCGCCTACAACGACGTGTTCCTCTTGATCTCCATCATCGCGACGCTGCTGGCCGCGTGGATCTTCGGCCGCTCGCTGTGGCTGAAATACGTCTCTCCGCTGCCGCCGGCGCCGGCGCCCGCTCCGGCGCCGCCCGATCCGACCGATTCGCCGATCGCCGTGCCGTCCGGCGACCGCCGCACGGCGCCGCGTCCGCCCGAGCCGGCGCCGGCCGTCCCAACCTGAACCGAGCCCTTTGCCATGCCGGAAACGACAACCACACAACAAAAATCGAACCGCAACGTCATCGTGAGCGGCCTGCTGTTCGCCCTCATCGCGCTGATCGGCGTCCTGATCGTGCTGTATGCCTGGAACCTGCCGCCGTTCCATAGCGCCCTGCAGACGACGGAGAATGCGCTCGTGCGCGGCCAGGTGACGATCATCAGCCCGCAGCTGTCCGGCTACGTCGTCGAAGTCGACGTGCAGGATTACCAGATGGTCCATCAGGGCCAGCTGCTGATGCGCATCGACGACCGCATCTACCAGCAGCGGCTCGACCAGGCGAAGGCCCAGCTGGCGACGACGCGCGCCGCGCTGGCGAACTTCGCGCAGAGCCGCGGCACGGCCAGCGCGACCATCGCGCAGAACCAGGCCGCCGTCGCCAGTGCGGCCGCGCAGGCGCAGCGCGCGAATGCCGACCTGAGACGTGTGGAAGAACTGGCGGCCGACGGCTCCCTGTCCGCGCGCGAACGGGACGCCGCCCGCGCCACCCGCGCCCAGACCGTGGCCGCGGCCGAGCAGGCGCGCGCGGCGCTGGAGATCTCGCGCCAGAACCTGCGTACCGTGGACGTCAACCGCGCATCGCTGGAAGCCGCCGTCGCGAACGCGGAGGCGGCCGTGCGGCTGGCCGAGATCGACCTGTCCAACACGCGCATCACGGCGCCGCGCGACGGCCAGCTGGGGCAGGTCAGCGTGCGCCTCGGCGCGTTCGTCAACGCGGGCGCCCAGCTGACGGCGCTCGTGCCGCAGACGATGTGGGTCGTCGCCAACATGAAGGAGACGCAAATGGCCGACGTGCGCCTGGGCCAGCCCGTGTCTTTCTCCGTCGATGCGCTGAATCACGCGAAGCTGCGCGGCCACGTCGAACAGATCTCGCCGGCCACGGGGTCCGAGTTTTCCGTGATCGTGCCGGACAACGCGACGGGTAACTTCGTCAAGATCGCCCAGCGGATCCCCGTGCGCATCAGCATCGACCCGAACCAGGAACTGGCCGCGCGGCTGCGGCCGGGGATGTCCGTCGTGGCCAGTATCGACACGAAAGCGAAAGGGCAGGCCCGATGAAGCGCCGGTTGTTACTGTGCGGCTGCGCCGCGCTGCTGGCCGGCTGCCGCATCCCCGTGCAGCCGCCGCCGCAGGCGACACTCGTCGTGCCGCCCGCGTGGCGGAGCGAGGTGGGGCCGGGCGCGCCCGTCGAACGGGCCTGGTGGCACGCGTTCGCCGATCCGACGCTGGACCGCCTCGTGGCGCAGGCGCTGGAGCGCAACAACGACGTGCGCACGGCGCAGGCGCGGCTGCAGGAATACCGGGCGCGCGTCCAGGTGGCGCGCGCGGCCGAGGCGCCCACCTTGTCCGTCGGGTTCACGCCCACGCGGGCGCGCGTGATCGGGCCGTTCGGCACGCCGATCGAGACGACGTCGCTGCAGGGCGCGTTCCAGGCCGCCTACGAACTCGATCCGTTCGGCCGCACGGCCAGCCTGACGGAAGCGGCGCGCCTCGACTACGCCGCGCAGCAGGCGGCGGTTGACGCGACGGCGCTGTCGGTCGCGGCGAACACGGCGTCCGGCTATCTGAACCTGCGCGGCCTCGATGCCCAGCTGGACCTCGCGCGCGCCACGCTTGCGTCGCGCCAGCGCTCGCTGGACCTGGCGCGGCGCCAGTTCGAGGTCGGCTACAGCTCGCGCCTGGAATTGTCGCAGGCGGAGGCGGAATATCGCGCGACGGCCGCCGTCGTGCCGCAACTGGAACGGGCGATCGCGCAGCAGGAGAATGCGCTCGACATCCTCACCGGCGCCAATCCCGGTCCCGTCGGACGCGGATTGGCGCTCGCTCGCCTGAGCGCACCCGCGATCCGGCCCGGGCTGCCGTCCGAACTGCTGCGCCGGCGGCCCGACATCGCCTCGGCCGAACGCACGCTCGCCGCGGCCGATGCGAGCCTCGCGGCCGCGCGCGACCAGATGCTGCCGTCGTTGCGCCTGACGGCGTCGCTGGGCGCGTATGCGAACGATTTGCCGACGTTGCTGTCATCCCCGACGACGCTGTGGAGCGTGGGCGGCAGCGTGCTGGCGCCGCTGTTCGACGGAGGCCGGCTGCGCGCCCAGGCCGGGATCAGCGCCTCGCTGCGCGACCGCGCCGTGTTCGCGTACGAAGCTGCCGTGCGCAACGCGTTCGCCGACACGGAGAACGCCTTGACGGCCGTGCAACGCCTGCGCGAGCAGCTGGACGAGGCCGAGGCGCGCCGTGCGGCCGCGAGCGAAGTGCTGAGGATCGCCCACAACCGCTACCGCAACGGCTATTCGTCGTACCTGGAAGAGCTGGACGCCCAGCGCAACGCCTTCAGCGCGGAGAACGCCGCGCTGCAGCTGCGCGCCGCCTGGCTGCAGGCCCACGTCGACCTGTACCGCGCGCTGGGCGGGGGCTGGCAGCAATGACAACCATGGAGGAGGGAACATGATCAAGATCGGAATCATCGTCGGGAGCACCCGGCCGGGCCGCAAGGCGCTGGACGTGGCGCGCTGGGTACTGGACATCGCGGGCATGCGTGCGGACGCCGTGTTCGAGCTGGTCGACATCCAGGATTTCAACCTGCCGCTGCTGGACGAGCCGGTGCCGCCATCGCTGGGGCAGTATTCCCAGCCGCACACCAAGGCCTGGGCCGCCGCCATCGCCGGCTTCGACGGCTTCGTGTTCGTCACGCCGGAGTACAACCACGGCACGTCCGGCGCGCTGAAAAACGCCATCGATTTCCTGTACAAGGAGTGGAATAACAAGGCCGCGGGATTCGTCGGCTACGGCAGCGCGGGCGGCTCGCGCGCCATCGAGAGCCTGCGCCTCGTGATGGGCGAGCTGATGGTGGCCGACGTGCGCGCGCAGGTGATGCTGTCGCTGCGTACCGACTTCGAGAATTACACGACCTTCAATCCGGCCGGGCACCACGAGCAGTCCGTGGATGCGATGCTGGACCAGGTCGTGGCGTGGAGCCGGGCGCTCAGGACGTTGCGGCCGGATGCGCCTGTCACGTCTGCGGATGCGCCGCAGGCTGGCCAGCGCATGGGCAGCCAGTGATCGTTTGGCGGCGGCGTTACAATCGCCGCCCATGACTGATTTATCACCATCCACCAAGCGCGCCACGTGCGCCGCCTGCCTGCGCGCGCAGAGCGCCTGCATCTGCCACTGGGTGCGGCCGCTGTCCAGCCGCGTCGACCTGTTGATCCTGCAACATCCGCTCGAGGTGCGCAATGCCAAGAACAGTGCGCGGCTGCTGCATCTCTGTTTACCTGGCAGCCGCCTCGAAGTGGGCGAGGCGTTTCCTGATTTGCACGCGCTGTTGTACGCGGATGGGCGCCTGCCGGTGCTCTTGTATCCCGCAACACCCGGCTTGGCGCCGCCCGTACTCGAACCCTTGCCGCCGGAGCGGCTGCGTCTCGTCGTACTGGACGCCACGTGGCGCAAGAGCCGCAAGATGCTTCACGTAAATCCGGAGCTGCAACGTCTGCCCCGGTTGGCGCTGCACGACGTACCGGCGTCGGCTTATCGGATTCGCAAGGCGCACGCGCCGCACCAGTTGTCGACCTTGGAAGCGGCCGCGCTGGCGCTGGCCCAGATGGAGGACGACGCCGACCGATACCGGCCTCTGCTGCAGGCTTTTGACGGTTTTGTGCAACAACAAGCTGCTCTTTTTTTGTGCTTGAACCCATCCTGACATCGGCGTACTATACTGTATAAACATACAGTACTTAAGGAGCGCCGTGTGAATCGGGTCAACAAAGCAAACGCAAGTCGGGCGGTCAGCCAGGTGATGTTGCCGTTCCCGCAAAAGTCCGCCGAGGTCGTGCCCCTAAGTGGGCCAATGAGCGGGCCGTTGAAAGGTCGTGGCGCCGTCACCAATATTCAAGGCCGGTACGAAGTGAACGGCCGCGAGCGGTTCGACGACGGCTGGACCGTGCCAGGCGTAAAGGACGAGGCACCGGCGCCCCTGAAGACGACCGTCACGGACGAGATCGCGAAATCGATCCTCAGCCGCAACACGTCGCCCGACATCCCGTTCAGCGTGTCGCTGAACCCGTACCGTGGCTGCGAGCACGGCTGCATCTACTGCTTCGCGCGGCCCACGCACGCCTATCTCGGCCTGTCGCCGGGCCTGGATTTCGAGAGCCGTTTGTACGCCAAGGTGAACGCGGCCGACCTGCTGCGGCGCGAGCTGGCGCGGCCGGGCTACGTCCCCGAAAACATCGCCATCGGCGTCAACACCGACGCCTATCAACCGTGCGAGCGCGAGCGCCGCCTCACGCGCGAGGTGCTGGAAGTGCTGGGCGAGTGCAACCACCCGTACGGCCTGATCACGAAGTCGTCGCTGATCGAGCGCGACATCGACCTGATCGCGCCGATGGCCGAGAAGGGCCTGGCCTGCGCCGCGATCACGTTGACGACGCTGGATGGCGAAATCTCGCGCACGCTCGAGCCCCGCGCGGCCGCGCCCGCCCGCCGCCTGCGCGCGATCCGCACGCTGACGGAAGCCGGCATCCCCGTCAGCGTGAGCGTCGCGCCGATCATCCCGTTCATCACGGAACCGGAAATCGAGCGCATCCTGGAAGCGGCGAAGGACGCCGGCGCCGTCGGCGCCCACTACACGGTGCTGCGCATGCCGTGGGAAGTGAACCCGCTGTTCCAGCAATGGCTGCACGCCCACTTCCCCGACCGTGCCCAGCGCGTGATGAACCGCATCCGCGACATGCGCGGCGGCAAGGACTACGACAGCGACTTCAGCAAGCGCATGACGGGAGAGGGCATCTGGGCCGACCTGATCCGCCAGCGCTTCACGAAGGCCGTCAAGCGCCTCGGCATGGATGGCTATATGGGACGCTTCCACAAGTTGGACAGCTCGCAGTTCAAGCGGCCGCTCGTGGTGCCGAAGACGATCGTCAAGCCGGCCAGCGCGGCGGCGGCGCAGATGGATCTGTTTTAAACGTTCGCCGTCGCGTCCGACGGCGTCAGCGACAGCACGTGCGCCGCGACCGGGCGCCCGTGCAGGTTGAGGCGGTTGCGTGCAAGGCATTCGTGGACGGCCCCGGCCTTGCGGGCGACGCCGAGGCTGGGCAGGTTGCCGTCCGCGACGACGATCTCGACCCTTGACTGGCCCAGGTGCTCGAACGCATGACGCGACAGTGCCCGGATGGCCGCCAGTGCCGCGCCCCGGCCCTGGGCCGAGCCGCGGACCCAGTAGCCAAGGTTGCAGAAGCCGTGCAGGCGGTTGAACTGGTTCAGGCCGGCCGCGCCGACGTAGCGTTGCCCGTCCGGCTCGAAAATGCCGAACTCGTGCGCGCTGCCGTCGGCCCGCGCGGCATCGCAGAACGCGATCCATGCCAGCGCGTCGGCATCGTCGTAGGCGGCATGGGCCCAGGGCATCCACGGACCGAGGCTCGCCATCGATTCGCGGACGGCGGCCGCCATCGTCGGCGCGTCGTCCGGGACGAGGGCGCGCAGCAGGAAACCGTTGGCGTGGATGGGCTGTGTCATGTCGGCATGATAACCGGTCAGTTGTCGCGATGCAGGCTCTCGGCTACGATTGCGTTCTTTTTCAGCAATCGGCAGGCAGGGTATGGTGGAGCAGGGCAGTGCGGTGCAGCGCGTCGTCTTCGTGGGCGCGGAATCGACGGGCAAGTCGACGTTGTCCGAATACCTGGCGCGTGCCTACGAGACGGTCGCGGTGCCCGAGATCGGCCGCTTCATCTGGGAAGAAAAACAGGGCAGGCTGGGGCCGGACGACTACGTCGAGATCGCCGTCAAGCATCGCGCCGCGGAGGACGCCGCGATGGTGCAGGCGCGGCGCTGGCTGTTCGTCGACACGAATGCGCTGACGACGCTGCTGCTGGGCATCGAGTTCCACCAGGTCGGCGATCCGCCGCCGGCCGAGCTGCTGCGCTGCGCCGACGAGTGCAGGGCCCGCTATGCGCACACCTTCGTCTGCGCCGATGACATTCCGTACGAAGAACAGGACGTGCGCGAGAACGAGGCGTGGCGCGGGCGCATCCAGCGACTCGTGCTGAAGGATCTCGACGCCCGCCGCATCCCGTACACGGTCTTACAGGGCAGCGTGGAAGAGCGGGCGCGTCAGGTGCGGCGTGTGCTCGATAAGGCTGCTTAGACGATCGTGCCCGGCAGTTCGATGCCGTGCAGGCGCCGGAACAGCTTCAGCGCGAACCCGTCCGTCATCCCGGAAATATAGTCGGTGGCCCCGAGCAGGCGCGCGTACGGCGTCGCGCCGCGGCTGAATTGCTGCGGGATGATTTGCGCGATCTTGCGGTCGGCTGCCGTCCGGTCTCCTTCCGGCTTGACGAGCGCCGGCACGATCTTCCCGAGCAGGCCGCCAAGGATCTCGAAGCCGGCCGCCTCGATCTGCAGCACGGACGGCGTCGCATAGATGCGCTCGCGCGACAGCCGTGCGATCGCCTTCAGCTCGGGCGCGAAGCGCGACGCGCCGGCGAGGTCCTGTTCGAACCGGCCTGCCATGATGGCGTCGTAAGACTCACGGAACACCTCCAGCGCGGCGCCGATGAGATGGCCGATGGCGCGGGCGCGCAGGTATTCCACGCGGCCCGTGTCGTCTGCCAGCTGCCGGTACGACGGGCTCTCGGCCGCACTGTCCGGAAAGGCGAGGGGCCATAGCAGCGCCCGCGCTTCGTCGAAGGACACGCGACCCAGCCGGTGGCCGTCTTCCAGGTCGACGATGCCGTAGCAGATGTCGTCCGCGGCCTCCATCACGAAGGCGAGGGGATGGCGCGTCCAGGCGCCCGGGCTCTTGCGCACGAGGCCGACCTGGGTGGCGACCCGTTCGGCCGTCGCCGCGTCGTCCGCGAAGTAGCCGAATTTCTTCTCGCTGATCTTGTCCTTCGCCGACGGCAGGTCGGAGGCGCGCGGATATTTCATGAACGCCGCGAGCACGGCATAGGTGAGCTGGAAGCCGCCATGGTCGACGGCATTCTGCAGGCGGGTGACGAGGCGAAAGCCCTGGGCATTACCCTCGAAACGCAGGAAATCCTGGCGTTCGCGCTCGGTCAGGTCCACGAGCCAGTGCTGCGCGTGCTCGGCGAACCACGACTGGATCGCGGCCTCGCCCGAGTGGCCGAACGGCGGGTTGCCGATGTCGTGGGCGAGGCAGGCGGCGGCCACGATACTGCCGAAATCCTGCGGCGCCATCGACAGCGCGGGTTCGCGCTCCTTGATGAATTCGCCGCACAGCATGCCCAGCGAGCGCCCCACCGACGACACCTCGATGCTGTGCGTGAGGCGCGTGCGCACGTAATCGCTGTCCGACAGCGGAAACACCTGCGTCTTGTCCTGCAGGCGCCGGAACGCGCTCGAATACACGAGCCGGTCCCAGTCGCGCATGTATTCCGTACGGCTGCCGCCGTCGCCCCGGTCGTCCTCGCGGCCCAGGCGCATCGTCGACACCAGGCGGTCCCATTCCATTGGCATCCATCTCTCCATAACTATTTCGGCGGCCCAGTGTAGCGCGTTCGCACAAATAAAAAGTTGACAGTATCAACTTTCATGTATATCTTAAGATGTATCTTACGATATAAGGAAGCGATCATGCCACACCACCATCCACATCCACATCACCATCACCATCACCACCACCATCATCACGACCACGAGCACGCAGGGTTCGCGCCGCACCACCGGCACGGCCCCGGCGGTCCCGGCGGCCACCATGGCCGGGGCCGCGGTCCGGGCGGATTCGGCTTTTCCGACGACGGCGGCCTGCCGCGCGGACGCAAGCTGTCGTCGGACGACCTGCAATTGCTGCTGCTGGCCCTCATCGCCGAACAGCCGAGCCATGGCTACGAGCTCATCAGGGCATTGGAAACGCGCTCCGGCGGTTTCTACGTGCCGAGCCCCGGCATGATGTATCCGGCGCTCGCCGCGATGGAAGACCTGGGCTGGGTGACCATCGAGCTCGAAGGCACGCGCAAGCGCTATGCGCTGTCCGACGACGGCCGCGCCCACCTGGACGCGAACCGCGAACACGTCGACATGCTGCTCGCCCGGCTGCAGGAAGCCGCGCGCAAGATGGAGCTGATGCGCAGCGCGCTCGCCGAAGGGGAAGAGGGACCGGGCGGACGTGGTCCGTTCAGCGCCGAATTGCACGACGCGCGTCACGCGCTCAAGCGCGCACTGGCGTCGCGGGCCGGCGCGTCCGCCGAGGAGCAGCAGCGCATCGCCGCGATCCTGGCGCGGGCGGCGGTCGAGATCGAGCAGGGCGGCGGCGAAGGCTGACGTTCAGCGCGCGAGCGCGCCGGGCAGCCGTCGCGCCATGCCTCGACGCATGCGCAAGCCCGGACGCTCGACCGCCACGTACAACAGCGCTGCCACGGCCAGCGAGACCCCGTTGTACAGGGCGAACGCGGCCAGCGGCGCGTGCGCCGTCAAGTCGCCCGCCACGCCGTCGAGCCACGCGTACACCTGGCGATGCGTCAGGTACAGGCTGAACGCGAGCAGGGCAAGCGTCCGCACGCCCGGCAGCGCCCGCCGCCCGAGCGGCGTGCGCGGACTCAGCACGCCGAGCAACAGGCAGGCACAGCCGAGGGCCACGAGCGGAAAGAGAAAAACGGCGCCGCCATGGCCAAGTGGATCGACGCGCGTGGCCGCAACGAGCAGCGCCAGGCCCGCGCACAGCAGCGCCCAACCGTGCGTTAACACGCGCGTCCACCAGGCCGGACGAAACGCGCGCAAGGCAGCGAGCAGGACCCCGGCCAGCAACCCGTCGAGCCGCGTCCACGTCGGGCTGTAGATCGTGCCGACGTAGCCCGCAACGGCGCGCGCCGCGTCGCCGCCCGGCGCGAGATGGGGTGCGATGGCATGCCGCCATTCCCAGTCGCGCAGCAGCATGCCGGCACCGAACAGCAGGGCGGCGCCGGCGCCTGTCGCGAGCACACCCGGCATGCGTCCGCGGCGTGCCAGCCGCCACGCGGCAAGTGGAAACAGCAGGTAGAAATGCTCTTCGACGCACAGCGACCACGCATGGGAATAGGCCCGTTGCGTGAGGTGCTCGGGCAGGACGTTCATCGTAAACGTGAGGAATTGCCAGACGGGCGGCATCGCGTCGGCTTCGCGCCATGCCGGCAGCGCGAGATAGAGCGCCAGCACCGCCAGGTAGGCCGGCAGGATGCGCCACGCCCGGCCGACGACGAAGCCGGTCCAGTCGGGCATGCGGCCTGCAGCCAGGTCGCGCAGTACCGGCCAGCCGATCATGTAGCCGCTGAGCACGAAGAACAGGTCGACGCCCATCCAGCCATGCTGTCCGGGGCCGGGGACATCGATACCGTGGCTGGACAGGTGGTACAACATGACGATGACGATCGCGAGTGCGCGCAGCAGGTCGAGGCCGGGCGCGCGGGACGACGGCAGAGGAGGTGTGAGGGTGGGCGATGGAGGCATGGCGCGCCAGTCTACCCGAGCGCCAGGCGCTAACGCTCAACAATCGTCACCGCTTCGCCGGAAAGTGCGTTGGCGGGCGCGCCGGGCATGCGCACGGGGCGAAACCGGTCCCCGTGAAGCAGGAACCCAGCGGCAAAAGTTAACGACGGTTAGTTTTGCGTAGGTCTTGGAGAACGGCACTCGATCCAGGTCGACCTGGCGCTCCAGCTGGCGCAACCACCGGACGTGCTGTACCACGGCACGGCGAGCCGCTTCCTCAAATCCATCCTCGCTTCCGGCCTGCGCGCCGGGAGCCGCCAGCACGTGCACCTGTCGGGCGACGTCGACATGGCCCGGCGCGTCGGCGCACGCCATGGCTTCCCCGTCATCCTGCACGTCGACACGGCCCGCATGCGCGCGGACGGCGCCATGTTCTACCGCTCGGACAACGGCGTGTGGCTGACCGGTCCCGTGGCGCCGCGCTACCTGCGCGTACTGGACGGGAACGGCTGAACGACTGAACGGCTGATCGGCGCTCAGCGCTCGCTGGTCGCGGCGGCCAGCAGTTCGGCCGTGTCGGCCGCGCCCATCCTGCGGGCCGCGTCGAGGATGGCGTTGCCGTCCGCGTCCAGGCGGAACGGGTCGGCGCCGCGCGCCAGCAGCAGGCGGACGATATCCCCGCGGTTGAACATGGCGGCGAACATCAGCGCCGTCTTGCCGTTCGGGCCCGCGTTGTCGACCGCCGCGCCGTGGTCCAGCAGCAGGGTCGCGATCGTCAGGTCCCCCTTGAAGGCGGCGCCGGCGAGCGGGGTCTGGCCGGCGTCGTTCATGATTTCCGGATCGGCGCCGTGCTCCAGCAGCACCCGGGCCGCGTCCGCATGGCCGTGGTAGCAGGCCAGCATCAACAGGCTGTCGCCGCGCTCGTTGCGCAGGTTGGGCGGCAGGCCCTGGCCCAGCAGCGTCGCGAGTTCGCCGGCCTCACCGGTGCGTGCGAAGTGGAAGACCTTGCGCACGAAGGCCAGCGTGTCTTCGTCCAGTTCGCTGGCCGATGGCGGGTGAGGCGGTGGTTGCATCGTGGTCTCCTGTTCGTGAAAGCTCGACAGGATTAGAACATAAAGCCGCCGCGCGCACGGCAGCGCCGGATTCGCGCAATATCAAACCCGGCGTTGGAACTCTTCCAGGTGCCGTTCGATCTCAAACACGTGCGGGTCGGGCTTGCCGAGTGCGCGCAGGGCCTTGGCCAGTTCCAGCAGGTATTCGCTGTTCGGTCCGCTCGGGCCGCGCGCGGTGGCGATCTGTAGCGCAATGTCGCGCTCGGGCGCCGGGCCGAGGTAGGCCGCATTCTCGTGCGTGGCGATGTACACGAGGCCTTCGGTCGTGGCGCCGTCATCGAAGCGGATGTCGGTCGCCAGGCGCAGGTAGCCGTTCTTTTCGCGGTAGTCGAGGTGCGCGAATTCCTCGGGCGTGACGAGGTAGGCCATGCCGTGGCACGTCGCGCCCGGGTCCGGCACCAGGGTCACGACGCGGCCCGGCGCCGTCTCGGTGCCGCGGTGGTCGTGCGAGCCTTGCCAGAAGCGCCGCGTCCACCCCGTGATGCTGGCGGGGCGCCGCTCGAGGTACGGGAAGTCGGCCTTGAAGATGAGGGAGCCGTAGCCGAACAGCCAGACGCTGGCGTGGTTGGCGAACCTGTCCATGCGCTGGTTGATCGCGATGGTGTTATGGGACATCGATGAAAGGACGTTGCGTGGAGGAAGCTGCATTCTAGCGCGGCCGTTCGGCGGCGTCAGGCGCGTGGCCGCAATGCGCCCGCGGGATTGTCGGCCGCGCCGACCCAGTCGAACAAGAACGCGATGAAGGCGGCCGCGGCCGGCGACAGCGACCGCTGCTCGCGCGTGTAGACGAAGAAGCGGCGCGTCAGCACGGGGGCGTCGAGCGGCAGCATGTGCAGGCCGTGCAGGCGCACGAGCGGCGCGGCGTACGGCATGCAGATCGTGACGCCCAGGCCGGACGCCACCATGGCCAGCGCGGTGGTCATGTACGTGACCTCGTGGGCCGGGCGCAACGTCAGTTCGCGCAGCGGGTCCGCGCTGCCGCCCTTGCCGGTTTTGCCATCATCGCCGCCACTGCCCATGTCCGCCAGCAGCCGCTCCGTGAACTGGCCGCGCAGGGTGATCAGCGGATGCGCGGCCAGGTCGCCCCATCCGAGCCGGCGGCGCTTCGCCAGCGGATGATCGGGCGGCACCACCGCCTCGAACGGCATTTCCATCAGCTCGCGCGCTTCCAGTTGCGGCGCGTTGTCGCGTTCGGGGCCGATGCCGAAGTCCGTCTCGCCGGACAACACGCGCGTCGTGACGGCCTCGACCGGCGAGTCGGACAGGCTGATGCGGATGTCCGGATAGTGCGTGCGCCACGCGGCGATCACCTGGGGCAGCAGGGTGCAGGCCATCAACTGGGGCACGGCCACGCGCACGATGCCTTTTCGTAGCTGCGCCTGGTCCGCAATGTTCGCAAGCGCACGGTCGAGATCATCGATCATCTGGCTGAATAGGGGATACAGTTCGTTCCCCGTTTCGGTCAAGGCGATACGCCGCGTACTGCGGTCGACGACGCGGACGCCGAGCGTTTGTTCCAGCTCTTTGATCAAACCGGACAAGGCCGACTGTGTAACGTGCATGTATTGCGCGGCCAGCGTAAAGTTACCGGTCTTTGCCAGGGCAACGAAGGCGCGCATTTGGCGCAGGGTGGGATTCATCAGAAAGTCCGATAAATAGAGCGGAAAATATTGTTTGTATGATAGTCCGTTTTACTTTTTAATGGCGGAAACAGTAAATCTTTGAAGGAAACGCCATGAAACTCGCTACCCTGAAATCGGGCGGCCGCGACGGTACACTCGTCGTCGTCAGCCGGGACCTGGTCACCTGCCAGGCCGTCCCCAAGGTTGCCCGCACCCTGCAGCAGGCGCTGGACGACTGGGACCACGTCGCGCCGAAGCTGCGCCAGGTGTACGAGGAGCTGAATGCCGGCACGGCCGCCGGGGCGGAATCCTTCATCGAGGAAGAGTGCGCGTCGCCGCTGCCGCGCGCATTCCAGTGGGCCGACGGCTCTGCCTACATCAACCACGTGGAACTCGTGCGCAAGGCGCGCGGTGCCCAGGTGCCGCCGTCGTTCTATACGGATCCGCTGATGTACCAGGGCGGCTCGGATTCCTTCGTCGGGCCGTGCGATCCGATCGCCGTGCTGTCCGAGGAGTGGGGCGTCGACCTGGAAGCGGAAGTGGCGGTCGTCACGGGCGACGTGCCGATGGGCGCCACCGTGGAGCAGGCGGCCCGGGCCATCCGCCTCGTCATGCTGGTCAACGACGTCTCCCTGCGCAACCTGATACCGAAAGAACTGGAAAAAGGCTTCGGCTTCTTCCAGTCCAAGCCGGCCAGCGCGTTCTCTCCGGTGGCCGTGACGCCGGACGAGCTCGGCGATGCCTGGCGCGACAGCAAGCTGCACCTCCCGCTGCTGGTGACCCTGAACGACCAGCCGTTCGGCCGTCCCAACGCGGGCGACGATATGACGTTCAGCTTCGCGCAACTGATCGCGCATGCCGCGAAGACGCGCGAACTGGAAGCCGGTTCCATCATCGGCTCGGGCACGGTGTCGAACAAGCAGGGCGGCCTGCATGGATCGAGCATCGCCAACGGCGGCGTGGGGTATTGCTGCCTGGCGGAGCTGCGTATGTACGAGACGATCGAACAGGGCGCGCCAGGCACGCCTTTCCTGCGCTTCGGCGATACTGTCCGTATCGAGATGCTCGATGCCGACGGCGCAAGCGTGTTCGGTGCCATCGACCAGGAGGTAGCACACTATCACGGGAGGAAGGAATGAAGCTCTATACCTATTTCCGCAGTTCGGCCGCATACCGGGTGCGTATCGCGCTCAACCTGAAAGGGCTGAAGTACGACGCGGTTCCGGTGCACCTGTTGCGTGGCGGCGGCGAGCAGCTGCAAGAGAACTACGTCAAGATGAATCCCAGCGGTCTCGTCCCCACCTTCCAGGACGACTACATCACGCTGACCCAGTCGATGGCCATTCTCGAATACCTCGAGGATGAATACCCGCAGGTGCCGCTGCTGCCGAAGGATGCCTCCGGCCGCGCCCGCGTGCGCGAGCTCGCGCAAATTATTGCCTGCGACATCCATCCTGTGAACAACCTGCGCGTGCTGCGCTACCTCGTCAAGGACCTCGGCCTGTCGGAAGAGATCAAGACGCAGTGGTACCGCCACTGGCTCGTGGGCGGCCTCGAGGTGCTGGAGAAGCACCTGGCACGCGACCCGAGCGCGGGCCCGCTGTGCCACGGCTACCTGCCGACGATCGCCGACTGCTTCCTCGTGCCGCAGGTGTTCAATGCGCAGCGTCACGGCATCGACATCTCGGTCTATCCGAACATCGCGCGCATCAACGCAACGTGCGTCGAGCTGCCCGCCTTCGTGGCGGCGCATCCGTCCAACCAGCCGGACGCCGAGTAAACGCAGCCGGCTGATCGACGACGCGGTGCTGTTCAGTGCCGCGTCTGCGAGCCCAGGGCCGAGCGATCCGGCTCGGCCGGCGTCGAGATCTCTTCCAGCGTATGGTCGATGCCGGCCGAGTGCTTGGCCGCCATGTCGCCCAGCGAGACGATGCCGATCACCTCGTGCGACTGTTCGTCGACGACGGGCACGCGGCGGATCTGCACGTCGCCCATCTGGCCCAGCACCTCGTCCACCGTCTGGTTCGGCGCGCAGGTGCGTACGTCGGTGCTCATCACGTCGCCCACGCGCGTCTCGCCCGGGGCCTGGCCGGCCGCCGTCGAGCGGACCGTGATGTCGCGGTCGGTGATCATGCCGACCAGCTTCTGGCCATCGAGCACGGGGATCGAACCCACGTTCAATTCATCCATCATCTGCGCGGCGCGCTGCACGGTTTCCTGCGGCGAAATGCTTTGCACGTCGCGGGTCATCACATCCTGAATGGTCTGCATTTGATCCTCCTCCTGATGTTCACACGGCGATGCATGATGCGCGCTTTCGCAAAGATCGGACGCTACGTTGAACTGCGGAACAGTTCGTGAACAAAGGTCTTGTGGGAACGGGGCTCGGCTACAATTTGCGCCTCTTTGACTTGCAACGACACCATGCCCATCCCCGCGTCCATCCTCGAAGCCTTGCAGCGCGCCGACGCCTCCTGGCGCCCCCATCTGATCACCGGTCTCGACGCCATGATGCAGGCGACGCCGGACTACCTGCCGGCGCTGGCGAACGACCAGTATTTGCCGACCGGCGGCCGCCTGTTTGCAGCGTTCGCACTGCCGCTGCCCGAAGTGCGCTACGTGCTCGTGGGAGAGGGCCCATATCCGCGCGAAGAAAGCGCGACCGGGGTGTGCTTCATGGACGGCGCCGTCGGACCGCTGTGGTCGGACACGGGCCTGTCGAAACCCGTCAACCGCGCCACGTCGCTGCGCAACTTCATGAAGATGCTGCTGGTGGCCGAAGGCCGGCTGAGCGGGGACGACACGGGCGGCGCCGCACTTGCACCGGTCGCGAAGGCGGCGCAGACGGACGGCTCGATCCAGGCCCTGGCCGAGCTGCAGGACAACCTGCTGGGCCACGGCTTCCTGTTATTGAATGCGGCCCTTGTGTTCCGCAAGCACGTGCCGCCGGTCCAGGAAGCGCGCGCGTGGGTGCCGTTCCAGCGCGCCGTCTTTGCTGCGCTTGCGCAAGGCGCCGATAAGCCGACGCTGGTCTTGTGGGGGAAGATCGCCGAGCAGTTGAACAAGGTGCCGGAGACGGCCGGTTTCCCGCAAATCCACGCCGAGCACCCGTACAACCTGTCGTTCATCCGCCACGAAGGCATGCAGAAACTGTTCGGTCCGATGCATTTGCTGCACCGCGGCTAAAAATGGGGGCATCAAGCAAAGGCTGGCGAAATACGCTATACTTGACTAAATCGATCAACTAATCAGGTTTTTCTGGATGTCCTGAAGGACAGATGAAAACGTGACAGGTTGAAGAGAAGCAAGATTTTACCACTGTCTGGAAAACCAACCGGGGTTCTGATGCGTCTGACCACCAAAGGCCGTTTTGCTGTTACCGCGATGATCGACCTCGCCCTGCGCCAGGGCAATGGTCCGGTCACGCTGTCGGGCATCAGCCAGCGCCAGGCCATTTCGCTGTCGTACCTGGAGCAATTGTTCGGCAAGCTGCGCCGGCACGAGATCGTCGAGTCGGTGCGCGGCCCGGGCGGCGGCTACAGCCTCGCGCGCAGTGCCGACAAGGTGACCGTCGCCGACATCATCATCGCCGTCGACGAGCCGATCGATGCGACCCAGTGCGGCGGCAAGGAAAACTGCCACGGCGCCGATGCCGCCAGCGGCACCCGCTGCATGACCCACGAACTGTGGTCCACGCTGAATGCCAAGATGGTCGATTTCCTCGACTCGGTGACCTTGCAGGATCTCGTCGACCAGCAGAAGCAGAAAGAACAGAACGTCGTGGTGATGCACCGCCACGCGCCGTCGGACAATACTGAAGCTAAGCATATTGGAGTGAACTGATGAACGCGCCCTTGGACAAAAAAATCGAGCAGAGCTTCGTGACTGCGCCGCATTTCCCGATCTACATGGATTACTCGGCCACGACGCCGATCGATCCGCGCGTGGCGGACAAGATGATTCCGTACCTGCGCGAGCAGTTCGGCAACCCGGCGTCGCGCAGCCACGCTTACGGCTGGAGCGCCGAGGCGGCCGTCGAAGAGGCGCGCGCGCAGGTGGCAAGCCTCGTCGGCGCCGATCCGCGCGAGATCATCTGGACCTCGGGTGCGACCGAATCGAACAACCTCGCGATCAAGGGCGCGGCGCAGTTCTACAAGTCCAAGGGCAAGCACATCATCACGGTCAAGACCGAGCACAAGGCCGTGCTGGACACCGTGCGCGAACTGGAACGCCAGGGCTTCGAGGCGACCTACCTGGAACCGCAGGACAACGGCCTGATCACGCTGGAGCAGCTGGAAGCGGCGATGCGTCCGGACACGATCCTCGTCTCCGTGATGCTCGTGAATAACGAGATCGGCGTGGTCCAGCCGATCAGGGAAATCGGCGAACTGTGCCGCAAGAAGGGCATCATCTTCCACAGCGACGCGGCGCAGGCCACGGGCAAGGTCGAGATCAACCTGGAAGAGCTGAAGGTTGACCTGATGAGCTTCAGCGCGCACAAGACCTACGGTCCGAAGGGCATCGGCGCCCTGTACGTGCGCCGCAAGCCGCGCGTGCGCCTGGAAGCGCAGATGCACGGCGGCGGCCACGAGCGCGGCCTGCGTTCGGGCACGCTGGCGCCGCACCAGATCGTCGGCATGGGCGAAGCCTTCCGCATCGCCCAGGAAGAGATGGACACCGAGCTCGCGCGCATCAAGGCGCTGCGCGACCGCCTGGCCAATGGCCTGCTGGAGATCGAAGAGGTCTACATCAACGGCGACATGGAACACCGCGTCCCGCACAACCTGAATGTGTCCTTCAACTTCGTCGAAGGCGAATCGCTGATCATGGCCGTCAAGGACATCGCCGTGTCGTCGGGTTCGGCCTGCACCTCGGCGTCCCTGGAACCGTCGTACGTGCTGCGCGCCCTGGGCCGCAGCGACGAGCTGGCGCACAGCTCGATCCGTTTCACCATCGGCCGCTTCACGACCGAGGAAGACATCGACTTCGCCGTCAAGCTGCTGAAGGAAAAAGTCGGCAAGCTGCGCGAACTGTCGCCGCTGTGGGAAATGCACAAGGATGGCATTGACCTGAACTCGATCCAGTGGGCAGCCCACTAATTCACCGAACCGAACACGAAGGAGCACTACCATGGCATATTCCGACAAGGTCCTGGACCACTACGAAAACCCGCGCAACGTCGGCTCGTTCGACAAGAATGCCGACGACGTCGGCACCGGCATGGTCGGCGCACCGGCCTGCGGCGACGTGATGAAGCTGCAGATCAAGGTGAACGAAGCCGGCGTGATCGAAGACGCGAAATTCAAGACGTACGGCTGCGGCTCGGCGATCGCATCGAGCTCGCTCGTGACCGAATGGGTGAAGGGCAAGTCGCTGGACGAAGCCCTGTCCATCAAGAACACGCAGATCGCCGAAGAACTGGCGCTGCCGCCGGTGAAGATCCACTGCTCGATCCTGGCCGAAGACGCCATCAAGGCGGCCGTCGCCGACTACAAGACCAAGCACGCGACCGAAAAAGCGTAACGTCGTAACCCCCAAGCTGGAGATTCAGAAATGGCTGTGACCCTGACCGAAAAAGCCGCAAAGCACATCAACCGTTACCTCGAACGCCGGGGCAAGGGCGTGGGCCTGCGTTTCGGCGTGCGCACGACCGGCTGCTCCGGCCTGGCCTACAAGCTGGAATACGTCGACGAAGCCAGCCCCGAAGACGCCGTCTTCGAATCGCACGGCGTGAAGGTCTTCGTCGATCCGAAGAGCCTGGCGTACATCGACGGCACCGAGCTCGATTTCGCCCGCGAAGGCCTGAACGAAGGCTTCCGCTTCAACAACCCGAACGTCAAGGACAATTGCGGTTGCGGCGAAAGCTTCCGCGTCTGACCGGGAGAGCCGGAACGTGCAAAACCACTTCGAGCTGTTCCAGCTCCCGGCCAGGTTCGACGTCGCCATGGACGCGCTGGATGCCGCGTACCGCGAAGTCCAGGGCCGCGTCCATCCGGACCGCTTCGTGAACGCGAGCGACGCGGAAAAACGCGTCGCGATGCAATGGGCGACGCGCGCCAACGAGGCCTATCAAACGCTGAAGAGCCCCATGCTGCGCGCGCGCTACCTGTGCGAGCTGAATGGCGTCGACCTGCAGACCGAGTCGAACACCGCGATGCCGATGGACTTCCTGATGGAGCAGATGGAGCTGCGCGAAGCCCTGTCCGACGCGCGCGACGCGAAGGATGCCGGCGCCCTCGACGAGCTCGATGCGCGCATCCGCGGCGAGCGCAAGCAGCGCCTGGCGCAGGTCGGCAAGCTGCTCGACGCCGGCGATTACCAGCAGGCGGCGCAGGGCGTGCGGGCGCTGATGTTCCTCGATAAATTCGGCGACGAATTGCATTACGCGTTCGAGGCATTAGAGTCGTAGCGCGGCACGCCGTGCCCACGCGCGTAGGGTGCCCACCCAACGCGCCGCGACCGTATCCAATAATAAAACCAGGTAACACGACCATGGCACTATTGCAGATCTCCGAACCCGGCATGTCGACCGCGCCGCACCAGCACCGGCTGGCGGTGGGCATCGACCTGGGCACCACCAATTCCCTCGTCGCGACCGTGCGCCACTCGATCCCGGAAGTGCTGACCGACGAGGACGGCCGCTCGCTGCTGCCATCGATCGTGCGCTACCTCCCGAACGGTCACGCCAACATCGGCTACAAGGCCATGGCGGCCCGCACCACCGATCCGAAGAACACCGTCGTCTCCGTCAAGCGCTTCATGGGCCGCGGCCTGAAGGACATCGCGCACGTCGAGAACCTGCCCTACGATTTCGTCGATGCTCCGGGGATGGTCCAGGTGAAAACCGTCGCGGGCGTGAAGTCGCCGGTGGAGGTCTCCGCACAGATCCTGGCCACGTTGCGCCAGACCGCGGAGGATGCGTTGGGCGATGAACTGGTCGGCGCCGTCATCACGGTGCCCGCGTACTTCGACGACGCGCAGCGCCAGGCGACGAAGGACGCGGCCCAGCTGGCCGGCCTGAACGTGCTGCGCCTGCTGTCCGAACCGACGGCCGCCGCCATCGCGTATGGCCTCGACCACGGCAAGGAAGGCGTGTTCGCCGTGTACGACCTGGGCGGCGGCACGTTCGACATCTCGATCCTCAAGCTGTCGAAGGGCGTGTTCGAAGTGCTGTCCACGGGCGGCGATTCCGCGCTCGGCGGCGACGACTTCGACCAGCGCCTGTTCTGCTACATCACCCAGCAGGCCGGCCTCGCGCCGCTGTCCGAAGTCGATACCGCGACCCTGATGGTCAAGGCGCGCCAGGCCAAGGAACTGCTGTCGACGAACGAAGAGACGACCGTCGAGGCGATCCTGAAGTCGGGCGAAGTCGTGCAGGTGACGATCACCGCGAAGACGTTCGCCGAGATCACGCAGCCGCTCGTCGCGAAGACGATGAATGCCGTGCGCAAGGCGATGCGCGACGCGAACGTGTCGGTGGAAGACGTCGACGGCGTCGTGCTCGTCGGCGGTGCCACGCGCATGCCGCACATCCGCCGCGCCGTCGGCGACTTCTTTAAAACGATCCCGCACGCGAACATCGACCCGGACAAGGTCGTCGCGCTGGGCGCCGCCATCCAGGCGAACCTCCTCGCGGGCAACCGCGCGGCGGGCGACGACTGGCTGCTGCTGGACGTGATCCCGCTGTCGCTCGGCATCGAGACGATGGGCGGCCTGGTCGAGAAGATCATCCCGCGCAACTCGACGATCCCGTGCGCCCGCGCGCAGGAATTCACGACGTTCAAGGATGGCCAGACGGCCCTCGCGGTGCACGTCGTGCAGGGCGAGCGCGAACTCGTGTCCGACTGCCGTTCGCTGGCGCGCTTCGAACTGCGCGGCATCCCGCCGATGGCGGCCGGCGCGGCGCGCATCCGCGTCACGTACCAGGTCGATGCGGACGGGCTGCTGTCCGTGGCGGCGCGCGAGATGCGCTCCGGCGTGGAAGCCTCGATCACCGTGAAGCCGTCGTACGGCCTCGGCGACGACGAAGTCGCGCGCATGCTGCAGGACTCGTACAACTCGGCGCAAGTGGACATGGTCGCGCGCGCGCTGCGCGAGGAACAGGTCGAGGCCGAGCGCATCCTGCTGGCCACGCAGTCGGCGCTCGACACGGACGCCGATCTGCTGAACGAAGAAGAGCAGAACGCGATCGCGCAACTGATGCAGGGCGTGCGCGATGCGGCGGCGCGCTCGAACGATACGTCCATCGACGCGGACTCGCGCCAGAACGTGCTGCACGACGCGGTGCAGGCGCTGGCGCGCGGCACCGAGGAATTCGCGGCGCGGCGCATGGACAAGAGCGTGCGCAAGGTATTGGCCGGCAAGGCGCTGGATCAGGTATGACATCATGGCGGGCACCCCGTGCCCACCAAAAGCCCACAAAACACAAAGAGGTCAAGAAGTGCCACAAATCGTCATCCTCCCCCATCCCGTCTTCTGCCCTGAAGGCGCCGTGCTCGACGGCCAGAGCGGCAAGTCGATCTGCGACACGCTGCTCGAGAACGACATCGAGATCGAACACGCCTGCGACCGCGTGTGCGCGTGCACGACGTGCCACGTGATCGTGCGCGAAGGCTTCGACTCGCTGAACGAGCAGGAGGAAAAGGAAGAGGACATGCTCGACAAGGCCTGGGGCCTGGAGCCGAACTCGCGCCTGTCCTGCCAGGCCATCATCGCCGACGAAGACCTCGTCGTCGAGATCCCGAAGTACACGATCAACCACGCAGCCGAGAACCACTGATCACGACGGGGGACACATGAAGTGGACCGATGTCACGGCCATCGCCGAGGCCTTGTACGAACAGCACCCGGACGTTGATCCGGCCACCGTGCGCTTCGTCGACCTGCATAACTGGGTCGTCGCGCTGGACGGCTTCGACGACGACCGCACGCGCGGCGGCGAGCGCGTGCTCGAAGCCATACAGGCAGCCTGGATAGATGAAGCACGCTAAAAAAGAAGCCCCGACGATTTATCAACTGGCCCCGGAAATCAAGCCGGGCCAGTCGATCGAGCTGCTGAAGGAACTGCACATCCTCACGCGCGACGGCAAACTGAACCAGGACAGCCGCCGCAAACTGAAGCAGGTCTACCACCTCGTCCAGTTCATCGAGCCGCTGCTGAAGGATGTCGGGGAAGTTGCCACCGTGGTCGACCACGGCGCCGGCAAGTCCTACCTCGGCTTCATCCTGTACGACCTGTTCTTCAAGGGGCGTGAGAACTCCGGCCATATCTACGGCATCGAGACGCGCGAAGAACTCGTGCAGAAGTCGACCGAGCTGGCCGCACGCCTGGGCTTTCCGGGCATGTCGTTCCTGAACCTGTCCGTCTCGGAATCCACGGAGTCCGACAAGCTGCCGGCCACGATCGACGTGGTGACGGCGCTCCACGCCTGCAACACGGCGACGGACGACGCCATCGATTTCGCGCTGAAGAAGCATGCGAAGCACATCGTGCTCGTGCCGTGCTGCCAGGCGGAGGTCGCGTCCGTGCTGCGCAAGAATAAAGGCAAGGACCTGGGCCGCAGCGCGCTGACGGAAATCTGGCGCCACCCGATCCACACGCGCGAATTCGGCAGCCAGATCACGAACGTGCTGCGCTGCCTGCAGCTGGAGGCGCACGGCTACCAGGTCACCGTCACGGAACTGGTGGGCTGGGAGCACTCGATGAAAAACGAGCTGATCGTCGCCACGTACAAGAACCTGCCGCGCCGCCGGCCTGCCGAGCGCCTGCAGCAGGTGCTGGCCGAGGTCGGCCTCGAAGAACTCTCTTCGCGTTTCTACACTGAGGCAACGACATGAGCGACCGCTGGATCGACCTGCGCAGCGACACCGTCACCCAACCGTCCGCCGCGATGCGTGCCGCGATGGCCGATGCAGCCGTCGGCGACGATGTGTATGCCGACGACCCCACCGTCAACCGCCTGCAGGACTACGCGGCCGAACTGTTCGGCTTCGAAGCGGGCCTGTTCGCGCCGAGCGGCACGCAGACGAACCTGATCGCGCTGATGACGCATTGCGGCCGCGGCGACGAATACCTCGTCGGCCAGGAAGCGCACACGTACAAGTACGAAGGCGGCGGCGCCGCCGTGCTGGGTTCGATCCAGCCGCAACCGATCGCCAACCAACCGGACGGTTCGATCGCGATCTCCGACATCGCCGCGTACATCAAGCCGGACGACATGCACTTCGCGCGCACCCGCGTGCTGGCGCTGGAAAACACGATCGGCGGCCGCGTGCTGCCGCGCGACTACGTGAAGGCGGCGACGGATTTCGCGCATGCGAAGGGCCTGGTCACGCACCTGGACGGTGCCCGCGTCTGCAACGCGGCCGTCAGGCAGGGCATCAGTCTGCGCGAGGCGACAGCCGGCTTCGATACCGTGTCCGTGTGCCTGTCGAAGGGCCTCGGCGCGCCGGTCGGTTCCGTGCTGCTGGGCCCCAGGGCGTTCATCGAACAGGGCAAGCGCTGGCGCAAGATGCTGGGCGGCGGCATGCGGCAAGCCGGCGTCATCGCAGCCGCGGCGCATTACGCGCTGGAGCACAACGTCGAGCGCCTCGCCGACGATCACCAGAATGCGGCCGACCTGTCGGCCGGCCTCGCGCGCATCGGGCAACTGAAAGTGACGACGCCGCAGACGAACATCTTCTATGTCGAAATCCCGGACGCCGCGTGCGCGCAGCTGGCAGAGGCGTTGAGCCGCAAGGGCATCCGCGCCTCGATCGGCCCGCACACGCGTCTCGTGACGCACCTGGACGTGACGGCCGATGACGTCAAGAAGACCATCGCCGCGTTCGAGGCGTTCTTCCGCGACTGGAAAGTGCAATGAGTGATGAAGGCATCCGCCTCGCCAAGCGCGTGGCCGAAATCGTGCCGTGCTCGCGCGGCGAAGCCGAACGCTATATCGCGGGCGGCTGGGTGACGGTCGATGACGTAGTCGTCGAAGATCCGGCGACGCGCGTGACGTCCGCGCAGGCTGTCGCGCTGTTGCCCGGTGCCGAGCCCGTCGAACCGGCACCGGTGACGATCCTGCTGCACAAGCCGGCCGGCGTCGATGCGGCTGGCGCGCTCTCGCTGATCGCCCCCGAGACGCTGGCGGCGACGCCCAACGCGCGTTTTCTGCGCCGGCATCTGGCGCGGTTGACCGTCGTCACGCCGCTGGAACCGGAAGCGAGCGGCCTGCTCGTGTTGAGCCAGGACTGGCGCGTGACGCGCAAGCTGGTCGAGGACGGTGCGCGCGTCGAACAGGAATACGTGGCCGAGGTGACGGGTGCCATCGCCGACGATGGCCTCGCGCGGCTGAACGCCAGCATGCGCGTGCAGGGCAGGGCGACCGTGCCGCTGAAGGCGAGCTGGCAAAGCGAGGCGCGGCTGCGCCTGGCCGGCAAGGACGTGCGGCCGGGGCAGGTCGAAGCGATGTGCGCCGAGGTCGGCTTGACCGTCAAATCGCTGCGCCGGCTGCGTATCGGGCGCGTGGCGCTGGGCCAGTTGCCGGCCGGGCGCTGGCGCTATCTGCACGACACCGAACGGTTCTGACTCAGGCCACGTACCCGCCATCGATCGTCAACGATGCCCCGTTGACATACCCCGCCTCGTTCCCGACGAGGTAAGCGACCAGGCCCGCGATCTCGGCATCCTGTCCCATTCGTCCCACCGGGATCTGCGCGCGCAGGTATGCGCGCACGGATTCGTCCGCGACGATCTCGGTCTCCGTCGGCCCCGGCTGCACATTGTTCACCGTGATGCCGCGCGGACCCAGGTCGCGCGCGAGCCCGCGCGTGAGGCCGGCCACGGCCGCCTTGCTCATCGCGTACAACGCCACGCCCGGGCTGCCCGCCCGGTCCGCCACCATGCTGCCGATGTTGACGATGCGCCCGCCTTCTCCCATGTGCGGCGCGGCCGCCTGCGTGGCGACGAACAGCGCGCGCACGTTGACGGCCGCGATGCGGTCGTAGTCCTCAAGGGTCGTCTCGCCGAGGTCCTTGTGGACGATGATGCCCGCGCTGTTGACGAGGATGTCGATGCGGCCGAACTGCGCCGCCACGCTCGCAATGGCCTGCTGCAGCGCCTGCGCGTCGGCGCTGTCCGCGCGCAGGGGCAGGGCGCGGCCGCCTGCGGCGTCGATGTCGGCCGCCAGTTGCAATGCGCGGTCGTGGGCGCTGACGTACGTGAATGCGACGGTGGCGCCGTTCGCTGCGAGACGGCGGACGATGGCGGCGCCGATGCCGCGCGAACCGCCGGTGACGAAGGCGATCTTGCCGGTGAGGGAAGTCATGGTGAGCCTTTCTTGACTGATTGGTCCAAAATGGAGAATCGATTATACTTCTATTCTGGACTGACTAGTCAAGATTAAAAACGATGGCAAGAACGAAGGTATTCGACCCGGCCGCGGCGCTCGACGCGGCGGTGCGGGTGTTCTGGGAGCAGGGGTACGAGGCGACGTCCACGGACGACCTGGTGCGCGCGATGGGCATCGGCCGCCAGAGCATGTACGACACGTTCGGCGACAAGAAGCAGCTTTATCTGGCCGCGCTCACGCATTACACGGACACGGGCGGCGCGGCGCTGAAACACCGTCTTGCGGCCGGACCGTCGCCATTGGGCGCATTGGCAGCATTCCTGCGCGAGATCGCCGGCGCGGATGCGGCCCTGCGCGCGCGCGGCTGCCTCAGCGTCAACGCCATCGCGGAATTCGGGCAATCCGACGCCGACGTGCAGGCGCTCGTCGAGCGCTCGCAGCGGATCACGGAAGACATCCTTGCGGAGGTCTTGATGCGCGCGCGCCAGGCGGGCGAACTGGCGCCCGGCCTCGATCCGGCGGCGGCCGCGCATTTCATCCACACGGCCATCCGCGGCATGCGCATCAGCGCGAAGGCGGGCGCCGACGCGGCGCAGCTCGGCACGACGGTGGACTTCGTCATCGCCGCACTCAAGGCGCGCGCGGCGCCCGTCGCGGAAGTCTGAGCGTCAGCTTTCCGTCTTGCCCGCCGCGGCGATCAGGTTGTCGCGCAGTTGTACGATGGCCTTCTGCAGCAGCGGGAATTCCTCCGGGCCCAGGCCGGACGCGGCGACCGTCTGCTTGCCGAATCCGAGTCCCTTTTCGCGCAGCGCGCGGCCCGCGTCCGTAAGGGAGATGCGGACGTTGCGCTCGTCTTCCTTGTCGCGTTCGCGGCGCACGTAGCCCATCGCTTCCAGCCGCTTGAGCATCGGCGTCACCGTGCTCGGTTCCAGGAACAGCTTTTCGCTCAAGGCCTTGACCGTCTGCTGGTCCTGCTCCCACAGCGCGATGATCGCCAGGTATTGCGGATACGTGAGGCCCAGCGCGTCCAGCACAGGCTTGTACACGCGCGAATACGCGAGATTGGTCGAGTAGATGGCGAAGCACATGAAGTCCGCCATGCGGGCGGCTTTGGCGCGGGTGTCGTTGTCGTCGGGCATGATTATCGGGAAAATTATCGTGATAACGATTATCGTACTTGAAATTCGGGAATCTCGCTGCTAGACTTTGCAAAAATACTTATCGCGCTAACTGTTATTTCAATAATGGAGTCCACGATGAAACTGTACGACGCCGCCATCTCGTCTGCCGCCGCGCGGGTGCGCATTGCCCTCGCGCTGAAGGGCCTGCAGGTCGACCGCCTTCCCGTCGAGATCGTGGGCGAGGGCGCGCAGAACCGCCAGCAGGCCTACCTGGACGTGAACCCGCAAGGCCTGGTGCCGGCGCTGCTGGCGGACGACGGCGTGCTGCTGACGCAATCGCTGGCCATCGTCGAATACCTGGACGAGGTCTACCCGCAGGCGCCGCTGCTGCCGACGGCTCCGGCGACGCGAGCCTGGGTGCGCGCGTTCGTGCTGGCCGTGCTGGCCGTGCTGGCCGAGACGCATGCGCTGGTGACGCCCCGTGTGATCCGCCATCTCGCGACCATGCCGGGCTTCGACGAGACGACCGCGCCCGCATGGCGCAGGCACTGGATGGAAGAGGGGATCGATGCGCTGCAAGCGCTGCTGGCGCGCCGCCATGCGGTGGCGTCCAGCCGCTTCTGTGCGGGCGACGTGCCCGGCCTCGCGGACGTCTTCCTGTTCCCGCAGGCGCTGAACGCGGCGCGTGCCGGCCTGGCGCTGAATCGCTGGCCGCATGTGGAGGCGATCGCCGCGCGGCTGGCGGACCTCCCTGCGTTCAGGGACAACGCGCAGGTCACGGCAAAGTGAGGCGCGCCTCCAGTCCGCCCTCCGGCCGGTTGTTCAGCGTGAGCGTACCGCCGAGACTCCCCGCCAGTTGGCGCGCGATCGCCAGGCCAAGGCCCGTACCGCCCGTGTCGCGGTTGCGTGACGCCTCCAGCCGGAAGAACGGTTCGAACACGGCTTCCAGCTGGTCGACGGGGATGCCAGGGCCGTTGTCCAGCACGCGGATGAGGACCGCACCCTGGCTGTCGCGGCCCACGACGATGTCGGCGCCGCCGCTGTAGCGCAGCGCGTTGTCGACGAGGTTGCCGATGATCCGGCGCAGCGCCTTCGGGCGCGTCTGTACCGGTGCGCCGATGCGGCCTTCCAGGTTCACGGCGCTGCCGGCGTCGCGGTAGTCCAGCACGAGGCTGTCGAGCTGGGCGTCGAGGTCGATGGCGCGCGCCGGTTCCCGTTCGCCGTGCATCGCGCGTGCGTAGCCGATGCCGTCCTTGACGAGGCCTTGCAGCTCCTCGAGATCGGCACGCAGGCGCGGTTGCTGCGGCTCGTCGTCCATCATGTCCACGCGCAGGCGCATGCGCGTGATCGGCGTCTGCAGGTCGTGCGAGATGGCCGCGAGGATGCGCACGCGTTCGTCGACGTACGCGGCGATGCGCTTCTGCATGGCGTTGAACGCGCGCGCCGAACGCAGCACTTCGGACGGGCCCCGTTCCGGCAGTTCGACGGGGCGCAGGTCCGGGCCGAGCGCATCGGCCGCCTCGGCCAGCACACGCAGCGGACGCACCGCCTGGCGCACCGCGAACCAGCAGCACGCGGCGAGGATCGCCAGCTGCGCCGCGAGCACGTACGGCAGCCAGGGCGACAGCGGGACGCCATGCATTGGCTGCACGTCGATGGTCAACGGCGAGCCATCGGAGAGCCGCAAGTGGACCTGCATGCGGCCCTCGTTCCCGAGGCCGTTCACGGACAGCGGATAGCTGCGCCCGATGCCCTGTTCGATCGAATGTGCGATCTGCGCCGACAGCTTCTCGTCCGGCATCGCGCCCTCCGTTTCGCCCGGACCGAGGATGAAGCGGTAGCTGCGCCGCGCGAGCCGCGGCAGCCATGCCGGGCGCTCGGCCGCCGGCAGCAGGTCGAGCAGGGCGACGGAGCTCGCGACCTCGCGTTCCACATACCCCATCATCAGATTCGTCGTCGCCTGGTCGCGTTCCGTGAAGGTCAACGCGACGGACAGGCCCTGCGCCAGCGCGAGCCCAGCGAACAGGATCAACGCCAGGCGCGCATACAGGCTCCGCGGCCACCAGGGTTTCATGTCGTCTTGCCTTCCAGGATCGTCACTTCGGCCGAGAACACATAGCCCTCGTTGCGCAGGGTCTTGATGTAGCGGGGCTCGCGCGCGCCGTCGCCCAGGCGCTGGCGCAGGCGGCTCACGAGCAGGTCGATCGAGCGGTCGAAGAATTCCGCGTCGTTGCCGTGCGTGAGGCCCATCAGCTGGTCGCGCGACAGCACGCGCTGCGGGTGGTCCAGGAACACGCGCAGCAGGCGGTACTCCGCGCCGCTCATCGCGACCTCGACGCCGTTCTCGTCGAGCAGGTGGCGGCCGACCGTGTCGAGGCGCCAGTCGCCGAACGCGATCAGTTTCGCGGCTTCCGTCACCTGCAGGTTCGGCGGCAGCATGCGCGTGCGGCGCAGCACGGCGCGGATGCGGGCCAGCAGTTCGCGCACGGCGAACGGCTTCGGCACATAGTCGTCGGCGCCGAGTTCCAGGCCCACGACGCGGTCGGTCTCGTCGTCGCGCGCCGTCAGCATCACGATCGGGATTGCGCGGTGCTTCCCCGCGCGCAGTTCGCGGCACAAGGTGAGGCCGTCCTCGCCGGGCATCATGATGTCGAGCAGGATCAGGTCGGGCGTCGCGTGCATCAGCGCGTTTCTCATCTCGCGTCCGTTCGCGGCCAGGGTGACGCGCAGGCCCTGCTTTTCCAGGTAGGCGCCGACCAGTTCGCGGATGCCGCGGTCGTCGTCGACGACCAGGACGTGATCGGTCTCGTTCATGGGTTCTCCTTCGTTGGTTGCAGGCTACTGTAGCGCGACGTCGCGGCGTCATTATGTCCGAATGTGTCGGGGGCTGGACAGGACACATGGCCTGACAAAAATGGGAGGTTGCGGACACATCGCGTACACACCGCGGGCGTCCAATGGAGTCTTACAAATACAGGAGGCTCCCATGACCAACCCGATCGAATCCCCGCTTGCGCTGCTGGCCGGCCTGGCCACGGTGGCGTCCCCGTGCGTGCTGCCCGTGCTGCCGTTCCTGCTCGGCGCCACCGTCGAGCAGTCGAATCGCCGCCGCTCGCTCCTGATCGTGGCCGGCTTCGTGCTGTCGTTTTCCGCGTTCGCGCTGGCGCTGGGCGCCGTGTCGAGCGCGGCGCAGCTGGCGCAGGAGACGTTGCGCAACGTGGCGATCGTGCTGCTGGGGTTATCGGGCCTGCTGCGCATCTGGTCGCGGCCGTGGGACCTGCTCGTCGACGCCGTCCGCCCGCTGTGGGCGAAGCTGCGCGGCACCGATGCGGTACCGAAGCAGAGCGGCGCGTTCGTGCTCGGCCTGTCGCTGGGCGCCGTGTGGACGCCGTGCGCCGGTCCCGTCCTCGCCTCGATTCTCGCCCTCGTCGTGCAGGCGCACGATCCCGGTAAAGCCGTGCAGCTCGTCGGCTTGTATGCGCTCGGCGCCGCGCTGCCGATGCTGGCGCTGATCCACGGCGGCCAGGCCATCGTCCAGCGGGTGCGCGGCGTGGCCCGCCATGCCGTGGTCCTGCAGCGCGCATTCGGCGTGCTCGTGCTGGCCAGCGCGGCCGCTATTTGGTTCCAGGTCGATACGCAGATCGCTGCCCACGTCCCATCCATCTTTCCAACCCTGTAAGGAGTCCACCATGAAAATCCGTTCCCTCATCGCCGCCGCCGCGTTCGTCGCCGCCGGCGCACAAGCCGCCCCCGCACCGGAATTCGCGGGCATCGACAACTGGATCAACAGCGCACCGCTCAGCATGCAGCAGCTGCGCGGCAAGGTGGTGCTCGTGGATTTCTGGACCTACGATTGCATCAACTGCCAGCACGTGCTGCCGTACGTGAAGGGCTGGCACCAGAAGTACAAGGACCAGGGGCTGGTCGTGGTCGGCGTGCACACGCCGGAATACGGCTTCGAGCGCAACCTGAACAACCTCAAGACGGCCGTGCAGCGCAACGGCATTACGTTCCCGGTCGCGCAGGACAACCGGTATGCCACCTGGAGCGCGTACAACAACCAGTTCTGGCCCGCGTTCTACCTCGTCGACAAGAAGGGCGAGGTCGTGTACTCGCACTTCGGTGAAGGCGATTATGCGCAGACCGAGGCGACGATCCGCAAGCTGCTGGCGCAGCAGTGATTTACGTGGCTTCGGCGGGGGCGCCGGCCTTCGCCGGCTTCGGCAGCTGCACGAGGCGCGTGCCGGCCAGGCGGTCGTGCAGGAACTGGCGGTCGCGGTCGAAGAAGGCCGTCAGGCCCCACGCCAGCACGCCGACGGCGACGGCCGCGCCGATCTGGGCCTTGTCTTTCAGGCCCAGCGCCGTGCAGGCGAGGAGGGCGGGCAGGAACCAGCCCCAGGCCAGCAGGTAGCGCACGATGGCCATGCGCAGCGGCAGGCGCGCGCCGTCGTTGGTGACGACCTGCATGCGCCACGTCTTCATCGCCAGCGTGTGGCCGCTGTTGGTCCAGCCCCACGTGAAATACGCGCCGGTGACGACGAACAGCCAGACCTTCATCGCGTACTGGAACACGGGCGCGTGGTTATTCCGCGTGACGATCAGGAACAGCGCCACCGCCAGCATCTCCACCGCCAGCAGCAGGAAGGTCTCGTAGACCATCGTGATCAGGCGGCGCTTGATGCTCGGGGTGTCGTGCATGGTGATCCTGCTTATGCGTTGTTCGGTGTGATGCCCCAGTTCGCGGGCACCTGCTTTTCCGGTTCCGGTGCTGGCTGGGGATTGGCGGGCGGCTGCACGGGCGCGGGCTGGACGGGCGCCGGTGGCGGCGGCGGCGTCACGCACGGCGGGGCGGCCGAGACGGTGTTCCTGACCATGCCGGCCGGGCACGACGTCGCGCCCTGGCCCAGCGGTGCGACGACCTTGCCGTTGGCCTGGGACGGCACGACGCGCGGCGTCTTGCGGGCCGTGGCCGAGGCGGCCAGTTTCTTCTTCTGGTCTTCCGGCAGTTGCTGGTAGCTTTCCCACGTCGCGTTCTTTTGCTCGGGGGCGATCTTGCGGGTGCGCGTATAGGTTTCGCGCGCCAGCTCGCGCTGCTCCGGCGTCAGCTTGACCCAGGCGCGCATGCGTTCGTGCACGCGCTGCTGCTCTTCGGGTTTCAGCGTGGCGAAGCGGTTCGCGAGCTGCAGCCATTTCTGCTTGCGCACGCCATCCATCTGGTCCCATTCGGCCTGCAGCGGCTGCAGGGCCACCTGCTGGGCCGGCGTCAGGCTGCGCCACAGGGGCTTATCGCCGCCTTTGTGGCTGCCGGCGGCCGGTTTGGCGGGCTGGACGGGGGCGGTGTCGGCCGCCGCATCGTGCGTGGCCGGCCCCGATGCGGAACGGAAGCCGCCTTGCTGATGGAGGGTCAGTGCGGCCGCGCCAACGAGCACGACGGCGGCGGCGGCGCCGGCAACCTTGAGCTTGTTAGCCGTCATCCTTTACTGGGCTCGCTGCGGCTGTTGCTGTGCTTGCTGCTGTTGCGCCAGGTAAGCGTTGAAGCCGTGGTCGGTGTAGGCGGTCAGGGGCAGGTCGTCGGACAGCACGGCCGCATCCAGCTCGGCCAGCTCGGCCGCACGCTGCTCGCGTTCGTACTGGTACACGCCGACCATGCCGGCCGCCATCAGCAGCAACGGCGCGACGACGGCGGCACGCGCCACCCACTGCATCGAGAACAACGCGCCCAGGTCGAACGACGCACGCTGCTGCTGTTTCGCGCGGACGGGCGCGTCGGCCTTCTTGCGCGCGAGCGCGGCCGCGCGCGCCGCGGCCAGGCGGTCGGTGGTCGAGGCCGGCAGGTTGTCGAGGTTCTCGTTCAGGGCATGGCGGATCTTGTACGCCAGGTTGATGTCGTCGGTGTTCATAATTTAATTCCCTTGGCCTCCAGGGCTTTCTGCAGGGCATGCGTGGCGCGAGAGCAATGCGTTTTTACACTGCCCTCGGAGCATCCCATCGCTTCGGCCGTCTCGGCCACATCCATGTCCTGCCAGTAACGCATGAGGAACGCTTCCCGTTGACGCGCCGGGAGTTTTTGTATCTCTTCCTCGATCAGGCGCAGGGTTTCTGCCCGTTCGACCTGATCCGCGCTCGACTCCGCGGCGGACGTTCCTTCCTCGGCCTCGTAAGATGCAAGTATATCAAATTCCTCGTCGTCTTCGTCCCGGCGGCCGAGGCCTCCGAAGAGGCTGATCCAGGTATTCCTGACCTTTTCGCGGCGGAAGTAATCGAGGATGGTGTTCTGCAGGATGCGCTGGAAAAGCATCGGCAATTCGGCCAGGGGCTTGTCGCCGTATTTCTCCGCGAGCTTGATCATGGCGTCCTGAACGATGTCGAGCGCTGCCTCGTCCTTGCGGACCGCGTACGCCGCCTGCTTGAAGGCGCGCCGCTCGACACTCTCGAGGAAGTCGTTGAGTTCTTTATCAGTGGCCATGCGATAAGTGGTGGGTGCCACCGGTACGTTGCCTGTGGCTTTTCGGAAAACTTTCGAATGCTAGCAAAAATTATGGATGACCGCACCCGAAACAGGCAGGGTGGCGTGTGCGGTTTTCCCGCATTGACTCTAGAATAGTCGGATTGACATCATTTGGAGACGGCATGATGCGCATCCTCGGCAAGGCAAGCTCGATCAACGTCCGCAAGGTCTTGTGGACCGCCAGCGAACTCGGCGTCCCCTTCGAACGGGAAGACTGGGGCAGCGGGTTCCGCTCGACACAGGAGCCGGCGTTCCTCGCACTGAATCCGAACGCGATGGTGCCGGTGCTGGTCGACGGGGATGTCGTGCTGTGGGAGTCGAACACCATCAGCCGCTACCTGGCCACGCGCTACGGCGACGGGCGCCTGCTCCCGGCCGATGCGCTCGCCCGCGCGAAGGTGGAGCAGTGGATGGACTGGCAGGCGACGGAATTGAACAATGCGTGGCGCTACGCGTTCATGGGCCTGGTGCGGGGCAGCCCCGCGCACCAGGATCCGGTCCAGATCGCCGCCGGCATCGCCGGCTGGAATCGCCAGATGGGCCTGCTCGAGCGGCACCTGGAAACGGCCGGCGACTACGTGGCGGGCGGAGCGTTCTCGCTGGCCGACATCGTGCTGGGCCTGTCCACGCACCGCTGGCGCAAGACCCCGATGGACGAGCGGCCCGGCTATCCCGCCCTTACAGCGTGGATGGCGCGGCTGGAAGCCCGCCCCGGCGCCCGGACGTGGCTGCCCGACGAAATCGCTTGAAAAAATAATTATTTATCTTGACCAGAATGGTGCAACGCAGTAAGGTATAGAACGCTTTGCACCCCCGAAGCTTATTGTCAAGCCAGCTTGTCACACAACGTCAACCTCGGCATGACGCGCTTTCACAATGTAGGCAGTTTGCTCCAACCCGTGCCACAAGCGCGAGAGATTCGCATTCCGCTACAGTAACTCAAGCTGAACGAGTTGCGTCCAGCGCCGGTTCGTAAGGATCCTACGGCATCCTGAAAGATCGACGTGACCGCAGAAAGAAGGGAAGCATGAGCACTGTTGCGTGACACGTATCTCGTCAGGGACGAGCATCCGATCAATCTCCCTATGGGTTTTGAAAGGAAACGTATCATGAGTAACGACGCAGCAGCTCCCATCACGGGCGCTGAGATCGTAGTCCGTTGCCTGGCGGAAGAGGGCGTGAAGCACGTCTTCGGTTACCCCGGCGGTGCGGTTCTCTACATCTACGACGCCATCTTCAAGCAGGACAAATTCCAGCACATCCTGGTACGCCACGAGCAGGCAGCCGTGCACGCGGCCGACGCGTATTCGCGCAGCTCGAATGAAGTGGGCGTATGCCTGGTCACGTCCGGTCCGGGCGTCACCAATGCCGTCACCGGCCTCTCCACCGCATACATGGATTCGATTCCGATGGTCGTGATTTCCGGCCAGGTTCCGACCAATGCGATCGGCCAGGACGCATTCCAGGAATGCGACACCGTGGGCATCACGCGCCCGGTGGTGAAACACAATTTCCTCGTCAAGGACGTCAAAGACCTTGCCGATACCATCAAGAAAGCCTTCTATATCGCACGCACCGGCCGTCCGGGCCCGGTCCTCGTCGATATCCCGAAGGACGTGAGCATGCAGAAGGCGACGTACTCGTACCCGAAAGAGGTCGAGATGCGTTCCTACCGCCCCGTCGACAAGGGCCACGCCGGCCAGATCCGCAAGGCAGTGCAGCTGCTGCTGGCGGCCGAGCGTCCGATGATCTACACGGGCGGCGGCGTCATCCTCGCCAATGCATCGAACGAACTGAACAAGCTGGTCGACAAGCTCGGCTTCCCGGTCACGAACACGCTGATGGGGCTGGGCGCCTACCGCGCCACCGACAAGAAATTCGTCGGCATGCCGGGCATGCACGGCACCTACGAAGCGAACATGGCGATGCAGCACTGCGACGTCCTGATCGCCATCGGCGCCCGCTTCGACGACCGCGTGATCGGCAATCCGAAGCACTTCGCGTCGAACCCGCGCAAGATCATCCACATCGACATCGACCCGTCGTCGATCTCGAAGCGCGTGAAAGTGGACATCCCCATCGTCGGCAACGTCAAGGACGTGCTGGTCGAACTGCTGTCGCAGCTGGATGCCGCCGAGCAGCGTCCGAACCCGGCCGTGCAGAAGTGGTGGCAGCAGATCGAGGACTGGCGCGGCCGCGAGTGCCTGCGCTATGCGGCCTCGGATGAGCTGATCAAGCCGCAGTCCGTCGTCGAGAAAGTGTGGGAAGTCACCGGCGGCGACGCGTTCATCACGTCGGACGTCGGCCAGCACCAGATGTGGGCTGCGCAGTACTACCCGTTCGACAAGCCGCGCCGCTGGATCAACTCCGGTGGCCTGGGCACGATGGGCGTGGGCCTGCCGTACGCGATGGGCGTGCAGATGGCGAATCCCGGCGCGACCGTGGCCTGCATCACGGGCGAGGGTTCGATCCAGATGAACATCCAGGAACTTGCGACCTGCAAGCAGTATCACCTGACGCCGAAGATCATCCTCCTGAACAACCGCTTCCTGGGCATGGTGCGCCAGTGGCAGGAACTCGACTACGGTTCGCGTTATTCCGAGTCGTACATGGATTCCCTGCCGGACTTCGAGAAGCTGGCCGAGGCCTATGGCCACGTCGGCATGCGCATCGAGAAGCCGGGCGACGTCGACGGCGCGCTGCGCGAGGCGTTCGCCATGAAGGACCGCCTGGTGTTCATGAACTTCATTACCGACCGCAGCGAAAACGTCTGGCCGATGGTCAAGACGGGTAAAGGCCTGTCGGAAATGCTGCTCGGATCGGAGGACCTGTAATGCGACACATCATCTCCGTCCTGCTGGAAAACGAAGCCGGCGCGCTGTCGCGCGTGGTGGGCCTGTTCTCGGCACGCGGCTACAACATCGAGACGCTGACCGTGGCGCCGACCGAAGACGCTACCCTGTCGCGCATGACCATCGTGACGACGGGTTCGGACGACATCATCGAGCAGATCACCAAGCACCTGAACCGCCTCATCGAGGTGGTGAAGGTGGTCGACCTGACCGAAGGCCAGCACATCGAGCGCGAGCTCATGCTGATCAAGGTGAGGGCAGTCGGCAAGGAACGCGAAGAAATGAAGCGCACCGCCGACATCTTCCGCGGCCGCATCATCGACGTGACGGAAAAAACGTACACGATCGAACTGACGGGCGCGAAGAGCAAGCTGGACGCCTTCATCGACGCCATCGACCGCGCCTCGATCCTCGAAACCGTCCGCACGGGCGGTTCCGGCATCGGCCGCGGCGAGCGCATCCTCAAGGTTTGACGCTGGCGATATATTCGGTGGACCTCGTGTCCGCCAAACAAAATAACGAAACACGAAAAGCACAGGATTAAAAAATGAAAGTTTTCTACGACAAAGACTGCGACCTCTCCCTCATCAAAGGCAAGAATGTCGCCATCATCGGCTACGGCTCGCAAGGCCACGCACACGCCCAGAACCTGACGGAATCGGGCGTCAACGTCACCGTCGGCCTGCGCCGCGGCGGCGCCTCGTGGGGCAAGGTCGAACAGGCCGGCATCAAGGTCGCTGAAGTCAACGAGGCAGTGAAAGCCGCCGACGTCGTCATGATCCTGCTGCCGGACGAAAACATCGCCGACGTGTACAAGAACAACGTCGAACCGAACATCAAGCAGGGCGCCGTGCTGGCGTTCGCGCACGGCTTCAACGTGCACTACGGCCAGGTCGTGCCGCGCGCCGACCTCGACGTCATCATGGTCGCACCGAAGGCCCCGGGCCACACCGTGCGCGGTACCTACCGCCAGGGTGGCGGCGTGCCGCACCTGGTCGCCGTCTACCAGGACAAGTCGGGCGCAGCCCGCGACATCGCCCTGTCGTACGCCATGGCCAACGGTGGCGGCAAGGCCGGCATCATCGAAACCAACTTCCGTGAAGAAACCGAAACCGACCTGTTCGGCGAGCAGGCCGTGCTGTGCGGCGGCGCCGTCGAGCTGATCAAGGCCGGCTTCGAGACGCTGGTGGAAGCCGGCTACGCTCCGGAAATGGCTTACTTCGAATGCCTGCACGAGCTGAAGCTGATCGTCGACCTGATCTACGAAGGCGGCATCGCCAACATGAACTATTCGATCTCGAACAACGCGGAATACGGCGAATACGTCACCGGCCCGCGCGTCGTGACCGAAGACACCAAGAACGCGATGCGCGCCGTCCTGAAGGACATCCAGACCGGCGAATACGCCAAGTCGTTCATCCTGGAAAACAAGGCCGGCGCCCCGACCCTGATCTCGCGTCGCCGCCTGAACGCCGAGCACCAGATCGAGCAGGTCGGCGCACAGCTGCGCGCGATGATGCCGTGGATCGCCAAGAACAAGCTGGTCGACCAGTCGAAGAACTGATCGTCCCTGGCTGACCTGAAAATCGCCCCGCTTGCCGGGGCGATTTTTTTTTGTGTCCTTCGTTTGCAATCAATTGCAACTTTCCATTACATAAACTCGACTTTTACGTCAAACCGGTTATCGTTCTCCTGCCGCGGCACCAGCCGCGCATGCAATCAAGGAGAACAACAATGTCCATCAAAAAACTCGTCCTGTTGACCGCGCTGGCGTCCGCACTGTCCGCGCAAGCCCAGTCCGCGCCTGCCACGAGCGGCACCCTCGTCATCGTGCCCGCGTTCGGCGAAGTGAAGCATGCCAACGACGAGGCGACCGTCACCTTCGCCGTCGAGGAGCAGGACAAGGACCGCGCTGCCGCCACCGCCCGCGTCAACCAGAAGATGAAGCAGGGCACGGACATCGTGCGCCGCGAGGATCCGCAGGCGGAACTCAAGACCGTCGGCTACTACACGTACCCCGTCTATCCGGAAGTGCCGGACGGCCCCCGTCCGCTGGCGAATCCCGCCGCGCGCCGCGTCCCGATCGGCTGGCGCGTGGGCCAGTATCTCGAAGTGAAGACGCGCAACCTGCAGGCGCTGCCGAAGACGGCCGCCGCCGCGCAGCAAGTCGTCAACCTGAACGGCATCGACTACCACCTGAGCCCCGAACTGTCGAAACGCCTGGACGACGAGCGCATTGCCGCCACGTACCGCAACCTGAACGAACGCATCGCCTCCATCGCCCGTGCGATGGGCCGCAACGTGAACGACGCCGTCATCGACACGGTCGATTTCGAGGGCAGCGGCAATTACGCCGGCGGCCAGGCCGAGGCGGCGGCACCGCAAATGATGCGCATGTCGGCCAAGCGCGCGGACATGGCCGAAATGCCGGAACCCAGCTTCGAGCCGGGCGAGACGACGCTGCAGATGCGTCTGGTCGGCAAAGTAAAATTCCGCTGACGGTAGCCGTTCGCTAACAGAGGGGTGCGGACACTATAATGGCGGGGTCCGCGCCACCTCGGTGCATTGTTGAGAAAAAGAAACCTATGCCGACACTACCCCGACGCCGCAAACCCGGCGCCATCAAGGCGCCCCGCTTCGCCCGCTTCAGCCGCGTCCGCAAGACGGACGCCGCCGCGTCCCGCCCGCGCCGGGGCATCTACCTGCTGCCGAACGCCTTCACGACGGCCGCGCTGTTCGGCGGGTTCTACGCGATCGTGATGGCGATGAACCAGCGCTTCGACCACGCCTGCTGGGCCGTGTTCATCGCGATGGTGCTGGACAGCCTGGACGGCCGCGTCGCGCGCCTGACGAACACGCAATCCGAGTTCGGCGCGCAGTACGACAGCCTGTCCGACATGGTCTCGTTCGGCGCCGCGCCGGCCCTCGTCATCTACGAATGGTCGCTGCGCGGCCTGGGCAAGCTGGGCTGGATCGCCGCGTTCGTCTACTGCGCCGGCGCCGCGCTGCGCCTGGCCCGCTTCAACACGAACATCGAGGTTGTCGACAAGCGTTTCTTCCAGGGCTTGCCGAGCCCGGCCGCGGCTGCGTTGGTCGTCGGCTTCGTGATGATGATGACGGACCCGGACATCAACGTCAGCGCGCGCAAGGTCGACTGGATCTCGTGGGGCATCGCGCTGTTCGCGGGCCTGACGATGGTGACCAACGTGCCGTTCTACAGCTTCAAGGACGTCAATTTCCGCAAGTCGGTGCCGTTCATCGTCGTGTTCCTGATCGCGCTCGCGCTGGCGCTGCTGGCGATCGATCCGCCCAAGGTGCTGTGGCCGCTGTTCGTCGTGTACGGCCTGTCGGGCTATGCCGTGTACCTGTACCGGCTTGCGAAGGGCAAGCCCGTCAGCATCATCCAGACGGATGAGGAGACGCTGGATCCGAGCGAGCGGCGCTGAGGCCGCGCCACGAAAAAACGCCCCGGAGGGCGTCGTGCGAAGCGGGACCGTGCACGGTCCCGTTGTCGTTTCTATCGGGCGTCAGCTTGCCTTGCCAGAAGACTTGCCGTGTTGCTGGCCCTGCTGGCTGCCCTGGACGCTGCCCTGGACGTTGCCCTGGATCGTGCCGTCACGCGCTTCCGCTTCGACACGGACACCGGCCTCCGCGCCGTTGCCGCCGCTTTGCAGGTTGCCGCGGTGGGCACTGCCATTCCCGCCACCCTGCTGGAACGGATCGCGGAAGTTCTTCAGCGTGTCCTGCTGGGTGCGCAGGCTGTTCTGCGTTTCTTCGGAGGCTGCGCGAGCCACCTCGTCGGCCAGGGATTTGGCCGTACGCGACGTCTGGGGCACGTGCTGCTCGGCGACACGGGCCAGTTCGACCTGGGAGTCGGCCACGACGCGCGAGAGATGCTGCTGGTAGGCGCGAATCTTTTCCGCTGCGGGTTGGGCGCGCGACGCGGCGGCCGAGATGGCCTCGGTCGGATGCGTGGTGGTCAACAGTTGTTGACTGGCGATATTCGTTTCTTCCAGCAAGGTCTGGCTCAGCTGGATGTTGGCTTCGACGATGTTCTGGATCGAACGCGACCACGATTTCGACATGTCGTTGAGAAATGCGACCTGTGCATCCAGGTGCGAACGAACTGCGGGCGTAACGGATTGCGAGAATAGGAACATGTATGACCTCATGAAAGTGTATCCGGTCTGAAAATTGCGACGCTGTGGCACAAAGATGCCAAAAATTAATTGCTACTTAGATTTTGCATCGCACAATCGCACTGCACAGCAAATATGCGTTCTAGCGCGAGTTCGTTAGACTAGACGCTTTTCATGAATTTTCAATGTCAATTTCAATCGTGCGCGCCACGGTTTTGTCCTAAATATGAAACTTCCGCCGTTTTCGGCCAATATATTTATCGTCCCGTATTCGCCGGGAAATTAATGACGAATTGCTGCATTGCAGCAGATGTGTCGGGGAAGTACCGAACAGGTTGGCAGTGCATGGCGCCATGTCTGGAGTGAGTGTCCGAGTGTCAATCCCGCGCCGTGCGCCATTCCTGCGAGCTGGCTGTCGATTCATGCTCCGGGCAATTGGTTTGCCTCCATTTGCCGTGTTTCTCGATCATGTCGATGCTCGTCGTCGGCGCGCGCTCCGTCATGCAGTACGTGCCGCCACCCGAGATCACGCGCTCGCGGCGCGCCCCGTCGCCCGTGTTGTTGACCAGTTCCGCCACCTTCGGCGCCTGGTACCACGCGTTCGGCGCCATGTCGGCCGCGGCCTGGATGCCCTTGCGCAGGCGGATCTGCGGGCTGTCCGGCGGGGCCACGATATAGGGATTGTTTTCCTTGCGCAGCGCGCGGTCGATGGCGCCGACGTCGCGGCGGGCGCGTTCGAGCATCGTGGCGCCCGTGGAGGGCGTTGCCGGGGTCGCGGGCGTGCTCGCGGCGGCGGGCGTGCCGGCCGCCGGCGGCGCCACGGCGGGGGCGGCCGGCACGGTCACGCGGGGCAGGGTGATCGCCCCGGCGCGCGGCGCCACCTGCGGGCGCGGGGGCGCCTGTTCCTCTTTTTCGCGCCGCGGCTGGGGCGCGGCGGGTGCCGGCAGCCGTATCCACTGGATCGTCGAGCGCGCCGGATCGGCCGTGACGGCAGGTGGTCGGCGCGTCATCTGCCAGCCCAGGATCAGGATGGCATGCACGATGAGGGTGGCCGCGATGCCGACGTGGCGGCGGTCGCGCGGCGGGAGCAGGGCAGGTGCGGTGGCGATCATGTCGGCCCAGTATAGCCAGCCCCGATCGCCATATCCTCACACATTATTGCGCTTACTGGCGCGGATTAGCGGCGGCGGAACCGGTCGTCGTACAGCGGATCCGGTCCGTTGAGCATCTGGCGCACGACGCCCTGCGCATCGAAATGCACGTTCATCATCGAGTTCCACACGCCCGCTTCCTTGTAGCGGTACGACCAGACTTCGTAGTCGTGCGCGTACACGCGCGACACCTCGGCGGGGCGGCCGAAGTTGCGCAGGATGTCGTCCTTGGTCCAGTGGTCGACTTTTACCTTGCCGAAGTTCTCGCTCGTGAGCACCTGGTCGTACGAGACGAGGCGGCCGTCCGGGCCGATGCGGGCCATGTACTGGAACTGGCCCATCGGCTGGCCGCGGTACTCGAGCACCTGGCCGCCGGCGGGATCCGGATAGACGGCGTTCGGCTGCCCGAGCTGCGCAGTGACGGCGGCCAGCGGTGCCCCGCTGGGCGGCGGCTGGCGCAATAGCGTCGTGCAGCCCGCCAGGACCAGCGCCAGGGCGGCCGCACACAGGGTCGAACGGAGCTGAGTAGTCATCGCGATCTCCTGAGTTACAGGCCCTTCGAACGGTCGTCGAGCAGGGGATCCGGCGTGTCGTCCGAACGCCGTACTTCGCCGCGGACGTTGAAATAGATATTCCTGTACGAGTTCCAGATGCCGTCCTGCTTGTAGCGGTACGACCAGACTTCGTCGCCCGTCGCGCGGTCGCGCGAGACCTCGGCGGGGCGGCCGAAGGTGCGCAGCACGTCGTCCTTCGTCCAGCGCGCCGGCTGCACCTTGGCGAAGTTCGCGCTGGTGAGTGCCTGCTCGTACGAGACGAGACGGCCGTCCGCGCCGATGCGTGCCATGTGGTTGTACTGGCCCATCGGCTGGCCGCGGTATTCGAGCACCTGGCCGCCGGCGGGATCGGGGTAGACGGCGTCCGGCTTGCCCAGCTTCGCAGTCACGTCGGCCAGCGGCGTGCCGGCCGGCGGCGTGCGGCTGAAGGTCGAGCAGGCGGACAGGGACAGGGCGACGGCGATCGTGATGAGAGTTGTTTTCATGTATGTATGGATCAGCGGGCATGCCATTGTGGCATCGCCAACCCGCCGATTTTAACGGAAGCGGCGGAAAAACTGGCTTCCCCTGCGCTTTTCACATATACTTCCCGGTCTTGGCCTTCGGGCCAGGTTTTTATCAATTCACGGTGCGCTGGGTTCCGACTCTTGCACCGCATGTGAAAGGCAACATCATGACCGTAGAAAACATCAACAAGGCCGCGATCATCGCGGACAACGCACGCGGCGACAAAGACACCGGTTCGCCGGAAGTCCAGGTTGCACTGCTGACCGCCCGCATCAACGAACTGAACGGCCACTTCAAGGAACACCAGAAGGATCACCACTCCCGTCGTGGCCTGATCATGATGGTCAACCGTCGTAAGAGCCTGCTGGCTTACCTGAAGGCCAAGGATCTGAACCGTTACCGCGACCTGATCGCCAAGCTCGGCCTGCGTAAGTAATCAGCAGTTCCCGAGCATTGCGCCAGACGGCTCAAGCTTCGAAATGCCTGCGTCAGTTCTACTGCCGCGGGCATTTTTCGTTTTGGCCTCTGTTGAGTTTTACCCTGTAGCAAGTTGGAACGTCGTGAGGTGAACGACAGCGCCTGAAAATCTGTCGGCAAATAGAAAGGGATTACCCATGTTTAACAAAGTTACGAAAACCTTCCAGTACGGCGACCATACCGTCACCCTCGAGACCGGCGAAATCGCCCGTCAAGCCAGTGGCGCCGTCCTCGTGTCGGTCGAAGACACCGTCGTTCTCGCGACTGTCGTCGCCAAGAAGGATGCCAAGCCAGGCCAGGATTTCTTCCCGCTGACCGTCGACTACATCGAGAAGAGCTACGCCGCGGGCAAGATCCCGGGCGGCTTCTTCAAGCGTGAAGGCCGTCCGTCGGAGAAGGAGACGCTGACGTCGCGCCTGATCGACCGTCCGATCCGTCCGCTGTTCCCGGAAGGCTATCTGAACGAAGTCCAGGTAATCATCCACGTCCTGTCCGTCAACCCGGAAATCGATCCGGACATCCCGTCGATGATCGGTGCCTCGGCCGCCCTGTGCGTGGCCGGCATCCCGTTCAACGGCCCGATCGGCGCCGCACGCGTCGGTTACGCGAACGGCCAGTACATCCTGAACCCGACCACCACCCAGCTCAAGACCTCGCAGATGGACCTGGTCGTCGCCGGTACCGAGCACGCCGTGCTGATGGTCGAATCGGAAGCGCAGCAACTGTCCGAAGAAATCATGCTGGGCGCGGTCGTCTACGGCCACGAGCAGATGAAGGCCGTCATCGACGCGATCCACGCGCTGGTGGAAGAAGGCGGCAAGCCGGAAGTCGAATGGGCGCCGGCACCGAAGAACGAAGAACTGATCGTCCGCGTCACCGCCATTGCTGAAGGCAAGATCCGCGAAGCCTACCAGGTCCGCGACAAGCAGGCCCGTACGCAGAAGCTGAAGGACGCGACCGCGCAGGTGCTGGCCGAGCTGGGCGAAGGCGTGGACGCCGTCGAAGTCGGCAACATCCTGTTCGACATGGAAGCCAAGGTCGTGCGTTCGCAGATCCTGGAAGGCGAGCCGCGCATCGACGGCCGCGACACCCGCACCGTGCGTCCGATCTCGATCCGCACGAGCGTCCTGCCGCGCACCCACGGTTCCGCGCTGTTCACCCGCGGCGAAACCCAGGCCCTCGTGATCGCCACGCTGGGCACCGGCCGCGACAGCCAGAAGATCGACGCGCTGATGGGCGAGTACACCGACGACTTCATGATGCACTACAACATGCCCCCGTTCGCCACCGGTGAAACCGGCCGCGTGGGCACGCCGAAGCGCCGCGAAATCGGCCACGGCCGCCTGGCCAAGCGCGCGCTGGTCGCCGCGCTGCCGTCGCCGGAAGAGTTCAGCTACTCGGTCCGCCTGGTGTCGGAAATCACCGAGTCGAACGGTTCCTCGTCGATGGCTTCCGTCTGCGGCGGCTGCCTGGCGCTGATGGACGCCGGCGTCCCGATGAAGGCCCACGTGGCCGGCATCGCGATGGGCCTGATCAAGGAAGGCGGCAAGTTCGCCGTCCTGACCGACATCCTGGGCGATGAAGACCACCTGGGCGACATGGACTTCAAGGTTGCCGGCACCACCGCGGGCATCACCGCGCTGCAGATGGACATCAAGATCCAGGGCATCACGAAGGAAATCATGCAGGTGGCCCTGGCGCAAGCCAAGGAAGCCCGCCAGCACATCCTGGTCGAGATGCAGAAGGCCGTGCCGTCCGTGAAGACCGAACTGTCGGACTTCGCACCGCGCCTGATCACCATCAAGATCAATCCGGAGAAGATCCGTGACGTGATCGGCAAGGGCGGCGCCGTGATCCGCGCGCTGACCGAAGAAACCGGCACGCAGATCGACATCACCGACGAAGGCATCGTGACCATCGCGTCGGTCGACGCCGCCGCCGGCCAGGAAGCCAAGCGCCGCATCGAAGAGCTGACCGCATCGGTCGAAGTGGGCAAGACCTACGACGGCACCGTGCTGAAGCTGCTGGACTTCGGCGCCATCGTCCAGGTCATGCCGGGCAAGGACGGCCTGCTGCACATCTCGCAGATCGCCAACGAGCGCGTGAACGCCGTCGCCGACTACCTGAAAGAAGGCCAGCAGGTGCGCGTGAAGGTCCTCGAGACCGACGAGCGCGGCCGCCTGAAGCTGTCGATGAAGGCAGCGGCTGCGGATGACGCGGCGGCAGCGGCGCAGTAAGGTACTTGCCGGACGCTGCGGCGTCCAGATGACAAAAACCGCCAGTGCGTGAGCCTGGCGGTTTTTTTTCGTCCAGCGTGGCCGCTATGCGGCTCAGGCGGCGAGCTTGGCTTTCTGTGCAGCGGTCAGGCGCTTGCCGACGACGACGATCGTGATGGCCGGCGCGGTCGGCGCGGTCTGGGCGACGGGCCGGGCGGCGACTTGCAGCGGCGCGGCGGGGGCGGCGAAGGTGTTCGAAATGCTCACTGCCACAACCAGGGCTGCGACAAAGAGGGCTTCCATATTTTTTGCGATGTTCATTCTCATCTCTCCGTTTCGTTTGACTGTACGGACATTATCGGAACGGATGAGATATAAATCCAATTTCAAGTTCAAATACTCGGCATTACTCAGAGGAATATCTTGCCGAGCGAAAACCGGTTTGGATATCACTGGAATGAATAATTTGTTTGAATTTCATGAATGAGCCGATGCCGGTGTTTCGGCCCGGCTGCGGAACCGTCGGCCGTCGTCCGTGCACTCATGCCAGTACCGCTCATGCAGGCAACAACTGGACATCATGGACAAACTCTTCTTCATCCAGCATTTTTTCTCCAAGAACCCGCCGGGGAGGCCCGGCCGGCAGCCGGCCTGCGCGCCGTTGAGCGACGGGCAACTGGCGGTCATGTTGCGCGGTCCGGCCGCGCGCCGCCACGAGGACGACGTCGACTGGGGCCGCGTCCGGGGCCTGCCCAGAAAAGGGGGAGAGACGCCATAACCACACATCCGAGGGGCGCAAACTTGCAAGATGAAGCGGGCTCGGCCCGGACCACGGCGCTGCTGCGCGAATTGATCGGGCTGACCGGCCGGGACGGGGACGAGGTGCTCGAGCTCCAGTTCGGCGACGTGCTGACGCGCACCGCCCTGCACACGCTGGACAGGCAGTACCTCGTGGTCACGGCGCTGCTGCCGCCGTGCGGCGACGGGGGCTGTCCGGTGCCGCCGCGGGTGGACGACATGGAATTCCTCCGGGATGCCGACGAGGGCCGCTACATCGGCCTGCGCCTGGTCCCCATCGGATCGCTGCCGGACGAACGCAGCGTGATGGATGCGATCCTCGCGACGTCCGACATGGCCGCAGCCTGGCTGGCGGCGCAGCGCCCGCGCGCCTAGGCGGCCTGGTCGGGCAGGCGGTGCGTGAACTCGACCCGCGCCTCCAGTCCCGTGACCGCGCCCGGCGTCCCGCAATTGCACAGGGTGAGCCTGGCCTGCATCGAATCGGCGATCTCGGCACAGATCGCCAGCCCGAGGCCGCCGCCTTTCGAACTGTGGGCGGCGGCGAACGGTTCGAACACGCGCATCTCCTGCTGGTCGGGGATGCCGGGACCGGAATCCCAGACGCACAGCAGGGCGCCGCCGTCGTTGGGCACGACCCGGATGCCGAGGCGGGATGCGGCCGGCGTATGGCGGATCGCGTTGTGCAGCAGGTTGGACACCATCTCGGCGGCCATCCAGTGGCGTCCCTCGACCCAGACGTTGCTCGCGTCCAGCTCGAAATCGAGGTCCTTGTCGGAGATCAGCGGCGACAGGTCGATTGCCACCTCGCGCGCCACGTCCGCCAGGTTGCAGCGCTCGCGCGTGGGTTTGCCCCGCAATTGCTCGACCCGGGCGAGCGACAGCAGCTGGTTGGCCAGCTTCGTGGCGCGCTCGACCGTCGAACGCATTTCGCGCAGCGCCAGTTCCGGTTCGATGTCGCCGCTCAGCCCCGATTGCAGCTGCGTCTGCAGCACGGCCAGCGGGGTGCGCAGCTGGTGCGACGCGTTCGCGACGAAATGCTGTTGCAGGTCGACGGTGCGGTGCAGGCGCCCCATCAACTGGTTCAGGGCCGCCACCACGGGCCGCAGTTCGCGCGGCGCGGACGCGCAGTGGAGGGCCGACAAATCGTCCTCGTGGCGCGCGTCCAGCTGCGCGCGCAGGCTGTCGAGCGGGCGCAGGGCGAGCGTGACGGCGGCCATCGTCACCGCGGCCACGATCGCCAGCAACAGCGTCTGCCCCAGCACCGTGCCCCACAGGATGCCGCTCACCACCTCGCGCCGGTACGTCAGCGGTTCGGCGATCTGGATGATGACGTCGTCTTCCGGGCGCTGCAGTTTCGACGGCTGCGCCAGCGCGGCGACGCGCACGGGCGCGCTGCCGTACGTGCTTTCGTAGACCTTCAGCAGGGTGGGCTCTTTCGGCCACCGGGAGGCGGGGTTGCGGAAGGTCGGCAAGTCCGCGTCGCCCGCGATGTACCTGCCGTTGCGGTCGCTGATCTTGTACAGCATGCGGGTGGAAAACCCCGCCTCGTACACCTCCAGCGTCGCGAAGGCCACCTCGTTGCGCAGGCGGCCGTCCTCCACCGCGATGTCGTTGCCGATCGAGTACGCGGTCGTCACCAGCATGCGGTCGTAGGCCGTGTTGGCGGAATCGAGCGCGCGCTCGTACAGGCGGAAGGCGTTGAGGACGATGAACAGGGCGATGGGCGCCAGGATGCCGGCCAGCAGGTAGCGGCGCAGCGAGTGGTCGCGCAGCGCGAACTTCATGCGTGCCGGACGGTCTGGGGGCGCAGCAGGTAGCCGACGCCGCGCAGCGTCATGATCTCGGTCTGCGTCGCCGTCAGCTTCTTGCGCAGGCGGTGGATGACGACCTCGATGGCCTCGACCTGGACGTTGGCGTCCTCGGGAAAGACCACCTGCAACAGGCGTTCGCGATTGACCGCGTGGCCCGGGCGGGCGATCAGCGCCTTCAGCAGGGCCTGCTCGCGGGGCGTGAACTCGAGCGGCTCCTCGCCGTTGTAGAACGCGCCCGAACTGCGTTCGAAGCGCAGCCGCCCGCATTTCTGCATCGATTCCTCGCCATTCCCCTTGCGCCGCAGCTGCGCATGGATCCGCGCCTCCAGCTCTTCCAGGTCGAACGGCTTGGCGAGGTAGTCGTCGGCACCGGCGTTCAGGCCCGCGACCCGGTCGCCCACGGCGCCGCGCGCGGTCAGCACGATGATCGGCACGCCGATCGACAGGGCGCGGGTGCGCTGGAGGATGTGCAGGCCGTCCAGCGACGGAATGTTCAGGTCGAGGATGACCAGGTCGTTCGTTTCTTCGCGGATCTGGCGGAAGGCATGGGCGCCGTCGGCACAGGTGGTGACCTCGAAACCGCGTTTGTCGAGGGCGCGGGCGAGCGCTTTCGACATGTCGGCGTCGTCTTCCACAAGCAGGATTTTCATAGATCGTCGGGTCGTTGAGTAGTCGGAATACCGCGAACACTGCCGTTACATCCGCGAATTTACTTGTGCACGAGAAAAAATGGAAGATGAATGAACTTTCCTGCGGGCAAAAGGTACTTACTGAAAGCAGTTTGAAAGGAGGCTGAAAGCCGGGCGCAAGTTTGGAGCACTTTTGCGGCACCGCAATATCGCAATTTGAAAATTGCTTCAATACACTGCGCCCAAGTCGAGCGCCACGCCTCCCCCCGGCGGGCACATCGGCGCAAGGCCGGCCGTGTGCAGTCAGCGCGGCCAGCTTCCATAACGAGGGATGGGCGCAACCAGAGCGCCCTTACAGGAGACGAAATGAAACAGAATCTGATCAGTGGTGGTATCGCGTTGGCGGTGTCGATGGTGTGCATGGCGGCGGCACAGGCCGCGCCGATCACGACGCCGGGTCCGGTGCAATTCGAAATTTCCGGCGTGGGCGATGCCCAGTTCGAGTACATCGATGCCGTCGACGCCGCGGTACCGGCCCAGGACAAGCGCGGTCGCTTCCGGGTCAGCAACGTCAGCTCGGAACTGGCCTTCCGGGCGTCGATGGACCTGGGCAACGGCATGACCGGCCTGGCCAACTTCACCACCGGCATCTCCGTCGACAACGCCAATGCCAACACCACCGGCGGCATGTTCGGCAGCGCGAAAGACGTCTACGTCGGCATCGCGTTCGCCGACGTCGGCACCGTGAAGCTGGGCCGGATGACGGCGGCGGCGCGCTGGAACAGCGGCACCGCCGACTTCTCGCCGATGGGCGCGGGCCTGCAGGACGACCAGGGCATGCTGTCCGGCGCCAGCGGCCAGTCGGCCGTCGGCCCGCAGTTCAACGTCCGCTTCGACAACACGCTCGCGTTCGAGTCGGCCAGTTTCGGCGGCCTGTCGGCGCGCGTCTACTACAGCGCCAACGAAGGCAAGAGCGCCGCGGGCACGACCAACAGCCCGCACCTGAACGACGGCAGCCTCAGCCTCGGCCTGCAGTACGTGCACGGCCCGCTCGACCTGCGCCTGTCGGCCGAACAGCGCAACGACAAGGGCACGCTGAACGGCACCAACGACCACAACACGCGCGACCGCGACTTCCGCTTCGGCCTGCGCTACACCCTGCCGGACGGCACCATCCTCGGGCTGGGCCACGACCGCATGCGCCTGTCGGACGCCAACGCCACCGGCACGGCGAAAAGCCTGCTGACCAAGCACGGCACCGTCGTCTCCGCCAAGCACGCGTTCGGCAAGCACGTCGTGTACGGCGGCTATGGCGTGGGCAGCGACGTCCACTGCGAGTACGGCAACGGCACCGCCTGCAACGGCAACGACACCGGCGCCCGCAATGCGGTCATCGCCTACCAGTACGTGTTCAACAAACAGATGATGTTCGAAACCTTCGCCGCGATCGTCAAGAACGAGGCGCGCGGCCGCTACGACTTCGATTCGGGCGGCGTGGGCCCCGCCACCGGCGCGCAGTCGCGTGCCATCGGCGCCGGCCTGCGCTACGCCTTCTGAGCCAATCCAGGCAGTATTCAATAAGGAGACAACATGAAACGATTCCTCGCGGGGGCCATCGGGGCCCCTCTGCTGGCGCTGGCCGCCGGCCCGGCCAGCGCGGCCGGCGGTACCCTGAACGTGATCTGCGGCGTGCAGGTCGAATGGTGCAGCCTCGTGCAGACCACGTTCTCGCGCGCCACCGGCATCAAGGTCAACATGGTGCAGAAGGGCGCCGGCGAAGCGCTGGCGCAGATCGCCGCCGAAAGCGCCAACCCGAAGACCGACGTGTGGTTCGGCGGCACGGGCGATCCGCACCTGCAGGCGGCCGAGAAGGACCTGACGCTGGCCTACCAGTCCCCCAACATCAACCTGCTGCGCGACTGGGCGGTGGAGCAGGCCAAGGCATCGAAGTACAAGACCATCGGCATCTATTCCGGTCCGCTCGGCTTCGCCTACAACACGGAGCTGATGGCCAAGAAAAAGCTGCCGGTCCCGATGTGCTGGATGGACCTGATCCAGCCGCAGTACAAGGGCGAGATCCAGATGGCCAACCCGAATTCGTCCGGCACCGCCTACATGGCGATCGCGACCCTCGTCCAGATCACGGGCGAGGACAAGGCCTTCGAATACCTCAAGAAGCTGCACAAGAACATCAGCCAGTACCCGCGCTCCGGCACGGGCCCGCTGAAGAACGTGTCGCACGGCGAGAACACGATTTCGATCAGCTTCGTGCACGACGTGCCGGGCGAAGTCATCCAGGGTTTCCCGGTGAAGAGCGTCACGCCGTGCGAAGGCACCGGCTACGAGATCGGCTCGATGTCGATCGTCAAGGGCGCGCGCAACCTGGCCAACGCCAAGCGCTTCTATGACTGGGCGCTGACCGCGCAGGCGCAGGAACTGGGCGCGGCGGCCAAGCAGTTCCAGCTCCCGTCGAACAAGGCCGCCAAGGTGGACCCGCGCGTGCCGGACGTCAGCCACATCAAGCTGATCAGCTACGACTTCGAGAAATACGGCAAAGCGACCGAGCGCAAGCGCCTGCTCGATCGTTGGGAGCGCGAAGTCAACGGCAACGCGAACTAGGCGCCATCGATGGCGCGGTGCCGACGCGGCGCCGCGCCGAACGCAATATCAGGCTTCGGCCTGGGACTGGAAGACAATCATGAAACAAAAAAACTGGTTCGGCGGCGTCCCGGAATGTTGGGCCCTGCTCGCCATCGCGGCTTCCGCGCTGTTGCCCTGGTATGGCGTGCAGGATGACTTCAACTGGCTGCGCGACTTCGAAGCGATCGTGCGCGACGACGTCTCGGGCAACGCCTGGCTGCAGGCCGCTGCGTTCCAGCGTCCGTGGCTGTTCCTGCCCTTGATCGCCCCCTTCGCCGCGCTGGGCGGCTTGTTCCTGCGCGCGCGCCGCGCCCAGGCGTTCGCCTTGCTGGGCAGCGCCGGCGTGGGTCTCGCGGGCATGCTCGGCGCCGGCTACGCGATCGGCGTGCAAGGCTGGGTGTGGCCCTCGCTGCAGGCGGGCCCGCTGGCGCTGCCCGTCGGCCAGTTCGGATTCGGCTGGGGCGCCGCGGTCATGCTGGTATGCCTGCTGGTGCTGCTGGGCGTCGGCCTGGCCCGCCTCGGCTATTTCCAGGGTAACGAATTCGTCGCCGGTGCCGTCGTGCTGTGCGCCGCCGCGCTGATCCTGTTCATCGCCGTGCCGGTGCTCAAGTCGCTGAGCGGCGCGCTGTTCGACGATGCCGGTCGACTGAGCGCCACCGAAGCGTGGGGACGCCTGTCCAGTTCGCGCGTGTGGAGCTTGCGCTGTGTCACGAGCGAGCAGAGCTGCGGCGTCGCGTGGAACACGCTGGCCCTGGCATTGGCCACCGCCACCGGCACCACGGTCCTGGGCACCCTGCTGGCGCTGCTGACCGAGCGCGCGCTGGTGCGCGCCAAGCCGCTGGTGCGCGTGATGTCGATCCTGCCGATCGTGACGCCGCCGTTCGTCGTGGGCCTGGGCCTGATCCTGCTGTTCGGCCGCGCCGGCCTCGTCAACGAAGCGCTTGAACAATTGTTCGGCGTTGAGCCGTCGCGCTGGTTCTACAGCGCCAAGGGCGTGTGGCTGGCCCAGATGATCGCGTTCACGCCGATCTCCTACCTGATGATGCGCGGCGTCACGCAAGCCATCGCGCCCACGCTCGAGGAGGCGGCGCAGACGCTGCGCGCCCGCCCGATGCATGCGTTCATCACCGTCACCTTGCCGCTGCTGGGCCCCGGCCTGGCCAACGCCTTCCTGGTCGGCTTCATCGAGTCGATGAGCGACTTCGGCAACCCGATCGTCGTGGGCGGCCAGTTCGCCGTGCTGTCGACCGAAATCTTCTTCGCGATCGTCGGCGCGCAGATCGATCCGGGGCGCGCCGCGTCGCTGGCCCTGATCCTCAGCGCGTTCGCGCTCGTCGTCTTCGTCCTCCAGCGCAAGGCGCTGGGCAAGGGCAGCTACACCAGCATGTCGGGCAAGGGCGACAACGGCATCCCGCCCGCGCTGCCCGCGCCCGTGCGGCGCGTCGCCATGGGCGTGGCGGTGCCGTGGCTCGGCTTCACCGCGATCATCTACCTGTTCGCGTTCGCCGGCGGTTTCGTCAAGCTGTGGGGCCGCGACTTCACCCTGACGTTCCAGCACTTCCACACCGCGTTCGGCATCGACTGGACCGGCGGGATCGCGCTGACCGGCGCCGCGTGGCAATCGCTGCTGACGACGGTGCGCCTGGCCGGTGCGGCCGCGCCGCTGACGGCCCTGTTCGGCCTGCTCATCGCCTACCTGCTGGCCCGCGTCAAGTTCCGCGGCCAGAACGCCTTCGAGTTCGGCGCACTGCTGGCCTTCGCCGTGCCGGGCACCGTGCTGGGCGTCGCGTACGTCACGGCATTCAACGTGCCGCCGTTCGAACTGACCGGCACCGGCCTGATCATCATGGTGTGCTTCGTGTTCCGCAACCTGCCGGTCAGCATCCGCGCCGGCACGGCCGCGTTCAAGCAGATCGATAAAAGCCTCGACGAGGCGTCGAGCATGCTGGGCGCGTCCACGCCGACCACCCTGCGCCGCGTGATCCTGCCGCTGCTGCGCCCGGCCCTGGTGACGTCGCTCGTGTATTCCTTCGTGCGCGCCATGACGACCGTGTCGTCCGTGATTTTCCTGGTAAGCGCCGAAAACGAGCTGGCCACCACGTTCATCATCGGCCGCGTCGGCAACGGCGAGTACGGCGTGGCGCTGGCCTATTGCACGGTGCTGACGCTGATGATGCTGGCGGCAACCGGGCTCATCCAGTGGCTGGTCGGGGAGCGCTCGCTGGGACGCCGCAAGCGCCAGCAGGAGCAGGAGCAACAGAAGGTGCAGGCAGCGCCCGCGATCTCATAACGAATACAACGAGGAGGCATCATGAAGCCCGGAATCGAATTCAAGAACATCACCAAGTCCTACACCAGGGACGGCGCCCTGGCGGTCAAGGGCATCAACTTCACGGTGCCGAAGGGCACGCTGACCACGCTGCTCGGCCCATCGGGCTGCGGCAAGACCACGACCCTGCGCATGATCGCCGGGCTGGAAAGCCCGACCAGCGGCCAGATCCTGATCGACGGCGTCGACGTGACGACCCTGTCGGCCGCGGAGCGCAACGTCAGCCTGGTCTTCCAGAGCTATGCGCTGTTCCCGCACATGAACATCTTCAACAACGTCGCCTACGGCCTGGCGGTGGCCGGCGTGGACCGCGAGCGCACGAAGGAACGCGTCAACGCGGCGCTCGAGACGGTGGGGCTGGGCGGCTTCGGCGCGCGCTGGCCGGGAGAGTTGTCCGGCGGGCAGCAGCAGCGCGTGGCGCTGGCGCGCGCCCTCGTGCTGGAGCCGGCCGTGCTGCTGTTCGACGAACCGTTGTCCAACCTGGACGCGCGCCTGCGCCGCCAGATGCGCGACGAGATCCGCGCGCTGCAGCAGCGCCTGCAGTTGACGGTCGCCTACGTCACGCACGACCAGAGCGAGGCGCTGGCGGTGTCGGACCAGATCATCGTCATGCGCGACGGGCTGATCGCGCAGGCGGGCTCGCCGTCGGACCTGTACGAACGTCCCAACAGCGAATTCGTGGCCGGGTTCATGGGCGAGGCCCTGCTGTTGCCGGCCACCGTGACCCTGGGCGGCGAAGTGCAGCTGGGCCCGCTCTCCTGGCACGCGCCGGAAGCCGTTCCCTCCGGACGGGCGCTCGTGGCGGTGCGGCCCGAGGCGTGGATGGTGGGCGACCCCGGCCAGTACCGGCTGCCGGCCCGGGTGCGCAAGGCCACCTACCTGGGCGGCTTCTACGAGTACACGCTGGACACCGAGATCGGCGAACTGTTCGTCGTCTGCCCGCACGTCGACCGGTCGCGCAACGTGGCCGAGACGGTCAGCCTGGGCATGCACCAACGCGGCGTGTCGGTACTGCGCGCGTAACGGTCCGCCGACAATCCGCCGGCATCGGGAGGGTTCTCATGCGCGCAATCGTCAAACTTCATATCGGCGCCAGGCTGGCGCTGGGTTTCGGTCTCGTCCTGTTGTGTGCAAGTGCCTTGCTCGCCATCGGGCTCGGCAACATGGGCGCACTGCAGAGCGATACCGAGCAGATCGTCGGCAGCCGCCTCGTCAGCCTGAACGGCGCGCTGCGGATGCGGCACGCGGGCGCGGAGATCGCGCTGGCCATGCGCCGCATCGCCGCGCCCACGGATGGGAAAGAGGGCGGCGACGCGGCCGCCGCGCTGGTGCGCCTGCTGGCCGACTACGACCAGGCCGAGCAGGCCTTGCAGCATGGCGCGGTCGACGCGGGCGCGCTGGCCGAGGTGCGCCGGCGCAAGCAGGCGTTGATGCCGGTGCTGCGGACCATCCAGTCCACCGTCGCCTCCGGCAACCTGTTCGATGCCGGCGTGATGCTGAAGACGGATTTCGCGCCCAGGTACGCCGGCTGGATCGGCGCGCTCGATACCCTGGCCGACGCCGAGCAGGAGGCCATGGCGCGCACCCGCGACCGCTCGCGCACGCGCTACCGGACGGCGCAGGTACACATGCTCGGCGCCGGCCTCGCGATGCTGTTCCTCGGCGCCGTGTGCGCGGCGTACATCACGCGGTCGATCACCACGCCGTTGCGCCGCGCGGCGCACATCGCCGACACCATCGCCGGCGGCGATCTCGACGTGGCGATCGACACCGGCGGCAACGACGAGGCCGGCCAGCTGATGCGCGCGCTGAAGCTCATGCAGCAGAACCTGTTCACGGCGATCGCGCAGATCACCGAGGGCAGCGAGCACGTGCTCGTGGCGTCGCGCCAGATCGCCGCCGGCAACCTGGACCTGTCGACGCGCACCGAGCAGCAGGCGGGCACGCTGCGCCAGACCACCGCCGCCATGGCGCGCCTGGAAGACACGGTCGGCGGCAACGCGGAGAACGCGTGCCAGGCGCAGGCATTGAGCGCGGCCGCGTACGCCTGCGCGAAGCGCGGCAGCGAGGTGGCCGCGCGCGTGTCGGACACGATGGGGGCGATCAAGGCCAGCTCGGACAAGATCGTCGACATCACCACGATGATCAATTCGATCGCCTTCCAGACCAATATCCTCGCCCTCAACGCGGCGGTCGAGGCGGCCCGCGCGGGCGAGGCCGGGCGCGGTTTCGCCGTGGTGGCGGCGGAGGTCCGGGACCTGGCGCAGCGCTCGGCCGCGGCGGCGCGCCAGATCGACACGCTGCTGCGCGAATCGGCGACCCAGGTCGACGCGGGCCATGCGCTGGTCGGCGAGTCGGCCGGGACGATGGACCAGATCGTCAAGGCGGTGGGGCGGGTCGCCGAACTGGTCAGCCTGATCTCTTCCGCCAGCGTCGAGCAGGGCGCGAGCATCGGCGGGATCAGCGTCGCGATCGGGCAGATGAACGGGATGACGGAGCAGAACGCGGCGCTCGTCGGCGAGGCGGCAGCGGCGGCGGAAAGTTTGCGCAAACAGTCGGCGCAACTGGCCGAGGCCGTGGCCCGCTTCCACATGCACGGCGCGCACCGGATTGTGTCGCCGCGACAGAATGTCATTACGGCAGATTATCCTGCCTTGAAATAAAAACCGCTATCGGCGAATTGCATGCATATTTGCCGATCGACAAAAAAAGATGTCAACATTATCTCTTGGACGATGACGAAGTTATATCCCCTGATATTTGAAAGTATATATAAACACAAATTATGGGGAGGACGGAAGTTATCCAGCCATCTGGGCAAGGACATTTCGCCGCAGACCCGTTGTGGCGAGTCCTGGGAAGTCAGTGGATTGCCATCGGACGATTCGGTGGTGAAAAATGGCGAACTGGCCGGGACTTCGCTTTCCTGTTTGCTCAGGGTCTATCAGGAAATCCTGATCGGGAAATCCTTGTATGCGCGATTCGGTAATCGTTTCCCACTGCTCGTCAAATTCATCGATGCGGAAGACGATTTATCGATCCAGGTGCATCCCGACGATGTACTGGCCGGAATAAAACACGATTCGCCGGGAAAAACGGAAATGTGGTACGTGGTCCAGGCCGATCCCGGCGCGACGCTGACCGCCGGTTTCAACCGGCCGGTCAGCGCGGCCCAGTGCCGGGAGCGATTCGCGGCGGGCCGGGTCGACGACATCCTGAACCGGTGTGCGGTCGTGGCCGGCGACGTGTTTTTCCTCCCTGCGGGCCGGGTCCACGCCATCGGCAAGGGCGTCCTGGTCGCCGAGATCCAGCAGGCGTCGGACGTGACTTACCGGATCCACGACTACGGCCGCATCGACGCGGACGGCCGCCGGCGCGCGCTGGACATGGACAGCGCCATCGCCGCGCTGGACGTCGGCAGCGCTCAGGATTGCAGGATTCCCTATCAGGAAATCCTGAATGAACCGACCCGTCTCGTGCAGTGCGAGCATTTCACGGCCAATCTATTGGCGTGTTCCAAGACGGTCGTGCGGAATTACGCGTTCGACACGTTCGTTATCCATGTCTGCGTCCATGGATCTTATGCGATCGATTATAACGGAGGGCGTCTGGATGTAAGTACGGGCGACTGCGTTTTAATCCCCGCAGCAATTGAATCCGTCAAATTGGACACGGAATCCGGATTCAAAATACTGGAGTGCTTTATCGTTTAGGATTTTCGGTTTCCCTCCTTTCGGGCCATCTAAGGCCCTGTCCGTTCTTATCGCTTTTGCCGGCGAGGCTCCCCTATTTACTGAACAAAACTGGTGCTGTGGTTGATAGACGTCATTCTTTAAAAAGTGATGACCTATATCAAAAAATCTTGTGAAATTTTTTCTGATCGCGGTAGACTACGCACCGAGTTAAATTGTTTCATCGTCGAACATTCCACGCTTCCGATATCACGGATATCGGATCATCGAGGGGCGGCGTGAGCCGGCATTCGATTGGTAGAAAATGGTAGGAGATAGACTGATGTTTAGCGCTAACATTTCCTGCTCCATGCTCACGGCGACCCCATTGCGGCCCACGGCCCATGGGGCGCCATCGAAGGGGACTGCATGAGAGTTCTGCGACACGGGACGCTGGCGCTGGTCGCGGCGACCACGATGGCGGCGTCATTCTGGGCACCGGCCGCGCGTGCCGCGGTGCCGGCGGGCTGGAACAACCACGGCTTCGTGCTCGACACCGCCGGCATGCAGCTGCACCAGGTGCTGGAGCGGTTCGCCCGGGAGTACGGCGTGGACGTCGTGTCCGACGTGCCGGACCGGGCGGTGAAACAGGAAACCTGGCGTGCCGGCGGCGGCGGCGAGCTGCTGGAGCGGCTGGCGCAGGCGTATCGCTTCCGCTGGTTCGTGTACGGCGACACGCTGCACGTCGTCCCGCGCGAAGACAATGTGTCGACGCGCCTCGAGCTCGGCGCGAACGCCGTGCGCGATGCCAAGGGCGTGCTGGCCGGTGTGGGTTTGTACGACAGCCGCTTCGGCTGGGTCGAACTGCCGAAGGAAGGGGCCGTCGTCGTCGGCGGGCCGCGCGAGTACGTCCGCCTGGCGCGCGAGATCCTGGTGCCGGCCCGGCCCGCGGACGCCGCGAGCGACATGCAGCCGATGGTGTTCCGCCTGAAGTACGCCGGCGCGACCGACCGCGTGATCGCCGCGCGCGGCAGGACGGACACCATCCCGGGCGTGAAGACGATCCTGTCGAACCTGCTGGCCGGGCCGGCGGCGGGCGACGCCGTCCGCCCGCGCATCGACGCCGACCCGTCGCTGAACGCCGTCATCATCCACGACGCGGCCGGCAAGCGCGCCATGTACCAGGCACTCATCGAGCAGCTCGACGTCCTGCCGCGCCAGGTCGAGATCGACGCGCTGATCGCCGACGTCGACCGGAGCAGGCTGCCCGGGCTGGTCGGCGGCACGGCGCCCGCGGCGCCCGGGTCGACCCTGCTCGTCGACGATGCCGCCGGCCTGGTCGCCCGGCTGAAGGCGCTGGAAGCGAGCGGCGACGCGCGCATCCTGGCCACGCCGGGCGCGCTGACCCTGAACAACGTGGCCGCCGTGCTGGACCTGCGCCAGTCGCGTTACATCCCGCTGGTCGGCGAGCGCGTCGCCGACGTGGCCGAGGTCAGCGCCGGGACGCTGCTGCGGGTCGTGCCGCGCATCGTGGAAGACGGCGTCACGAAAATGCGGCTGGACGTCGACATCGAGGACGGCAACCTGGGCAGCGGCGCCGACGCGCAGGTCACCCGTTCGGCCCTCAGCGCGCTGGCCATCGTCGCCCCCCGGCAGATGCTCGTGATCGGCGGCTACGGGGCGGAGGCGATGTCGGGCGAACGGGCGTCCGTGCCGTTGCTGGGCAGCCTGTTCGGCCGCAAGGACACGCCGGGAACGCAGCGCGTGCGCCTGTACCTGATTGCACCGCGCCTGGCCGGCGGCACGCCCGCGCAGGCCGCCGCCGAACCCGTCGCGGCACCTCAGCCGCCCGCGCCCGCGCCTGCGCCTGCGCTTGCGCAGGCCACGCCGCCCGTTCCGGCGGCCCCGGTGGCCCCGGTCGCAACCGCCGTCGTGCCGGTCCGCGCGGCGCCCGCCGCGCCTCCGCCCGAGCCGACCTGGACGGTGCTGCAAAGCGATAAGACCCTGAACGGGACCCTGCAACGGTGGGCGGCCGGCGCCGGCTGGCAACTGATGTGGGAACTGCCCGTCGATTACGCCGTCGCGGTGCGTACGGAATTGCACGGTTCCTTTGCCGACGCCGTCGGCATGGTCGTGAAAAGCATGGAGGGAGCGGACGTGCCGATGAAGGCGATTTTCTACGACGGCAACAAGGTGCTGCGGATCGTTGCGAAAGGAACCGAACCATGATGACGACACGCTTGCGTGCGGTGCTGCCCTTGCTCCTGCTGTCGGCGTGCGGCGGCATGTCGGCCAGGCTGGACAAGACGATCGACGACACGGGCGGGCAGGTGACCACCCTCGTCAGGGACACCGGCCACACCGCGCACGGGATCGTGGCGAAGGCGCCGTCGTCGGTCAGCCACGAATCCGGCATCTGGCTGGGCAAGGACGTCGTCAAGCTGGGCCAGCCCGCGCTGCCGAAGATTTTTTACGAGACCGCCGTGTTCGACAAGACGGTCGCGTCGCTGGCCGAGCTGGCGGAACGGATCAGCGTGCGCACCGGGCTGCCGGTGAAAGTGACGCCCGACGCGCTGGACGTCGCCGCGGCCATGCGCGGCGGGGCGGCGTCCGCAAGCGCAGCGTTGCCGTCCGGCGCGTCCGTGCCGCCGCTGCCGGGCGGCCAGCCGTCGCGCAGTGCCCCGGTCCGCATCTACTACACGAACGGCAACCTGCGCGGCCTGCTCGACACGGCGGCGGCGCGCTTCGGCGTGTCGTGGAAGTACGCGGACGGCACGATCCGGTTCTTCCACACGGAGTCGCGCACGTTCCAGATCAACACGCTGCCCGGCGATTCGACGTTCAATGCTACCGTCACCAGCGGCGCCACGTCGAGCCCGAGTACCGGCGGTGCCGCCGGGGGCGGGGCCGCGGGGGCGGGCGGCGCGGCGGGTGCGACGTCCGGCGTGTCCGCCAACAACAGCCAGAACACGGCGGTGGCGTCCAAGCTGTCCGTCTACGGCAGTATCGAAAGCGTGATCAAGGCCATGTTGTCGAGTTACGGCAAGGTGGTCATTTCTCCGGCGACGGGGTCGATCACGGTGGTCGACACGCCCGACACGCTCGACCGGGTGGCCGCGTACGTCGAGAACGAGAACAAGACCCTCGAGCGCCAGGTGGTCATCAATGTCACGGTCCTGGCGGTAAGCCTGAACGACAGCGAGAACTACGGCATCAACTGGAACCTCGTGTACAACACCCTGCGCCGGACGTACGGGCTGACCAGTGCGCCGTTCGCAATGGACGGGACCCGTTTCTCCGCCGGCATCCTGGGCAATTCGCGCTTCGCCGGCAGCACGGCGATCATCGACGCGCTGTCGAAGCAGGGCAAGGTGCGGCGCCAGACCACCGCGTCGGTGATCACGCTGAACAACCAGGTGGTGCCGCTGCAGGTGGCCAAGCAGACGTCGTACCTGCAGCAGTCGCAGACGACGGTGGTGCCCCAGGTCGGCACGACCACGACGCTGATTCCGGGCACCGTCACGTCGGGCTTCAACATGAGCATCCTGCCGCACGTGCTGGCCAACGGCACGGTGCTGCTGCAGTTCTCGACCGACATCTCGGCGCTGAACACGATCCGCGAAGTGGAGAGCGGCACCAGCAAGATCGAGACGCCGGAGATCGATACCCGCAACTTCCTGCAGCGCGTGGCGATGAAGTCGAACGAGACGCTGATCATCAGCGGGTTCGAGCAGACCGACGACAACCTCGACCGCCAGGGCGTGGGCAGCGCGCGCAATGTCGCGCTCGGCGGTGGCAGCAAGGCGGCCAGCGCCAAGGAGTCCATCGTGATCCTGATCACGCCCACCCTGGTCGGGCCCTGACGCGAAGCGACCGGCATCATGGCCATCCACATCATCCAGATCGAGAAGCACCGGTTCGTGTGCGGCCTGTTCTGGCAGTCGCTGTCGCGGCCGCGCGAACTGGCCCGGGAGGCGCGCGAACTGGGCGCGAAGATCGACTCCGACCTGTACGTGCTGCGCACCGACCAGTCGATCGCGCAGGCTGGCTTCGGCCAGAGTGCGGACGGGGCGCGCCGCGGCATGTTCTCGCTGGGCGCAGTGATCTCGAAGACGCTGGCGCTCGAGGGCGCGTACTACGACGGCGAAAAGCAGCGGGTCCACAACTGGCTTGCCGCGCTCAGGCTGCCGGACGGCATGTGGGCCTATTTCGCGGCGCGCGACGCGAACTTCCTCCCCAACGGCGATTTCGCCGGCACCCGCGAGGAAGTCATGGAACGGCTGCACGGCGACTATGCCCTGGGCGGCTGGAACGTCGTCCTCGGCGATGCGGAGCTTGCCGACTACGGCTTCCACAATTTCGAAGCGCGCACCGTCGACAGCTTCTTCCCGCACCGCAAGGACGGGCGGATCCGCGCGCACCGCTGGTGGGGCCTGCAGCCCGTGCAGGCCCGGCGCAATGTCTGGCCGGCGCTCGCGGCGGGCGGCGCCGTGCTGGCGCTCGCCGCGGGCTGGATGTACATGCAGCACGTCCAGCGCCTGAAGGCCGAGCAGCTGGCCGAAGAGGCACGCCTCGCCGAGCGCCAGGCCGTGCTGCGGCGCGCCGCGCCGGCCGTGCAGCCGCCGCCGTGGGGCGCCAGGCCGGCGCCCGCGAGCCTGGCCCAGGCCTGCGTCGACGGGTTCGGCCGTCTGGCCGCCGGCGGCTGGCTGCTCGACGAGTACGTGTGCACCGCCGACACGGTCAGCTACGCATGGTCGCGCCACGGTTCCACCTTGGCCCTGCTGCGCGAAGAAGTGCCGGACGCCGAGTTCGACCTGAACGGCGAGAAGGCCACGCTGGCCGTGCCGCTCAAGCTCGCACGGCGCGCGCCCGAGGCGCTGCTCGAGCGCAAGGCGTTGATGGAACCAATCATCTCCGACCTGCAACACATGGGCATTGCATTCAGGATCGCCAGCCTGCCGGCGCCCGCGGCAAAGCCGCAGGAAGCCCCTCCGCAGTGGCAGGCGTATTCGTTCAGCTGCGACAGCCAGGGGCTGTTGCCGACGGCGCTGGCCGGACTGCTCGACCGGCCCGGCGTGCGGATCGACCGGATCGTCAACCGGGCCGGTCACTGGTCTATGGAAGGAGTCATGTATGCCAAATAAATCCCTCTGGTGCGCCGTGCTCGTGCCGCTGCTCGGCTGCGCCCACGCATATGCCGATCCCACTGCGGAAAAGCTGAGCCGGATCGAAGGCGAGACGCTGCTGCTGAAGGCGCGCGAACGCCAGCTCGACGTCCAGGGCAGCATCCTCATGAAGCAGAACCAGATCGCGACGATCCAGGCGGCGACCAGCGCGCTGACGCATGCGCCCGGCACGGGCGACCCGCAGGTGCGCAGCGTGGAGGGCGTGGGGCGCGCGGTGTTCGCCACGCTGCAGCTGGGCGACGGCGGCGTCATCGAGGTGCAGCCCGGCGACATGCTGCCGAAAGGGATGCAGGTCGTGTCGATCGCGCCGGGCAACGTCATCGTCAGGAAAGGCAGGCAGCGGGTCCGGCTCGCTCAGGCGGCGCCGCCCCAGCAGCAATACGGAGCCGCGCTGCCCGCCGCCCCTGCCATTCCCGGCCCGCCGCCGGGCATGCCCGCGGGAGCCGCGCGATGAGCGTGCTCGCGTTGGACCGTACGGAACAGCGCGACATCGGCTCGGCCGTCGTGCTGAGCAATTCGGGCACGTTCGAGGCCAGCGCCGAGGAGCGCAAGCTGCTGTGCCTGCTGAGCGACGGCCGCCTGCTCGTCGCCGAGGGCCAGAACCTGAACCGCCACGTGCTGTCGTACATCGCGCGGCTGGAAAAGATGCGCCGGCCGTTCCAGGTGACGTTCGCCCGGATCGAGGTCATCGCCCGCGCCTACCAGGGCGGCGGCGCGGGGGCCCAGCCCCAGCACGAACACTCGCTCATGCAGGTGACGGCCAAGGACTTGCTGAACCGGGCCTGCCAGGCGCGCGCGTCCGACATCCACATCCGCGTCCGCAAGGATTGCACCGAGACGTGGTTCCGCATCCACAACGACCTGGTGCCGAAGGGCGTGCAGACGCGCGAATACGGCGAGCGCCTGCTGGCGACGCTGTACGGGGCGATGACGTCCGTGTCCGACAACTCGTACAAGCCGATGGAACGCCAGGACGCGGCGATTTCCGACCGCGACAAGCTGCCGCCCCGGCTGTACGGCGTGCGCATCGCCACCGCGCCGACCAGCGAAGGCGCCGTCATGGTGCTGCGCCTGCTGTACAACGACGCCGGCGACAACGTCGACCTGCGCCCGCTCGGCTTCAGCGACATGCACGCGTGCCTGCTCCAGCAGATCAAGGAACAGCCGGTGGGGATGAACATCATCAGCGGCCCCACGGGATCGGGCAAATCGACGACGCTGCAGCGCATCTTGAGCGGCGAAATCATCGAAGCGGGCGGCAAGCTGCACGTGCTGACCGTCGAAGACCCCGTGGAATACCCGATCGAGGGCGCGGTGCAGACGGCCGTGACCAATGCCTGCACGGAGGCGGACCGCGCGCGCCAGTTCTCGGCCGCGATCTCGAACGCGATGCGGCTCGATCCCGACGTCATCATGATCGGCGAGATCCGCGATGCCGCGTCGGCGCAGAACGCCCTGCGCGCATCGATGACGGGCCACCAGGTGTGGACGACCGTGCACGCCAACAGCGCGCTGGCGATCGTCGACCGGCTGCTCGACCTCGGCCTGCCGCTGAGCCTGGTGGCGGACCACACGATCATCACGAGCCTGATCAGCCAGCGCCTCGTCAAGGTCCTGTGCCCGCACTGCAGCCGGCCGCTGGTCGACACGCCGGATGCGCTGCCGCCGGCAATGTATGCCCGCGTGCGGCAAGCGGCGGGCGGCGCGCTGCCGCGCGTGCGCGTGACCGGTGGCGGCTGCGAGCATTGCGCCATGCAGGGCACGGTGGGGCGCTCGGTGCTGGCGGAAGTCATCGTGCCGGACGCCCAGTTCTTCAAGTTCATCCGGGCCGGCGACAAGTGCGCGGCGGTCGCGTACTGGCTCGAGCACCTGGACGGGCGCACGATGCTGGGCCATGCGATCGACAAGGTCGCGGCCGGCGAGCTCGATCCGCGCATGGCGGAAAAAGTGGTCGGCCACCTCGCGGGGCCGGGATGCCGGCTGGAGGCCATCCATGCGGTTTGACGTCTCCCGCGCCTGGGCGAAGACCCAGTTCTCGGCATCGGCGCGCGTGCGCCTGTACCGCAAGATCGCCAAGATGCTCACCAACGGCCTGCCGCTGCTGCGGATCCTGGAAGTCCTGCGCGAACGGGCGTCGGACAATGGCCGCAAGCCGCAGGAGCCGCTGGCGATCGTGCTGGACGACTGCCGCCGCCAGGTGCAGAACGGCAGGATGCTGTCGGAAAGCCTGGAAGGCTGGGCGCCCCGGCCCGAGCGCATGATCCTGCTGGCCGGCGAACAGTCCGGCAACGTGGAGGCCGCGCTGCTGGCCGTCGTCGACGTCGTGCAGGCGCAGCAGCGCATCAAGGGCGTGATCGTCGGCGGGCTCGTCTACCCATGCGCGATCCTGGCGCTGATCCTCGTCTACGTCTACCTGTTCGGCACGCGGGTGATCCCCGAGTTCACCCGCATCACCGACCCGACCACCTGGCATGGCGCGGCCCGGTCGCTGTACGTCATGTCCGAGGTGGTCCAGCACTGGATGGTCGCCATCGTCGGCGTGCTGGTGCTCGTCGCGGGCTGCATCGCGGCGGCGCTGCCGCGCTGGCGCGGCAACCTGCGCGTGTTCGCCGACCGCTTCGCGCCGTTCTCGATCTACCGGCTGGTCGTCGGCAGCGGCTTCCTGCTCGCGTTCTCGGCCTTGCAGACGGCCGGGGTCACGGTCGAGAAGTCGCTCAGCCGCCTGTCCGACATGGCCGACCCCTGGCTGCGCGAACGCCTCGACGGCGCGCTGCTGGGCGTGCGCTCGGGCCTGAACTGCGGCGAAGCCATGCGCAACGCGGGCTACGGTTTCCCGTCGGCCGAAGTGATCGACGACCTGTGCGTATATGCCGAGTTCCGCGGATTCGGCGAGGCGCTCAAGGTGCTGGCCGACGAATGGCGGGAGGAGGGTATCCAGCAGATTTCCAATCAAATGAAGATCCTGAACGGCGTCGCCATCCTCGTGATGGCGGCCGTGATCGGCTGGCTGGTGACGGGTTTCTTCGGCATCCAGCACGAACTTGCAACGATGACACGCGCAGTACATTGATTCCAACATAAGGAGAAAAGATATGTTTGCTACCAAGCACCAACGCCGTGCCCGCCTCGCCCGCCTGCACCGCCAGCGCGGCGCCTCGCTGCTGGAAGCCATCGCCTACCTGGGCGTCGCCGCCATCGTGGTGCTGGCCGCGATATCGCTGCTGCAGGGGGCTTTCGGCGGCGCACGGTCGAACCAGTTCATGGAAGAGATCACGGGACTGCGCACCGCCGTGCAGAAGATGTATGCGGGCCAGTCGTACGACGATGCCACCATGGTGGCTAACTTGATCACGGCGAAAGCCATTCCCGGCACGCTGACGATCGGCAACAGTAATGCCATTACCAACGCGTGGGGTGGAAAGGTGACTGTTGCGAAGGTGGACGGGGCAAGTTTCAGAATCACCTATGAAAGCGTGCCGCAGGACGTGTGCATGAACGTCCTCACCGGCGCGTCGGGCTGGACCAGGATTGCCGACGGGGCCGACACCAACGCGATTACCGTTTTCCCCGTCACTGCGGCCGGCGCTGCGGCGTTCTGCAAAGCGTCGACCACGATCGCGTTCACGTCAAACTGAGCCTGAGTCAATGTGGGCCGTCCTGATCATGGTCGTCGTGGTCGCGCTGGGCGGCTGGTACGGCTGGCCGGCCGAACAGGAACGCGAGGCCGTGGCCGAGCAGCAGGCGAACGACGATGCCGCGACCATGGGCATCTACCGGGAAGCGGTGATCGCCTGGTTCAAGGCGAACAACGTCACCGACGCCAGCGCGAGCCTGGCCGACCTGAAGGCGGCCGGCGTGCTGCCGGCGTGGTCCAGGCTGGCGACCGGTGCCACGGCAACCTGGACGAACTACCGCGACAGCGCGGGGCAGATCTACATTTTCCCCGCCGCGGTCGGCACGCGTCCGATCCTTGCGGAACTGCTGGCGCTGTCGCGCAACTCACTCAACGTCGGCACCTACCGGGCGGCGGACCATACGCTGTCGTCGCCCGTGGACGGGACGCGCATCGCGCTGCCGCCGCTGGGCGACGCCGTCATCCCGGACGGCGCCCCGGTGTGGCTGGCGCACTGTGATTGAGGAACGAACGATGAACACGATGCGGCGGCAGCGCGGCATGACCCTGGTCGAAGTCCTGGCGGCGCTCGCCATCGCGTCGGCGCTGCTGGTCGGCCTCTCCACCATGATCGGCGATTCGATCGACGAAGTGAGGGAACAACAGGCCGCCCTGCAGCAGGCGCAGGTCGTGGCGGCCGCGTCCCGGTATCTTGCGGCGAATTACAGCGGCCTCGTCACCAGTACGAACGGGGGCGCCGTGACGGCCGTCACCGTGGCGCAGCTGAAAACGGCGGGCTTCCTGCCGGCAGGCTTTGCCGCGACCAATCCGTACCAGCAATCCGCGTGCGTGCTGGTGCGCCAGCCCACGCCGGGCCGGCTGGACGCGCTCGTGGCCGGCTACGGCGGCACCGCGATCCCCGACCGCGCCATCGCGGCGGTGGCCATGATGGCGGGGCAGGGCGGCGGCTACGTCAGCGCCGCGCAGCCCGGCAAGGCGCGCGGGTCGTCGTGGGAACTCGCCACGGCGGCATACCAGGGCGTGGCGTGCGGCGGCGCGACGGTCCTGAACGGTACCGCCGGCCACGATGGCGGCCACCTCGTGTCGGGCCTGTTCTACGACGGGCCGGGCCAGTTGTCGACGGACTTCCTCTACCGCGACACCGTGCCCGGCCGGCCGCAACTGAACCGGATGAACACGCCGCTGGGATTCGCCGGCGCCGCCCTGGTGACGTTGGGAACGGCATGCGGCGGCGCGGCGGCCATCGGAATCGACAGCGCCAGCAGGGCGGTGGCGACGTGCGGGGCCGACGGCAAGTGGCAGTCGGTGTCGACGTGGAAGGCGCCGGTGACGAATTTCGCCGACCTGCCCGCGACGGGCAACACGGTGGGCGACGTGCGGATAGTCACCGCGCTGAACCGCGGCTTCACCTACAGCGGCAGCAAGTGGGTGGCGCTGGCCGCCGACGAGAAGGGCGACCTGCACGTGCCCGGCACGGTGTACGGGGACACGGCCGTCGTCAGCGGCGGTCCCGTGACGGCGGAAACGACGGTGACGTCGAACCACGGCGGGATCAAGGGCGACTGGGTGGTCGGCAGAACGTGGGTGGAGGGCCCCACGCTGTATCTCAACGCAGCCGTCGCGCCGGGTACGCCCTGCAATATCCTGAATCCGGACGGCAGCACCACGTACAACATCGGCTCGTTCAAGAAGGATGCGAACGGCGTCCTGATGTCGTGCCAGCCGCCGGACAATGTCTTTAAATATATGAATGGAACGTTGACCCCATGAGCGGCACCTTCACACCGCGCCAGGCGGCGGCCGTGCTCGCGTGGGCGCTCGCCTGCGGCCCCGCACACGCATGCTGGGACGATGCCGGCGCGCGCTACGGCGTGAACCCCTACCTGCTGTATGCCATCGCCAAGACGGAATCGGGCCTGAACCCCGCCGCGATCGGTCCGAAAAACAAGAATGGGACGTATGACATCGGGCTCATGCAGATCAACAGCAGCTGGCTGCCGACGCTGCGCCAGTACGGCATCGGCGAGGCCGAGTTGATGGATGCCTGCACGAACATCCAGGTCGGGGCGTGGATCCTGTCGGGAAAGATGCAGAAGCTGGGCAATTCATGGACCGCCGTCGGCGCCTACAACGCCGGCAAGCCCGAGCTGCGCATCGCTTACGCAAAAAAAGTCTATCGCAACTTGCCGCGCGCGGCCCTCGAGGCCCGGCCCTGATCGGCTTGCACCCCATACATCATTGTTGAGACGTTTGCGCGGCCGCGCGCATGACCTTGGAAGTTGATATGAAAACGATTTCATCGGCGGTGAGACCGCTCGGCGACAGCCCGGCTGCCGAAACCGCGTCCAATGCCAAGCCCCAGACCAGTCGCGCATCCAGGCGCACGTTCGGATTCGCCTTGCCGGTGCCGGGTCGGCGCCCCAAGACACAGCCGCCGGCGGCGCACGTGCAGGCACCGTTGCAGCGGCTGGAACAGTTCAGCGCCCGTCACGCGCAGGCGCAGGGGCCGGCGCGGGTCACGCTGGCGGAGCTGATGCGTACCGAGGAGCGTACGACGCTGGCGGACCTGATGCGGGCGGATGACGCAGCCCGCGCGGCGCCCGCGCCCGCGCCCGAGCCGGAGCCCGCGCGCACGGAGGCCGCGCCGGCCGCGCGTCCGAAGTCGTTCGGCAAACTGGCGTCCGGTCCGAAGATCGATTGCATGGCGGACACGCTGACGTCGATCCACCGCCTGGACGACCAGCAGGTGTCGCAGATCACGGAAGCTCTCGGCATGGGACCCGCCGCAGCGCCGGGCCGCGAACGGGACGCGCAGTTGAAGGCCGCCGGCCGCCTGCTGCGCGCGCCGCTGGATTGCCAGCCTCCCATCCCGGACAGCGGGTCGATCGGCCGGACGCAGTTCGGCCGGGGCATGCCGCCCGACGTGCTCGCCTCCCTGTCGCGGGCGGCGAGGGCGGCCAATTGCTTCATCAGCGAGCGCCAGGTCACCGGCCCCGACGGGAAGACGGTGAACCTGCTGCAGGTGCATTTCGCGAACCGGGCCGACCAGGAAGGCGAGCCGCTCGCGTCCCAGCCGGAGTCGGCCAGCTTCGTTGCCGTGCAACGGCTGGCGGCGCGCTTCGCCGAGGCGCTGTCCCCGATACTGCGGACCGACGACAGGGAGTTCCGGATCGAGCACGTGGCATGCTTGCGCACGCAGGGCGGCAGCGCCGACGTGTTCACGGAACAGCTCGCCCAGCACATGCCGATGACCTACCGGCCGCCGAGTACGGAACTGACTTCCCAGCATTACATGGGCGCGGCGATCCGCACGTCGCGCCTGTTCAACCTGCTGCCCGCTGCCGACCGGGAAAAGCTGGTGCGTGCGGCCCACGTCGCCCACATGGTCTGGGACGAAAAGGTTGGCGTGGACGAGCACGGCAACCAGCGGCTCGAGGTGCGCGTGATGTTCGGCGGCACGCAGAACATGCGCGACGTCCGCCAGGCCTTCAGCAGCATCGGCCAGTCGGTGGGCAAGGTGTTCAAGGCAAATCACGAGGCTGCCGTGCTGGTGGCGCAGGCCATCGAGGCCGCCCAGGCCAAGACGCGCAACGTGAAATTCGACTTCATCGCGGGCGGATCGATGGGCGGCGCGACCGCGCAACTGTTCGCCGCCGCGGTCGAGAGCCGCGTGAAACTGCACGACCCGGCGCCGCTGATCCTGTTCGACCCGCAACTGCCGAACGAGGCCCAGGCCAAACATGCCATCAAGGACGGCAAGCTCGGCTACGACTATGCCAAGCCGCGCGGCATCGCCGTCACGCTCGACTATGCGGAGCGCTCGCGCAAGAGCCTGATGGGCCGCATGAAGGGGATCGGCTTCAAGTCGCCGGGCCTCGTGCGCCTGAAGCTGGGCCTGAGCGCCTACGACCGGACCAAGCACCTGCCCGACGGCGGGACGGACATGCGACCGCCAAAGACGTCCGGGCCGCCGGGCATGGGCTACCATGCGGATCCGGGCCTGTACAGGATGGCTATCAACCGGTTCACCGGGTTGGTTGGGTTGCGACGCTGAGCCGGGGCGGCAGCCGGGTGACTGGTCAGCAAAACACAGCCGCGCTATACTCGAACAAGTCCTACATCACTCAGGTGCATCATGTCCGACGATTTTTCGATATCCCGTGAATTACTGGAGGAGCTGATCTCCCTCGTCAATTCTGGCCAGAGCTTCTCGGATATTCATATCGAGCAGGACATGCCCGTGATGATCAAGTCGCCCCGCGGGTGGCGCCAGGTCGGCACGGAGCCGGTCACGCTCGAGGACATGCTGCCCGTGCTGAACGCCATCGACGAGGATTGGGAAGACAAGATCGTCGAAAGCGCGATCGACCGGCCGTTCATCCTCACCGACTACCGGCTGCGCTGCAACGTGTTCCGCTCCTCGTCCGGCTCGAAGACCACCATTTCGATCCGGCGCCTGCCGCTGCGGCCCATCGCGCTGGACCAGACAGGCCTGCCGCACTACGTCAAGACCGTGCTCGAGGCGACCCGCGGGATCATCCTGATCACGGGACCGACCGGCTCGGGCAAGACGACGACGATCGCCTCGATGCTCGACCAGATCAATGCGACGCGCAGCGCCCACATCATCACGATCGAGGAGCCGATCGAATACCAGCTGCAGCGCAAGCAGTCGATCGTCTCGCAAAAGGAAGTCCCGACCGACACGGCCACGTTCTCGTCCGGCCTGCGCGAGGCGCTGCGCCAGAAGCCGGACGTGCTGATGGTGGGCGAGATCCGCGATTTCGACACGGCCGACACCGTCCTGCACGCCGGCGAATCGGGCCACCTCGTCCTCGCGACGATGCACACCAACAGCGCCGTCAGCGCCATCTCCAAGCTGCTGGGGTTCTTTCCCGCCGAACAGCGCGAGCAGCGCGCGGCCGGGCTGGCGAATTCCCTGGTCGCGGTGATTTTCCAGACCCTGTTGCCGAACGAGCAGGGCGACGACGTCGTACTCGCCTATGAAATGGTGTTCAACAACAACCAGCAGGTGGCGCCGTACATCGCCGACCCCGGCAAGCTGCACCTGATCGCCGACTTCATGCGCCGCAAGGAAGACAGCATGTCGCGCAGCCTGAACGACGTCCTCGTGCAACTGATCGCGAAGAAGGCGATCAACGTGAAGGATGCCATGCGCGCCACCTACAACCGTCTCGAGCTGCACGAGATGGCCAACGCCAAGCGCTGACACCGGTACCCGCTTTGCGCCCGCTTCGCACGCGGGCGCGCCGCTTCGCCCGGCCCCGCCCGCCGGCGGCTCATGTTCCGTCATCCTGTAGAGGGATCCTCCCTCAACCAACCTTACGGGTATCGACATGAGCACGTGCGTGCATTCCCATTATTCCCCACAGGCTTTTTCCAACTTTCCCAAGCCCCCGGCCGGGCCGTCGCCGCAGCAGCAGACGGACGACTGGGTCAAGCGGCTCGAACACCTGTCCGTCAAGCTGAAGCAGCAGGCCAGGGACGACGATCACGTGCACCGGCCCAAGCGCAAGGCGCACGTGGAGATGACCCATGACGACGCCGACGGCGAACCGGAAACCAAGCGGAAGAAGACCTCCAGCCCGCCATCGAACACCAGCGTGCCCGGCGGCGCCAAACCGGAACGCGGCCAACCCATGCCGAAGCCGACCGGCATCGTCGACGTCGACAAGCCCATCATCGTGAAGGCCGGCGAGACCTTCGACGGCGGCGGCAAGTACTACCGGCCGACGAAGGCGATCGGCGACGGTTCTCAAAATGAGCACCAGCTGCCCGTCTTCATCCTCGAGCCGGGGGCGACGCTGAAGAACGTCCAGTACTCGGGCGGCGACGGCATCCACCTGATCGGCGACGCCAGGCTCGACAACGTCGTCAACCGCGACATCGGCGAGGACGCCATCACGATCGACGGCGAGAAGAACCGCATCCACGACGCGAAGCTGTCCGGCATGTCGCTCGACGACATCCCGAAAGGGCCGGCGAAGGTCGTCATCACGAACAGCTCGTTCTACAACGGTTCCGACAAGGTGGTGCAGGACAATGGCGACGCCGACGTGCTGATGAAGAACGTCTACGTCAACGGCGCCGGCAAGCTGTTCCGCACGAACGGCGGCCAGCCGATCACGACCAGGCTGACGGTGGAGGATTCGACGTTCGAGAACGTCAAGGAATCGCTGTTCCGCACGGACTCGAAGACGTCGAGCGCCAGTTTCTCGAACGTCGACGATGGCGGGATGAAGGTGGTGGCATTGACGCCGGATGCCGCGCAGGTCAGCGGAACCCGCAAGGTGTCGTACAAGCCGTATTCGGGGTAAGGTGGCAGCGGGCGGCGCAAGCGTCGCCCGCGCGGGGCGGGATCAGAACTTGTCGGGATCGTCTTCGTTCATTTCGGCGCGGCGCCGCTTGGCGCCTTGCTGGATCTTCTGCAGCATCATGATGCCCAGCGTGCCGACGGCCTGGTCCAGCGCGTCCTGGTCGGCCTGGTCCTGGTCCTTGTCTTTGTCCTTGTCCTTCGTCTTGTCCGTCTTCTCTGGCGGCGAAGGCGGTTTGCTGCTCGTCTTGCTCGTGGATGTCATGTCGTCCTCCTGAACGTGTGGGGTTGGTGGTAGGGAAAGGTCCCGGCTCATGCGCGCAGCCAGACGTAGTCGCCGCGCGCGAGGTTCTCGAACATGTCGTCGCGGGCCTTGAAGATGTTGTCGCGCCAGTAGCGCCCGTGTTCGACGTAGTGCTCGATCATGGAAAGCAGCCACTTGCCGTCGACCTCGTCGTTGAGTGCCACGCGGGCAATCAGGACGATGGCGCCGGTCTCGACTTCCAGGCCGAGCTGCGCCTGGTCCTGCGCGTAGACGGCGAGGTTGGCTTCGAGCAGCAGGCGGAACACCCGCAGCGTCCGGCCCGCGGTGACGACGCCGTACTGGAACGTCACGTACACCGCATCGCCGTCTTCCTCGAAATGGTCGACCGCCACGTCGAAGCTGTCGATGTCGAGCGCGCCGCGCGCGAGCACGTCGTCGGCGCCGGGCACGTCGCGCAGCGCGCAGATTTCGCGGATCAGTTCATCGCGTCGTTCGAGGCTCATCGTTCGTCTTCTGTCGCACCGGTGAAAAAAAAGCCGGCCGGGAGCGGGTGCGGCTCCCGGCCGGCGCGCCATGCGCGGCCCGATGGCGCGCCGTTGACCTTACTGGACGATGTCCTTGGCCGCCTTCAGACCCATCGTATTGATCTTGGCGTGCAGGGTGGCCAGGTTGATCGCGTTTTCGGCGGCGGCGGCGGCTTCGATCGCTGCGATCTGGGCTGCGGTGTTCAGCGTTACGGGTGCGTCTGCCATGATGTTTCTCCTGAAAGTAAATGAACTACTGCTGGATATGTGTGCGGTGTTGCCGCACACGCTGGGTTGCCGCCCGTGCGCTTGGCACATGGCTGGCGGAACTACTGGATCGCCAGGCGGCACAACTGTGCCGCGGCGCGGAATCCGTCGGCCACCGCGCGCCCGGCCTGGGCTTCGGTGCTCGCCGTATCGGTCGAGCGCGCGGCGCACGCGTCGGCCAGGTCGTCGAGGGCCTGCGCCGCGGCGCGGACCTCGTGGTGGCGGCGGGCCTGGCTGCCTGCCTGGGGCAGGTCGTCGAGCACGTCGATCAATGCTTCGGTCATGACTTCGTACATTGCGGTCTCCTTATTGCAAGGTGGTGTTGCCGGAAGCGTCGGCCAGGAAGTTCTTGGTGCCGTCGCTCGATTCGATGTAACGCACGCTGTCCGCGCTCAGGGCCGAATCGACCTTGCCCGCGACGGCCAGCTCGTCGATGCGCTCGACCTTGACGCCGACCGTGAGCGCCAGCGGCGCCATGTCGTTGCGGAAGCGCTCGACCACGTCGCGCACCGCGCCGGGCTGGCGCGCCGTGCCGGTCACCTCGAAGCGCCCGGCGCCGGCGTAGCGCACCTTGACGTTCGGCTCGTGCAGCGATTCGGCCAGTTCGCGGGCGATGTCGTCGGCCGGCTTGACCTGCCAGCGCAGGCGGCCGCCGGCGACGCTGCGCAGGCTGGCGTGCGCCCTGCGGGCCGCTGCGCCGTTCGCCACGAGGCCGCTGGCGACGAAGCCGTTCGGCTGCTCGCGCACCTCGATGCCCGGTTCCTGCAGGCGGTCGAGCGCGACCCGCACGTCGGCCAGGCCGGCCTGCGCAAGCGGATGATTGGCCGCCTGCGACGCGCTGCCCACGGTCAGCGCCAGGGTGCCGGCGCCGATCGATCCGACCAGCATCGCCACCAGCCCGGTGCGCGCCCAGGAGGCGCGCGGGGCGGGGGGCGCGCCGTCCGCCGGCGCGGCATCCGCGGCGGCCGGCGCTGCCAGCATCGTCTCGAGCAGCTGCACGTCCGACGGCCACGGCGCATCTTGCGGGCCGGCGCACAGCACCACGTCGCCGAACCGGCGCGGGGCGAAGTCGTCGAGCGTCGACGGGGCCTCGGCCGCGCCTGCGGCGGCGATCGTGACCCTGTCTTGTGCGTCGGTTGCCAGTTGCATGGTGCCCTCGTTCCAGTCTTGAATCAGGATGTCGGCCGTTGCTTCCGCACCGATCGACATCGTCGTTGGATTCAACTTTATCCGGGCGCCGGCGTGGAAGCCGGTCAGGATGCGAAGTTCTTTGTTCATGAGCGAATCTCCTTGTTCAATGTGATGCGATTGCGGCGGCGCTTACCAGCCGCGGCCGCGGCGGATCAGGGCGGCGAGCGCGGCCACGCCGAGTGCGCGGCCTTCGCTCGTGCGGCGGCGGCCCAGGTTCAGCAGGACGATCGGCAGCAGCAGGTTGACCGACTCCTCGGCGTCCGTCAGCGGACGTTTCGGACCGGCCGGCCTGGCCGCGCCCACCAGGCGGTCGCGCACGCCGGCCAGCGTGGTGGGGCGCGCGCGCTCGGCCTCCGGGAGCGCGAGGAATTCGCGCACGATGGCCAGGATCGGGTACGTGGGGCTGGCGGCCGGGGCCGCGCCCGGCGCGGCGGTGCGCTGGGCCGCGGCGGACAGTGCCAGCAGCGCGCGTTCGGCGCGGGCCTGGGCGTCCTTGCTCGCGGCCGCGGCACGCCATTGCATGAGCAGGCGCGTGGCGTCGCGCGCCGGGCGCGCCACCGCGCGCATCGTCCAGCGGGGCGCGCTGTGCGCCGCGTCGTCGGCGGCGGCCTGCTGCCGTGCGAAGCCGCCGGCGCCGCCGGGGTCGCGCCCCTGCGACGACGACCCCTGGTCGCGCGCGCTGCGTTCGCCCGTCTTCGTCACCTGCTGGTCGTCGCGCTGCAGGTGCTGCTCGAGCATCATCAGCAGGTCTTCGCTTTCGGCGCCCAGGTCGGCGCCGTGCGGATTGTCGGCGTCGCGCTTCTTGCGTCCGGCCACGCGCCGGCCGACCGTCTGGCCGAGCCGGTGGCGGCGCAGGTGCGGCAACTGCGGCTGCAGTCCCTGCGGCGCGGGCTGGTCGGTCTGGGTGGCCGGCCGGGGCGTCTCCGGTGTGGCGGGAAGGGGCGGCAGCCAGCCGCCGCCGCCGATGCGTGAGATGCTCATACGAACATGACCTCCCACAGGCTGCGCGCGAAGCTCAGCACCGCCATGCCGCCCCATGGCGCGCTGACCATGATGGCGACGGTGACGACCACCAGTTTCACGCTTTGCGAAATGCTCGAGTCCTGCAGCGACGTGATCGCCTGCAGGAAGGCGACGACGAGGCCCGTGAGCGCGGCCACGGCGACGGCCGGCAGGGACACCATCAGGCACAGCTTCAGCGCCTGGGCGGTCAGATGGGTGAGGTTATCGTATTCCATGACGTCACTTGTAGGTGGAGATCAGGCCGTGGACCAGCATCGACCAGCCGTCGAGCGAGACGAACAGCAGCAGCTTGAACGGGATCGCCACGTTCGTCGGACTGACCTGCGACAGGCCGAGCGCCATCAGCACGTTCGCCACGACGAGGTCGATCACGATGAACGACAGGTACAACAGGAAACCGATCTTGAAGGCGGCGGTCAGCTCGCTCAGGATGAACGCCGGCGCCAGCACGATCAGGTCGTCCTCCTTGAGTTCGGCCGCGCGCCCGGGCGGCCAGATCTGGCGCGCCGAACGCATGAAGAAGGCCTTCTCGCGCTCCGTCGCGTGGGACTTCAGGAATGCCCGGAACGGTTCGCGTCCGGCGTCGAGCAGCGGCATGACCTGGGCCCCGGCCGCCGTCTCGGCCGGCAGGTGGGCCCGGTGCATGGCGTCCATGCCGACCGGCGCCATCACGAAGCACGACACGATCAGGGCCACGCCATTGAGGACCGAGTTCGGCGGCACGCCCTGCAGCCCGAGCGCATTGCGCAGCAGGCCCAGCACCACCACGATCTTCGTGTAGGACGTGACCACCATCGCCACGAACGGCAGGACCGCCAGCGCGAGCGCGGCGACCAGCAGCGAACCGACGTCAGGCGCGGCGTTCATCGGCGTTCGCGATACGGCGGATGTGCAGGCCGAGCTGGTCGCCGATGGCGACGAGCTCCCCGAAGGCCAGGGTCTGGCCGTGCGCGACGAGCCGGATGTCGGCGTCGGCCAGCGCGACCGGCAGGGTGAGGATGTAGCCCGGCTGCAGGGCGGCGACCTGCCCGATCGGCAGGTTCACCGTCACCACTTCGATGTGGACCGGCAGTTCGACGTCGCCGACGTCGATCGGGGAAGCGGCGGCGTCCGGCGCGGCGCGCAGGGACAGGTCGGAATCGTTGTTCATGATGGCGGGACTGCTCTCCAGGATGACGTTGCGGGAATCGATGCGCGCGTGCGCATGGACGGCGTGGCCGTTGGCGGCGCCCCACAGCAGGGCGGCCCGGTCGAGTGTTGCTTGCTGTCCGAAGCCGGGTGCGGCCGGCCAGCCGAGCAGCACGTCGCCCGGGCGCAGCGTGCGCAGCAGCGCGGGCGAGGCGTGGCGGGTGCGCAGGCGCAGCCGGGTCGGCAGGGCCAGCGCGGCCAGCGCCGGGGTCAGGGCGCCGCGGCCGCGCGGGCCGATGCGCTCTGCCAGCGCGGCTGCCAGCGCGGCGGACACGCCGGCCACGGTGGCGAAGGCGGTGGCGCCTTCGTGGTCGTATTCGAGGCGCAGCACGCCGGTGCGTGCGGAAGGCGGGGCGGCCAGGCGCAGGTCCTGCACGGCCGGCCGCGTGGCGCCATGGCGCGCCAGCGCGTCCAGCGGGCCCGCCAGGTACAGGCTGGCCACGGCGGCGCGGCAGGCGGCCTCCGGTTCGAGGGCGATCGCCTCGAAGGCGGCGCCGGCGTCGACGTGCACGTGCAGCTCGCCCTGGTCGCAGGCGACGGTCAGCTGCGCCGTATTGCCGGCGCGCGGCGGCCCCTCGGGCACGGCGCGCACGGTGCCGTGCAGCGCGCCGCGGGCGTCGTACAGGGCGCGCGCCAGGCCGGCCAGCGCCGGCGTGTAGTGGCGCAGCCTGTCCGCCAGCGGGGTGGTTGCCGTTGTGGTTTGCATGGGCTTCCTCAGCTCACTTCCAGATGGACTGTGATACGCGCGCCGAGGCGCGCTTCCAGACGGCTGCGCAGTGCGGCGCCGTTGTCACAGATTAGCTGGCGGGCCCCGGCGTCGCGGGCGTCGAAGCGAAGCGATAGCGTGCCGTCCGAAAGAAGCAGGTGGAGCCGGGTGCGGGGCAGGATGGCCGGGTCGAGTTCGACCACGACCTCCCAGCGCCCGCCGGCGTGCTCGAGCGCGGGGCCGGTGCAGAAACGGGCGATGCGTTCGGCGAGCTGGTCGGCCACCAGCTCGGCCTGCGCGGCGCGGGCGCAGTGGGCGACGAGCCGGGCGCCGAGGGCCCGGATCGAGTCGTCCCGGGAGGCGCCGGGCAGCGGCGGGCGCGGCGGCGGGGGCAGGGCGGCGCCGGGGGGCGGCGGATCTCCGTCGCCGCCGTGCCGTTCCTGGCCGGCCTCGCCGTCGTCCTCGTGCGCGCCGTCGTCGCCAGCCGGCCTCTCGCGGTCCGGCAGGTCGAGCGCCAGGCGGGCCTGCTCGAGCAGCTGGCCGAAGCGCGTTTCGGCCGCCGGCGGTTGCGCCACCACGATGCGCAGTTCGCGCGGGGAGCGGATGCGGGTCATGGGCGTCTCCTTTACAGGCCGAGCTGGCCGACGGGGCGCAGGTCGATGTCGCCCAGTTCCTGGAACGAATACACCTGCAGCCACGCCAGCCGCTGCGCGATCATGCGGCGGAAATAGCGCCGGATGTCCATCGACGTGACGACGGCGAGGTTCGGCGGCGGATTGGCGCCGACGAGGCGTTCCAGCGACGCCAGCAGCTGGTCGATCTGCTGCGGCTCCAGCGTCAGGTAGTTGCCGGCCGGGGTCTGCTTGATCGCCTGGCGGATGGTCTGCTCGACTTCGACGTCGAGCACGATCGCCGGCAACTGGCTGCCGCCGGCGGCGCGGTGGGCGATGAAGCGGCCCAGGTCGCCCCGCACGTATTCGGTGAGAAGCAGCAGGTCTTTTTCCTTGGCGCCCCAGTTCACGAGGCTCTCGAGGATGGCGCGCTGGTTGCGGATCGGTACGTGTTCCTCGAGCAGGCGCTTGAGGACCTCGGCGATGCGCAGCACCGGCATCACTTTCTGGACTTCCGCCACGAGGCCCGGATATTCGGTGCCGACCCGGTCGAGGATCCATTGCGTTTCCTGGACGCCAATGAACAGGTGGGCGTGCGCGCGCACCGCCGCGCCCACGGCGTCGGCCAGCGCGCGTTCGGGACGCTCCGGCTTGGCCGGCAGTTCGAGCGCGGGCTGCGGCACGTCGTGCAGCAGGATCTCGACCGCCATGCCGGCGAGGGACTCGGTCGTCCACACGGCGGCGCGCGGGAACGGCAGTCCCAGCTCGTCGACGAGGGCGCCGCGGGCGGCCATGAATGCACGGTTCAGCTCGGCGGCATCGAGGCGGTCGGCGAGCGCGGGGGAGAGGCGCACGGACAGCGGCGCGGAGAACGCCGGCGCCTGCGCGGCAATGGTCGGGGCCTGGCCCTTGGCGCCGTCGGCGCGCAGCGCGGACAGTTCCGGGCCGGCCGCCGGCGCGCGGTCGAGGACCTGCTTGCCCATGATGCGCGCGCCGGCGAACAGCGCGGCCGCGAGCAGCAGGAACATCGGCCACGGGAAGCCCGGCACCAGCGCGAAGCCGATCAGCATGGCCGCCGCGCTGTAGAGGGCGCGCGAATTGGTGCTCAGCTGCTTGACGATTTCGGTGCCGAGCGAGCGCGGCTTGCTGTGCTCGTCGGACACCCGCGTGATGAGCACGCCGGCCGCGACGGAAATCAAGAGGGAGGGGATTTGCGAGACCATCGCGTCGCCCACCGACAGCACGGCGAAGCGGTTGGCCGCGTCCGCCGCCGACATGCTGTGGTACGTCACGCCGATGACGATGCCGGCCAGGATGTTGACCATCGTGATCACCAGCCCGGCGATGGCGTCGCCCTTGACGAACTTCATGGCGCCATCCATGCCGCCGTGCAGCTGGCTCTCGATCGACAACATGGTGCGGCGGCGCTGCGCCTCCTCGGCGGTCAGGTTGCCGGCGCGGACGTCGGCGTCGATACTCATCTGCTTGCCGGGCATCGCGTCCAGCGTGAAGCGCGCGCCGACCTCGGCCACCCGTTCCGACCCCTTGGCGATGACGATGAACTGGACGATGGCGATGATCAGGAACACGACGAGGCCGACGACCAGGTTGCCGCCGACGACCAGCTCGCCGAAGCTTTCGATGATGTGGCCGGCCTCGGCATGCAGCAGGATCGACTTGGTCGAGGCGATGTTCAGCGACAGCCGGAACAGCGTGGTGAACAGCAGCAGCGACGGGAACGAGTACAGCGACGTCGCGTTCGGGATGTACAGCGTCACCATCAGCAGCAGCACGCTGATCGTGATGTTGAGCGCCAGCAGGCTGTCGATCACGATGGTCGGCAGCGGCAGGATCATCAATGCGATCACCGCGACGATGAGCACGGCGATCGAGACTTCCCCTCCCAGGTCGTTCAGGCGGAATGATTTCATGGGTTACCTCTTGGTCATGGAGTTGCGTCCTGGGTGGAGGCGCGCGGCGCCCGCATGTCCTCGACCCACGCCAGCACGGCGGCGACGGAGTCGAACAGCGGTTCCGGAATGGCGTCGTTGACGGCCACGAGGAACAGCGCGCGCGCCAGCGGCGGGTTGCCGACGATCGGCACGCCGAAGCGCATGGCCTGTTCGCGGATCACCCTGGCGTCGCCGTCGACGCCCTTGGCGATCACGCGCGGCAGGCCAGTCTCGCCGGGGTCGTAGCGCAGCGCCACCGCGTAGTGGGTCGGGTTGACCACCACCACGTTGGCGTTGGCCACCGATTCGTTCGGCGGGGCGGAGGCGTTCTCGCGCCCGATCTTGCGGCGCTCGTTCTTGATGTGCGGGTCCCCTTCCGAATCCTTGTTCTCGCGCTTGACCTCGTCCTTGCTCATCTTGTGGTCGCGCACGAACAGCCAGTGCTGGATGCCGTAGTCGGCCACGCCGACGATCGCGTACAGCACGCCGGCCACGCCGAACACCTTGCACAGCACGCCCCAGGCGACGTCGGCGAGGCCGCCGACCGGCTGGTAGACCACGCCGAGCGCCAGCGGCACCAGCAGCATGCCGGTGCGGTACAGCACGGCGCCGATCAGCAGCGCCTTCAGCACCGTCTTGAGCAGGTCGATCAGCGAACGCAGCGAAAAGATGCGCTTCAGGCCCGAGGCGGGGTTGATGGCGTCGAACTTGAGTTCCAGCGGCTTGAACGACGTCTGCAGGCCGACCTGGGCCACCAGCGCGCCGGTCGCCGCGAGCGCCGCGACGGCCACCACCGGCAGCACGAGGACCAGGCCGTGGGTGGCCGCGGCGACGAGCGCGTCGGCCACGCGCAGGTCGTTCTGCGCGCGCTTGACGTCGAGCCCGCCGAGCATCAGCAGGCGCAATTGTTCGGCCATGGGCCCGCCTGCGAGCGAGAAGCCCAGCCAGGCGCACAGCAGGATCGCGGCGAACGGCAGGTCGGTACTCTTGCTCGTCTCGCCGTCGCGGCGCGCGTCGCGCAGCTTCTTGTCGCTGGGTTGTTCGGTTTTTTCGTCGGACATGCGCATCCCCCTTCCGGTCGCCATTGTCGGCGGGGCGGCGCGGCCGGCCGGCGGCCCGCGCGAAGCGGCGGCCCAATACGCGAAGTCGGGGGCGGGCGAAGGGGGCCCTTCGTTTGGCGCGCGGGGATTTCGGCTCCGGCCCGCGGGAAGAGGCGGGCGGCCGGTAAGGTGTGCGTCATGCCGCCGAGTCCAGCGCGGCCCATCCAACAGGAGCGAACCATGTCCGTGTCCCAATGCAGTAACCGCCTGATCGCGGCGTTGATCGAAGTCTTGATGTTCGGCGCCAAGCATGGCCATCTCGAGCAATCCGAACGGGTTCTCACCGCCCTGCACATCCTGCGCCCGAACTTCGTCGAGCTGCACGCCTACGACGCCTGGATGCTGATCCGGCGGCACGACTTCGCCGGCGCCCTGCGCTACCTGCGCGACCTCGAACAGCGCCCCCTGCGCGGCGCGTTCGGCCCCTACGTCAACGCGCTGCTGGCCGTGACGCTGTACGGGCTGGAGGACCCGTCGTGGCGCTCGTACGCCAACGACGTCATCAACCGCAACGAGGACCAGGATTCCGTCGACATCGTGAATGCGCTGCTGGGCAAGGCCAGCACGCGCCGCGCCGCCGCCAGCGCCGAGGCGCCGGTCGACCTGGCCGAATTGCAGAAGATGATGCGGCAGCGCCACCTGCGCGCCTGAGGAGCCCGTCATGACGATCCCTATCCAGCCCCTGCCGCCGATCTCCACCCTGGCGCCGCCGTCCGCGCCGCAGGCGATCGCCCCGGCCGCTCCGTCCGCGCAGCCCGCCAGCGAGCTGGTGGACCTGTTCCGCAGCAAGCTGGACGCCGCGCGCCTGGCGCCGCCGGAAGCGTCGCGGGCGCACGGCCCGTCGGCGATGACCGAAGCCATCACCCGCGAGGACAAGGCCTTCGCCGAATTCGGCGGCCAGATCGACCGGTTCGCCGCCGAGGCGCCGTACATGTCGCAGCAGGAACTCGTCGGCGCGACGACGAAGATCCAGTTCGAGGCGGCGCAGATGGCGTGCAAGATGTACGGCGGCCAGATGGTGGCCCAGGGCGTCAAGACGTCGGTGCAGACTTTGATGAAGAACCAGTGATATGGCAAACCATGTGAACGTGCTGAAGGCGTGCGCGCTGGCCTGCGGGATGGCATTGCTGCTGAGCGGTTGCAGCAAGCAGCTGTTCGCGCACCTGCCCGAGCGCGACGCCAACGAGATGCTGGCGGTGCTGCTCGAGGCCCAGGTCGACGCCTCGAAGCAGTCCGACGACGGCGGCAAGACCTGGAACGTGGAGATCGACGGCGACCAGTTCGCCCGCGCGATGGACGTGCTGCGCGCGCACGGGCTGCCGCACCAGCGCTTCCAGAACCTGGGCGACATGTTCAAGAAGGACGGCCTGATCTCCACGCCCACCGAGGAACGCGTGCGCTTCATCTACGGCGTGTCGCAGCAGCTGTCGGAAGTCCTGTCGCGCATCGACGGCGTGGCCTACGCCAACGTGCAGATCGTCCTGCCGAACAACGACCCGCTGGCCGCCACGGTCAAGCCGTCGTCGGCGGCGGTCTTCATCCAGTACCTGCCCGGTACCGACGTGGCCACGCTCACGCCCAACCTGAAGAACCTCGTGGTGCACGCTGTCGAGGGGCTCACCTACGACAACGTCAGCGTCACGATGGTGCAGGGCGTGGCGGCGCCGGAGGCCTTGCGCGAGCCGAACAAGGGTTCGGCGGCCTGGCGCTGGGGCGGCGCCGCGCTCGGTCTCGTCGCCCTGGCCGCCGCGCTGGCGCTGCTGGCCCGCCGCTTCGGCATTTCGCTCAAAGGGGCCGTCCAGCGCGTGCTCAAGCGCTCCGGCGCCCCCGCCGCATGAACGCCGCGCCGCCGCCGGAACGCCTGGCCCAGTGGCTGGCCGCCTACGAACGGCGGGTGGCGGCGCTCGCGGCCGAGCTGGGCGAACGCGCCTGCCGCCGCCTGGACGTGCCGGTGCCGCCCGGCGCCGGGCGCGCCTGGTACGGCGCGCGCGCCGGCTGGCTGGGCGCACCCGCGCCCCTGAGCAGTTTCGATGCGCACGCCAATCGCCTGGCCCTGCTCGACGCGGACGCGCTGCCGCGCGTGCTGGCCGCCCTGCGGCTGTACCCGGCGCGCGGCGCGCTGCGGCGGATCGTCTCCGGCGCGCAGCGGCGCGCGCTGGCCGGCGCGGTCGGCCAACAAGCCTTCGACGTGCTGGTGGGGCTCGGCCTGCAGGTGCCCGGCGCCGACGCGGCGCCGCCGGCCGAGGACAGCGACCTGGCCGCCGGCGGCCACGCGATGCTCGTGGCGGACGGCGCGCTGACGGTGGACGTCGCGGCGCGGCTTGTCTCCCTGACCTTGCACCGCGCGCCGGACGCGCGCCCCGCCGCAACCGGCGCGAGCACGCCTTTCCTGGCGGACGCCGCGCAGATTTTTCCGGAGTTCACATGGTTATTTGGTTGAGATCGCCGCGTGGCGGCATCGGCGTCGGGCAGGATGTCCTGCGGGCCGGCGACATGGCCGGACTGGTCGCCCTCGACGGCGCCGCCGAGCAGTGCCGCGCGCAGGTGGAAGCCCTGATCGCCGCCGCCGAGGAGGAAGCCGAGGCGCTGCGGCAGGCCGCGCGCGACGAGGCCGCGCAGCTGGTCGAGGCGGCGCGCACCGAATACGACACGGCGGAGCAGCGCGGCTACGAGGCCGGCGCGGCGCGTGCGCTGGAAGACGCGCAGGAGACCATGCTGCGCGGCGCGGAGGAGGGGCACGACGCGCTGCTGGCGCTGCGCGAGCGCATCGCCGACGTCGTGCTGCGCACGGTCGCGCGCACCCTGGGCGACGCCGACCGCGACGCCCTGTTCGCGCGCATCGGCGCCGACCTGTCGCGCCACCTCGACGACGCCTCGTACCTCGCGGTCCGCGTGGCGCCGGAAGACGTCGACGCCGCCACGAGCGCCTTCCGCACCGTGTGCGAAGAACACCGCTGGCCGCTCAATCCGGTGGTCACCGCCGATCCCGACGCGGAGGCGGGCAGCTGCGTGTGCGAATGGGACCACGGCATCGTGACGGGCGGCCTGCCGCTGCTGCTGGACGCGCTCGAACGCGCGATCGGCGCCCTGAAGGCCGGCGGCGCGGAACCTGAAGAGGAAGCCGCCGACGTGCACGAGGAAGAGGACGACGAAGAGGAAGAGGAAGACGGCGAGGCGTACGACGACGACGGCTGGGACACGCCATGAAGGACGCCATCGCTTTCCTCGATGCGTTGGGCGGCGCCCTCGACACCGCCGCAACCTCCGTCCGCCACGGCAAGGTGGTCGAAGCGGTCGGCACGCTGCTGAAGGTCGGCGGCATCGACGTCATGCTGGGCGAACTGTGCGAACTGCGCGACGCGCGCGGCACCTTGCTGCAGCGCGCCGAGGTGGTCGGTTTCACCCGCCAGTTCGCGCTGCTCGCGCCGTTCGGCGACGTGACGGGCCTGTCGCGCTCGACCCGCGTGGTCGGCCTGGGCCGCCCGCTGTCGGTGCCGGTCGGCGAAGCGCTGCTGGGCCGCGTGCTCGACGGGCTGGGCGAGCCGATCGACGGCATGCCCCTGCCGCCGGACGCGATCCTGCGCCCGGTCATGGCCGCCGCCCCCGATCCGCTGACCCGGCGCATGGTCGACACGCCGCTGGACACGGGCGTGCGCGTCATCGACGGGCTGCTGACGGTCGGCGAAGGGCAGCGCTTCGGCATCTTCGCGCCGGCCGGCGTCGGCAAGAGCACCCTGCTCGGCATGCTGGCGCGCGGCGCCGCCTGCGACGTCAATGTGATCGTCCTGATCGGCGAACGGGGCCGCGAGGTGCGCGAATTCATGGAACTGATCCTCGGCGAGGACGGCATGGCGCGCAGCGTCGTGGTCTGCGCCACCTCCGACCGCTCGTCCATCGAGCGGGCCAAGGCGGCCCACGTGGGCACCGCCATCGCCGAGTACTTCCGCGACTGCGGCCTGCGGGTGCTGCTGATGATGGATTCCCTGACCCGCTTCGCCCGCGCGCAGCGCGAAATCGGCCTCGCGGCCGGCGAGCCGCCCACGCGGCGCGGCTTTCCGCCATCCGTCTTCGCCGAACTGCCGCGCCTGCTCGAACGGGCCGGCATGGGCCCGCTGGGCTCGATTACCGCGTTTTATACGGTGCTGGCCGAGGACGAGGAGGGCAACGACCCCGTCAGCGAGGAAGTGCGCGGCATCCTGGACGGGCACATGGTGTTGTCGCGCAAGGTCGCGGCGCGCAACCGCTACCCGGCCATCGACGTGCTGCACAGCCTGAGCCGCGTGATGACGCTCGTGGCCTCGCCCGAGCACTGCGCCGGCGCGGGCCACGTGCGCAAGCTGCTGGCGAAGTACGAGGACGTCGAGCTGCTGCTGCAGATGGGGGAATACCAGCAGGGCACGGACCCGCTGACCGACGAGGCGATCGCGCAGCACGACCCGCTCGACGAATTCCTCAACCAGCGCACCGACGACTTCGCGGATGGCGCGGACACCCATGAATTCATCGCAGGGTTCGCGCCGCAATGAGCATGGCGTCCATCGGCAAGTGTCGGGCGATCGTCGCCGCCAAGACCCGGCGCCGCGAGCGCATCGAGGAAGAAGTGACGCGCGACCGGCAAGCGCTGGCCGAGCGCGTGGCGGCCCGCGACGCGGCCGGGCACGACGTCGCGCAGGCCCAGGCGCGCTGCGGCGCCCACGCCGACGGCATGGCCGCGCGCTTCCGCGGTGCCGCCGCGGTGTCGGTGGCGGATTACGTGCGCCACGAGAACTGGCGCGTGGCGCTCAAGGACGCGCTCGATGCGGCGCGCAAGGAAGAGCAAAAGGCGGCCGGCGCCGTGGAACGCCACCAGGAGCGGGTGCGGGCGGCGGAAGCGCGGCTCGCGCGCGCCGACGCGGCGCTCGACCGGTGCCGGGCCAGGCTGGACGAAGTGCGCCGCGCCGCAGCGCACGCGGCCGAACTGGCCGCCGACGAGGAGGCGGTGGACAACCTGCTGGCCCGACGTTATGCGAGGGAACGATGACCTACGATACCCATGCCTGGATCCGGGCCCTGATGGACTGGTACGACGCGTACCACACGCTGATCGTGCTGGTGCTGCTCACCGGCATCCGCATCATGGTGGCCTTCGTCGTGCTGCCGGCCACTGGCGACACCGCGCTGCCGGGCACCGTGCGCAACGGCGTCGTCTACGTGCTCACCTTCTTCGTCGCCGCCGGGCAGTCGCCGCAGGCGTTCGAGACGGCCGGCAGCGCGATGCTGATCGTCCTCGCGTGCAAGGAAGCCTTCCTCGGCCTGGCGTTCGGCTTCGCGGCCGCGCCGGTGTTCTGGATCGCGCAGAGCGTCGGCACGCTGATCGACGACATGGCCGGGTTCAACAACATCCAGATGACCGATCCGCTGCGCGGCGACCAGAGCACCCCCGTCTCGAACCTGTTGCTGCAACTGGTGACGACGCTGTTCTACGTCGGCGGCGGCATGAGCTTCCTGCTCGGCGCGCTGTTCCAGTCCTATAAATGGTGGCCGCCGCAGGTGATGCTGCCCACGCTGGCCAGCACGGCCGAAGCGTTCCTGATCGGCCGCACCGACACCGTGTGGACCGCGCTCGCCAAGCTCGGCACGCCGGTGATGCTGGTGCTGGTGCTGGTCGACGTCGGCCTCGGCATCATGGCCCGCTCGGCCGACAAGCTCGAGCCGAACTCGCTCAGCCAGCCGCTGCGCGGCATGATCGGCATGATCATGCTGATTGCCCTGGTGGCCGTGTTCGCGTCGCAGGTGGTGGGCGACGTGCTGCTGGGCGACCTCGGCACCCAGCTGTCGAAGGGCATGCTAGGCACGCCGGGGCGGTGAACGATTTGAGGTTTGTTGTGAATTGCGCTGTGGTTTGTTGAGATTTGTCGAGGCGTATCGCGCTTACCATGATCTTGTCGCCGGGATAACCCGGCAGCAAACAGATCAACCGGGAGGTGCACCATGTTTTCGACCATCTATTTCGCTTTATGCTCCGGACTCGCGCATCGCGCCACCTTGCCGGGCTATGCCGGCGCCATGCTCGACGGTGCCGCCGAACGCGCCTATTGCACTGTCGACGAAGTGATCGACAGCACGGCGCGCAAGCTGGGCGAAGCGGACGTCGCACGCCTGGTGGCGGCGGGCGACGCGTCGCTGCTGCTCGGTTACGACGAAGATGCCGAGGACCTGTACCGGCGCGCGCAGAAATTCACCGTCAGCGACAACGACCGCCTGCGCATCATGTCGTGCCGGAACACCGGCTGGCAGCTGATGATGCGCGACCGCTATGCCACGACCGCGAAATGCTTCAATCGTATCGTGCAGGACGGCGCCGCCACGGCGGGCGAGCGGATCGAGGCCCTGATCGGCGTGGCGCTCGTGCAGCACCAGCTGGGCCTGCAGCGCGACGCCGACAATGCACTGCTGGAAGCGGCCACGCTGGCCGACGGCCACGCGGAGCCGGGCTGGCGCATCGTGATCGGCCTGCTGGCGCGCGAGTTCGACGTCCAGCTGCGCATCCGCACCTCCACCACCCTGAACGATCACGTCTTCTGGAGCTCGGCGCAGCTGGTCCAGTCGTACGCCGGCAACCAGCGCGCCGAGATCATGCGCAAGCTCACGGCCGCCACGACCATCATGGCGCCGCTGCCGGCGCTGATCACGCAGCGCCACGATTATCTCGAGCGCCTGGCCGCGCTGGCCGACAGCGACCGCCTGGCCGCCGCGCCGCTGATCGCCATCGCGCACCAGGGGCAGCATTTCCGCAGCGGCGTCCAGGGCCTGCTGACCAAGATCGACATCGCGCTGGCGGCGTTCGCCGGCGGGCTCGACGACGTGGCCGAAGCCGTGATGGGCAAGCTGAACCGCGTCGAAACGGACCTGGGCACGCGCCGCTGCAACTTCGACTACCTGTATTGCGTGGCCCGCCTCGCCGCGCGCCAGGGCAATCCGGTCCAGGCCCTGAAGCTCTACGCCAACTACACGGCCGAAGCGCTGCGCTGCCTGCGCAGCGAGGCGCCCGAGTCCGGCGCGATCCACCCGCAGCCCGGCCGCGCGCTGGCGGTCGACGACCTGTCGGCCCGCCTGCCAGCGAAGTACCGGCGCGCGTACCGCCACATCGTGGAGAACCTCGAGCGCGCCGACCTGAGCACGCGCGAAGTCGCCGCGCAGATCGGCGTGACGGAACGGGCGCTGCAGATGACCTTCAAGAGCTCGATCGGCATGACGCCCGGCGGCCTGATCCGCAAGCTGCGGCTGGAGGGCATCCGTGACGAACTGCTCAGCGACGCGCGGGTCAACAGCTCGATCGTCGACACCGCCAGCCGCTGGGGCGTGAAGAGCCGCTCCGTGCTGGCCAAGGGATACCGCCGCCAGTTCCACGAGTCGCCGTCCGAGACCATCTACGGTTGAGGTGCCGCCGCCATGCGTCCATCGACTCCCGCACGCCGCCGGCCCTCGCGGCTCGCCATGTTCCTGGCGGCCGCGTCCGCCGTCGCGGCCATGACCGCATCATCGCCCGCCCACGCCGAGCGCATTCCCTGGCAAAGCAACCGGTTCGAATACGTCGCCGACCGCAAGGACCTCAAGGACGTCCTGCGCGATTTCGGCGCCAGCCAGCACGTGATGACGTGGATCTCGCCGCAGGTCGAGGGCAACGTCACCGGCCGCTTCAACAGCCCGCCGCAGCAATTCCTCGACAAGATGGTCGCCTCGTTCGGCGTGCTCTGGTACTACAACGGGGCCGTGCTGCGCATCTACGGTCCCAACGAGGCGCGCACCGCCACGCTGGGCCTGCAGCATGCGGGCACCGCCGAGCTGCGCCAGGCGCTGGCCCGGCTGCAGATCGAGGATCCGCGCTTCCCGGTGCGCTACGACGACGTGTCGCGCACGGCCGTCGTGTCGGGGCCGCCGCAGCTGGTGGACCTCGTCAGCGACGTCGCGCGCCTGATCGACCATGTCCAGGTCAAGGGCGACACCGTGGTCGTGCGGCGCTTCCCCTTGCGCTACGCATCGGCCACCGACAAGACCATCACGATCAATGGGCGCAGCGTCAGCGTGCGCGGCGTCGCCGGACTGCTGCGCGGCCTGTACGGGCAGGCCGCCCCGGGCGCCGGCACGGAGCCGGCGCCGGCGCGGCGCGACGCCTACCGGCTGCCGAGCATGCGCGAGACCCAGGACGACGCGGTCGGACGCCAGCCCGGCAACCGGGTGCCGCCGCTGCCGGCGCTGTCCGGGCTCGGCGCCGTCACGCCGCCCGCCGCGCTGCCGGCCGGTGCGCCGGCCGGCGCATTGGCCGGCGCACCGGCCGGTATGCCTCCCGGGCTGCCGTCCGGGTTGCCTGGGCCGGTGCGCGCACAGGACGAGGAGCGCGCGCCGGCGCAGGCGGCCGGACCGTCGATCGAAGCGGACCCGCGCGGCAACGCCATCCTCGTGCGCGACCGCGTCGAGAACATGGCCGCCTACGCCAGCCTGATCGAGTCGCTCGACATGCGCCCCGGCGTGCTGGAGATCGACGCGACCATCATCGAAGTCACCGACAACGCCCTGAGCGAACTGGGCATCGACTGGCGCCTGCACACGGGCCACCTCGACCTCCAGACCGGCAACGGCCAGCTGCCGCAGGCGGGCAACCCGGACTCGCTCAATCCGGGCGGCTTCGGCGTCTTTCCGGTATCGGGGGCGTTGCCCGCCACGCCCCAGGGCGGCGTGCTCACGACGGTAATCGGCAACGCGGGCAAGTACCTGCTCAACCGCATCAGCGCCCTGCAGCAGAAGGACCAGGCGCGCGTGACCGCGAACCCGCGGGTCGAGACGCTCGACAACGTGGAAGCGCTGATGGACAGCAAGAAGACGTTCTACGTGCAGGTGGCCGGCTACCAGTCCGCCGACCTGTACAGCGTATCCGCCGGCGTGTCGCTGCGCGTGCTGCCGTCGATCGTCACGGCGCCCGGCGGGGCGCAGCAGATCCGCATGGACGTGCACATCGAGGACGGCAAGCTGACCACCCAGCAGGTGGGGCAGCTGCCGGTGGTGAGCAACAGCACCATCGACACGCAGGCCCTGGTCAACGAAGGCGAGAGCCTGCTGATCGCGGGCTATTCCGTCACGCAGGACGACAACACCGAAACGGCGGTGCCGGGCCTCTCGAAGCTGCCCGTGATCGGGGACCTGTTCCGCTATCGCAAGCACGAAGGGCAGCACTATCAACGCATGTTCCTGCTGACGCCGCGGGTGCTGTCGCCGGCCATCGGCGGGGTCGGCGCGGCGGAAAGCGCGCGCCAGGCCGCTGCCGCGCCGCAGCCTGCTCCCAAGCCGCGCCTGGCTTGCCGCATGAAGCGCGCAGCCGTGCCCGTGGCTGCGCCCTGATACGCCGCGCACGCGGCCGACCAACACAAACCGCGCCTTCGGGCGTAACGCCGTTCAGTCAAGACTGGACGGCATTTTTATTTTGTTTGCGCTGCCTGCTGTTCGATTTTGACCGTACACGGTTTTGCCGGCAGGGCCATTGCAATAATTGCCGCCGCTCTCTAGTTGTGGGTGAGTGCCCGTTTTGACACCGGCTCTGGCATGGCGATGCATTGCGGCCTCCCAATCTGTAGCGGCCTCAAATCGACCCACGACAAGCACAAGGACTGGATCGAGGTGGAACATGTACTGCGGGGTGTGCATCAGCCCAGAGCTGCGGCCGTGTCGACCGCCGGCGGGCATACCAGCGGCAGGGCCGAGCTGCGCAGCATCGCCTTCCAGAAGCTGGCCGACCTCTCGACGCCGGTCCTGCTTCGGACCTGCGCGGCCGGCAAAACGATTCCCAAGGCGGTGTTCGAATTCAAGCGGGCCGATGGTGACGGCAAGCCCATCAACTACTTCAAGATCGAGCTGGAGAACGTGATGATCTCGGACGTGGCGCAAGGCAACACCTCCGGCGGCTGGGACTGCGCAGCGAACAAAGTCTGCTGAGTCGGGAGGCATCATGCCATTTCGCTACTGGGCCTTCTACACCCTTGCAGGCCAGCTGAAGGTTGACACAGGCGAATGCGCTCGGCTGGTGCAGGTGATGGTGCCGCAGGTTGGCCACACGAGCACCTGGCGACCAGGCGAGCGTGTGCTCGATGTTCTGGCACGGGGCGGCACGATCGAGCCAGGAACGGCCGTGGCGACCTTCGTCAACGGCCGGTTTCCGACCGCCGGACACCCCCACGCCACACCCTGGAATCCCCATCCCGCGCCGAGGGACGGTAGCGTCGTCGACAAAGGAACCTTCGAATAATGCCGTTCAGCCGAGCCTGAACGGCATTTCGATACTTCCTACACCCGCTTGACGTTGCGCGTGAACGCATCGTTCTTCGTCGGCAGGACGAAGATCTTGGGCGACTTGTCGCTGCCCTTGTCGTCGTCCTTCCCGTCCTTCTCGTCTTTCTTGTCCTTTTTCTTGTCCGCTTTCTTGTCGTCTTTCTGCTCCGTCTTCTCGGTCTTGTGCTCGCCCTTCGGGGGCTTCGACGGCTCCGACACGTGGCTGGTCGTGGAGGTGTGGCCGCCTTTCTTGCCGCGTCCGCCAGGGACGAGGGACGCCGCCGTCAGCACCGCGGCACCGCCGAAGACGACGTCGCTGACGGTGCCGTTCGACAGCGCGGTCGCGCCCGCGTTCGCGCCGGTTTCCACCGCCGATTTGACCACCTTGCCGACACTGCCATGCATCAGCCCGGCAATCGCGCCATTGATCTGGTCATTGCCGATGTGCAGGGCCGACAGGGCCGAGGCCGCGATCGTGGCGCCCATGCCTTCCGGGGTCAGGTCGGCCGCCAGGTTGAGCGCGTCCTCGCCGACGTGGCCCAGTTCGCCCATCATGCCCTTCAGGTCGCCATGGGCCAGGTCCTTGACGGCGTTGAGCGAGTGTTCGACGATGCCCTCGGCCGAATTGACCAGGTCCTTCAGGCCCGCGTCGGTGCCCTTGTTGATCGCATCCTTGACGGTGTCCAGGCCTTTCTCGACGTCCGCGACGAGGTGGTCGAAGCCCTTGCCGAGGTGGAGGTCGCCGAGCGTCTTGAGGGCCATGTCGGCGGTGCCCGTGGCCGCGTCGGCCGCCGTCTTCTCCAGGTCCGAGCCGAGCTTGGCCAGGTCCTGCAGCGCCAGTTTCATGTTGCCTTCCATGAGCGCTTCGGTCAGGTCGAGCGCATCCTTCAATACGGTCAGGACGTCGTGCGCCAGTTTCTTCGCGAGGTGTTCGACGCCGTGGGCGACCGAACTGGCGACCTTCTCGATGTCGTGGCCGAGATGTTGGAACGCGTGTTTCATCTTTGTAAATATGCTGCTCATGCTGTGCTCCTCGATGCGCAGGCGCGCGTTGGGTTGCGGGAGAGTGAAAGTGTTGGCCGCGCAGAATCGCGAACGCGATCCTCCTGGACCGTAGCGTACGAGAGCCGCCGTTCCCGGCCGGGGCAGGATGCGAAGACGTGCGGTTGGCGCCGAAGTCCGGCCGGCGCTTCGCCGGGACGGGCCGCGCTTCGCTGGCGGCCGCGCGGGCGCGCCGGCGGATGCCTAAGATGGCGGCCGTTCGCATTCAAGGAATCCGCATGACACGCATTCACGGCGCCACGGCGTATCCCACGCCGCCGGCACTCGACTCGGCGGCCGACGTCGCCGCGACCTCCCGCCCGGCCGGCGTTTCCCGCAGCAAGGCCAACCCGGCGCTGCTGACACCGGGTGCGCCCGACGTCCTCGCGGGCAAGTCGTCCGGCAGCGCCGGAAACCGGGCCAGGGTCGCGTCGGCCCGCCTGTTCGCCGGGCCCGCCGCGCCGGACGACGTGCCGGGCGGCGACGTGCCGGACGCGCAGCTTGACGCGGCCGTCGCGTTGTTCGTCACCATTTCCCAGCTGTGCCGCCCCGGCCACGATCGGCCCGATCCGCTGTTCACCTACCGGCTGCGCGGCGAGCCGTCGAGCGTGCAGGCGCGGTTGTTCAAGCTGGCCGCGCACCCGCGCATGGCGGCCGGCACCGGCGACGACGGGCCGGCCTGGAGGGCGCTGGCGCTGCGCGACGTGATCGCCACCGCCGGCGTGATGTGCATGCCGGTGGTGTTGTGCTGCGACGTCGACGCTGCCGCCGGCCCGGGCCCGCTCGAGACGCTGTTCGCGATGCCGGGCATGCGGGCCACGACCATCCTGTGGGCGCATTGCGGCGGCGTCGGCCGCTTCGTCGAGAAGCCCGTCGAGCATGCCGCCTATCTGCGTTCGGTCCTGGCCGATCCGTCGCTGCGGCACGTCCACGTCGACCTGGCGTGGTCGCGCATCGCCCGCCAGATCATGCTGCGCACCGGCGCGGACGGACGGGAGATGCCGGACCATGCGTCGGTGCGGGCGTGGGCGCGGCTCATCGACGATCATCCGGACCGTTTCCTGTTCGGCTCGGAGGCACTCGACGCGCGCGAACGGGCGGCGCTGTGGAAAGCGATCGATGCGCTGTACCAGCCTTTGCTGGACAGGCTGGCGCCCGCCGCGCGCCGCGCCATCACGACCGGCAACTACGAGCGCCTGGTGCTGGATGCCCGCCCGCGCATGCAGGCGTTCGCGCGGCACGTGCTCACGCCGGCGTTCGTCGAGCAGGACTTGCGCGCCTGGGAATCCGGTCGCGGCAGCGACGGCAGGCGCTTCGATCCCGACGCCTTGCGCGCCGTGCGCGACGCGGCCTATGCCGGCGCGGGCGTGGCCGCGGACGGCACGCCCCTGGCCTGAGCGCCGGCTCAGGCGTCGCCGTTGCGGCGCCTGCGCGGCAGGAGCCGGTTGGACAGTCCGGTCAGCAGGTTGGTCATCCGGCCGGCGAAGTACTGATGGCGGTTGTGGCGCCCGAACGGGTCATCGTAGACCGGCTGTGGATTGTGGTTGAGGTAGTAGAGCGGCTGCTGGGGCCCATGCGCCTGCGACGTGTGATTGAGGACGAACTGCGGCGCCGGCGGCGTGGCCGGTGCAGGTGCGGCCGACGGTGCCGGCGCCGGCGGGGTCATTTGACTGAGGACGAACAGCGGCTG
>CAMLMV010000006.1 GCA_946481275.1 uncultured Massilia sp.
ACCAGAAACAAATATCCAATGAAAAAATGCCAATCAGCTTAACTGACTGGCATTAACCTATACGGTGGCTTTTCACATGTGGCGAATGATTCTTTACCTGCAGGTGAGCTTAGCTGTCACGTTCTCCCGCACCTTGTCTTTAACGACTAGCCTGCACTGACTAAAGTTGTCGTCCAGCTTTATTGACCACTTGTGCTCGTAGCGTTTTCCATAAACGCAGACGAAGTGTTTCTGACCTGTCGGAAGGGCAAAATCAACAGTTCTTCCGCCCTTGAACTCTCGTATGTCGCCCTGCAAGTCCCCGCCGCCGTCGACATCACCCGCAGTCACGCCAGCACTGATTAAACGGGCTTCCGGGACGTTTTCTTTCCCGTTTGAAGGGTAGAGCTTGGGACATTCCAGAGCCTCACCGTAAGCCGTTGAGCAGAACAGCAGTAAGGCTGTGTATGCAAAGATTTTCATGGGACCATCACTACGTAAAATTGGTCTGCGTCGTCGGCTGGGGCTGGGTGACGAGCCTTGATTTCTTCCTTTGTCCAAGCCCGTTTGTAACGCTTCCCGGCAGGCATCCCCGTCCACTGGTCAACTACCCATATGCGCCAGTAGCCGCCGCCCGGTTTTGGCTCACCGAACCCGACAAAGATAGCAGCATGGTAGCGATGCATGTTAGGGAAACGAGCCTTCCCGTGCTCAAACATAAAGTTCGCAATGACGGTTCCTGGTTGTAGCGTTTTGAGATCCACGACCCGCTCACCTGGTTGCCATCGGCTCGTGTGTCCAACGCTGGTGAGGAACTGGGGCAGGGCTACGCACTGCTGGTCACGTCCAATGAACGTGCCAGTCTTGTCCTTGATTAGCTCTTCCAGGTTTCCTCGATAGATAACGGGGCGCGGCATGTGCGCCTCAAGCGGGGATCTTGTTGGCGGCGGCATCCCACCCGCCCGAGGTGTTGCCACCAGCCCCGCCAGCCACTTTCTGTTGGGTGTATTTCCACTTGATTTTGCTGAACGCCAGCGAGACGAGCTCAGTGACCGTTCCACCATCGCCGCTGTCAGGATGCACGCTGGAAATCATGACGTTTTCCAGATCTACCGTGTAGTAGTTGATGGGCTTACCGTCTCCGTCCGCGCGCATGAATTCAATCTTCGCCTTCGGTATCGTCTTGCCTGCCGCGCAGGTCTGTTGAAGGATGGGGGAGCTCAAGTCAGCCAGTTTTTTGAAGCTCAGTTCGGACAGTTCTGCACGACCACTCGTGTGACCACCAGCAGTGGATACCGTCGTGGCCCGTGGCTGGTGGACGTGCCATGAGACGTGGGATACCTCGATCCAGTCCTTATGCTTGTCGTCTTGCGACTCGCCTTTGATGCCTTCAATTTGCAGGTAGACGTCGAGTGCCATGATGTGAGCTCGTAGAAGCAGGGGGAGCTTCATTGTTGCGGCAGGACGCGTGCCTACGGTTGGCAGCAGTCAAGAGGCATGGTGGGTAGGGTCAACAGTCGTTACACTTGCAAACTCGACAGAAGTGCACCTGGTAATCGACGCGTGGTCAGATTGCCGTGATCTCCACGCCCGGCTTCCCGTCTTCCACCTTGAAAGCCGCCAGTTCGCGCTGGACGGTCTTCGGGTCCCGCACCTCGTCCAGCCCCATGAAGCGCGTGCGCGTTTCACCCGGGGTGATCTCCATGAGCATGTACCCCCGCTTGTCGCTGCGCCCGAACCTGATGTGCGGGTTCATCGCCACGTACTGCGACGTGCGCTGCTGCGGGCGCGAATTCGACGTGACCGACGTGCCGACGAATTCAGTCGCCACGACCGGATTCGCCTTCGACACGGGCCGGTTGAAATCGCGCCGCAGCTCCGTCGCGTAGAACGTGTGCACGTCGCCGCCCAGCACGAGCGGGTTCGCGGCGCGCGTGTCCACGAGCGTGTCGAGCAGGCGCCGGCGCGCGACCGGATAACCGTCCCAGCCGTCCGTCCAGAAGCGGCCGCCGTCGACACTCCCCACGGGGATCTGCGACGACTGCGCCATCAGCGTCTGCTGCGCGAGGACGTTCCAGCGCGCCTTCGATGACGCCAGCCCGGCCTTCAGCCACGCTTCCTGCTCGGCGCCCAGCATCGTGCGGCGCGGGTCGAGCAGGGTGGGGCAGGCGCGCGGCGTCACGGAATTCGAGCCACCGATGCCCGGATGCGAGCACGCTTCCCACGCGCGGTACTGCCGGTCGTCGAGCACGTGGAAGCGCGCGAGGCGTCCCCAGTCGTAGCGCTGGAACATGCGCACGCTCGCGAAGCTCCTCGGTGCGGGCAGGCGCAGCGGCATATGCTCGTAAAAGGCCTGGTAGGCGGCCGCGCGGCGCTGCACGAAGTTCGGCGACAGGCGCTCGTCGCGGTCCGCCGCGTAGTCGTTCGCGACCTCGTGGTCGTCCCACGTGACGATCCACGGCGCGATCAGGTGCGCAGCCTGCAGGTCGGGGTCCGTCTTGTATTGCGCGTAGCGGCGCCGGTAGTCCGCGAGGGTGAACGATTCGTCCTGGCGCACGATCCGCACGCCCGGCGCCGGATGCTGCAGGCGGTACGCGCCCCATTCGTAGATGTAGTCGCCGAGGAAGGCGACGAGGTCCGGGTTCGCCTGCGCCAGGTAGCGGTGCGCCGCATAGCTGCCGAACTCCCAGTGCTGGCACGACGCGACGGCCAGTTTCAGGCTGTCCGGCATGCTGTCCGGCGCGGGCGCCGTGCGCGTACGGCCGACGGGGCTGACGGCATCGCCCAGCATGAAGCGGTACCAGTACCAGCGTCCCGGTTCCAGGCCGCGCACGTCGACGCGCACGCTGTGCGCCAGTTCCGGCGTCGCGACGGCGGTGCCCTTCGCGGCGATCCTGTGGAACGCGCCGTCGTGCGCCACTTCCCAGCGCAGGGTGAGGGCGAGGGGCGGCGTCTTGGTCGCGTCGAGCGGGTCGGGCGCGACGCGCGTCCACAGGATCACGGAATCGGGCAATGGAGAGCCCGACGCGACGCCGAGGCTGAACGGATAGCCGGCCGCGTTCGACGGCCTGGCGAGCAGCAGGGACGATGACGCCGCAGCCAGCCGCGCGGCGTTCAGCAGGAACAGGCGGCGCGGCCAGGTCATCGGGTGGCGCTTATTGCGCGATGAGCGATTCCAGCGGCGGCAACTGGCGCGGCTTGCGGTCCGGACCTGTAGCGACATAGGTCAGCGTCGCTTCCGTCACCTTGACGACGTCCGTCTGCAGGCGGTTGCGCTCCGCATAGACCTCGACGTAGACGGTGATCGACGTATTGCCGACCTTGACGATGTCGGCGTAGAACGACAGCAGGTCGCCGACGAACACGGGATTCTTGAACACGAAGGAATTCACGGCGATGGTGGCGACGCGGCCGTTCGCGCGGCGCACGGCCGGCAGCGAGCCGGCGACGTCGACCTGGGCCATGATCCAGCCGCCGAACACGTCCCCGTACACGTTGGCATCGGACGGGGCGGGCATCATCCGCAATACAGGCATCTTTCCTTCAGGCAGGCGGGTGATGGACGGGGTGGTATTTTCGGGCTGGGTCATCTTGAATTTTCGGTAGAAGCTACAATCGTCTTGAATTGAACCATAAATCGACAAGCCCCGCCATGCGACGCTCCTCTCCTGATTCCTTGCCGCCCGCAGCCGATCCGAACGCCAAGCGGAACGACTGGGCTACCATCGGCACCCTGCTGCCCTACCTGTGGGTCTACAAGTGGCGCGTGCTGGCCGCACTGATCTGCCTCGTCGGTGCCAAGATGGCCAACGTGGGCGTGCCGCTCGTGCTGAAAAAGCTCATCGACGCGCTGACGATCAGCCCGACGGATCCGCACGCGCTGCTCGTGTTGCCGCTCGGCGCGCTGGTCGCCTACGGTGCGCTGCGCTTTTCGACGACGCTGTTCACCGAGCTGCGCGAATTTTTATTCGCGCGCGTGACGCAGCGCGCCGTGCGCACGATTGCCCTGAAAGTGTTCCGGCACCTGCATGCGCTGTCGCTGCGCTTCCACCTGAACCGCCAGACGGGCGGCATGACGCGCGACATCGAGCGCGGCACGCGCGGCGTGAGTTCGCTCGTGTCGTATTCCCTGTTCTCGATCCTGCCGACGCTCGTCGAGATCACGCTGGTGCTGGGCTACCTCGGCACGCACTACGACGCCTGGTTCGCGGGCATCACGGCCATTGCGCTCGTCACCTACATCACCTTTACCGTCACCGTGACGGAATGGCGCACGCACTTCCGCCGCACGATGAACGAGCTGGATTCGAAGGCGAACACGAAGGCGATCGATTCGCTGATCAACTACGAGACCGTGAAATACTTCGGCAACGAGGACTACGAGGCGAAGCGCTACGACGAGGGCCTGCAGAAGTACGAGCAGGCCGCCGTGCGCTCGCAGACGTCGCTGTCGTTCCTGAATACGGGCCAGTCGCTGATCATCGCGGCGGCCGTCACGGCGATCCTGTGGCGCGCGACGCAGGGCGTGATCGACAAGACGATGACTCTCGGCGACCTCGTGCTCGTGAACTCCTTCATGATCCAGTTGTACATCCCCCTGAACTTCCTCGGCGTGATCTACCGCGAGATCAAGCAGAGCCTCGCGGACATGGAGCGTTTGTTCGGCCTCCTCGATCAGAACCGCGAAGTGGCCGATTCGCCCGATGCGAAGCCGCTGGTAACGAACGGCGCGAAGGTCGAGTTCTCGCACGTGGAATTCAGCTACGACCCGAAACGCCAGATCCTGTTCGACGTCGACTTCACGATCCCGCCCGGCACGACGACGGCCGTCGTGGGCCACAGCGGCTCGGGCAAGTCGACCCTGTCGCGCCTCTTGTTCCGCTTCTACGACGTGCAGCAGGGCGCGATCCGCATCGACGGCCAGGACGTCAGGAACGTGACGCAGGATTCGCTGCGCCACGCGATCGGCATCGTCCCGCAGGACACGGTGCTGTTCAACGACACCATCGAATACAACATCGCCTACGGCCGCCCGGGCGCGAGCCGCGCGGACATCGTGGCGGCGGCGCGCGCGGCGTCGATCCACGACTTCATCGAAAGCCTGCCGGACGGCTATGCGACAATGGTGGGTGAACGCGGCCTCAAACTGTCGGGCGGCGAGAAGCAGCGGGTGGCCATCGCGCGCACCCTGCTGAAGAATCCCGCGATCCTGATCTTCGACGAAGCCACGTCGGCGCTCGATTCGAAGTCGGAGCAGGCGATCCAGGCGCAGCTGAAGGAAATCGCGAAACAGCGCACGACGCTCGTCATCGCGCACCGCCTGTCGACCATCGCGGACGCCCACCAGATCCTCGTGCTCGACCACGGCCGCATCGTCGAACGGGGCACGCATGCCGCGCTGATCGCGGCGGATGGCCTGTACAGGCAGATGTGGGACCGCCAGCAGGCCAGGCAGGACGAGGACCTGGCGTCACCGCCGGTCGAAGTGGTACAAGATTAAGGATTGAACAGGATGGAAAAACAGATCGTCGAGATCGACATGGCCGACGTCGGCCACGGCAACCCGGCCTGGATCGCCGCGCTGGAAGCGGGCAAGGTGCTGTACTTCCCCAACTTCGCCCAGCACGGCTTCGCGCCGCAGAAGGAAGAGCTGGCGCTGTTCCGCGAAGACATCCGCGACCCCAAGATCCGCAACATCAGCCTCTCGACGGCCGGCGACCTGAAAGGCGTGGTCGGCGACGATGCGACGAAGGCGCTGATGGCCGGGATGATCGGCCGCTTCCGCGCCGAAGCCGAGGGCCTGCTCGCGAACCTCGTGCCACGGTACGGCGAACACCTGCGCCGCGGCGCGACGAGCTTCCGGCCGTCCGTCGTGCAGAACCGCGTGCAATCGTGGCGCGCCGACGACCGCCGCATGCACGTGGACGCGTTCCCGTCGCGCCCGAACTACGGCGAGCGCCTGCTGCGCGTATTCACCAACGTGAACCTGGAAGGCGAACCGCGCGTGTGGCGCGTGGGCGAGCCGTTCGAGGACGTGGCCCGGCGCTTCCTGCCGAAGGCGAAGCCGTATTCGGCATGGCAGGCCAAGGTGCTGAATGCGCTGCACGTGACGAAATCGCTGCGCAGCGAATACGACCACATCATGCTGCAGCTGCACGACGCGATGAAGTCGGACCTCGACTACCAGAAGAACGCGCCGCAGGTCACGTTCAACTTCCCGCCGGGCTGCGCGTGGGTGTGCTTCTCGGACCAGACCTCGCACGCCGTGATGGCGGGGCAGTACATGATGGAGCACACGCTGCAGCTGTCGCCCATGCACCAGTACGACAAGGAGGCGAGTCCGCTGGCGATCCTGACCAGGATGCAGGGACACGCCTTGGTTTGACGCGAAGTGCGCGGAGCCCTACCAATGCGCGGGCTTGCGGATCGGCTTCTTCCTGGTAGGGACGATGTCTGGTAACTGCGCCGCGGCGAGTACATTGTCGCTCAGGTGAGAGAGCGTCCAGTCAGCCTGCTTGGCCAATGATCCGCTCGGCCGGCGATGTGCCGCGACGCCTGAAACCACGGGACGAATCGGCATCACGACCCCGCGCATGATGTGCGGGAAATCCGAACGCAATGCTTCGAGAGCGGGTTCAGCGTCACTGTCGTTCGATACCAGGATCATTCGATCGTAAAGCCCTTTGCATGCGTCGCGGTACATGTGCAGCGCAAGGTTCACATCGGTTTTCTTCTCTTCAAGCTTCCACACGCGCGTGCGCTGTGTTCGATCGAACGGCTGGCCGGATACGTAGACAGGCAGCAGCGTGCCGTTTTTATCGAACGAGTGAGTGCCGTAGATCGCTTCAAAGCGGTCGCCGTACTTTGCTTTCAATGCGCGATGGTAGGCGGACTGCGCTTCAACCGATGCGTTGCCATGACTGGCGAACGTAGCCAGCGCCGGGGCGGTGAACAGATAAACTTTGGCCAGCTTTTCCGCGCAACCTGCCGTAGTACAGGTTGTAGCCATCGACATAGACGGCTGTGTTTCTTGGAGAGGTAGAGTTCGACGTCACGTCGCAGATCTTCAGATGTGAAAAAGCCGCCCCGAAGAGCGGCTGTTTCGTCCCAAACGAGAGCCAACTGAATGACACCGCAAGGGAGGAGTGGTGAGAGTATGGTTACAGATCCCCCAAACGCTGTCAAGGACGTTCAGTAACCATCCATCTCAATACGTGTAGAACATCCGCTGAATCTCCCTGGTGCTGTTCGTCCTGGTCAGCGCCAGCATCAGCAGGATGCGCGCCTTCTGCGGATTCAAGGTATCGGCCACGACGAAGTCCAGCTGGTCGTCATTCGCTTCGCCATTGCGCGCCACGATGCCCTGGCCCACGCGGCTCGCGCGCACGATGATCACGCCTTTTTCGCGCGCGGCCGACAGCGCCGGGCGCACCTTGTTCGGCAGGCTGCCGTCACCGACACCCGCGTGGATCAGGCCCTTGGCGCCGGCGGCGACCAGCGCGTTGACGGCGGTCGGGCCCACGTTCGCGTACGTGTAGGCGATGTCGACCTGCGGCAGCGCCGCCAGGTTGCTCACGTCGAATTCCGTGTCGACCGTGTGCTTGCGGGTCGAGGCGCGGTAGAAGTGCGCCTTGTTGCCCACCACGTAGCCCAGCAGGCCCAGTTCCGTCGCCTTGAACGTGTCCGTGGTCGTCGTGTTGGTCTTGCTGACGTCGCGCGCGGCGTTGATCTGGTCGTTCAGCACGACGAGCACGCCCTTGCCGGCGGCGTCCGGGCTGCCGGCCGTCAGCACGGCGTTGTACAGGTTGATCGGGCCATCGGCCGAGATCGCGGTCGACGGACGCATCGCGCCCACCACCACCACCGGCTTCCTGCTCTTCACGACCAGATCGAGGAAGTAGGCGGTTTCCTCGATCGTGTCGGTGCCGTGCGTGATGACGATGCCGTCCACGTCCGGCTTGGCCAGCAGCGCGTTGACGCGCTTGGCCAGGGTGAGCCAGTGCTCGTTGCTCATGTTCTCGCTGGCGATCTGGAACACCTGTTCGCCCGTCACGTTGGCGACCTGCTTCAGTTCCGGGACGGCCTTGATCAGGTCATCGACGCCGACCTTGGCGGCCGTGTAGCCGACCGTCGTCGTGCTGGTGGCGCCCGTGCCGGCGATGGTGCCGCCGGTGGCGAGGATCATGATGTTGGGCAGGCGGGCCGCCGTCTGGGCTTGCGCGGTGGCGGCCAGCAGCGTCATGAGGCACAGTGCGAACCACGTGCGTACAACTTTTAAGAACATACGATCTCCTTTTTTAACAATTTTTGGAAGGCAAAAAAAAGGCTCCTTGGGAGGAGCCTGGTTCGGGGTGCCGGTCAGCGCAACGGCGCTGTGGCGATGTCCTTGTCCGCGAGTGTGGGATCGGTGAGATCCCCCTCCCACTTCGCGACGACCGCGGTGGCGATGCCGTTGCCGATCACGTTCGTGGCCGAGCGGCCCATGTCGAGGAAGTGGTCGATGCCGAGCAGCAGCAGCAGGCCGGCTTCGGGGATGTGGAACTGGTTCAGCGTGGCGGCGATGACGACGAGCGAGGCGCGCGGTACGCCGGCCATGCCCTTGGACGTCAGCATCAGCACGAGCATCATGGTCAGCTGCGTGGACAGCGCCAGTTCGATGCCGTAGGCCTGGGCGATGAAGACGGTGGCGAACGTGCAGTACATCATCGAGCCGTCCAGGTTGAACGAGTAACCGATCGGCAGCACGAACGCGGCGAGGCGGTTCTTGACGCCGAAGCGCTCCAGGCCTTCCAGCGTCTTCGGATACGCGGCTTCCGACGACGCGCAGGTGAACGCGAGGATGGTCGGCTCGCGCAGCAGGCCGAGGAGCTTGAAGAGACGGGGGCCGACGAACAGCACGCCGATCGCGATCAGGATCGCCCACAGCAGCGCGATGCCGAGGTAGAACTCGCCCATGAACTTGCCGTAGGTGCCGAGCACACCGACACCGCTCGTGGCGACGACGCCGGCGACGGCCGCGAACACGGCGAACGGCGCGAAGTTCATCACATAGCCCGTCACCTTCAGCATGACGTGCGCGGCGCCGTCGATGGCGGCGATCATCGGCGCGGCGCGATCGCCGATGGCGGCGGCGCCGGTGCCGAAGAAGATCGAGAAGATCACGATCTGCAGAATCTCGTTCTTGGCCATGCCGTCGAAGATCGACGTCGGCACGAGGTGGGTGATGAAGTCCTTCAGCGTCAGGCCCGAGGCGGTGATGCCCGACGAGGCGCCGGCCGCCGGCAGGGTGCCGGACAAGGCCATCGCGTCGCCCGGACGGAACAGGTTCACGAGGACCAGGCCGAGCGTGAGCGACAGGAGGGAAGCGATGATGAACCAGCCGAGCGCCTTGACGCCGATGCGGCCGACTTCCGCCGCGTCGCCCATCTTGGCGATGCCCACGACCAGCGTGGAGAACACGAGCGGCGCGATGATCATCTTGATCAGGCGGAGGAACAGGGTCGTGACCAGCGACATCGTGTCGGCGAAGCCCTTGGGATCGGCGAGACTGGTGTGCGCGATGTAGCCGGTGGCGATGCCGAGGACCAGGCCCACGAGGATCCAGGTAGTGAGGCGGTTTCTTTTGTTCATAAGTTTCCTCTAGGTGGCGGATGGCGGGGCAGGGGAGATCGTCCGTCCTGTCCAGCTGCCGTGGCACAATCTCGTGCAAGATCAGGGAGTTGCCGGGTGCCTGGTGCTGCGATATTGACAAGTCCCGGCAGTATCCTAGGCGTTGATGGTACTGTCAAGCAAACCCAAATCGGACGAAAACAAATGATAGAAATCGACAACGTCAGCAAGTGGTACGGCCCCGTCCAGGTCCTGCGCGAGTGCACGACACGCGTCGCGCGCGGCGACGTGGTCGTCGTGTGCGGGCCGTCCGGTTCCGGCAAGTCGACGCTCATCAAGACCGTCAACGGCCTCGAACCCTTCCAGCAGGGGACGATCAAGGTGGACGGCACGTCCGTCGGCGACCCGGCCACGCGCCTGCCGGCGCTGCGCGCGCGCATCGGCATGGTGTTCCAGAATTTCGAACTGTTCCCGCACCTGTCCGTCCGCGACAACCTGACCCTCGCGCAGGTCAAGGTGCTGAAGCGTTCGCGCGACGAGGCGACGGCCAACGGTCTGAAATACCTGGAACGCGTGGGCCTGCTGGCGCACCAGGACAAGTTCCCGGCCCAGCTGTCGGGCGGCCAGCAGCAGCGCGTGGCGATCGCGCGGGCGCTGGCGATGGACCCCGTCGCGATGCTGTTCGACGAACCCACGTCCGCGCTCGATCCGGAAATGGTGGGCGAAGTGCTCGACGTGATGACGGGCCTGGCCCAGGAGGGCATGACGATGATGGTCGTGACCCACGAAATGGGCTTTGCGCGGCGCGTGGCGGACCGCGTCGTGTTCATGGACGAGGGACGGATCGTGGAGGACAGCGTGGGGGATGCGTTCTTCGCGGCGCCGCAATCGGCGCGGGCGCGGGAGTTCCTGGCCCGGATCATCCATTGATTACACGTTCCGCAACACGAGGCTGATCCCGCCCGCAATCAGCACCACCCACACCGCCTGCTTGATCCGCTCCGCCGGCAGCCACTGGTGCAGCCGGTTTCCGGCATACAGCCCGCCGAGGGCGAACGGCAGCAGTACCCCCGCCAGCAGCGGCAGCGTCGGATCGCGATACAGCCCGGCGCCCGTGAACAGCACCAGCCGCGCGACGGCGCTGAAGAACAACACGCCGCTGATGGTAGCGCGCAGGGTCAGCTTGTCGTGCAGGCGGCGCGTGAGGAAGATCGTGTAGAACGGCCCGCCCGTGCCGAACAGCGCCGTGAACATGCCGCCGACGACGCCGAACGGCCCGGCCCACACGGGCGCCAGCGGCTGCGGTTTGGCGCGCACGAGCAGGCTCCAGGCCGAATAGCACAGGATGAACAGGCCGAGCACGACGAGGAGCAGCCGCTCCGGCGCCCGCACGAGGGCGAGCACGCCGATGGCCATCCCGGCCATCATGAACGGGATGAGCCGCAGGGCTTCGCGCCTGTCGATGAAGCGGCGGTTCTTCAAACCCAGCAGCAGGCCGGAGACGAGGTCGAACACGAGCATCAGCGGCACCGCCATGCGCAGCGGGATCAAGAGCACGAGCAGCGGCATCGCCGTCACGGACGAGCCGAACCCGGTCAGGCCGAAGACCGTGTAACCGAACACGATGATGAGCGCCAGCTGGGCGAGCGTGAGCAGATCGTACGTCATGGGGACGATTCTAGCCCCAACGGGTGATTTCGTTCTGTATTGCAATGTATCGTGCGTAGCAAACAACGCGTGCCGGCAACTTGGCCTGCTAGTAAAATGTCGGGGTTCGCAATCCGAGAGCCGCCATGTCCATCATCGAATCCCCCGACACCCTCACCATCACCCGCCCCGACGACTGGCACCTGCACCTGCGCGACGGCGCGGCCATGGCCAGCGTCCTGCCGCACAGCGCGCGCCAGTTCGCCCGCGCCATCGTCATGCCGAACCTGAAGCCGCCTGTCACGACGGCCGCGCTGGCTGCCGAATACCGCGCGCGCATCCTCGCCGCGCTGCCGGCCGGCATGAGCTTCGAGCCGCTGATGACGCTGTATCTTACTGACAACACCGAACCGGACGAGATCCGCCGCGCGCGCGACACCGGCTTCATCCACGGCGTGAAGCTGTACCCGGCCGGCGCCACGACGAATTCCGCCGCCGGCGTGACCGACCTGCGCAAGTGCTATAAAACCCTGGAAGTGATGCAGGAACTGGACATGCCGCTGCTGACGCACGGTGAAGTCACGGACCAGCACATCGACCTGTTCGACCGCGAAGCCGTGTTCATCGAGCGCGTGATGCGTCCGCTGCGCCGCGACTTCCCGGAACTGCCGATCGTGTTCGAACACATCACGACGAAGGACGCGGCCGAGTACGTGGCCGAGGCCGAGGGCCCGATCGCGGCGACGATCACGGCGCACCACCTGCTGTACAACCGCAACGAGATCTTCCGCGGCGGCATCCGCCCGCACTATTACTGCCTGCCGGTCCTGAAGCGCGAAGAACACCGCCTGGCGCTGGTGACGGCGGCCACGAGCGGCGACGAGCGCTTCTTCCTCGGCACCGACTCCGCGCCGCACGCCGTGCACACGAAGGAAGCCAGCTGCGGCTGCGCCGGCTGCTACACCGCGCTGCACGCGATGGAGCTGTACGCCGCCGCCTTCGAACAGGCCGGCGCCCTGGATAAACTGGAAGCGTTCGCGAGCCTGAACGGCCCGGCCTTCTACGGCCTGCCGGTCAACGAGGGCACCATCACCCTGAAGCGCGAGGCGTGGACCCTGCCGGCGACCGTGCCGATGGGCGAGCAGGAACTCGTCCCGCTGAACGCGGGCGAACAGATCGGCTGGAAGATGCTGTAACGGGATGTTCCCCGAGCTCGACTGGACGCGGCCGTGGTACGACACGGTGCGTCCCGCCTTCGACAGCCTGCCTCCAGGACCCTTCATCCCCGCGTTCAACGCCAACGCGGCGCGGCTCGGGCTCGTCAACGACCAGGGGCAGCCGATCCGCTTCGTGCCCCAGGCCGACCTGCCGGAAGGCGTGGCGTACGAAGCCTTCATCGGCGCCACGGGTGGCGTGCCCACGCGCGAGAACCTGCACGATTTTTTCAATGGCCTCGTGTGGCAGACCTTCCCGCGCATCAAGCGGGAACTGAACGCGCTGCAGGCCGTGCAGATCGCGCAGGCGGGCGTCGGTAAATCGCGCGGACCGGCGCGCGACGCCGCCACCATTTTTGACGAGAATGCCGCGCTGCTCGTCGTCCGCGACGATGCGGCCGGCCATGCACTCGTCGACGACCTGCGCGCGCACCAGTGGCGCTCGGCCCTGTTCGACAGGCGCGCCATGTTCGGGCGCGACGCGGAGCTGTGGCTGTTCGGGCATGCGCTGATGGAAAAGCTCGTCGCGCCGCGCAAGGCGATCACGGCCCATGTACGCGTCGTGTTCGCTACCGACGATTTTTTTGCGTTCGGCCGCGAGGGACGCCGCGACTGGATCGATGGCGCGGTGTCCAAGGCGATAGCGGCCGAGGGTTTGTCCACGGCCGGCTTCACCCCGCTGCCCGTGCTGGGCGTACCGGGCTGGTGGCCGGACCAGGACGAAGCCTTCTATCTCGACCACACCGTGTTCCGGCCCAGGCGGCCGGCCAGCAACATCTAAGGAGGACGTCATGACCGACAAAGTACGTTGGGGCATCCTTGGCACGGGCAAGATTGCCAAGGCCTTTGCCACCGCATTGAAGGACACGCCGGACGCGCAGCTTGCCGGCGTCGGCTCGCGCAACCTGGCCAGCGCCGAAGGGTTCGCCCGCGAATTCGGCGGCACGGCTTACGCATCGTACGAAGACCTCGTGCGTGCGCCCGACGTGGACCTCGTCTACGTCGGCACCCCGCACCCCATGCATTACGAGAACGTACGTTTGGCGCTGGAAGCCGGCAAGGGCGTCCTGTGCGAAAAGGCGTTTACCGTCAACCGCGGGCAGGCCGAGGAACTCGTCCAGCTCGCGCGCGAAAAAAACCTGTTCCTGATGGAGGCGATGTGGACCCGCTTCCTGCCCGCGCTGGCGGAAGTGCGCCGCATCGTCGACTCGGGCGAGATCGGCACCGTGCGCCAGGTGAACGCGGACCTCGGCTTCAAGGCCGACGTCGGACCGGAACACCGTTTGTTCAATCCCGTGCTGGGCGGCGGCGCGCTGCTCGACCTGGGCATTTATCCGCTGTCGATCGCCGTGGCGCTGCTGGGGCCTGTCGACACCGTACTGGCCCACGCCGACATGGGCCCGACCGGCGTCGACGAGCAGACGGGCGTCCTGCTGCGTCACGGCGGCGGCGGCATGTCGGTGTGCAGCTGCTCGCTGCGCGCGCGCCTGCCGAGCGAACTGACGATCGCCGGCGAACGCGGCCACGTGCGCATGAACACGATGTTCCATCGCACGCAGACCGTGACGGTGGTGCGCGCCGACGGCATTTCGCGCACCGTCCCCACGCCGTACATCGGCAACGGCTACGTGCACGAAGTGATCGAGGCGCAGCGCTGCTGGCGCGCGGGCCTGATTGAAAGTCCCGGCATGACGCATGCGGACACGCTGGCGCTGATGGGCGTGATGGACGAGATCCGGCGCCAGATCGGCCTGACCTATGACGCCGACGACCGGCATACAACCAAGGAGAATCCATGAAACGCGACCCCCGCTCGACCAGCCGCATGCGGCGCCTGAAGCCTCGCCAGCGCAAGAAGCTGCGCGTCGGCGAATTCCAGGAACACTGCTTCGACGTCGAACTCGTCTTCCACAACCCGATGCGCGGCGAGCCGTATCACGACTTCATCAACGACTTCTTCGGCGCGCTGGAAGAGCGGGGCCTGCTGGGCGGCGGCTTCGGCGGCCGCGAGCCGTTCAGCGAGACGGAAGGCGTCGTCGCCCGCATCGAGCGCGGTTCGCCGTCCGAAGAAGACCGCGAAGCCGTGATCGCGTGGCTGCGCGCCCGCCCGGAAGTCGTCGACGCGCGCGCCAAGGACTTCAAGGATGCGTGGCACGGCTATAACTTCTAGAACTGCTGAGATGTAAGGATGTGTCAGCGCGGTAACCGTTTGTAAAGCCCGTCAACAGGCGGGCAGGCCGCGCCGTTTTAGGGACAAGTGCAGCGCAAAACGACGTGCACCGAACCCCAAAAACTCTGAGGACCCTTCATCATGAAAAAGACCATTGCTACCCTGATCGCCGGCCTGTTCGCAACCGCTGCCTTCGCCCAGGCGCCCGCACCTGCCGCCACCACGCCGGCCGCGGCCAAGGTCGAAGCCAAGCAGGAGAAGCAGGCCGCCAAGGCTGAAGTGAAGGAAACGAAAGCCGCTGCGAAAGCCGACGTCAAGGAAGCCAAGGTTGACGCCAAGGCCGACGTCAAGGAAGCCAGGAAAGAAGCCAAGGCCGACGTGAAGGAAGCGAAAGCCGACGCCAAGCATGCGAAGGCCGAGCACAAGGCCGAAATGAAAGCCGAACACAAGGCCACGACCGTCGCCGCCGCGACCAAGTAACCGGTTCGTTACGCCGTCAGAAAGCCCGCACGATGCGGGCTTTTTTATTCACGCAGGTGCGCCTTGGGGGCGCAGTGGCGCATACGTGGCCCGGTAGCTCTTCGGGCCGACGAACGGCAGCAGCAGGTTCCGGATGGCCGCCGGCAGGCGGGCCGCCTTCGACATCTTGTCCGTCATCGCCTGCACGTGGGCGACACGTTCACGCCGGGCCGCTTCGAAGCGTGCCGCCGCCTGCGACCAGTCGGTACTACCCGCGAGGATGGCGGACAATGCGTTCGCATCCTCGAATGCCAGTGCCCCGCCCTGGGCCCAGACGGGCGCCGTGGCGTGGGCGGCATCGCCGATCAGCACGACGCGCTCGTTGCCCCACGACGGAATCCGGACTTCCTCGAGCGGCGAATGGTGGACGCTGTCGGGATGCGCGTCGAGGAAGCCGGCCGTACGCCGCACCTCGGGCGGGAACTGACGGAACACCTCCGCGAGGCCGTGACCGGCGTCGATGTCGCTGCTGGCCCAACCATAGACTTCGCCGTTCCCCAGCGGGATCAGCAGGAAGAGCCCGGACGGCCCGGCCCACACCGTCCAGCAATCGATGCCGGGATCGGGCGCGAGGAAACGCCAGCTCGATGGCGATAGCATGGCGGCGCGCGTGGCCGCATCGGGAAACACGAGTGCCCGCGTGCGCGAATGCACGCCGTCCGCGCCGATCGCGATCCGGCCGGTGAACGCCTCCTGGCCGGAGGTCGTCACGGACACTCCAGACGCATCCATGGCAATGCCCTCGACCTGGCTCGACATGCGGAATACCGTGTCGGGAAGGCCCTCGCGCAGCATATCCATCAACGCGTTCCGCTTCACGCAGCGGGGCCGGTGCGCCTGTCCCCAGAACGCATCCTCGTCGATGGCGAACAGGATCCGGCCGCGATGGTCACGGTATTCGCGCCGCTTCGTCGGGCGGCCCAGCGTGGCGATCCTTTCGCCCAATCCCATTTCATCCAGCGCTGCGATCGCGTTACCGGGAAGGTTGATCGCGAACCCTTCGTTCGCAAATGCCGCGCGCCGTTCGAGCGTGACGACGTCGATGCCTGCCTTGTGCAATTGCCGGCTGATCGCCAGGCCGGCGATGCCGCCGCCCACGACGACCGCATCGGTATGATGACTTGAGTTCATGTTGTACGGACGGGTAAATCCGTGATCATGCCACAGGTGCCGCCCGCTTCTCGCGAAAGAGGTCCCACGCCGCTTCCAGGTGGTGCGGGTGACGCTCGTCCTCGCGCGCAGGTCGCTGACCGGAAGCCGCACCACATCCGGCGTGTCCGGCATCCCCGCCAGCACGGCCGAGAATGCGGCCAACCGGTGCGGGAGCCGGCATCGGCGTCCTTAGTTGGCAATGGGAAATCGTTGCATCGCTTGTAAGTATCTGTCAACCACGTAACCGTTTGTAAAGTTCGTCAACACACGGACGGCAGGGCTCGTTGATGGCATAAGTCACACACAACGATGTGCATATTGACCGACAACCAAGAGGACCCTTCATCATGAAAAAAACCATCGCTACCCTGATCGCCGGCCTGTTCGCCACCGCAGCTTTCGCCCAGGCGCCTGCTCCCAAGCAAGCCGTGCTGGTCGACAACGCCAATGTGAAGGCAACGAAGACCGAGACGAAGGCAGCACCGGCTGAAGCCAGGGCCGCGCAAGCCGACGTGAAGGAAGCGCACGCCGATGCAAAGACGGCCAAGACCCACGCCAAGGAAGCAAAAGCCAGCGCCAAGCATGCGAAAGCCAAGACGAAGCATGCCGTGAAAGAAGACACGGCCGCCACGACGGCACCGGCGCCCGCCGATGCAGCGGCGCCGGCCACGCCGGCTACCCCTGCCACGCCGGCCTCTTCGGCTGCCGTGGGCAGCTCGGGTACCTCGGGCACGTCGGACGCCTCGGCTGCTCCGGCGACCCCGGCTGCTCCTGCCACGCCGGCTACCCCGGCACCGGAAGCTGCACCGGCCGCACCGGTTACCCAGTAACTTTGTAGCCCTCCTTACGAAGCCCGCGCGATGCGGGCTTTTTTATTCTGCCTGCATCGCACGAAACAGCCCCGGGCTGACACCGAACCGGCGCGCGAACGCTTTCGACAGCTGGCCCGGCGTCGCGTAGCCCACCTGCGCGGCCACCGTCTTCAGCGCCATCGACGTCTGCAGCAGCGCACGCGAGTGGTCGAGGCGCAGCGTCTCGACGAAGCGCGCGGGCGTTTCGCCCAGCGCGTCCGTGAAGCGGCGGTGGAAGGTGCGTGGCGACATGCCCGCGCGCACCGCGAGGCTGGCCACGTCGAGTTCTCCGTCCAGGTGCGTGCGGATCCAGTCGACGAGGTCCGCGAACGGGCTGTCCGCCTTTTTCTGGGCCGCCAGCACGGTGCTGAACTGCGACTGGTAGCCGGGCCGGCGCGCATACAGCACGAGTCGGCGCGCGATGGCGTTGGCGACGCCGTCGCCCAGGTCGCGCGCGACGAGCGCCAGGCACATGTCGATGCCGGTGGTGACGCCGGCCGACGTCCACACGCGGCCGTCCTCCACGTACAGCGCGTTCGCGTCGACCTCGACGCCGGGATGCCTGCGCCCGAGGATGTCCGTCGCTTCCCAATGCGTGGCGACGCGCTTGCCGTCCAGCAGGCCGCACGCGGCCAGCGCGAAAGCGCCCGTGCACACGGAGCCGTAGCGGCGCGCGCGGGCGCAGGCGCGGTGCAGCCACGCCTGCGCGGCCGCGTCCCGTGCGAGCGCCTGCAGGCCGCGCTTGCTCCCGCCGGCCATCAGCACGGTGTCCATGGCGCCCGGTTTCACGCTCGCCAGCGGCTTTGTCACGACCGCGAGGCCGCAGTTGCTCGTCACGTGGCCGCCTTGGGGCGACAGGATATGCACGCGGTAAAACGTGCGGCCGGCGGCGTCGTTGGCGGCGCCGAACACGGCGGCGGGGCCGGTGACGTCGAGCACCTGGACGTCGTCGAACGTGATCAGCGCAACCTGGCGCGATGTGGATGGCATGGCAGGAATCGACACAAGTTTGACATTGCTGCCAATGGTAGCCGGTTCCTAGAATGACGTCATCTTCAACGACAACGGAGCCTGCCATGACCACCACCCTGCACATCGGATTCCTGCTGTTCCCACGCGTGACCCAGCTCGACCTGACCGGTCCCGCCCAGATCCTGAGCCGCGTCCCCGGCGCCCAGGTGCACCTCGTGTGGAAGACGCGCGACCCGGTGCCGACCGACGTCGGCTTCACGATCAACCCGACCACGACGTTCGACGACTGCCCGCCGCTGGACGTGCTGTGCGTGCCGGGCGGCTTCGGCATCGAGGACCTGTTCGGCGATGCCGCCACGCTGGCCTTCCTGCGCCGCCAGGGAGAACACGCACGCTACGTCACGTCCGTGTGCAACGGCTCGCTCGTGCTGGGCGCGGCCGGGCTGCTCGACGGCTACCGGTCTGCCTGTCACTGGATCTGGTTGCCGTTCCTGACGCGTTTCGGCGCCGTACCCGTCGCGGAGCGGATCGTGCGCGACCGCAACCGGATCTCGGGCGGCGGCGTGACGGCGGGGATCGACTTCGGCCTCGCGCTGGCGGCCGAGCTGGCGGGCGAAGACGCCGCGCGCACGATCCAGCTGGCGCTCGAATACGATCCGCAGCCGCCGTTCGATGCAGGCTCGCCACAGGGCGCCGGGGCGGAGCTCGTGGCGCGCTACCGCGAGATGGTGGCGCCGCGGCTGGCGCGGATCGAGGCGGTGCTGGCGCAAACGGCCGAGCTGTAAGTGTTTGTAAATCGCGTCAACAGCGAGGCGGGGTGGGCCGTTTTCAGGCACAAGTGAGACGCAAACGTGCATCACTGACCACCCGAAACCACGAGGACCCTTCATCATGAAAAAGACCATCGCCACCCTGATCGCCGGCCTGTTCGCCACCGCAGCTTTCGCCCAGACGCCGGCCCCGGCCCAGACGACGACGCCGGATTCGGCCACGGCGCCCGCCGTCGCCAAGGCCGAAGCGACGCACGAGAAGCAGGAAGCGAAGAAGACCACGAAGCACGTGAAGAAGACCAGGCACGCGAAGAAGGCCGAAACGAAGGAAGCCGCGAAGGATGCGGCGGCCGATACGACGGCGCCGGCAGCGACGAAGTAATCCGCCTGTTACACCTTTAAAAACTCCTCGCGCCCGCCCAGCCAGCGCTGCAGGTGCGCATCGACGATCGCATCAAGCTCGGTGCGGTCGGACTCGAGCAGCCACGCCGCCACGTCGCGCGCCTGCTCGACGATCCACTGGTCCGTCTCCAGGTTCGCGAAGCGCAGCATCGCCTGGCCGGACTGGCGCGCGCCGAGGAATTCGCCGGGGCCGCGGATTTCCAGGTCGCGCCGCGCGATCTCGAAGCCGTCCGTCGTCTCGCGCATCGTCATCAACCGTTGCTTGGCGACGGGCCCCAGCGGGCTCTGATACAGCAGCAGGCACACGCTGGCGGCCGAACCGCGGCCCACGCGGCCGCGCAACTGGTGCAGCTGCGACAGGCCGAAACGCTCGGCGTGCTCGATCACCATCAGCGACGCATTGGGCACGTCCACGCCCACCTCGATCACCGTCGTCGCCACGAGCACGTGAACCTCGCCCGCGGAAAACGCATCCATGATCACCTGTTTTTCCGCCGGCTTCATGCGGCCATGCACGAGGCCGACGACGAGGTCGGGCAGGGCTTCCGCCAGCGTCTCGTACGTCTCCGTGGCCGTCTGCAGCTGCAGCGCTTCCGATTCCTCGATCAGCGGACAGACCCAGTAGACCTGCCGGCCTTCCTGCGCGGCCGCGTGCACGCGTTCGATCACTTCGTCGCGCCGGTTCTGGTCGATCGCGCGCGTGACGATCGGCGTGCGGCCGGGCGGCAGTTCGTCGATGACGGAGACTTCCAGGTCGGCGTAGTACGTCATCGCCAGCGTGCGCGGGATCGGCGTCGCGGACATCATCAGCTGGTGCGGGACCAGGCCGTCGGAGCCCTTGTTGCGCAGGGTGAGGCGCTGGCCGACGCCGAAGCGGTGCTGTTCGTCGACGAGCACGAGGCCCAGCTTCGCAAACTGCACCGTGTCCTGGATCAGGGCATGCGTGCCGATCACGAGCTGCGCTTCGCCCGATTCCGCCATCTCGCTGGCCGCCGTCTTTTCCTTCTTTTTCAGGCTGCCCGTCAGCCACGCGACCTTCACGCCCAGCGGTTCCATCCACGCGGCGATCTTGCGGAAGTGCTGCTCGGCCAGGATCTCCGTCGGTGCCATCAGCGCGGCCTGGAAGCCGCTGTCGATGGCCTGCGCGGCCGCGAGCGCCGCGACGACCGTCTTGCCGCTGCCGACGTCGCCCTGCAGCAGGCGCTGCATCGGGTAGTCCTCGCGCAGGTCGCGGCGGATCTCTTCGACCACGCGCTGCTGCGCATTGGTCAGCTTGAACGGCAAGGCTTCCAGAAACGACGACGACAATGCGCCGACCGCGCCCAGCACCGGCGCGCCTTTTTCGCGCCGGGCCTGCTGCGCGCGTTTCAGCGACAGCTGCTGAGCGAGCAGTTCGTCGAACTTCACGCGCGTCCAGGCAGGGTGGCTGCGTTCCGTCAGCGCGTGCTCGTCGACGTCCGGCGGCGGGTAGTGCAGCAGGCGCACGGCCGGCTGGAACTCGGCCAGGTTCAGTTTCTCGCGCACGGCGCGCGGCACGGTGTCGGTCCAGTCCACGCGCTTCATCGCGTCGGCGATCGCGCGCCGTAATATCGTCTGCGACAGGCCTTCGCCGGCCGGGTACACGGGCGTGAGGGAGTTCGGGAGCGGCGCGCCCTCGTTGACGATCTTGTACACCGGGTGGACCATTTCGGCGCCGAAGAAGCCGTGCCGGACCTCGCTGCGGGCGCGCACGCGCGTGCCCTCGGCCAACTGTTTCACCTGGCTGCCGTAGAAATTCATGAAGCGCAGCTGGATGTCGGACGTGTCGTCGGCGATGGTCACCAGCAGCTGGCGCCGCGGTTTATAGGCGATTTCGTTCTTCGTGACGACGCCCTCGACCTGCGACACGTGGCCGCCGCGCAGGCAGGCTTCGCGGATGGGGACGATCTGCGTCTCGTCCTCGTAGCGCATGGGGAGGTGCAGGACGAGGTCCATGTCCGTGCGCAGGCCGAGCTTGGCGAGCTTGCTCTCGATGCTTTTTGCTGCGGGTTTGGCTGCGGCTTTGGCCGCCGGTTTGGCATTCGTGGCTGGCATGGCGGTTCGTTGGCGCGTGTTGTCGGCTTATCAGGATTTGGGCATAACGGTTATGGCCTGCGCCCGCCGGCCGGAATCCGGGTGTAAAATAATGGGTTCGCCGCACGCTGTAGCCCATATTGTAAGGCGGCTCGACGAGTTTTTCCCAGATGAGCAAAACGTACTCCCTCTCCGACTTCGATTTCGACCTGCCGCCCGAGCGCATCGCCCAGGTGCCGCTGCCCGACCGCAGCGCGTCGCGCCTGCTGCAGCTGGACGGCGACCGCATCACCGACCGTCAATTCTCCGGCATCGTCGACCAATTGCAGGCCGGCGACACGCTCGTGATGAACAACACACGGGTGCTGAAGGCGCGCTTCTTCGGCCAGAAGGATACCGGCGGCCAGGTCGAGGTGCTCGTCGAGCGCGTGCTCGACCCGCGCACGGTGCTCGCTCAGGTGCGCGCGTCGAAGTCGCCCAAGCCCGGCTCGCGCATCCGCCTGGCCGATGCGTTCGAGGTCGGCGTCGGCGAGCGCGCCGGCGAATTCTTCACGCTGCGCTTCGACGGCGACGTGTTCGAGCTGATCGAGGCCCACGGCCGCCTGCCGCTGCCGCCGTACATCGAGCATGACGCCGACGATTTCGACGAGCAGCGTTACCAGACCGTCTATTCGAAGGAACCGGGCGCCGTCGCCGCGCCGACCGCCGGCCTGCACTTCGACCAGGCGCTGCTCGACAAGGTCGCGGCCAAGGGCGTGCGCATCGCGTACGTGACGCTGCACGTGGGCGCCGGCACGTTCCAGCCCGTGCGTGTCGAGAATCTCGCGGAGCACAAGATGCACAGCGAGTGGTACACGATCCCGCAAGAGACCGTCGACGCCGTGCGCGCCGCGCAGGCAGCCGGCCGCGATGTCGTCGCCGTCGGCACGACGTCGCTGCGCGCGCTGGAATCGGCGTCGCAGTCGGGCGCCCTCGCGGCCGGCAGCGGCGACACCAACCTGTTCATCACGCCGGGTTACCTGTTCAAGACGGTAACCCGCCTGATCACCAACTTCCACCTGCCCAAGTCGACGCTGATGATGCTTGTCTCGGCCTTCGCCGGCTACGACGAGATCCGCAAGGCATACGCGCACGCGATCGCCAGCGAATACCGCTTCTTCAGCTATGGCGACGCGATGCTGCTCACGACGCACTCACGCGCCACCAGGAATTAATCCATGCTCGAATTTACCCTTCTTAAAAAAGACACGAGCGGCCTGTCGCACGCCCGCCGCGGCCGCCTGAAACTGAACCACGGCACCATCGAGACGCCGATCTTCATGCCCGTCGGGACCTATGGCTCCGTCAAGGCGATGGCGCCGAACGAGCTGAAGGAAGTGGGCTCGCAGATCATCCTCGGCAACACGTTCCACCTGTGGCTGCGCCCGGGCACGGACGTCATGGACAAGTTCGGCGGCCTGCACGGCTTCATGGGCTGGGACAAGCCGATCCTGACCGACTCCGGCGGCTTCCAGGTGTTTTCGCTGGGCGCGATGCGCAAGATCACGGAAGAGGGCGTGAAGTTCGCGTCGCCCATCGACGGCTCGCGCCTGTTCCTGTCGCCCGAGATCTCGATGCAGATCCAGCGCTCGCTGAATTCCGACATCGTCATGCAGTTCGACGAGTGCACGCCGTACGAGATCGACGGCCGCCCGGCCACGGCCGAGGAAGCGGCCAAGTCGATGCGCATGTCGCTGCGCTGGGCCCAGCGTTCGATGAACGAATTTAACAAGGGCGAGAACCCGAACGCGCTGTTCGGCATCGTCCAGGGCGGCATGTACGAGCGCCTGCGCGACGAATCGCTCGCGGGCCTGGAAGAGATCGACTTCCCGGGTCTCGCCATCGGCGGCCTGTCGGTGGGCGAGCCGAAGGAAGACATGATGCGCGTGCTGCAGCACGTCGGCCCGCGCCTGCCGGAAAACAAGCCGCACTACCTGATGGGCGTCGGCACGCCGGAAGATCTCGTGGAAGGCGTGGCGAACGGCGTCGACATGTTCGACTGCGTGATGCCGACCCGGAATGCGCGCAACGGCTGGCTGTTCACCCGCTTCGGCGACCTCAAGATCAAGAACGCCCGCTACAAGGACGACCAGTCGCCGCTGGACGAGTCGTGCTCGTGCTACTGCTGCAAGAATTTCTCGCGCGCCTACCTGCACCACCTGCACCGCTCCAAGGAAATCCTGGGCGCGCGCCTGAACACCATCCACAACCTGCATTACTACCTGAACCTCATGCAGGAGATCCGCGACGCCATCGATGCGGACCGGTTCCACGCCTTCCGCCTGCAGTTCAACGCGGACCGCGCCCGCGGCGTGTAAAGCATTAAATTTCCGATAACATCTTGCAATTTGGCATGCCAGTTCCCACATGGCGGGAAACTGGCTGTTGCCAGTTTGCCGGTGCTAGAATACAGCGCTTGTTTTTTCATCTCATAATCGGAGTCCTTGTGTTCATTTCCAACGCTTACGCGCAAACCGCCGGTGCAGCCGATCCGGGTCTGATGGGTAACCTCACCACGTTCGCCCCGCTGATCCTGATGTTCGTGGTCATGTACTTCCTCATGATCCGTCCGCAGCAGAAGCGCCAGAAAGAACTGAAAACCATGATGGACGCACTGGCCAAGGGCGACGAAGTCATCACGGTCGGCGGCATGCTGGGCCGCGTCGTCAAGGTGACCGACACGTACGTGACCGTCGAAGTGGCGGCCGGCACCGAAGTGGTCGTGCAGAAGAACGCCGTGACCGCGCTGCTGCCGAAGGGCACGCTGAAGTCCCTGTAATCCGGCCGCGCGGCCAGAACGCCGCGCTTCCCGCCCGATCCTGAACGCTGGAACATCATGAATCGTTACCCCCTCTGGAAGTACATACTGATCCTCGTGACAGTGCTGATTGGCCTGCTGTACACGGCGCCCAACTATTTCGTCGATTCGCCGGCCCTGCAGGTGACGACCTCCAAGGCGACAGTCAAGGTCAACAGCGACACGGCCGCCCGGGTTGCCGAAGCACTCAAGCGCGACGGTATCCCTGCCGACGCCGTGGGTCTGGAAGGCTCGGGCGACAGCGCTTCGGTGCGCGCGCGTTTCGCGTCCCCCGATATCCAGTTCAAGGCAAAGGCGGCGCTGGAGCGCGACCTGAACCGTGACCCGGCCGACCCCGACTACATCGTCACCGTCAACCTGGTCAAGAACACGCCGGCCTGGATGCAGGCCATCAATGCCAAGCCGCTGAACCTGGGCCTCGACCTGCGCGGCGGCGTGCACTTCCTGCTGCAGGTGGATTCCAAGGCCGTGCAGGAAACCCGCATCAAGAGCGTCCTGTCCAGCGTCCGCAGCGAGCTGCGCGACAAGAACATCCGCCACGCCGGCATCGACCGCGTCGGCAACAACGTCGAGGTCAAGTTCCGCGACGAAGCCACCCGCACGCAGGCGCGCAACGCGCTGGGCGCCCAGAATGCCGACCTGGCGTTCTCGGACGCCGCCGACGGTTCCGACCTGAAGCTGATCGTCACCCTGAAACCGGCCGCGCTGCAGCGCGTGGTGGAAGAGGGCGTCAAGCAGAACATCGCCGCGCTGAGCAAGCGTATCAACGAACTGGGCGTGAGCGAGCCCGTGATCCAGCAACAGGGCCGCGACCGCATCGTCGTCCAGCTGCCGGGCGTGCAGGACGTCGCCCACGCGAAGGACATCATCGGCCGCACCGCCACGCTGGAATTCCGCGTGACCGACGATACCGTCACCCCGGGCACCGAGCTGTCCGCCGCGATCCCGCTGAATTCGGAACTGTTCACCGAAGGCGCCGGCGCGCCGGTCGTCGTGTCGAAGGACGTTCTCGTGAGCGGCGACTCGGTCATCAACGCCGTCGCCGGCTTCGACCAGAACCAGCGTCCGGCCGTGAACATCGAGCTGAACGCCGAAGGCGGCCGCAAGATGCGCGCCATGACGCGCGAGCGCGTCGGCAAGCGCATGGCCACGCTGCTGAAGGAAAAAGGCAAGTACAACGTGCTGCAGGTCGCGACCATCCAGAGCGAATTCGGCGCGAACTTCCAGACCACCGGCATGGCCAGCCCGCAAGCCGCCGCCGAGCTGGCGCTGCTGCTGCGCTCCGGCGCGCTGTCGGCCCCGATGGAATTCGTCGAGGAACGCGTCGTCGGTCCGCAGCTGGGCGCCGAGAACATCGCCAAGGGCCTGCACTCCACGCTGTGGGGCTTCGTGGCGATCGCGATCTTCATGATCATCTACTACCAGCTGTTCGGCTTCTTCAGCGTCGTGGCGCTGGCCTGCAACCTGCTGTTCCTGCTGGCCCTGCTGTCGATGCTGGGGGCAACCTTGACCCTGCCGGGTATCGCGGCAATCGCGCTGGCGCTGGGTATGGCGATCGACGCCAACGTGCTGATCAACGAACGCATCCGCGAGGAGCTGCGTGCGGGTAACACACCGCAGGCGGCCATCTCGGCCGGCTTCAGCCATGCGTGGGCGACCATTCTCGACTCGAACGTGACGACCCTCATCGTCGGCCTGGCGCTGCTGGTGTTCGGCTCGGGCGCCGTGCGCGGCTTCGCCGTCGTGCACTGCCTGGGCATCCTGACGTCGATGTTCTCGGCCGTGTTCCTGTCGCGCGGCGTCGTGAACCTGTGGTACGGCCGCAAGAAAAAGCTCGGCAAGATCGCCATCGGCACCGTGTGGAACGCGGATGCCGCCGCGGCCAAGGCGGCCGTCAAGAAAGGATAACCGGGGTAGACCATGGAATTTTTCAAGATTAAACGGGACATCCCGTTCATGCGCCACGCGTTGATCTTCAACGTGATCTCGGCGCTGACCTTCGTCGCCGCGGTGTTCTTCCTGGTGACCAAGCACCTGCACTTCTCGGTCGAGTTCACGGGCGGTACCGTGATGGAACTGCGCTACCCGCACGCGGCCGACCAGGAAAAGATCCGCCGCAGCCTGGAAAAGCTGGGCTTCGAGCAGCCGGAAGTGGCCACGTTCGGCACCGCGCAGGACATCATGCTGCGCCTGCCGATCCGCCAGGGTACGCCTGGTTCGAGCACGTCGGCCACGGTGTTCAACGCATTGTGCGCGGCGGAAGCCGGTACGCCGAAGCAGATCGAGCAGACCACCGACAAGGGCGAGAAAGTCGCCCGCACCAGCTGCGTCAACGCGGCGGGCGCGGAAGTGCTGAGCCAGCAGCGCGTCGAATTCGTCGGCCCGCAGGTCGGCGACGAGCTGGCGCAGAACGGCCTGAACGCCCTGATCATGGTCGTCGTCGGCGTGATGATCTACCTGGCCGTGCGCTTCGAATGGAAGTTCGCGGTGGCCGCGATCGTCGCCAACCTGCACGACGTCGTCATCATCCTGGGCTTCTTCGCCTTCTTCCAGTGGGAGTTCTCGCTGACCGTGCTGGCCGCCGTGCTGGCCGTGCTGGGTTACTCCGTGAACGAATCGGTCGTGATCTTCGACCGGATCCGCGAGACCTTCCGCAAGGAGCGCAAGCTGACCGTGACCCAGGTCATCGACCACGCGATCACGAGCACGATCTCGCGTACGATCATCACCCACGGCTGTACCGAGATGATGGTCCTGTCGATGCTGTTCTTCGGCGGCCAGACGCTGCACTACTTCGCGATCGCGCTGACCATCGGTATCCTGTTCGGTATCTACTCGTCCGTGTTCGTGGCGGCCGCCATCGCCATGTGGCTGGGCGTCAAGCGCGAAGACCTGATCAAGCCGATCAAGGCCAAGGACGAAACGGACGGCGCCGTCGTGTAACTACGCGTCGTCTCCGAAACAGTAAAAGCCGCCCGGCCTGGCCGTGGCGGCTTTTGTTTTTTTACTTTGTGTGAAACAGCGCACAGAGCGCCGACATAAGGCGGCCGTAAGATGGACTCGTCTCTTTCAGGACATCCCTAGTTTTGGACTTCACCCGCTCCCGCAAGGAGCGGGTTTTTTTTTGTCAGGCCGGCGGCGGCAGCGGGATTCCTTCCGCGCGCGCCAGCCGCTCCAGCGCCGCCTCGAGGATCATACGGGCCTGGCCGGCGGACTGGTGGAGGTCCAGGTGCACGTGCGCATCCGCACTGTTGCGCGACGCGCACTGGGCGCTGTAGCGCTCGAAGCTGCCGATCATCAGCAGCAGTTCCGCCATGTGGCGCGGGCATTCGCAGGCCAGCGCGCTGCTCGCGCCAGTGATGCCGGCCAGCGTCTCTTCGTCGAAGCGCGGCCCCGCGGGCAGGCTGCCGGCGGCGCGGGCCGGCAGATGCTGTCCTTCCAGCGCCTGCCGGCACAGCGGCACCACCTCACCCATCTCGGATGGCACGCGCGCCACCAGCCAGCCCTGCGCCCGCAGTGCGCGGATGGCCGCGCTCCGGCTGAAGCGGTACAGCACGACGACGGCCGCCGCGTGCAGGGCATCGCTGGCCGCCTGGATCATCGGGATCGCCTGTTCGTCGAGTTCGGACAATTCCACCAGCAGCACCTCCGTGCGCAGGTCGGTCCCCAGGCAGTCGGCCGGTTCGAAGCGCGAGCAACTGGCCTGCACGTTCAGCAGCAGGGTGTCGCGCGGACTCGCGGCGATCCGGCGCGCGAGGCCCAGGCCGATGACGACGACGTCGACGGGCCGCACAAGCACCCCGTCGCGCGGCGCGCCGCCGCCGCCCAGCATGCGCAATTCGTCCGTGGACAAATGGGCCAGCTGGCCGATGGGATGGCCGCGGTCGACCAGCTGTTTCAGCAGGCCCAGGCGCTGCACCTGGTCCGCGGTGTACAGCCGCTGGCCGCTGGCCGAGCGGCGCGTGCCCGACAGGTCGTAGCGCCGTTCCCATACGCGCAGGGTTTCCACCGACAGGCCCGCCAGGCGCGCCGCCACACCGCTGCGGTAGGTCAAGTCATTGGCATTGACCTGGGATTGCTCGTGTATTGTGTCCATGCGAACCGAGATTGAACTGGAAAGTTCGGATTGTATCGGTTCAATCCAACCAGGCTGGCTCGGTCCTTTTGCGATGAGCCACAAATTAGTCAAAATATTTAACAAATGTGTGTTAACGCACAGAGTGCCCGGGCCAGGGGAACTAAGATGGACTCGTCTCTTTCAGGACATCCCTAGTTTTGGACTTTGCCCGCTCCCTGGAGCGGGCATTTTTTTTGCCCATTTTGCAAATAAAAAACGTCGTCCATGCTTGCGCAGGGACGACGCCGGTGCAGCAGACCCGTTGCCGGGTCCGGGGAGGGAGATTAGAAACCGTATTTCAGGCCGACGGTGTAGACGTCGGCCTTGGCGCCGAACGCCTTGTCCTTGCCGTAGCGCTCGTACTCGGCGTTCAGGGCCAGGTTCTGGTTCAGCTTGTACTCGACGCCGACGCCGCCGTACAGGCCGGTGTCGTAGCTGTTGACCTGACCCAGCGTGCTGCTGCTGTACTTGCGCTCGTTGTACGACACGCCCAGCTTGCCGTAGCCGGTAAAGCGCTCGCCCAGCGGCATGCTGTACTTGCCGGCGACATAGGTGCCGGAACCTTTTACGTTGCCGATGGAAGTGTCCTGCTTGTCGAAGTTCGTGTAGCCGGCTTCGACGCCCCAGTTCTGGTCGAACTCATAGCCGCCGTAGATCTTGGCGCTCGTGTGGTAGTCGTCGGTCGACTTGTTGTCCGCGGTGGCGGCGCCGATGCCGACGTAGGCGTGCGGCGCGGTGGTCTGGGCTTGGGCGGCGCCGGCGACGGCGGACGTGGCGATCAGTGCGAGCAGCAGTTTTTTCATGGTTTCACTCCTTGGGTGTTCTCGGGCTCGCGATTCGTCGTGAATCGCAATATGGCCAAGATAGCACCATGTTTCCCTAAGAGAAGTTCTTAAACGGTAAGGAATGTAACAAGATGAAAGTAAGTGACTCGAAAGTCATCATGCACGAAACGACGCCGGCCGCATGCAGCGGCCGGTATCCATGTGAGGAACAGGGATCAGGCCAGGGCGGCCGTCAGGCTGTGAACTTCATCCTCCGATTCCTGGAGGATGGTTTTCAGCGTGCCTTCGCCGACGGCGAAGTCGATGGTGGCGCTGACCTGCATGCCGGACACGCCGGGATCGCGTTCCAGCAGCGGCGACCCGACGGGAGACAGGTCGTTCGCCAGCAGCAGCGTGTCGCCCAGCGTTTCCGGCGGCAGGGCGCGCATGCCGTTCCACAGTGCTTCGATCGCACCCATCACGGGGGCCGGCACGCCGAGCTTGAGCAGGACGCCGCGGCCGATGGCCGTTTCGCCATGCTCGATCCATTCGTCGGCGCCGCCGTCCAGCAGGCCCGGAAACTCGGGCGCGCGCGACAGCAAATAAAAGCCGCCGACCTCGTGCACGATGCCGGCGAACATGGCCGTTTCCGGATCGACGAACGATACGCGCCGCGCGATCACCTGCGACAGCGCGGCCACGTGGGTCGAGTGCAGCCAGAGCTGATCGGCCTTGGCGCGCAGTCCGGGGTCGTGGATTTCGCTCGCGAGCTGGCGCACGATGACGGCGGCGGCGAGCGCGCCCAGCGTCCGGAAGCCCACGCGCTGCACGGCCGCCTTGACGTTGGTGATGTCGTTGCCGAAGCGGTTATAGGCGGCCGAGTTGGCGATGGCGACGGTGCGCGCGGCCAGCAGCGGCTCCGTCTGCACGAGGCGCGCCGCTTCGTCGATGTGGCAATCCGGGTCGGTCAGCGCGCGCTGCAGCTTGAGCGTCGCGTCGACGTGGGTAGGGAAGTGGAGGTCGCCGCGCCCGGCCTGCGCGGCAATGCTCTTGAGGGCGTCGATTCTGTCCATGGGAAAAAATTATACCCCCCGGCTTTCCTCAAGGTTCGCTGAAAATGGCGTCGCAGCCGTCTTTCGGTTCCTCGGTGTCCTGCAGCTCATCAATCAGGCCGAGGTCGAACAATTCCTCGACCGCGTTCATGAAACTGTTCAGGGTGGCGGCGCCGATCAGGCGGTAGATCTCGCCGTCATCGTTGCGCACGCCGATCACCATCGGTTCCTCGCGCACTTCGGCGGGCGATGCCACGTCCAGCAGCAGGTTGCCGATGATGTGCTTGTCGAAATGAGGCGGCTTTTTGCCTTCCAGTAGTGCTGTATTCATATCATCCTTCGTCGGCGGGAACATGCCCGCCCGGTGTGACCAGGCCCGGCGCATCGAGCCGGGTGCGCAGGCGGCGCAGCGCGTGGTCAAGTTGTTCGAAATCGCCGTCGCCATAATCGGCGAACAGCTGCTTGCCGTGTGCAACCACGGCCGGAAACACGTTGCGGAACAGGGTATCCCCATCCGCCGTCAGGCGCACGAGGAACGAGCGCTTGTCGTCGCAATTGCGCGCGCGTTCCACGAGTCCTTTCTGCTCGAGGCGGTCGATGACGCCGGTCAGCGTCCCCTTCGTGATCAGGGTCCGCTCGCCCAGTTCCTTGTAAGTCATCCCGGGCGTGTTGCCGAGGGTAGCGATGATGTCGAATTGCGGATGCGTCAGCCCATGCCGGCGCACCGGTTCGGCGACGAAGCGCTCGAACCCTTGCAGGCATTCGGCCAGCAGGCGCACACTCTTCAGATATCGTTCACCCATGAAACGATTATAGCCGCCAGCGCGGGCGGGCCCCAGTCTTCGTCATTGCGGACGAGTCCGTTACCATAGCAATCTTGCCAGACTTTTTTCACACCCATGACCCAGCATCTGCGCGGCATCCTTGCTCTCGTCGTCGTCGTCCTCGTGTGGGGGACGACATTTCCCGCGATGAAGGAACTGACGGCATACTTTTCTCCCGTCTGGATCATTCTGACCCGTTTCGCCATCGCGACGGTGCTCTTGTCGCCGTTTCTGTGGCGCGCACGCCGCACGGACGTGATGCTGGGCGGCATACTCGGCTTGCTGCTGTTCTTTTGCTACCTGTTCCAGGTGGAAGGTCTCGCGCTGACGACCTCGAACCGCAATGCCTTCATCTGCGGCCTGAACGTGCTCGTCGTGCCGCTGCTGGGCCTGCTCGGCGGACGCTTGCCGGAGCGCCGCATCGTCATCGCGCTGCTGCTCGCGATCGCGGGGCTCGCGGCACTGTGCTGGGACGGCGGGGGCGGCTGGGGCCGCGGCGACACGCTCGCGCTGCTGGCCGCGCTCACGTTCGGCGCCTACATCAAGGTCATGGAAGTCTATACCCGCCGCGCCGTCCGGCTGATGACCGTGACGGCCGCGCAGATCGGTACCGTCGCCCTGTGCGCGGCGCTGTGGCTGTTCGCGCGCGAGGTGCCGCGGGGCGCGCTCGGCGTCGAAGATGCGGCGAATTACTGGACCTACATCGGCCATGGGTTACTGCAGTATTCGCCGAATTTCGCCTATCTCGGCGTGCTGTGCACGGCCGCCATCATCTCGATGCAGGCCTGGGGCCAGGCGCGCACGAGCGCCAACGAGGCGGCCGTCATCTATGCGTTCGAGCCCGGCGGCGCCGCGTTCTTCGCGTATTTCTGGCTGGGCGAGGCGATGGGCGGCCGAGGGTGGCTCGGCGCGGTTTTGTTGATCTCCGGTATGATAGTCAGTCAATGGAATGCCGAAAGCCGGCCGGCCGCCGCGCTCGCCCCCGAGTGATGATCCCTCATTGTCCCGCTCATTTTCCCCATGCAGCAAGTTGAATTATCCCGTCTCGCGCTAGAGGCGCCGCTGCGCGTGCTGCTCGTGCATGCGGGCGAGCCGGATTCGCTGACGTGGTCCGGCCTCGTGCAGCCGCTGCGCCTCGCTGCCAAGGTGCTGGGGCCGGAACGCCTGCACGTGGACGTGCGCACCCCCGACAAATTCGCGGCCGACCAGCGCCACTGGCATCTCGTGCTCCTTGTCGCCGACGAGGCCGAGGCCGGCTTGCGTCCCGCCAACCTGCGCACGGTCATCGCCCGCTGCCGGGCGGCGCCGTGCTGGGGCGGCGTCGGCGCCGGGGTACTGTGGCTGGCGGAGGCGGGCGCGCTGAACGGTGCGCGCGCCGCGTTGCCGTGGTCGCTGTATCCCGACGTCGACATGCGCGCCGACCAGGTCCTGCTGAGCCCGCACCTGTACGAGATCGACGGCGCCCGCCTGACGAGCTGCGGCGGCGCGGCCAGCATCGACTTCGCGCTGACCCTCGTCGACGTGCTGTTCGGCGCGACGGTGCAGGCACAGGTGAAGGAAATCCTGTGCGTCGACCGCGTGCGCGGCCCGGACGAGCGCCAGCGCGTCGCGCTGCAAGCCCGCTTCGGCGTGTTGCAGCCCAAGCTGACGGAAGCCGTGACCCTGATGGAAGCGAACATCGAGGAACCGCTGTCGACCGACGACATCGCCCAGCTGGCGGGCGTGTCCCGCCGCCAGCTGGAGCGGCTGTTCAAGCAATACCTGGGCAGCCTGCCGTCGCGCTACTACCTCGAACTGCGCCTGCAACGGGCGCGCCAGCTGCTGCGCGACACCAATTACTCCATCGTGCAGGTGGGGCTGATGTGCGGCTTCTCGTCCGGCTCCCACTTCTCCACCGCCTTCGGCGCCCTGTTCGGCAATACCCCCCGCGAAGAACGCCAACGCAAGCTCAGCCAATAAATTCGGGGTCAGAGCACATTATTTTTACGAGGTCGCCGATGTTGGCCGACATAGGCCGAGCATCGCCGCTGCTTGGCCGAAGTTTGAAAAGAAATGGGACCTGACCCCGAATTGGAGCAATTGTTGCTCGTCCAAAAATGAAAATGCCTGTCGCAGTTTGGAAAGAACGGCAATCATTGGCTTCTCTATAATGAGTCGCTCGGCGCGGCTGCTGGAGTCCGCGCAATCTTTTATTTGGATGAGGAAAACGTCATGAATGCTAAGCTCGACTCGGGTGTCGCCACGCGGCCTGTCACACGCCAGACTTTCGACGAGGTGCTCGTCCCGACCTACGCACCCGCCGCGATGGTGCCCGTGCGCGCGTCGGGCCTGGACGTCTGGGACCAGGACGGCAAGCATTACCTCGACTTCACCTCCGGCATCGCCGTCTCGAGCCTGGGTCATTGCAACCCGGTCGTCGTCGAGGCGCTGACCCGCCAGGCCAACACGCTCTGGCACGTCGGCAACGGCTACACGAACGAGCCGGTGCTGCGCCTGGCGTCGGCCCTGATCGAGGCCACGTTCGCCGACCGCTGCTTCTTCGCCAACTCCGGCGCGGAAGCCAACGAAGCGGCCCTGAAGCTGGCGCGCAAGTACGCGCACGGCAAGTTCGGCCCGCACAAGTCGCGCATCGTGTCGTGCTACTCGTCCTTCCACGGCCGCACGCTGTTCACCGTGTCGGTCGGCGGCCAGTCGAAGTACACCGAAGGTTTCGAGCCGCTGCCGCCGGAAATCAACCACATCAACTACAACGATATCGAGTCCGCACGCGCCGCCATCACCGATGACGTGGCCGCCGTGATCGTCGAGCCGATCCAGGGCGAAGGTGGCGTGATCCCGGGCGACATCGAATTCCTCAAAACGCTGCGCGAACTGTGCGACAAGACCGGCGCCCTGCTGGTCTTCGACGAAGTGCAGTCGGGCGTGGGCCGTACCGGCACCTTCTACGACTACATGAACGTGGGCGTGATCCCGGACGTGCTGACCTCGGCCAAGGCGCTGGGCAACGGCTACCCGATCGGCGCGATGCTGACCACCAACGAGATCGCGCAGTACCTGGCCGTCGGCAGCCACGGCACCACGTACGGCGGCAACCCGCTGGCGACGTCGGTGGCGCTGGCCGTCATCGAGCAGATCAACCAGCCGGCCTTCCTGGCGCGCGTGCGCGAGGCGAGCGGCAAGGTGGTCGCGAACCTGGAAAAGCTGGCCGCCGACTACCCGCAGCTGTTCACCAAGCCGCGCGGCAAGGGCCTGCTGCTCGGCCTGCCGATGGCCGACGGCTACAAGGGCAAGTCGAAGGACTACACCAAGGTCGCGGAAAAACTGGGCCTGATGCTGCTGATCGCCGGTCCGGACGTCGTCCGCCTGGCACCGGCGCTGGTCGTCTCGGACGAGCAGATCGCGGAAGCCGACCGCATCATGCGCCAGGCCGCCGACGCGTTCCTCGCCGGCTGACCACCGTACCACCCGGCCGGAAGGGGGACACCCCAGCCCGGCCGGCTCCGTGAGTTCGATGCCTTTGTCGGGAGAATCCATGTACGTAGTTCGTCCGGTAGAACCAGCGGATGTCGGCGCCCTCGAGACGCTGCTTGCCGCGTCCACGCCGGGAGTGCACACCCTGCCGCGCACGCGCGAGAAAATCGCCGCGTTCGTGGAGCGATCGGTGGCGTCGTTCGCCGCCCACGTCGACATCCCCAGCGAAGAGTCCTACCTGTTCGTGCTCGAAGACGTCGACAGCCGCGAGCTGGTCGGCACCGCCGCGATCCATGCGTCGGCCGGCTCGAACGGTACTTATTTCGCGTTTCGCAACGATGTGATCCAGCAGGTCTCGCGCGACCTGAACATCAGCCACAGCGTGCACGCGCTGACCCTGTGCTCGGAACTGACTGCGTATTCGCAGCTGTCCGGCTTCTACATCCGCCACCGCGACACGGCCGGCCGCGAAGCCGCGCTGCTGTCGCGTGCCCGTCTGCTGTATGCCGTGCTGGCGCCGCACCGCTTCGGCGACCGCTTCTTCGTGCCGCTGGCCGGCGTCACCGACGAGGGTGGCCAGTCGCCGTTCTGGGATGCGCTGGGCCGCAAGTTCTTCAAGATGGACTTCCTCGATGCGGAGCGCACGATCGGCGGCGCCCGTAACCGCACGCTGATCGTCGAGCTGATGCCGCACTACCCCGTGTACGTGCCGCTGCTGCCCGGTCCCGCGCAGGCCGTGATGGGCCAGATCCACCCGAGCGGCGAGCTCGCGTTCGACCTGCTGACGGAAGAGGGCTTCGAAGCCGACGAATACATCGACATCTTCGACGGCGGCCCGATCCTGCAGGCGCACAAGCACGCGCTGCGGTCGTTCTCCGGTTCGATGGTGAAGAAGGTCGCGAACGCCGAGCTGCAGCCGCCCACGCGCGGCGGCAAGGCCGCGATGGTGAATTACGCTGTGGCCAGCAGCGAACGCAAGTTCCGCGCGATCGTGCTGCCGTGCGATCCGGCCGAAAGCTCGGAAGCCATCTGCCTGCCGCCCGCGGCACGCGAGGCACTCGGCGTCGCGACCGGCGACAGCGTCATCTGCGTACGCATCTGATGCACAACCATGAGGAACCCATGCTCGTAATCCGCGCAATCACCCTGAACGACATCGATCCGCTGATCGAGATGGCGCGCCAGGTCGGCAGCGGCATGACCACGCTGAAGCCGGACCGCGCCATGCTGGGCGAGCGCGTCGAGACCGCGGTGGCATCGTTCGCGCAGACGATCCCGCCCGAAGAACGCGACTACATGTTCGTGATGGAAGATACGTCCAACGGCCGCCTGGCCGGCGTGTGCGCCATCAAGGCTGCCGTCGGCCTGACGGAGCCGTTTTATAACTACCGCATCGGCACGCTGGTGCACTCCAGCCGCGAACTGGGCGTGTTTACGCGCATGGACACGCTGTACCTGTCCAACGACCTGACCGGATCGACGGAGCTCTGTTCGCTGTTCCTGATGCCGGAATACCGCACGGGCTACAACGGCAAGTGGCTGTCCAAGAGCCGTTTCCTGTTCATGGCCCAGTTCCAGCACCTGTTCACGGAAAAGATCATCGCCGAGATGCGCGGCTACCAGGCGGAGGACGGCACGTCGCCGTTCTACGAAGGCCTCGGCCGCCACTTCTTCAAGATGGATTTCAACCACGTCGACGGCCTCACGGCGCTCGGCAAGAAGTCTTTCATCGCGGAGCTCATGCCGCGCCAGCCGCTGTACGTCGCGTACCTGCCGGAAGACGCACAGGCCGTGATCGGCCAGGTGCACCGCTCCACGCTGCCGGCGAGGAAGCTGCTGGAGCAGGAAGGCATGCACTACGAGGGCTACGTCGACATCTTCGACGCGGGCCCCGTGCTGCAGGGCCGCGTGGCGGAGCTGCGCGCCGTGCGCGACAGCGTGCTGGCCACGGCCGAGGAAGGCCAACCGGAAGGGGAGTGCGAAGTCACGCTCGTCTCCAACACGAAGCTCGACGATTTTCGCATGGTCCTTACCCAGGCCTGCGACGGCGGCCGCAAGGTCGCGCTATCCGTGCGCGAACTCCAACTGCTGCATTGCCAGCCGGGCGATCCGATCCGCTCGCTGGCCCTCAACGTAAGGAAGAACAATGGCTAACGTCTCTAATTACATCGGCGGCGCATGGCTGGCCGGTTCCGGTCCGCAGCTCGACACGATCGACCCGTCCACCGGCCGCCAGACCTGGACCAGCAACGAATCCACGGCAGAGGATGTGGACCGCGCTGTGAAAGCCGCGCGCGCCGCGTTCGAAGACTGGGCGCTGACGCCGCTCGAACAACGCATCGCCATCTGCCAGCGCTTCCGCGACCTCCTGAAGGAGCACAACGAGGAACTCGCCGCGATCATCGCCGAGGAAGTGGGCAAGCCGCTGTGGGAAGCCCGCACGGAAGTGACGACGATGGCCAACAAGGTCGACATCTCCGTGCAGTCGCATGCCGCGCGCACGGGAGAAACCGCCGCCAAGGTCGCCGACGGCAACGCCGTGCTGCGCCACCGTCCGCATGGCGTGTTCGGCGTGTTCGGACCCTATAACTTCCCCGGCCACCTGCCGAACGGCCACATCGTGCCGGCGCTGATCGCGGGGAACACGCTGGTGTTCAAGCCGAGCGAATACGCGCCGCGCACCGCCGTGCGTACCGTGCAGCTGTGGGAACAGGCCGGCCTGCCGAAGGGCGTGCTGAACCTCGTGAACGGCGGCCGCGCGACAGGCGTGGCACTGTCGCAGCATCCGGACGTGGACGGCATCCTGTTCACCGGCAGCAGCCAGACCGGTGTCGCGCTGCATAAACAGTTCGGCGGCCAGCCGGGCAAGATGCTGGCCCTGGAAATGGGTGGCAACAATCCGCTCGTCGTGTGGGACGTGCAGAACGTGGACGCGGCCGTGCATCATGCGGTGATGTCCGCGTTCATCTCGGCCGGCCAGCGCTGCACGTGCGCGCGCCGCCTGATCGTGCAGGACACGCCGCAAGGACAAGCATTCATCGACCGCCTCGTGGAAGTCGCCGCCAAGCTGGCCGTCGGCCCGTCGAATGCGGAGCCGCAGCCGTTCATGGGTCCTGTCGTCTCGGCCGCCGTGGCGAAACGCCTCGTGCAGGCGCAGGAGATGATGGAAGCGCAGGGCGGCAAAGTGCTGCTGCGCATGCGCCAGCTCGACCCGAACGCGGGCTTCGTCACCGCCGGCATCGTCGACGTGACGAATGCAAAAGGCATTCCGGACGAAGAGTGGTTCGGACCGCTGCTGCAGATCGTGCGCGTGGCCGATTTCGACCGCGCCATCGAGGCCGCCAACGCGACGGAATACGGTCTCGCCGCGGCACTCCTCTCGCCGTCGGAAGACTTGTGGAAGCGCTTCGCGGTCAAGGTCCGCGCCGGTGTCGTCAACTGGAACCGTCCGACGACGGGCGCCGCCAGCTCCGCGCCGTTCGGCGGCGTGGGCAAGTCCGGCAACCATCGTCCGAGCGCCTATTACGCGGCCGATTACTGCGCGTACCCGGTCGCCTCCATCGAAACCTCCGAACTGGACATGCCGGCCAAGCTGTCGCCCGGTCTCACCTTCTGAACGATATGCGCAACGCACGCGAATTCAATTTCGACGGCCTCGTGGGCCCGTCGCACAACTACGCCGGCCTCTCGTTCGGCAACGTGGCTTCGTTCAACAACGTGCGCAGCGCGTCGAATCCGCGCCAGGCGGCGTTGCAGGGCCTCGCCAAGATGCGCGCGCTGGCCGCGCGCGGCTTCGCGCAAGGCCTGCTGCCGCCGCAGGCGCGCCCGAACTTCCGCCTGCTGCGCCGTCTCGGCTTTTCCGGCACGGACGCCGACGTGCTGGCGCAGGCGTACCGCGAATCGCCCGTGATCCTGGCGTGCGCGTACTCGGCATCGCCGATGTGGACGGCGAACGCCGCTACCGTCAGCCCGTCGGCCGACACGGCGGACGGCCGCGTGCACTTCACCGCCGCGAACCTGAACAACAAGCTGCACCGCGCGGAAGAACACGTGCAGGCGACGCGCACCCTGCGCGCCCTGTTCGCGAACCCGGACCGCTTCGTCGTGCACGACCCGCTGCCGTCGACGCCCGCGTTCGGCGACGAAGGCGCCGCCAACCACACGCGCTTCGCCAGCGCCCACGGTGCGTCCGGCGTCGAGTTCTTCGTGTATGGCCGCGTCGAATTCGACCCGTCCGCACCGGCACCTGTGAAATACCCGGCGCGCCAGACGCTGGAAGCGTCGCAGGCCGTCGCCCGCCTGCACGGCCTGGATGCGGCACGCACCGTGTTCGCATCGCAGAACCCGGCCGTGATCGACCAGGGCGTGTTTCACAATGACGTGATCGCGGTCGGCAACGGCAACGTGCTGTTCTACCACGAGCAGGCCTTTGCCGACGAAGCCTCCACGCTGGAAGCGCTGCGCCGTGCGCTGGGCGTCACCGGCACCGACCTGCGCGCCGTGCGCGTGGACACGGGCTTTGTTCCCGTCGCCGACGCCGTCGCCAGCTACCTGTTCAACAGCCAGCTGCTGTCCAAGCCGGACGGCGGCATGGCGCTCGTCGTCCCGCACGAATGCCGCGAGGTCGCGACCGTGGCCCGCTACCTGGAGCAGCTGGTGGCATCCGGAAGGTCGGGAAACGGCGCGATCGACGAGTTGATCGAATTCGACCTGCGCCAGAGCATGCGCAACGGCGGCGGCCCCGCGTGCCTGCGCCTGCGCGTGGTGCTCACGGACGAGGAAGCGGCCGCCATGCACCAGGGCGTGCTGATGACGGAAGACCTGTATGCGCGCCTCGTGCCGTGGGTCGAGCGTCATTACCGCGACCGGGTGGAGCCGAAGGACCTGGCCGACCCACAGCTGGCCATCGAGTGCGCGGCCGCGCTGGAAGACCTGGAACGCATCCTGGGCTTGCCCGGTCTTTACGACCTTTCATGATTTAATAGCGAATCGTTTCCGGGAACAGGAAGCTTAAATAAGAGATCTGGACGGGACAACCCTGTCCGTACCAGCCGGGAACATGTGGCCACAAGCCGCGCCGAACCCGGCGCAACAACCAGCTTTTGGAGAAGCTAAAAATGAACAAAGACATGCCTCACGACCTGCGCACGCAAACCCTCGCGTTGGTTAACGAGAACAAGCCGGCCAATGCCTCCGACACGGTGGGCGCGCTGATCGGCGCCTGGATCGGCGCGCTGGACGAGGACGACCTCGCCGGCATCGATCCCCGCAACCTCGCCGCCATCCTGTGGGATGCCTTCGCCCAGGTGGCGCAGCGCACGACGGACGGCTGCCAGATCGCGGAGAATCGCTATGCCGACGGGCGCTGCGGCATGTCGACGTCACTGCTGATCCTGAACGAGGACATGCCCTACCTCGTCGACTCGTTCGTGATGGCGCTGCGCCGCCAGCGCGTCGTCGCGTCGGGCGTCATGAATGCCGTGCTGCCTGTGCGCCGCGACGACGCGGGCCGCGTGGTCGCCGTCGGCGAAACCGGCGCACCGCTGGAATCGTATGTCCTGTGCCTGCTGGCGGAAGACCTGCCGCAGGACGAACTCTCCGAACTCATCGAACGCATCCAGATGGTCGCGCGCGACGCCGCCATCGTGCACCGCGACGCCGTCGCCATGGCCGACCGCATGACCGCGGTGGCCGCGGCAGCCGCTGCGCAAGGCACGCCGTCCGGCCAGGAAGTCGCCGCGTTCCTCGACTGGGCGAAGAACGAAGGCTTCGAGCCGTTCGGCTACGCCTATTACTTCGTGAAGCCGGGCGTGCGCGAACTCGAACGCGACATCCCGAGCCGCATCGGCGTGCTGCAGGATACGTCGCACCCCGTCTACGGCACCTGCCTGCAGAACATCCCGGGCGACTTCGAGATCCTGTCCAAGCGCGAAGAGACGCTGTCGATCGTGAAGGCCGACGTGGCCGGCACGCTGCACCGCGACCAGCCGCTGGACTTCATCGGCGTGCGCGACACCGACACGCAGGGCAACACGATCGGCGAACACTGCTTCGTCGGCCTGTTCACCCGCGCCGCCACGTCGACGCCGCTGGCGCGCCTGCCGTTCGCGCGCGGCCGCGTCGCGAAAGTGCTGTCCATCGCCGGCGTGCGCCAGGAAGGCTTCCGCGCCGAGAAATTCCTCGAGATCCTGGAGTCGCTGCCGCGCACGGAAGCGCTGGAAGCGGATCCGGACTGGCTCGCCCAGGTGTGCAGCTCCGTCGTCTCGCTGTACAAGCAGCCGCGCGCGAAAGTCTTCGCCCGCCGCGACGTCTATCAACGCCACCTGAACGTCCTCGTCTACCTGCCGCGCGAGCGCTACAGCGCCGCCGTCGTGGCCGCGCTGGCGCAGGCGCTGAAGGACAGCTCGGGCGCCGTCGACGTGCGCACGCAGACCCTCGTCGCCGACGGTCCGTTGGCCCGCGTCTACCTGATCGCCCAGGCCGCGCGTTATCCGCTCGACCTCGAATCCGACATCCAGAAACCGCTGCTGTCCGTGCTGGACGGCTGGCACGACCGCTACACGGCGCTGACCGACACGGTCGAAGACGTCCCGACCCGCAACGCACTGCGTAAACTCTTGCCCACGCTGCCGGTGAACTACGTGGCCGCGACGGCGCCGGAAATCGCCTTCCGCGACGTGAGCGCGATCATCGCGAACGGCCAGCAGGGCCACGTCTCGGTCCGCATCGAGACGGATGAAGCGGGCGTCACGTCGCTGCGCCTGTACTCGACGAACACGATGCCGTCGCTGTCGCGCATCCTGCCCGCGCTGCAGAACGCCGGCGTCGCCATCGACCGCGAACAAAGCTTCTGGATCGACACGGCCGACGGCACCCGCCGCTACATCACGAGCCTGATCGTCGACGCGGATTCCGCCGCCAAGCTGGCCAGGCCGGGCGTCGCCGATGTCGCGGACGAGCTGTTCGCCGCGCTGTTCAACGACGAAGCGGAAGACGGCCGCCTGAACGGCCTCACCATCGAAGGCGGCCTGTCGATGCGCGAGGTGCAGCTCGTGCGCGCCTACATCAGCTACTGGCGCCAGGCCGGCAGCAAGTTCTCGACCCGCTACATGGCCGAGACGCTGCGCCCGCGCGCGAACCTCGTCAAGGAACTGGTCGAAGGTTTCGAGCTGCGCTTCGATCCGAAACGCAGCGCCGAAGAGCGCGCCGAGGGCGATGCGAAGCTGGCCGCGCTGAAGGCGGGGCTGGCCAAGGTCAACCATGCCGACACCGAAGAGATCATGGCCGCGCTGGTCGACCTCGTGATGGCGACCGTGCGTACCAACTACTACCAGAACGACGGCGAGAAGATCATCTTCAAGCTCGACACGAGCCACCTGGCGCTCGTGCCGGAACCGCGTCCGTTCCGCGAGATCTACGTGTTCTCGCGCCGCTTCGAAGGCGTGCACCTGCGCGGCGGCCCGGTCGCCCGCGGCGGCCTGCGCTGGTCCGATCGCATGGAAGACTACCGTACCGAAGTGCTGGGCCTCGTGAAGGCGCAGATGGTCAAGAACGCCGTCATCGTGCCGGCCGGCTCGAAGGGCGGTTTCGTCTGCAAGCAGATGCCGAAGGATGCGGCGCGTGACGTCGTGGCAGCCGAAGGCGAAGCCGTCTACCGCCTGTTCATCGCAAGCCTGCTGGAAGTGACGGACAACCGCGTGCGCGGCGAGATCGTGCCCCCTAACGACACCGTGCGCTACGACCAGGACGACCCGTACCTCGTCGTCGCCGCCGACAAGGGCACCGCGACGTTCTCCGACATCGCCAACAGCATCGCCGTCTCGCGCGGCTTCTGGCTGGGCGATGCGTTCGCCTCGGGCGGTTCGAACGGCTACGACCACAAGAAGATGGGCATCACGGCGAAGGGCGCGTTCGAAGCCGTGAAACGCCACTTCTACGAGATGGGCCACGACATGAACACGACCCCGGTGACGATGGTCGGCGTGGGCGACATGTCGGGCGACGTGTTCGGCAACGGTGTGCTGCTGTCGCGCCAGCTGAAAGTGCTGGCCGCGTTCGACCACCGCCACATTTTCCTCGACCCGAACCCGGACGTCGTCGTGTCGTTCAACGAGCGCAAGCGCATGTTCGCGCTGCCGCGTTCGTCGTGGGACGACTACAACAAGGAACTGATCTCGGAAGGCGGCGGCGTGTTCCCGCGCACCGCCCGCCACATCGAACTGTCGCCGCAGGTGCGCGCCGCGCTGGCCATCGAAGAGACGTCGCTCACGCCGGAAGAGCTGATGCACCGCATCCTGCTGGCGCCGGTCGACCTGTTCTACAACGGCGGCATCGGCACCTACATCAAGGCCTCCACGGAGACCCACGCGCAGGTGAAGGACCGCGCCAACGACAACATCCGCGTCAACGGCAACGAGCTGCGCGTGAAGGTTGTCGCGGAAGGCGGCAACCTGGGCGCCACGCAGGCCGGCCGCATCGAATTCGCGCTGGCCGGCGGCCGCATCTTCACGGATGCGATCGACAACTCGGCCGGCGTGGACTGCTCCGACCACGAAGTCAACGTCAAGATCTGGCTCGACACCGAAGTCAACGCCGGCCAGCTGGACGAGGGCGAGCGCAACCGCCTGCTGACCGAGATGACGGGCGATATCGAAAAGCTGGTCCTGCGCGACAACACGCTGCAGACGCACCTGCTGGTGCGCGAGGCACAGGCGCAATCGAACGGCGCCGTCGTCGACGGCTACGCTGCCCTGATCGCGAGCCTGGAGGCGGAAGGCGCCGTGTCGCGCGAGCTCGAACAGCTGCCGAGCGAGACGGAACTGCAGCGCCGCAAGGCACTGGGCCTGGGCTTGAGCACGCCGGAACTGGCCGTCGTCGTCGCCAACGTCAAGAACCGCTTCAAGCGCGTCCTGGCCGCGCTGCCGCTGACGGAACAGCCGTGGGCCGAGACCATCCTGCGCCCGTACTTTCCGGCGCAACTGGTCGCCACGCGCGATCCGCTGGCGCACCCGCTGGCCAATGCGATCCTCGCGACCGTGCTGGCCAACGAGTCGGTCAACCGCTGCGGTCCGCTGATGCTGCGCGACCTGGCGCTGGAACACCGCATCGACGACGCCGAAGTCGTGAAAGCGTGGGGCCAGGCGTGGGCCGCGCTGCACCTGGCGCCCGTGTTCGAGGCACTGGACCATGACGCGCTGGTCGTGCCGCGCGACGTATCGCAGACCGTCGACGTCCGCACCCGCGTGATGCTGCGTACCGTGATCGAAGGCGTGCTGTCGCTGCCGGCGGAACAAGCCGGTGCCGGCGGCATGGAAGAGCTGTCGAACCTGTTTGCCCAGCCGGAACAACTGCGCCAGCTGATGCCGGCGAAGCTTGACGCGGACAGCCACGCCGGCCTGTCGTCGTCGTTCGTGCAGGCGTGGAAGGCCGTCGATACGGTCGAATCGCTGGCGGCGTTCCTGTTCGCGGCCGTCTCCGTCCAGCGTCCGCAAGGCATGTCGCTGGCCGAGTTCCTGCGCGTCGGCATGCTGCTGCGCGAGCAGGCGGGCATCGACACGCTGGAACGCGGCCTCAAGCTGCCCGCCACCAGCAAGTCGCAGGAACAGCTGCGCAACTACGCGCTGCAGGCCCTGCGCCGCACGCAGCAACGCCTGCTGCTGGAAGTGCTGGAAGGAAGCCGTCGTACCGGCGACATGCAGTCGGCCGTGGGCGAACTGACCGCGGCGATGGGCCTGTCGGCCGGTTACGTCCAGCCGACGGACCTGGAGCAGGCGATGCTGGCCGTATGGTCGCTGTCGGAAGGTTCGAGCCCGGACCGCATCGCGTCGGGCACCGCGGCGACGACCGTCGCCACCACCGTCGCGAACCTGGCGTAAGCAATGGCGGCCACCTTACCGAAGGAAATCCGGGCGCTGGCCGAAGGCGACTTCGGCGAGGTAGCCGCCCGCTTCGCGCAAGCCGGCTTCGTGGTGGCGCAACCTGCGAAGGGTGTGCTGACCGTGAAGGCGGCCGCGCCGTCACCGGATCGTCCCGCCGTGCTGCTGTCGGTGGGCGTGCATGGCGACGAGACGGGGCCGATCGAGATGGTGGCCTACGCCATCGAGGCCCTGTCGCGCACGCCGGGCGAGCTCGTGGTGGACCTGATGCTGTGCGTTGGGAACATCGATGCGATCGCGGCGGGCAAGCGTTTCATCGACGCGGACCTGAACCGCATGTTCCGCGACCAGCGCGGCGACCTGGCCGGCACGTTCGAAGCCGGCCGGGCGGACACGCTGATCGCGGCCACAAGCGCGTTCTTCGAAGGCAGCGGTCCGCGCCGCTGGCACCTCGACCTGCACACGGCGATCCGCGGATCGCGCTATCCGCGTTTCGCCATCGTGCCGGAATTGATCGCGGACGCGCCTCGCCGCGAACTGATCGCGTGGCTGGGCCTCGGCGGCATCGAGGCCGTCATCATGAACCCGGCGTCCGCGGGCACGTACAGTTACTGGACGGCCGAGCGGCACGGGGCCGCGGGCACCACCGTCGAACTGGGGCGCATCGGCACGCTGGGGCAGAACGACCTGTCGCAGTTCGCGGCGATGGCCTCGGCCCTGCACGGCCTGCTGCGCGGGCAAGCGCAGGCGGGCGGCAACAAGCCGATCGTGTTCAACACGGCCCAGTCGATCACCAAGCTGTCCGATGCCTTCACCATGAGCTTCGGGCGCGATACGGAAAACTTCACGCCGCTGAAAAAGGGGGACGTGATCGCGCGCGACGGCGATACCGTTTATACCGTTCAGCACGACGAGGAGTGCGTCGTGTTTCCGAATCCCGATGTGCGCGTGGGGTTGCGCGCGGGGATCATGGTAGTGCGCGCCGGCTGAAAATACGCGTTTCCCTCATGCGCGCTAGACTGTCTCTTTGACCGCAAAGGGGAGTGTCTACCCATGAGCAAGCTCTTTTCTCCGATCAAGCTCGGCCCGCTCGAGCTGGCCAACCGGATCGCCATCGCGCCGATGTGCCAATACTCGGCCGAACAAGGCTATGCCACCGACTGGCACATGATCCACCTCGGCCACCTCGCGCTGTCCGGTGCCGGTCTGCTCATCATCGAAGCGACCGCCGTGACGGAGGAGGGGCGCATCACCTATGCCGACCTGGGCCTCTGGTCCGACGAGCACGCGGCCGCGCTGGAGCCCGTCGTCAATGCGATGCGCAGGTACGCACCCATCAAGATCGCGATCCAGCTCGCGCACGCGGGCCGCAAGGCGTCGAGCGAAGTGCCGTGGCACGGCGGCGCGAATCTTCCGGTGGGGGACTCCCGCGGCTGGCAGACCGTGGCGCCGTCCGCGATCCCGCATGCGGAAGGCGAGACCGTGCCGCTGGCGCTGGATGCGGCGGGCCTGCAGCGCGTGAAGGACGGTTTTGTTGCTGCCGCGCGCCGCGCCGATGCGCTGGGCCTGGACGCCATCGAACTGCACGGCGCCCACGGCTATCTGCTGCACCAGTTCCTGTCGCCGGTGTCGAACCAGCGGGACGATCGATACGGCGGCTCGCTCGAGAACCGCATGCGCTTTCCGCTCGACGTATTCCAGGCCGTGCGCGCGGCCGTGTCGCCCGAGATGGTGGTCGGCATGCGCATCTCGGCCAGCGACTGGGTCGACGGCGGCTGGGACCTGGAGCAGAGCCTCGTGCTGACGCAGGAACTGGAACGGCTGGGCTGCCAGTTCATCCACGTGTCGAGCGGCGGGCTGTCGCCGCACCAGAAGATCCCCGTCGGCCCGGGTTACCAGATCGAGTTCGCCGCGCGCATCAAGGCGCAGACGTCCATGCCGGTCATCGGCGTGGGCCTGATCACGGAAGCGAAGCAGGCCGAGACCATCGTGCAGACGGGCCAGGCCGACCTGGTGGCGCTGGCGCGCGCGATGCTGTACGACCCGCGCTGGCCGTGGCATGCGGCGGCGGAGCTGGGGGCGACGGTCAGCGCGCCGCCGCAGTACTGGCGCTCGCAGCCGCACGAACACAAGCATTTGTTCGGCGATACGCACCTGGGCCAGCGCTGACGGTCATCGCTGGTTTTCCCCCGTTCGTTCCGCGTTTTGCGCCGTCCGTCGCACGCGGGCGGACGGCACCGGATGCCCTTGCTACAGTGGCATGGTCAATCACAATCATAACAAGGCCATCCACCATGCGTACTCCGCTCGCCATCGCCATCACCTGCGCCATCCTCGGCGGCTGCGCCATCATCGTCGCGCCGGGCGCCGATGGCGATTACCAGGTCCGCACGCCGTTCTCCAGCGATTCCATCGAAGGCAATGGCGTGCACGCGCGCGACGAGCGCACGATCGCCACCGTGCCGGCGCTGGAGGTGAACGGCACGATCACGGTCGACGTGCGCGTGGGACCGGCGACCTCGCTGGTCGTGGAGGCGGACAGCAACCTGCTGCCATTCATCCGCACGGAGCTGCGCGGCGACCGCCTCGTCATCGAGAAGGAGCGTTCGTTCCGCACCAACAATCCCGTGCGCGTGACCTATACCGTGCCGCGGCTCACCAGCGTGCGCCACGACGGGTCCGGCCACCTGTCCGTGCAGGACCTGAACGGCGGACCGCTGGTGGTGGAAGGGCGGGGATCGGGATCCGTGCTGCTGACGGGACGCGTGTCCAGCCTGGACGTGACGCAGAACGGCTCGGGCAGCATCGACGCGACGACCTTGCAGAGCGGCGGCGGCAACCTGTCCCTGAACGGTTCCGGACGCGTGGTCGCGGGCCGCATGCAGGGCGACCGCGTGGCGGCGAACCTGAACGGCTCGGGCCAGCTGCGCGTGACGGGCGCCGTGCGCAGCCTGGCCGCGCGCTCCAACGGCTCCGGTCACCTGGACCTGGCGGACCTCGTCAGCGAGCAGGCGGACCTGTCGTCGACGGGGTCGGGCGGCATGACGGCGAACGTGCGGCAGTCGCTCGTCGCGCAGAGCGGCGGCTCCGGCGGCATCCGCGTGTACGGCAATCCGTCGCAGCGGACCGTGAGCGGGAAGCTCGTCCAGGTCGTGAACTGAAAAACGCCGGCGCGCAGGCCGGCGTTGTCGATTACAGCAGGTGGTCGAGCAGCTCCGGCCCGAACACTTCGCGGTGCAGGCGGCCGGCCGGCACGCCCGCGTTCAGGAGACCCAGCCACTGCACCTGCATGAACTTGTGCGGACCGCACAGGTACACCTCGGCCTCTTCAACCGGCCATGCCGGCAGCTTCGCCACGTCCATGCGGCCTTCGATCACGCCGGCGCGATTTTTCTCATCCTTCTGTGCATCTTCGTGGAAGGACACCACCGACAGGTTGGGCATCGCGGCCCGCAGCGCGTCGACTTCCGCGCGCAGCGCGTGGTGGCCCGCGTCGCGTGCGGCGTGCGCGAAGATCACGCGGCGCTGCGGATTCACCTGTGCCACGCGCTTCAGGCTTGATACCATCGGCGTGATGCCGACGCCGGCCGACAGCAGCACGAGCGGCGCGTCGCCTTCCGTCTCCGGCAGGAACTCGCCGAACGGGTGCGACACCTGCAGCGTGGCGCCGACCTTCACGTTGGCGTGCAGCCAGTTCGACACTTCACCGGCCGGCGTATCGTCCACGCCGTCTTCGCGCTTCACCGAGATGCGCAGGTTTTCGCCATTCGGCGCGTCCGACAGGCTGTACTGGCGCAGCTGGTGACGGCCGCCCGGCAGGTCGACGGCGACACTGACGTACTGGCCCGGCTTGAACGCGGGGACCGGCTTGCCGTCGGCGGGGACGAAGCGGATCGACAGCACGTTGACGGATTCCGTCCTGACTTCCACGACGCGCATTGGACGGGTCTCGCCCGGCTGGATGCCGGCCGTGCTGTACAGGTTCGCTTCCGCTTCGATCAGGAGCTTGGCGAGCGAGTTGTAGGCTTCCTTCCACGCGTCCAGCAGCGGTTCCGTGGCGGCGTCGCCCAGCGTGGCGGCGATCGATTCCAGCAGGTGCTTGCCGACGATCGGGTAGTGCTCGGCGCGGATGCCGACCGACACGTGCTTGTGCACGATGCGCTCGACGACGGGACCCAGCGCGCCCGGATTGCCGATGTTGGCCGCGTACGCGAACACCGCCGATGCCAGCGACTGCTGCTGCGCCCCACTGGCCTGGTTCCCCATGTTGAAGATGCGGGTCAGTTCAGGATGCGCGCCCAGCATGTTCGTGTAGAACAGCCTGGTGATCGTCAGGCCGTGCTGGCGCAGGACGGGGACGCTGGCATCGATGTAGGGGCGGGAAGCTTCCGAAATCATGGTGGTTCCTTTAATTATGCATTTAAAATGCAGATTTAAGATTCAAAAAAAGGCCCGCATAGCGGGCTTGCCATCAATACTGAAGTTAATCCTCACTCACCGGCTCGGGCAGGACCACGGCGGATTTCGTCGCCGCGCCATCCCAGAACATGCGGTGCATGCGCACGACCTGTTCGCCCGTGTTGCCGGCGGTGGCGTGGGCCAGTGTATAGCGGTCCATCGCCTCGTAGAACGCCCGCATGCCGGCGCGCAGCATGCCGCGCAGCTGGCAATCCATCTTCAGCGCGCAGTCCGTGCCTTCGCAGTCGACCAGCTCGTCTTCTTCGCCTTCCAGCTTGCGCAGCACCTGGCCGATCGTGAGCGTGGCGGGATCGGCGGCGAGGCGCAGGCCGCCGTTGCGTCCGCGTGTCGCCTGCACCCAGCCCAGCTTGGCCAGTTGCCCGACCACTTTGACGAGGTGGTTCAGCGGGATGTCGAATTGCTTGCCGATCTCGGCCACCGTCACCGGATGCGGACGTTCTCCCGCCCGTTCCAGATAGATCAGGACACGCAGGCCAATATCGGAGAATCGGGTGAGTCGCATCGGATAAGCTCAGTGGTTACGAGCGTATTCTAACTCCATGGGCGTATTCTACCTAAATCTGCATTAAAAATGCATATTTAACGGAAGTATTTTTTTCCCGCAGTGAAAGCAGTGCCGGGAACTGGCCCTATAATCGCGGACTTTGGACAAGACAACAGCGCTACCCGCGCCAAGAGGACGACGACGTGAACCAGACACTGGGCCAAAAGCTCTTTCGTACCAAGACGTCCGAGCACAAGCTCGATGACGGCCATGCCCACGCCCTGGGCCGCTCGCTGGGCCTGTTTCCCCTGACGATGATCGGCGTCGGCGCCACCATCGGCACCGGTATCTTCTTCACGATGGTGGAAGCCGTGCCGAAGGCCGGTCCGGCCGTCGTGCTGTCGTTCCTGATGGCCGCCATCACCGCGGGCCTCACCGCGCTGTGCTACGCCGAACTGGCCAACCGCGTGCCGGCCGCCGGTTCCTCGTATTCGTTCGCCTACGCCACCGTCGGCGAGTTCGCCGCCTTCATCGTCGCGGCCTGCCTGCTGCTGGAGTATGGCCTGGCCGCCAGCGCGACGGCCATCGGCTGGTCGGATTACCTGAATAACTTCCTGCAGAACGCACTGGGCTGGCAGATCCCCGACGCGCTGCGTTCGCCCCTGGTCGTCGCGGGCAAGAACGGCGGCGTCGAATTCCACACGGGGCATATCAACCTGCCGCCGATCCTGCTCGTCGTGCTGTGCTGCGTCCTGCTGATCCGCGGCACGAAGGAATCGGCGACGACGAACGCCATCATGGTGCTGATCAAGCTGGCGATCCTCGTGTTCTTTTCCGCGATCGCGCTGTCCGGCTTCGACATCAACAACTTCCACCCGTTCGTCTGGCCGGCGGACGGCAAGGGCGTCGGCGGCCTGGCCGGCGTGACGGCGGCCGCGGGCACCGTGTTCTTTTCGTTCATCGGCCTGGACACCATCGCCACGGCCGGCGAAGAGGTCAAGGACCCGACGCGCGACGTCCCGGTCGGCATCCTGGCCGCCCTCGGCATCGTCACGGTGTTCTACATGCTGGTCGCGATCGCGGCCCTCGGCGCCCAGCCGGCGTCGATGTTCGCGGGCCAGGAAGCGGGCCTCGCCGTGATCCTGCAGAACGTGACCGGTAAAGCGTGGCCGGCGCTCGTGCTGTCGGCCGGCGCCGTCATCTCCGTGTTCTCCGTGACGCTGGTGACGATCTACGGCCAGACGCGCATCCTGTACGCCATCGCCAAGGACGGCCTCGTGCCGAACGCCTTCCGCAAAGTCAATCCACGCACGCAGTCGCCGGTGACGAACACGCTGATCGTCAGCATCGCCGTGGGCGCCGTGGCGGGCCTCGTCGACTCCACCTTCCTGTGGGACATGGTGAGCATGGGCACGCTGGTCGCGTTCATGGTCGTGTCGATCGCCGTGCCGGTCATCCGCCGCAAGCAGGGCGACACGGGCCGCAAGGGCTTTCGCGTGCCGTTCGGGCCTTACCTCGTGCCGGGGCTGTCGATCCTCGCGTGCCTGTATCTCGTCGGTGGGTTGTCCAGCACGACTTATACCGTGTTCACCATCTGGATGGCCGTCGCCGTTCTCACGTACTTCGGTTACGGGATGCGCAACAGCCGGTTGAACAAGGTAGACGTTCAACACACGGAATTGACGCACTAAAGCGTGGATTAAACGTAGGGTGGGCACCCTGTGCTAAACAGGGAGCCCACCCTACTTCGCGAGCGGGCGCACGTACGTCAGCAGGCTGACCAGCGTCTTCCCCGGTTCCTCCCACGGCACCATGTGCGCCGACCGCTCGAACCACACGGCCTGCTTCGACGGCGCCTTCACCTGCTTGAGCCACGCCTCGGTCGGCGCCGTCGGCGTCGTGTAATCGTGCCGCCCCAGGAACATCACCACCGGGATCGGGAAACTTTTCACGTTCGAAAAATCCACCTGCAGGTACTCCGGCAGGATGCGCCCCAGCGTGAGCAGGCTGCCCTGGTCGATGTCCTTCACCTGCTTCGCATCGTATTCCGGTGACAGGCGCGGGCCGTCGAAGTAGTAGGCCGACTCGCTGCGGTACGCGCTCAGGCCCCCGTAGTACTGCGGCCACTTGCGCGCGACGATGATGCGTTCGCGCGTGATCGGCTGGTTGCCGGGGTAGGGCGCGATCGACTGCAGGTCGCGCAGCGCCTCGTCGTTCTTGTGCTGTTTCGCCTGTTCCAGCGCGTAGTCGAAGCTGATGCGTTCGTTCTCGCGCACGCTGATCACCTGGCCGATGCCGACGTAGGCGTAGAACAGGTCCGGACGCTTCAGCGCCGCCTTCATGCCCACGATGGTGCCCCAGCTGTGGCCCATCAGGATCAGCTTCTTCTTGCCGTAGCGCCGGCGCAGGTGCTCCGCGACTTCGATGGCGTCGTCGACGTAGCGGTCGATGTGGATGGTGTCCGCGACCTCGCCTGGCGCCGTCTCGCCGTACGTCTTGCCGGCGCCGCGCTGGTCCCAGTTCGCGATGGTGAAGTATTCCTCGAGCGGGCGCTCGAACTGCCACAGGGTCGGCGTGACGGGCGATGCGGGACCGCCGTGCACGAACAGGATCATCGGGTTGTCGCGCTCCTGGCCGCGTACGGTGAGCCACTGGTCGATGCCGCCGATGCGCGTCTTGTACGACTCCTGCACGCCGTGCGGCGCGACGATCTTGCCGAGGTCCGCGATGATGGCGCGGGCCTTGTTCCAGGCATCTTCCTGCGCGTGCACGTCCGCACAGGCGATGCCGAGCAGGGCCCAGCACCCGATCCAGATCCGTTTCATTGCCGCTCCTTGTTATCGAGACCCGGCCAGTGTAGCGCGCATGAGATACACTTGCTCGACTGCCAACACACTCGAGACACCGCATGAACAACCACAGCCTCCAGCCGTCGATCAGCAACGACATCCTCCCGCCCCACGTGGACCATCTCAGCGCCATCCTGCCGGACGATCCCCTGCTGATGATGGGCGCCGGTCCGGTGCCGATCCCCAGTGCAGTCGCCCGCGCGAATTCGCTGGTCATCAACCACCTGGGCGAGACCATGGCGAAGATCATCACCCAGGTGAAGGACATGGCGCGCTACGTCTTCCAGACCCGCTCCAACTGGGTGCTGGGCGTGGCCGGTCCCGGTTCGGCCGCGATGGAAATGGCGATCTGCAATCTGGTGTGGCCCGGCACGCGCGTGCTCTCGATCTGCAATGGCTTCTTCAGCGGCCGGATGGCGGAAATGAGCCGCCGCGCGGGGGCGGACGTCGTCACCATGAACGAGATCTTCCCGCACTCGATGTCGCTGGACAGGCTGGAAGCGCTGCTGGACGAACACCGGCCGCACTGCCTGACGCTCGTCCAGGGCGAAACGTCCAACACCACGTTCAACAGCGACGTGAAGAACATCGCGCGGCTGGCGAAGGCGCGCGGCTGCCTCGTCATCGTCGATGCCGTCTGCACGCTCAGCACGACGCCGTTCGAGATGGACGACTGGCAGGTGGATGCCGTGATCACGGGCGGCCAGAAAGGGCTGTCGTCAATCCCCGGCGTCTCGCTGCTCGCGTTCTCCGACGCCGCGTGGAGCCGCATCCGCGAACGGCCCACGCCCAATACGCACTGGTGCCTGGACGCCCTGCTGGCGGAGAATTTCTGGCACAAGGCGTCGTACCACTACACGGCGCCCGTCTCGGGCGTGCTGGCGCTGCACGAAGCCCTGCGCCTCGTGTGCGAGGAAACGCTTCCGGTGAGGTTTGCGCGCCACCTGCGCTGCTCGACCGCGCTGCAGGACAGCATCGAGGCGATGGGCCTGTCCCTGTTCGCGCCCGCGGAATCGCGGCTCAATTCGGTGGTCGGGATCAACCTGCCGGAGGGCCTTACCAACCAGGCCGTGTGCGCCACGATCTCGAGCCGCTACCAGGTCGAGATCTCGGGCTCCTTCGGGCTGCCGATCGTCAGGATCGGGCAGATGGGCGAACAGTGCCGCGCGCACCATCTGTTCCGCACCGTGCACGCGCTGGGCAGCACGATGCGCGACCTGGGCGCGACCGTGGACCTGCCGGCCGGCATGGCGGAACTCGAGAACTCCCTGCAGCGGTCCAAGGTCAGCGCGACCGACTGACGCCCATCTCCTCGAGAAGGTTGTCCGCATGGTCGACCTTCTCCATGTTCCACAGGATGTAGCGGACGTCGACCTGGATGTCGCGCGTGGCGCGCGGATCGAAATCCCAGTCGGAGATGATCGAATCGAGCGTGCCGTCGAACGCGAGGCCCACCAGTTCGCCGCGCGCGTTCAGCGCCGCCGAGCCCGAGTTGCCGCCCGTGATATCCAGCGTCGCGAGGAAATCGACGGGCACGGTCTTCAGCGTCGGATCGACCCAGCGGCCGAAGTCCTTCGCGCGGATCGCGGCCAGCTGGCGCTCGGGCGCATTGAACTCGCCTTCGCCCGTGTGCTTGGCGACGACACCCTTCACGGTCGTGAACGCGGTCCATGAGCCGGTGCCGTCGGCGCCGTAGTCGCGGCCCTTCACGTTGCCGTACGTGACGCGCAGCGTGCTGTTCGCATCCGGGTACACGGCGCGTCCCTTGCCGTTCATGTACGCGATCTTGGCCTTCATGGTGCTCGCGTAGGCCTTCTGGATGTTCCCCGCGAGTTCGTCCTCTTCCGCCTCGTGCATCATGTCGGCGTCATACATGGCGACGGCGGCCTTGATGAAGCTGTCGTTGCTGGCCCTGAATTCCTGCGGCGTCTTCGCCAGCCACGCCGTACGCACGTCCTTGTCCTGCAGGCGTGAACCCGCGTAGATCCGGTCCAGCGCGGCTTTCAGTTCGGCCTCACTCATGCCGGGCCGGATGCCCAGCGCGCTGTCGAACGCGGCGTCGTGCTGGTCGGCCGGCTGCGCGTTGTACTGCTTCAGGAAGTTCAGCACGAGGGCCTTGTCGACCTTCTCGTCGTACGTGCGGTCCTGGCCGCCGATGACGGACGCCAGGCGCGGCAGGTCGCGTTCCTGGTAGCCGGACTTGCGCTCGATGTCCGGCTTCGTGCGCTCGTTGGCCAGGCGATAGAGGGTGCGCGCCGAGTTCAGGAAGCGCGGCACCGAATACCCGAGGAAGAATTCGCGCCGCGAGTCCGCGTCGCGCCGGGCGATCAGCTTCTCGACCGTCTCGATGTCCGCGCCGAATTCGGCCTTGCGCCGCGGGTCCGCAGCGACCCAGGCCTTCAGCGCATTGTGCTCGGCCGTCTTGCGCGCGAGGATGTCGCTGCCCGCGTAGCTGGCGATCATGCCCTTGCGGTTCTTGTAGTAGTTGTTGACGCTCGCGATCTGGCCTGCGTACTTCAGGCGCGCGGCGGGATCGTTCTTCGTCTCGCGCTCGATGACGGCCAGCGTCTCGCCGGACGCCTTCACGAACGCCGGATAGTTCCAGTCGAAGGTGAACGCCACTTCCGACGGCAGGCGGTGCCGGTTCGTGCGGCCCGGGTAGCCGAGGGCCATGACGAAATCGCCTTCCTTCACGCCATCCTGCGCGATTTTCAGCCACAGCTTCGGACGGTAGGGGACGTTGTCCTTCGCGTAGTCGGCGGCCTTGCCGTCGCGGCTGACGTAGGCGCGATAAAAGCCGTAGTCGCCCGTGTGGCGCGGCCACATCCAGTTATCGGTATCGCCGCCGAACTTGCCGATGCCGATCGGGGGCGCGTGCACGAGGCGCACGTCGCGGATCTCGAGCTGCTTGATGCGGTAGAACTCGAGACCGCCGTAGAAGCTCGCGACGGTGCAGCGGTAGCCGGCATCCTTCTCGCATTCCGCGACGAGTGTTTTCTGGTTCTTCTCCATCGCATCCAGGCGCGCCTTGCCCGTCAGTTGCGCGACGTCCGGCGTGATCACGCGGGTGCTGACGTTCGCGACTTCCTCCGTGACGAACACGCGGCTGCCCGGCGCGGCCGGCAGTTCCTCCGCCATCGTCTGCGCGAGGAAGCCGTCGGCGAGCAGGTCGCGCTGCGGCGTGGCGTTCACGGCCACGCTGTTGTACACGCAGTGGTGGTTCGTGATCACGAGGCCTTGCGGCGACACGAACGATGCCGAGCAGCCGCCCAGGCTCACGACGGCGCCCATCGGGAATTCGGTCAGTTTCGTCAGGGTGCCTGGGTCGAGCTTGAGGCCGGCGGTCTTGAGCTGCTTCGCGATCTGCGGCAGCTGCTGCGGCATCCACATGCCCTCGTCGGCCTGGGCGGACATGGAGACAAGGAGGGCGAGCGAAACGAAGGTCTGTTTCATGGTGAGTCCTTTACAGCTGCGCCCCGATCAGGTCGGCCAGCTTGCCGCCGATTTTTTCCATGAACGGGCGGTTCTGCCACGCCTGCAAGGTGACGGGACGCGCGTGTTTCCAGTCGTCTTCGAAGACAGCTTCTTGCTGTTTGGCAAAGTCAGGATCGAGCACGTTCAGGTTGGCCTCGTCGTTGAGGATGAACGAGCGGTTGTCGAAATTGGTGGAGCCGACGGAGACGAGCAGCGAATCGACGACCAGCGCCTTCACGTGGTACATCGTCGGCTGGTACTCGGCCATCTTGATGCCGGCTTCCAGCAATTCGCCCCAGCGCTCGCGCGACGCGGCGCGCACGACGTCGGAATCGATGATGGAACCGGGCGTGATGATGCGCACGTCCACGCCCCGTTTCGCCGCCGCGACGAGCGCCTTCACGGCCAGCTCGTCCGGCACGAAGTACGAGTTCGACAAATGAATGGTGCGGCGCGCGGCCGTGATGGCCAGCAGGTACATCAGGTGCATGCTCTCGCTGCCGCCCGTGGGCGAGCTGGAGAACATCTGCGCGGGCATGTCGCCCTGCGCGACGAGCGCGGGGAAGTAGGCGGGGCCGTCGAGCACGGCACCTGTCGCCTTGGTCCAGTTGTCGTTGAACACGGCCTGCATCTGGCCCACGACCGGACCTTCCACTCGGAAATGCGAATCGCGCCAGTGTTCGGGATCCTGCGCGTTGCCACGCCATTTGTCCGCGATGCCGACGCCGCCCGTGAAGCCGACCTTGCCGTCGACGATCAGGAGCTTTCTATGCGTGCGGTTGTTCAGGCGCGCCAGCTTCCACCAGACGGGCTTGTGGTAGCGGTGCAGTTCGACGCCGGCGCGGCGCATCTCGTCGAGCGACTTGTCGTCGATCTTCATGCTGCCGATCCAGTCGAGCAGCACGTGCACCTTGACGCCGGCGCGCGCCCGTTCCGACAGCGCGTCCGTGAATTCGCGGCCGATCGTGCCTTCCCAGTAGATATAGGTTTCGAAGCTGATGGACTTCTGCGCCGAGCGGATCGCGTCCAGCATGGCGGGAAAAATCTTGTCGCCGTTGAGCAGCACCTCGGCCTTGTTGCCCTCGATGATGGGCGGGCCCAGCAGCACGCCCAGCGAGCGGCGGAACTGCGGATCGTCCGTGTCGTACAGGCGCGTGAGCTGCGTGTCGATCTTTTTTTCGCCGGGCGCAAAGTTCAGCACGAGCAGGCCCGCCACGAGGGTGGCGATGCAAGTGATGAGGACGATGATGGGACGCTTGATACGCATGAGCTCGACTTTAAGACGTAAAAAAACCAACGCCAGCCGACGTTGGTTTTCAAAGTGGGGTTTGCACCTGCTTAGCGGACGCGGCCGCGACGCAGCAGATTCACGATTGCGAGCAGGATCACAGCGCCCAGGAACGAGACCAGCAGCGACGACACACTGAAGTCATCGGAGTTGATGGTGCCACTACCAAACAACGGGGACAGCAGCCAGCCGCCCAGGAAGGCTCCCACGATACCGACCACGACATTGAGAATCATGCCTTGCTCAGCATCCGTCTTCATGACCATGCTGGCGAGCCAGCCGAGCACACCACCAACAACGATCCAGATAATGAATAACATGTTGAGTCCTCCTCAAGTTGGAAAAAACATACTCCAGGCCAATTGAATGCCGAGGCCATGTGCAAAGTCTAGTGATGCACACAGTTCGGGGTCGGTGCGTTGCCGAACGTTAGACGCGCAAACTGCGTCGGTGTTCTCTTGTGGTGCGGAATGTCCTCAACTGGGTGCGTCACCGAACAGAAGCGGCTTGCTCGGCAGGCATATCGTTCAATCACTTTGCATTGAATGAAAACCGTAACACCCCGGACCGCTTCGATTACTGAAAGGAACGCATCATGGCTATTTTCGACAACACGACGACTGAGCAGAACAAGCAGAACCGTATGGTGACCGGGCTGTTCCCCGACCGCGCCAGCGCGGAGCGCGCCTACAGCGCGATCTCCACCCGCGGCTATACGAAAGACGACGTCAACCTGATGATGTCGGATACCACCCGCAAGACTCATTTCTCCGATACGGAAACTGAGCTGGGCAGCAAGGCCGCGGAAGGCGCCGCTGCCGGTGCCGGTATCGGCGGCACCATCGGCGCCGTGCTGGCCGGCGTGGCCGCCATCGGCACCTCGCTCGTGATCCCGGGCGCAGGCCTCGTCGTCGCCGGTCCGCTGGCAGCGGCGCTGGCCGGCGCGGGCGCCGGCGGCATCACCGGCGGCCTGATCGGCGCGCTGATCGGTGCCGGCATCCCGGAAGAACGCGTCAAGCACTATGAAGAAGGCATCAACAAGGGCGGCATCGTGATGGGCGTGACGCCGCGTTCGGACGAGGACGTTGCCTACCTGAACCAGACCTTCACCGATAACGGCGGCTCGCACGTGATCGGCACCGGCATCGGCGCCGCCGCGGGTGCCGCCACCGGCGCCGCACTGGGCGCGGCCGGCGGTCCGATCGGCATGGCGGCAGGTGCTGCGATCGGCGGCATCGCCGGCGGCATGGCCGGCAAGGGCGTGGGCGAAGTCGTCAACCCGAAACCGGGCGACGACCTGGGCGAACACTACCTGGCCAAGGGCACGGGCGCGGGTGCCGGCGCTGCGATGGGCGCGGCTGCGGGTTCCGTGGCCGGTCCGGTCGGTGCGCTCGCCGGTGCCGCGATCGGCGGCCTGGCCGGCGGCGCAGCGGGCCGCGGTGCGGGCGAAGTGGTCAATCCGCATTCGGAAGACCGCCTGCATGAACACAACCTGGCCCAGGGCACCGGTGCCGGCGCGGGCGCACTGACCGGTGCGGCCGTGGGCAGCGCGGCGGGTCCGATCGGCACCGTCGCGGGCGCAGCCATCGGCGGTATCGCGGGCGGCATGGCCGGCAAGGGCGCGGGCGAAGTCGTGAACCCGAAACCGGGCGACGACCTGCATGAGCATAACCTGGCAGGCGGCGTCGGCGCGGGCGGCGGTGCTGCAGCCGGTGCCGCACTGGGTGCCGTGGGCGGCCCGGTCGGCATGGCGGCAGGTGCCGCGATCGGCGGCATCGCGGGCGGCATGGTCGGCAAGGGCGCCGGCCACCTCGTGAACCCGACGGTGGAGGATGCCTACTGGCGTTCGAACTACCAGACCCAGCCGTACTACACCACGGGCTACACGTACGACGATTATTCGCCGGCCTATGCACTGGGCTACAACAACGCCCGCCGCTTCCCGTCCTACGACCTGGCCGAGCCGCACATGGCCGACGAGTGGGATCGCGTGAAGGGCCATTCGCGCCTGTCGTGGGAGCAGGCCAAGTCGGCCAGCCGCGCCGCGTGGGACCGCGTGGAGCGTGCGATTCCCGGTGATTCGGACCGCGACGGCCGCTAATCCATTGCACCAATGAAAAAAGCCCCGCAGCGCGGGGCTTTTTCTTTGCTGTCGAGGATTACTGCTTGACGGCCTCGACCTGGATCGCCAGCTTGACTTCCGGCTTGAAGCCCATCTTGATGCCGTAGTCCACGCCGAAGTCCGCACGGTTGAACGTGGCCGACGCATCGGCGCCGCACACTTCGCGCTTCAGCATCGGGTGCTGGATGCACTTGAACGAGTTGATCTGCAGGGTGACCGGCTTGGTCACGCCGTGCAGGGTCAGCTCGCCGTTGACGGATGCCGGCACGTCGCCCTTGAACACGATCTTGCCCTTGTAGTTGGCGGTCGGGTACTTGGCCACGTCGAACATGTCCGGACCTTTCGCATGCTCGTTCATCTTGGCGTGGCCGAAGTCCAGGCTGTTCGCGTCGATGGTGATGTCGACGGTGCCCGTCTTGGCCGCGCGGTCGACGACGATGGTGCCTTCCGTCTTCTCGAACTTGCCGCGCCAGTTCGACAGGCCGCCGAAGTGGTCGGCCTCGAAGCTCGGGTAGGTGTGGTTCGAGTCGATCTTGTAGGTATCGGCGGCGAAGGCGGCGCTGGAAGCGAAGGCGACGGCCAGGAAGGCGAGGTGCTTGAGTTTCATGTAGGGCGATCCTTTAACGATTAATGATGCTTATTGTCCCGCTGCGACGCGGAATTTGATGACGACTTCGTCGGCGACCATGCTCGTGTCCTTCCACTCGCCTTCGCCGATGTTGAAGGCCAGCCGCTTGATCGGCAGCTGCCCTTCGAAAACCTGTTTGCCGCCTTCCGGCTTGATCGTGACCGGGAACGTGACGTCCTGGGTCCTGCCCTTGATGGTCAGCTTGCCCGAGACGGCGAGCTTGCCCGCGCCAGCCGGCTTGATGGCGGACGACACGAAGGTCGCCTTCGGAAACTTGGCCGCGTTGAACCAGTCCTTGCCGGCCACTTCCTTGTTGTACTCGGCCTCGCCGATGTCGAAGCTGGCCGTGTCGATGTCCACGCGCGCCGTCGCTTTTTCCGGGTGCGCGGCGTCGTAGTCGATCTGCGCATTGAAGCTCTTGAACTTCGATTCGACCGGCACGTTCATCTGCTTGAACACGGCCGAGACGCTGCTGTGCGCGACATCCGTTTTCAGAGGTACGGCGCTGGCAATCAGCGTCACGCCAGCCAATACGGCAGCCAGGCCGCCACGGGTGAATTTCATGGTTTTCTCCTTCAGTGGGAACGACCGGGCAGCATGCGTCCGAGCGTGCCGTCGCGGTCGACGAATTGGTGCTTCAGGGCGGCGACCACGTGCAGGCCGACGAGGCCGGCCATGATCATGTTCAGCCAGTAATGGATCGGCTTCAGCGTCTCGGCCAGCGCCGGGTTCTTGGCGATGAACACCGGCAGCTGGAACAGGCCAAAGTAGACGACCGGGAAGCCGGCCGCCAGCGTGTAGAAATAACCGGACAGCGGCACGGCGAAGATCAGCACGTACAGCAGGTGGTGCAGGCCGTGGGCGGCGCCGCGCTGCCATGCGGGCATCGTGGCGGGCAGCTCGGGCGGGCGGTTCTTCAGGCGCCACAGCAGGCGGATCGTGGCGAGCAGCAGCACGGTCACGCCGGCCCATTTATGCCACGAAAAATACTTCAGCTTGGTGGGCGAGATGCCGGGGATGTCCGTCATCACGAGACCCAGCGTGAACGCACCGATGATCAGTACGGCGATCAGCCAGTGAAGCACGATGGCGGTCGTGGTGTAGCGCTGCATGACAGGTCTCCGATGAATTAGTACGAATTAGAACTAAATATTACCAAACTACCAGCACACTAGCATGAGTTGCGGGTAGGCGTGGATTTGCAATAGGGATACTTTAACGGTTCCAAATATTGCGCGGAAGCTATCCGTACGGATAACTTTGTTCAGCCGATGGGACAATCCGTGGTGCATACGCCATGTTGACGTACGTGCGCCCCGGGCAACGCATGCTGTAAAGGTAAAATGTTAAAAAAATGGATTTATAAAACATAATGACCTACACGCCCGGTCTGCCCCTGTTACTGGCGGCGTTGTTGCTGACCTTGCCGGCGCATGCCGACGAAGCGGCACGACGCGCGGAATTCGCCGACCTGTCGATCGAAGAACTGGCCAACATCGACGTCACGTCCGTGTCGCGCCGGCCCGAGCGCCTGCAGGATGCGCCGGCCTCCGTGTTCGTGATCACGGCCGAAGACATTCGCCGCTCGGGCGCCCGCAACCTCGTCGAGGCGCTGAACCTCGCACCGAACCTGCAGGTCGCGCGCAGCAGCAACGCCAACGCGTTCATCTCGGCGCGCGGCATGAACGGGACGAGCAACAGCCCGGCCAACAAGCTCCTCGTGATGATCGACGGCCGCTCGGTGTATTCGCCCCTGTTCTCCGGCATGTTCTGGGACGAGCCGGACGTGATGCTGGAAGACGTCGAGCGGATCGAGGTGATCAGCGGCCCGGGCGGCACCTTGTGGGGCGTGAATGCCGTCAACGGCGTCATCAGCATCACGACCCGCCACGCGCGCGACACCCAGGGCGATTTGCTCGTGCTGCGCGCCGACGACAACGGCGCGCAGGCCGCGTTCCACCACGGCGGAACGATGGACAATGGTGCGTGGCGGGCCTACGGCAAGGTGTTTGGGGTGGGGCACGGCGAACTCGCCTCCGGCCGCGCGCTCGACGACGACTGGACGCAGGGCCAGGTCGGCTGGCGCGGCGACTGGGAGCGGGGCGCGGAGCGGTTCAGCGTCAACGCCAATGCCTGGCGCGGCCGCGAGGGCCAGCCTGCGCCGGGCGTCATCGCGGCGCCGGGCGCAAGCAGGGGCCTGGATGACATCCAGCTGCACGGCGCGAACGTCACGGGACGCTGGGAACACGTGATCGACGGCGGCGGCAGCGTGACCGCGCAGGCGTATTACGACTACCGCTACCGCAAGGTGCCGCCCACGTTCACGGACGCCGTCGACATCCTCGACCTGCAATTGCAGCACGCGCTGCCCGCGCATGGCCGGCACCGCATCGTGTGGGGCGGCGAATACCGCACCAGCCGGGACCACGTGGACAACAGCCGTTTCGTCGCCTTCCTGCCCGCGCGCGACACGCAGACCTGGGCCAGCCTGTTCGCCCAGGACGAGGTGGCCTTGCGCGACGACCTGCGCCTGACGGCCGGTGTGCGCTGGGAGCGCAATCCGTACACGGGCACGGAATTCCTGCCGAACCTGCGCCTGTCCTGGCGCGCCACGCCCGCGCATGCGTTCTGGGCGGCCGTGTCGCGCACCGTGCGCGCGCCGTCGCGGCTGGACGTGGACGCCTATGTGCCCGGTGCGCCGCCTTACCTGCTGGCGGGCGGCCCGGCCGTGCGCGCCGAGACCGCGCGCGTGCTCGAACTGGGCTACCGCGGCCAGGCGGGGCAGATCGTCTCGTATTCCGTGACGGCCTTCCGCAACCTGTACGACCACCTGCGCACACAGGACGTCACGCCTGCCGGGCAGATCGTGTTCGGCAACCTGATGGAAGGCCAGGCACGCGGCCTGGAGGCGTGGGGCAATGTGCAGATGACGCAGGCGTGGCGCCTGTCCGCGGGCGCCACCTTGCTGCACGAGGAATTCGCGTTGAAGTCCGGCAGCCGCGACCAGGGCAGCCTCATGACCACGGGCCGCGACCCGGCCTACACGGCCCAGCTGCGCTCCAGTTACGTGATCGACGAGGCACGCGAACTGGAGCTGGCCGTGCGCCGCAACGGCGCGCTGGGATTCCCGTACGTGCCGGCTTACTGGGCCGTCGACGCGCGCTTCGGCTGGCGCTTTGCGCCGGGGATGGCGTTGTCGGTGATCGTGACCAACCTGAATGGCGGCCACGCGGAATATGGCGTGGCGTCCGTGCGTACCGAGGTGCCCAGGACGGTGGGCGTCAAGTTCACGTGGCAGCGGTGAAAAAAAACCGGGGACGCGCCCCGGTTCCCGATCAGATGGCCTTGGCCAGCTGCGCCGCCAGGCCGGTGTAATTCGCCGGCGTCATCGCGAGCAGCAGGTCCTTGGCATCCTGCGGAATCGCCAGCTTGCCGATGAATTCCTGCAGCGCGTCGCGGGTGATGCCCTTGCCGCGCGTGAGTTCCTTCAGCTGCTCGTACGGGTTCTCGATGCCGTAGCGGCGCATCACGGTCTGCACCGGCTCGGCCAGCACTTCCCAGTTCGCGTCCAGGTCCTGCTCCAGGCGCGCCGGGTTTACTTCCAGCTTGTTCAGGCCGCGCAGGCAGCTGTCGTACGCGAGCAGCGCATAGCCGAAGCCGACGCCGATGTTGCGCAGGACCGTCGAGTCGGTCAGGTCGCGCTGCATGCGCGAGACCGGCAGTTTATCTGCCATGTGGCGCAGCACGGCGTTGGCCAGGCCCAGGTTGCCTTCCGAGTTCTCGAAGTCGATCGGGTTCACCTTGTGCGGCATCGTCGACGAACCGATCTCGCCCGCCTTCAGCTTCTGCTTGAAGTAGCCGAGGGAGACGTAGGTCCAGATGTCGCGGTTCAGGTCGAGCAGGATCGTGTTCGTGCGCGAGATCGCGTCGAACAGCTCGGCCATGTAGTCGTGCGGTTCGATCTGGATGGTGTACGGGTTGAACGTCAGGCCCAGGCGCTGTTCGATCACGTTCTTCGAGAACGCCGGCCAGTCGAAGCCCGGGTAGGCGGACAGGTGCGCGTTGTAGTTGCCGACGGCGCCGTTCATCTTGCCGAGGATTTCCACGTCGGCGATGCGCTTCACGGCGCGCTGCAGGCGGGCGACGACGTTGGCGAATTCCTTGCCGAGCGTGGTCGGGCTGGCGGTCTGGCCGTGCGTGCGCGACAGCATCGGCAGGTCGGCGTTCGTGTGCGCGATCTCGGTCAGCTTCGCGATGACGGCCTGCAGCGACGGCAGCAGCACGCCGTCACGGGCCGCCTTCAGCATCATGCCGTGCGACGTGTTGTTGATGTCTTCCGACGTGCACGCGAAGTGGATGAATTCGGACGCCGCCACCAGCTCCGGCACGTCCTTCACTTGTTCCTTCAGCCAGTACTCGACGGCCTTCACGTCGTGGTTGGTGACGGCCTCGATTTCCTTGATGCGGGCGGCGTCGGCGTCCGAGAAGTCGGCGGCCAGCTTGTCCAGCAGGGCGGATGCGTCGGCGGAGAACGGTTTCAGTTCGGCGAAGCCGGCCTGCGACAGTGCCTGCAGCCAGGCGATCTCCACTTTCACGCGGTGGTGCATGAAGCCGGCTTCCGACAGGATCGGGCGCAGCTTGTCGGTCTTGGCGGCGTAGCGGCCGTCCAGCGGGGACAGGGCCGACAGGGTCGAGGAGGATGCGGTAGAGGTCATGGGAGGAGGGAGGCGGTGAGTGCAAAAACGAGATTCTACCATCGGCAGGGTGGGGTTGGCCGCTTTGTCAAGTCTCATTTGGCCACCGTTGCAGGCGTTTCCCCGGCGTTCGGCGGGCGATAGGCCGATGCTATACTGTCTGCCAATTCCCATTACTGAGCATCTATGAAACTCATCGGTTCCTTCACCAGTGCCTATGTGCGCAAGGCGCGCGTCGTCCTGGCAGAAAAAAAGCTCGACTATCAGTTCGAGCTGGAAAACGTCTGGGCGCCGGAAACGAAGATCGCTGCGTCGAACCCGCTGGGCAAGGTGCCGTGCCTCGTGATGGAAGACGGCAGCGCGATGTACGACTCGCGCGTGATCGCGGAATACCTCGACACGCTGACGCCCGTGTGCAAGCTGCTCCCCGCGAACAGCCGCGACCGCGCCAACGTCAAGGTGTGGGAAGCGCTCGCGGACGGCGTGCTGGACGCGGCCGTGCTGGCCTACCTGGAGCGCAACTGGCGCCCGGCCGACCAGCAGAGCCAGGCCTGGTTCGACCGCCAGATGGGCAAGGTGCACGGCGGTCTTGCCGTGATGTCCGAGAACCTGGGCGAGCAGCCGTTCTGCATGGGGATCCATTACACGCTGGCCGACGTCGCCGTCGGCTGCACGCTCGGCTGGCTGTCGTTCCGTTTCCCGGACATCGACTGGCGCAGCCCCTACCCGAACCTGGCGCGCCTGTTCGACAAGCTGTCGGAGCGGCCGTCGTTCAAGGACACCGTCCCGCACTGACGCAATGTCCACGTCGTCCCGGCGCCTGCAAATGGCCGACATCGCGCGCCTCGCGGGCGTGTCGACGTCGACCGTCTCGCGTGCACTCAGCCACAGCCCCCTCGTCAACCAGGAAACGCGCGACCGCATCCTCGACCTCGCGCGCTCGCTGAACTACACGATCAACATCGGCGCGCAAAACCTGCGGCTGCAGCAGAACCGCACGGTGGCCGTCGTCATCCCGATCGACCAGTCCTCGCGCCAGCACCTGTCCGACCCGTTCTTCCTGTCGATGCTGGGCGGCCTCGCGGACGCGCTCAGCGAACAGGGTTTCGACACGCTCGTCTCGCGCGTGGATGCCGACCAGGTCGACGCCGCCGCCGCGCCGTTCGACGGCGGCCGCGCCATCGGCGTGATCCTCATCGGCCAGGGGCGCCACCACGACCAGCTCAACAAAATGGCCGCGCGCGGCGTGCCGTTCGTCGTCTGGGGCGCGCAACTGCCGCAGCAGCTGTACACGACGGTCGGCGGCGACAACATCACGGGCGGCCGGCTCGCGACGGAACGCCTGCTGGCCCAGGGCCGGCGCCGCATCGCCTTCTTCGGCGACACGAGCCTGCCCGAAGTCGAGCAGCGCCACCGCGGGTACGTGCAGGCGCTGGCCGCGCACGGTCTCTCTCCCGATCCGCAACTGCACGTGGCGTCGTCGTTCCTGCCCGAGAGCGGCGGCCAGGCCGTCGCGGAACTGGCCCGGCGCGGCGTCGCGTACGATGCCCTGTTCGCCAGCAGCGACCTGCTCGCGATGAAATCCATCCACGCCATGCGCGCGCAGGGCAAGGACGTGCCGGCCGACGTGGCCGTCGTCGGCTACGACGACATCGAGCTGTCCAGTTACTTCCACCCGCCGCTCACCACCGTCGCCCAGCCGCGCGACGTGGCCGCCCGCGCGCTCGTCGAAGCGCTGCTCGTCCTCGTCGACGGCCGCAGTGCGCCTTCCGTCCAGCTTTCCACCGAACTGATCGTCCGCGCCAGCGCCTGACCGGGCCAGGCCCGGCGAGCCACCGCACGTTTGCTGCAAGCCGAATTGCAAACGTTTGCAAAAGATGTCTCTGATACCGCTCACTGGCCGAGAATCCCGCATGACAGGCTGATTGCAGCGTTTTTGCAACGTTACTGCAATCGTTTGCAATTTTCCGAAAATAGGGAAATAATGGCCGCGTGCCTGACAAGGTGCCAACAAATCGAATACAAACGGAGGAGACATGGAAGTTCGCATGAAGCACACGGCGCGTGCCGTGGCGCTGGCCTTGCTGCACCTGGGTGCCGCGTCCGCACAGGAAGCCGCCGCGCCGGCATCGGCTACCGATGGCCTGAAGATGGAACGCGTCGTCGTCACCGGCACGCCGATCGGTTCGAGCAAGATGAAGTCGAGCGTCTCGGTCAGCACGCTGGAAGCGGACGCCATCCAGAATCTCGCGCCGACCAGCGCCGCCGAAGTGCTGCGTTCGATCCCGGGCGTGCGCTCGGAATCGTCGGGCGGCGAAGGCAATGCCAACATCACCGTGCGCGGCGTGCCCATCTCCGCGGGCGGCGCACGCTACGTGCAGATGCAGGAAGACGGCCTGCCGGTGCTGCAGTTCGGCGACTTCAACTTCATCACCCCCGACAGCTACATCAAGATCGACGGCACCCTCGACCACGTGGAAGCCGTGCGCGGCGGCTCGGCCTCGACGCTCGCCACCAACTCGCCCGGCGGCATCATCAACTTCATTTCCAAGGACGGTGCGCAGCAGGGCGGCAGCATCGGCCTGTCGCGCGGGCTCGATTACGACAGCACGCGCGTCGACTTCGACTACGGCGCGCCGATTTCCGAGCGCGACCGCTTCTTCGTCGGCGGCTTCTACCGCCGCGGCGAAGGCATCCGCAACGCGGCCGGCAAGGACGAGCGGGGCGGCCAGCTGCGCGCGAACTTCACGCACGACTTCGACGGCGGCTACGTGCGCGTCTCGCTGAAGCACCTCGACGACCAGAGCCCGACGGCGCTGCCGGTGCCGGTCCTCGTCAACAACGGCCACATCTCGGAAATCGCCGGCATCGACCCGCGCTACGCGTCGTTCTATTCGCCGTACTGGGTGCAGGACGTCTCGCTCACCAAGGGCAACGGCCACGTGTCGAGCGACGTCAACGACGGCCTGTCCGTGAAGAGCAATGCGATCGGCCTCGAAGGCTCGTTCGACCTGGGCAACGGCTGGACCGTGACCGACAAATTCCGCAAGGCGTCCAACAGCGGCCGCTTCGTGGGCGTCTTCCCGGCCGACAGCGGCACGGTGGGCAGCTACAATTTCGCGACGGGACCGAATGCCGGCCAGGCCTATAACGGCCGCGCCTTCAACGCCGTCGTCTTCAACACGTCCATCGACGACGCGGGCAACACGCTGAACGACGCGCGCCTGACCAAGACTTTTAAAATCGACGGCGCGAAGCTGAACGTGACGGCCGGCTGGTACTCGTCGCTGCAGAAGCTGGGCCTGACGTGGAACTTCAACCAGTACCTGATGCAGGCGACCGGCGACAATCCGGCGCTGCTGAAGACCGCGAGCGCGACCCCGGGCTACGTGGGCCCCGCGTTTGGCGCCTGCTGCTCGCGCGCCGTCGATGTCGAATACCGCACCAACTCGCCGTACGCGAACATCGGCTGGGAGCAGGGCACCGTCAACGTCGACGCCAGCGTGCGCCGCGACCGCCAGCATGCCGGCGGCAGCGCCAACATCGCCACCAATGCGACCAGCTACCTGCCGGGCACCGTGCAGCACGTCGACTACGACATCGGCCACACGTCGTATTCGGTGGGCGGCAACTGGAGAATTACGCCGTCGCTGGCACTGTTCGCCCGCACGAGCGAAGGCGTCGCGTTCAACGCCGACCGCATCCTGTTCGGCACCCCGCTGGACGGCAGCGCGCCGATCAGCATCAACACGGTGAAACAGCTGGAAGGCGGCGTGAAATGGCGCAGCGGCGGTCTGTCCACGTTCCTGACGCTGTTCCATGCCAAGACCCGCGAGAGCAACTACGAAGCGACGACGCAGCTGTCGACCGCGAACAGCTACGACGCGAAAGGCGCCGAACTGGAAGCGGCCTACCGCGTGGGCGACTTCCGCGTCACGGGCGGCCTCACCTTGACCAATGCGAAGATCACCGCGACGGCACCGGGCGGCGAAGCCACCATCGGCCACACGCCGCGCCGCCAGGCGCACGCCGTGTACCAGCTGGCGCCGAGCTACGACCTGGGCGCGGCCAACTTCGGCCTGGCCGTCGTCGGCACGGGTAAAAGCTGGGGCGACGATGCCAACACGCTCGTCCTGCCCGGCTACACCGTCGTGCATGCGTTCCTGAACTACCAGCTGACGCCGAGGGTGCAGCTGTCCGTGAACGCCAACAACCTGTTCAACCGCATCGGCTACACCGAGATCGAAGGCGACGGCCACGCCGCCCGCTCGATCACGGGCCGCGCCGTGAAGGCCAGCGTCAAGTACGCGTTCTGACGCCCCCCGGGCCGGCTTCGAAGCCGGCCTTTTATTTTCGATTCCCAGAGATCCATGACGATGTCCCATTCCCTGCGCCGCCTGATCGAGGCGCTGCCGGCCGGCCGCCACGCCGATGCGCAACGCCGTTTCGCGCGCCACGAGGCCGTGCTGGCCGACCGCCTGCACCGCCTGTACGGCCATCTGCCCGGCCACGCCGCCTGGTTCGACAACCTGCTGGCCGGGGTCGGGCAGCTGATGGCCGCGCGCCCGGCCGCGCTGCAGGCGCTCGACGCCGCCCGCGAGGACGACCCGCGCTGGTTCTGCGCGCCGACGATGCTGGGCTATAGCGCGTACGTCGACCAGTTCGGCGGTAACCTGCGCGGTGTGAAGGAACGCATCCCGCACCTGCGCGACCTCGGCGTTACGTACCTGCACCTGCTGCCGTTCCTGCGTCCGCGTGCGGGCGAGAGCGATGGCGGCTTCGCCGTCGCGAGCTTCGACGAAGTGGATCCGCGCTTCGGCACGATGGCCGACCTGGAAGACCTGACGGCGGCGCTGCGCGAGGCGGGCATCAGCCTGTGCTCCGACCTGATCCTGAACCACGTGGCCGACGACCATCCGTGGGCGCAGGGCGCCCTGACCGGCGACACCGCCATGCGCGCCTTCTTCCACGTGGTGGACGAGGACAAGGCGAAAGCCTATGAACGCACCCTGGGCCAGGTGTTCCCGCAGGCAGCGCCCGGCAATTTCACGCACGTCCCGGCAATGGGCGGCTGGGTGTGGACGACCTTTTACCCGTTTCAGTGGGACCTGAACTACGCCAACCCGGCCGTGTTCGAAGCCGTGGCGGCGGCACTGCTGCGCCTCGCGAACCGCGGCATCGACGTGTTCCGCCTGGACTCGACGGCCTTCCTGTGGAAGCGCCTCGGCACCGACTGCATGAACCAGCCGGAAGCGCACCTGCTGCTGCAGGCGCTGCGCGCCATCGTCGACATCGCCGCGCCCGGGGTGCTGATGAAGGCCGAGGCGATCGTGCCGACGCGCGAACTGCCCGCGTACTTCGGCGACGCCGCCGCGCCCGAATGCCACCTCGCTTACCACAGCACCCTCATGACAGCCGGCTGGGCCGCGCTGGCGGAGGAAGACGCGAGTCTCGTGCGCGCGGTCGCCGCTGCCACGCCGCCGCTGCCGTCGGGCGCGAGCTGGCTGACCTATGTGCGCTGCCACGACGACATCGGCTGGAAGCACCTGCTGGCGGAAGCGGGTGGTATCGACCGCCTGGCCGCAGTCGCGCGTTTTTATAACGACGGCCCTGGCATCGGCTTCCAGGGCGGCCTCGCGACCAACGGCACGGCCGCGGCGCTCTCCGGCGCCGACGGATCCGAGGCAGGCTTGCGCCGCCTGCTGCTCGTGCACGGCGTCGCGCTGTGCTTCGGCGGCCTGCCCGTGCTGTACATGGGCGACGAGCTGGCGATGGCCAACGACGACAGCTATCTCGCCGACCCGGCGAAAGCGCACGACAGCCGCTGGATCCAGCGGGCGCCGTTCGACGAGGCGCGTTACGCGCAGCGCGACGATGCCGCGACGCCGGCCGGCCGCGCGTACGCGGGCCTGCGCCGCCTGATCCGGCAGCGCCGCGAAACGCCCGATCTTGCGGCCGGCGCGCCCTGCACGGTGCTGCCCGCCGGCGATCCGGCCCTGCTGGCGCTGGCGCGCGGCGAGCGTTTCCTGGGCCTCTTCAACTTTTCCGGCCGCACGCTCACCGTCGACCTGGCCGCGTACGGCCGCGCCGGCACGGTGACGCTGGCGCCGTGGGATCAGGTGTGGCTATGATGACGCAACGTGTAATGGGAACCGTCGCCGTGTTCGGCGAAGCGCTGGTCGACGATTTCGGCGACCGCCAGGTGATCGGCGGCGCGCCGTTCAACGTGGCGCGCCACCTGGCCGCGCTGGGACAGGACGCCCTGATGCTGACCCGCGTGGGGCTCGACGAGAACGGCGCCCGCATGCGCGCGGAGTTCGAGCGCTTCGGCCTGCCGATGGCCGGCCTGCAGGTGGATGCGGCCTTGCCGACGGGCCGGGTGAGCGTGGAACGCCACAGCGACGGCGGCCATCGCTTCACGATCCTGCCGCACCAGGCTTATGATGCCATCGAGGCGGAGCCCGCCGTGGCAGCCATGACGGCCGCCGCGCCCGCGACGCTGTATTTCGGCACGCTGGCCCAGCGCGAGCCGGCATCGCGCGACGCGCTGGGGCGGCTGCTGGCGGCGACCGATGCCTGCCGCTACCTGGACCTGAACGTGAGGACAGGGCAGGTGACGGAGCGGTGCGTGTTCGCATCGCTGCACGCGGCCGATATCGTCAAGGTCAACGAAGAGGAGTTGCAGGATTTGTTCGGCTGGTACACCCACATGCGGCTCCCGACGGACGACATGGCTAGCGCCGACGTGCGCCACGCGTGCGCGACCTTGCTGCGCGTGTTCAACCTGACAGGCCTGATCGTGACGCTGGGTCCGCGCGGCGCCGTCTACTTCGGTGCCGACGGCGCATATCACTCGACCCCGGCGCCGAGCGTACCCGTGCAACTGGCGGATACCGTGGGCGCGGGCGACGCGTTCTCCGCCGTGTTCCTGCTGGGCCGCGCGCGCGGCTGGCCGCTCGACGTGATGCTGGCCCGCGCCAACGCATTCGCCGGCGCCGTATGCGGCATCGTCGGCGCCGTCCCGGACGACCGCGCCTTCTACCGTCCATTCATCGAACGCTGGGAGATATGATGGCCAAGCCGCGCATGACGTTCTGGCAGATCGTCAACATGAACATCGGATTCTTCGGCATCCAGTTCAGCTTCGGTCTGCAGCAGAGCAGCATGAGTCCCATCTACAAATACCTCGGCGCCGACGAGGCGAGCCTGCCGTATCTGTGGCTCGCGGGGCCCGTCACGGGCCTGCTCGTGCAGCCGCTGGTGGGCGCGATGAGCGACCGCACCGTCAGCCGCTGGGGGAGGCGTACGCCGTACTTCCTGATCGGCGCGATCCTGTGCAGCCTCGGCCTGCTGGCGATGCCGTACAGCCCGACCTTGTGGATGGCCGCAAGCCTGCTGTGGATCCTCGACTCGGCGAACAACGTGACGATGGAGCCGTACCGCGCCTTCGTCAGCGACAAGCTGCCCGCGAGCCAGCACTCGCTCGGCTTCCTCACGCAGAGCGCGTTCACGGGACTCGGCCAGACGCTGGCCTACCTGACGCCGTCGCTGCTCGTGTGGATCGGGATGGACAAGGACGCCGTCAACGGCAGCCATATCCCGCAGGTGGTCGTGGCCGCGTTCCTGATCGGCGCCGTGTGCTCGCTCGTCTCCGTGCTGTGGTCCGTGAAGACGACGCCGGAAGACCCGCTGCCGCCGCACGCGCTGGCTGCGCTGCGCGCGACGCCCGGCGGCTGGCGGCATACGCTGGCGGAGATCGGCGCGGCCGTGCGCGACATGCCGGTGACGATGAAGCAGCTGGCCCTCGTGAAGCTGTTCCAGTGGTATGCGATGTTCTGCTATTGGCAATTCATCACGCTGTCGCTGGCGCGCACGCTGTTCGGCACGAGCGATGCGGCGTCGCCCGGCTTTCGCGACGCGGGCCTGCTGAACGGCCAGATCGGCGCGTTCTACAACTTCATCGCCTTCCTCGCCGCGTTCGCGCTGGTGCCGTTCGCGCGCCGCCACGGGCCGCATGTCGTGCACGCCGTGTGCCTGCTGCTGGCCGGCGCCGGCATGCTCGCGATCCCGCACATCCACACGCCGGTGCTGCTGCTCGTGCCGATGGTGGGCATTGGCCTCGCGTGGGCCAGCATCATGGGCAATCCGTACGTGATCCTCGCGTCCAGCCTGCCGCCGGAACGCACGGGGGTCTATATGGGGATCTTTAACATGTTCATCGTGATCCCGATGATCATCCAGATCTTCACGCTGCCGCTGTACTACCACAGCTGGCTGGGCGGAAACCCGGAAAACGTGATCCGCCTGGCCGGCGCGCTGCTCGTTTGTGCCGCTTTCGCGATGCGTCTGGTGCGCTACAATGCCCCGGGTGCGATCGAACGGACGGAGATGGCGTATGGTGAAGTGGAACGGGATGGCGGTGGTGTTCGGCGAGGTGCTCGTTGAGGAAGGCGCGGGCGCCCCGGTCGTGGGCGGCGCCCCGTTCAACGTGGCGCGCCACCTGGCCGCCTTCATGGCACCGCCCCTCCTGATCACCCGCGTCGGCGACGACCGCAACGGCGCCGCCGTACGCGCCGAGTTCGAGCGCTTCGTGATCCCGGAAACGGGCCTGCAGATCGACACGATGGAAGAAACGGGCCGCGCCGTCGTCGAGCGCCAGGGCGCCAGTCACCGTCTCACCTTGCTGCCGCGCCAGGCCTACGATTTCATCGACCCGTCCCTTGCCGCCGCGAGTGTTTCCGGCGGCGCGTACGACACCGTATATTTCGGCACGCTGGCCCAACGCGAAGAACGCTCGCGCCTCGCGCTGGCAGCCGTGCTGGACGCGACGCCGGCGGCCAAGCGCTTCCTCGACCTCAACCTGCGCGCCGGCCACGCGACCGAGCCTGGCGTCACGAAGGCGCTGACGGCGGCCGACGTCGTCAAGGTCAACGAGGAAGAGTTGCAGGCGCTGTTCCAGTGGTATTTCCAGATCGGTCCGAACGACGCCGCGCTGTCGACGGAAGAAGTGCATGCGGCCTGCCGCGCGCTGATGGACCGCTTCGCGCTGGAAGCGCTGATCGTGACCCTGGGGCACCGCGGCTCCGTGTACTTCGGCGCGGACGGCAGCTACATCGCCACGCGCGACAACCCGGTGCCGCCGTTCGTGATCGATACGGCGGGTGCGGGCGACGCGTTCGCCGCCATCTTCATCCTGGGCCGCGCGCGCGGCTGGCCACTGGAACTGGTGCTGGCACGCGCCAATGAATTCGCGGGCGCGATCTGTGCGGTCAGTGGGGCGGTGCCCGGTGACATAGGCTTCTATGACAAATGGGTCGCGCGCTGGCGCGACCCGGCTTGATCATTCGCCCATCTGGCTTTGTAGATAATTCTGGATGCCGACCTTGACGATGAGGTCGAGCTGCGTCTCCAGCCACTCGATGTGTTCCTCGGTGTCTTCGAGGATTTCCAGCAGCAGGTCGCGCGACACGTAGTCGTGCGCCACCTCGGCGGCGGCGATGCCTTCCTTGACCGTGACCTGGGCCGCGCGTTCCAGCTTCAGGTCGCATTCCAGCATTTCCTGCACCGATTCGCCGATCAGCAGCTTGTGCAGCGCCTGCAGGTTCGGCAGACCGTCCAGCATGAGGATGCGGTCGATCAGGCGGTCGGCGTGTTTCATTTCGCCGATCGACTCGTCGTATTCCTTTTTGCCCAGCTTGGTGAAGCCCCAGTGCCTGTACATGCGTGCATGCAGGAAGTACTGGTTGATCGCGGTGAGCTCGTTGGTCAGCTGTGCGTTGAGCAGCCGGATGATGTTGGGATCGCCCTTCATGGATTGCCTTTTCGTGCGGTTGTCGTCATAGCATCATAGCAAACCGCGAGGCAGGCGGGCAGGGGCATACGAAGAGGTTGATCATATCGCCGCCAGTGCCAGGCCGCCCGCCGCCAGCAGCGACACGGCCCCGATCACGATGCCCACCGTGCGCCGCCGGTTGGTAAGCGACCACAGCACGACGCCGGACAGCGACAGCAGGATGATGGAACCGGCCAGCGTGTCCACGAGCAGGATCCATGCGGCACTCATGCCTACGCCCTTGTGCAGGTTGACGAGGGTGCCGAAAACATTGTTCTCGGCGCGCTTGACGGTGACATAGCTGTTGCCGACCCAATACTCGGCCTGGACATTGCCCGACGGCGACGTGAAGCTGGCGCTCCAGCGCGCGGGCTGGATCAGCGACTTGTCGCCCCACGCGACGGGGCGCGCCGCCTCGGCTTTTACGCGCCCGGGCTCCGGCTCCAGACGTAGCGAGCGCTTGAGCCAGGTCGCCAGCGCCTGCGGACTGCCGGGGGCCGGACTCGGCAAGGGAACCTGGACCGTGGCCTCCTGCGCCTGGACGGCGGGAATTTTCATCACGGCACGGTGGTTAAGGAGAATGCCGGTGCTGCCGAACAACAGGCCGAGCACGGCGCCCCAGAGACCGATCCAGCCATGCGTCTTGCGCAGCCACTTGACGATGACGGCGCGGCGCGTCGGCTGCGGAGGCGGCTGGACCGTAAACGGCGCTTGGGGTGGGCGGAACGGGATTACGGGCATGGGAGTGAAATCCGGATGCGTCGGAAGTCACATATTACCAAGACCGGATCGCGCATGGTCGGGTGCACGTGCGATTGTGCATAGCAACATCGACGGCGCAGTGGCCGCCAAGAAGGGATCAGGCCACGACCCCGTCAGCCGGTGCGCGACGCAGCTCGGTGACGACGGTCTTGCTTTCCAGGTGTTCGTGCATCACTTCGCGCGCATAGCTGACGCATTTGCCGCAGCAGGTGCCGACGCCCAGTTCCTTGTACAGGTCGGCCATCGACGTGAGGCCGAGGTCGACCGCCTGGCGGATTTCGCGGTCGGAGATGTTATTGCAGACACAGACGATCATGGACGGTTCCGGTGGTGGATGCATCACAGGCCGTTGCTACTTGGTCTATAATGCGAATCATTCTCATTACCCTTCGTATTCTGCTCAAGTTGGATCGCGAATGCAAGCGTTTTTGTTGCGTTGTTGCGTTAAATGAAGGCTGAGAGAGCGGAAGTAGATAAACCGCAAATAGAAATAATTCGCATTTAGGTTTATGATGTACCCATCCGTTACTGCATCGCACCGTTGATTGGAAGCGACACCATGACTCTTGCTCCTACCCTGACCACGCTCGACAGCCTCAAGGCCGGCCAGAGCGGCACCGTGATCCACCTCGCGCCGAACGCGGTCGGCAGCCGCGACGGTGGCATCGACGTGTCGCGCCGCCTGATGGAACTGGGTTTCGTGCCGGGCGAGCGCATCCGCATGCTCAAGCGCGGCCTGCCCGGCGGTCCGCTGGCGGTCAAGGTCGGCCAGTCGACGTTCGCCCTGCGCCGTTTCGAGGCGGCGCTGGTCTCGATCCAGCCGGAGTAATGGAACAGACATGGGAGCAGTAGATCAGCAGGTCCAGGCGGCCGCAAAAACGCCGCTCATCGCCCTGCTGGGTAATCCGAACTGTGGCAAGACTGCCCTGTTCAACCGCCTGACCGGCGCGCGCCAGAAGGTCGCGAACTATGCCGGCGTCACCATCGAACGCAAGGAAGGCAGCTTCACGCTGCCGGGCGGCCGCGCATTGCGCGTGCTCGACCTGCCGGGCGCCTACAGCCTGAACGCCCACACGCCCGACGAAGCGATCACGCGCGACGTCGTCGCCGGCCTGCGCGCCGGCGAGCAGACGCCGGATGCCGTCGTCTGCGTCGTCAACGCCACCAATCTGCGCCTGAACCTGCGCCTCGTCCTCGAGATCAAGCGCCTGGGCCTGCCGATGGTGCTGGCGCTGAACATGGTCGACGTGGCGAAGAAGCGCGGCATCGAGATCGACACGGCGCGCCTGTCTAAAGAGCTGGGCATGCCCGTCATCGAGACCGTGGCCATCCAGGCCGGCGGCGAGAAGGGCCTGCTGGCGGCGCTGGAAGCCATGCCGTTCGAGCTGCACGTCAAACCGAATCCGCTGTCCGCCATCGACGCCGTCCCGGTCGAGGAGACCCAGCGCGAGGTGCGCCGCATCATCGACGCGACGGTCAGCTTCGACAACGACAAGGGCAACCTGAGCGAGCAGATCGACCACGTCGTGCTGCACCCGGTGATCGGCCCGGTCATCCTCGCGGCCACGATGTTCCTGATTTTCCAGGCCGTGTTCAGCTGGGCCGCCGTGCCGATGGACCTCATCAAGAACGGCGTCGACGGCATCGGACTATGGGTCGGCGGCGCCATGGGCGAGGGCCCGCTGCGCAGCCTGATCGTGGAGGGTATCCTGGGCGGCGTCGGCAGCGTGCTCGTGTTCCTGCCGCAGATCCTGATCCTGTTCTTCTTCATCCTCGTGCTGGAGGATTGCGGCTACCTGCCGCGTGCCGCGTTCCTGCTCGACCGCATGATGGGCGGCGTGGGCCTGTCGGGCCGCGCGTTCATCCCGCTGCTGTCGTCGTTCGCCTGCGCGATCCCCGGCGTGATGGCCGCGCGCACGATCCAGAATCCGCGCGACCGCCTCGTCACGATCATGATCGCGCCCTTGATGACGTGTTCCGCGCGCCTGCCCGTGTACGCGCTCGTGATCGCGGCGTTCATCCCGAACCGCGAACTGGCCGGCGGCGTCAACCTGCAAGGGCTTGTGTTGTTCCTGCTGTACGCGGCCGGTATCGTCAGCGCGATGGCCGTCGCGTACGTGTTCAAGCGTACGATGGGCGCCAAGGGCCACCAGCCGCTGATGCTGGAACTGCCCGCTTACCACTGGCCGCACATGCACAACCTGGCGCTGGGCCTGTGGGAACGCGCACGCATCTTCCTGACCCGCGTGGGCACCGTGATCCTGACCCTGATGGTGCTCGTGTGGTTCCTGTCCAGCTTCCCGGGCGCACCGGAAGGCGCGACGCATCCGCCGATCTACTACAGCATCGCCGGCATGCTGGGCCGCGCGCTGTCCGTCGTGTTCGAGCCGATCGGCTTCGGCTGGCAGATCTGCATCGCGCTCGTGCCGGGCATGGCGGCGCGTGAAGTGGCTGTCGGCGCGCTGGGTACGGTGTACGCGCTGTCGGGCGGCGGCGATGACGTCGCCAGCTCGCTGACCCCGATCATCGCCGCATCGTGGGGCCTGCCGACGGCGCTGTCGCTGCTCGCGTGGTACGTGTTCGCGCCGCAGTGCCTGTCGACCCTGTCCGTCGTGCGCCGCGAAACGGGCAACGTGCGCTACGCGTTCCTGATGGCCGGCTACATGTTCGCACTCGCGTACACGGCGTCGTTCCTCACCTTCCACATCGCACGGGCCGTGCTGGGGAGCTGATCATGCTGCAATACCTGATCGTGGCTGTCATCGTCGCCTTCGCCGCGTTGTATGCGGCGGTCAAATACCTGCCGAAGACGTGGCGCGAGAAGCTCGTCTACAAGCTGTCGGGTGGCACCGGCCGTGGCCGCATCGTGCAGTGGCTCGGCACGGATTCGAGCTGCGGCAGCGGGTGCGATACGTGCGGCACGTGCGAGACCGAACCGCTGCCCGAGAAGGATGCGCAGGGCCGCAAGGTCATCCAGGTGCACGTCCAGCGCTAATTTGGCTCCATCATTTCGATCAGGCGTTTCGCATCGAACGGCGCCCTGACCTTGATGTCGTTGTCGAAGTAGCAGTACACATCCCCATTCTCCGCCCATGCGCGGATCCGCGCGGCCCAGCGCTCCAGCGATTCGTCCTCGTACCCGCTCGCATACAACTCATGCTCGCCGTGCAGGCGGATGTAGACGAAGTCCGCCGTCACGTCATCGACCTCCAGCCATTTGCCGGCCGTATCGGCCACGACGAGAGCCGCGTTGTACTTGCGCAGCAGCGCGAGGAAGGCCGGATCGCGGAAGCTTTCGTGGCGCACTTCGACGGCGTGGCGCAGCGGGCGCACGGCGTCGATCTCCAGCAGCGCGCGGCCCGCCAGCTTCTCGTCGTGGCCCCGGGCGATGGCGAGCGCGTGGCCCGTGTCGTGCGGCAGCAGGGACAGGAAGTGTTCGACCTTGTCCGCATCGAAGCGCAGCTGCGGCGGGAACTGCCACAGGAAGGGCCCGAGTTTCTCGCGCAGCGCGAACACGCCCGAGGCGAGCACGTTGGCGAGCGGCGTCTCGATGCCGCGCAGCTTGAGCATGTGGGTGAGGAAGCGGTTGCCCTTCACGGCGAACACGAAGCCGGGCGGCGTCGCGTCGTACCACGCCGCGTAGCTGGACGGGCGCTGCAGCGAGTAGAACGAGCCGTTGATCTCGATGGTGGGCAGGAAGCGCGACGCGTATTCGAGTTCGCGCGCCTGCGCGAGGCCGGGCGGGTAGAACACCCCGCGCCATGGTTCGTAACGCCAGCCCGAGATGCCGATGTAGATTGCGCCCATGCCGGCAGTCTAGGGCAAACCGCGGAAATCAGGCGCGCCGTCGGCGCCACAGCCCGATGCCGCCCACGCCCGCCAGCAGCATCGCCCACGCGGGCGCTTCCGGCACGGCCGGCACCGATTCCGTACCGGGGAGGACGGACGACATGGAAAGCGCCGTGGCGTCCGTCCAGAGCAGGTGGTGCTCCGAGCCGCCGTACGGGGCGAACTGGTAGTCGTAGACCATCTGGCCCGTCGTGACGAAGTGGCCGCCGCCGTACAGGCTTTCCGGATCGCTGGAATACTCGCTGACGCTGAACGACAGGCCGCTCTCCGCGGAGAAGCGGAAGCTGTCGGCGTCGCAGTGGTAATTCGCATTGCCGCCCGCGGCGCAGGCCACGTAGTCCTTCGCATCGATCAGCAGCGACGTCAGCTCGCCCCGTTCGAGGACGCCGTCGCCGTCGGCATCGACGCCGGTGAACGAACCGTCGATGCGCAGGTCGGGCAGGAAGGCGGCGGCTTCCTGGTCGTGGAAGCCGGTGTAGGTGAAGGCCCAGTGGGACGTCTGGGCATGAGCGAACGTGCTGGCCAGCAGCAGGGCGCCGGCGGTGACGGGGAACTTCATGGCAGGACCTCGGGAATCAACAAGCGCGACAAAGGACAGCCTACCTTGCCGTCCTTGAAAGTCCTGCGGATTTAACATATGTGTCGCCGCTCAGCCACAGTGCATGAGCCGCAATGTGAGCGTCACCACGATTTGCGTCTCACCAATTTGGTCTGATCCGCTGGGAACCAGAATGGCAGCTCGTCCGTACTTCGCTGGAGGTATCATGCCATTTCGCTACTGGGCCTGGTTTACGTTGAATGAGATGCAGAAGGTGGACACGGGCGAGTGTGTCCGCCTCGTCCAGATGTACATCCCGGGGATCGGCCACACCAGTACGTGGAAGCCGGGTGAGCGTGTGGTCGACGTGCTGGCGCGCGGCGGGAAAATTGAGCCCGGAACGGCGGTTGCCACGTTCGTGAAAGGACGATACCCGTCTTCCGGTCACCGTCATGCGGCGTTCTACGAGGGGCCCGTACGCAGCGTCAGCGGCAACATCATGGGGATTATCCTGCTGGACCAATGGAATCCGCCGCCGGGTCGTGCAGACAGGCCTCTGATCAAGCGCCGCACGGTCGAGCGACGAGGAAAGATGCGCGAGGACGGGACGTTTCCCTTCATCTCCGACAACGCCGAAGCCTTCTACGTGATCGAAAAATGAAGCATTCGAGCGACATCAACCGATTTACTGCTGCTGCAGCGATAGCCGTTTTGCTGGCCCTGCGTCCTTCATCGGCAAACGCCGAACAGCACGTCGCCTGTCCGGCATCGGCCAGTCTGCTCGATGGTGCGGAACCGGTCCTTGGTCCGCTGGATGCGCCGTGGGGCGAGTTGCATGAGGCGGAGTCGATCCGGCGTAAGGATGGGGCTTACGTCAACCGATACGACCTGACCGGCGGCGTAGCCCCGCGATCGGAGAAGTGGCTGATTTGCCGCTACCGGGACGACAGCCATCGCGCCATCAAGCTGCCCGTCACGACGAAAGCGTGTACGGTGACGACCCGGCAGGATGGGGCCGTCGATCCCGCGACGAAAAGACCGTATTACCGCGTTCTTGACATCTCGTGCCGATAGGCCGGCACCGCCGGCCCGAGCGCGGCGATCACTGCCCTGCCTGCACCACCGGCAGCTCGATCGCGCTCTCCAGCCCCGGCGCGTGATAGACGCGCTGCGTCGCCTTGCGATAATCGCCCGGTTTGGCATAGAAGATGTTCGGCACGAACGTCTGCGGGTTGCGGTCGTACAGCGGGAACCAGCTGGACTGGATCTGCACCATGATGCGGTGGCCCGGCAGGAACACGTGGTCGACGTTCGGCAGCGCGAAGCGATAGCGCTCGGCCTTGTTCGCGGGGATCGCGGCCGGCTTGTCCAGGCCCTGGTAGTAGCGGCCGCGGAAGATGTCCATCGCGATCGGCAGCTGGTAGCCGCCCATCTCCGGCTGGGCCGCCACTTCGTCCGGGTACACGTCGATCAGCTTGACGACCCAGTCGCTGTCCGTGCCCGACGTCGACGCGTACAGGTCGACCATCGGCTGGCCCGCCAGTTGCAGCGGCGCGGTGAGCGGGGCGGTCGTGTAGGTCAGCACGTCCGGGCGGTCCGAGTAGCTGCGCTGGTCCGTCACCAGCCACGGCTTCCACACGTTGGCGTCGGTCATGTGCACGGGGCGTGGAATGAACGGCACCGGTTTCGCCGGATCCGACACGTATTCGTCGAACGCGGCCGTCTTGTCGGCCTTGCCCTGCGCCTTCTCGAAGGCCAGGCCGAAGCCCGGCTTCAGGTACAGCGGCGTGGTGGCTGGCACGAGCGGCCACTGGTCGAGACGGCGCCAGCGATTGACGCCGGTCTGGTACGACCACACGGGCGGCGTGTCGAACGCGGGCGCGCCATCCTTCAGGTACTGGTTGAAGAACGGGAGCATGACCTCGCGGCGGAATTCGCGCGCGGTGTCGCCCGTGAATTTCAGCGCGCCCAGCGTCGAGCCTTCGTAGTTGACGCCGCTGTGGCGCCACGGGCCCACCACCAGCGAATTCAGTTTATTGGTCTTGTCCTGCGGTTCGACCGCGGCGTAGGTCGCGTAGGCGCCGTAGATGTCTTCCTGGTCCCAGCGGCCGACGACGGTCATCGTGGGCACGTTCAGGGGACGCTTGGCGAGGATCCTGTCGAGCGCCTGTTCCTGCCAGTAGCTGTCGTAGGCCGGATGCTCGAACAGCTTCTTCGTGAAGTTCAGCTGGTCGACGCCGTAGAGGTGCGCGAAGTCGGACGCGGAGCCCGCGCGCAGCCACGCCTCGTAGTCGTCGTTGATGCCGGTGACGATCTTCTCGCCTTCGCCGCGCGCCGCGTTCTGGCTGGCGATGTACGCGAGGTTGGGGTTGCGGAACGCGCCATTGTGGAACCAGTCGTCGCCACGCCAGCCGTCGACCATGGGGCTCATCGGCACGGCGGCCTTCAGCGCCGGGTGCGGGTCGACGAGGGCCATCAGGACCGTGAAGCCTTCGTACGACGAGCCGACCATGCCGACCTTGCCGTTCGATTGCGGGATGTTCTTGACCAGCCAGTCGATCGTGTCGTACGCGTCGGTCGTGTGGTCGACGGCCGTGTTGTTCAGCGGGCCGCGCACGGGGCGCGTCATCACGTAGTCGCCTTCGGAACCGTACTTGCCGCGCACGTCCTGGAACACGCGGATGTAGCCGTTCTCGATGAAGGCGTCGTCACCGTCGCCGAGGATCGACGTGATGTGCGGGCTCTTCATGCGGCCCGCGCGGCCGGACGCGTTGTACGGCGTGCGCGTCAGCATGATCGGCGCCTTGCCCGCCATGATGCTCTTCGGGATCACGATCACGGTGTGCAGCTTGACGCCGTCGCGCATCGGGATCATGACGTCCTGCTTGACGTAGTCGGCGTTCGGGACCGTCGTCTCGAACTTCCCGGCCGGGATGTCCGGCGCCATCGGCGACGTCTGGGCCTGCGCCGCGCTGGTGAAGGCGGCGGCAAGCACGAGGGAAAGGACGGACAGGGACGGCAGGCGGTAACGCGGCATCGGATTGGTCTCCACGGGACGGTTGAGTAAGCAACCTTGGATAAAGATTGCAACAGAGCATGGTACCGAACCGTGGAAAAGTCTGCAAACGCGCCACCAAAATTCGGGGTCAGAGCACGTTTTGCTTGGAATTCGGGGTCAGAGCACTTTTTCAGGCACGGTCTTCAGAGCAAGCTTTTGCGCTAGCCGTCGCTTGCCTGATTCTGCGCGCAGCGACAAGAGACGACGCCATGTGCGCATCTGGGAGAGAAAATGTCCATCTGGACATTGACCCAAAATGTGCTCTGACCCCGAATTTGTGCCGAAATGTGCTCTGACCCCGAATTGGGGAGGTTCAGGCAGACAGGAGCTTGCGGCCTGCCGGTGCCGCGAGCGCGGGCGTGCTTGCGGCCAGCTTGAACGTGCTGACGACGGCATCCAGCTCGCGCGCCTGTTCCTGCAGCGCGGCCGCGGCGGCGGCGGCTTCTTCGACGAGGGCCGCGTTCTGCTGGGTCGCGTCGTCCATCTGTGCGATCGCCTGGTTGACTTGCGCGATGCCCATGCTCTGTTCCTGGCTCGAGGCGGCGATGTCGCGCATCAGGACTTCCGCGCGGCGCACGGACGCGACGATCGCTTCCATCGCCTGGCCGGCACCGTCGGCCAGCGCGCTGCCCGCGTCGACCTTGGCGACGGAGTCCAGGATCAGCTGGCGGATCTCTTTCGATGCGGCCGCCGAGCGCTGCGCCAGCGTGCGTACTTCGCCGGCCACGACGGCGAAGCCGCGGCCCTGTTCGCCCGCACGCGCCGCTTCCACGGCCGCGTTCAGCGCGAGGATGTTGGTCTGGAAGGCGATGCCGTCGATGACGCCGATGATCTCGGAAATCTTGCGCGAGCTTGCCGAGATGGCGCCCATCGTGCGCACGACTTCCGCCACGACGGCCCCGCCTTTCTCGGCCGACTGCGCCGTCTCGGACACGAGGCGGTTCGCCTCCATCGCGTGCTCCGCGTTGTGGCGCACGGTGGTCGTCAGTTCTTCCATCGCGGCCGCCGTCTCTTCGATGCTCGACGCCTGCGCTTCCGTGCGCGCGGACAGGTCCAGGTTGCCGCGCGCGATTTCGTCGGTGGCGCCGGCGATCACGGTGCTGCTGTCGCGCACCTTGCCGATCGTGCCGCTGAGCGAGCCGACGAAGCGGTTGAACGCCTGCGCCAGCTTGCCGACTTCGTCCTCGCCGTCCGCTTGCAGACGACGGCTGAGGTCGCCTTCACCATCGGCGATCTCGCCCAGCATGCTGGCCGCGCCCATCACCGGCGCCGAAATGGCGCCCGCGACGAACCAGATCGCAGCGAGACCCACGGCACCGCCGACGAGGGCCGCAACGATGGCGGACACCGCCGCCGTCTGGCCGATGTTACCGAGCACTTCGGCCTCCGGCACCTCGGCGACGACGTACAGGTTCAGTTCCGGCACGTACGACGAGGCGACGAACTGGCGGCCCGCCGGCGCGTCGTAGCGGCTCGATGCGAATGCCTGCTTGCCCAGCAGCGAACGTACGAGTTCGGGCGTGAAGCCGGGCTGCTTGTCGAGGGTGTGGTGGCCGTCGAGCAGGCTGCGGTCGCGGTGGACCAGCAGCGTGCCGTCGTTGCTCACCAGGTAGACGTAGCCGGATTTGCCGAGGCGATAGTCGCGGATGCTGTTCGCGAGCGCTTCGGCGGACAGGCCCAGTCCGGCGATCGCCAGCTTGCCGCCCGGCGTCTGCACGCGCGAGTCGATGAACAGCATGTAGACGCCCGTGGTGCCATCCTTGTCCAGGTTGAGCGAATAGGACACACCGCTGTCGAGGAATTTCTTGAACCACGCATCCTTGTCCGACTTCTTGTCGATCGTGCGGTCGAACCCTTTTTCGGTGAAGTATTTCGAAGTGGTGTCCGATACCCAGAACACGGTGGCCGCACGGTTGGCCTCTTGCAGGCGCTTGGCCTGCGCGGTCCACGCGGCAAGGCCGTCGTCGGCATTGCCGGCGTCTTCCCACGCCTGCAGGAAAGTGCTGTTCGCGAGTGTCTGCGAGATCGCGGCGGGTTCCGCGATCTGGCGCTGGATGTCGTTGCGGATCGCGCCGACCTGGGCCGGCAATTCGTTGTCGACGACGCGCTCGCGCATCTGCGCACTCGTCATCGAAATGGACAGGGTGGAGGAGATGGCGATGAAGACGAGCAGGCACACGCCCATGCTGAGCATGAGCTTGCTGCGGATGCCGAGATGACGGACGTTCATGAACGTGAATTGTTTCGTGGAAAGGTCTATTGAGTGTAATCAGGGATGCGTTGGATGACGCCCGTAATTGGTGTTTTCCCTCAAAATTCGGACCTTGACGCGGCATCTCTACAACGTTCTTTTATAGTCTTGTAAATGTTCAGGCCGCTGATCTGGCCGGCGATATACGGGGTATCTTTCCTTGAGTATGTTGTCGGTTTGCTTCTGGTAGGCACGCAAGAATGCTAAGCTACCGCCTTTCTCACGCTGGTAAACATCATCGATGATCATCGTCCATCACCTGAACAACTCGCGCTCCCAGCGCATCCTGTGGCTGCTGGAAGAACTGGGCCTGGACTACGAGATCAGGAAGTACCAGCGCGATCCGAAGACGATGCTGGCGCCGCCCGAACTGCGTGCCGTGCACCCGCTCGGCAAGTCGCCCGTGATCCAGGACGGCGACACGATTGTCGCGGAGTCGGGCGCGATCGTCGAATACCTCGTCGACCGTTACGGCCCCGCGCTGGCGCCCAGGCCCGGCACGCCCGAGCGGCTGCGCTACACGTATTTCCTGCACTACGCGGAAGGTTCGGCGATGCCGCCGCTGCTGCTGAAACTCGTGTTCGACCAGGTCGAGAAGAGCCCGGCGCCGTTCTTCGTACGGCCGATCGCAAAAGCCATCTCGAACAAGGTCAGGAACAGCTACGTGCTGCCGCAGATCCGCCAGCACCTGGCCTACCTGGAGGGAGAGCTGGGCAAGCACGCGTGGTTCGTGGGCGACGATTTTTCCGCCGCCGACATCCAGCTGAGCTTTCCGCTGGAAGCGGCGGCATCGCGCGCCGGATTGGGAGGACAATATCCGAACCTCGTTGCGTTCCTCGACAAGATCCACGCGCGGCCGGCCTACAAGCGGGCGCTCGAACGGGGCGGGCAATACGATTTCATCAAATGAGTCTGAAGTAAGAGATACATGGCGAAGCTGCTGGCCATCGACGGCCTGAACATCGTGCGGCGCGTGTACGAGGCGAGTCCCGAGCCGGACTCCGACCTCAAGGCGAGCATCGCGCTGCGCCACGCGTTTTCGTCGTTCCGCAACCTGCTCGAAGCGCACGCGCCCACGCACGTGCTGGCCGCGTTCGACTACGGCGGCCCCACGTGGCGGCACGCGCTGTATCCGCGCTACCGCGAAGGCCGCGCGCCGATGCCGGGCGTGCTGCGCGAGGCGCTGCCGGAATTCCACGACCGCCTGCGCAGCGTCGGCCTGCACGTGCTGATGCTGCCCGAGGTCGAGGCCGACGACGTGATCGGCACGGGCGTCATGCGCTGGCTGGCGGATGGGCGCGGCGACGCCGTCGTCGCCACGACGGACAAGGACCTGCACCCGCTGATCGCGCACGGCGCGCTCGTGTGGGATCATTTCAAGGGCGAGTGGCACGACGACGCGTGGGTGCGCAACAAGTTCGGCGTCGCGCCGGAGCGCCTGCACGACCTGCTGGCGCTGATGGGCGACCCGACGGACGGGGTGCCGGGCGTGTCGAAGGTCGGCATGAAGACGGCGGCGCGGCTGCTCAACGCGTACGGCGACCTGGACGCCGTCATGGCCGGCGCCGGCATCCTCAAGACGCCGCTGGGCGAACGCCTGCGCGCGGAACGCGAGATCCTCGAGGTGTCGCGCAAGCTGGTGCAACTGAAGACCGACGTGCGGTTGGGCGTCACGTGGAACATGCTGGCCTACGAGTCAGACTGAAGAAAGGAAACCGATGCTCAAGGCGATCATCGTCGACGGCAGCGCCGTAGCGCGCGGCCTGCTCAACACCGTGCTGACGGACGGCGGCTACGACGTCGCCGGCCAGGCCCATACGGCGGCGGCCGGCTTCGCGCTCGCGCTCAGGCACCAGCCGCACATTTTCTGCATCGCGCGCGAACAGTTCGAGGATGGCCAGGAAGCCGTCGGCCAACTGCGCGCGCAACTGCCCAAGACGCTGATCTTCATGGTCTCCGGCTCGCTCGACGCACCCGCCATCCAGGCCGCGGTCGCGGCCGGCGTGCACGGCTTCATCGTCAAGCCGTTCAAGGCCGACACGGTGCTGCGCACGATCCGCAATACCGTCATCTCCATCGTCAAGAAACACCGGGGGCCTTGACCTTCAGGTTCGGCGCCGCAGCTCCTCCACGGCGATGGCCGCCAGTTCCTGCAATGCCTTGATCTCGCGCGCGCGCAGCCGGCGCGGCTCGCGGTCCAGCACGCACAGCGTGCCGAGCGCATGGCCGCCCGCGTCGACCAGCGGCACGCCGCCGTAGAAGCGCACGCGCAGCGGTCCCGTGACGAGCGGGTTGGCGGCAAAGCGTGCATCGCGCGACGCATCTTCCACCATCAACGGTTTTTCCTGCACGATCGCGTGACTGCAGAACGCCCAGTCGCGCGGCGTTTCCGCGAGGTCGACGCCGACGCGCGACTTGAACCATTGGCGGCGCGACGTCAGCACCGTGATCAGCGCCATCGGGCAATCCGTCACCTGCGTGGCGAGCCACGTCAGGCGGTCGAACACGGGCTCCGGCGCAGAGTCCACGAGGCCGCTCGCCGCGACGGCGGCCAGGCGCGCCGTTTCGTCCTGCGGCACCGGGTGGTCCGGCGCGGCCTGTATTTGCGGCGGCTGCCCGGCCTCGGCGGCCAACAGGCGCGTCACGGCGGACAGGCGCACGCGCCGGTGGCCGCCCGGCGTCTTCCACGAGGGCAGGGCGCCGCTCTCGAGCCACAACTGGGTCGTGCTGACGGCCACGCCAAGGAGCCGCGCGGCGGCGGCCGTGGTGAGGACGGGATCGTCGGAATCGTCGATGCGGGGTGTCGGCATGGTCACGGCATTCTACTTGCATGTGTGGCACTCATCAACAGAATTGACGGATTTGAGTTGTTGCTTTCCCGGATATTCGGCAAGTATTTGATTATATGATCGAAGTATTTATTGACTACTGGAAATTTGCCGCTCAGAATCCAATAAATTAGTCAAATCCGTCAAATCACGTAAGGCAATCATGCCCCTGTCCCACCTCCGCCCGCGCGGCGAAGCCGCCCGTCTCGACGTGTTGCGCAAGCTGAACCTGCTCGACACGCCCCCGAGCGAGGCCTTCGACCGCATCACCCGCATGGCCGCCCAGTTGTTCGGGCTGCCCATCGCGGCCGTGTCGCTGACGGACAGCAACCGCCAGTGGTTCAAGTCGCGCGTGGGCGTCGAGCACGACTCGATCCCGCGCATGAAGGCGCCATGCGGGCAGGTGGCCGACGAGCGTGCGATGCTGGTCATCGAAGACCTGCAGCTGGATGCGTGCTATCACGACAGCACCCTGGCCGCGTCGGGCGTGCGCTTCTACGCGGGTGCACCGCTCGTCACGCACGATGGCTGGTGCCTGGGTGCGATGTGCGTGCTCGGCACGAGGCCGCGCGCGATCACGGACGCCGAGCGCGTGGCGCTGACCGACCTCGCGGCGATGGTGATGGAGCAGATCGAACTGCAGCACGCGCTGGGCCGCGTCGACGCCGTCAGCGGCCTGCCGAACCGCACGCAATTCGTCGACGATTTCAAGGACCTCACCATGGACAGCCCGCGCGGCGAACACCGCCTCGCCGCGCTCGTGAACCTGGCGAGTCCGGAGCAGTTGGGCAACGCGATGCGGGCGATGGGCGCGGCCTACCTCGACGAGATCGTCGGCGAGGCCGTGCGCATGCTGGACGCGACGATCGGCAAGACGAGCACCGTGTACCACATCGGCGCGACGGAATTCGCCTTCGTCGCGCCGGCCGGCAGCGAGCTGGATGCGTTCTGCGCGGACCTGGAAGAGTGGCTGCGCCGGCGTGCGCAATCGGTGACGTCGCGCTTCGTGACGACGGCGACGGTGGGCATCGTGCCGTTCCATCTCGGCCCCACGGCGTGCGCGGACCTGCTGCGCAACCTGCACTCGGCGGCGCGCCATGCGTTCGAGATGGACCGCGGCGTGTCCGTGTTCTCGTGGGAGCAGGATGCCGTGTACCGGCGCCGCTTCTGGCTCATCAACGAATTCGGCGCGGCGCTCGAGAGCAGCGGCCAGCTGCGCCTCGTGTACCAGCCCAAGGTCGACCTGGACAGCGGTGCGTGCATCGGCGCGGAAGCGCTGCTGCGCTGGTCGCATCCGACGTTTGGCGACGTGTCGCCGGCCGAGTTCATTCCCATCGTCGAACAGACGTCGATGGTGCGCGCGACCACGCACTGGGTCGTGGAGACGGCGCTGCGCCAGCTGGCGGCGTGGTGGGAAGCGGGTATCGAACTGCAGGTGGCCGTGAACGTGTCGGCCGTGAACCTGCTGGAGCCGGACTTTTGCGAGCGCATCGTCGACGGCCTGCGCCGCCACGGCCTGCCGGCATCGAGCCTCGCGCTGGAGATCACGGAGAGCGCGCTGATGAAGAACCCGCGGCTCGCCGAGGCCACCTTGTATGCGCTGGATGCGGCCGGCGTAAAGCTCGCGATCGACGATTTCGGCACGGGCTACAGCAGCCTGGCCTATCTGCAAAGCCTGCCGGCGCAGGTGGTCAAGATCGACCAGTCGTTCGTGCGCGGCATCGAACGCGACGAGCGCAAGCGCTCACTGGTGGCGGCGATGATCAAGCTGTCGCACGACCTGGGGCACCGCGTGGTGGCGGAAGGGGTGGAGAGTGCGGACGTCGTGGACGTGCTGAAGGCGGCGGACTGCGACGAAGCGCAGGGCTATCTGTATGCGCGGCCGCTGGCGCCGCAGGCGTTCGTGCAGTGGGTGGAGAAGAGAGGGGCGGTCGCCGCCTGACGCCGCCCCGTTGGATCAGGCCGCGTCTTTCGCAGCGGCCAGCAACCCCATTTCTTCCGACCCGAGCAGCTTGTCGATATCGAGCAGGATCAGCATGCGCTCGTCGACGGTGCCCAGCCCGCGCAGGTATTCGCCCGACACGGTGGCGCCCAGGTCCGGCGCCGGCTTGATCTGGTCCGGCGTCAGCGTGACGACGTCCGAGACGCTGTCCACCACCATGCCGATCGTGTGGTTGTTGATGTTCAGGACGATCACGACGGTGAACGCGTCATAGGTCGGCGCGCCGACGTTGAACTTGATGCGCATGTCGACGATCGGCACGATGCTGCCGCGCAGGTTGACGACGCCCTTCAGGTACTCGGGCGCGTTGGCGATGCGCGTGACGGCGTCGTAGCCGCGGATTTCCTGGACCTTCAGGATGCTGATCGCGTATTCCTCGCCGCCCAGGCGGAACGACAGCACTTCGGTCGCGTCGTTGATGATCTCTTCAGCCATTACTATCCCTCGCTAATTTCTGTGTGGAAATATACCGAAAGATTACGACATTTTTGTGTCGGATACGATGGTCAAATGACAATCACGCACAAAAATGCAGTGGCTGCGCGATGAACGCAACAATCAGACGGCGCTTGCCGTGTCGATGATGCCGCCGCCCAGGCACACGTCGCCGTCGTACAGCACGGCCGACTGGCCCGGCGTCACGGCCCATTGCGGGTCGGTGAAGTCCAGCGTGAAGCGGTCAAGACCTTCCGGCGTCACCGTGCACGGCACGTCGGCCTGGCGGTAGCGGGTCTTGGCCGACAAGGCACGCGAGGTGTACGCAACCCCGGGCGGTTCGCCCGCGATCCAGCTGGCCTGGCCGGCGCCGAGACGCTCCGACAGCAGCCACGGGTGATCGTGGCCCTGCACGATGTACAGCGTGTTGCTGGCGATGTCCTTGCGCGCCACGAACCACGGCTCGCTCGTGCCGTCGGCGTTCTTGTGCGACTTCAGGCCGCCGATGCCGATGCCCTTGCGCTGGCCCAGCGTGTAGAACGACAGGCCCACGTGCTCGCCCACCGTCTGGCCGTTATCGAGCTTCATCGGGCCGGGCTTGTGCTGCAGGTAGCGGCCGAGGAATTCGCGGAACGGACGCTCGCCGATGAAGCAGATGCCGGTCGAGTCCTTCTTGGCCGCGTTGGGCAGGTTCAGCTTTTCCGCGATCTTGCGCACTTCCGTCTTGGCGATCTCGCCCAGCGGGAACAGCGATTTCGACAACTGCGCCTGGTTCAGGCGGTGCAGGAAGTAGCTCTGGTCCTTGGTCGAATCCAGCGCTTTCAATAATTCGAATTTTCCGGTCGAGCCGTTCTGGCGCACGCGCGCATAGTGCCCGGTCGCGATCAGGTCGGCGCCCAGCTTCATCGCGTGGTCGAGGAAGGCCTTGAACTTGATTTCGGCGTTGCACAGCACGTCCGGGTTCGGCGTGCGGCCGGCCTGGTATTCGCGCAGGAATTCCGCGAACACGCGGTCCTTGTATTCGGCGGCGAAGTTGACCGCCTCGATGTCCACGCCCACGACGTCGGCCACGCTGGCCGCGTCGATCCAGTCCTGGCGCGTGGAACAGTATTCGGAATCGTCGTCGTCTTCCCAGTTCTTCATGAACAGGCCGACGACTTCATAGCCCTGTTCCTTCAACATCCAGGCCGCGACCGAGGAGTCGACGCCGCCCGACATCCCGATCACGACTTTCTTTTTGTGCATAGCTTCAGGTTACGTCCGGTTTGATGGTTAGCCCGCTGTTATACACCGAGTGGTCCGTGTACAGCAGTTCGAGCGGGGTGCGCTTGCCCGCCAGGTAATCGTCCACGCACCGCAGCACGATGGGGCTGCGGTGGCGCTCCTGGCACGCGGCCAGTTCGTCGCGCGTGAGCCACAGCGTGCGCAGGATGCCGTGGTCCAGCGCCTGGTCGAACTGCCTGCCGGCCTTGCCGCAGAACGTGAAGCGCAAATACGTCACGTCGTGCCCGCGCGACCTGGAGTGGTAGCGCGACAGATACATGCCGACGAGGGCTTCCGGGATGAACTCGTGCGCCGTCTCTTCCATCGCCTCGCGGATCACCGCCTGTTCGAGCGATTCGTGCGGGTCGAGGTGGCCGGCGGGCTGGTTCAGGCGGATGCCGTCGCTGGTTTCTTCTTCGATCAACAGAAAGCGGCCATCGCGCTCGATGATCGCGGCGACGGTGACTGACGGTCTGAAGGTATGGGTCATGCGCGTCCTTGTAGTGAGCCGACATTCTACCTTGATGGAACGTGCGTTGCTCGGGCGCACGCTGCGGTGCAACAGTTCCGGACAGGTCTGAATATTGATACGCAACAAAAAGCTTGAGACTTTATCTAGGTTCTCAGGCTCTTGGCCACGAAAATTGCCGATCTGTTGACGAAAAACCACTCATCTGTATTGATCGGGGGCATTACATGCTAGATTGTAGACAGTTTATCAATTATACGGAGGCATCATGAGAATTGGTGTGCCGGCCGAAACGAGGCCGGGCGAGACACGTGTCGCAGCGACTCCCGAAACCGTCAAGAAGCTGGCCGCCCAGCACGAAGTGATCGTGCAATCGGGCGCCGGCATCCACGCTGCCGCGATCGATGATGCCTACGTCGCGGCCGGCGCCCGCATAGTCACGGCGGAAGAAGCCCTCGGGGCCGACCTCGTCCTGAAAGTGCGCAGCCCGGACGCCGGGGAGCGCGCGCTGATGAAACCGGGCGCCGCCCTCGTCGGCATCCTCAACCCGTTCGATACCGACAACCTGGCCGCGCTGGCCCAGCAGCGCATCACGGCGTTCGCGCTCGAAGCCGCGCCCCGGATCACGCGTGCCCAGTCGATGGACGTGCTGTCGTCCCAGGCCAACATCGCGGGCTACAAGGCCGTGATCATGGCGGCGAATGCGTATCAACGCTTCATGCCGATGCTGATGACGGCCGCCGGCACCGTGAAAGCGGCGCGCGTGCTGATCATGGGCGTCGGCGTCGCCGGCCTGCAGGCCATCGCGACCGCGAAGCGCCTGGGCGCCGTCATCGAAGCGTCCGACGTGCGTCCGCCCGTGAAGGAGCAGGTGGAATCGCTGGGCGCCAAGTTCATCGACGTGCCGTTCCTCACGGACGAGGAACGCGAGATCGCCAAGGGCGTGGGCGGCTATGCGCGGCCGATGCCGGCCGACTGGATGCGGCGCCAGGCGGAACTCGTGCACGAGCGCGCGAAGCTGGCGGACATCGTCATCACGACCGCGCTGATCCCCGGTCGCAAGGCGCCCGTGCTCATCGCGGAAGAGACGGTGCGCGCGATGAAACCGGGCTCCGTGATCGTCGACATGGCCATCGAGCAGGGCGGCAACTGTCCGCTGACGGAGCTTGGCAAGACGGTCGTCAAGCACGGCGTGACGATCATCGGCGAGCCGAACCTGCCGGCGCTCGTTGCGGCCGACGCGTCGGCCCTGTATGCCCGCAACGTGCTGGACTTTTTGAAACTCGTGATCGACAAGGACGGGAAGCTCGTCATCGACCGCGAGGACGAGATCGTGCGCGCGGTGCTCGTCGCCATCGACGGCGACGTGCTGCGCAAAGCGGCGTAACTCAAGGAGACGCGTCATGGAAATCAGCCATACCATCATCAACCTGATCATCTTCGTGCTGGCGATCTATGTCGGCTACCACGTCGTGTGGACCGTCACGCCCGCGCTGCACACGCCGCTGATGGCGGTGACGAACGCCGTGTCGGCCATCATCATCGTCGGCGCCATGCTGGCGGCCGGCCTGACGGAGGGCCTGACGGGGCAAGTTGCCGGCACAATCGCGGTCGCGCTGGCCGCCGTGAACGTGTTCGGCGGCTTCCTCGTCACCCAGCGCATGCTGGAGATGTTCAAGAAGAAGGAGCCGAAAGCGAAGCCGGCGCCGAACGCCAAGGATGCCGCCGGCGCCGTCCATGCCAAGGAGGCCGCATGAACATGATCAGCATGAACGTCGTGACGCTGCTGTACCTCGTGGCGTCCGTGTGCTTCATCCAGGCCTTGAAGGGCCTGTCCTCGCCGTCGACCGCGCGCATGGGCAACGCGTTCGGCATGACGGGCATGGGCATCGCCGTCCTCACGACCATCGCCCTGATGTTCAAGCTGAAGGAGCAGATGCAGACGGGCGGCATGGGCTTTGGCCTCGTCCTGCTCGGCGTGGTCGTCGGCGGCGCCATCGGTGCCATCGCGGCGAAGCGCGTCGAGATGACCAAGATGCCGGAACTGGTGGCCGCCATGCACTCGCTGATCGGCCTCGCGGCCGTGTGCATCGCCATCGCGGCCGTGTCCGAGCCGTGGGCTTTCAACATCGCCGCGCGCGGCGAAGGGCTCCCGTTCGGTAACCGCCTCGAACTGTTCATCGGCACGTTCGTCGGCGCCGTCACGTTCTCCGGTTCCGTGATCGCGTTCGGCAAGCTGGCCGGCAAATACAAGTTCCGTTTGTTCCAGGGCGCGCCCGTGCGCTACCCGGGCCAGCACATGATCAACCTGATCGTCGCCCTCGCCATCATCGGCCTGGGCCTGGTGTTCTGCTTTTCAAGCGGCGCCGCGCCCGCGTGGACGCCGTACATCGTGATGGCCGTGCTGTCGTTCGTGCTGGGCGTGCTGATCATCATCCCGATCGGCGGCGCGGACATGCCCGTCGTCGTGTCGATGCTGAACTCCTATTCCGGCTGGGCGGCTGCGGGCATCGGCTTCTCGCTGAACAACTCGATGCTGATCATCGCGGGCTCGCTCGTGGGTTCGTCGGGCGCGATCCTGTCGTACATCATGTGCAAGGCGATGAACCGCTCGTTCTTCAACGTGATCCTGGGCGGCTTCGGCGGCGAGGCAGCTGCCAGCGACAGCGGCGGCGCGAAGGAACAGCGTCCCGTCAAATCGGGCTCGCCGGAAGACGCGGCGTTCATCCTGCAGAACGCGGAATCCGTCATCATCGTGCCGGGCTACGGCCTCGCGGTGGCGCGTGCCCAGCACACGGTGAAGGAACTGGTCGACAAGCTGACGGAACACGGCGTGCAGGTGCGCTATGCGATCCACCCGGTGGCGGGCCGCATGCCGGGCCACATGAACGTGCTGCTGGCGGAAGCCGAGGTGCCGTACGACCAGGTGGCCGAAATGGAAGACATCAACGGCGAATTCGGCCAGACGGACGTGGTGCTCGTGCTGGGCGCGAACGACGTCGTGAACCCGGCCGCGAAGGATCCGAAGTCGCCGATCGCGGGGATGCCGATTCTCGAGGCCTATAAAGCCAAGAGCATCATCGTCAACAAGCGGTCGATGGCGTCGGGCTATGCGGGGCTGGACAACGATCTCTTCTATCAGCCGAACACGATGATGGTGTTCGGCGACGCGAAGAAGGTCATTGAATCGATGGTGAAAGCCGTCGAGTAACGCCTACCGGCGGCCGAACATCATCAACTCGGCGAGCAGCATGCGCGCTGGCTTGACGGTGTCCAGCGCCGCCAGCGCGAGCCCGAACAGGGGTTGCAGCGGCCCCGTATTCGCGAACACGCGCGCCATCGCATCCGTCGTGCGGATGATGGCGCCGCGGTCGCGCGCACGTTCTTCCGCAAAGCGGGCCAGCGCGTCCGCGATGCCGCCGCCGTCATCGTAATTCTGGTCGATCCCCCGTGCCAGCAGGCGCGCCAGCACGGCCGCATCGCGCAGGCCGAGATTCAAACCTTGTCCCGCGACGGGGTGCAGCGTTTGCGCCGCATTGCCGATGGCGACCGTGCGCGCCGAGAACCGCGGATCGGCATTCAGCCCGAGCGGAAACGCCGCCCGCGCCGATGCGCGGGTAAAGGTGCCGAGACGTTCGCCGAACGCGTCGCCCAGCTGGCGCAGGAATTCAGGCTCGCCCAGGTCCAGCAGCTGCTGCGCGCGTTCCGGCCGCACGCACCATACCAGCGCGTACTGGTGGCCGTCCGCGCCGTCCTGCGGCAGCAGCGCGAGCGGGCCTTCGTCCGTGAAGCGTTCGAAGGCGCGGTGCGGGAGCGGCTGGCTCGTCGACACGCGCGCGATGACGGCCGTTTGCGCGTAGTCGCGCCGCTGGGTGCGTTCCGCCTGCTCGCCGAACACGCCGCCCTCGGCCTGCACGGCCACCTTCGCATGGAGCTTGCGGCCGTCGTCCAGGTCGAGCACGACGCCGTCGCGGTCTTCATGGAGCGCCGCCACGCGCACGGGGCGCAAGGTCTGCACGCCCGCGCGGTCGCAGGCGCGCACCAGCGCGTCGACGACGTCGCCGTAGCGCGCCACATAGCCCAGCGCGTCGAGATCATGTTCGGCACGGTCCATCATGCTGCGGCCCAGGTGGCCGCGGCGCGACACGTGGATCTGGTGGATCGGCGTCGCGTGCGGCTGCACGTTGGCCCAGGCGCCCACGTCGACGAGCAGCTGGCGGCTGCCCCACGACAGCGCGATCGAGCGCGGGTCCGAGATTGCCTGGCCCAGCGACTTCGCATCGACGAGGGCAATGCGGCCCGCGTCCACGCCGCGGCGCGCCATCAGCGCGGCCAGCGCAAGGCCGACCGGGCCGGCGCCGCAGATCGCAACGTCGACGGACAGCGTGTCTTCAGCCATGCGTCGTCCCCACGATCGCTTCGATCTCCGCCACCGTCTTCGGCGCGGACGCCGTCAGCAGGCGGTAGCCTTCCTTCGTCACGACGACGTCGTCCTCGATGCGGATGCCGATGTGCCAGAAGCGTTCCGGCACGCCGTCGGCCGGGCGCACGTAGATGCCCGGTTCGACCGTCACCACCATGCCCTCTTGCAGCGGACGGGAAGGCTTCTCGGCCTGCGTGACGTCGCGGTACGCACCCACGTCGTGCACGTCCATGCCGAGCCAGTGGCCCGTGCCGTGCATGTAGAACGGGACGTGGGCCTTGTTTGCGATGGCGTCGTCGACGCTGGCATAGTCCGATATCAGGCCCAGGTCCAGCATGCCCTGCACGAGCACGCGCAGCGCCGCTTCGTGGAACGCGCTGTACGGCCGGCCCGGCGCGATGGCCTTGAAGGCCGCGTCCTGCGCGGCCAGGACGAGCTCGTAGAGTGTCCTCTGCGCGTCGGTAAAGCGGCCGCCGACGGGGAACGTGCGGGTGATGTCGGAGGCGTAGCCATCGAGCTCGCAGCCGGCGTCGATCAGCACGAGGTCGCCATCCTGCATCTGCCGGTCATTGACGTTGTAGTGCAGGATGCAGGCGTTCGGGCCGGACGCCACGATGGGCGTGTAGGCCGGGAACTGGGCGCCGTGCTTGCGGAAGGCGTACAGCAGCTCCGCTTCCAGTTCGTACTCGAACATGCCGGGCTTCGCCGCGCGCATCGCGCGTGCGTGCGCGCCGCCGGAGATCTCGCCGGCGCGCAGCATCACCGCCTGTTCGTCGGCGTCTTTTATCAAACGCATCTCGTCCAGCAGCGGCAGCAGGTTGACGAACGTGCCGGGCGCCGTCGTGCCGCTACGGCCTTGCGCGCGCACGGCCTTGATCCAGCCCGTCACCTGCGCGTCGAGCGCCGCGTTCGACGCCACCGCGTAGTACAGCGCAGGGGCGTTGGCGAGGATGCGGGCCATGTGCGTATCCAGTTCGCCGATGGGGTAGGCGTCGTCGACACCGAACGCCGTGCGCGCCGCTTCCGGGCCGTGGCGGTAGCCGTCCCAGATCTCGCGTTCGACGTTCTTCTCGCGGCAGAACAGGATGGAGCGGGCCGGCCTGTCGCCCGTCGCGGCGACGAGTACCAGCACGCTTTCCGGTTCCGTGAAGCCGGTCAGGTAGTAGAAGGAACTGTCGTGGCGGTAGGGGTAGTCGCTGTCGCCGTTGCGCAGCACCTCCGGCGCGGTGGGCAGCACGGCGACGGCGCCCGGCTGCATCTGCGCGGCCAGGCGCGCGCGTCGTGCGGCGTAATCCATCAGGCGCCCGCCTTCGAGACGGAGCCTGGCGGCGCGTTGAGTTCTTCGAGCTGGCGCACGGTGCCCACGTTGACCCATTCACCGCTGTAGATCTCGCCGCCCACGCGACCCTGATCAATGAACTTGCGCATCAGCGGGCCGAATTTCAGGAACTCGCCAGCCTTGATCCCGTCAAACATCTCAGGACGATACACACCGATGCCGGCGAAATTCCATTTCGGGCTGCCGTCGTTGGACAGTGTGTACATCGTCAGGCCGAAGTCGCCGTCCGGGTTGTGCCACGGGTTCGGCGTCAGGTACAGCCAGGCGATGTCGCGCTTCTCGGTCGGAATGAGCTGACCGACGGCGTCCCGGTCCTTGAGCGCGTCGAGGACTTGTTCGAAGTCGAAGTAGGGCGCGTAGATGTCGCCGGAGACGGCCAGGAACGGTTCGTCGCCGAGCAGGTGCAGCGCGTTCACGATGCCGCCGGCCGTTTCCAGCGGCGTCGGCTCGTGCGAGTAGACGATGCGCGCGCCGTAGCGGCTGCCGTCGCCCAGCGCTTCCTCGATCATGTGGCCGAGGTGGGAGTGGTTGATGACGATGTCCTTGATACCGGCGCGCACGAGGTTCAGCACGTGCCAGGTGATGAGGGGGCGGCCCCGCACCTTGAGCAGGGGCTTGGGGCAGGTGTCGGTCAGCGGACGCATCCGCTCGCCGCGGCCCGCGGCGAAGATCATGGCTTTCATCGGCGGGTCTTCAGAAGGTGTAGCCGACCTGCGGCGCCTTGTCCTCGAGCGCGTCGAGCAGGCGCAGGAGCGGCTTGAGTTCGGTGTAGCGGTTGGCGGTCTTGCGCACGTAGTCCATCACCGTGGGCAGGTCGCCCAGGTAGTGGGATTTGCCGTCGCGGTAGTTCAGGCGGCAGAAGATGCCGAGGATTTTCAGGTGACGCTGCAGGGCCATGTATTCGAAGTCGCGGTAGAACGCGTCGATGTCCGGATTGACGGGCAGGCCGACCTGCTTCGCGCTTTGCCAGTAACGCACGACCCAGTCCAGCACGAATTCCTCGTCCCACTGGATGTAGGCGTCGCGCAGCAGCGAGGCCAGGTCGTAGGTGACGGGGCCGTAGACGGCGTCCTGGAAATCCAGCACGCCCGGGTTGCCCTGGTCGAGGAACATCAGGTTGCGCGAATGGAAATCGCGGTGCATGTACACCTGCTGCTGCGCCAGCACGTTCGCCGTGATCGCCTCGAACACTTTATCGAGCTGGGCGCGCTGGATGTCGTTCAGCTTCGCGTCCAGGTGGCGCTCGATGAACCACTCGGGGAACAGGTTCAGCTCGCGCAGCACGAACGCGCGGTCGAATTCCGGCAGCACGCCGGCCTGGCTCGCCATCTGGAACTTGATGAGGGCGTCGATGGCGTCCGAGTACATGAACGGGGCGTTGTCGACGTCCAGGCGTTGCAGGTACGTCGTCGTGCCGAGGTCGGACAGCAGCAGGAAGCCGGCTTCCACGTTGCGGGCCACGATGGCGGGCACGGTGACGCCGGCGTCGCGCAGCAGGCCGTCGACGTGGATGAAGGCCGGCACGTTTTCGCGCTCCGGCGGGGCGTCCATGGCGATGAGCGTGTCACCCAGTTTGTCGCGTAGCGCCGGCACAACGTCGAGGCGGAAGTAACGGCGGAAACTCGCATCGGCCGACGCGGGACGCAGGCTGGCGACGTCGACCAGGTCCAGCGAGACGAGCCATTCCGTCAGCTGGGCGAGGCGGGCATCCTTGTCAGAGGGGGAGGGAGCGTGTTGAGACTGAGAAGACATGAAGCGTCCCGGTGAACGGGTTGGTGACAGGAGTTGTAGGTTTGCCCATGCATTCCGGCAGGGGCGGTTCGGGTGTAATGATACGCCATTTCCCCGTGCACCGGACCACCCGAGCCCGCGACGAGAAAGTTCGCATTGTTAAAATTGTATCTATCGGTAAAAATCATTTCCCTTTGAAAATCAAAGAGTTATGGTCCACCGTCGCGCTTGCGGATCATTACCGCTGGACCGACTAACGCGACCGTGCCGCACGAATTCCCCTATAATAAGGGATTCAATCCAAACAATCGCCCTCCATGGTGCAACGCGATCTTTCATGAGCTGGATGACGGCCCTACCTTTCCCGCCGCGGCGAATTGCCGCCGCCGTGTCTGCCCTCGTGGCCGTGGCCACGGGACCGCTGTATGCGCAGACGGCGGCACCTGCATCCACCCGCCCCGACGAGCAGGACCTGCCGATCACGATGCGCGCCGAGTCGTTCAGCGGCCGCCCGGACCGCATCCTGAACATGGAACGCAACGTGGAGATCACGCGCGGCGCCACCGGCGTCACGGCGGACACCGCGTGTTACCGCCGCGTCGAGGACGAGGTCACGGCGGAAGGCCACATCACGATGTGGCGCTTCGGCGACCGCTACAAGGGCGACGCCCTGCAGCTGAACCTGGAAACGGGTAAAGGCTGGGTGCTGCATCCGGAATACCGCCTGGCCATGAACAATGCGCAGGGCAAGGCGCAGCGCATCAACTTCCTGGGCGAGGACCAGGCCGTCGTCGTCGACGGCACGTACAGCACGTGCGAAGGGCCCGACCCGGACTGGTATCTTAAATCCAGCACGTTGCGGCTGGACCAGGGCCGCGACGTCGGCACGGCCGGCAAGACGATCATCTATTTCAAGGACGTGCCCATCATCGGCACGCCGGCGCTGTCGTTCTCGCTGTCGGGCGCGCGCCGCTCCGGCTGGCTGCCGCCCACGATCGGCGTCGGCTCCAAGGGCTCGGCCGAGCTGATGGTGCCGTACTACGTGAACATCGCGCCCAACCGCGACCTGACGCTGTTCCCGCGCTACATCTTCGCGCGCGGGCTGCAGCTGGGGGCGACGGGGCGCTACCTGGGCGAGACGGAGCGCGGCTCGTACCACGGCGAGACGCACCTGGAATACCTCGCGAACGACCGCCTGGCGCACCGCGACCGCTGGTGGGTCGACACGCTGCACAGCCAGTTCCTGGCGCCCAACTGGACGTTCGGGTGGAATGCGCACGCGGCGTCCGACAACGAATACCCGTCCGACTTCTCGCGCACCGTCGCCGCCAGTGCGGAACGCCAGCTGCTGCGCGAGCTGCGCACCGACTACTACGGCCAATACTGGAACCTGACGGCGCGCGTGCAGAGCTACCAGGTGCTGCAGGATCCGGGCGCCGTCGCGAATCCGGATCTGACCGTGGCCACGCCGTATAACCGCCTGCCGACCATTAATTTCCACGCTGGGCGCTACGACGTGCTGGGCGGTTTCGACTGGGCGGTGGACGCGGAAGCCACGCGCTTCACGCACCCGGACGACAAACAGGTGCAGGGCGACCGCGCCAACATGGTGGCACAGGTGAGCTATCCGTGGGTGCATCCGGGCTGGTTCGTCACGCCCAAGCTGATGCTGCACGCGACGCAGTACAACCTCACGCATAACGTCGATACCGACGACAAGATCTCGCGCGTGCTCCCCACGTTCTCGCTGGACAGCGGTCTCGTGTTCGAGCGCAAGTCGTCGCTGTTCAGTCCGGACGGCACGCAGACGCTGGAACCGCGGCTGTTCTACGTGCGCACGCCGTACAAGAACCAGGACGACATCCCCAACTTCGACACGGGGGTGGCAGGCTTCAACTACGCCCAGCTGTTCACGGAAAACCGCTTCGTCGGCGCCGACAAGGTGTCGGATGCGAACCAGCTGACGGCGGCGATCGTGTCGCGCTTCATCGAGGCCAACGGCGCCGAGCGCCTGCGCCTCGCGGTCGGCAGCCGCTATTACTTCACCGATCCGCGCGTGCGCTTGAATTCGAACGAGCAAAGCAACCAGACCCGCTCGGACGCGCTGGTGGCGGCGTCGGGCCGCATCTCGGAGTCGTGGACCTTCGACAGCGGCGTACAATACGATGCACAGGCGCGCAGCCTGTACAGCTCGAACGTCGGGGTGCAGTGGCAGCCGGCCCCGATGAAGGTGTTGAACGTCGAATACCGCTTCCAGCGCGACACCTTCGGCATCGCCAACGGCTTCCGCAACGCCGACGTCTCCGGCCAGTGGCCGCTGTCGCAGCGGTGGTACGGTGTGACCCGGGTCAGCTACTCGGTGCGCGACCGCAAGCTGCTCGAGAGCCTCGTGGGGCTCGAGTACAAGGCGGATTGCTGGGTGTTCCGCATGGGTGCACAGCGTTTCGTGACCGCCGCGCAGAACGTCTCGACGACCAGCTTCTTCCAGCTCGAGCTGAACGGCCTGTCGCGCCTGGGCTTCGGTAACCCGCTGGAGACTTTCAACAAGAGCATTCCCGGCTACACCCGGCTGAACACCAACGTCGGCCGCCCCTGACCGGGCCATGGACAACTAGATACCTGAAATGAGTGCTTTCCTGAATATGCGTACTACCCGTCTGTCTCCGCTCCGTCCGCACCAGCTCAAGCTCGCGGCGGTGCTGCTGTGCGCCCTCGCCACCGGCGATGTCCTGGCCCAGGCCAAGCCGGCCGCACCCGCGGCGGCCGCTCCGTCAACGAAGCCGGGCTCCGGCTTCCTGCCGCCGGCGTCGAGCAACGCCCACGTCATCGATTCCGTGTACGTGATCGTCAACGACGAAGTCATCACCAAGCGCGAAGTCGACCAGCGCATGGCCGAGATCGCCCAGCGCCTGAAGGCGCAGGGCGCGCAGATGCCGGCCGAGGAAGACCTGCGCCGCCAGGTCGTCGAAGCGATGATCACCGAACGCGCCCAGCTCCAGCTGGCCAAGGAAATGGGCGTGCGCGTCGACGACACGACGCTCGACCGCGCCATCGGCCGCATCGCCGAGAACCAGAAGATGACCGTGCAGGACATGCGCAATGCGATGGAAAAGGACGGCCTGCCGTTCTCCCAGTTCCGCGAGCAGATCCGCAACGAGATCATGATGCAGCGCCTGATCGAGCATGAAGTCGACAGCAAGATCCAGGTGACCGACGCCGAGATCGACACGTACATGGCCGCCGAGAAGGCCGCCGCCGCCGACCGCGTGGAGATGGACATCTCGCAGATCCTCGTGCGCATCCCGGAAAACGCGTCGCCGGAACAGATCGCCGCCCGCAAGGCGCGCGCCGACGAAGTGGCGCGCCAGCTGCGCACGGGCGCGGACTTTGCCAAGATGGCCGCCACGTATTCCGATTCGCCGGACGCGCTGAAAGGCGGTTCCGTCGGCTGGCGCGACCCGGACCGCCTGCCCCCGATCTTCGCGAGCGAACTGCACAAGCTGAAGCCGGGCCAGGTGACGCCGGTGATCCGCACGAACGTCGGCTTCCACATCATCAAGCTCGTCGACCAGCGCAAGCTGGCCGAAGCGCAGAAGGCCGACCAGGCCGTCGTGCAGCAGACGCACGCGCGCCACATCCTGCTGAAGATCACGCCGACGCAGAGCGAGGACGATGCCCGCAAGAAGCTCGCCGAGATCAAGCAGAAGATCGAGAGCAAGCAGGCGACCTTCGAAGACATGGCGCGCCAGTACTCGAACGACGGCTCGGCCTCGAAGGGCGGCGACCTGGGCTGGCTGTTCCCGGGCGACGCGATGCCGGAATTCGAGAACCCGATGAACGCGCTGAAGCCGGGTGAAGTGTCGGACATCATCAAGACGCCGCTCGGCCTGCACCTCGTCCAGGTCATCGAGCGCAAGTCGGAAGACGTGTCGAAGGAGAAGGAACGCTCGGCCGCGCGCCAGGTCCTCACCGACCGCAAGCGCCAGGAAGCGCTGGAAGACTGGAGCCGCCAGGTCCGCGACCGCGCCTACGTCGAGTTCCGCGAGGACAAGTAATGGTGGTGAGCCCACGTCCCACGCTGGCGGTCACGGTCGGCGAGCCGGCCGGCATCGGTCCGGAGATCTCGATCCGCGCCGCGTGGGCGCTGCGCGGCGAGGCCCGCTGCGTGCTCGTGGGCGACGCCGCCTTTTTGTCCCTCACGGCGAGCCTGATCGACCCGGCCATCCGCCTGTCCGCGATCTCCACGCTGGCGCTGCGCCACAGCGGCCTGCCGCACTTCGGCCCGGACGTGATCCCCGTCGTCGACGTGCCGCTCGATGCGCACGTCGTGCCGGGCAAGCTGGACGCTGCCAACGGCCGCGCCGTGCTGGCCACGCTCGATCTCGCGATCGAGGGTACGCAAGCCGGCTGGTGGGATGCCATCGTCACGGCACCGCTGCAGAAGAGCACCATCAACGATGCGGGCGTCGCGTTTTCCGGCCACACGGAATACCTGGCCGAGAAGACGGGCACGCCGAAAGTCGTCATGATGCTCGCCGGATCTCCGGGCAATGATCAGCCTTACCTGCGCGTGGCGCTGGCCACGACGCACCTGCCCTTGAAAGACGTGGCGGCGGCGCTCACGCGCGACACCCTCACGCAGGTGCTGGACATCCTGCACGCCGACCTCGTGCGCAAGTTCGGCGTCGCGGCGCCGCGGATCCTCGTGACGGGCCTGAACCCGCACGCGGGCGAGAACGGCTATCTCGGCCGCGAAGAGATCGACGTCATCACGCCCGTGCTGGAAGACGCGCGCACGCGCGGCATCGACGCGCGCGGCCCGTATCCGGCCGACACGCTGTTCCAGCCGAAGTACCTGCAGGACGCCGACGCCGTGCTGGCCATGTACCACGACCAGGGCCTGCCCGTGCTCAAGCACGCGACGTTCGGCCGCGGCGTCAACATCACCCTCGGCCTGCCGCTGATCCGTACGTCCGTCGACCACGGCACGGCGCTCGATCTCGCTGCCCAAGGCCTCGGCCAGGCCGATTGCGGCAGCATGGAAGAGGCGATCCGCGTCGCGCTCTCCATGGTGCGCGCGCAACAGCAACAATCCGCATAAGACCATGAAACACGTAGCCCGCAAGCGCTTCGGCCAGAACTTCCTGACCGACGACCACGTCCTCCACAACATCATCGAAGGCATCGACCCCCGCCGCGGCGACACCATGGTCGAAATCGGCCCGGGCCTGGCCGCGATGACGGCGCTGCTGCTCAAGGAGCTCGACCACATGCACGTGGTGGAGCTGGACCGCGACCTCGTCGCGCGCCTGGAAAAAGCGTATCCGCGCGAGCGGCTGACCATCCACTCGGGCGACGCGCTGAAATTCGATTTCGGCAGCATCCCGGTCCCGGAAGGGAAGAAGCTGCGCGTGGTGGGCAACCTGCCGTACAACATCTCCAGCCCGCTGCTGTTCCACCTGGCCGACTTCGCCCACCTCGTCGAGGACCAGCACTTCATGCTGCAGAAAGAGGTCGTGGAACGCATGGTGGCGGAGCCGGGCACGAAAGCGTATAGCCGCCTGTCCGTGATGCTGCAGTGGCGCTACGACATGGCGATGCTGTTCGTCGTGCCGCCGACGGCGTTCGATCCGCCGCCGCAAGTCGATTCCGCCATCGTGCGCATGGTGCCGACGAAGCGCCAGCTGCCGGCCGACGCGGCCACGCTTGGCGCCGTCGTGCAGAAGGCGTTCTCGCAGCGCCGCAAGGTGATCCGCAACTGCGTGGCCGGCATGTTCACCGAACAGCAGCTCGTCGATGCGGGCATCGATCCGGGCGCCCGTCCGGAAGCCGTGGGGCTCGAGCAGTACGTGGCGCTGGCCAACATCCTCAAGCCGCAGGCCTGATCAACGCGCGCTCATTACTGGATTCCCTTCCAACCGCGCGCCCGCGCCGCTTCTTCTCCCGCCGCGTCGAGCGGCTTGTCCGCGATGCGCGCGTCGATCGCATCCAGCACGGCCGGCGGCAACGCGCTGCCGGCCTGGCGGTAGCCGCCCGCCGCTTCTTTTTCCGCCTCGGCCAGCACGGGAATCTTCCACTGTCCGCCTTCACGGCACGCGAGGCCGGCGGACGTGCCCATGACGAAGCTCCGGCAATACCGATTGTCGCGGGCGGCGAAGCTGACGCCGACCTGCACCGCGCCATCCGTCCTGCCGCCGACCTGGCGGTCGAGCGCGGACGCCAGTTCCCCGCGTGCCACCACCTGGTTGCCGTTGCCGGCGATGGCGGGGCCGCCGCCGGGGATCATCTTCCCGGCCATGACGCCGACGACGAGCGTGGCCGCCAGCGCGCCCCATTCCGGCCACGACCAGCGCCGGCGTTTTTCACGCACGGCTTCGAGCGATACCACGTTCGCGGGCGCCGCCGGCTGCAGCCGCGCGGGCACGGGCTCGTCGAGGATGCCGGCAAAGGCGGCGGCCACGTCCGCGCGCAGCGCGCTGTGGCGCTCCACGGCGGCGGCGATGGCGGGATCGGTGCGCATCGCCTGCTCGATGGCGGCCCGTTCGGCGGGATCGAGTTCGCCGTCGGCATAGGCCATCAGGGTCTCGTCGGAATAAGTCATGGTGTCCTTCGTGTCGGGTCGGCGAGCAACTGCTGCAGGGCGTCGCGGGCGCGCGCGAGGCGGCTGGTGAGCGTCCCCACGGGGATCTCCAGCACGTCGGCCGCTTCCTTGTACGGCAGGCCGTCCACGAGCACGAGGCCGACGACGAGCCGGTGCTCCTCGGACAGCAGGCTGATCGCCTTCTGGAGCGCGAGCCGCTGCTGGTGCGCCTGCGCCGTGTCGTCGCCCACGTGTTCGCCTTCCTCTTCGGGCGCGAACAACTCAGCGCGCCGCGTCCGGCTGCGCACTTCGTCGATCCACGCGTTCTTGATGATCCGGAACAGCCAGCTGTCGAGCCGCGTGCCCGGTTCCCACTGTTCGCTGCGGCCGAGCGCGCGCTCCATCGCGATCTGGACGAGGTCGTCCGCGTCTTCGCGATGAAAGGTCAGCGCCCGCGCGAAGCGGCGCATGCGGGGCAGCAGGGCGGCAATCTCGTCGGCAAGCATGGTGTCTTTGAGGTAAACGATCCGCGCAGGGATTTTCTTCCCTGCGCCGTTCGTTGATCAGGTATTCCGTCTCATCATATATGATCTTTCCATGAAATTCCCTTCCGTAAATATGCGTGCTGTCCTTGCCGTGGCGCTGTTGTGCGGGACGGCCTCCGCGCACGCGCAGCTGGGTTTGCCGTCGCTGCCGCTGCCTGGCCGCATCGGCCCGCTGGGGCTGGACGGGGTGCGCCGGCCGGTCGACCGGTTGCTCGACCGGGCGCCGTTGCCGGATCTCGGCAGCCTGCGCCTCGACACCGTCCGGCGCCTGCTGCGCGACCATCCGGACCAGGTCGAGGCCGACCCGCGCGGCGAACCCGCCTTGCGCGGTGAGGTGCTGGCCGGATCGCCATCGGAGGCGGCCTTGCAGGCGGCGCGCGACGCGGGCGCGGCGGTCGTGCGCGACGAAGTGCTGCCGGGGCTGGAGGAGCGCATCGTGGTGCTGCGCCTGCCGGCCGGCGCGTCGACGGCGGCCATGGTCGAGCGGCTGCGCGCCATCGATCCGGCAGGCAGCTACGATTTCAATCATGTCTACACGGGCAGCGGGGCGGCGGGCGGTGTGCCGGCCGGCGAGGCGCGCGCCGTGCGCATCGGCCTCGTCGACAGCGGCGTCGACGGCGCGCACCCCGTGTTCGAGGATGCCGTCATCACGCGCTGGGGCTGCGGCGGCCAGGTGCTTCCCGCGCCGCACGGCACGGCGGTTGCGGCGTTGATGGTCGGGCGCTCCGACTACCTGCGCGGCGCGGCGCCGGGCGCGAGCCTGTACGCGGCCGACGTGTACTGCGGCAGCCCGGTGGGCGGCGCGGCCGACCGCATCGCCGCGGCGCTGGGCTGGCTGGACCAGCAGGACGTCGGCGTCGTGAACATCAGCCTCGTCGGACCGGCGAATGCGTTGCTGGCGCGGGCCGTCGCCGCCATGCAGGCGCGGGGGCACCTGCTCGTGGCCGCCGTCGGCAACGACGGGCCGGCGGCCCCGCCGCTGTATCCGGCCAGTTATCCCGGCGTCGTCGGCGTGACGGGCGTCGACCGGCGCGGCCGGCCGCTGCCGGAAGCGGCGCGGGGGCCGCAAGTGAAATTCGCCGCGCCGGGCAGCCAGATGGTCAGTGCGGCGCCGGGCACGCCGCCGTACCGCCAGGTGCGCGGCACGTCGTTCGCGGCGCCCATCGTCGCGGCCCTGCTGGCACAGCGCCTGCCCCGGCCGGATCGGGCCGCCGCCGCGCGCGCCGTGGATGCGCTGGCGCGCGAGGCCGGCGGTGCCGTCGCGAACGAGGAAACCGGGTATGGCGTGGTCGGCGCGAACCTGCGCACGGATCCGGCGGAGCTGCGGTAAAAATTTTTTTGAAGCGGATGGAAGAAATCGGCGAGCCCATCCGTTTTCCTTGTATCGGCGGTGACATCCACCGCCCCATCACAAGGAGAACTTCATGAAAGCCAAATACCTCGCCCTCGTCATCGCCCTCGGTATCGCGACCCAGGCGCACGCTCAACTGCTCGGCGGCCGGCTCGGCGGCTCGCTCGGCGGTTCCATCGGCGGCCTGGGCGGAATGAGCGGGATGAACGACATGGGCCGCATGCACACGATGGGAGGCACGTTGCGCGACGAGACGGCTGGCCGCGCGAGCCGCGCCACCACCCAGCCGGCAGCCGAGAGCGCACCCGCGCAGCGGCCGGGCCTGCTCGCCGGTGCCGGTAGCCTGGCCGGGAATGCGGGCGGCGGCAGCTCGGCCCGTGCGGACGGATCCGGCTCGGCCAGCGTGGACGGCGGTGCGGTCACCGGGGCACTCGGCGGTGCCGCGGGCGCGGCAGGGCAGGCACGCGACCGTGTGGCGGGCGCCGGCAGCGAAGCGGCAGGCACGGCCCGCGGTGCCGTCGGTTCCGTCCGCGACACGGCATCGTCCATGAACGGCAGCGTGGCCGTCGAGGGCAGCGCAAACGGCTCGGCGACGGGCAGCGCGGGCGGTTCGGGCACGGGCGCGAGCCAGGCATCGGGTACCGCGTCGCGTCCGTAAGAGGGGTTACAGCCGTCCCTGCCAGTAGCGGCGCGCCTTGTCGAACACGCGCGCGCCGATCTTTCTTCCCGCGTCCTGGCCCGGCCCCGGTCCGGCTTGCCGGGCCACGTCCGTGAACGTGGCCCCATCCAGCCTGTCGCTGCCCGTGAAGCGGCGCAGCACCTCGGCGGCCGCAAGGGCGGCGCAAACGCCATCGCGCGCGGCGTCGTCGGCGTCGGCCAGCGCATTGGCCAGCACGAAAAACATCAGCACGTCGCGGTCGTCGTCATGGCCGTCGCGGATGGACACGCGCTGCGCCACGTCGCACCAGACCGCGGCGAGCGCCAGCGGCTGTGCGGCGGCGGCCGGGCGGATCTCGGCCGGCATCAGCGCGAACGGCTGGTCACGGTGGCGGACGTCGAGCAGCGCCGCCGCCTGCACGCGTCCGATGCCCTCCGGCGTGAACAGACCGGCATCCGTACTCGGCCCGGCGTCCCGGCCGGCGAGGATGGCATGGGCCGCATGACCCATTGCGGCGGCCTTGCCGGCGGCATCGCGCGCGGCATGCGGCAGCCGCACGGCCACGCCGTGCGCGGTCTGGCGGGCGTTATCGTCGTACGCCGCCCACGCGTTGTACATGCAGGTATGCACGAGGGCGAGCGCACGCGCGGGCGGCTCGGCGCCGAGCGTGCGTAGTGCCAGCGCATTCCAGGCCCGCACCGTCGCCAGGGGCCTTTCAGTCCCGTTTGCCCCAAGTTCCAGGATGTTCAGCCGATCCATGTAGCCCCCTTTGTGCCCTCGAGGAGTATCGCCAGCGAATCCGGTCCGGCTGTTGAGCGTCCTCATGCGTCAGCTGCTCATGCCGCAACGCACCATCCGCTTTTTGGACCCTTCATCCTGCTTTTTTTACGTTTCGTCGCACGCCGCTGGAAGGGAAGGGGGCGTGCGCCTAAAGTGACACCATCAACGAAACGAACCTTTCAAGGAGAAGCAAAATGAACGTCCTCAAACACATGGAAGCCATCTTCCTCGCCGCCGCCGTCCTCGTGGGTGTGACGGGTGCCGCACACGCCGCCAGCATCGCCAAGCACGAGCGCTACGACGCGCAGGTGACGATCGAAGGCCAGCAGATGGCCGTCGTCAAAGTGACCGCGAAGCGCCTCGGCACCATCTGAACACGTCAGGGAGAACGCAAATGAACATCATCAAGAACATGGAAGCCATCTTCCTCGCCGCCGCCGTCCTCGTGGGCGTCACCAGCGCCGCGCACGCCGCCAGCGTCGCCAAGCACGAGCGCTACGATGCGCAGGTGACGATCGAAGGCCAGCAGATGGCCGTCGTCAAAGTGACCGCGAAGCGCCTGTAACACCGAATTGGAAACCGCTGCCGCCCGGCAGTGAAGACGAAGAACGCGCAGCTCGAGAGCGCCGTTCGGACCAGGCCCCAGAGGCCGATCGCACCAGACCCTACCGGCACCTCCGCCGGCATCCCGCAGACCTGGACCAGCCGCGACGCCATGCCGCCGCAGGGACGCTTGTTGCCGTATGGGCGAAAAAAAAGCCCGCTGTTGAGGCGGGCTTAAATCCAATTCTTTCTGAGGAGAGTTGGAGGAGACAGGTGCATTATGCTGCGCTACAGCATATCAATCCAATTTTTGTTTCGCATATTCGTTATAAGAAATTGCGATATCTCAACCAATCTCCCTGGGCTCAGTTATTGACGCAGGTGACGAGCAGATCCTTGACGCCGCCAGCCGCTTCCGCCGCATCGTCCATCGTGCCGCCGCCCGTGCCGTTGGCGCCGCCGGTGACCTTGCAGGTCTGGGCGGGGTTCGTGGGCTGCGTCAGGACGGTCACGCCATAGGTCGTGTTGTACGGCACCGGATTCATGATGAGGGTCACGTCGGCGCCGGTCGGTTTCTGGTTGGCGTCCAGGGCGGGGCTGACGGGGATGGTGCCCGTCGTGCTGCCGTTCGCCAGGACGAGGCCGGTACCGGTCAGGCCCTTGACGGTGCCGGTGAGCTGGTAGGTGTTGATCGAGCAGAGATAACGGATGTCGATCTTGGCCAGCTGGCCGGCCGTGCCGTATGCCGGGAACAGGTTCGGCGAGCAGGTCTGGTGTTTCGGCTGCGAGCCGCCCGAGTAGGCGTGGTTGGAGATGGTCGCGCCTTTCGGCGTCACTTCATAGATCTGGCCGTACTCGATCTGGTTCGGGAAGGTCAGGACGACGTCCTGGCCGGCCGTGGCCGGCGGGTTGACGGTCAGGTCCTGGCCGTTCGTATTCAGGACCAGGCCCGGGTATTGCAGGTTGCTGACCGTGACATTGATCGGGAACGTGGCCTTGCCGCCACCGCCGCAGGCGGCCAGCGTGGCCAGGACCGCGAAGGCGAGGGCCGGGCGCGCGAGGGAAAACTTCATGTGGGTCTCTCCAGTTAAGCGCAGGTGACGGTGACGGTGGTGGTTTCGGTCGCGCCCATGATGCCCGAGCCGTTGCCGCTGCTGCCGCCGCTGACGGTGCAGGTCTGGCCGGTCGGCTGGGTCAGGACGGTGACGCCGTAGGCGCCGTCTTCGTTCACCGACGCCATCGGCCAGGTTGTCGTGCCGGCCGGGATGGTCTGCTTGTCGGCACCGTTGATGAGCACGAGGCCGCTGGTCGTCAGGTTGTTGATCGTCGCCGTCAGCGCACGCTTGCGGATCGTGCAGGTCACGCTGATCTGTGCGATCGTGTAATAGTTGGCGCGCGCCTTGCCGTTGTTCACCGTGCAATCGTCGAGCTTCGCGACGTTCGACGGCACGGCCTTGACCTTGATGTCGAACTGGTCGTCGGTCGAGATGCGGCTGTTGAACTGGAACGACGTATAGGGCGTCGTCACAGCCAGGTCTTCGCCGTTATTCGTCAGCACCAGACCGTCCTTGGTGACGTTGTAGACCGCGCCGGTCAGGTACAGGTCGCCGCTCCCGCCGCCGCAGGCGGACAGGCCCAGCGCGCATGCCAGTGCTACAACGCCGGCACGCAGGATCGAGCTCTTCATAAAATCTCCACAGTGGAATGGGTGGCGCGCGGACGCTGCGCCGGTACGGCTGAATAGAAAAATGCCCATCATTTTAGTGCATTTGGCAAGCCGCGGCCCCATTTGGCTTTGTATCACGGTGTAACCATGAGCCCGTGTCCCGGGCGGCATTGCTTTTCGGCGCCGCCCTCGTTATGCTTGGACCGCTCCTTTCCACTCTCCAAGCTTCGTTTCCGGAGCCGCAATCCCGACCATGAACCCGCGCCGTGCCTGGCCCAAAGCCATCCTGTTCGACCTCGACGACACGCTGTGGCCCATCGCCCCCGTGATCCTGCAGGCCGAAGAGAAGCTGTTCGCCTGGCTGCGCGAGCACGCGCCGCGCGTGGCCGAGCGCTTCACGATCGACACGTTGCGCCAGGCCCGCCTGGAACTGCTGGCGCGCAAGCCCGAATTCCAGCTCGACCTCGGCAAGCTGCGCCATGCCGGCCTCGTCGACGCCTTCCAGCAGGCCGGCGAGGACGCGGCCAAGGTCGAACGCGCGATGGCGCAGTTCTTCGCGGCGCGCAATGCCGTGATCCCGTACGACGACGTGCTGCCGGGCCTCCTGAAACTGAAGAACCGCGTGCTGATCGGCTCGATCTCGAACGGCAACGCCGACCTGCGCACGATCGGCCTGTCGCACCACTTCAAGGTGTCGGTGGCAGCGTCCCGGTTCGGCGTGGCCAAGCCGGATGCGGCGATCTTCCTGGCCGCCTGCGAGGAGCTGGGCGTGGCGCCGGAGGATGCAGTCTACGTCGGCGACGACGTGCTGCTCGACGTGCAGGGCGCCCAGCGCGCCGGCCTGCGCGCCGTGTGGATGAACCGTACGGGATCCACGAAGCACCTGGAGCACGAGGTGGTGCCGGATGCCATCGTAAGCGACTTCGACGGGCTGCTGGACTGGCTCAAACAAGAGCACGGTTAAGCACAAGCCTTGACCGAACGTGCATAATGACATAAATGAAACGAAATCCTGGCTAGACCATGCAACTCGATAACCGTGCACAAACCCTGTTGAAGGCCCTGGTCGAGCGCTACATCGCCGACGGCCAGCCGGTCGGTTCGCGCGCGCTGTCGAAGATCTCCGGCCTTGATCTCTCCCCGGCCACGATCCGCAACATCATGGCCGACCTCGAGGAAATGGGCTACGTCGCCAGTCCGCACACGTCGGCCGGCCGCATTCCGACGCCGCGCGGCTACCGCCTGTTCGTCGACACGCTGCTCACCGTGCAGCAGATCGACGAGAATGCGGTGGAAGCCGGCATGCGCCTGCCTGCGCACCAGCCGCAGAAGGTGATCGCCAACGCGGCCCAGATGCTGTCGTCGCTGTCGCAGTTCGCCGGCGTCGTGCAGAGCCCGCGGCGCGAATCGGCGTTCCAGCAGATCGAATTCCTGCGCCTGTCGGAAAAGCGCATCCTGCTCGTCATCGTCGACCCGCGCGGGGACGTGCAGAACCGCCTGCTGCTGACCGACGTCGATTATTCGCCGGCGCAGCTGATCCAGTCCGCGAATTACCTGAACCAGCATTTCGCCGGCCTGTCGTTCGACCAGGTGCGCGCGCGCCTGACGGGCGAATTGCGCCAGCTGCGCGACGACATGGGCCGCCTGATGCAGGCCGCGGTGGAGGCGGGCAGCGAAGCGCTGGCCGAGACGGACGACATGATCATCGCGGGCGAGCGCAATTTATTGTCCGTGGCCGACCTGTCGTCGAACATGAGCTCGCTGCGCCAGATGTTCGAGATGTTCGAGCAGAAGACGGGCCTCATGCAACTGCTCGACGTGTCCAGCAAGGCCGGCGGCGTGCAGATTTTCATTGGCGGCGAATCGAAGCTCGTGCCGATGGACGAGATGAGCGTCGTCACCGCGCCGTACGAAGTGAACGGCAAGATCGTCGGCACCCTCGGCGTGATCGGGCCCACGCGCATGGCCTATGAACGCGTGATCCCGATCGTCGACATCACGGCCAAGCTGCTGTCGAATGCGCTGAGTCAGCCCTGAGAGGTGGCCATGACGGTCAGTGCCGGTGCGGGCAGTCCGTCTTCTGGCAGTGGCCGTAGATGGCCAGCGCGTGCTCGGCGATCTTGAAGCCGCGTTCGCTGGCGATCTTCTGCTGGCGGCTTTCGATCTCGTCGTCGTAGAACTCTTCCACGTGGCCGCAGTCAAGACACACGAGGTGGTCGTGGTGCGAGCCGGCGTTCAGCTCGTAGATCGCCTTGCCGGTTTCAAAGTGGTTGCGGTTCAGGAGTCCGGCCTGTTCGAACTGGGTCAGCACCCGGTAGACAGTCGCCAGGCCCACGTCCATGTTTTCGTTCAGCAGGGTCTTGTAGACGTCTTCCGCCGTCAGGTGCCGCACCGCGCTGTTCTGGAAAATTTCCAGGATTTTCAGCCGAGGCAAGGTCGCTTTCAGGCCGCTGGCTTTCAGGTCGGTTGGATTGTTGCTCATGTTTTGTTACTCGGATATGGGCGGAGTGCTTTATGATATAGCGTTTTACAAGCTCCCGCCTCATCGATTTTAAGGTCAGATATGCGCACTAAAGCCGTTTTCCATCGTTCCCACGCACGGGCAGCGCTCGTGGCCGGCCTCGCCTGCATGACGCTGGCGCTGTCCGGCTGTGCCGCCTGGCGTAACCAGACCAAGCCGGCCGAGCCGGTGAGCACCGCCCCTGCCGCGGTCGCCGCCGATGCCGGCAAGTCGGCGGCAATCGCGAATTCGGGCGCGCAGACGACGACCGTCACCAAGCTGCAGAAATTCCTCTGGATCTTCTCGCCATACCGTCCTGACATCCAGCAGGGCAATTTCGTGTCGCAGGAGATGCTGAACCAGGTGAAGGTCGGCCAGACCCGCGACCAGGTGAAATTTATCCTCGGCACCCCGCTGCTGCAGGACGCCTTCCACAAGGACCGCTGGGACTACCCGTTCTACCTTGCGCGCGGTAACGGCGAGCTGACCACCAGCCGCGTCACCGTCTACTTCAAGGACGACAAGGTCGACCATTTCGACGGCGGCAACCTGCCGACGGAACGCGACTACATCAACCGCCTGATCGGCATCTCGAAATACGAAGAAAAATCCGAGCAGGAGTCGCTGGACGAGCTGAAGCGCAAGCGCGACGAGGCTGCGAAAGGCGGCGGAGGACAATAACATGACCCAACTGAAAATCGCCGTTGCCGGCGCCAGTGGCCGCATGGGCCGCATGCTGATCGAAGCCATCGCCGCCGCGCCGGACGCCGTCCTGGCCGGCGCCCTCGACCGCGAAGGCAACCCGTTCATCAATTCGGACGCCGGCGCGTTTTCCGGCCAGCTGACCGGCGTCGTGATCCAGTCCGACCTGGACAAGGGCCTGGCGGACGCCGACTTCCTGATCGACTTCACGCGCCCGGAAGGCACGCTGCACCACCTGGAATACTGCGCCGCGCACGGTATCAAGATGATCATCGGCACCACCGGTTTCGATGACGCCGGCAAGGCCGCCATCCGCGCCGCCGCCGAAAAGACCGCGATCGTGTTCGCCCCGAACATGAGCATTGGCGTGAACGTCACGCTGAAGCTGCTGGAAATGGCAGCCAAGAATTTCTCGGAGGGCTATGACATCGAGATCATCGAAGCCCACCACCGCCACAAGGTCGACGCCCCGTCCGGCACCGCGCTGAAGATGGGCGAGGTGATCGCCGACGCCCTCGGCCGCGACCTGAAGGAATGTGCCGTCTACGGCCGCGAAGGCGTGACGGGCGAGCGCGACCCGTCGACGATCGGCTTCGCCACCGTGCGCGGCGGCGACATCGTGGGCGACCACACCGTGCTGTTCGCCGGCATCGGCGAGCGCATCGAGATCAGCCACAAATCGAGCAGCCGCGTCAGCTACGCCCAGGGCTCCCTGCGCGCCGCGCGTTATATTGCCGACAAGGCAACGGGTCTGTACGACATGCAGGACGTGCTCGGCCTGAAGGCCTGAGCGCGCACGCCCGCCGAACTGGACGGCTTTGCCGGCAATCTGCTGGCATACTGTCCACAAGGCGGGCTTTTTTTCGCCCATTCATTTCAGATATTGCAGGAGAAACCCCATGGCCACCGTCGAGCTCAACGGCGCCGCGATCACCGACGCGGAAAGCTTCCACGTCGAGAGCCAGCGCGCATTCGGCTTCCCCGATTCGTATGCGCACACGATGGATTCCTGGGTCGATTGCCTGAGCTACCTGCGCGACGAAGACGGCATGAGCAGCGTCCGCCTGAAGAAGGACGAGGTGCTGCACATCGTCGTGACGCACTCGGAAGCCCTGCGCGAGCGGGCGCCGGACGTGCTGGAAGAAATGGCGTTCTGCATCATCGGCATCAATGAGCGCTACGAGGACTATGGCGAGAAGGCGGCGCTGGAGCTCGAACTGCGGTAGGTCGCTTGTCATGTGACACGATATAATGTTCTGCTCACCTCTCTCAGTCCGCAGAACATCATGCAAGAAAAATATAGTCCAGCCGAAGTCGAACAGGCCGCGCAGGCCTACTGGAAGTCGATCGACGCGTATAAAGCCGTCGAGAACGACCCGCGTTTCCCGAAAGGCAAGTATTACGCCTGCTCGATGCTGCCCTATCCGTCGGGCAAGCTGCACATGGGTCACGTGCGCAACTATACGATCAATGACGTGATGTACCGCTACCTGCGGATGAACGGCTACAACGTGCTGATGCCGATGGGCTGGGATGCCTTCGGCATGCCCGCCGAGAACGCGGCGATGGCGAACAACGTGCCGCCGGCCCAGTGGACCTATTCGAACATCGCCCACATGCGCGGCCAGATGGAGTCGATGGGTCTCGCGATCGACTGGTCGCGCGAAATGACCGCGTGCAAGCCGGACTACTACAAGTGGAACCAGTGGATGTTCCTCAAGATGCTCGAGAAGGGCATCATCTACCAGAAGACCGGCACCGTGAACTGGGACCCGGTCGACCAGACCGTGCTCGCGAACGAGCAGGTCATCGACGGCAAGGGCTGGCGCTCGGGCGCGGTCGTGGAAAAGCGCGAGATCCCGATGTACTACGTGCGCATCACGGACTACGCCGACGAACTGCTGGACCACGTCGAGAACAAGCTGCCGGGCTGGCCGGAGCGCGTGCGCATCATGCAGGCCAACTGGATCGGCAAGTCGACCGGCGTGCGCTTCGCGTTCCCGCACGTGATCATGGACGAGCAGGGTGAGCTCATCAACGAGGGCAAGCTGTACGTCTTCACGACGCGCGCCGACACGATCATGGGCGTGACCTTCTGCGCCGTCGCGCCGGAACACGCGCTGGCCCAGCACGCGGCCAAGGACAATCCGGAACTGCAGGCGTTCATCGCCGAGTGCAAGCAGGGTTCCGTCATCGAAGCCGACATGGCGACGATGGAAAAGAAGGGCATGCCCACGGGCCTGTTCGTCACGCATCCGATCTCCGGCGAGCAGGTGCCGGTCTGGGTCGGCAACTACGTGCTGATCACGTACGGCGACGGCGCCGTGATGGGCGTGCCGGCCCACGACGAGCGCGACTTCGGCTTCGCGAAAAAATACGACCTGCCGATCAAGCAGGTGGTGGCCGTGGAAGGCGAGACGTTCTCGCTGGACGGCTGGCAGGAGTGGTATGGCGACAAGGAGAAGGGCGTCGTCATCAATTCGGGCAAGTACGACGGCCTGGATTACACGGCGGCCGTCAACGCCGTCGCGGGCGACCTCGCGAACCTGGAGCTGGGCGACAAGAAGGTCACGTTCCGCCTGCGCGACTGGGGCATCTCGCGCCAGCGCTACTGGGGCACGCCGATCCCGATGATCCACTGCGAGAAGTGCGGCACGGTGCCGGTCCCCGAGAAGGACCTGCCGGTCGTGCTGCCGGAAGACTGCGTCCCGGACGGTTCCGGCAACCCGCTGAAGAAACACGAGGCGTTCCTGAAGGTCGACTGCCCGTGCTGCGGCGCGCCGGCGCGCCGCGAGACGGACACGATGGACACGTTCATCGACTCGTCCTGGTACTACATGCGCTATACGTCGCCGGGCTCGAACGACGCGATGGTCGACCCGGCCCGCAACGATTACTGGATGCCGATGGACCAGTACATCGGCGGCATCGAGCACGCCGTGCTGCACCTGCTGTACGCGCGCTTCTGGACGAAGGTCATGCGCGACTTCGGCCTCGTCAAATTCGACGAGCCGTTCGTCAACCTGCTCACGCAGGGCATGGTGCTGAACGAGACCTATTACCGCGAAGACGCGGCCGGCAAGAAGACGTGGTACAACCCGGCCGACGTCAGCCTGACGTTCGATGAGCGCGGCCGTCCGCAATCGGCGGTGCTGAAGGACGACGGCCAGCCGGTCATCATCGGCGGCACCGAGAAGATGTCGAAGTCGAAGAACAACGGCATCGACCCGCAGGCACAGATCGAGCAGTACGGCGCCGACACGGCCCGCCTGTTCACGATGTTCGCCGCGCCGCCGGAGCAGACGCTCGAATGGTCGGAGTCGGGCGTGGAAGGCGCGAGCCGCTTCCTGCGCCGCGTCTGGGCCTTCGGTTATGCCCAGCGCGAGCGTGTGGCCAGCGCGCTGGCCGCCCAGCAGCAAGGCACCCTGGATGAAGACCAGAAGACGCTGCGCCGCGAAGTGCACAAGGTGCTGCAGCAGGCCGACTACGACTTCAAGCGCATCCAGTACAACACGGTCGTCTCGGCGTGCATGAAGATGCTCAATACGCTGGAGTCGGCCAAGCTGTCGGAAGGCGCGGCGAGCGACGCGGTCATTACCGAAGGCCTGTCGATCTTCCTGCGCATGCTGAACCCGGTCGCGCCGCACATCACGCACGCGCTGTGGCAGGAACTCGGCTACGCCGGCAAGTACGGCGACATCCTGAACGTGGCCTGGCCCGAAGTGGATCCGGCCGCGCTGGAACAGGCCGAGGTCGAGCTGATGATCCAGGTGAACGGCAAGCTGCGCGGTTCGGTGAAGGTGCCGAAGGAGGCCGACAAGGCCGCCATCGAAGCCGCCGCGCTGGCGTCGGAAGCCGCACAGAAGTTCGTCGAAGGCACGCCGAAGAAGGTCATCGTCGTCCCCGGCAAACTGATCAACATCGTGGTGTAAGCCATGCGCGCCCTGACCCGGAAGTTGGCGGTGCGCGCGGTTGCGGCCCTGCTGGTGGCGTCTGCCACCGCAGGCTGCGGCTTCCAGCTGCGCGGTTCGAACGGCAGCTACACGATGCCGTTCCACAGCATCTATCTCGGCTTCCCGGACACGTCCGCGCTGGGTACGGAACTCAAGCGCAACCTGCGGGCGACCGACCAGGTGGTCATCGCCGACAAGGCGGCGGATGCCGAGGCGCAGTTCGTGCTGCTGGGCGAGTCGCGCAACAAGTCGATCCTGTCGCTGAACAGCCTGGGCCGCGTGCGCGAATACCTGCTGACGTACACGATGTCGTTCACCGTGCGCGACGCGAAGGGCGTGGAACTGGTGCCGCCCACCCAGATCTCGCTGCGCCGGAACATGGCGTTCGACGAGACCCAGGTGCTGGCCAAGGAATCGGAAGAAGCGCTGCTGTACCGCGACATGCAGGCGGACCTCGTGCAGCAGATCATGCGCCGCCTCGCTTCGATCAAACCAGCGACTTAACGAAAAAGGAACACCATGCAGTTGCGGCCTGAGGCGCTCGACGGGCACCTCGCCAAGGGGCTCGCGCCCCTGTACGTGATCACCAGCGACGAGCACCTGCTCGCGCTGGAGGCGGCGGACAAGATCCGCCGTGCCGCGCGCGCGCAAGGGTATTCCGAGCGCGACGTGCTCACGGTCGAGCGCAACTTCAAATGGGGCGAACTGCTGGCCGCCAACCAGGCCATGTCGCTGTTCGGCGACAAGAAGCTGATCGAGCTGCGCATCCCCGGCGGCAAGCCGGGCAAGGACGGCAGCGCGGCCCTGCAGAACTACGCGAAGGACCTGAACCCCGACAACCTCACGCTGATCACCCTGCCGAAGCTGGACTGGCAGACGGCCAAGGCGTCGTGGGTGGGGGCGCTGCAGCAGGCGGCGGTGTACGTCGAGATCCCGAACGTGGAACGCGCGCAGCTGCCGGGCTGGATCGGCATGCGCCTGTCCGCGCAAAACCAGAGCGCGGACCGCCAGAGCCTGGACTTCATCGCCGACCGCGTCGAGGGCAATTTGCTGGCGGCGCACCAGGAAATCCAGAAGCTCGGCCTGCTGTACGAACCGGACAAGCTGGCGTACGAGCAGGTGCACGACGCGGTGCTGAACGTGGCCCGCTACGACGTGTTCAAACTGTCGGAAGCGATGCTGGCCGGCGATCCGGCGCGCCTCGTGCGCATGCTGGAAGGGCTGAAGGGCGAGGGCGAGGCGCTGCCGCTGGTTTTATGGGCCGTCTCCGAAGAAATCCGCACGCTGCTAAAATTAAAGGCAGGGATGGCGCAGGGACGCCCGCTGGGCGCGCTGCTGAAGGAATACCGCATCTGGGGCCCGCGCGAGCGCATGATGGAGCCGGCGCTGCGCCGGATCTCGTTGCCGACGCTGGAAGCGGCGCTGCAGCAGGCGGCGCAGGTCGACAGGATGGTCAAGGGCCTGCGCGCGAAGCAGTTCGCGGGCGATGCGTGGGATGCGATGCTGCAGCTGGCGTTGAAAGTCGCATCGTAATAACGAATACACAGGAACGAAGCAGATGGACATCACCGAGTACATGCAAACAATCGGCCGCCAGGCCCGCGCGGCTTCGCGCGGCATGGCGCGCGCGGACAGCGCCACCCGCAACCAGGCCTTGCTGCTGATCGCCGCCGCCATCGAGCGCGACGCCGACCAGCTGCGTGCCGCCAACGCGCGCGACATGGAAGCGGCCGCCGCCGCCGGCCTGGAGCCGGCGCTGCTCGACCGCCTCGCGCTGTCCGACAAGGCGATCGCCACGATGGTCGACGGCCTGCGCCAGATCGTCGCGCTGCCCGATCCGATCGGCGAGATCACCGACCTGAAATTCCGCCCGACGGGCATCCAGGTGGGCCGCATGCGCGTGCCGCTGGGCGTCATCGGCATCATCTACGAAGCGCGTCCGAACGTGACGGTCGACGCGGCCGGCCTGTGCATCAAGAGCGGCAACGCCGCCATCCTGCGCGGCGGCTCGGAAGCCATCCACTGCAACCGCGCGCTCGCGGCGCTCGTCGCCGAAGGCCTGCGCGGCGCCGGCCTGCCGGAGCACGGCGTGCAGGTCGTCGAGACGACGGACCGCGCCGCGGTCGGCGCCCTCATCACGATGCCGGAATTCGTGGACGTCATCGTCCCGCGCGGCGGCAAGGGCCTCATCGCGCGCCTGATGAAGGAATCCACTGTCCCGATGATCAAGCACCTGGACGGCATCTGCCACGTCTACATCGACGCGAAGGCGGACATCGCCAAGGCGCTGCCGATCGCGATGAACGCCAAGACGCACCGCTACGGCACGTGCAACACGATGGAGACGCTGCTCGTCGCCCGCGCCATCGCGCCGACGGTGCTGCCGCAACTGGCCGAACTGTACGCGACGAAGGAAGTGGAACTGCGCGCGGATACGGAAGCGCTGGCGATCCTGCAGGGCTACCCGCACCTCGTGCCCGCGACCGAAGAAGACTGGAGCACGGAATACCTCGCGCCGATCCTCGCCGTGAAGATCGTGGACGGCATCGACGCGGCCATCGAGCACATCAACACGTATTCGTCGAAGCACACGGACGCCATCGTCACCGAGGACTACACGGACGCGATGCGCTTCCTGCGCGAAGTCGATTCGGCCTCCGTGATGATCAACGCGTCGACGCGCTTCGCCGACGGCTTCGAATACGGCCTGGGCGCGGAGATCGGCATCTCGAACGACAAGCTGCATGCGCGCGGGCCGGTTGGGCTGGAAGGCCTGACGTCGCTGAAATACGTAGTGTTCGGCCACGGCGAAATACGTAAATAATCGGGGTCAGAGCACGGTTTTCCCGGGTGTGCTCTGACCCCGACTGACTGTAAATTCGGGGTCAGAGCACATTTTCCGGAAAATTCGGGGTCAGAGCACATTTGAGAACAATTGTTCCAACGTGCCTCCAATTGCGGCAGATTGCATCCGCGCGGCGTGGAAGAGGGACTTTGTCGATCTCTTGGCGCCCGTTGATTCTCTAGAGCCATTGCACAAAAAAGTGCTCTGACCCCGAATTTTTGCGAAAAAGTGCTCTGACCCCGAATTGGAGCTCTTGAATAAAGGAACTGCATGTACCTCTGGATCAAAGCGCTGCACATCGTCTTCGTCGCGTCGTGGTTTGCCGGCCTCTTTTACCTGCCGCGCATCTACGTGAACCTGGCCCAGGAAAGCAACCCGGCCGTTGTCGAGCGCCTGCTCGGCATGGGCCGCCGCTTGTACCGTTTCACGACGATCCTGATGGTGCCGGCGCTGTTGCTGGGCCTGTGGCTGTGGCTGGGCTTCGGCATCAAGGGCGGCTGGCTGCACGCAAAACTGGCGCTCGTGATCCTCGTGATCGGCTACCATCACGCGTGCGGTTCGCTGCTGAAAAAATTCGAACGCGGCGTCAATACGCGCAGCCATAAGTGGTTCCGCGTGTTCAACGAAGTGCCGGTCTTGTTGCTGCTGGCGATCGTGATCCTGGTCGTGGTGAAGCCGTTCTGACCTGAAGATTCAAATTCGCAATTGGCGGCCGGGCCTTCATCCCGGCCGTTTCGTTTTTAACTACGGATAAAGGGTACCCCTATGACTTCCTACTTCTGCCCCTGCCCGCGCGGCATGGAACAGGCGCTGGCCGACGAGCTGGCCGAAATCGCACAAACCACCGGCAGCACGTCGCTGAAGGTGCACAACCAGGTGCCGGGCGGCGTCCACTGCTCCGGCACGGACACGGACGCGTACCGCATCAACCTGCATTCGCGCATCGCGTCGCGCGTGCTGCTGCGTATCGCCAACCGCACGTACGCCAACGAGAACGACATCTACGACCTCGTGCTGGAACAGCCGTGGGAAGACTGGTTCAGCGTCGACCACACGATCCGCGTCGACATCACCGCGATCAAGTCGCCGCTGACGAGCCTCGAGTTCACGACCTTGAAGATCAAGGATGCCGTGTGCGACCGCTTCCGCGACCAGTTCGGCCGCCGCCCGTCCGTCAACACGCGCACGCCGGACATGCGCATCATGGGCTTCCTCGACCAGCGCAACTTCACGATCTACCTCGACACGTCCGGCGAAGCGCTGTTCAAGCGCGGCTGGCGCGAGGAGACGGGCGACGCGCCGCTGCGCGAAAACCTGGCCGCCGGCCTGCTGCGCGTGGCCGGATGGAAGCCGGGCATGACGTTGTTCGATCCGATGTGCGGCTCGGGCACGATCCTGATCGAGGCGGCGCAGATGGTGCAGGGCATCCCGCCCGGCGCGCGCCGCCGCTTCGCGTTCGAGAAATTCAGGAACTTCAATGCCAAGGCCTGGCAGGAGATGAAGACGGCGATCAAGCCGAACCCGCTGCCGGAGACGCCGACGATCTTCGGCTCCGACATCTCCGGCGACATGGTCGCGATGACGCGTCATAACCTGCGCTCGGCCGGCATCCTGTTCGAGGTGCCGCTGAAGCAGATCGAGGCGCAGCAGGTGCAGCCGCCCACCAGCGAGCCCGGCCTGCTGGTGACGAATCCCCCGTACGGCGAGCGGATCGGCGTGCGCGGCGATTCGACCATCCCGCAGGACGAGATGGCCGTCGGCTTCTACCAGCAGCTCTCCGCCACCCTGAAGCAGCGCTTCGCCGGCTGGACGGTGTATCTGTTCACGGCCGACCTGGGCCTGCCGAAGATGCTGCGCCTGAAGGAATCGCGCAAGACCCCGTTCTTCAACGGCGCCCTCGAATGCCGCCTGTTCCGCTTCGACATGGTCGCCGGCTTCAACCGACGCGACGCAGCCAAACCCAAAGACGACCAGTAAATGCTACCCGAACCCGAACCGGACAATCTACCGAAAGACCCCGTCACCCCCGTCCCGCTGCCGGCGCCGCACAAGATCAAGATGCTGTCCGCGGGCGGCCTCGCCACCCTGCTGGCCGCGCTGTCGATGCTGGGCCCGTTCTCCGTCGACGCCTACCTGCCCGCATTCCCGGCCATCCAGGCGTCGCTGCACGCGACCGGGCTGGAAGTGCAGCAGACGCTGACGGCGTACATGCTGGCCTTCGCCGCGATGTCGCTGTGGCATGGCGCACTGTCGGACGCGTTCGGGCGGCGCAACGTGGTCCTCGTCGGATTGATCGTGTTCGCGGTCGGGACGCTCGGCTGCGCGTCCGCGCACTCCGTGCACTACCTGTGGATCTTCCGCATCATGCAGGGGGTCTCCGCCGGGGCGGGCGTTGTCGTGGGCCGGGCGATCATCCGCGACCTGTATTCGGATGCGCCGGCCGCGCGGCTGCTGTCGATGGTGACGATGATCTTCTCGATCGCGCCGGCCATCGCGCCCGTGCTGGGCGGCTGGGTCGTGGCCGCGTTCGACTGGCGTTCGATCTTCCTCGGCCTGCTGGCCTTTTCCGTGATCCTGTGGTGGGTGTGCTGGCAGCACCTGCCCGAGACGATGCCCGTGGAGCGCCGCCAGCCGTTCAACCCGCGCTTCCTCGCGCGCAGCTATTCGGACATCTTCAGCTCCGTGCTGTTCCAGATGAAGTCCGGGATCGTCGCGTTCAATTTCGGCGGCATGTTCCTGTTCATCGCGGGCGCGCCCGTGCTGCTGCCCGTGCACCTGCACCTGGGGCCGTCGGACTTCGCGTGGCTGTTCGTGCCGGCCGTGAGCGGCATCTTCCTGGGCGCGCTGGCCGCCAACCGGCTGGCGGGCAAGATGACGTTCTCGCGCCAGATCGCGATCGGCTACGCGTTGATGCTGGCGGCCGTCACCGGCTCCGTCGCGTACCACGCCGTGCTGCCGCCGGCGCTGCCGTGGACCGTGCTGCCGATGTTCTTCTATAACTTCGGCAGCTCGATCATCAACCCCAGCGCGACTCTGCTGGCGCTCGACCTGTTCCCGCACATCCGCGGCACGGTCGCGTCATGCCAGTCCTTCGTGACCACGTTGATGGGCGCACTGGTGGCCGGCATCATCGCGCCGGCGCTGACCCATTCCGTGCTGGCGATGGCGCTCGGCCAGGCTGCGTTCGCGCTGGCGTCGCTGGCGTGCTGGATGACGTCGCGCCAGTATCGCCGGTACAAGGCGCTGGCCTGACGCGTCAGTTGGCTTTCGCGCCGCCGGTATAGCTCAGCGTGCCGAGTTCTTTCTGTGCCTCGTCCGGGCCGACCAGTTCCGGCACGATGTGCCCGGCCATCAGGCCCATCGACACCTTGGTGCGCACGTACTTGACCTCGCCCTTGTCGAGGGCGACGCTGAGTTTGTTGCTGACTTCCGTGCTGGTGACGGCTTCGTGGCTGCCGGGTGCGGCGTCCACATAAAAATAGCCGCCCGGCTGCGATTTGCCGACGGTCGCGCCGTCGAGCATGACCTGAGGCTGGATCGCTGCGCCCAGCATGCTGTCGGTGCGGTAGAAATAGACGCGGCCCTGCTCGGCGCCCAGCTTGGGCGTGCTCGCTTCCTGCTGGGCGAACTTGCGCCGCATACGCCGTCAGCGTCAGTGCAAGGAGCAGGCAAAGAGATCGGGCGCCGGGAAATTTCATGACGCGACGGTAATGGTTGTTTCTTGCGTAAATACTCACACAAAGTCACGATGGCAATATAATTTCCCTTCGTGTGCGCTTTGATGAGCAAGCATGATGTTGAGCAATCGTCTTTCGCGATAAGTTTGTTTTTTGTCAATACGAATAACTGGAAGCATGACTCTAAAACGCGTCACTTTTGTTGGAAAATGTTGTTCCCGGATAGAAATGTATATATGCTAAGATAAGTTTTTCATGCTTGGAATAACGATGTAAGAATTGCTTTGTTCCAGGGACCGCAAGAACAAACGCTGTGGCAGCCCCCGCAGGGGAGAGCGGCCATCACCCAAAAACCAAGTTGGCGGCCGTGCTTGAATCCATGCATCAACCAGACCAGGACATCCGCAATCGCCTGCTGATCGCGCGCTTGCCGGCCATGCCCCAGATCCTCATCAAGCTGCTTGCGCACCTGCAGGCGGACGATCTGGGCATGCCCGAACTGGCCGCGCTGGTTGCCAAGGATGCCGGCATGACGGGCAAGATCCTCACCGTCGCCAACAGCTCCGCGTACCATCGCAACAGCCGCCAGCCGAACCTCGAACAGGCGATGGTGGCGCTGGGCACGGACATGATCAAGACGCTGGTCATCAGCGACTCCGTCTTCCAGACCTTCAACAGCTTCCCGAATTCCGGCGCCACCGACCTGCGCGCGTTCTGGAAGAATTCGTTGACGGCCGCCGTGCTGGCGCGCGAAGTCGCGCGCCGCATCGATTATGCGCAGCCGGAAGAAGCGTATCTCGCCGGCCTGCTGCACAACGTCGGCCGCCTCGCGCTGCTCGCGACGGCGCCGAAGGAATACGCGTTCAACTTCACGGCGCGCGACGACGAAGACCTGTGCGCCGTCGAACAGCGCACCCTGCAGATCACCCACGCGGAAGCGGGCGCCTGGCTGATCGAGCGCTGGCAGCTCGATTCCTTCCTGGCCGACTCCGTGCTGTACCACCACGAGCCGAGCGAGCGCCTGGAAGCGGCGCATCCCCTGATCCGCATCGTGCGCGTGGCCCACGTGCTGTCCAGCCATGCGCACGACGACGCCCTCGTGGACGAGGCGCGCGCGCTGTGCGGCCTCGGCCCGGACGCCCCGGACGAATTGCTGGGCCTCGCCGCGCGCCAGGTCGAGAAGGCCGCGATCCACCTCGGCATTGACCTTGCTGGGGCCGACGACCTGCCCGTGCCGGCCGCGTTCGCGCCGCCGCCGCCCGTCGATCCCGTGCAGCAGCGCCTGTCCGAGGAAGTGCGCAACCTGGTGCTCGTGTCCGAAGTCGGCCAGACCTTCGCGCGCCAGCAGGGAGAGTCCGGCCTGCTGGAAGCGATGACGCGTTCGGCGCGCATCCTGTTCGATTTCGAGAACGCCGTCGTGCTGCTGGAGAATCCGACCGGCCAGGCCCTCATCGGCGCGCCCACCGCGAACCAGCAGCGCATCGCGGAGTTTACGGTGCCGCTGGCGAAGGGCGGCGCCGTCGCGCAGGCCGCGCTGGACCGGCGACTCGGCTTCATCCGCCGCGACGGTCGTCCGCTCGGCCTCGCGGAAGAACAGCTGCTGCGCATGCTGGGCACGGAATCGCTCGTGTGCCTGCCGCTCGTCGCGGGCGCGCGCTGCCTCGGCGTGATGATCGGCGGCGTCGCGGCCTGGCAGCTGCCGGCGTGCCAGAAGCGCGAGCGGTTCCTGCAGGCGTTCGGCGCGCAGGCCGCGGGCGCGCTGGAGACGGCAATGTCGGAACGGGGCCACGCGCGCCGCCAGCTCGCCCACGTGGCCGAGGAATACCGCGAAGCGTCGCGGCGCGTCGTGCACGAAGTGAACAACCCGCTGTCGATCATCAAGAACTACCTGTCGGTCCTGGACAGCAAGCTGGAACGCCAGGAACCCGTCAGCGCCGAGCTGTCGATCCTGAACGAGGAGATCGACCGCGTGGGCCAGCTGGTGGGCAGCCTGACGGAAATCCAACCCAAAGTGGACAGTACGCCGGCGGCCGACGTGGCCCGCGTCGTGGACGACGTTCTGCGCCTGTTCCGCACCACGAATTTCATTCCGGCGAACGTCGAAATCGTCGTGAGCATGGCGGACGCCGAGAGCCGCATCGAGGGCGATCCGGACATCCTCAAGCAGATCCTCGTGAACCTCGTGAAGAACGCGATCGAGGCGCTGTCCGGCAGCGGCGGCCGCATCGAGATCGCCAACCGCGGCCACGTGAACCGCGAGCGCCGGCTGTACCTGGAACTGGTCGTCTCAGACACCGGTCCGGGCCTGTCGCGCGAGGTGCTGGCCAACCTGTTCTCGGCCGTGAAGAGCACCAAGGAAGGACCGCACCACGGTCTCGGCCTGTCGATCGTGCACAGCCTGGTCAAGAAGCTGAACGGGCATATCGCCTGCCGCAGCGGCACGACCGGCACCAGTTTTGAAATCCTGCTGCCGGCGCATGCCGGCGCCGGCGCCCCGGCCACATCGCCGGTGCGCGCGCTTGGATCCGTATAAGGTAACAATGAATCCATTCTCCGCCAGCGCCACGTCGTCCAGCCCCCACGACACGCAATCCTCGCTCGGCATCGACCAGCCCCGACTCCTGCTCGTCGACGATGAACCGCGCCTGCTCACCTCCCTGTACGAGCTGCTGCAGGGCCGCGGTTACCAGCTCGTCACGGCCGCCACCGGAGGAGAAGCCCTCGCGCACCTGTCGCGCCTGCGCTTCGACCTCGTGCTGCTCGACCTGCGCCTGCCCGACATCGGCGGCCACGAGATCATGGACTTCATCAACGAGAAGGGCATCGATGCCGACGTGATCGTGATGAGCGGCGAGGTCGGCATCGACGCCGCCATCGGCGCGCTGAAACGCAACGCCTACGATTACCTGCGCAAGCCGTACAGCCGCGAGGAACTGCTCAAGACCGTCGCGAACGCACTGAAGCAGCGCCGCCTGCAGGAAGCCAACGCGCGCATCGCGAGCCAGCTGGAAAACTCGGAAAAGATGTACCGCTACCTGGTCGACAGCTCGCCGGACATCATCTACACGCTGAACCACGAAGGCAGGTTCACCTTCATCAACGACCGCGCCTACCAGCTGCTCGGCTACAAGCGCGAAGAACTCATCGGCCAGCATTACTCGATCCTCGTGCACGACGAAGACCTGGAGCGCGCGCGCTACGTCTTCAACGAGCGCCGCGTCGACGAGCGTGCCTCGCGCAACGTCGAGCTGCGCCTGAAGTGCCACGCGGGCGCGAACCAGGAGCGCACGTTCAACAACACGTTGATGACGATCTCGCTGAACGCCATCGGCATGCACGTGCCCGACCAGGAAGTGAAGCGGCTCGAGTTCTACGGCACGTATGGCGTCGCGCGCGACATCACGGACCGCAAGCGCGCCGAGGAAGTCATCTCGTACCAGGCCTACCACGACATCCTGACCGACCTCCCGAACCGCATCCTGTTCAAGGACCGCCTCGGCCTCGCCGTCATCCAGGCCAAGAGAAAGCAGACGGAACTCGCCGTCATGTTCATCGACCTCGATCGCTTCAAGCTAGTGAACGACACGCTCGGCCACGTGAAGGGCGACGAACTGCTGCAGCAGGCCGCGGGCCGCCTGAAGGAATGCCTGCGCAAGGGCGACACGCTCGCGCGCCAGGGCGGCGACGAATTCACCATCGTGCTGCCGGAACTGCGCGACCGCGACGACGCGCGCATGGTCGCCGACAAATTCCTCGAAGTGCTGCAGGAGCCGTTCGACCTGGACGGCCACGCCGTGCACATCTCCGCGTCGATCGGCATCGCCGTCTATCCGGCCCACGGCGAATCGATCGACGAGCTGCTGCGCCACGCCGACATCGCCATGTACCAGATCAAGGGGCAGGGCAAGAACGGCCACGCGTTCTACGACCCGGCGATGCAGGACGTGTCGCACCAGAAGATCGCGCTGGAACAGAGCCTGCGCCGCGCCCTCGAGAACAACGAGCTGGAGATGTACTACCAGCCGCAGATCGACGCCATCAGCGGCCGCATCGTCGGCGCCGAGGCGCTGATGCGCTGGAACCACCCGACGCGCGGCATCGTGTCGCCGGGCGAATTCCTGCCGTTCGCCGAAGAAAACGGCCTGATGCTGCCGATCTCGGACTGGATGATCGGCGCGCTGTGCCGCGACATGCTGCAGTGGAAGAACATCGGCGGCAACCAGGTGCGGCTGTCGCTGAACCTGTCGCCGCAATACCTCGACCGGGGGGACTTCTTCGAAAAGATGCGCGGCGCGCTCCTGCGTTACGGGATCGCGCCGAGCCAGATCGAAGTCGAAATCACCGAGAACATCTGCATCCGCAACCCGCAGCACGCGATCGAGCAGCTCAACAAACTCGGCCAGCTGGGCGTGTCCGTCGCGATCGACGACTTCGGCACCGGCTATTCGTCGCTGGCCTACCTGCACCGCTTCCCGGTCCACACGATCAAGATCGACCAGTCGTTCGTCAAGGAGATCCACGACGAGCACGGACACTATCCGGTCGTCCTGGCCATCATCTCGATCGCGCGCGGCCTGGGATTGAACCTGATCGCGGAAGGCGTCGAGACGGACTCGCAGGCCCGCTACCTGCGCGCGAACGGCTGCCTGACGATGCAGGGCTACCTGTACCACCGCCCGATGCCGCTCGGCCGCTTCATCGACGTGCTGCGCGGGCAGTCGCTGCCGGCGGGCGCCTCGAACGTGCTTGCCTTCCAGGCCTGATGCGCCATGCCCCACAGCGAGACCGACGCTCGCCACACCGCTGAGTTCTTGCGGGTAAAAGCGCTCGCGGAGCGCGGCGTGGCCTCGGCCCAGCACAGCCTCGGCTTCATGTACGTGAACGGCCAGGGCGTGCCGCGCAACGACGAACTGGCCGTCGCGTGGTACCGCATGGCCGCCAGCAGCGGCCTCGAACAGGCGCAATACAACCTCGGCGTGATGTACCAGAAGGGCCAGGGCGTGGCGCAGGACCTGGGCCAGGCGCTGTACTGGTATCGCCAGGCGGCAGAACAGGGCTACGTGCAGGCCCAGTACAACCTGGGTTGGCTGTATGCGAAGGGTCAGGGCACGCCGGCCGACGTGCACGAGGCGCTGCACTGGTTCGGCAAGGCCGCCGCACAGGGCGACCCCGGCGCCCAGCACAATCTCGGCATGATGTACGAGGGCGGCAAGGGCGTCGCGCAGGACGTCGCGCAGGCCGTCGAGTGGTACCGCAAGGCGGCCGAACAGAATTACGCGCGCTCGCAGTTCAATCTCGCACTCAGATACGACAGTGGCCAGGGCATCGCGCGCGACGTGCAGCAGGCCATCCACTGGTTCCGCAAGGCCGCGGAGCAGGGCTATGCACCGGCCCAGTTCAACCTGGGCCTCCGCTACGACAAGGGCCAGGACCTGCCTCAGGACAGCGAGAAGGCGATCCTGTGGTACGGCCGCGCGGGCGAGCAGGGCCACGCCAGTTCGCAGTTCAACCTCGCGCTGATCCACGATGCGGGCCACGGCGTCGCGCGCGATCCGCAGCTGGCGCTGGCCTGGTTCCGGCGCGCGGCCGAGCAGGGACACGCTGGTGCGCAGGACAATCTTGGCCTGCGTTATGAACATGGCCAGGGCGTCGAGCAGGATTACGCGCAGGCCGCGCACTGGTACGCCCTCGCGGCGGAACAGGGCTTCGCCGGCGCGCAGTACCACCTCGGCCAGTTATACGATGCGGGCCACGGCGTGGCGCAGGATCCGTCCGTTGCGCTGGACTGGTATCGCAAGGCCGCCGAACAGGGCCACCTGCGCGCGCAGTTCGATCTCGCCCTGCGCTACGAGAGCGGCAACGGCGTCGCGCAGGACGAGCGCGAAGCCGCGTACTGGTACCGCAAGGCGGCCGACCAGGAGTACGCGCCCGCGCAGTACGCGCTGGGCCAGCTGCTGGACCGCGACGACACGGGCACGGTCGATCCGCGCCAGGCGACGATGTGGTACCGCAAGGCGGCGGAGCAGGGCCACGCACTCGCGCAGTTCGCGCTGGGCCTGCGCCACGACAGCGGCCACGGCGCCGAACGCGATTACGAGGCGGCGCACTTCTGGTACCTGTGCGCCGCGCGCCAGGGCCACGCGCGCGCCCAGTTCAACCTCGGCGTGATGTATGCGGCGGGGCAGGGCGTGCCGCTCGATCTCGTCGAAGCCTATGCGTGGCTGCACCGCGCGGGCGCCGCCGGCATCCTGCCTGCCGCGAACTACATCCGGCGCGTGGCCGCACGCATGGAACCTGCGCTGCTGGCGCAGGCCAACGGCTACATCGGCGCCGCGTAGCGGAGTGTCCGCGCGAGGAACGTATCCATCGCGACCGAGCTGGCCGTCGGCGCGCTCAGGTGCGGGCAGTGGCCCACGTTGTCGATGACTTTCAGCGTGCTGTGCGCCAGGTGGCGGTGCAGCCATTCTCCCACTTCGCGCGGCACGATCAGGTCGTCGCTGCATTGCAGGATCAGGGCGGGGACGGTGGCGCGCTCCACCTCGGCGCGGATGTCGGCCTGGAAGGTCACGCGCGCGAAATGCTTGGCGATGGCGGGATCGTTGCGGCAGAAGCTGCGCGTCAGTTCCTCGCCCAGGTCCGGACGATTGGGCGCGCCCATGATCGCGGGCGCCATCTTGCGCGACCAGTCGAGGAAATTCGTCTCCATCGCCTGCAGCAGGCCGTCGATGTCTTCGCGGTTGAAGCCGCCGATGTAGTCGCCATCATTGACGTAGCAGGGAGAAGGGCCGACGAGGACCTGGGCCAGGAAGCGCTCCGGTGCCGCCACCGTCGCCAGCAGCGCGATCGACGCGCCGACCGAGTGGCCGACGACGACGGTCGGACCGGCCGCGCAGGCGTCGAGGACCTCCAGCAGGTCCGTCACGTGGCCTTGCAGGTTCGCGTACTTCGTGCGGTCGTACGCCTCCCAGTCGGAACGGCCGCTGCCCGTCAGGTCGTACAGCACGACGCGGAAGCGCTCCGCGTACGCCGGCGCCACGTAGCGCCACATGGTCTGGTCGCAACCGAAACCGTGCACGAACACCATGGTCACCGGCCCCGAGCCGGTCACGTGGACGTTGTTGCGAAACTGTACAGACATGGTGAATCCTGGCCGAAGCGTGGTGCGATCCTCCGATATTAACATTGTGAAATAACTGTTGGGGACGGGTTCCACGGTGCGTTCGCGCACGGCACGGCGGGGACGATTCGCGATATACTGTTTATATATACAGTATTTATTCGCGATGGAACTCAAAGACAAGCTCGAGATCCTGGCCGACGCGGCCAAGTACGATGCCTCCTGCGCCAGCAGCGGTGCGCCGAAGCGCGACTCCGTCGACAAGGACGGCCTGGGCGCCACGAACGGCATGGGCATCTGTCACAGCTATACGCCGAACGGACGCTGCGTCTCGCTGCTCAAGATCCTGCTGACGAACTTCTGCGTCTACGATTGCCAGTACTGCGTGAACCGGCGCACGTCGAACGTGCCGCGCGCCCGTTTCTCCGTCGACGAGGTCGTGAAGCTCACGCGCGATTTTTACCTGCGCAACTACATCGACGGCCTGTTCCTCAGCTCGGGCATCATCCGGTCGAGCGACTACACGATGGAGCAACTGGTCGAGGTCGCGCGCCGCCTGCGCGAAGAGCACCAGTTTCGCGGCTACATCCACCTCAAGACGATTCCCGATGCAGACCCGCGCCTCATCGAGCTGGCGGGCCGCTATGCCGACCGCCTGTCGGTGAACATCGAGCTGCCCACGCAGGACAGCGTGACGAAGCTCGCGCCCGAAAAGAGCGTCCACACGATCAAGCTGGCGATGGGTTCCATCCGCACGAAGCTGGACGAAAAGGACGACCACCCCAAGGCGCCCGTGTTCGCGCCGGCGGGGCAGAGCACGCAGATGATCGTCGGCGCGGACGCCAGCGACGACCAGACGATCCTGAATACCGCGCAGACGCTGTACGGCAGCTACAAGCTGAAACGCGTGTACTACTCCGCGTTCAGCCCGATCCCGCAGAGCCCGACCAGCGTGCCGTCCGCGCCGCCGCCCCTGCTGCGCGAGCACCGTTTATACCAGGCCGACTTCCTGCTGCGCGGCTACGGTTTTACGGCGAAGGAGCTGATGCCGCAGGCCGGCAACCTGGCGCTGGACATCGACCCCAAGCTGGGCTGGGCGCTCGCGAACCGCGACCATTTTCCGCTCGACCTGAACCGCGCCGACGAAAGCATGATCGCGCGCGTGCCGGGCATCGGGCTGCGCACGGCGAAGCGTTTGATCGACCTGCGGCGGTTGCGGCGCATCCGCTGGGAAGACCTGTCGCGCCTGCGCTGCAGCCTGAAAAAGCTGGCGCCCTTCGTGATCACGGCGGACTATAAGCCGGCGCAGGGCACCGCGTCGTCCGACCTGCTGCGGCGTAACCTGGCCGACGCCCCGCAGCAGATGAACCTGTGGCCGGAACTGCAGGCGGCGTGATGGCTGCGGATGCGCTGGTCCGGGCAGGACAACCGGTGCAGGTCGAGACGTTCGCGGAATGGCGCGAGGCCGCGCGCGAGCTGCTCGTCCACGACATCCGGCCCGACCAGGTGACGTGGGGCGCGCCGCACACGGGCGACCTGCTGGCGGGCGGCGACCTGTTCACGGGTGCGCCGGCCGCCGCCGAGGCACCGCATAATCCCGCCATACCGCCGACCGGCACGCAGGACGAGCCACTACGGCCCGCGCCGCACATCCCGCGCTCGCTGATGGAGATGCTGCAGTCGGCCGCCTGCTGCCGCGTGCCGGACCGCTGGGCCTTCCTGTACCGCGTGATCTGGCGCTGGCAGCAGGGCGAGCACGACGTGCAGTCGCCGGCCGACGAAGATGGCGCACGGCTGCATGCGATGGTGAAGGCGGTCCACCGCGAGGAACACGACATGCATGCCTACATCCGCTTCCGCGAGCGCCCGGAAGAAGCCGGCCCGCCGCGCTTCGTCGCCTGGTACGAGCCGCGCCACGACGTGCTGCCCCAAGTGGCCGAGCATTTTATTTCCCGCATGGGCAAGGTCAGCTGGATGATCGCCACGCCGGAGGCGAGTGTCCTATGGGATGGCCATACGCTGCACAATACCGGCCCCCTTGTTCGCGACGCGGCCGACCTCGAAGATACCGGCGAGGCCCTGTGGCTGACGTACTACCGCAGCGTGTTCAACCCGGCCCGCCTGAACACGGACGTCATGCACCAGCACATCCCGTCGCACCGCTGGAAGAACCTGCCGGAGGCGAAGATCGTGCCACACATGGTCAGCGAAGCGGCGCTGGGCGCGCGCAAGGTGGGCCAGTACGAGGCCGTCGGCCAGCGCAAGGGCACGACGATCCCGATCGCCCCCGAGGATGCCCAGCCGGAGCGCCAGCAGCCCTCGAAGCTGGACGAGTGCCGGCGCTGCGAGCTGTGGCAGTTCGCCACGCAGGCCGTCGGCGGCGAAGGCCCGAAGCGGGCGCAGATCATGTTCGTCGGCGAGCAGCCGGGCGACCAGGAAGACCTGGCGGGGCAGCCGTTCGTCGGCCCGGCCGGCAAGCTGCTGGACCGCGTGTGCGAGGCGGCCGGCGTCGACCGCGACACGATCTACGTCACCAACGCCGTCAAGCATTTCAAATGGGAGCCGCGCGGCAAGCGCCGCCTGCACAAGACGCCGGTGCAGCGCGAGATCGAGGCCTGCCACTACTGGCTCGACAAGGAACTGGCGAGCGTCAGGCCGACCGTCATCGTGGCCCTGGGCGCCACCGCGCTCAAATCCGTGCTGCGCACCGCCAACGTCACCCTCAAGAATTCGCTCGGCAAACCGCTGCGCCACGAAGGACGCTGGGTCGTCACCACGTACCACCCGTCGTATGTGCTGCGCGTGCCGGGCGAGGACGCGAAGCGCGATGCCTTCGATACGATGGTCGAGGGCCTGAAACTGGCGCACGACCTGCTCAACCGCCCGGTCGACGCACCCGACGCATAAACATTGCCGTTGCGACATATGCATGTCAAACTTGTAACACTTCGTTGCCCCGATAGGCTAAGCTCATCCGTGGCGCTAAGCTTTTGCGCACACAACAACAACGATGGGATGCCCGATGAGCAAACGCTATGCATGTGCGCTTTACCTGAGTTTCCTGACCCTGCCGGTTCTGGCCCAGACCACGCCCCAGCCTGAACCCGCACCGACGGCCGAGCCCGCGGCCGTCGTGGACGCCGATGCCGTCCCCGCCACCGTCGTCGTCGAAGGCCGCCGGCCCGGTCCCGGCGTGTGGAAAGTGTCGAAGGGCGATCACGTGATGTGGGTGTTCGGCGTGTATTCCCCGCTGCCGCAGAAGATGGAGTGGGATGCAGCGCGCGTGGAACGCCTCGTCGGCAAGTCGCAGGAAGTGTTGACGCGGCCGGGTGCCCGCATGGAGGTCGGCTTCTTCCGGGGCCTGACCCTGCTGCCGACCGCGATCGGCATCGACAAGAATCCGGACGGCGCCACACTGCACGATGTGCTCCCGGCGGACGTGTATGCGCGTTGGCAGGTATTGAAGGGCAAGTATATCGGCGAGGACGACGGCATCGAGCGGCGGCGCCCGATCTTCGTCGCCGACACGCTGCTGAGCAGGGGCCTGTCGAAAAGCGGCCTGACGCAACATACCGGCGTGGAAGAGCAGATCGAAAAGGCGGCCAAGCGCGACAAGATCAAGATCACGTCGACCACGCTCAGCATGGAGGTCGACGATCCCCGTGCCCTGATGAAGGAGTTCAAGAAGTCGCAGGTGGAAGACGTGGCCTGCTTCACCAAGACCCTGGAGCGCCTGGAAAGCGATATCGATGCCATGCGCGTGCGCGCGAACGCCTGGGCCAATGGCAATATCGGCGAGATTTCGAGCCTCGATTATGCCGAGCGCGACAAGGCATGCAACGACGCCATCTTCAACAGCCAGGTCGCCAGGAATTCTCCCGCACTCCAGCATCTTCCCGAACGCATCCGTGCCAACTGGATGAAGGCGGCCGAGAAAGCATTGGCCGACAACACGTCGACGTTTGCCCTGCTGCCGATGAAGAACGTCATCGGCCCGGACGGCTACCTCGCCGACCTGCAGGCAAAAGGCTATACGGTCGAGAACCCGAAATAATGATCGCGCCATGAAGAAGACATTCAACTGGTCTGTGTTCGCGTTGGCTCTGCTCGCCCCGCCGGCGTTCGCGCAGACCGTGGAGCAGGCCGTCGACCCGAACGCCATCCCGGCGACCGTCGTCATCGAGGGCCGCCGTCCCGGCCCCGGTGTGTGGAAGGTGTCGAAGGGAACGCACGTGATGTGGGTCTTCGGCACCTATTCTCCGCTGCCGCGGAAGATGGAATGGGATGCGTCGCGCGTCGAGCGCCTCGTGGCGAAGTCGCAGGAAGTCCTGATGCCGCCCGTCGCGAAAGCCCACATCGGTTTCTTCAGCGGGTTGACGGCCTTGCCGAGCCTCATCGGCATCAAGCGCAATCCGGACGATGCGGTCCTGCACGACGTCGTCCCGGCCGACGTCTACGCGCACTGGACGGTGCTCAAGGCCAAGTACATCGGCGACGACGACGGCATCGAACACTACCGGCCCGTCTTCGCGGGCGAGGAATTGCTGCTCGCCGGCCTCAAGAAGAGCGGCCTCTCCTATGGCGGCGAAGTACTCGGCAAGATCGAGGACATCGCGAAAAAGAACAAGGTCAAAATGACCGACTCGGGCTACGACGTGACGGTCGACGACCCGCGCAAGCTCGTGCGCGACTTCAAGAATTCGCAGGTTGACGACCTCGTCTGCTTCACCAGGACGCTCGACACCCTGGACACCGATCTCGAAACGATGCGCGTGCGCGCGAATGCCTGGGCCAACGGCGACATCGCCGAGATCCGCGGGCTGAATTTCGCGGAGCGCCGGGATGCGTGCCTGGATGCCGTCATGAACAGCTCGATCGCGAAAGACGCCGCGGCCCTGCGCCAGGTGCGCCAGCGTCTGCGCACCTCGTGGCTCAAGGCGGCGGAAACGGCGCTGGCCAGCAATGCCACCACCTTCGCCGTGCTGGAGATCCAGGACATCGTCGGCCCGACGAGCTACCTCGCCGGGCTGCAGGCCAGGGGTTACGCGGTCGAAAGTCCCAGATAACTACGTGGATTCGCCCGGCACCCCCGTGTCGTCCTCGCGCGACGCGGCCTGGGCCACGCGGGCACCCGGCGGCACGTCGTGCGTCAGCCAGACATTGCCGCCGATGACGGCGCCCTTGCCGATCGTGATGCGGCCCAGCACGGTGGCGCCGGCATAGATGACGACGTCGTCCTCGACGACGGGATGGCGCGGCAAGCCCTTTTGCAGGGTGCCGTCGACGTTCGCGGGAAAGCGCTTGGCGCCCAGCGTGACGGCCTGGTACAGCCGAACGCGCTGGCCGATGACGGCCGTCTCGCCGATCACGACGCCCGTGCCGTGGTCGATGAAGAAGCCGGCGCCGATCGTCGCGCCCGGGTGGATGTCGATGCCCGTTTCCGCATGCGCCTGCTCGGCGATGATGCGGGCGAGCAGCGGCAGGCCGAGCCCGTACAGGCAGTGCGCGAGACGGTAGTGGATCATCGCATGGATGCCCGGATAGCACAGCAGCACTTCATCGACGCTGCGCGCGGCCGGGTCGCCCTGGAACGCGGCGAGCACGTCGCTGTCGAGCAGGGTGCGGATGCCGGGCAGCGCGGCGCCGAACGCGCGGGTGGCATCGAGCGCCTGCGGCTCGATGTCGGTGTGGGTCAGGTGGCGCAGCGCGGCGCTGTAGCGCAGCTCGATGCGCACCTGGCGCAGCAGCGCGTGCAGGGCGGTGTCGAGGGCGTGGGCGACGTGGAAATCCTCGCTTTCCTGGCGCAGGTCGGGCGGACCCAGGCGCAGCGGAAACAGCACGCCTTTCAGCTGCCCGACGATGGCCGCCAGCGCGTCGCGCGACGGAAACTCGATGCCGCGCACCTCGCCGGCCGGACGATGGGCCTGGCGCCATTGCCGGCGCGCCTCGTTCAGGTCGCGCACGATCGCGCCGATGTCGAAGTCGGCCATCAGTCGGGCTCCCGGAGGCTGTATGGATCGGAAAGATGTGGCCTCACGGTACCTCCGCTGTGCTGATGGACGAGTGTTCAATATACGAGCCCGTCCATGGGCGGCCCAACGAATTTTTCGACACAAGCTCATGCCGAAAATTGTCTAAGCGGGGTTGAGGTGCCCTGCGTGCCGTCAACGGTCGTTTGCGAAGACTTGTGTTAACGCGATGGTACGCGGCAGGAAAGAATGTTGCGCTCGATTTAGAGACGGCCTGATAATACAAAGTCCGTTGAGGCAACGGTGCGGCCGTGGCCTGCATGCTATTCTAGCGCCCGTTCGTTAAGGCAACTCATCCGTACGGAATCGCTAGCTTTCTAAGGTCAGGCATGATTGATACTGCAGCAATATTGCTCTTCAGCTCGCTCGTCGTCTACACGGTCATCCGCGCCATCAAATTCGACAAGCTGCTTCCCTGGTTTTCCAAAGACACCCCGCAACCGCCTCCGCCGGTGAAGAAGCGCTTCCGCAAATAACAATAACATCGGTAAGGCTTCACACGTATGCAGAGTCTTTTCTTGTCGGCCGTCTTCGCCGTTTTCATGGTGGCGGGCATTTACGCACCGTTTGCCGCCGCGCTTGGGTTCATCTGGGTCGACATGGTCCGGCCCCAGCAGCTCGCCTATTCGATCATCAATAACCAGCCGCTGTCGTTCATCGTGGCGGTGGCCACGCTGCTGCTGTTCTTCGCCAAAGACAGGAAGTCCCCTCCCAAATTCGGTCCGCTCCTGGCCCTGATCGCGCTGCTGATCGTATGGGTGACGTTCACGGCCGCCGTGGCGCCGGTCCCGGCGTATGCCTGGTCGAAATGGGATTGGGCGTCGAAGGTTCTCATCTTTGCGCTGTTGATTCCGTATATCTTCCGTTCGCGGGTGCAGATCGAAGCGTTTCTGCTGGTGTTCGTGTTTTCCTCGGGGACGATCCTGTTTTCGGCTGGTGTCAAGACGCTGCTTGGCGGCGGCGGCTACGGTACGCTGGCCGTGCTGGGTACGGGCAACACCGGCCTGTCGGAGAGCAGTACGCTTGCGGTGGTGTGCGTGATGCTGATCCCGCTGATCATGTTCCTGATGCGCTATACGGTGATATTTCCGCGGAACAAGCTGACGCAGGCCTTGTTCCTGGGAATGATCGTCATCGCACTGTCCGCAGTGGTCGGTACGACGGCGCGCACGGGGATCATCGCGGTGGCCGTGCTGTGCCTGTTGTCGCTGGCGCAGTCGAAAAAGAGAATGTGGTGGATTGCCGGTCTTGCGCTCGCCGCCGTCGTCATCATGAATCTCGATTTGTCGTCGACGCGCTGGGGCAACCGCATGTCGACCATCGAGACCTATAATACCGACAGCTCCGCGATGGGCCGGATCAAGGTGTGGCAATGGACGATCGATTACGTCGGCACCCATCCACTGGGCGGCGGATTCAATGCCTATGTGTATAACCGTATTCTCGGTGTCAGCCCCGACGGCGAAACGCAATATCTGCCGGAAGGCCAGATCGGCGGCAAGGCTTTCCACAGCATCTATTTCGAAGTGCTGGGCGAACAAGGCATTCCCGGTTTCATCATGTATTACCTGATGGTCGTGCTGACGCTCGCGAAACTCTTCAAACTGAAGCGAACCTGGAAAGACGATCCCGGGATGGGATGGGTTGCCGCCCTGGCCAATGCCATGATCACCATGGTCATGGTATTCCTCGCCGGCGGGTCGTTCGTCGGCATCGCCTACCAGCCCTACATTTTCTACCTCGTCGGTTTGACGGTGGCACTGGACCAGTATGCGGCGCGCGTGGTGCGGGATCAACTCAAGACAAAAGGACGTGCGTTACCGTGAAGCTCAACCAACTTGCAGGATTGCGGGGAATCTGTGCCTGGTGGGTGGTGTTTTACCATTCCCTCACGCTGATGGACGATTCGGTGCCGATGCCGGTCAAGCAGCTCATCGAGCATGGTTACCTGGCCGTCGACCTGTTTTTCCTCCTGAGCGGCTTCGTCATCTTCCTGAGCTACCACGCGTCGCTGTCGACGAATTTTCCGCACAGCGTCGGCAAGTTTTACTGGAACCGGTTTTCCCGCATCTATCCGCTGCACGTCGTCATGCTGGCGGGCTACCTGATTCTGTTCGGTGCCTTCACGTTCCTGTCGAGCAGCCACACCGCGCCGGAGTCCTATACCTGGGGCGCATTTATCCAGAGTATGTTTTTGGTGCACATGTGGTTCGGTGGCGACCTCACGTGGAACGTGCCGTCGTGGTCGATCAGTTCGGAATGGTTCGTCTACCTGTTCTTCCCGCTGATGGCATACAGCCTGCGCAAGCTGCGCGGCGGTATCGTCGCGCACCTGCTGAGCATTGCGCTGGCCGCCGCCGTCCTGCACGTGATCTACTCGCTGAGCGGGCTCCATTCCATCGGTGCCGACATTCCCCATATGGCACTCGTGCGCACCATGTTCGAATTCCTGATGGGCGTATTCGTCGGCTCGTTGTTCGTCAACCACCGGGATTTCCTGGTGCGGAATTCGAGGGTGGCGCTCGCGGGCTTCGTGGCGCTGTGCGTGTTGTACGCCATGACGCCGACGCCCGATTACGCGCTGATTCCGATCACCTTCGCGTTCCTGATCGCGTACCTGAGCGTCACGACCTCGTGGATGACCGCCATCCTGTCCACGCCGGTACTCGTCTACCTGGGGGAAATCTCGTATTCGACGTACATGGTGCATTACCTCGTCTACGATCTGCTGAAAGCCGTCTTCATGTCCGACCCGCATCACATCGACCAGTTGTACCTGTGGTTGTCGTTCGTGGTCGTCTTCGTCCTGTCGGTGCTCCTGCATCACGCCGTGGACATGCCGTCCCAAAAATACTTCCGGCGCCGCCTGTCGACGCGCTAGGCAATGTTGTCACGCGATGCAAATCCCGCGTAGAATGCGGGCAACGCGGGTGTAGCTCAATGGTAGAGCAGAAGCTTCCCAAGCTTACGACGAGGGTTCGATTCCCTTCACCCGCTCCATTCCCATATCTCCCCCCAGAAACGAAAAATGCCCGCACGCGGCAGGCATTTGTCATGGCGCGACAGCGTCTCAGGCGCGGCGCTTGCGGCCCAGGGCACCCAGCCCGGCCAGGCCAAGCCCCATCAGTGCGAGCGAAGCCGGTTCCGGAACGGCGCGGTCGACATGGTCGACCACCACGTTGTCCAGCTCGTTAAAGCCCGGATCGTTGCGGGTGACGAAGGCGAGCGACGCATTGTCGGCTGTGGCGATGAAGAACAGGTCGTAGTGGCCATTGGCCGACGTGCTGAACAATTGTGTGCCGTCCAATGCGACGGCCATCGAGCCCCAGCTCACCGTGGTATCGAAGCTGAGCGAATAGGTCTCGCCGGCAATCGTGGCGATGACCTGGCTCAGCCAGGCATCGCTGCCGACTGCGCCATCGTTCCAGTAGCCCGGGAAGCTCGAATGGCCGAGGTTACCCGTCAGTGTCCAGTCGCTGCCGCCGGCGGCGAAATCGCCGTTCTTGACGAGGTTGGCGCTCGCGGATGCGCTGACGGCCAGCATGGCAATGGCACAGAGCAGTTTTTTCATGATCTTTCCAGGGAATAATCGTTATGCCAAGGTAATAGCATCTTTCGTGCCTGAAATTTATTTCCCATTAGTTACAAGGACTTATCTTCGCGGAAAAACTAATTGCGGATATGCATGTAAAAAATGCCGACATGTCGCCGATTCCTGTGCGCGCCTTGCGACCAGCCCTTATGGCACACTGGCGTTGTCGCTTCAACCAGTGTCAATCATGCAACAAAACGGACAACAGTCTGATGAAAACAATGCCGGCGCCCTGATGTTCCTGAGCGGCGGCGGCGAAGTGGGCGCGTTGATGCGCGCGCACGACTGGTCCACGTCGCCGCTGGGTCATCCGCGGACGTGGCCGCAGGCGCTGCGCACGGTCGTCGGGCTGATGCTCAACTCCAAGTTCCCCATGTTCGTCGCGTGGGGCAAGGAGCTTGCCTTCCTGTACAACGATCCGTATCGCGACATCCTCGGCGACAAGCATCCGGCCGCGCTGGGCCGGCGGTTCCACGACGTCTGGGCCGAGATCTGGCACGACATCAATCCGCTGATCGAACGCGCGCTGCGCGGCGAAGCCACGTATGCCGACCGCCTGTACCTCGTGATGAACCGCCATGGCTACGACGAGCCGACCTGGTTCACGTTCTCCTACTCGCCCGTGCGCGACGAGAACGGGGCCATCGCCGGCATGTATTGCGCGTGCGTCGAGGTCACCGACCAGGTGCTGGCCGAGAAATACCGCAACGAGGAGAACGAGCGGCTGCGCGGCCTGTTCTCGCAGGCGCCCGGGATCATGGCCGTGCTGCGCGGCCCCGAGCACGTGTTCGAGCTGACAAACCAGTCGTACATGCAGCTGGTCGGGCACCGCCAGATCGTCGGCAAGCGCGCGCGCGACGCGCTGCCGGAGATCGTCGGCCAGGGCTTCCTCGAACTGCTCGACCGCGTGTACGCGACGGGCGAGCCGTTCGTCGGCCACGCGCTGCCCGTGCGCCTGCAGCGCGAGCCGGAAGGGCCGCTGGAAGAGCGCTACATCGACTTCGTCTACCAGCCGATCCGCGACGAGAACGGGGCCGTCAGCGGCATCTTCGTGGAAGGCAGCGACGTCACCGACCGCAAGCTCGTCGAGGACGAACTGCGCGCCGCGAACCGCCAGAAGGACCAGTTCCTCGCGATGCTGGCGCACGAGCTGCGCAATCCGCTCGCGCCCATCATGACGGCGGCCCAGCTGTTGAAACTCGGCCGGCTGGACGCCAAGAGCGTGGCCAACGCGAGCGACATCATCGTGCGCCAGGCCGAGCACATGACGGACCTCGTCAACGACCTGCTGGACGTCTCGCGCGTCACGCGCGGCCTCGTCACGCTGGAGAAGGAAGAGCTGGACCTGAACGTGATCGTGTCCGCAGCCGTCGAGCAGGTGCGGCCGCTGATCGACGCGCGCCGCCATGCGCTGACCCTGCAGCTCTCGGGGCAGCCCGCGCACGTGACGGGCGACCGCACGCGCCTCGTGCAGGTCATCTCGAACATCCTCAACAACGCCGCCAAGTACACGGCGCCCGGTGGCCGCATCGTGCTGGCCGTGACGGTGGGCGACGAACAGGCGACCGTGTCCGTGCGCGACAACGGCGTCGGCATCGCGCCGGAAGTCCTGCCTTACATCTTCGACCTGTTCACCCAGGCCGAGCGCACGCCGGACCGGTCGCAGGGCGGACTCGGGATCGGGCTGGCACTGGTGAAAAGCCTCGTCGCGCTGCACGGCGGCACCGTGCACGCCCGCAGCGAGGGCTTGGGGCAGGGCAGCGAGTTCTCGATCCGCCTGCCGTGCGCGGCGCGCGCCCAGGCCGCGGCGGCCAATGACGGCGGCGCGGCAGCGGCGGATGCGGCCCCGGACAACGGCAACCTGCGCGTGCTCGTCGTCGACGACAATGCCGACGCGGCCCAGATGCTGGCCGCGCTGCTCGAAGTGCAGGGCCACGCGGTCAGCGTCGAATACGATGCGCGCGGCGCGCTGGACCGGGCGCGCAGCGAGCATCCCGACGTCCTGCTGCTCGACATCGGCCTGCCCGACATGGACGGCTACGAACTGGCGCGGCGCCTGCGCGCGCAGCCCGAGAACGCGGGCGCCACGCTCGTCGCCCTCACCGGCTACGGGCAGAACCAGGACCGCGAGGAGGCCCAGCAGGCCGGCTTCGACCATTACCTCGTCAAGCCGGCCGACCTGAACGAGGTCAACGAGGTGCTGGCCCGGGCCGAGGCGCGGCGCTGAACGTTCAAGCGTGCGCATATTGCCGCGCGGAACAAGGAGCGTTATCCTGAGTGCATGCCGTCCCGCGTAGGTTGCGCGCCGGGGCGGCGTATTTTCGTACCATGGTCAATGTGGGCGAATACGGGGACGAGCGTATGTACGAGACCATCGAAGAACCGCAGGTGAACAGCCTCCTCGAGCGGCAGGGCGGACAGGCCGCGACCCAGGGCGCAGGCCCGGGCGTGGGTGGCGCGACGGCGTCCCGGCCGGTGCACCCGGTGCCGGCGTCCGTGCCGGACGATATGGCGCGCGGAACCGCGGCGCAGCCGGGCGTGCGGCGCGTGCTCGTCGTCGACGACAACGCCGACGCCGCGCAAACCGTGGCGATGCTGCTGGAGGTGCTGGGCCACGAGACGGCCGTCGAATATGACCCGCTGCAGGCGCTTGCCGTCGCGCGCGAACGGTCCTTCGACGCCTTCGTCCTCGACATCGGGCTGCCGGGCATGGACGGCCACGAACTGGCGCGCCAGATCCGCGCGCTGCCGCGGGCGGCGGGCGCCCTGTTCATCGCACTGACCGGCTATGGCCAGCAGCAGGACCGCGACGCGTCGAAGGCCGCGGGGTTTCATTATCATTTCGTGAAGCCGGCCGACGTCGATGCGCTGGCCCAGGCGCTGGCGAAGGGCACCCCGACCTGACGCGGGACCCCTGTCATCATCCTGTCACTTTCACTTCTTACACTGCGAGTTGCTGAACAGTAACTGAGCGTGCGCCCTTGCACGCCCTTCTGACGGAACCCGCATGTCCAAGTCCAGTGCGCACACCGCCCCGCGCACCCACCGATTCCTCGCGCTGCTGTGGCCCGCGCTGGCCCTGCTCGCCTGTGCCGCCCTCTGGACCGCCACCATCCTGCACGCCGGCGCCGAACGCCGCCGTGCCGAGGAGCAGGCGTTCAAGGAAGCCGACGCGTATGCCGAGGCCTACGAGCAGTACGTCACGCGCTCGGTCGCCCAGGTCGACCAGATCACCATGCAGCTCAAGCACAGCTGGGAGCACGCGCACGACCGCAGCCTGATCGAGAACATGCGCCGCGACGGCATGTTCACGGATGCCGCGTTCGTCAACGTGAGCGTGGTCGGGGCTGACGGGGCGGTCCGCTCATCCAGCCGCATCCACGCGCGCGGACTGAATCTCGCCCGCACCGATTTTTTTATCCAGCACCGCAACGCCATCTCGACTGCGCTGCGCATCGGCACGCCGCCGCCGGAACTGGAAGAAGCCCGCGGCACGATCCTGTTCACGCGCCGGCTCGACACACAGGACGACGGGTTCGACGGCGTGCTGCTGATGGCCGTCGACGCCGCATACTTCACGTCGTTCGTCAGCTCGCCCACGCTGGGGCCGGGCAGCCTGCTGGCGCTGGTCGGCACCGACAATGCGTTGCGCGTCGAGCAGGACGCCAGCGGCATCGTGCGGACGATGGGCGCCGCGTCGCTGCTGCCCGCGAACGCCGACCGCTGGCCGGTGGCGCGCGGCGTGCAGCTGGTCGGTGGGCAGGGCGGCTTTGCCGACGGCGAGCCGCGCGTGCTGGGCTGGCGTCGTTCAGCCGCGTATCCGCTCGTGGCTCTCGTCGCGCTGTCGCACACGGCCGTGCTGGAAGCGGCCGACGCCTACTGGACCGACAGCCGCAACCACACGCTGGTGGCCACCGCCGTGCTGACGCTGCTGGCGCTGGGCGCGAGCATGCTGTCGCTGCGTGCGGCGGCGCGGGCGCGCGAGCGGGCCGAGATCCAGCGCGCCTACCGCACGGCCACCGAGAGCGGCAACGACGGCTTCTACATGGTCGCGCCGGTGCGCGACCGCAAGGGCCAGATGGTCGACTTCCGCATCGTCGACTGCAACGAGCGCGGCGCCTTCTTCTACGGCACCACGCGCGCGCAGCTCGTCGGCAGCCTGATCTCCGCGGTCCACCATGGCAAGTCCTTCGACGAGCTGGTCGCCAATTACCGCACGGCGCTGGCCGTCGGCTTCCACCAGGAAGACCGGCGCATGCCCGACAACAACCGGCTGAACATCCGCTGGGGCCACCGCCGCATCGTGCGCGTGGGCGACAACCTCGCCGTCACCCTGCAGGACATCAGCGAGCGCAAGGAACACGAATCCCAGCTCGCGCGCCTGGCCAACGAGGACAGCCTCACCGGCCTGCCGAACCGCCACTGGTTCCTGAACTTCGTGCCGGTGGCGCTGGCGCGCGCGGAGGACTGCGACCATGGCGCGGCGCTGCTGTTCATCGACCTCGACGAATTCAAGCAGGTCAACGATACGCACGGCCACGCCGTCGGCGACCGCCTGCTCCAGCTGGCGGCCGAGCGCCTGCTGTCGCAACTGCGTCCCGGCGACAGCGTGGCGCGCTTCGGCGGCGACGAATTCGTCGTCCTGCTGAGCCCCTTCGACAGCGACCAGCAGGTGTCCATCGTCGCCGCGCGCATCGTCGACGCCTTCAGCAAGCCGTTCCCGATCGCCGACGACCAGCACATGATCGGCGCCTCGGTCGGCATCGCCGTGTACCCGCGCGACGGCCTCGATGCGGCGACCCTGATCCGCCACGGCGACATCGCCATGTATGCCGGCAAGGCCGAGGGCAAGGGCCAGTACCGCTTCTTCGACCCCGCGCAGTCGAACATCCTCAAGACGCGTACCCAGCTGCGCCAGCGCCTGCTGGAAGCGATCGACAAGCGCCAGTTCCTGCTGCATTACCAGCCGCGCGTGGACACGCGCACGGGCGAGCTCCTGAGCATGGAAGCGCTGCTGCGCTGGGAGCATCCGCAGCTGGGCATGATCCGTCCGGACGAATTCATCCCGCTGGCCGAAGCCAGCGGCCTGATCGTGCCGATCGGCGCCATCGTCATCGACCAGGCCTGCGCCCAGCTGGCCGCCTGGCGCGCGCACGGCGCGGTGCCGGTGCCCGTGTCGATCAACGTCTCGCCCAAGCAGTTCCTGCGCGGCAGCGTGCAGCGCGAGCTCGAAGACGCGCTGGCCCGCCACGGCGTGCCGGCCGGCCTGCTCGAAGTGGAGATCACGGAGTCCGCGATGATGGGCGACCAGGCCGAGATCCTCGCCGAGCTGGCCGCGATCCGCGCGCTGGGCGTCAAGCTGCACGTCGACGATTTCGGCACCGGCTACTCGTCGCTGTCGCAACTGCAGCGCATGAAGATGGACGTGCTGAAGGTCGACCGCTCGTTCACGGCGGAGTTGGGGCGCTCGCGCGAAGGCACCGTGTTCTTCCAGGCGATCGTGTCGATGGCGCACGCGCTCGGGATGGAAGTCGTGGCGGAAGGTGTCGAGAACGAGGAGCAGCTGGCGATTTTGCGGGCGCTGAACTGCAACGAGGTGCAGGGCTATTTCGTCGCGCGGCCGCTGCCGGCGGCGGGCATCGCACCGTTGCTGGCGCAGCGTTACCTGTTCAAGGAAGCGCTGGCCGCGTGATCACGCACCCAGCAGACTGCCCGTCCGCCACGCCTCCGCTCCCGCGATCTTGCAGACGTGCATTCCGCGCAGCAGGTGGCGATGCGCCGTGCTGGCAAACAGCACGCCGGACTGCGTGGGCCGCAAGGTCGTCGTCCTGCCGCTGACCGGATCGACGATGTCGGCGACGGCATCGCCCGCCTGCACCTGGTCGCCCAGCTGTTTCAGGAACACGAGCACGCCCGCATGCGGCGCATGCAGCGGTTCCACGCCGGCCAAGGACGTGGGTTCGCACAGCGGCACCGGCAGCGGTTCGACAGGCAGGTCGACGACGCCCTCGCGCGCCAGGTATTGCAGCAGCGCGTGCGCGTCCCGTTCGGCCAGGTCGTAGCGGACGTCGTTCTCGCCGCGCAGCTCGACCGTCACGCCCACGCAGCCCAGCGGGATCGGGAAGCGGTCGCCGAAGTGTTCCGCCAGTTCCCACCACACGCGGCTGCAGGCTTCGTCGAACGGCTCGCCGCCGGATTCCGTCGCCAGCAGCACGGCGTGCGCGCCCATCAGCGCGGCCAGCGGCTTCACCCGCTCGGACAGCGGCGTGCCCGTGTACATGTGCAGCACGGCCTCGTTGTCGCAGTGCAGGTCGAGCATGATGTCGGCGTCGATCGCCATGCCCAGCAGCGTCTTCTTGAGTTCTTCCGTCGCGCTCGATGGCGGCCAGGCCGCCACTTCGCGCCGCGCGTGCTCGCGCACGAGGGCCGCGTTGGCGGCGGGATCCGCGCCCAGCTTGTCCTCAAGGGACGTCTTCAGCGCCGCGGCCACGTGCCGGTACGAGCGGTTGAAATTGGTGCCGGTGGCGAGGTCGAAGCGTCCGAACGGCGCGCCGTGGATCACCTGTGACAGCCCGATCGGATTCGCGGCCGGCACCAGGATGATCTCGCCGGTGACCTTGTTTTCCGCATCCAGCCGGTCGAGCTCACGGCGCAGGACGTGCGCGACAAGCATCGCGGGCACCTCGTCCGCGTGCAGCGAGGCCTGGATGTAGACCTTCCTGCCGCTGCCTTGTGGTCCGTAGTGGAAGGACGCCAGGCGGTAGGCGGCGACGTTGTCTTCGGTGGCGATCGGGTGGGTCTGCTGGCGCATCGGCGGCTCCTGGTTGCAACAGATGCATTATGTCCGAGATCGGCGCGCGGAAGCGCCGGGTTATAATGACCGCCGTTTTTTTCTCGATTCCTCATATCCCCATGTCCGCCGATACGCCTACCAACGAGCAGGGCCGCACGATGCTCTACGACCCGACCGAACGCCGCATCCGCAGTTTCGTCACCCGCGCCGGCCGCCTGTCGACCGGCCAGGCGCGCGCGCTGGAAGCGTATGGCCCGCACTACCTGATCGAGTACCGCAAGGCGATGTTCGATTTCCACGCCCCGTTCGGCCGCACCGCGCCGCTGATCCTGGAGATCGGCTTCGGCATGGGCGACACGACGGCGCACATCGCCAAGGCGATGCCGGACAAGGATTTCATTGGCGTCGAAGTGCACACGCCGGGCGTGGGCAGCCTGCTGAAACTGGCCGGCGAACAGGACATCCAGAACCTGCGCCTCATCCAGCACGACGCCGTCGAGGTGCTGAACAACATGATCGCCGACGGTTCGCTGGCCGGCGTGCACATCTTCTTCCCCGACCCGTGGCACAAGGCGCGCCACAACAAGCGCCGCCTGATCCAGCCGCCGTTCGTGCAACTGCTGTGCCAGAAGCTGGCGCAGGGCGGCTATATTCACTGCGCCACCGACTGGGAAGATTACGCCGTGCAGATGCTGGAAGTGCTGGGCAACGAGCCCGCGCTGCAGAACACGGCCGAGGGCTATGCGGAAAAGCCGTCGTACCGGCCGCTGACCAAGTTCGAGAACCGCGGCCTGAAACTCGGCCACGGCGTCTGGGACCTCGTGTTCACGAAGCGGTAATCACACCATCTCGCTGATGATCCCGACGATCTCGTCGCCGTAGGACGTCAGCTTCTTCTCGCCGACGCCCGAGACGCCGCGCAACTGGTCGAGCGACATGGGCTTGACCTTGGCGATCTCGCGCAGGGTGGCGTCCTGGAACACGACGTACGCGGGCACGCCGTGCGCGCGCGCCGTCTCCACGCGCCACCAGCGCAGCTTGTCGAAGATCGCCTGTTCCGACTTCGACAGCTCGACTTCCTCGTAGCTGCCGCGCGGCGTCGACGTGCGCTTGGGTTTCACGGGCTTCTGGTACTGGCGCAGCTGCACGTTCTGTTCGCCCTTCAGCACAGGCCGGGCGGCTTCCGTCAACTTGAGTGAACTGAACGCGTCGTGGTCGACGGTGACGAGGCCGAGGGCGATCGTCTGGCGCACGATGGCGCGCCATTCCTGCTCGCTGCGTTCGGCGCCGACGCCGAACACGGTCAGCTTGTCGTGGTGCCACTGGTTGATGCGCTCGGACGACACGCCGCGCAGCACGTCGATCACGGGGCCGGCCGCGAAGCGCTGGTCGACGCGGTAGATGGCCGAGAGCAGTTTTTGCACGGGTACGGTCGCGTCGAACGACGTGGGCGGGATCAGGCATGTGTCGCAGTTGCCGCACGGGCCGGAGCGCTCGCCGAAGTATTCGAGCAGGCGCATGCGGCGGCAGCTGAGCGTCTCGCACAGCCCCAGCATCGCGTCGAGTTTCGAGGACAGCACGCGCTTGAAATTCTCGTCGGCGTCGGACTCGTCGATCATCCGCCGCTGCAGCACGACGTCCTGCAAACCATAGGCCATCCAGGCATTGGACGGCAGGCCGTCGCGGCCCGCGCGGCCCGTTTCCTGGTAATAGCCTTCCAGCGATTTCGGCAGGTCGAGGTGGCAGACGAAGCGCACGTCCGGCTTGTCGATGCCCATGCCGAACGCGATGGTCGCCACCATCACGATGTTGTCTTCGCGCAGGAAGCGCGCCTGGTTGTCGGCCCGCAGCGAATACTCCATGCCCGCGTGGTAGGGCAGGGCGCGGATGCCGTTCTCGTTCAGGAATTCGGCCGTCTCCTCGACCTTCTTTCTCGACAGGCAGTAGACGATGCCGGAGTCGCCCGGGTGTTCCGCCGTGATGAAGTCGAGCAGCTGCTTGCGGCCGTTCGTCTTTTCGACGATGGAGTAACGGATGTTCGGGCGGTCGAACGACGACACGAATTGCCGCGCCTCGTCCAGCTGCAGGCGTTGGGCGATCTCGGCGCGCGTGAGCTGGTCGGCCGTTGCCGTCAGCGCGATGCGCGGCACGTGCGGGAAGCGCTCGTGCAGGATCGACAGGCGGATGTACTCGGGGCGGAAATCGTGGCCCCATTGCGATACGCAGTGCGCCTCGTCGATGGCGAACAGCGAGATGTGCGCCGACTCGAACAGTTCCAGGCAGCGCGGCGTCATCAGGCGCTCGGGCGCCACGTAGACGAGGTCCAGGTCCCCGGTGCGCACCATGCGTTCGATGCGCAGCGTTTCTTCGAACGTCTGCGTCGAGTTCAGGAACGCGGCGCGCACGCCCACTTCGGCAAGGGCGTCGACCTGGTCCTGCATCAGCGCGATCAGCGGCGAGATGACGACGCCGACGCCGTCGCGCAGCAGCGCGGGAATCTGGTAGCACAGCGATTTGCCGCCGCCGGTGGGCATCAGCACGAGCGCATCGCCGCCGGACGCCACGTGCTCGACGATGTCGGCCTGCTGCCCACGGAAGGCGGGGTAGCCGAAGACCGTCTGCAGGATCTGCAGCGCGCGTTGCTCGATGTCGCTCGTCATGATGTTACTTGCTGCTCTCGAATTATTCGGCCCAGACCACCCAGCCGAAATGGGCGGTGATCAGAACGACCACACCGAATACGATACGGTACCAGGCGAAGCCCGTGAAGTCGTGCGTGCTGATGAAGCGCAACAGCCAACGTACGCACAGGAAGGCGGAAATGAACGCCGCCACGCCGCCGATCAGGAACAGCGGCAGGTCGGACGCGTGCAGGTCGTGGCGCGCCTTGAAGACGGAGTACACGGTCGCGGCCAGCAGCGTGGGAATCGCGAGGAAGAACGAGAATTCCGTGGCGGCCGTGCGCGACAGGCCGAACAGCATGCCGCCGATGATCGTCGCACCCGAACGGCTCGTGCCCGGGATCAGCGCGAAGCACTGGGCGCAGCCGACCTTGAACGCGTCCATGATCGTCATGTCGTCCACGGTCTGGATGCGGTGCGCGCCCGGCAGCACCTTGTGGCGGCGTTCCGCCCACAGGATCACGAAGGCACCGACGATGAACGCGGCGGCCACCGGTTCCGGCTTGAACAGGTGCGCCTTGATCGCCTTGCTGAACAGGAAGCCCAGCACGGCCGCCGGCAGGAACGCGACGATCAGGTTGACGACGAGCTTTTGCTGGCGCGGATCGGACGTGATGCCGCCCAGCACGGCGCCGAGGCGCGCACGGTATTCCCACATCACGGCCAGGATCGCGCCGGCCTGGATGGCGATTTCAAACACCTGGGCCACTTCGCCCGTGAAATTGATCAGACTACCTGTCAGGATCAGGTGTCCGGTGGACGAGATCGGCAGGAATTCGGTGAAGCCCTCGACGAGGCCCATGATGATCGCTTTCAGGGCGAGAATGATATCCATTGGTGTTTGCGGTTCGGTAGGGTTGGGGACGCGTGCGCGGCAGGTGTTGCGCGGGCCGCAAGCTTACCATGAGGAAGGGGGCTGCCGTCGAGTTACCGTTCAGAAGTACAGGGGCGCGTTACCCGGCATTGGCCTTGACTCGAGGCTTCTTATAAGCTGCTACGACGCTATGCAATCGCTGCCTGGCTTCATAATATTGCTGCTCAGTTAAAAGCTCTGCGCCGGCCGGGAGAAACCATCCAGCAACGCAACTGTTATCACGAAGGGCAATTTGAATATGCGTGGTCGCATGAAATCCAGACGCCGGCGCAATTTTTTCGCCCTGGTGAAAAGCCGCGCGCACCGCTTGAAAAGCAGGGAGGGGTGGTTTGTGTGAGCTTCGAGCTTCGTGCAGCCAACTGAAGACAGCATTGTCCAGCGCACGATAAATCACTTCGACATCTCCCTCGTCAGCAGGCCGGTTGGTCGGCAGCGCGCTGCCGCTTGCTTCCAGACCCGCTGCCATGGCTTGATAGGCAAGGCTGAATTCCTTGATACCTGCTTGTGTGGTCATGTCGAGCCAGTTCTGGACTCTCAAAATCGCACCCACGACAGCAGGAGTCGCGATAGGTTTGGCTGTGTAACGCTTGGCGGGATTGGCGTGGGACGCCTGGGCAAAGAGCAGGGCGCGTTCGACATCGCCTTCGAAGAAATACGCGCCGGGGCCTAACCAGTCATACCGGTTATTGCTGTGATTTAAGTGTTTTAAACGTCCGCTAACCAGATCATCACGCGTAGTGACATCACAGCCATGGTAGACAATAAGCGCTGTTTCTCCGCTCACTTGAACGCGGCTTTGAGATTACCTGTCGGGGTAATAATTCCAGCCTTCAAAGCGACTTTTGCAGACTGCTTGACCGACATCGCATATGGATTGACGACGGGGGCTGAGGCCGACGCAACCTTGACGCCGTAACGTTTAGCTATCGAGCCGACCACAGAGGAAAATTCTTCCTGCTGCGTTACCTGTGTCGATTTCGCACGACGAGCACGCTTACCAGCACTTAACTGCTGCAAACCTGACGATTTGGCGTTTGTCTTTGGCGAATCCATGGCTCATTCTCCCATAGGACGTCCTGCGATGCAATTTGTCCTGGCAACCTGGCAGAGTCAATGCGAAAGGACTGCCAGCGGTGCCGTCGTGGCTTCCAGTTCGGCCAGGAAGAACATCGCCTGCTCGCGCGTGTCGCCGCACATCTCGCGCGACGGCGGCAGGCTGCCGCAGACGCGCGGCCGTTCGGGGTGCCCGAAAATGCGGCAGCCGTCGTGCTCGTCCAGCTGCACGCAGCGCACGCCGGCCGGCTTGCCGTTCGGCATGCCGGGAATCGGGGACGTGATCGACGGGGCGATGCAGCACGCGCCGCAGCCGGGGCGGCAGGAAACGGGGGAAGACGGGGTATGCATGTAAAGACCGGGGACGGGCAAGCAGCCAGTATACTACCGACAGGGCCCGCTGTTCTTGACTGGCCCTACCCCCAGGTCTATATTTGCTGACTCAACAGTTAGTTGTCGGACAGAAGCATGCCATGCCCTTTTGACACCAAGCCGCGCTGGGAGCGCCGTAAGGACGCGCGGCCCCAGGAGTTGCTGGAGGCGGCCATCGACCTGTTCGTCGAGCGTGGCTACGCCGCCACACGCCTGGAAGACGTCGCGCGCCGCGCCGGCGTGTCGAAGGGCACCTTGTACCTGTATTACGAAAACAAGGAAGAGCTGTTCAAGGCCGTCGTGCGCAGCAATATCGTGCCCGTGATCGGCGAAGCGGAGGCGTCCGTCGCCGAATTCGACGGCCACAGCGCGGACCTGCTGCGCCAGCTGATCCACTCATGGTGGCAGCGGCTGGGGGCGACGAAGGCCTCCGGCATCATCAAGCTCGTCATGGCCGAAGCGGACAATTTCCCGGAACTGGCCCGCTTTTACCAGGAAGAAGTCATCACCCGCGGCACGAACGCCATGGCGTCGATGCTCGAACGGGGCATCGCGCGCGGCGAATTTCGCAAGATCGACGTCAATACGATGACCCAGGTGCTCGTCGCCCCGATGCTCACCCTGATCATCTGGAAGCATTCGGTTGGCCCGTGCCCGCGCGCGGAACTGGAGCCGCTGGCCTTCCTCGACACGTTCCTCGACATGGCGCTGCACGGCCTGTTGCCGGCACCGCCTTCCGCTTGACCCCTGTTTTCCTACGTCAAGACGCCGAATTCCGGGGTTCATGCCCCGGAAACTGCAGACTGTCGCAATTTCCCCTGGCATTCAGACGCATGTCGTTAAGATATGTTTGCTGAAGCCGTTCAACGATAAAATATCGGATTATTTATTTCCACCGAGTCTAAAGATGAATATCGAACAAGCCCGCTTCAACATGATCGAACAGCAGATCCGTCCGTGGAACGTGCTGGACCAGGATGTGCTCGACCTGCTGCACGTCGTCAAGCGCGAACAGTTCGTGCCGGCGGCGTACCAGAACCTGGCGTTCGCGGACGTCGAGATCCCGCTGCCGGGCGGCGAAGCCATGCTGGCGCCCAAGTTCGAGGCGCGCATCCTGCAGGAAACCGGTGTGAAGAAGCACGAGACCGTGCTGGAAATCGGTACGGGCTCGGGCTACATGGCCGCCCTGCTGGCGCACCGCGCCGCCAAGGTGACCACCGTGGAAATCAATCCGGAAACGGCGGAACTGGCCAGGAAGAACCTGGCCAATGCCGGCGTCCACAACGTGACCGTGGAAACGGGCAACGGCGCCCAGGGCTGGGAAAAAGGTGCACCGTACGACGTGATCGTGATCTCGGGCGCGCTGGAAGTGCTGCCGGAAGCCATCCTGAAGCAGGTGAAGGTGGGTGGCCGCATCGCCGCCATCGTCGGCCAGGCACCCGTGATGGAAGCGTCGATCATCACCCGCACCGGTGACGACGCGTACAGCACGGTCAAGGTGTTCGAGACCAACGTGCGCTACCTGACGGGTGCCCCGGTGCCGTCGCACTTCCAGTTCTGAGGCGGGCACGACATGCAGCACATTACCGCACCCGAGTTGGCCGCCTGGCTGGCCGACCCGTCGCGCCCGAAGCCATTGCTGCTCGACGTCCGGGAAAACTGGGAATTCGAGACCTGCCACATCGAGGGCTCGACCCAGATCCCGATGAACCTGATTCCAATCCGCGTGAGCGAACTGGACGACGGCCAGGACATCGTCTGCGTATGCCACCACGGCGCACGCAGCATGCAGGTGGCCGCCTTCCTGGAACGCAACGGATTCAGCAACATCACCAACCTTACAGGCGGGATACACGCCTGGGCCGTGCAGGTCGACCCTTCGATGCCGAAGTATTGACGCTGTGTCCTTAACTATTGATGACTCCGACGGAGAAAGTAATGCAGAAGCCCCTCATCGCCGTACTGTTGGCCAGCGCGTTTTCGCTCAATGCCCAGGCGGCCGATCTGATCCAGGTGTACCAGCAGGCATTGGCGAACGACGCCAGCTATGCCAGCGCCCGCGCGTCCGCCGCGGCTGGGCGCGAACGTATCACCCAGGGGCGATCCGGCCTGCTGCCGACCGTCGGCATCAATGGCGACATCACGAAGAACAACAGCGACACCACGCCGTGGAACAACGTGCCGACCCCCAGCAGCAACCTGCGCACCAACGAAATCCAGGTGACCCTGCAGCAGCCGCTGTTCCGCTGGGACCGCTGGGAAACCTACCAGCAGAGCAAGCTGGCGCAAGCCATCTCCGAAGCGCAGTTCGCACAGGCCCAGCAAGACCTGATCACGCGCGTCGCGCAAGCCTATTTCGACGTGCTGGCCGCCCAGGACACGCTGGAATCCACGCGCGCGCAAAAGGTCGCCGTGACCGAGCAGCTGGCGTCCGCCAAGCGTAACTTCGAGGTCGGCACGCAGACCATCACCGACACCCATGAAGCCCAGGCCGCGTACGACCTGGTGGTGTCGCAGGAAATTGCCGCCGTCAACGATCTGGAAACCAAGAAGACGGCGCTGCAAGCCATCATCGGCACGCCGCCGTCCACGCTGGCCACCTTGCGCACGGGCGTGAACCTGACGGCGCCGCAGCCGATCAACGTCGACCAGTGGGTGTCCGCCGCCGAGAACCAGAACTACGCCGTGGCCGTGGCCCAGCTGCAGCTGGAATCGGCCAAGCGCGACATCTCGAAGAACCGCGCCGGCCACTATCCGACCGTCGACCTCGTCGCATCGTCGCTGCACCGCGACGTCAACGGCCAGGTCCCCGGCGCCTCGGGCAAGACCAACAGCAATTCCATCGGCATCCAGTACAGCATCCCGATCTTCAACGGCTTCGCCGTGACGAGCAAGGTGCGCGAATCGATCGCGCTGGAAGACAAGGCCCGCAACGACCTCGAAGCGAACCGCCGCAACGCCGCGCTGGTGGCGCGCCAATCGTTCCTCGGCGTGAACAGCGGCCTCGCGCAGGTGAAAGCACTGGAGGCAGCCGAAGTGTCGAGCAATTCCGCGCTGGAATCGAACAAGCTGGGTTACCAGGTCGGCGTGCGTATCAACATCGACGTGCTGAATGCGCAGCGCCAGTTGTACCAGACCCGTACCGACCTGGCCCGCGCGCGCTACAACACGATCCTGGCCGGCCTGAAGCTGAAAGCCGCCGCCGGTTCGCTGCGCGAGGAAGACCTGCAGCCGATCAATGCGCTGCTGCAGCAGCCGTAAGTTTTATCGGCGGAAAAAAGAGACGGCGCTTCGTGCGCCGTTTTTTTATTGCTCTCGAAAATCCCGCTTGAGACGCCCCAAGCAAGCTCCGCTTTGACTGAACTCGCGCGACACGCACTCCTACACTCAAGCGTGAACCATTCGAAAGCGAGGTCGCCATGTTCACGTTCTCCCGCGCATCCGTATCCACCACTGCGCTCGCATTGACACTGACGCTGACCGCCTGCGGCGGTGGCCATCATCACGGCAATCCCGGCGGGCCCGGGCCTGGACCCGTCAGCAACGGTCCCACGTACGACGTCATCCCGATCGGCCTGCCGGGCACCACGTCTGGCGAGGTCACGCGCCGCGGCATCGCGAACGGCGGCGTCGTCGCGGGCACGTCGCGCGGCGCGGACGGCGTCGGGCACGCCTTTCTCTACTACGGCAGCAAGACGATCGGGCTGGGGGCGCTCGGCGGCGATTTCTCGCAGGCCCTGGCCGTGAACGCTTGCGGCCACGTGACGGGCTGGGCCGCGACAAAGGCCGGGTCCGCGCACGCATTCCTGTACGACGGCACCATGCACGACCTGGGCACGCTCGGCGGCAGCGATTCGGAAGGCACCGTGATCACCCACTGCGGCCACATCACGGGCTGGGCGGCGACGGCCGCCGGGCAGACCCACGCATTCCTGTACGACGGCAAGAAGCTGAACGACCTCGGTTCGCTCGGCGGCAATTCGTTCGGCAACGGGCTGAACAACCTGGGCGTCGTGGTGGGCTATTCGTTCGGTCCGCACAATGCGTGGTTCCACGCCTTCCTGTATGACAGCCGCACGGGCGGACCGTTGGTGGATCTCGGCTCGCCGGGCGGCAATTCGGTCGCCGTCGACATCAACGACGCCGGCCAGGTCACGGGCTGGTTCCGCAACGGCGAAGGCCCGACCGGCGCGTTCCTGTACGAGCTGGGCAAGATCCGCGGCATCGGCACGCTCGGCGGCGCCAGTGCGGAAGCCTTCCAGATCAATGGCGCGGGCCTCGTCATCGGCATCTCCGCAACGGCTGATGGCAGCAACCGCGGCTTCGTCTACGACGGCACGACCATGACGAGCATTGGCTCTCTCCCGGGCGGCAATTTCTCGATCGCGGAGGCGATCAATGCGAGCGGCCTCGTCGTCGGCGCGGCCGCGACGGCGACCGAGGAACATGCCGTGGCCTGGACCCGCAAGGATGGCCTCGTCGACCTGAACGACCGGCTCTACGCGCCGCCGGCCGGCCTCGTGCTCGTGCGCGCGCTCGCGGTGGCCGACGACGGCTACATCGTCGTGCGCACGAACCAGGGCCTGGCGCTGCTCAAGCCCAGGAAGTGAGACCGCTTACGCGGCTTGCTGCTCGTTGCGCGACCGCCAGGCGGTCAGCTCGGCGATGGTGAGGATCGGGAAGCCGCGTTCGATGGCCCCGAAGAAGACGTAGTTAAATTGTCGCCCGTCGCGAAACGAGCGCGGTGATTGTAGCAGGGTGGCTAATTAGCTGCCGAGGCCGCCGCCGCCGGCATTGTCGGCACGTTCGATCAGTTCGACCTTGTAGCCGTCCGGATCGGTGATGAAGGCGATCACCGTCGTGCCGCCCTTGACCGGGCCCGGCTCGCGCGTGATGTTGCCGCCGGCCGCGCGGACCTGGTCGCAGGTTTTGTAGATGTCGTCGGCCGAGATCGCGATGTGGCCGTAGGCCGAGCCCATGTCGTACCTGTCGACGCCCCAGTTATAGGTCAGCTCGAGTTCCGCGTGGTCCGGATTGTTGCCGTAGCCGACGAAGGCGAGGGTGTATTTGTATTCCGGATTCTCGCTCGTGCGCAGCAGTTTCATGCCGAGCACCTTGGTGTAGAAATCGATGGAGCGCTGCAGGTCGCCGACGCGAAGCATGGTGTGCAGGAGGCGCATTGTTGTCCTTGTTGGTTCGTGGGGGAGAACGGGAATTTTATGCGCTCGTGCGGATTCGTGCAGGCGTGCCGCGCGCGGCACGCCCCGTGTTTACGCCTGGAGTTTCGCGTCCAGCGTGATGTTCGCATTGAACAGCTTCGAGACCGGACACCCTTCCTTGGCCTTGCGTGCCGCTTCCTGGAACGCTTCCTCGCTCGCACCGGGAATCGTGGCGACGAGCTCCAGGTGCACGGCCGGGATCGCGAAGCCGCCGTCGGCCTTGTCCAGCGACACGGTGGCCGTCGTCTCCAGCTTCTGCGCCGTCATGCCGGCCTCGCCCAGCTGGGCCGACAGGGCCATCGTGAAGCAGCCGGCGTGCGCGGCCGCGAGCAGTTCTTCCGGATTCGTGCCCGCGCCATTTTCGAAGCGGGTGTTGAAGCCGTATTGTGCCTGGTTGAGGACACCGCTCTGCGTGGACACGGTGCCCTTGCCGTCTTTCAGTCCGCCGCTCCAGACGGCGCTTCCCTTACGTTTGATCATTTAGCAGCTCCCTGGTTGGTGGCGGCCGGTGTGATCCGCCAGACGATGTTGCCGACGTCATCCGCCAGCAGAATGGCGCCGGTGCGGTCGACCGCGACCCCGACCGGGCGCCCGTACGCGTGCTCGTCCTTGCCGAGGAAGCCCGTCAGGACGTCCTGCGGCGGACCGCTCGGCTTGCCATTGGTGAACGGCACGAACACGAGCTTGTAGCCGGAGTGCGGCTTGCGGTTCCACGAGCCGTGCTGGCCGATCAGCGCGCCGTTCCTGAATTGCGGCAGCAGCTCGCCGTCGTAGAACGCGAGGCCCAGCGAGGCCGTGTGCGCGCCCAGCGCATAGTCGGGCGCGATCGCCTTCGCGACGAGCTCGGGGTTCTGCGGCTTGACGCGCGTGTCGACGTGCTGGCCGTAATAGCTGTACGGCCAGCCGTAGAACGCGCCGTCCTTCACGGCCGTCATGTAGTCCGGCACGAGGTCGTTGCCCAGTTCGTCGCGCTCGTTGACGACGGTCCACAAGGCCTTCGTCTGCGGCTGGAAGTCCATCCCGTTCGGATTGCGCAGGCCGCTCGCGTAGATGCGCGACTTGCCGCTGGCGATGTCGTACTCCCAGATGGCGGCGCGGCCTTTTTCGATCTCCATGCCGTTCTCGGCCACGTTGCTGTTCGAGCCGACCGTGATGTACAGCTTCTTGCCGTCGGGCGAGGCGACGACGTTCTTCGTCCAGTGGTGGTTGATCCCCGCGGGCAGGTCGAGCACCTTGGTGCCCTTGGCCGTGATGCTCGTCTCGCCGGATTTATACGGGAACTTCCACAGCGCGTCGGCATTCGCGACGTACAGGTCGTTGCCGACGAGCGTCATGCCGAACGGCGACGTCAGGCCTTGCATGAACGTCGTTTTCGTGTCGGCCGTGCCGTCCGGCTTGAAGCCGCGCAGCAGGATGATCTTGTCGGGCGACTCGACGCCGGCGCCCGCCTTCTTCTGCGCCAGCCCCTGCACCTTGGCGCGGATGCCTTTTTCCTTGGGCGCGTTGCCGGGCTTGTTGCTCTCGGCAACGAGCACGTCGCCGTTCGGCAGCACGTACAGCCAGCGCGGATGGTCGAGGCCGGTCGCGTACGCGGTGACGGCCAGGCCCGCGGCCGGCGTCGGGCGCGTGCCTTGCGGCCATGCGTCCGCCTCGGCGATGTTGATGGTCGGGATCAGCGATCGTTCGGGTGCCGGCAGGGCCGGATTCGGCCCCCAGCCGACGGGGTATTGCTGGGCGTGGGCAGCGCCGATACCCAGCAGAGGGAGAAACAGGAACGCAAGCCTGGCACGTGGTGTCATCGGTTCTGTCCTCCGTCCGGAATGGTCGAGTCGTGGTCGCGCATGTCGCGGTGGCGGTCGGGCTGCGGGTTGGCCTGGCCCGTGGCGCCCGGCTTCGGCTCGATGGCCTGTTCGAGGCCCGGCGTGCCGCGGCCTTCGTAGTTCTCCGTATCGACGAGGCCCTGCTCGAGATCTTCCGCCGCCTGCTTCATGATGCCGCGCGGCCTCACGCCCTGGGCGTCCGGTGATTCGTCGCGCTCGTGCGGTTCGCGCTTGTAGCTCTGCTCTTCGATCTTCCGGTCGGTATTCACGACGCGGTCTTTTTCTTCCTGCACCATAGCAACCTCCTTCGATTCAATTGATTAAATCCTAATCCTTCGAATCGAACGCGGTCGCGCAATTGGAAGATGCTTTTTTGCAATGAACTGTTTAACATGTTGGTTGATATGACAAATGCCATGAACGTCGTGAACACGCCAGCCCATCTCCATCACACCGCCAGTGACTGCCCGAACTGCAACGCCGTCGTTTCCGGTAATTTCTGTCACGAATGCGGCCAGGAAACCGTCCTGCATCCGCCCAGCACGCGCGAATTCCTGCACGAGTTCATCGGCCATTACGTCGCGCTGGAAGGCAAGCTTTGGAAGTCGCTGCTGCTGCTTTTGTTCCGCCCGGGTCAACTGACCTTGGAGTACATCAATGGGCGCCGCGTGCGCTATATCCAGCCGCTGCGCCTGTACCTGACGTTCAGCCTGATCTTCTTCGCCGTCGCGAAATACGGCGGCCACGATGCGGTCCCGGCGCCGGCCGGGCAGGGACACGCGCCGTCGGCGGCACATGGCGAGGCGGCGAAGCAGGGCGGGCTGGTGCGCGAAGACGCGCCGGGTGAAATCGTCGAGGGCACGGTCGACCTGCGCAAGAGCATCGGCAGCGTCAACGAGCATTGGGGCGAGCAGGCGGACCGGTTCGCCAGGATGTCGCCGGCGGAGCGGGACAAGGTCATGCGGACGGCGTTCGGCAGCTATGTGCCGTATGCCGTGTTCCTGATGATGCCGCTGTTCGCGCTGTACCTCAAGATACTGTACCTGGGCTCGGGACGACGCTACGGGGAACACCTGCTGTTCGCGCTGCACGTGAATGCGTTCGCATTCCTGGCGCTGACCCTGCTGATGGTGGTGCCGGATATCGTCGGCATCGTGTCGTTCGTGCTGTGGCTGTGGCTCCTGCTCTACACGCCCGTCGCCATGCGGCGCGTGTACGGCGGCTCGCGCCTGGTGACCGGCGTGCGCTGGTTCGTGCTGATGGCGCTGCACGTGACCGGGGTGGGGCTGGCGATCGGCGCCGCGTTCGCGTTCGGCATCCTCCATTGATGCCGCCACTGAGGCAGACACAGCCGTGCGCTTGCCGGAAGTCCATCCGCCCAACTATACTGTGCGTTTGTACAGTATTTGCTGAGTTGCGATAGTGCAGAAGCCGGGCGAATCGGTTAATCTTCTGTCTCCCTATCACCTGCTGCCGAGAGTCGTAATGTCCGTGACGCCTGAACCGCAACAAACCATCGCGCTCGTCGTACGGCACAATACGGCCGGCATCGACGAGCCCGTGCAGGCCATCGTCGACTTCCTGCAGGAGGCCGGCTACCGCGTCGTGTTCGAGCAGGAAACGGCAGGGCACGTGAAGGTCGCCGGCGTGGACGCCATGACCATCGACGAGATCGGCGCGCACTGCGGCACCGCCATCGTCGTCGGCGGCGACGGCACGATGCTCGGCATCGCCCGCCAGCTCGCGCGCTACCGCGTGCCGCTCATCGGCATCAACCAGGGCCGCCTGGGCTTCATGACCGACATCCCCATCGACCGCATGCTGCCCGCGCTGGGCGAGATCCTCAGCGGCAAGGCCAAGGCCGAGGAACGCTCGCTGCTGGAAGCGCGCGTCGTGCGCGATGGCGTCGAGATCCACTGCTCCGTCGCCGTCAACGACGTCGTCGTCGCGCGCGGCACGGGTGCCGGCATGGCCGAGCTGAAGGTCACGGTGGACGGCACGTTCATGTACAACCAGCGCTCGGACGGCCTGATCGTGTCGACGCCCACCGGGTCCACGGCGTACGCGCTGTCGGCCGGCGGCCCGCTGCTGCATCCAACGCTGGCGGGCATCGTGCTGGTGCCGATCGCGCCGCACGCGCTGTCCAACCGCCCGATCGTCGTGCCGAACACGAGCGACATCGTCGTCGAGATCATCAACGGCCGCGACATCAGCGTGAACTTCGACATGCAGACCTTCACGAGCCTGCAGCACGGCGACCAGATCATGATCTCGCGCTCGCCCAATACCATCACCTTCCTGCATCCGGAAGGGTGGAGCTATTACCACACCCTGCGCGAGAAGCTGCACTGGAATGAATATCCGTCCGGTGATGGCAAGCTCAAGTAATCCCAGCATCCATCAGGAGACCTGTTTCTTCATGTTGCGCACATTGACCATCCGCGACTTCGTCATCGTCGACACGATCGAGCTCGAGTTCTCGAACGGCTTCACGGTGTTCACCGGCGAGACCGGCGCCGGCAAGTCGATCCTGATCGACGCGCTCCAGCTCGCGCTTGGCGGCCGCGGTGAGGCAAGCATGGTGCGCGAAGGCGCGGCCAAGGCCGACATCAGCGCCGACTTCGCGCTGACCCAGGCCGCGAGCATCTGGCTGGAACAGAACGAGTTCGAAACCGACGAAGGCGGCGCGCTGCTGCGCCGCGTGATCGACAACGCCGGCCGCTCCAAGTCCTACATCAACGGCATCGCGGCGACGGCCAGCCAGCTGCGCGAACTGGGCGAACTGCTCGTCGACATCCACGGCCAGCACGCGCACCAGTCGCTGTTGAAACTCGACGCCCAGCGCGCGCTGCTCGACAACCAGGTTGCCGTGCGCGATCCGGGTGCGAGCGCGCAGGTGCAGGAAGTCGCAAGCGCCTATAAAGCGTGGAAGGCGCTGGCGCGCCAGCGCGAGGAATTCGAGACGAACGCGAAGAACGTGCTGCTGGAACGCGAGCGCCTCGAGTGGCAGGTCGGCGAGCTGGATAAACTCGCGGTGAAGCCGGGCGAGTGGGCCGAGATCACGAATGAACACAGCCGCCTGTCGCACGCCGCGAGCCTCATCGAAGGCGCGCAGGAAGCGCTGAATGCGCTGTCGGAATCGGAGCAGCCGATCCTGTCGCAACTGTCGTCGCTGAACCTGAAGCTGTCGAAGCTGGCCGGCGTCGACGCGGGCCTGCAGGCCGTGCTCGACTGCATGGAGCCGGCGCGCATCCAGCTGCAGGAAGCCGTGTACGCGCTGAACACGTATGTCGACAAGGTCGAGCTCGATCCGGACCGCTTGTCCCAGGTCGACGCGCGCATGGACGCCATCCACAGCACGGCCCGCAAATTCCGCGTGACGCCGGAAGAACTGCCGGAAGAACACGCGACGCTGAAGGCCAAGCTGCAGCAACTGGCCGACGCCAGCGACGTGGACGGCCTGCGCAAGCAGGAAGAGAAAGCGAAGGCGGTCTACATGGCGGCCGCGCAAAAGCTGTCCGCGACGCGCGCGCAGGCGGCGCAGCGCCTGTCGTCGCAGGTGTCGGAAGCGATGCAGGAACTGTCGATGAGCGGCGGCCGCTTCGTCGTCGCGCTGAACCCGTGCGAGCCGGCCGTGTACGGCTGCGAGCAGGTCGAATTCCTCGTGGCCGGCCACGCCGGCGTCGCGCCGCGGCCGCTGGCCAAGGTGGCATCGGGCGGCGAACTGGCGCGCATCTCGCTGGCGATCTCCGTCATCACGGCGAACGCGACGACGGTACCGACGCTGATCTTCGACGAGGTCGACACGGGCATCGGCGGCGGCGTGGCGGAAGTCGTCGGCCGCCTGTTGAAACGCCTGGGCCAGAGCCGGCAGGTGCTGTGCGTCACGCACCTGCCGCAGGTCGCGAGCCAGGCGAACCAGCACTTCCAGGTGGCCAAGGGCACGACGGATGGCGGCAAGACCGTGTCGCGCATCGACGTGCTCGACAACAAGGCCCGCGTGGAAGAAGTGGCGCGCATGTTGGGCGGCATCGAGATCACCGAGACCACGCGCAAGCATGCGCGCGAGCTGCTGGCATCCTGAGATCATTCATGCCCTTCAATAAAGAACCGCAGCACCAGCACGGCACCATCGCGAAGAGCGCCATCGTCCTCGTCAACCTCGGCACGCCCGACGCGCCGACGCGGCCCGCAGTGCGCCGCTACCTGAAGCAGTTCCTGTCCGACCCGCGTGTCGTGGAAATCCCGCGCGCCGTGTGGAACCTGATCCTGCATCTCGCCATCCTGCCGTTCCGCTCGGGGAAGTCGGCGCAGAAGTACGCGACGATCTGGAGCAGGGAAGGTTCGCCGCTGAAGGTCTACACGGAACGGCAGGCGAACAAGCTCCAGACGCTGCTCGAACAGCGCGGCCACCACGACGTCGAGGTGGCGATGGCGATGCGTTACGGCTCGCCCGCGCTGCCGGACGTGCTGGATGCACTGAAAGCGCGCGGCGCGGAGCGCATCGTCGTGCTGCCCGCCTACCCGCAATATTCCGGCACGACGACCGCGTCGATCTGGGACGCCGTGTTCGACCACTACAGGAAGGTCCGCAACATCCCGGAACTGCGCCTCGTGAAGCACTACCACGACCACGAGGGCTATATCGATGCGCTGGCGGCGTCGGTGGAGACGTACTGGGAGACGCATGGCCGCGGCGAGAAGCTGGTGATGAGTTTCCACGGCGTGCCCAAGCGCACGCTGCTGCTGGGCGACCCGTACCACTGCGAATGCCACCGGACGGCGCGCCTGCTGGCGGCGCGCCTGCGCCTGGCGCCGGAGCAGTACATGGTCACGTTCCAGTCGCGCTTCGGCAAGGCCGAGTGGCTGCAGCCGTACACGGCGCCGACCGTGCAGCAGCTGGCGAAGGACGGCGTCAAGCGGATCGACGTCCTGTGCCCGGGATTTACCAGCGACTGCCTGGAGACGCTGGAAGAGATCAACATGGAAGTCCGCCACGACTTCGAATCGAACGGCGGCCAGGATTATCACTACATTCCCTGCCTGAACGACAATCCGGCCTGGATCGTCGGGATGGCCGAGATCGCCGAGCAGCACCTGATCGGCTGGCCGACGATGCTCACGCCCGCGCAACGCGAGGCGCAGCGCCGCGACGCAGAAGTCGCGCGCGAGCACGCAGTGAAACTAGGGGCATAAGCGCCGTCGCCCGCCGGCGAAATGCTAGAATGCCACGTTTTGCGGCGCCGACCCCAGCTCCGCCAGGCAGATTGCGGCCAGTGCGAGCAGGGTGTAGATGAGCACGGCGCCGCTGATCAGATGCAGTTTCATGTTCGTTCCCATCGGGTCGGGTGGATGTCTTGACGACACGATAGTAGAACGGCTGGCTGTCGATGGTGACTACGAGCAAGTAAATCTTGTAACAAAAGAATACGCACGTCTGCATATTAATTCTGCAATTCCCCTTGAAAATGTAGGCGAATGCCCAATATGGGGCGCTGTGTGACTGCAACAGTCGTCCAACCAATCAGCCAAGTCCTTGATTTCAGGAGTTTTTTCGATGCAAGACCAAGAAAACCAAGAGGTGAGCAATCAGCCGGAAGCCGCCGATGCGGCTGCAGCCGCGGCAGCGCAGGCCGCACCGGCCAACGAGCCCGGCCTCGAAGAACAGCTGAGCGCCACCGAAGCCAAGCTGGCCGAGATGCACGATGCCTTCATGCGTGCCAAGGCCGAGGCGGACAACATCCGCCGCCGTGCCCAGGAAGATGTGAGCAAAGCCCACAAGTTCGCCATCGAAAGCTTCGCCGAGGCCATGGTGCCCGTGCGCGACAGCCTCGAGATGGCGCTGAAAGTCGAAGCGCCGACGGTCGAATCGATCAAGGAAGGCGTCGAGATGACCCTGAAGCAGCTCACCGCCGCGTTCGAAAAGAACCGCCTGGTCGAAGTGATGCCGCAGCCGGGCGACAAGCTCGACCCGAACAAGCACCAGGCCGTGGCCGTGGTGCCGTCCGACCAGGAAGCGAACACCGTGGTGGCCGTGCTGCAAAAGGGGTACATGATCGCCGACCGCCTGCTGCGTCCGGCCATCGTGACCGCCGCCGCACCGAAATAATGTTGCTTCGAAGCTGAATAAGCTCTTGAAACTAAGCGACATTTCCCAATATTCGACACATCTGAAAACTTAGTACTAAAAAGGAAAATATTATGGGCAGAATCATCGGTATCGACCTGGGCACCACCAACTCCTGCGTGGCGATCATGGAAAATGGTCAGCCCAAGGTCATCGAAAACGCGGAAGGCGCCCGTACTACGCCTTCGATCATCGCTTATCAGGAAGATGGCGAGATCCTGGTCGGCGCGCCGGCGAAACGCCAGGCCGTCACCAACCCGAAGAACACCCTGTTCGCGGTCAAGCGCCTGATCGGCCGTAAATTCGACGAGAAAGAAGTCCAGAAGGACATCAGCCTGATGCCGTACGCGATCACCAAGGCCGACAATGGCGATGCGTGGGTCGGCGTGCGCGACAAGAAGCTGGCACCGCCGCAGATCTCGGCCGAAGTGCTGCGCAAGATGAAGAAGACCGCCGAAGACTACCTCGGCGAAGAAGTGACGGAAGCCGTCATCACCGTGCCGGCATACTTCAACGACTCGCAGCGCCAGGCGACCAAGGACGCCGGCCGCATCGCCGGCCTGGACGTCAAGCGCATCATCAACGAGCCGACCGCGGCCGCGCTGGCCTTCGGCCTGGACAAGCACGGCAAGGGCGACCGCAAGATCGCGGTGTTCGACCTGGGCGGCGGCACGTTCGACATCTCGATCATCGAGATCGCCGACGTGGACGGCGAGAAGCAGTTCGAAGTGCTGTCGACCAACGGCGACACCTTCCTGGGCGGCGAAGACTTCGACCAGCGCGTGATCGACTACATCATCGACGAATTCAAGAAGATCAACGGCCTCGACCTGTCGAAGGACCCGATCGCCCTGCAGCGCATCAAGGCATCGGCCGAGCGCGCGAAGATCGAACTGTCGTCGTCGCAGCAGACCGAAATCAACGAGCCGTACATCGCCATGGCGAACGGCGCGCCGGTCCACCTGAACCTGAAGATGACCCGCGCCAAGCTGGAATCCCTGGTGGAAGAGCTGATCTCCGCCACCATCGAGCCTTGCCGCACCGCGATCAAGGACGCCGGCGTGAAAGTGTCCGACATCGACGACATCATCCTGGTCGGCGGCATGACCCGTATGCCGAAGGTGCAGGAAAAAGTTAAAGAGTTCTTCGGCAAGGATCCGCGCAAGGACGTGAACCCGGACGAGGCCGTCGCAGTCGGCGCCGCCATCCAGGGTTCGGTTCTGTCGGGCGAACGCAAGGACCTGCTGCTGCTGGACGTGACCCCGCTGTCGCTGGGTATCGAAACCCTGGGCGGCGTGATGACCAAGATGATCCAGAAGAACACCACGATCCCGACCAAGTTCTCGCAGGTGTTCTCGACCGCCGACGACAACCAGCCGGCCGTGACCATCAAGGTCTACCAGGGCGAACGCGAAATCGCCGCCGGCAACAAGGCGCTGGGCGAGTTCAACCTGGAAGGCATCCCGCCGGCACCGCGCGGCACACCGCAGATCGAAGTGACCTTCGACATCGACGCCAACGGCATCCTGCACGTGGGCGCGAAGGACAAGGCCACCGGTAAAGAGAACAAGATCACCATCAAGGCCAACTCGGGTCTGTCGGAAGACGAGATCCAGAAGATGGTGAAGGACGCCGAGCTGAACGCGGAAGAAGACAAGAAGGTCAAGGAACTGGCCGAGTCGCGCAACCAGGCCGACGCGCTGGTGCACTCGACCCGCAAGTCCCTGACCGAGTACGGCGACAAGCTGGACGCCGGCGAGAAGGAAAAGATCGAAGCCGCGATCACCGACCTGGAAGGTTCGATCAAGTCGGGCGACAAGGCCGAGATCGACGCCAAGGTGGCTGCGCTGTCGACCGCCGCCCAGAAGCTGGGCGAGAAGATGTACGCCGACATGCAGGCCCAGCAGGGCGCCGCGGGCGCACAGGCTGGCGGCCAGCAGCCGGGTGCGGAGTCGGCCAAGCAGGAAGACGACGTCGTCGACGCCGACTTCAAGGAAGTCAAGGACGCCAAGTAATGACGTCCGGACGGGGCGGGCTTGACGGTCCGCCCCGTCGCCGCAACCCCGAGCCGATGCGACCTCATGGTGCCCGGCTCGTTTTTTTGTGGTGTGTCCAACATCATCGGGCCCGCTCCGGCCGTTGTTTTTACGGCCGAGTCGCGCAAGCCCGACATGCTCACTGTATACTCGTATCCTTTTGGGCTGTGCGATCGCAGGTGTCAGCCTGGTCCGCCACAGTTCTTTTGTAGATAGACAGCAAGGTGCCGACAAATGGCAAAGCGTGATTTTTACGAGATCCTCGGCGTCGCGAAGACTGCTTCGGAAGACGAGATCAAGAAGGCCTATCGCAAGCTTGCGATGAAGTACCATCCCGACCGCAATCCCGACAACAAGGAAGCGGAAGAGAAGTTCAAGGAGGTCAAGGAAGCCTACGAGATGCTGACCAATCCGGAAAAGCGCGAGGCTTATGACCGCTACGGTCACGCTGGCGTCGATCCGAACGGCGGCATGGGCGGCGGCTTCGGTGCCGGCGGCTTCGGCGATGCGTTCGGCGACATCTTCGGCGACATCTTCGGCGGCGGCCGCGGCCGCAGCTCGGGCCCGCAGGTGTACCGCGGCGCCGACCTGCGCTACAACCTGGAAATTACGCTGGAACAGGCAGCGGCCGGCTTCGACACGACGATCCGCGTGCCGAGCTGGGACAAGTGCGACACCTGCCACGGCAGCGGCGCCAAGCCGGGCACGTCGCCCGTCACCTGCACGACCTGCCACGGCCACGGCCAGGTGCGCATGCAGCAGGGCTTCTTCTCGATCCAGCAGACCTGCCCGAAGTGCCACGGCAGCGGCAAGATCATCCCGGAACCGTGCGCATCGTGCGGCGGCGCCGGACGCATCAAGCGCAACAAGACGCTGGAAGTCAAGATCCCGGCGGGTATCGACAGCGGCATGCGCATCCGCTCGACCGGCAACGGCGAGCCGGGCACGAACGGCGGGCCGCCGGGCGACCTGTACGTCGAGATCCACATCAAGCCGCACACCGTGTTCCAGCGCGAAGGCGACGACCTGCATTGCGAAATGCCGATCTCGTTCAGCAAGGCTGCACTGGGCGGCGAGATCGAGGTGCCGACGCTTGGCGGCAAGGTCTCGTTCACGATCCCCGAAGGCACCCAGACCGGCAAGACCTTCCGCCTCAAGGGCAAGGGCATCAAGGGCGTGCGCTCGGGTTACTCCGGTGACCTGTTCTGCCACGTCGTGGTCGAAACGCCCGTCAAGCTCACCGACAAGCAGAAGGACCTGCTGCGTGAATTCGACCGCCTGACGAACGAAGGCGGCTCCAAGCACAGCCCGCAGAGCAAGGGCTGGATGGACAAGGTGAAGGACTTCTTCGAGTAAGATAGCGGATGGACCGCCGGGCGCGCGAGCCCCGGCGGTTTTTTTTGACCAGAATGTGGTCGATTAAACAAGTTTTGTAGCAAGGTAAACGCCATGGCAAAGACCCCCACCGGCCTCACCGCCGCCGACCTCTTCGAACGCAACCGCCAATGGGCGGCGTCGATGATCCAGGAGGATCCCGATTTCTTCAAGGACCTGGCCTCCCAACAATCCCCGGAATACCTGTGGATCGGCTGCTCCGACAGCCGCGTGCCCGCGAATGAACTCGTCGGCATGGCGCCGGGCGAACTATTCGTCCACCGCAACATCGCCAACGTCGTCTCCCACTCCGACCTGAACTGCCTGACGGTGCTGCAGTTCGCCATCGACGTGCTGAAGGTCAAGCACATCATCCTGTGCGGCCACTACGGCTGCTCGGGCGTGGGCGCGGCGCTGAACAATACCCGCGTCGGCCTGGCCGACAACTGGCTCGGCCACGTGCGCGACGTGCGCGACAAGCACGGCAAATACCTGGGCAATGTCGCCGGTACGGCCGCTACCAACCGCCTCGTGGAGCTGAACGTGGCCGAACAGGTCATCAACATCGCCCAGACCACGGTCGTGCGCGACGCCTGGGAACGGGGCCAGGACATCACCATCCACAGCTGGGTCTACGGCGTGCACGACGGCCTGCTGCGCGACCTCGGCTGCACCGTCCGCAGCTACGACGAGATCCAGCCGAAGCTGGACAAGATCCTGCAGGGCTACCTCAAGTGATGCAGCCCGGCGGCGAGCTCGACCAACTGCGCGCCATCGTGCGCCAGTTCGTCGAGGAGCGTGACTGGGACCAGTTCCACACGCCGAAAAACCTCGCGTCCGCGCTGACGGTGGAAGCGGCCGAACTGCTGGAGCACTTCCAGTGGCTGCAGCACGGCCGTGCCGACGAACTCGGCGCGGACAAGCTCGTCGAGGTGCGTCACGAGATGGCCGACGTGCTCGTCTATCTCGTGCGCCTGGCCGACAAGCTCGACGTCGACCTGCTCGCCGCCGTGCAGGAAAAGATGGTGCTCAATCGCGCCAAGTACCCGGCCGACCAGGTGCGGGGCGACGCGCGCAAGTATTACGAATACAAGCCCAGGTAATACGCCAGCAAACCGTCGGCATCGTCGATCCCGAGAATATCCATCAATTGGCTGAGCCCCGCACCGACGCGTTCGCGCGTCTCCGCGGACTCGTTCCGGACATCCTCCAACGCGGGCTGGAACTGTTTCAGCACCCAGAACTTCGTCGGGTGCGCCGCGACCCCGGCGAGCAGCCGGTCCGCCACGCGCGCGAGGATATCGTCCAGTCCGGGGCCGTCGCGGAACGTCCGCAGCGCGTCCAGCGTGCGCGGCACGACGAACAGCGGCGCGTCGCGCACCCGATGAAACGGGTCCTCGGCCATCACCTCCCGCCCAGGCAGATGTACTTGATGACGAGATAGTCATCCATGCCATACTTCGACCCTTCGCGCCCCAGGCCGGATTGCTTGACCCCGCCAAACGGTGCGACTTCATTGGAGATCAGGCCCGTGTTCACGCCCACCATGCCCGACTCGATCTGCTCGGTCACGCGCCACACGCGGCTGACGTCGCGCGCGTAAAAGTACGACGCGAGCCCGTATTCCGTCGCGTTGGCGAGCGCGATCGCCTCGTCCTCGGTTTTAAAACGGAACAGCGGCGCCACGGGACCGAACGTTTCCTCGTCCGAGATCAGCATGTGCGGCGTGACGTCGGCCAGCACGGTCGGCTCGAAGAAGGTGTGGCCCAGCGGGTGGCGCTTGCCGCCCAGCAGCAGGCGGGCGCCCTTGCCGAGCGCATCGGCGATGTGGTGTTCGACCTTCTCGACGGCCTTTTCTTCGATCAACGGCCCCTGGTTCACGCCCGGCTCCATGCCGTTGCCGACCTTCAGCTTCGCGACGGCGGCCGTCAGTTTTTCCGCGAACGCCTCGTAGACGCCATCCTGCACGTAGATGCGGTTGGCGCACACGCAGGTCTGCCCCATGTTGCGGTATTTCGAGGCCATGGCGCCTTCGACGGCCGCATCGAGGTCGGCATCGTCGAATACGATGAACGAGGCGTTGCCGCCCAGTTCCAGCGACAATTTTTTCACCGTGGGCGCGCATTGCTCCATCAGCAGGCGCCCCACCGGCGTGGAGCCCGTGAAACTGAGCTTGCGCACGATGGGGTTCGTGCACATCTCCGCGCCGATCGTCCGGGAATCGCCGATCACGATGGAAAACACGCCTTTCGGCACGCCGGCGCGCTCCGCCAGCACGGCCAGCGCGAGGGCGGAATAGGGCGTCAGCTCGGCCGGTTTGAGCACGATGGGACAGCCGGCCGCGAGCGCCGGCGCGACTTTGCGGGTGATCATCGCGGCCGGGAAATTCCACGGCGTGATCGCCGCGCACACGCCGATCGGTTCCTTCGTGACGACGATGCGGCGGTCGTGCGCGGGCGATTCCAGCACGTCGCCCTCGATGCGCTTGGCCTGCTCGCCGAACCATTCGAGGAACGACGCGGCGTACGCGATCTCTCCCTTCGATTCGGCCAGCGGCTTGCCCTGTTCCGCCGTCATGATGGCGGCCAGGTCGTCCGCGTTGTCCAGCATCAGGTCGTTCCACTTGCGCAGGATGAGGGCGCGTTCGCGCGCCGTCTTCCTGCGCCAGGCGGGCCAGGCGGCCTGTGCCGCATCGATGGCGCGCCGGGTTTCCTGTGCGCTCATGTGCGGCACGGTGCCGAGCGTTTCTCCGGTGGCGGGGTTGGTCACGGCGACGGTCTTGCCGTCGTCGGCATCGCACCAGGCGCCGTCGATATATGCCTGCTGGCGCAGCAGGGCAGGATCTTTGAGGTTCAGCATGGGAAAAACGATAGCACGATGCCGCGAATCGGGTCGTTTGTGTTGGCATCGTTCTTCAGTTGACGTTAAGCTTTTGCTACGGGTTACAACAGCGAACCCGCTCAACTAGCAGATCCCAGGAAGCGTTTGCATTGGGAATGCGGTTTCCTTGATCTGAAACAACGGCCACTCGCATTCGGACCACTTTGTACGTATGATGGTTCCTGTGCGCTCACTACAAGGTAGAGACCATGCGCCCGATCGTTTTCGTCCCCGCTTGCACCCGCGATTTCGGTGAACACCCTTACCACGCGGCCCAGCACAAGTATGTCGACGCCGTCGTCCTCGGTGCCGACTGCGCCCCGCTGATCCTGCCGTCGCTGGGGGAGGCGCTCGACCTGGAAACGATGCTCGCGCTGTGCGACGGGATCATGCTGACGGGCTCCGCGTCGAACGTTCATCCCAGCTATTACTCCGAAGAATTGCTCGACCCGTCGCTGCCGCAGGACCCGGCACGCGACCAGACCACGTTGCCGCTGATCCGCGCGGCCGTGAAACGCGGCATCCCGATCATCGCGATCTGTCGCGGTTTCCAGGAAATGAACGTGGCGCTGGGCGGCAGCCTGCACCAGGCCGTGCAGGCGGTGCCCGGGCACTTCGACCACCGCGAGAATCCGGAACTGGGCATGGACGAACAATACGGCGACGCACACAAGGTGCAGCTCGTCGAAGGCGGCATGCTGCATCAGATCATCGGTCTTCCGGAAATCCCCGTGAATTCCCTCCATGGCCAGGGCGTGAACGAACTGGCGACCGGCCTCGTCGTCGAAGCGACGGCGGAAGATGGGCTCGTGGAAGCGTTCTCGGTGAAAGGTGCGCCCGGCTTTACCCTGGCCGTGCAATGGCACCCGGAATGGCGCATCGTCCACAATCCTCATTCGATGAAGATGTTCGGTGCATTCGGCGCTGCCTGCCGCGCGTATCAGACCACCAAACGGAAACCGCTATGACCCCCGACGCGAAATGGGCGGTCACGCCCGTCCCATAGCTTTCCTGATCCCTGCTCGATCCCACGCAGCCTGCGGGCGGCGCGTTTGCGCTCGCGTGCAATCCATTAACGGACAGAGAGAACATCATGGCTATCCGCGACAATTTTTCATACAACGACATGGACGAGTGGCTCAACGGTAAACGAGTCACCGAAATCGAATGCCTGGTGCCCGACCTGACGGGCGTCGCGCGTGGAAAAATCCTCCCGCGCGTAAAATTCACCGAGGACCGCGGCATGCGCCTGCCGGAAATCGTGCTGGGCATGACCGTGACCGGCAATTCGCCGTCCGACGACGACGCCTTCGACCGCGCGATCTCGACGACCGACCGCGACATGATCCTGAAGGCCGACCCGGGCACGATCACGATGGTGCCGTGGGCCGTCGACCCGACGGCGCAGGTGATCCACGACTGCTATTTCTCCGACGGCAAGCTGGTCGACTTCGCCCCGCGCAGCGTGCTGCGCCGCGTGCTGAAGCTGTACGAGAAAAAGGGATGGAAGCCGCTCGTCGCGCCTGAACTGGAGTTTTATCTCACCGCGAAGAACATCGACCCCGACCTGCCGCTGGCCGCCCCGATCGGCCGCAGCGGACGCTCCGAGACGAGCCGCCAGGTTTACAGCATCGACGCCGTCAACGAATTCGATCCGCTGTTCGAGGACATCTACGATTACTGCGACATGATGGGCCTCGACGTCGACACCCTGATCCACGAAATCGGTGCGGGCCAGATGGAAATCAATTTCCAGCACGGCGAACCGCTGGGCCTCGCGGACAAGGTGTTCTATTTCAAGCGCACCCTGCGCGAAGCGGCTTTAAAACACGACATGTACGCCACCTTCATGGCCAAGCCGATGGCTGGCGAGCCCGGCTCGGCGATGCACGTGCACCAGAGCGTCGTCGACGCGGAATCCGGCCGCAATATCTTCAGCAATGTGGACGGATCGCCGTCCGACCTGTTCCGCCACTATATCGGCGGCCTGCAGAAATACATGCCGTCCGCGATGGCGATCGTCGCGCCGTACGTGAATTCCTACCGCCGCATCGTGCGCCACACGGCCGCCCCGATCAACCTGCAATGGGGCGTGGACAACCGCACCGTGGGCTTTCGCGTGCCCGTGTCCGGCTCGCAGGACCGGCGCGTGGAAAACCGCGTGATCGGCGCCGACGCCAATCCTTACCTTGCCCTCGCCGTCACGCTCGCGTGCGGCTACCTCGGCATCCAGGAACAGCTGGAACCGACGCCGATGGTCGAAGGCAGCGCCTACAAGATGAAGGTCGAGCTGCCGCAGGGCCTGTCCGAAGCGCTGACCCTGCTGCGCGGCGAAGACCGCTTGCGCGACATCCTCGGCGAGCGCTTCATCGACGTCTATTCCGCAGTCAAGGAACTGGAGCACCAGGAATTTATGACGGTCATTAGCCCGTGGGAACGGGAACATCTGTTACTGCACGTATGACCATGCGACGACGACGACAAGGAGATCATCATGACTTTCGACACCATGGCATTCGAGGCAGGCCTGCGCGCGCCGGTCCGTGAGGACCTTGATACGGCCGCATTGCAACGGCTCGACAGCGCCCACTTCCTGCACCCGTTCACCGACCACGGCGCCCTGAGCACGAAGGGCGCGCGCGTGATGGTGCGCGGCGAGGGCATCTACCTGTGGGATTCGGACGGCAACAAAACCATCGACGGCATGTCCGGCCTGTGGTGCGTGAACGTGGGCTATGGCCGCACGTCCATCACGCAAGCGGTCGCGCGGCAGATGGATGTTTTACCGTTCTACAACAGCTTCTTCAACACGACGAACGTGCCGGCCGTGAAGCTGGCGGAAAAGCTGGCGGGCCTGGCACCGCCCGGGTTCGAGCACGTGTTCTTCACGAGCTCCGGTTCCGAGGCGAACGACACGGCGCTGCGCATGGTGTGGCGCTACTGGCAGCTGATGGGCCAGCCGGAGCGGCAGATCGTCATCAGCCGGCGCAACGCCTACCACGGCAGCACGGTTGCCGGGGCGTCGCTGGGCGGCATGGCGGCCATGCACGCCCAGGGCGCGCTGCCGATCCCGCACATCCACCACATCGAGCAACCGCATTTCGGCGAGCACGGCCGCGGCCTGTCGGAAGCGGAATTCGGGCTGCTGGCCGCCGACTGGCTCGAACAAAAGATCCTGGAACTGGGACCGGACAAGGTCGCCGCGTTCATCGGCGAACCGGTGCAGGGCGCGGGCGGCGTCGTCATCCCGCCGCAGACGTACTGGCCGCAAATCCAGCGCATCTGCGACACCTACGGCATCCTGCTCATCTCGGACGAGGTCATCTGCGGCTTCGGCCGCCTCGGCACGTGGTTCGGCAGCGAGCGCATGGGCACGCGGCCGGACCTGATCCCGTTCGCGAAGGGCGTCACGTCGGGCTATGTGCCGCTGGGCGGCGTGCTGGTCGGCGAACGGGTGGCGCGCGCGCTGATCGAGCGCGGCGGCGATTTCAATCACGGTTTTACCTATTCCGGCCACCCCGTCGCCTGCGCGGCGGCGCTGGAGAACCTGCGCATCATCGAAGAGGAGAAACTGGTCGACAAGGTCGCACGCGAGACGGGGCCGCATCTGAAAGCCGCGTTCGCGCGGCTGGCCGAGCACCCGCTCGTGGGGCACGCGGAAAGCATCGGCATGGCGGCCGGCCTGAATCTCGTGCGGCGCAAGGGCGCGACGGTGCACGACTGCGAACCGTTCGCGCGCGACCTGGCGGTGGGCATGGTGTGCCGGCAGCACATGTTCGACAACGGCGTCATCATGCGTGCCGTCGGGGACCGGATGATCGTCGCGCCACCGCTCGTGATGACTTGCACGCAGATCGACGAGATGGTGGCGCGGATACGGGATTGCCTCGACCTGACGCTGGCGGACGTCGCTGGTCGCGGCTGGATAGGGTAATTACGCGCTGACCGCCGTCTTGTGCGGCTCGTGTCGGTTCTTGAGCACCTGCGGCGCCAGCGACCCGATGAACATGCCGGCAAACGCCGCCAGCAGGCCCGCCAGCTGGCCCGGGAAGGCCTCGCCCAGCGACGAGACCTGCGGGAAGAACACGATCCACGTGGCGATGCCGGCGACCAGCGACAGGATCGCGCCCTGCGTCGTCGCGCGCTTCCAGTACAGGCCGGTGACGAGCGGCACGAAGGCGCCGACGAGCGTCACCTGGTATGCCGACGACACGAGGTCGTAGATCGACGTGCCCTTCATCGCGATGGCGTACGCCAGCACGAGCGAGGCGAACACGACGATGGTGACGCGCATCGCGAGCAGTTGCTGGCGGTCGCTCATGCCCGGACGCAGGTTCTTGAGGATGTTTTCTGTGAAGCTGGTCGACGGGGCCAGCAGGGTGGCGGACGACGTGCTCTTGATGGCGGACAGCAGGGCGCCGAAGAACAGGATCTGCATGATCAGCGGCATCTTCGTCATCACGAACGTGGGCAGCACGCGCTGGTAGTCGCTCTTGGCCAGTTCCAGCGCGTCATTGCCCATCACGATCACGGCGCAGGCGACGACGAACATCGGCACGAACGCGAAGATGATGTAGCTGGCGCCGCCGATCACGGCGCCGGCGCGGGCCGTCGGGGCGTTCTTGGCCGACATCACGCGCTGGTAGACGTCCTGCTGCGGAATCGAGCCCAGCATCATCGTCACGGCAGAGCCGACGAAGAAGGCGATATCCGTGAACTTCGGTTCCGGCAGGAAGTGCCACAGGTTCGCGTTATTGGCCATGTCGATGACGGCACCAGTGCCGCCGGCCAGTTTCGCCGAGAACACGGCGATGATGGACAGGCCGACCACCAGCACGATCATCTGGATGAAGTCGGTGATCGCGACGGCGAGGAAGCCGCCGATGACGACGTAGATCAGCACGGCGAGCGTGCCGACGATCATGCCGGCCGTCTCCGACATCGCGCCGTTCGTCAGCACGGAAAACACGAGGCCCAGCGCCGTGATCTGTGCAGCCACCCAGCCGAGGTAGGACAGGATGATGGCGGCCGAGCAAAAGACTTCGATGCCCTTGCCGTAGCGGGCGCGGTAGTAGTCGCCGATGGTGAGCAGGTTCAGTTTATACAGGCGGGCGGCGAAGAACAGGCCGACGAGGATCAGGCAGGTGCCGGCGCCGAACGGGTCTTCCACCAGCGCGCCCAGGCCGCCCTGCACGAATTTCGCCGGGATGCCCATCACGGTTTCGGCGCCGAACCACGTGGCGAACGTCGTCGTGATCACCATGATCAGCGGCAGGCTGCGGCCGGCGACGGCGAAGTCGGACGTGTCCTTGATCCGCGTGCCGGCCCAGACGCCCAGGCCGAGCGTGCCGAGCAGGTAGAGCACGACGGACGTAATCAGGATGGTGTTCATATCGGTGTGCTCCGGGCGCGCAATAGAAAATGCGGGTGGGAAAAATTCGCGATTATAGCGGCAGAAATCGGCATTTGGATCGATTTTGTTTGCTAGTATCGGCCTGACAACAAGTTGTAATCCGCACGGAGACATTATGACCACGCCAAGCTGGCATGAACGATCCAAAACGGTGCAGATCGACGGCCGCGCCGTCATCGGAGGCCGGCGCGTAGCCGCCGTCTCCGGTGCCCGTTTCGACAATATCTCCCCCATCGACGGCCGCATCCTCGGCGAGGTCGCCCGCTGCGACGCGGCCGACGTCGACGCGGCCGTCGCCAGCGCCCGCGCCGCGTTCGAGGACGGCCGCTGGGCCGGCAAGGCCCCGGCCGAGCGCAAGCGCACCCTGATCCGCTTCGCCGACCTGATGCTCGCGCACGAGGACGAGCTGGCCCTGCTGGAAACCCTCGACATGGGCAAGCCCATCCGCTACAGCAAGAGCGTGGACGTGCGGCTCGCGCAGAACTGCATCCGCTGGTACGGCGAGGCCATCGACAAGATCTACGACCAGGTCGCGCCGAGCCCGCGGGACAGCCTCGCGCTGATCACGCGCGAACCCGTTGGCGTCGTCGCCGCCATCATCCCGTGGAATTATCCGATGCTGATGGCCGCGTGGAAGATCGGCCCGGCGCTGGCAAGCGGCAACAGCGTCGTTTTAAAACCGTCGGAAAAGGCGCCGTTGACGTCGCTGCGGCTGGCCGAGCTGGCGCTGGAGGCGGGCGTGCCGGAAGGCGTGTTCAACGTGCTGCCCGGCTATGGCGACGAGGCGGGCCGCGCGCTTGCGCTGCACATGGATGTCGACTGCATCGGTTTTACCGGTTCCACGCGCGTGGGAAAACAGATCCTGCAGATGGCGGGGCAGTCGAACCTGAAACGCGCGTGGACGGAGCTGGGCGGCAAGTCCGCCAACATCGTGTGCGCGGACTGTCCCGACCTCGACGCGGCCGTCGCGGGCGCCATCGGCTCCATCTATTTCAACCAGGGCGAAAGCTGCAATGCGCCGTCGCGGCTGTTCGTCGAAGAGTCAATCCGGGAAGCGTTCCTCGACAAGGCCCTCGGCCTGATCCCGCAATACGCGCCCGGCGATCCGCTCGACGAGTCCACGGTGATGGGCGCGATCGTCGATTCGATCCAGATGAAGACGGTGCTCGGCTTCATCGAGGACGGCAAGGCGGCCGGCGCGCGCCTGCTCGCGGGCGGCAACGCGGCGCGCGCGGAGACGGGCGGCCTGTACATCGAGCCCACGCTGTTCGACGGCGTGGACGAAACGATGCGCATCGCGCGCGAGGAAATCTTCGGGCCCGTGCTGTCCGTGCTGTCGTTCACCGACCTCGACGAGGCGGTGCGCCAGGCCAACGCGACGCCATACGGCCTCGCGGCGGCCGTGTGGACGTCCGACATGAGCAAGGCGATCCGCACGTCACGCGCGCTCCGTGCCGGCACGGTGCACGTGAACCAGTACGACAACGACGACATCACGGTGCCGTTCGGCGGCTACAAGCAGTCGGGCAATGGGCGGGACAAATCGCTGCACGCGTTCGACAAGTACACGGAGCTCAAGACGACGTGGATCCAGATCTGACCGCGGTCAGATCGCCATCTCGCGCAGCACCTTCGACGCCTCCCGGCTCGCCGTCAGCACGGCCCCGTCGCGCATCGTGATCTCGAGCTGCGACTGGTCGTCCGCGCGCATGGAATCCACGAAGTCGAGGTTCACGAGCGCCGAGCGGTGGATGCGGATGAAGCGGCCCGGGTCGAGCTGGGCTTCCAGTTCCGAGATCCCGATGCGCACGAGGAAGGTGTGGCCGCGCGCGGCGATCGCCGTGTATTTCGCGTCCGCCTTCAGGTAGGCGATCTCGTTCACGGACAGCGGAAAGATGCGGCCGCGGTCGCGCACGAGGATGCGTTCGATGCGGCTCGGCACCCGATCGACCGCCAGCGTGAGCGCGCCGCCGATGACGTCGGGCGCGGGCACGGACGATCCCGGCATCTCCAGCAGGCGCGCGACGGCCGCGTCGAAGCGGGCGCGCGTAAAAGGTTTCAACAGGTAGTCGACGGCGTTCAGTTCGAACGCGGTCACGGCGTACTGGTCGTACGCGGTCGTGAACACGATGTCCGGCACGACGGTCAGGCGGCGCAGCACGTCCAGGCCCGTCAGCTCGGGCATCTGGATGTCCATGAAGACGATGTCGGGGCGGATGCGGTCGATCTGCGCGAGCGCGCTGGCGCCGTCCGCCGCTTCGCCCACGAGGCGCAGGCCCGCGTGGGCATAGATGAAGTCGCGCAGGACGTCGCGCGCGAGCGGTTCGTCTTCCGCGATGAACACGGTCCGGGCATTCATGTGAATTCCTTGTCGTTGGCGGCGAGCGGAATGGCCATCGTGACGACGAAGCCGGCGCCCGGCGCGGTGTCGATGGCGAGGCCCTCCTCGGTGCCGTATTCCAGTTGCAGGCGGCGCTCGACGGTGCGCAGGCCCAGGCCGTTCGACGCGCGCACGCGGCCGATGTCGGCGCCGGGGCCGTCGTCGCCGACCGACAGCACGAGCTTGCCCGTGCGCGCGTCGAGGCGCGAGCGGATCAGCAGGCGGCCCGGCCGGCTGTGCGGATTGAAGGCATGCTTGATGCTGTTCTCGACGAGCGGCTGCAGCGACAGCGCGGGCAGCAGGTGGCCGGAGGCGGCATCGTCGAGTTCCCAGTCGACGTGCAGGCGCGCACCGAGGCGCAGGCTTTCCAGCTCCAGGTAGTCGCGCACGAAGCGCAGTTCGTCGTCCAGCGTGACGCGGTCGTTGCCCGTCTTTTCCGTGTCCAGCACGTAGCGCAGCATGTCGGAGAACTGGAACAGCGCATTTTCTGCGGCGTTCGGGTCCTTGCGGGTGAGGGCGATGATCGAGTGCAGCGTGTTGAACAGGAAGTGCGGATTGAGCTTGCTGCGCAGCGCGTTGAGCTCAGTCGCGACGAGCAGCGCGTGCGCCTGCTGCACGGCGACTTCCTGCCGGCGGCGGGCGTCGTTGGCGCGGATCATGTGGAACATCGTCGCGATGACGCCGTAGCCCATCATCGAATACAGCACGGGCCACACGTAGAACGACAGCGGCTGCGTCGTCTCGTAGAGCAGTCCTGGCAGTGCGTACGACAGGATGGCATACGTCGGCGCACCCACCACGTGGATCAGGCAGCGCGTCGCGAACGGGACGTGGCGGCGCTCCATCCAGCCGCTGAGCGGCCAGTGCAGCGCCAGCACGAACGCCTGGGGCACGATCCACAGCATCGGCACCAGGCCGCGCCAGTTGTAGCCGTGCTGGCTGGAGTCGGCGAGCCGCAGCACGACTGCGAGCAGCAGCATGTACGCGAGCCAGCCGCAGGCGTAGTTGCGCCACATGCGGGTGGTCCTGGGCGGCGTCGTGGTCGTCAGCTGTTCCATTCAGAAAGTATGACGCAGGACGGCGCCCGACGCGATGCCTGTGGCGCGAAGTGCGGTAACGGGGCAACGAATTGCGGAAAAGAAGACGTCCGACCCGCGCGCGGCCTAAAAATCGCCGATGCTATATTGACTCGCATCGAGTCAAGCGAGAGCGTAATGGATTCCGAAGCGCATAACCCGATGCGCGATTTTCTGCGCGAACACAATATCCACGAAGTCGAGTGCGTCATCGCCGACATGACGGGCATTGCCCGCGGCAAGATCCTTCCGAAAGACCTGTTCCTGGCGGGCGAGCACATGCGGCTGCCGAAAAGCGTGCTGCTGAACACGGTCCATGGCGAACAACCGAACAATACCCCGTACGTCGGCTCCATCGATCCCGACATGGTCTGCGTGCCCGACCCGGCCACGATCCGCGTCGTGCCGTGGGCGACGGAGCGCGTGGCGCTCGTGATCCACGATTGCACGAACTTCGACGGCACCCAGGTCGACCTCGCCCCGCGCTCCGTGTTGCGGCGTGTGCTGGGCCTGTACGCGGAACGGGGCTGGCGCCCCGTCGTGGCACCGGAAATGGAGTTTTATCTCGTCGCGCGCACGACCAATCCGCACGAGCCGCTGAGTCCGCCAACGGGCCGCAGCGGCTTCACGGAGCAGGGGCGGCAATCCTATTCGATCGACGCCGTCAACGATTTCGATCCGTTCTTCCTGGAACTGTCGGCGTTCTGCAAGCAGCACGAGCTGGGCGTCGAGACGTTGATCCACGAGGCCGGCGCGGGCCAGATGGAAATCAATTTTACGCATGGAGACGCGCTGGAACTGGCCGACCGCGTGTTCCTGTTCAAGCGGGCCGTGCGCGAGACGGCGCTGCGCCACGGCATCTTTGCCACGTTCATGGCCAAGCCGATGGAGACGGAGCCGGGCAGCGCCATGCACGTGCACCAGAGCATCGTCGACGCGGATGGGCGCAACATCTTTTCCAACGAGGACGGGACGGAAAGCGCGCTGTTCCGCCACTTCATCGGCGGTCTGGAAAAATATGTGCCGCCGGCGACACTCCTCTTCGCGCCGCACGTGAATTCCTACCGGCGCCTGTCGCGCTTCCAGTCGGCGCCGATGAATGTGCACTGGGGCTACGACAACCGCACGTGCGGCATCCGCATCCCGAACTCGAGCCCGGCCAGCCGCCGCGTGGAAAACCGCGTGCCCGGCGTGGACGTGAACCCGTATCTGGCGATGGCGGCCACGCTGGCCTGCGGCCTCCTCGGCATGGTCGAGGGCCTTGAGCCGTCGGCACCGACGCCCGAGAGCGCGGAGCACATCCACGGCGACCTGCCGCGCAATCTCGAGGATGCGATCCTGCAGCTGCGCGGGTGCCCGGCGCTGGCCGACATGCTGGGCCCCCTGTTCGTGCAGGCGTTCTGCGAAGTGAAGGAGCTGGAGTTCGCGACGTTTTCGCGCGTGATCAGTTCATGGGAGCGGGAGCACCTGATGCTCCTCGTGTGATCACACGCAGGGCAGGGTGATCGTCAGCCGCGTATGCCCGTCGCCGGATTCCATGGTGGCGTCGCCGCCCTGCACTTCGGCCATCAGGCGGATCGAATACGTGCCGAGACCAAGGCCGCCCTGCTTGCCGGCCGTGGCGTACTTGTCGAAGAAGCGGCCGCGCATGGTCAAGGGGACCTCGCCCTCGTTGTCGATCACGACGTGCAGGCAGCCGGGGCCCGGCGCCACGTCGACCCTGATCGTGCCGCCCGGCGCCGCCGCCTCGGCCGCGTTCTTGAAGGCGTTCGAGAACAGCGAATAGCACAGCAGCGATTCGCCCAGGCAGACGGTGTCGCCCGGCGCGTCGAAGCGGATCGCGATGCGGCGGTCCGTGAACGCGAGTTCCGTCTGCTGCGCGACGCGCGACAGCAGCGCGCCCAGGTCGAACGGCTGCAGCGCGGGCTGGTACTCGCCCTTTTCCATTTTATGGATGTCGAGCGTGCGGTTGATCATGTCGAGCGCGTGGTTGGCGGCCATCTCGATCATGTGCGCGTGTTCGCGGTGCGGATCCGGCAGGTCGCCCGCGAGCAGCGCCTGGCTCGCGTGCAGGGTGACGGCGATGGGGCTCTTGAGGTCGTGGCGCGTCATGCGCTCCACGTCTTCGCGCAGGTGCGCATTCTCGATCAGCAGTTCGTTCTGTCGTTTCAGGTCGCCCATCGCCGTGGCCAGCGCCAAATGCGTCGCGATGCGCGCCTTCAGGATCGTCGGGTCGGCGGGCTTCGACACGTAGTCGACCGCGCCCAGGCGCAGGCCGCCCACGATGTCGTCGACGGCGTCCTTCGCGGACAGGAAGATGACCGGGATGTGCGCCGTCGCCGGATTCGACTTCAGGTGGCGGCACGTCTCGAAGCCGTCCATCACGGGCATCATGATGTCGAGCAGGATGATATCGATGGGGAACGCGCCCGCGATCTCCAGTGCCTTGCGGCCGCTGATCGCCACCTTGATCGCGTACTCGTCCTTCAGCGCGCCGGCCAGCACCTCGATATTGGTCGGGACGTCGTCCACGATCAGCACCGTGCAGCGCTTCAGGCGCTCGGCCAGCGGCGCCTGCAGGCCGATGACGTCGGCCTGGACGGGCGTCGGCTTCAGCACCGGCGGCGGCGCCGTCTCGGGCCGGGGTTCGGGCGCGGGCGCCGGCTCCGTTTCTTGCACCGTGCCGATCATCGCCATGAACTTGCTGGCGAAGCTGTGCACCGTGAACGGCTTGATCATGTAGGCGTTGACGCCGGCCTGCAGGGCGCTGCGCACGGAGGCGGGATTCGCCTCGGCCGTCAGCATCATGAAGGGCGTCTTCGCATAGCGCGCGTCGTGGCGCATCCAGTGCAGCAGGTCCAGGCCGCTCATCACCGGCATGCCCCAGTCGCCGATGACGATGTCGATCGGCTGCTTGCGCATGAGGTCTTGCGCTGTCTTGCCGTTCTCGGCCTGGAACACGTTGGAAAAGCCGAGTTCCGTCAGCACCTGGCGCACCGCGGTGCGGATCAGGAGATAGTCGTCGACGATCAGGATGGCAGCGGACTTGTGCATATTGTTCTGATAATGAATGCAGGGAGTGTAACAACGATTGCCCGGCGAACCAACCACCAGACCGCCTGTATGCACGAATTTGCTGGTTTGTATTGATTATTGCGTGTTCGTGCGTAAGCGTGTACAGTTCGTGCATTCAAGGAGAAACACATGCAATTGGCGGAAGAACGACGGCAACACATCGTCGACACGGTCGAGCAGCAGGGCAAGGTGCTGGCGGCCGAACTGGCGCAGCGGTTCAACACCTCGGAAGACACGATCCGTAGAGATTTGCGCGACCTGGACGCGGCCGGCCTGCTGCGCCGCGTGCACGGCGGCGCGATGCGGCGCACGCAGCCGGTGCCCAGCTTCGGCCAACGAGTCGAGGCCGACGAAGCGCGCAAGGAGATGCTCGCGCGCGCGCTGGCCGACAGCGTGCAGCCGGGCGACACGGTCCTCGTCGATGCCGGCACGACCAATCTCGCGTTCGCGCGCCAGCTGGAAGACGGCCGGGCGGCGACCATCATCACCAACAGCCCCCAGATCGCACTGAGCCTGGGGCATTTGCGCATCACGCGCGTGGTGCTGCTGGGCGGCGTGTACTGCGCCCACGTCGGCGCCGTGATGGGCGCGCAGACGCTGGCCGAGATCCAGCGCCTGCGCGTGGACGTCGCGGTCGTGGGCGTGTGCAGCGTCGAGGCCGAACGGGGCCTGGGCGCGAGCGACCCCGAGGAAGCCATCCTCAAGCAGGCCATCCTGGCCGCGGGCAGCCGGCGTGTCGTCGCCGCGCTGAACGAGCGGCTGGAAGCACCGGCGCCGTTCGCGATCGCGCCGCTGGCGGACATCGACCGCCTCGTGCTGGAAGCGGATGCCGCGCCCGACGTGGTCGCCCGCCTGCGCAAGGGCGAGCGCGCACCCGACATCGTACTGGCCGCAAGGAGCCGCGCATGAGCCGCATCGACGACACCAAATCTCTTGAACGTACCCCTGTCGCCGGCCTGGATGCCGCGCGCTGGTCCGTGTCGACCATCTTCCTGCTGAACGGCGCCGGCATCGGCGTGTGGGCCGCGCACGTGCCGCTCGTGCAGGCGCGCGCCGGCATCGACACGGGCGTGCTCGGCTTCCTGCTGCTCACCATCGCGGGCGGCGCGATCTCCGCGATGCCGCTGTCCGGCTGGATGGCGGGGCGCTGGGGCACGCGCGCCGTCGTCGTCGGCAGCGGCCTGCTGTTCGCGCTCATGAGCGCCGTCCTGATGAACGTGGGCGGCCTCGTGCCGCTGTTCCTCGCGGCGTACGTGTTCGGCGCCAGCAATGGCGTGCTGGACGTGGCGATGAATGCCAACGCCAGCGAAGTCGAGGCGGCGCGCGGCATCCCGACGATGTCGTCGTTCCACGGCTTCTACAGCCTCGGGGGCCTGATCGGCGCGGCGCTCGGCGGCCTCCTGATCGCCGCGGGGCTCGGCGACGGCCGCGGCGCGCTGATGGTGGGCGTCGCCATCTTCGCCGCCGTGCTGGCGTGCAGCGGGCGTCTGCTCGCGGTACCGCCGGCACCGCATGCGAGCCACTTCGCACTGCCGCGCGGGCCCGCGCTGTTCCTCGGCCTGCTGGCCCTGCTGTGCTTCGCCATCGAGGGCGCCCTCGTAGACTGGAGCGCGCTGCTGCTGAAGGCGCGCACGCAGGTCGACGCGGCGACGGCGGCCCTCGGCTACTCGGCGTTCTCCGTGACGATGGCCGCGTGCCGTTTCGCGGGCGACCGGCTCGTGCTGCGTTTCGGACCGCTGCGTGTGATGATCGTCGGTGGCCTCGGCATGTTCGCGGGCCTGATGCTTGCCGTGGTCAGCACGCAGTTCTGGCTGTCGGCGCTCGGTCTCGCGCTGATCGGCCTCGCCGCGGCGAACGTCGTGCCGCTGATCTTCGCGGCGGCCGCGCGCATGCCGGGGATGTCGGCCGGCGGCGGCCTCGCGACCGTCGCCACGCTCGGTTACGCGGGCCTGTTGATGGCGCCGCCGCTGCTCGGGGCGATCGCGGCGCACACGAATATCGCCGTGGCGCTGGGCATCCTGTCGTTGTCGGGGATCGTGATCGCGGCCAATGCGCGGCGCGTCAAGCCGTAGGGTATTCCCGTAATACGGTGTAGTTGCCGGCACGCGATTCGACGAGGGCGTAATGCGTGATCGTCCAGTCGATCGCGGGACCGGCGGCAGGGATGACCGCCCCGTTCGCGCGCCGTGCCATCGTCACATGCGGGCGATAGGCGCGGGCTTCCGGCGTGAGCCCCAGCGCCAGCAATGCGTCGGACAGGCGCGCATGCAGGTCCAGCAGCGCCTGCGGTTCGCTGAGCGGCTCGATCCACGCGATCCCGCCGCGCTGCAGCGCGGGGCGGCCGAACTGCAGGTCGAACGGTTCGAACGGCACCTGGAAGCCGTCCAGGAAGTCGGGCAGCCGCGCAGTGGGCTGGTTGCCGAGGAAGTGCAGCGTCACGTGCAGTTTATCCGTGTGGACCGGCGTCGCGCCGCGCGGCCATGTCCACGCATCGCGCCACGCGCGCAACCGGTCACGCACGGGCTCAATCGGCCACAGGGCCAGGAACAGACGGGTGGTGTCCCCTTGCGCGCTCATCGCATCAGAAGCAGTGTTCCGGCGCGGGGAAGCTGCCGTCCTTCACGGCGGCCACGTAGGCCTGCACGGCCGCGTCGATGCTCGTCTGGCCTTCCATGAAGTTCTTCACGAAGCGCGCCTTGCGGCCCGGGAAGACACCCAGCAGGTCGTGCATGACGAGCACCTGGCCGGAGCAGTCCGGACCCGCGCCGATGCCGATCGTCGGCACCTGCAGGATGCCCGTCACTTCCTTGCCCAGCGCCGCGGGCACGGCTTCCAGCAGCACCATGGCCGCGCCGGCCTCCTGCAGCGCCAGCGCGTCGCGCTTGAGCTGTTCCGCGCCTTCGTCGGTCTTGCCCTGCACGCGGTAGCCGCCCAGCTGGTGGACGAATTGCGGCGTCAGGCCGATGTGGGCGCAGACGGGGATGCCGCGCTCGGTCAGGAAGCGCACGGTCTCGGCAAGCCATTCTCCGCCTTCGATCTTGATCATCTGGGCGCCCGCGCGCATCAGGGCCGCGCAGCTGTCGTAGGCCTGCTGCAGGGTGCCGTAGGTGCCGAACGGCAGGTCGGCCAGCACGAACGCGTGTTTGCGGCCGCGGACGACGGACGCCGTGTGGTAGGCCACGTCGGCCACCGTCACGGGCAGCGTGGAGTCGTAGCCGGCGCACACCATGCCCAGCGAATCGCCGATCAGCAGGATGTCCACGCCGCAGCGGTCCATCAGCGACGCGAAGCTGGCGTCGTAGCAGGTGAGCATGGCGATCTTCTCGCCGGTCGCGCGCATCGCCAGCAGCGAGGGCAAGGTCACGGCCTTGCGTACCGGTGCTTCGTTCGTCGAGGTGCCGCCCAGATAAGCGCTCATAGTATTCCTTTGCAAATCAAGCTAACTAAGATGAGCCGGAGGATCGCCCCGGCGTTGCCACGCGTCCGGGCAGGCATGCGGTCACAGGCGTGCCCGGTATCGTTTGTTAAGATGCGCGATCTTACCCGAAAACGCTGTCCACCAATGGCCACGACCATCCTCATCATCTTCCTCATCGTCTATCTTGGCATGATTCTCGGCGGCCTGCCGTTCCTGCGCCTCGACCGGACCGGCGTCGCGCTGCTCGGTGCGATCGCGCTCATCAGCATCAACGCGTTGAGCCTGGAGCAGGCGGTGGCCTCGATCCACCTGCCGACGATGGCCCTGCTGTTTGCCTTCATGGTCGTGTCGGCGCAGATGCGGCTGGGCGGGTTCTACGACTGGGTCACGAACAGGCTGGCCGGGCTGGGGCTGGGGCCCGCCAGCCTGCTGGCCGTCCTCATCGCCGTGTCGGCGGCACTGTCCGCGGTATTCAGCAACGACATCGTGTGCCTGGCCATGGCGCCGCTGCTCGTCGACGCGTGCCGGCGGCGCGGGCTTGCGCCGGTACCGTACCTGCTGGCGCTCGCGTGCGCTTCCAACATCGGCTCCGCCGCGACCCTGATCGGCAATCCGCAGAACATGCTGATCGGCCAGACGATGCGGCTGTCGTTCGACGGTTACTTCCTCGATGCGATCCTGCCCGTCGCGCTGGGCCTCGCCGCATGCTGGGTGCTGATCGCCTGGCAGACGAAAGGGCGCTGGAAAGAAAGCGCCGCCGCCGCCGAATCCCAGGCCGCAACGGTGCCTTTCGATGCGTGGCAGACGACGAAGGGCCTGCTGATTGCGGGCGCGCTGCTGGTGGCGTTCCTCGTCGCGCCGTGGCCCCGTGAGCACATGGCGCTGATCGGCGCGGGCATCCTGTTGATGAGCCGCCAGCTGCGTTCGCAGAACATGCTGGGCCTCGTCGACTGGGAATTGCTGGTGCTCTTCATGAGCCTCTTCGTCGTGAACGCGGCCTTCCAGGGCACGGGCTTCACGGAACATGCGATCGCCTGGCTCGCGTCGCTCGGCGTGCGGCTCGACCAGCCGGGTTCCCTGTTCGCCGCCACGTTCGTGCTCTCGAACCTGGTCTCGAACGTGCCCGCCGTGATGCTTTTGATGCCCGTCGTGCACCACCCGCTGGGCGGCGTCATGCTGGCGCTGGTCAGCACGCTGGCGGGCAACCTGCTGATCGTGGGGAGCATCGCGAACATCATCGTCGTCGATGCGGCGGCACGGCGCGGCATCGTCATCGACTGGAAGCGCCATGCGCGCGTGGGCGTGCCGGTCACGCTGGTGACGCTGGCCGTCTCCGGCGTGTACCTGGCGCTGCGGTTTTAAGCGAGGCGGGCGATGCCCTGGCCGCCGACGTGCGCGAGCAGGGCGCTCACGGCACCGCGGCCGGGAATGACGAGATCGGGCGCAACTTCGGCCAGCGGCGCCAGCACGAACGCGCGCTCGTGCATGCGGGGGTGGGGGACGATCAAGGTCGGCGCATCATCGATGATCCGGTCGTCGTAGAGGAGCAGGTCGAGGTCCAGCGTGCGCGGCGCGTTGCGGTAGGGCCGTTCGCGGCCGTGCGCCTGTTCGATGGCGAACAGCGCCTGCAGCAGGGCGTGCGCATCGAGGCCGGTGTCGAGCATTGCTACGGCGTTGACGTAGTCGTCGCCCGACGAATCGATCGGCGCGGTGCGGTACAGCGACGACGTTTGCCGCAACACGGCACCCGGCAGGCGAGACAGGCGCTCGATTGCATCGACGACGTTCGCGCGCGCGTCGCCCAGGTTGGCGCCGATGCCGACCCAGGCGATCATTCGCTGCCCGCGGCCTGTTGCGCGTCGGCCGGTGCCCCGCCTTCACCTTCCGCGCGGCGCGGACCGCGGCGGCGCGGGCGTTTCTTCTGGCCGGAGGGCTGGACGTCGCGCGTGGAGTTGATCAGGCGCTCGCGCTCGGCGATGTCGCCCGCGTAGAACGTCGCCCACCAGTTGCCGATCTCCGCATCCAGTTCTCCCGATTCGCAGCGCAGCAGCAGGAAGTCGAAGCCGGCGCGGAAGCGCGGGTGTTCCAGCAGTTTGTAAGGCGTCTTGCCGGTGCGGCGCTCGAAGCGCGGCTGCATGGCCCAGATGTCGCGCATGTCGGTGGCGATGCGGCGCTGCAGGGCGAGGTTGTCCGTCTGGTTGTCGAGGACGTCGTCCGCCGCGAGGTGCAGCGCGGGGATCGGCGATTCGCCGGCGGCGCGGTAGGCGTTCCATTTTTCCAGCACCTGGTGCCACAGCAGCGACGCGAACAGGAAGCCCGGCGACACGCCCTTGCCGGCTTTTACGCGCGTATCGGTCGATTCGAGGGCCAGCGTCACGAACTTCATGCCGATCGGCTGTTCCAGCACGACGTCCAGCAGCGGCAGCAGGCCGTGGTGCAGGCCGGACGAGCGCAGCTCCTTCAGGCAGGCCAGCGCGTGGCCGCTCATCAGGAGCTTGAGCATTTCGTCGAACACGCGCGCGGCCGGCACGTTGTTGATCAGCGGGGCCATCACGGGGATCGGGGCGCGGGTCGCGGGTTCGATCGTGAATTGCAGCTTGGCCGCGAAGCGCACGACGCGCAGCATGCGGACCGGGTCTTCGCGGTAGCGCGCTTCCGGCTGGCCGATGATGCGCAGGACCTTGGCGCGGATGTCTTCGATGCCGCCGTGGTAGTCGAGCACCGACTGCGTGGCCGGGTCGTAGTACATGGCGTTGATCGTGAAGTCGCGGCGCTCGGCGTCTTCGTGCTGCGGACCGAAGTTATTGTCGCGCAGGACGCGGCCGTGTTCATCCTTCGGCGCGTTGTCGCTGCCCTTGCCGCGGAAGGTCGTCACTTCGAGCAGGTCCTGGCCGAACATCACGTGCACGATCTGGAAGCGGCGGCCGATGATGAAGGCGCGGCGGAACAGCTTTTTCACTTCTTCCGGCGTCGCGTCGGTGGCGATGTCGAAGTCCTTCGGCTTTACGCCCAGCAGCAGGTCGCGCACGGCGCCGCCGACGACGAATGCCTTGAAGCCGGCTTCCTGCAAGGTCTGCGTGACGCGCACCGCGTTGTTCGACACGAGCTTCGGATCGATGCCGTGCTGCTCCGGCCCGAGGATGACGGGTTCGGTCGGGTCGCGCTCGTCTTTGACGCCCAGGATTTTGCGGATGAATTTTTTAATCATTGAAGAGGTGCAGTGAAGTCCAGCCGAGGGCGGTTGCGTGTTGGATCAGTTTCTCGCTCGGGTTGGTCGCCACCGGGTGCGAGACGACCGACAGCAGCGGGATGTCATTGTGCGAATCGCTGTAGAACCAGCTGCGGGTAAAACTGTCGAACGGGCGGCCCAGGCCGTCCAGCCAGGCGTGCATGTGCGTCACCTTGCCGTGGCCCTGCGTGGGCGTGCCGGCCAGCTTGCCGGTGGGGTGGCCGCGATCGTCCAGCTCGGGGCGCGCGGCGATCAGGTGCTCCACGCCGAATTCCTGCGCGATCGGCGCGGTGACGAACGCATTGGTCGCCGTGATGATCGCCACGAGGTCGCCCGCGTCCTGGTGCTTGCGCACGAGGTCGAGCGCCTTCGGGCGGAGCGCCGGGCGGATCACCTCCCGCATGTATTGCGCCTGCAGGTCCTTCAGATGGGCCGGATCGAAGCTGGCCAGGGTGCCGAGGGCGAATTCGAGGTATTCGACCGGGTCGAGCGTGCCGGCGTTGTACTGCGCGAAAAAGGCGTCGTTGCGGCGCTGGTGTTCGGTGGCGTCGACGACTTTCTCACGCACGAGGAACTGGCCCCATTCGTAGTCGGAATCGATCGGCAGGAGGGTATGGTCGAGGTCAAACAGCGCGAGGTCGTTCATTCTTTTGGTTCGGAGTGTGGACTGCCGGGATTGCCCTGAAGCAAGAGATCACGCAGCAGCGGTACTGTGACCGGACGCTGGGTCTCGAGCGAATACTGGTCGAGCGCATCCAGCATGGTCGACAGGGAGCGCATGTCGCGCTTGAAATGGGACAGCAGATAGGGTAACACGCTGGCGGACAGCGTCAAACCGCGGGCCTCGGCGGCCTGCGTGAGGGCGGCGATCTTCTGGTCGTCGGACAGGCCGTGGATCTGGTACACGAGACCCCAGCCCATCCGGGTACGCAGGTCTTCGCGCACGGGCAGCACGGCCGGCGGCACCGGGCCTGTGCAGACCATGTAGGCGCCGTGCTCGCGCACCTGGTTGAACAGGGCGAAGGCGTCGATCTGGCGTTCGGGCGACAGCTGGTCGACGTCGTCGACGAGGTACAGGCTCACGGCAGGCAGAAATACGAAGGCGTCCGCACCGGCATTGGCCGCGATGTAGCGCGCGCCATCGGTGGCGGCGAGGCCCTGCAGCAAATGCGTCTTGCCGGCGCCCGTTTCTCCCCACAGGTAGCAGAAATGCTCGCGCGATGCGCGCTGGGCGAACTGGTGCATCAAGTGCGCCATTTCGGCATTTTCCCCTATCTGGAAGGTGTCGAGGCTTTGCGCCGGCTCGGCGCCCAAATCGAGCACCAGCTGTTTCATGGCTCGGTTCTCATCATGTCGTGTGCGTATGAACTAGGCATTATAAAAGCTGCTGCGCAGATAGTGGCGTTTCAAGTGACGGAATGCCACCATCAGCACGGCCGACGCCGGCAATGCCAGCAATACGCCCACGAAACCGAACAGCTGGCCGAAGGCGAGCAGGGCGAAGATCACGGCCAGCGGATTCAGCCCGATGCGCTCGCCCACGAGGCGCGGCGTGAGGAAAAAGCCTTCGATGACCTGGCCCGCGCCATAGATCACCGCGACGGCGATCACGCCGCTCCAGTCGGAAAACTGCAGGATGGCGGCCGTCAGCGCCAGCACGAGCCCCAGGCCGTAGCCCAGGTAGGGGATGAAGACGAGCAGGCCCGTCAATATGCCGACCGGCAGCGCCACCTCGAAGCCGGCCAGCGCCAGCGCCGCCGAGTAGTACAGGGCCAGCACGAGCATCACGAGCAATTGCCCGCGCAGGTACTGGGCCAGCAGGGCGTTGACTTCCTGGGCCATGCCCACCGTCTGGCGCACCCAGCGGCGCGGCACGGCGTTTTCCAGTTGCAGCAGCAGGCGGTGCCAGTCCAGCAACAGGTAGAACAGCACGACGGGGATCAGGATCGCCGTGGCCAGCCAGCCGAGCAGGGCGCTGCCGCCCACGCGCGCGGACGCGAGCACCGTCGTCCAGATCTCGTCGCTGGACGTCATGATCTGCTGCGTGAGGATGGTGCGCAGGCTGCTGCCGTCCAGCTTGATGTGGATGCCCAGCTGCGCCAGCCGGGGCGACAGGATGGTGTCGATGCGGGCCAGCGCGTCCGGAATCTGGGCCTGCAGCAGCGGCAATTCGGTGCGCAGCACCGGCACGACGATCAGCACGAGGGCGGTGACGGACGCCAGGAATGCGAGGATCACGATGACGACGGCGAGCGAGCGGGGCAAATGAAACTTGCCGAGGCGCGTGCGTTCGAGCCGGTCGACGGCGCCGTTGAGGGCGTAGGCGAGGATGGCGGCGGCGATGAACGGGGTGAGGATGGGCCCGAGGGCGTACAGCAGCAGACCGCAAGCCAGCCAGAGTGCCAACCAGAATGCTGACTGTTTTTGCTCCGGACTGAGGGAAAAAGGCATCTAATTGTTGTTCTTGACCGTTAAAACGGTGCCGCGGCAGGCCGTTTTGATAAAATAATGGATTGACCGACTGGCTACTGTCGGCCCATGCTGTCTTGGGACCAGTTGTCAACCGCCTACTATTTTACCGCCTCCGCTGCCAAATACCATGAGCCAACCATCTAATGTTTCTCTCTCCTACCGCGACGCTGGTGTCGATATCGATGCCGGCGACGCCCTGGTCGAAGCGATCAAACCTTTTGCCAAGCGCACCATGCGCGAAGGCGTGCTCGGCGGCATCGGCGGTTTCGGTGCGCTGTTCGAAATCAGCAAGAAGTACAAGGAACCGGTCCTCGTGTCCGGCACCGACGGCGTCGGCACCAAGCTGAAACTGGCGTTCGAACTGAACCGCCACGACACGGTCGGCATCGACCTCGTCGCCATGAGCGTCAACGACATCCTCGTGCAGGGCGCCGAGCCGCTGTTCTTCCTTGATTACTTTGCCTGCGGCAAGCTGGACGTCCCGACCGCGACCGCCGTCGTCAAAGGCATCGCCGCCGGCTGCGAACAGGCCGGCTGCGCCCTGATCGGCGGCGAAACGGCCGAAATGCCGAGCATGTACCCGGACGGCGAATACGACCTGGCCGGCTTCGCCGTCGGCGCCGTGGAAAAATCGCAGATCATCGACGGCACCAAGATCGCCCCGGGCGACGTCGTGCTGGGCCTGGCCTCGTCGGGCATCCACTCGAACGGCTACTCGCTGGTGCGCAAGATCATCGACGTGTCGAAGCCGGACCTGGAAGCCGACTTCCACGGCCGCAAGCTGTCCGACGCGCTGATGCAGCCGACCCGCATCTACGTGAAGCCGCTGCTGGCGCTGATGCAGGCGATGGAAGTGAAGGGCCTCGTGCACATCACGGGCGGCGGCCTCGTCGAGAACATCCCGCGCGTGCTGCAGGATAACCTGACGGCCGTGCTCGACAGCAAGTCGTGGACCCTGCCGCCGCTGTTCCAGTGGCTGCAGCAGCATGGCGGCGTGGCCGATGCCGAGATGCACCGCGTGTTCAACTGCGGCATCGGCATGACGGTCATCGTCTCGAAGGAAAACGCGGACGCGGCCGAAGCCCAGCTGAAGGCGGCCGGCGAGACCGTGTACCGCATCGGCGAGATCCGCGCGCGCGGCGAAGGCCAGGCGCAGACGATCGTCGAGTAGGGTGGACGGGGTACCTGTCCACCCTACGATGAGAACGGGGCGCCGCGGCGCCCCGTTTTTCATTGCCGGCCCCCGTCCGGACCGATGTTCTTGCCGAGGAAGGCCTCGACGCGGTTCCAGAAATCGACCGAGTTCTTCGGCAGATGCCAGCCATGGCCTTCTTCCGGGTACTCGATCCACTCGACGTTCTTGTTGGTCTTCGTGACCGCGTCGTAGAACTTCTGGCCGTGGTACAGCGGTACGCGGCGGTCGACGCCGCCGTAGGCCAGCAGCACGGGCTGCGTGATGCGGGCGGCCTGCTCGATGGGCGACGTGGCCTTCAGTTGCGCCGCATCCTTCACGCGGTCGCCGATCAGTTCCGGCATGCCGTAGGCCTTCCACTGGTCCGTGAGGTCCGACGCGCGGCTCCAGGCGCCCGTGTACATCAGGTTGATGTCGGTGACGCCGACCCAGTCCACGCCGCACCTGTACAGGTCCGGATCGTTGACGAGGCCCATCAGCGTGGCATAGCCGCCGTAGCTGGCGCCGGCGATGCAGATGCGCTTCGGATCGGCGTAGCCCTGCGCGATGGCCCAGCGGGTGCCGTCGGCCACGTCGTCCTGCATCGCGCGGCCCCATTGCTTCCAGCCTGCCCGATAGTGGCGGAAGCCGTAGCCGGTGCTGCCGCGGAAGTCCGGCTCCAGCACGGCGTAGCCGCGCGAGGCGAGGAATTGCGAATCGGGGTCCCAGCCCCAGACTGCGCCGTGCACCCACGGTCCGCCGTGCACCAGCACGACCATCGGCAGGTGCTTGTTCGCGCCGCGTGGCAGGGTCAGCAGGGCCGGGATCTCCAGGCCGTCGCGCGCCTTGTAGCGCACCATCTGCTGGCGGCCCATCCGCTTCGGATCGATGGCCGGGCGCGACGAACCGATGTCGTTGAACTGGCCGGTGGCCGTGTTGTACAGCGTGTAGCGCATCGGGACCGCGTCGGAATACGACCGCACCAGCACCCATGGCGAATCGTCGGCCGGAACGTCGATCAGGTTGACGGTGGCGGGCAACAGTTTGTCGAGCTTGTCCTGCAGGGCCTTCATGCCGGGATCGAACCACTCGTTCGACCGGGCATCCGTGGTGATGAGCGCGCCCAGGAGTTTCGTGCGGCTCTTGACCAGGCTGCCGTCGAAGTCGTAGCCCTTGGTGACCAGCAGCGGTTCGGCGGCGAGCTTGCCGGCCTTCAGATCGTAGGCGTAGAGCGCCTCCGTGTCGTGGCCGTTGTGCGCGGCGACGTACAGCGTGCCGTCGGGACCGAAGCCGACCGGAGAGAACGCGCCTTCGCTTGCGGTATAGGCCGCGAACTGCGCCAGCGTGCGCCACTTGTCCTGGTCGGCGGGATCGCGGTAGTAGATGGTCATCCGCCCATCCTTGACGGCGGTGGCGAGGCGGGGTTCGCCCTCGTGGTCGAGCAGCCAGCCGGTCACCGGTCCCGGGCGGGGAATGGTTTGTGCGTGGCCCGTGCGCGTGTTCAGGCGGACCAGGTCGGTGTAGAGGTGTTCATCGCCCCCATCCCAGATGGGACGGGACACATAGATCATGTCGTCCTTGCGGGGACGCTGGCGCATGAGGAACGTGTTCCACGGCTGCATCGGCACCTTGCCGATCAGTTCGTGGCGCGAAGCGGAGTCGAAATAGCGGTCGGCCAGCTGCGCGAAATGCTGGCCGTCGCGGTCGACGGCGTACAGGCCGGGGCCATGCCGCATGTCCCCCTCGCCGACGTTCTTTTCGGTGAGATCGAAGATCAACCGGGTGCCGTTCACCCACTCGAAGTCGTCGATGTCGGCATCGTCGAACGCGGCCACCACGGTCGGCTTGTTGGTGGCGAGGTCGATCACGGCGAGATAGTCGTTGCGGTCGGGCGCACCCGCGCGGACGGCCAGGTAGCGTGCGTCGGGCGACAGCGCGACGCGATGGATGGCGGCGTGCTGGAAAAAGGCGATGGCCGGCGGCCTGGCGTCGGCCGCCGGCGCGGCGCAGGCGCCGCCGGCCAGCAAGGCGGAAAGGGCGAAAAGATACGGCAGGGTACGGCGCAGGGACATGCAAGATCCTCATCGAGAAAGTTGCATAAAGATAACACCTATTCCGGCGCCCGGATATGCGCAACGAGCCCCCCGCTCGCGCGCGGCGGCGCCCTGGTCACGAGGCTGACCACGACGAGCGCCAGCGCCCCCGCCGGCACGCCGAACACGCCCGCAGAGATGGGCGCGATGTGGAACCAGACGGCGTCGAGGCTCCCGCCCAGCATCGGATTCGTGTGCAGCATGTAGTAGATGCAGACGAGGAAGCCGGTCGCCATGCCCGCGATCGCGCCCGCGAAATTCGCCCGTTTCCAGAACACGCCCGCCACCAGGGCCGGGAACATGGTCGACCCCGCGAGCGAGAACGCGGCGCCGACGAGCGACAGGATGTCTGCCGGCTTCTGCGACGCGACGTACGCGGCGATGAACGCGACCGCGAGCAGCAGCAGCTTGGAGATCGTCACGCGCTTCTGCGTGGAAGCGCCCGGGTCGACGATCTTGAAATAGATGTCGTGCGACAGCGCGTTCGAGATCGCCAGCAGCAGGCCGTCCGCCGTGGACAGCGCCGCCGCCAGGCCGCCGGCCGCCACCAGCCCGGAAATCACGTACGGCAGGCCGCCGATTTCCGGCGTGGCGAGGGTGAGCACGTCACCGTCGATCGCGATCTCGGCCAGCTGCACGATGCCGTCGCCGTTGACGTCGACGATGCTGATCAACGGGTTCGCCTTGTCGACGTTGGCCCAGTACGAGACCCAGGTCGGCAGGGAATCGAAGCCCGTGCCGACGAGGGCCGTGTAGATGTCGTACTTGGCCAGCACGGCCAGCGCCGGCATCGTCAGGTAGATCAGCAGGATGAAGAACAGCGTCCAGAACACGGACACGCGTGTCTCGTGCACGGACGGCGTCGTGTAGGAGCGCATCAGGATGTGCGGCAGCGCCGCCGTGCCGAACATCAGGCAGAACACGAGCGACAGAAAATTGTTGCGGCGGATGTCGGATTCTTCCCGCGTCTTGCCGGGGAACGGTTCCGCGTGCGGTTCCGGCGGCTGGGCGCGCGCCAGGTTGGCGGCGCGCAGCTCGGCCCACACGCGCGCGGCTTCCTCGGCCGTGCGCGGATAGTCGAGCAGCGCGCGTTCCGCGCTGCGCACCTCGGTCAGCGGCGCGTTGCGGCCGCGCGCCTTGTCCAGCCGGCGCTGCGCCTCGATCTTGCCCGCCTCCCAGGAGTGGGGCAGGGCGGCGATGCGCGCGGCGTAGTCGTCGGCGCGGGCGCGGAAACGCGCGCGCACTTCGGCCTCGCGTGGGTCCGTCGCCAGTTGGGCTTCGCGCGCGGCCAGCTTGGGCAGCACGGAGCCGTACGCGACCTGCGGCACCGGGTTGCCGGCGAATTTCATCGACAGCCAGATCGTCGGGATCAGGAAGGCGACGAGGATGATGATGTACTGCGCCACCTGCGTCCACGTGATGGCGCGCATCCCGCCGAGGAACGAGCACACGAGGATGCTGGCGAGGCCGAGGAAGATGCCGACCGAAAAATCGACGCCCGTGAAGCGCGACGCGATCAGGCCCACCGCGTAGATCTGCGCGACGACGTACGTGAACGAGACGACGATGGTGGCGCCGACCGCGAGCGCGCGCACGATGTTGCCCTGCCGCGTGCCGGTCTCGCCGCCGTAGCGGGCGGCGAGGAAGTCGGGGATCGTGTACTGGGCGAAGCGGCGCAGATAGGGCGCGATCAGCAGGGCGACGAGGCAGTAGCCGCCCGTCCAGCCCATCACGTAGGCGAGGGCGTCGAAGCCGTGCAGGTACAGCGTGCCCGCGAGGCTGATGAAGCTGGCGGCCGAGATCCAGTCGGCCGCCGTCGCCATGCCGTTGAACAGCGCCGGGACGCGCCGCCCCGCCACGTAGTACTCGGACACGTTCGACGTGCGGCTGACGACGCCGATGATCGCGTACAGGACGATCGTCGCGAACATGTACAGGTGGCCGATCCACTGGCGTGGCATGCCCTCGTGTTCCAGGATCGCCAGCGCGCCAAGGAACAGCGCGAAGCACAGCGTGAACCACAGGTAGTAGCGGGACAGGCGGCGGAAGTAGGAGCGGGTCTTCGCGGCCGTGCTGGTCATGGACGCTCCTGCAGCATGCGATCGAAATCGCGGTCGAGGATGCGCATGCGCCAGGCGTACGCGCCGATGATGGCGAGGTACGTGAGCGACGCGCCCTGCGCCGCCAGGTAGAACGACAGCGGCCAGCCGAACACGGACAGGTGCGCGAGGTCGCGCGCGAAGAACACGGTGCAGAAGCTCGTGGCAAGCCACAGCGCCAGCAGCAGCGCGATCAGCCGGCGCGCGCGCGCCCAGTGCGCGGCGCGCGCGGCGACGATGTGCTGCCGCTCGCGGTCGGGGTCAGAGGAAGGGACGGTCTCGGTCGACATCGGGGACAGGCGTGACGGTGGGCGGGAAGGTCAGCCGGAACAGGCTGCCCGGGAATTTCTTGTGCGTGCTGCGCGGGTTGTTGAAGATCTCGATGTCGGCGCCGTGCTGCTGCGCGATCTCGCGCACGATGGCGAGACCGAGGCCGGAACCGGGCGCGCTCGAACCGAGGATGCGATAAAAACGTTCGAACACGCGGTGGCGTTCGGACGGCGCGATGCCGGGGCCCGTGTCCTCGACTTCCAGCAGCGCCTGGTTGCCGTTGCCGATGTTGGATCCGCGCACCCGCACGGTGACGCTGCCGCCCGGCGGCGTGTAGCGCAGCGCGTTGTCGATCAGGTTCGACAGCAGCTCGCGCAGCATCATGGCGCTGCCGTCGATCTCCGGCGGATCGCCGATGACTTCGTAGCCGAGGTCGATCTCGTGCGCGAACGAGGCCTGCACCCAGTCCTGCACGACGTCGCGCGCCAGGGCGGCAAGGTCGAGCGGCTCCAGCGTCTGGCCCGCGTGCGGCTGGTTTTCCGCGCGCGCCAGCGCCAGCAGCTGGTTCACGAGGCGCGTGGCCGATTCCGAGCTCTTGGCCAGCTGCTCGAGCGAGCGGTGGATCTCGTTGGGATCGGCCTGGCGCAGCGCCAGTTCCGACTGCATGCGCATGCCGGCGAGCGGCGTCTTCATCTGGTGCGCCGCGTCGGCGATGAAGCGCTTCTGCGCGTCGATGGTGTGCGCGAGGCGCGCCAGCATGTCGTTCAGCGAGCCGACCAGCGGCGAGATCTCTTCCGGCACCTGGCGCGAATCGATGGGCGACAAGTCGTCCGGCGGGCGGGCGCGGATGCGTTCCTGCAGTTGCGCGAGCGGCGACAGCCCCCGCGACAGGGCGAACCAGACGAGGGCCAGGATCACGGGCAGGATGATGAACTGCGGCAGGATCACGCCCTTGATGATCTCGTTGGCCAGCTGCGCGCGCTTGTCGAGCGTTTCCGCCACCTGCACGAGCGCGAGGCGGGGTTCCTGCGTGGCGTCCAGCAGCGGCTGCAGGTTGACCCAGGCATACGCGATGCGCACCGGCGTGCCGTGCAGGTTCTCGGTGCGGAAGTGCACGCGGCCGCTGCGCTCGGCGTCGTCGGGGTTCGGCGGCGGCAGGTCGCGGTCGCCGTCGACGATCTCGCCGCGCGGGCCGCTGATCTGGAAATAGACGCTGTCGACGTCGTCCGCGCGCAGGATGTCGCGCGCGGTGCCGCCCAGGTGCGCGACGACTTTACCGTCGACTTCCTTGACCTGCTGCGCGAGCACCGTGACGCTGTCTTCCAGCGCGTGGTCGAACGGCTGGTTGGCGATCGACTTCGCGACCAGGTACGTGATCGCGATGCTCATCGGCCACAGCAGCAGCAGCGGGGCCAGCATCCAGTCGAGGATCTCGCCGAACAGCGAGTGCTGGATGCTTTCTTCCGGCTCGGGCCTGGGCGGAACGTAGAGATCGTCGACCGGTTCCGTGACGGCGAGCGGCTCCGGTCCGGCCGCGCGCCGCTTGAACCGTTTCACTTGTGGCCGCTGGCCGCTTCGGCGCTCTTGCAGGCGCTGTCAGCATAACGTTCCAGGCAATAACCCAGGCCGCGCACGGTGGCGATGCGGATGCCGCCCGTCTCGATCTTCTTGCGCAGGCGGTGCACGTAGACCTCGATGGCGTTGTTCGACACCTCCTCGCCCCATTCGCACAGGTGGTCGACGAGCTGTTCCTTCGACACGAGACGGCCCGTGCGGGCCAGCAGGATTTCCAGCAGGCCCAGTTCGCGCGCGGACAGGTCGAGCATCTGGTCGTTGATGTAGGCGCTGCGGCCGACCTGGTCGTACACGAGCGGGCCGTGGCGGATGACGGTCGAGCCGCCGCCCTGGCCGCGCCGGGTGAGGGCGCGCACGCGCGCTTCCAGTTCGGACAGCGCGAACGGCTTGGGCATGTAGTCGTCGGCGCCGGCGTCGAGGCCGCCCACGCGCTGTTCGATCGAATCGGCGGCCGTGAGGATCAGCACCGGCAGCAGCGAGCCGCGCGCGCGCAGGCGGCGCAGCACGTCCAGGCCGGACAGCCTGGGCAGGCCGAGGTCGAGGATCAGGAGATCGAACTCCTGGGTCGACAGTGCCGTGTCCGCGTCCTGGCCGTTCTTGACGCAATCGATCGCGTAGCCGGACTGGCGCAAGGAGCGCGTCAGCCCATCGGCCAATACGCTATCATCTTCGGCTAGTAAAATACGCATCTTTTCTCCCGGCTTTCGTTGTTCGACCCCGCTAACTCGCTTATTGTGTGTGAAGTTTCGCAACATGTCGAATCGGTCAAGCGACAGTAAATATCGCTTGCCAAAACCACTGGGATTTTATACAGTACTTCCTATTGAAATCGCGCGAGCGGCCCACACCTTGGTTCACTCTAGGACAGAAAGAAAGTTATGGACGACAAAAAATCCGCAGTAAATGCAGCCGAGAAGGGCAAGGCGCTGGCAGCAGCCCTCGCGCAGATCGAAAAGCAATTCGGTAAAGGCTCGGTGATGCGCATGGATGCCAATGCGCCCGTCGAGGAAGTGCAAACCGTATCGACCGGCTCGCTGGGCCTGGACATCGCACTGGGCGTCGGCGGCCTGCCGCGCGGCCGTATCGTCGAGATCTATGGTCCGGAATCGTCGGGCAAGACGACGCTGACCCTGCAGACCATCGCCCAGATGCAAAAGCTGGGTGGCACCTGCGCGTTCATCGACGCCGAACACGCGCTGGACGTGACTTATGCGCAAAAGCTGGGCATCAAGCTGGACGAGCTGCTGATCTCGCAGCCGGACACGGGTGAACAGGCGCTGGAAATCACGGACGCCCTCGTGCGTTCGGGCAGCGTCGACATGGTGGTCATCGACTCGGTGGCGGCCCTGACGCCGCGCGCCGAGATCGAAGGCGACATGGGCGACTCCCTGCCGGGCCTGCAGGCCCGCCTGATGTCGCAGGCGCTGCGCAAGCTGACCGCATCGATCAACCGTACGAACACCCTGGTGATCTTCATCAACCAGATCCGTATGAAGATCGGCGTCATGTTCGGCAGCCCGGAAACGACGACCGGCGGTAACGCGCTGAAGTTCTACGCCTCCGTGCGCCTGGACATCCGCCGTACCGGCTCGATCAAGACCGGCGACGAGGTGATCGGTAACGAAACCAAGGTCAAGGTCGTCAAGAACAAGATCGCGCCCCCGTTCAAGGAAGCGCACTTCGACATCCTGTACGGCGAAGGCACGTCGCGCGAAGGCGAGATCATCGACCTGGGCGTGGACAACAAGATCGTCGAGAAGTCGGGTTCGTGGTACAGCTATGGTGGCGAGCGCATCGGCCAGGGCAAGGACAATGCCCGTATCTTCCTGAGGGAGCGTCCGGCACTGGCACGCGAAATCGAGAACAAGGTCCGCGCCGCCCTCGGCGTGCGCGAACTGCCGCCGGCACCGGCCGGTGACGGTGCCGCCCAGCTGGCATCCGTCGGCGACGACGAGTAATCGTCCGGATGCCGCGCCAGCAGCTGAGCCTCAAGGCTCGCGCGTTGAAGTATCTGTCGACGCGCGAGCACAGCCGGCTCGAACTGGCGCGCAAATTGTCCCGCTATGCCGAGGAGGGCGACGACGTCGAAGCCCTCCTCGATTTCCTTGAAAAGAACAACTGGCTGTCGCAGGAGCGTTTTGCCGAATCGCTGGTCCACCGGCGTGCCGGACGCTACGGCAACGCCCGGGTACTCGCCGAACTCCAGCAGCATGGCGTCGGCGGCGACGCGTTCGACGAACTCAAGTCCGAACTGAAGGAATCCGAAACGGCACGGGCCCGCGAAGTCTGGCGCCGCAAGTTCGGCAAGGTGCCGCAGGATGCCGAAGAACGCAGCAAACAGATGCGCTTCCTGCTGCAACGTGGCTTTTCCCAGAGTGCGGTGCGTGCCGCGCTGAAGGGTGGCTACGATGACGACGACCTCTGATCTCATCGTTGTGAATGTCCGACTGTCGTTCTGTTTATGACGGCAGGCTTGCGCTTTCGGCATCACAACTTCGCAACATCTTCCCTTATCTTCCCCTCAAAAACCCTTCTGTAACCGGGGAGACGGTGCACAGCCCGGCACCCTGTGCTAAACTTTCATGGTTTAAGCAGCGCCGCAAGAGCGGTTGTTGCCGTAGAAGCTGCGGCAACGTGCATCAGGCACAACGGCTGCAAATTTTTTCGCCGCATACCGGCATTGGTGTTTATGCCCCTGTCTCCTCCCGCTCCGCGTAAGCCAAGGCACACGCGCGCCATTACCGTCGAAGCGTTCGCGCGCGACGATGGCCTGTGGGACCTCGACGCGTGCATCCGCGACACCAAGACGCATGATATTGCCCTGCCTTCCGGCTCCCGTCCGGCCGGCCTGCCGGTGCACGAACTCAAATTGCGGGTGACTATCGACCGCGACATGAACATCGTCGACGCCGAAGCCGCGTCCGATGCCGTACCCTATCCCGGTTTCTGCGACACCATCGCCCCTGCGTATAAAAAGCTCATCGGCTTGTCGCTGCTGAAACATTTCCGATTGCATCTGAAGGACCGCCTGTCCGGGGTACTCGGCTGCACCCACCTGACCGAACTCGCGCAAGTCCTGCCCACCGCGGCAATCCAGGCCTTCGCCGATGACGCGATGGCCAACCGCCCGGCCGATGCTTCGGCCGAGCGGCCTTACGAACTGGACCGCTGCCACGCGCTGCGACTCGACGGCCCCGCCGTCGAAACGTATTACCCGCGCTGGGCTCTCAAGGCGGTGCCGGGGTAGTGTCGTCCGGAGTAGACTCCGGTTTTGTCGCTTTTTTATTCAACCGCATTTCTAAATCAGTAACAGAAGAAGGGAAGCCAGCATGAAAATCCATGAGTATCAGGGCAAAGAGATCCTCCGAAAATTCGGAGTGACCGTTCCGCGCGGCATTCCGTGCCTGTCGGTCGACGAGGCTGTCAAAGCCGCTGAAGAGCTGGGCGGACCGGTCTGGGTGGTCAAGGCCCAGATCCATGCTGGCGGCCGCGGCAAGGGCGGTGGCGTGAAAGTCGCCAAGTCGCTGGAACAAGTGCGCGAATACGCGAACCAGATCCTGGGCATGCAGCTGGTGACCCACCAGACCGGTCCGGAAGGCCAGAAAGTCCGCCGCCTGCTGATCGAAGAAGGCGCCGACATCAAGAAAGAACTGTACGTGTCGATGGTCACCGACCGCGTCACCCAGAAAGTCGTGCTGATGGCCTCGTCGGAAGGCGGCATGGACATCGAAGAAGTTGCACACAGCAACCCGGAAAAGATCCACAACGTCGTGATCGAGCCGAGCGTCGGCCTGACCGATGCGGATGCCGACGACATCGCCCGCAAGATCGGCGTGCCGGAAGGCTCGATCGCCGCTGCCCGCGCGAACCTGCAAGGCCTGTACAAAGCGTACTGGGAAACCGACGCATCGCTGGCTGAAATCAACCCGCTGATCCTGACCGGCGACGGTAAAGTGATCGCCCTGGACGCCAAGTTCAACTTCGACTCGAACGCCCTGTTCCGTCACCCGGAAATCGTCGCCTACCGCGACCTGGACGAAGAAGATCCGGCCGAAGTCGAAGCCTCGAAATTCGACCTGGCCTACATCTCGCTGGACGGTAACATCGGCTGCCTGGTGAACGGCGCCGGCCTGGCCATGGCCACCATGGACACCATCAAGCTGTTCGGCGGCGAGCCGGCCAACTTCCTGGACGTCGGCGGCGGCGCAACCGCCGAGAAGGTCACGGAAGCCTTCAAGATCATGCTGAAGAACCCGGGCCTGAAAGCCATCCTGGTCAACATCTTCGGCGGCATCATGCGCTGCGACGTGATCGCCGAAGGCGTGATCACCGCATCGAAGGCCGTGTCGCTGCAAGTGCCGCTGGTCGTCCGCATGAAGGGCACCAACGAAGACCTGGGCAAGAAGATGCTGGCCGACTCCGGCCTGCCGATCATCTCGGCCGACACCATGGAAGACGCAGCGAAGCAGGTCGTTGCCGCTGCAGCTGGCCAAGCTTAATTCGCGAAGGAAATAAAATGTCGATTCTGATTAACAAAGACACCAAAGTCATCACCCAAGGTATCACCGGCAAGACCGGCCAATTCCACACCCGCATGTGCCGCGACTACGCGAACGGCCGTGAAGCCTTCGTCGCAGGCGTGAACCCGAAGAAAGCCGGTGAGGACTTCGAGGGTATCCCCATCTTCGCGAGCGTCAAGGAAGCCAAGCAGAACACCGGCGCGACCGTGTCGGTCATCTACGTTCCGCCGGCAGGCGCTGCCGCCGCCATCTGGGAAGCCGTGGAAGCCGAGCTGGACCTGGCAATCTGCATCACCGAAGGCATCCCCGTCCGTGACATGATGGAAGTCAAGGACCGCATGGCCAAGGCCGGTTCGAAGACCCTGCTGCTGGGCCCGAACTGCCCGGGTCTGATCACCCCGGACGAGATCAAGATCGGCATCATGCCGGGTCACATCCACAAGAAAGGCCGCATCGGCGTCGTGTCCCGTTCGGGCACGCTGACGTATGAAGCCGTCGGCCAGCTGACCGCACTGGGCCTGGGCCAGTCGTCGGCAGTCGGCATCGGTGGCGACCCGATCAACGGCCTGAAGCACATCGACGTGATGAAGATGTTCAACGACGATCCAGACACGGACGCCGTCATCATGATCGGCGAGATCGGCGGCCCGGACGAAGCCAATGCTTCGTACTGGATCAAGGACAACATGAAGAAGCCGGTCGTCGGCTTCATCGCCGGCGTCACCGCGCCGCCGGGCAAGCGCATGGGCCACGCCGGCGCGCTGATCTCGGGCGGTGCCGATACCGCCGACGCCAAGCTGGAAATCATGGAAGCCTGCGGTATCAAGGTCACCAAGAACCCGTCGGAAATGGCTCGTCTGCTGAAGGCGATGCTGTAATCCTGCGGTTCTGATCCGATGAAACGGGACGCTTCGGCGTCCCGTTTTTTTTGTGCTGACAATTTTTGTCGCAACTCAACAAAAACAGCCGGGGCGACAATTTTCGCCATCCCCGTGTGACAAAAATTGTCATGCGGCAATGCAAAAAACACGCGAAAACCCACAATTCGATGGCACGGTGCTAACGATTCCGTACGGAAATCACCTGGCACGCCGATTGCATAGTGTAAAGGGCAGAAGCAAGCAGTAACCAGATACGCAGTACCCCTTTAATTTTGCAGTGCCCCCACCTGGAGAGACATCATGAAAGCACCGAAAATCGTCAAGAAGGCCCAAGCCGGCTTTACCCTGATCGAACTGATGATCGTTGTCGCGATTATCGGCATCTTGGCCGCCGTGGCCATCCCGGCTTATCAGAACTATGTCGCCAAATCGAAGTTCGCGGCTGCGCTGTCGGAAGTATCGGCCGGTAAAACTGGCTACGACGTCAAAATGAACGAAGGCGCGACCCCGACCATTGGTGACGCCGGCCTGCAAGAAACGACTAAAAACTGCACCATGGCAGTTTTGGCCGACGGTGGCGGCCTGAAGTGCACGATCATCGGCGGCCCGACGTCGGTTGCCACTCACGTGATCAACCTGACCCGTACCGAAACCGGCGTTTGGGCTTGCAACCACGACATTACCACCGACGCAGACAAGATCGTGGGCACCTCTTGCGACGCCGCAGCTGCCCCTCCGGCTCAGTAATCAGCTCGATTACGTTCAGCATCCAAATGCCCGGCTTTGCCGGGCATTTTTTGTTAACTGCGTTTGCGATGTCGCCTACACGATCTTTTGCCGGTCCGCCAGCAACGCCTCGTACGTCAGGTTCTGCAACAGCGCGTAGTGCACGGGATCGAGGTCCACGAACTGCACGCCGTACGCAAACCCTTCGGCCTGTTGCGGTCCGCCCGAGAGGGCGCTGATGTTGCGCACGGCCGCGCGCGTGCGCACGCGGATTTCCTGGTTGTTGGGCGGGGCCAGCAGGGCGAATTCCAGGTCGATCTCATCCTCATCCTGGGGCAGGTTCTTCTTCGCTTCGATGCGGGCGCCGTTCACGCTCAGGTTCGTCAGCAGGCAGTCGGCGCCGGGCACGGCGGCGCTTTTCGGGATGACCTTGGCCGGGATGTCGACCTTGACCCGCATCGCCGTGCGCAGGCTCGTGCCCTGGATCGTGCGCGGGAAGGAGATGTGGGCATACAGCAGCGGCCGGCCGAACACGCGCTCGACCGTGCACGCGAACGAGCACACGTGGATGCCCGAAAACACGCGCATCGTCACGCGCTCGCCCTCGACCAGCGGGATCGGCGCGCCATTGTCCATCGGGATCTTGACGATCAGGTATTCGTCCTTCAGCCAGCCGATCAGCGTGGAAAAGTGCTGCACGGGCTTCAGGCGCCGGTGCGTGATGAATTGCAGGCGTACGCCGACCTGCAGGTTCATCGACTCGAATTCGAATTCCTGGGGTTTGAGTTCGCGGTCGGCTTGCGAATCGTTCATGATGTTTTCATCTCGGAGCGACCAATAGTAGCACTGAGGCAAGTTCTTTGGAAACGAAAAAAACGCCTGTACGGACAGGCGTTTTTGTCATCCCGGCAGGAACGAGGCGTGGATTTACTGCTTCAGGTGCTGGTCCAGCCAGCCGATCACGGTGTGATGCCACAGCACGGAGTTGGCCGGCTTCAGCACCCAGTGGTTCTCGTCCGGGAACACGAGCAGCTTGCCCTCGATGCCGCGGCGCTGCAGCGCCGTGAACGTGGACAAGCCCTGGGTCGTCGGGATGCGGAAATCGAGGTCGCCCTGCACGACGAGCATCGGCGTCTTCCACTTGTTCACGTGCAGCACCGGATTGAAGCGCTCATGCTTGTCCGGCACGGCGAAATACGGGCCGCCGTTTTCCCAATCGGTGAACCATTGTTCCTCGGTCGAGTAGGCCATGCCGCGGGTGTCAAATACGCCGTCGTGGTTGACGATGCACTTGAAGCCATCGGACCAGTTACCCTCGATCCAGTTCATCATGTAGCCGCCATACGACGCGCCCAGTGCGCACGCGTGCGAACGGTCCAGCCAGGCGTACTTCGCCGTCGCGGCGGCCAGGCCTTTCTTGAGGTCCTCGAGCGGCTTGCCGCCCCAGTCGCCGCTGATGGCATCCGTGAATTTCTGGCCGTAGCCGGTCGAACCGTGGAAGTCGATGAACACGGTCGCATAGCCCGCGCCCGCGTACACCTGCGGGTTCCAGCGGTAGCTCCAGCCGTTGCCGAAGCTGCCCTGCGGGCCGCCATGGACGAGGAAGGCGATCGGGTATTTCTTGCCCGGCTCATAATTCCACGGCTTCATCACGTGGCCGTAGACGGTGTCGCCGTTCGCGCCCTTGAACGAAAACTGTTCAAAGTCGCCCCAGCGTACGTCGGCCAGCTTTTCCTCGTTCACGTGGGTCAATTGCCTGGATTGAGTCGTGCCCAGCTGCATGCCGAACAATTGCGCGCCCGATGCCAGGTTCGCTTGGGTGAAAGCGACGGTCGTGCCGCGCACGTCGAAGCCGCCAATGGAACCCTTGTCGGTCAGCGGAGACACTTTGCCGCTGGCCACGTCGATGGCGAACAGGCGGTGCTGGCCCATGTCCTCGGCGTCCGCGATGAGCGTCTTGCCGTCGGCCGTCCACTGGATGCTGCCTGGCGAACGGTCCCAGCTTTCGGCCACGTTGCGCTTCTTGCCGGTGGCGAGATCGAGCAGCACGATGTGGTAACGGTCCGCCTCGAAGCCGGGGCGGGTCATGGCCAGGTAGGCGAGGGTGCGGCCGTCCGGCGAGTACACGCCTTTCGTGTCCCAGGCGTTATTGTCGGCGGTCAGGTTGCGCGGCGTGCCGCCCGTGGCGGGCACCGTGTACAAGTCGAAGTTCGTCGACCACGCCTCGGTCTTGCCGGCGATACGCACCGAGAACACGACGGTCTTGCCGTCCGGGCTGAAGCGGAACTCCTCGCGGTCGCCGAACGGTTTCGACGGCACGTCGCCGTCGAGCGTGCCCGACAGGCTGACCGGCGTGCCGTTCACGCGGCCGGAAGCGTCCAGCGGGGCCGCGTACAGCACGTTGTTGCGGCCGTCGGACCACGTGTCCCAGTGGCGCACGAACAGGCGGTCGTAGAGTTTGCCGCTGGCCTTGTCCTTCTCTTTCGCATCCAGGCGGGTCTTCGTGCAGGCGAGGTCGGCGCAGTCGCGGAACACGGCGAGGCTCAATGCGATGCGGTCGCCCGTCGGTGCCACACGGAACGCGTCCACGTCGAGGGGCAGGTCGGTCACGCGGACGGCGTCGCCGCCGGCCGCCGGCACGCGCCATACCTGGCCCGAGCCCGAACGCGCCGACAGGAAATAGATCGCGTCGCCGTTCGGCGACCATTCCGGATCCGTGCTGCTGGCGGCATCCGACATCAGGCGTTGCGGCGCCGGATTGGCGGCGCGCAGGTCGACCAGGTAGAGGTCGGTATGACCGCGGTTCTTGCCCATGTCGGTCGTGCGCACCGTGTAGACGACCTTGCCGCCGTCCGGCGACACCGCCGGGCTGCCGACTCTTTCCATCGTCACCAGGTCTTCGACCGTGAATCCGCGCGGTGCGGCCGTCGCGCCGAACGCCGTGCCCGTCAGGGCGGCGGCCAGCGCCAGCATACGTAATTTCATCCTGTCCTCTCGCTTGTGGCTTGTGAATACGCGGCCGCGCCTGTTGGCGTGGCCGCTGAAAGGCAGCAATTTACCACGTGCAAGATGACACAGGGAACGGCGTCAGAACTCTTCCCACTCGTCCGCGCCAACCGTTGCTTTCGCGGGCGCGCGCACCGGCGCCGGCTTGACGACGGGTGCCGGCTTCGGTGCCGCCAGCGTCGCGACAGGCTTCGCAGCACGGACCGGTGCCGCTGATGCCGCCGGTGCGGCCTTCGCGGCCACCGGCGCGCGGTCGCCGAGGCGGAACACGCTGACCAGCGCCGCCAGCTTCGCGGCCTGGCTTTGCAGCGCTTCCGACGCGGCCGCCGCTTCCTCGACGAGGCCCGCGTTCTGCTGGGTCACGTTGTCCATCTGGCTGATCGCCTGGTTGATCTGTTCGATGCCGCTGGTCTGCTCCTGGCTGGCAGCGCTGATCTCGGCCATGATGTCCGTCACGCGCTGGATGCTCGAAACGACCTCGTGCATCGTGCTGCCGGCCTGGCCGACGAGCCTGGTGCCAGCCTCGACCTTGTCGACGGAGTCGCCGATCAGGGCCTTGATCTCCCTGGCCGCGGCCGCCGAGCGCTGGGCCAGCGTCCGCACCTCGCCCGCGACGACCGCGAAGCCGCGGCCCTGTTCGCCGGCGCGCGCGGCCTCGACCGCTGCGTTCAGTGCCAGGATGTTCGTCTGGAACGCGATGCCGTCGATGACGGTGATGATGTCCACGATCTTCTTCGACGAATCGTTGATCGAGCCCATCGTCTGCACGACCTGCGCCACGACGTCGCCACCCTGGCCGGCCACGTTCGATGCCGTCTGCGCCAGCACGTTCGCCTGGCGCGCATTGTCGGCGTTCTGCTTGACGGTCGACGTCAGCTCTTCCATCGACGATGCGGTTTCCTCGAGCGAGCTGGCCTGTTGTTCCGTGCGCGACGACAGGTCCTGGTTGCCGCTCGCGATCTCACCGGAGGCCGAGGCGATCGCATCGGTGCCCTGGCGCACCTCGCTGACGACGCGGGCCAGGCGGTCGCGCATGGATTTCATCGCGAACAGCAGGCTCGTCTCGTCACCGGGGCGCAGCTGCACGTCGGTGCCCAGGTCGCCGTCGGCGATGCGGGCTGCGATGTCGGCGGCATAAGCGGGTTCGCCGCCCAGCTGGCGCGTCAGGCTCCGGGTGATCAGGATGCCGAAGGCGGTGCCGACCAGGGCGCTGAGCGCGACCAGCACGAGCAGCGTGGCGCGGCTGTTTTCATAGGCGTTCTTGTTGCTCAGATTGGTTTCCTGGGCCATCGTTTCCTTGTTATGGACCAGGTCCGTCAATTTGGCGTCGAGGTCTTGCGACTTGGGCAGGAACGTGCCGAACATGTAGTCGACGGAATCGCGCTTCGGCTGGAGCGGCTCTGCTTTCACGCGCTTGACCATCTCCGCGATCAAGCCGTCGAAGTCGCGCAGCCGGGCGTCGGTGTCGGCAAAGATGCGCTTGCCCTCGTCCGAGTGGAACAGCGGCCGCGCCTTGTCGAGGTCTTCCTGCAGTTCCTGCTTGTACTTGTCGACGTTGGCAAGCATGCTGGTGCGTTGTTCGTCGGTCGACGCCAGCATGGCGCCGCGCAATGCACGACCGAGGGACACCTGGTCCACGTCAGCTTCCTTGACGTAGGAAATGCCCAGCAATTCCTTCTGATACATGCGCTTGGCGCGCTCGTTCATCTGCGTCATGTTGTAGATCGCAATGCCGGCGACGACGGCGCCAAGCACGACGACGACAAGAAAACCAAGGGTCAGCCGCGTCGCGACCTTCATCTGCTTGAACATGGCACGTCTCCTGATGATGAATTCAGGTAAATGTTAATTGATGTATGGAAATAATTTGTGAGAATTCGGACTCGTAAGTACGATCTGGCGCGTTTTTCCAACACTTACTTTGGTGTCTGCTTCGTTCGATATCTGTTCAATAAATAGTTGTTTGGCATGAAGATATTTTTCGTGATTTTTCCGTCCATTAACCTCACTACAATGGCCCGATTGGCTACCGACACGGGATGGACAGCATGGCAGTGATCACAATGAAATTTTCGCAGGCCGTCATCGACCAGGATCACGCGCTCGAACTGCAGAACAAGGGGGCCGGAGTCTCGCTCGTGGGGCTGTACAACGACATCAGCAAATACAAGCAAGACGTGGATCTGGGGCAAGCCGTCAGTTCGACGCTGAACGGTTCCACGCTGACCGTCCGCTACGCGAGCGGCGCCACGGAAACCTACAAGAACGTGGTCCTCGACAATCCGGGCGGCGCCACCGGGCACGGGACCGCGAACGATTACGAGCTTTATCAAAGCGGCGTCGCCGGTGCGCTCGTCAAGGGCCAGATCAATTTCGACTATAAATTGGATGGCGCGAATGTGTGGCTGGAGGCGTCGACGCAAGGGCACACCATCAGCAGCCTGGGCGTCGCGACCGATCTGAGGGCCGGCAGCCCCGGCTATGATCCGGTGTTCGGTAACCTGGGCGTCGGCATCTTCGGCAACCTGAGCCTTATGCCGGACGGTAACACGATCGGTTCCTTCAGCAACGTGACCGTGTACGCCGAAAAATTCCTGGATTCGACGAGTGTCGACGGTAATTTTTACGTCGACACTTACCGTGGCGACGGCGCGACGGGCGGTGTACTGACCGGGTACAAGGAGCTGTACCGGGATGGCAGCGTGCTGCAGATCAGTGGTATCTCGGTCGCGCTGAACCCGTACCAGAATCTGGATGACGCATGGTCGAACGCCAGTTATTTCAACGGGGACGACGTCATCAACGCGGACCTGCCGGCGCACCTGTACGCGCCCGTGATGCTGCAGGCGGGCGCCGGCAACGACCGCATCAGCCTCAACGGCGGCGGCGGACAGCTGGGCGTGATGGCCGGTGCGGGCAACGACCAGGTCACGCTGCTCGGCGGCGCGCATACGGTCGACGGCGGCGCCGGCATCGACACGGTCCGGCTGTCGATGGCACGTGCCGACGCGACCGTCCAGCGGATCGGCACGACGGGCAGCGCCTTTACCGTGACGGACAAGGCGGGCACGGTCGACCAGCTGGCGGGCGTCGAACGCATCGCCTTCAGCGACGGTACCGTCGCGCTGGACATCGACGGCAACGCGGGCCAGGTCTACCGCATCTACCAGGCCGCCTTCAACCGCACGCCCGACAAGCCGGGCCTCGGCTACTGGATCAATGCGATGGACCACGGCGCGACCTTCGCGAGCGTCGCCCAGGGCTTCCTCGATTCGTCCGAATACCACAAGGCGTACGACGGCGTGACGTCGAACCGCGCCCTGGTCACCAAGTACTACGAGAACATCCTGCACCGCACGCCGGACGCGGGCGGCCTGGACTTCTGGGCCGGCGTGCTCGACAGCAAAGCGGCCGGTACTGCGGACGTGCTGGCGTCCATCAGCGACAGTGCCGAGAACAAGGCCGGTCTCATCGGCGTGATCGGCAACGGGTTCGAATACACGCCTTACGGGCAGGCCTGACCCGCCTTGCGCGAATTGGCGTCGGAGCGGAACACGATCGGCTGCGCGGGCTGCCACACGGCGTCCCGCTGTGCGCGCTGCGCGTGCATCACGATCGCCTGCACGTCGCCATGCCGCGCCGACTTCGCGCACACCGGGTCCGCGTTCGCGGCATCGCCGGTGAGCGCATGCGCCTGGCAGCGGCAGCCGCCGAAGTCCGTCGCCTTGTCGTCGCACGTGCGGCACGGATCCTTCATCCAGGCATCGCCGCGGTAGCGGTTGAACGCGTCGCTGTCGTACCAGATGGTTTTTACGCTCGTGTCGCGGACATTCGGGAAATCGATGCCGGGCAAGGTGCGGGCCGCGTGGCAGGGCAGGGCGGTGCCGTCCGGCGCGATGCCGAGGAACACGCCGCCCCAGCCGTTCATGCAGGCCTTGGGCCGCGCCTCGAAATAGTCGGGCACGACGAACAGGATGCGCATCTTGTTGCCGATCCGCGCGCGGCACGCATTGACGACGCTTTCCGCACGCGCGACCTGCTCCCGTGTCGGCATCAGCTGGGCGCGGTTGACGAGCGCCCAGCCGTAATACTGCGTGTTGGCCAGTTCAAGGTACTCGACGCCCATCTCGATGGCCATGTCGATGATTTTCTCCACGTGGTCGAGATTGAAGCGGTGCAGCACGACGTTCAGCACCATCGGATAGTCGTACTGCTTGATCAGCCTGGCGACGCGCGCCTTCAGGTCGAACGTCTTCGTGCTCGACAGGAAATCGTTCAGCTCGCGCGTCGAATCCTGGAACGACAGCTGGATGTGGTCCAGCCCCAGTTCCTTCATGCGGGCGAGGCGCGATTCGGTGAGGCCGATGCCGGACGTGATCAGGTTCGTATAAAACCCCAGCCGGCGGCCCTCGCCGACCAGTTCTTCGAGATCGTCCCGCAGCAGCGGTTCGCCGCCCGAAAAGCCGAGCTGCGCGGCGCCGAGCTGGCGCGCCTGGCGCATCACGTCGAACCATTGCTCGGTCGTCTGTTCGGTGCGGTCATTGGCGTAATCGACCGGGTTGTAGCAGAACGGACAGTGCAGCGGGCAGCGATAGGTCAGCTCGGCCAGCAGCCAGAGCGGCGGCGCGATGGCCGGGCGGAAGGTCGGGGCGTTCATGGCGGGCTCACACGATCCAGCCGCGCTCGCTGGCGACGCGCAGGAAATCGTCGACGTCGTCACGCAGGCCGCCGCAGTTGAACGCCTGTTCGAGCTCGCCGACGATGGCCGGCACGGACCGGGCGCCATCGCAGCGTTTCAGGATCTCGGCCGCGCTCTGGCTCAGCTTGACCATCCCTTCCGGATACAGGAGCACGTAGTTGCCTTGGGCCTCTTCCCACTGCATGCGGAACAGGCGCGACAGGGCGGGTTGATCGGGAACGGTGTGCATGGGAACCTCCTCAGGGATAAGCCTTCTCGATGGCGTCGAGCATGGCCCACAGGATGTCGAGCTTGAACTGGAGGATGTCGAGCGCGCGCTCCTGCTGGGCGCGGGTGGTGAAATGGCCGAGCGTCACTTCCAGGCCGTGCTCGACGTCGCGCTCGGCGCGCGAGATGCGGCTGCGGAAATACTGCAAGCCGCCGGGATCGATCCACGCGTAATGCGTCGGCCAGTTGGCCAGCCGGTCCTTGTGGATCTTGGGCGCGAACATCTCCGTCAGCGACGAGCAGACGGCTTCCTGCCACGGCGCCTGGCGCGCAAAATTGACGTACGCATCGACGGCGAAGCGCACGCCGGGCACGACGTGCTTGTGCGACCACAGCGCGTCGCGCGTGAGCCCGACGGCTTCGCCGAGCCGCACCCACGCTTCGATACCGCCTTCGTTCTCTCCGCAGCCGTCATGGTCGAGGATGCGGCGCACCCAGCGGCGCCGCGTGGCGCGGTCCGGGCAATTGGCGATGATGGCGCCATCCTTTTGTGGGATATTGACCTGGTAATAAAAACGGTTGGCGACCCAGCCGCGGATCTGGTCCGGCCCCAGCAGGCCATCGTTCATCCTGACGTTGAACGGATGGTGGATGTGGTAGCCGGCACCCCGTGCGCGCAATTGCGCCTCGAACTCGTCGCGGCTCCATGCTTCCGTGCTCATAAAATGATCTCCATGCCGTCGAACGCGACCTCGATGCCGTGGCGCGCGAGCAGGGCGCGCTCTTCGGAGTCTTCGTCCAGGATCGGATTCGTGTTGTTGATGTGGATGAGCACCTTGCGCCGTGCCGTGACGCCGTCGAGCACGGCGATCATGCCGTCGTCGCCCGCTTGCGGCAGGTGGCCCATGTCGGCCGCTGTCTTCTTCGAAAACCCCAGCGCGATCATCTCGTCCGCGCGCCAGAACGTGCCGTCGACGAGCACGCAATCCGCTTTCCGCAGCGCGGCGTTTACCTGCGGATCGATTGCGCCGAGTCCGGGTGCGTAGAACACGGATTTCCCTGTTTGCGTGTCCTCGATCAGCAGGCCGATGTTGTCGCCCGGGTGCGGATCGTTGCGGTGGTCGGAATACGGCGGTGCCTTGCTGTTCAATGCCAGCGGCGTGAAGCGGATGCCGTCGATGCCCGGCACGTGCACGCCGCCTTCGATCGGCAGTTCGTGCCAGCGCACGCCGCAATAGTGCGACAGCACGGGCACGAGCGGCAGGTTGTCGTTCAGTTCGCGCCAGACAGGCGCCGTGCAGTACAGGGGCAGTTCTTTCCCCTCGCGCAGCATCAGCAGGCCGGTGACGTGGTCGATCTGCGCATCCATCAGCATGACGGCGGCGATGCCCGAATCGCGCCGGGCGCGCGCCGGCTGCAGGGCGGGTGTCGCGCGGATTTGCGTCAGAATGTCCGGCGACGCGTTGATCAGTACCCAGTCGGTCCCGTTGGATGAGACGGCGATGGACGATTGCGTGCGCGCCGTCGCGTGGACGGTGCCGTTACGCAGCCCGGCGCAATTGCGGCAATTGCAGTTCCACTGCGGGAAACCGCCTCCGGCCGCGGAGCCTAGTACGACGATGTTCATGACGGGGATCCGGTAAGCCCGCGGCGCCGCCGCGGGCGTGGGTGCATCAGCGATTCGCGATGTACATCGTGATTTCGAAGCCGAAACGCCAGTCGATGAATTCAGGTTTGGTCCAGGCCATGGTTGTCTCCTTGATCGTTGGGTGGGTGATTGAATGCGCGGCGCGCAGTCAAGGAGCAATTCGCAATATCCATGCCACATGGTGCGGCTCGGTATTTTCAGTGAGGGCGTGTGTCAAAGATGAACAGTTGTATTGCACGACGATACATCTGTGACAGAATTGTTCAGTTTCGTGTGAACACTCGGAGGCGCAGATGGACGAACGATACAAACCGGATGGCTACAATGCGGTATCGCCTTATTTGCTCGTGAAGGATGTGCGCGCCATGCTCGATTTCCTCGCCCACGCGTTCGGCGCGACCGAGCTGCGGCGCCAGCCGGACGCCGAGGGCGGGATCCGGCATGCGGAGGTGCGCATCGGCGATTCGGTGGTGATGATGGGATGCCGGCCCGGCGCCGAACTGATCGCCTCGGTGCACGTGTATGTCGAGGATGTCGACAGGGTTTATGCGCGGGCGCTGGATCACGGTGCGACCAGCTTGTCCGAGCCGCGCGACCAGCCTTATGGAGACCGGACGGCGGGGGTGCAGGATGCGCAGGGAAATTACTGGTGGATCGGGACGCGGTTAAGTGGGCGTTAGGTCGGGAATTACTTGCAGATAGCGGTGACTGCCCACGTGCTCTTGCCCGCGTCGCGCGTCTTGGACTCTCGGGTCTGTACGGTGCAGTCGCTCAGTTTTGGGGCCAGTTTCATTTTCCAGCTGGACTCGGCAGACGCAATGCGCTGGTTCCATTCGTGCCCATCGTGGAACCTTCCTTCGATGCGCTTGTTGCCGCCATAGAAACAGACGAGCCATGTCTGGTCGACGGAGTCGAGAGCATAGTGCGAGTCGTAGCCCTCCTCAGCAGCTTCCTCGTCCACGAGGTTATTGGTGGGGGTCGGCTCGGTCTGTCTCACCATTGCGCCGGTAAGCGGGGCGGCAGGTTTGTCTTTGTCAGGATAGACCTGTGGGCACCGATAGACCTGGGCGCTGGTGCCGGTGAAGGGCAATAACAGAGCCACGAACAGAAGGGCTTTCATGGCACGAGTACCACGTAGAAATCGTTTGCGTTATCTGAAGGCCGTTTCCGTAGCTGCTTCGCCTGCTCGTATGTCCACGCTCTGATTGGACGCGTTCCCGGCATGTGCGAGTCCTCGCGGTTTCTTCTGGGACCGGCCCACTGGTCGAAAACGATGATTTGGCTCGGTTTGCCAGTCACGACGCTATAACCTTCGCCTCGAACGAACAGGCACGCATGCCATTCATGTGAGTTCGGATACCACACCTTGTCATACTCAAAGATGAAATTGGCGATCACTGTGCCTGGCTTAAGCGTTCTGGAGACATCAACAACCCGTTCACCCGGTTGCCAGCGGCTTGTGTGGCCCACATTCGTTAGCTCTTGCGGAAGTCGGGCACACTGTCCGTTGGCGATAAACGTCAGCTTATCGTGATCCTCGTACCAGTCCTTGGCGTTTTGTTCTTCCCATTTCTTCAACAAGGCGCTGAAATCGCCTGGGTAGACAACCGGGTGTGGCATGGTGGTCCTCTCATGAGCAGATTTTGTTTGCGACTGAATCCCAGCCGCCGGTAGTGCTGCCGCCCGCGCCACCCGCGATCTTTTGCTGAGTGTATGAACACTTGAACTTCGAGGATGCCAGATGTACGTTCTCGGTAATGATGCCTCCATTGCCGCTGTTCGGCGTGACGTTAGAAATCATTACGTTTTCAAGCTCGATTTCAAAGTATTTGACGCGAGACCCGTCACCATCGGCTCGGAAGAATTCGAACCTGGCCTTCGGGATCGTCTTGCCTGCGGCGCAGGTCTGAAACAGGATGGGTGAGGCAAGATCGGCCAGCTTGTCGAAGCTGACCTCGTGAACGTCAGCCTTGCCGCTGGTGTGCCCACCGGCTGTCGATATGGCTGTTGCCCTTGGCTGGGTTACACCCCAATGCACGTTGTGGATTTCGATCCACCCCTTGTGCTTGTCGTCCTGCGATTCGCCCTTGATGTCCCCGATCTGGAGATATGCGTCGATCATACTTTCCTCGCTATACGTTGAGCAAAGGAAGATTCTTTTCCAAGAATGCTGGGCGATTGTTGGTAGATATCAGGAACTCAGACCGGCGAAATCAACGAACTGTTTCGTTCCGACGCACGCTGTAGCAGCGTAAGCAGCACTGGCACAGGTAAGCGCTGTTGTCGCTCCACAGCTGTTGTGCATACGACGAGTCATGAGGTAATGTTTGAAGTTCAATTGCTCTATGGTAGTACGCTGTGGACTTCAAGAAAATTTGGACGCCGAAAGTAACAAAAGCGCTTGCGCGCTCCGTCATCTGGTAATCCCCCCGCAAAAAGAGCGCGTTTGGAAGTAGAATTTTCTACTTAACAGA
>CAMLMV010000007.1 GCA_946481275.1 uncultured Massilia sp.
AGCGCAACCTTGCCAAGGTTGAGGTCGAGAGTTCGAGACTCTTCTCCCGCTCCAAGTGATTCACGATAGTGGTACCCGATGCGGGAGTAGCTCAGTTGGTAGAGCGCAACCTTGCCAAGGTTGAGGTCGAGAGTTCGAGACTCTTCTCCCGCTCCAGATACAGAGAAGCCAGCCTTCTCGTGTCGCTGCGACAGATAACCGGTCGCTTCGGCATAGTCAAGACTTCCTCCGGCGAGGTAGCAAAGCGGTTATGCAGCGGCCTGCAAAGCCGTCTAGACGGGTTCGACTCCCGTCCTCGCCTCCAAATTTCCCCAGTAGGACAGCGTTTTACTACCGGTTCAGTGCGTTTGCACACCACATAGAGCCTTACGGCCAGGTGGACCTGTCGCTTGGCTATAATCTGACCCGGAATCTGAGCCTGTCGTTAGAGGGAATCAACATCACCAACGCCACCCAGCGCCGGCACGGCCTGAATCGCCGCTCGGAACTCAATCGTCATTCAGACTGGTTTCCGCACGCGAAAGTGAATTGTTCAGCGCTTCCCTGATGCGCCGCAGATGACGTACTCACTCGACCCTGGTCCAACGCTGGCTGCGGAAGAATGGCCCTAGATACCCTCGGACCTCAAGCGCCTTGCCGCCCTCGATCGGCTTGAGGCGTACACGATAAACCTTGCCATTATTCGGATCGAGGATGTCTCCGCCCTCCCAGGTGCCGTCTCCGGCGGCCTTCACGTTGCGCATGATCGTCATGCCCAGCATGGGCTGGTTCTTCCGCTCATCCGCGCACAGCGTGCATTTGTCGTTCTGGCGAGCAGGGTTGAGCAGCTTTTCAAGCTTGCCGCTCTGAACCCCTGCCGTTTCGCTGATACGCACCAGCGACAGCGGCTGCTTGGTGTCCTCGTCGAGCATCTGCCACAGGCCCACCGGGGTGTTTTGTGCCTGTGCTGCGGCGCCGACCAGCGGGAGGGCCAGCATCATGGCGATCATCGGATTACGTTTCTTCATTTGTTGCTCTCTGTTGTGATTACCGCAGTGCGGCGGGATTCGTAACGGACTTACTTCGATCTCACTAATGCCTCACTGGCGTTCCACAGTCGTTCGGCGACAGCGTCGTCGAGGGCCACTGGATTCGGCGACTGTAACGGCCATCCACCGACGCGAGAGACCTTGTCCTGGTAGCGGGCGATCTGACTGAAGTACGCCCCAGACTGCTGTTCGACCTCAGGCGCCAGCAGAGCGTGCAGGGTAGTCTGCGCCCCTTCCCATGGTTCAATCATGCCGATCAGACGCAAAATCGGCACCAGCAGAATGCGCTGCAGCCACATCGGCACCGGGATCTTCACGAGGTTGGTGCGCACGAAGCCAGGATTGACGCTGGCGGTCGTTACACCGGTGCCGGTCACGCGCCGTGCCAGCTCGCGCGCATGCAACAGGTTGGCCAGCTTCGATTGCGCGTACGCTTCCCAAGTATCGAATGGTCGTCGCACATAGTTCAGGTCATCAAAATGGATCTCGCCTCTCCGGCCCATTGCAGTCTCATGAAAGAAGCTCGAGAGGTTAATCACACGTGACGGTGCACCGGCTTTGAGACCGTCCATCAACAGATTGGTAAGCAGAAAGTGCCCGAGATGGTTGACGCCGAACTGCGTTTCGAAGCCATCCTTGGTGCGACCGAACGGTGTTTTCATCACTCCCGCATTGTTGACCAGCCCTTGCAGCTTTGGATGGTTGCTGTTCACCTCGGCTGCGAAGGTGCGTACCGACTTGAGGTCGTCCAGCTCGAGCTGATATACGACCAGCTTTGCCGTCGCTATTTCGCTGCGAATCTCGGCGGCCACGCGTTTTCCCTCGTTCACGCGTCGCACACCCATGATGACAGTGGCACCCTGTTTGGCAAGTTGGCGGGCGGTGACAAGACCGATGCCGGAATTTGCACCAGTGACGACATAGGTCTTGCCGGTCAGATTCTGACTGAGAAGCTCCGGACGAACCATGAGTGGGGTAGGCATATTACGCTCCGTTGAAGGTATAATAGATAAGGAACCAGTGGTCTTCAATATAAAAGACCATCGGTCTCCTGTCAAGCGATATCCTGTCCGAAACATTTGACTCACTTTTCACTTCAATAACTGATTTTTATGACAACACCGGATCCCTATCAACGTGCACGTCGGCCAGAACAAAAAGAGGAGCGCCGCCGGCACCTGTTGGCTACCGCGAAGGCGGCCTTGCTGGGAGGGATGGATGTAAGAGACCTGGGCTTGAACGAACTGGCACGGCAGGCGCAAATGACCAAGTCGAATGTGTACCGGTATTTTGAAAACCGCGAAGCACTGCTACTGGCCATACTCGAGGAGGAGTCGACACATTGGAGGGACGAATTGTGCGCCCGCCTCGCTGTCGGCCCGCACATCACGCCCGAACTGGTCGCTCGCGCCTTCGCCAGCGTAACTGCGGCCCGGCCCCTGATGTGCCACCTGTATAGCATATTGCCGTCAATCATCGAGCGTAACGTCTCGATCGAGCGGCTGACGGCTTTCAAGCGCAGCTCATTGGATCAAATATCGGATGTGGCCATGCAACTCCATCGCGTGGCCCCGGCGCTGCCGCTCACCGCATATGTGACGTTCCTGCGGCTAGCGATAGCGCAGATGATCGGTTTATGGCCACTCTCGAGTCCGGCCGCTGCCTTGAGCAGTGTGCTGGAGTTGCCGGAACTGCAACCGTTGCGCTATGAATTCGAATCCGATCTTTCGACCAGCCTTCTGCTCGTGCTTCGGGGCTTGGCGTCACCGGAGGTGGCCGGTTGACGTCTCCAAGTCGGCAACGGGACGATCCCCGGCGGCACACCGTGCATAACGAATGATTACCGACTGTTTTCAAGGCAACAGGTTCAGGCGGAGGCATCCGCGCTTGCGGTGATCGCTAGCGTCAAAGTCACCTGATCTGCGATGTCTCGACGTCGTGGGCATGCGCGCGTGTTGGGGTGGAGAACGTTCGCCAGTGCTGCGTGTTGCGATGGACACAATAGGCAAGCCGTACCGCACAAAGTAGCATTGCCGGATTGGGCGTGCTGCCGTGTATGCTGTTCCTCGCCATGTTCGCTGCGATCATTACGCTCGGCGGCATGAAAGTCATCGGCTACACCGATGTCATCCAGGTGCTGTGCCTGATCGTCAGTGGCCTGGTGACAACCTGGATTGCGCTGGACCTCAGCGGGTGCGCGGCCGGGCCGCGGCCCCTTGATTCATTGCCAGTTTGCGGACGATCCCGGAGAACGCACGCATGTGGGAGGTCTGCTGCTTGGCGCCGCGCTTCCACAGAATCCCCGGCGTGCGCACGGGCGTCGGGTTTTCAAGCATTACCACATGCAAGCCGCCCTCCACCGTGACCGCACTCGCCGCAACGATGGCGGCAATACGCGTGCGGGCTGCCAGCCGCAGCATCGGCGCAATAGTGTTCATCTCGGCGACCACGACCGGTTCGGCCGAGCTGGCGCGGAAACACTCGTCGAGCATTTGACGAGTCGAGAATTCGCGGGGCAGGAGTACCAGCTGCTGGCGGTGGAGTTCCACGAAACGGATCCTTTTACGCTTGGCGAACGGATGTTGATCGGATACGACCAGCACCATTTCCTCGTTGTGGAGCGGCTCGAACCAGAGCTCGTCCGGCGTATTGGGCCGGTAGGCGATTCCCAGGTCGAGCTGGTCGGCCTTCAGCTTTTCAGTGATGTCGTCGGCCGACAGTTCCTCGACTGTCACTTTTACCGTCGGATATCGATCGAGGAAGATTGCGATGCATTCGGGGAGAAACTCCAGGTTGAATGTATGCGTGGCTCCGATCCGTACTTCGCCAGCCAGAGAACTGGCACTGTCCTTGAGTGCTCCGAGCCCTTGGTCGACGGCGCGCAATGCCTGCGACACGTAGTCGAGAAACAGCTCGCCGGCTTCAGTCATTATGACTTTCTTTCCGATGCGTTCGAACAGCGCCGTATTCAATTCGTCTTCCAGTTGCGCGATCTGGTGCGACAGCGTGGATTGCGTCACATGGACCCGCTCCGCCGCGCGCGTGAAATTAAGACATTCGGAAAGCGCTTTGAAATAGCGTAAATGCCTGAGCTCCATATTCTGACCTTAACAATCGATGCCATCAATGATAACAATGAAAAATCATCATTTCAACATATGGTTGCCTGCTGTTACTCTGTATTTATCTGCAAGAAACCAACTGGACTGAATATGAAGATAGGTAAAGAAACCGTACCAAGAACCGCCATCTCGACGGCCGACGCGCACTCCATCACCGTCCGCGGCTTCGACCTGTGTGGCGATCTCATCGGAAAAATCTCGTTCACCGATTACTTCCATCTGCTGGTGACCGGCACGCGGCCATCGGCCAAGGCGGTGGCCATCATCGACGCAACACTGGTGGCGATCGCGGAGCACGGCCTCGTACCGAGTGTGCAGGCGAGCCGGATGACGCTGGCTGCCGCGCCGGACGCGCTGCAGGGAGCGGTCGCGGCCGGGATTCTCGGATGCGGCTCCGTCATCCTTGGCGCATCGGAAAGCGCGGGGCGGCTGTTCGATGACATCGCCGCATACGCTGGCAGTCACGGGACGGATATCGACGCCGCCGCGCTGGCGGTCGTGGGCGAATATCGCGCCGCCCGCCGCGCCATCCCCGGCTACGGCCATCCGCTCCACAAGGAGCGTGACCCGCGCGTCGACGCCCTGTTCGACGTGGCGCGCCAGCATGCGATCGACCTGCGCTACGTGGATATCGCGGAGGCGGTAGAGCGCGTTCTGCCTCGCGTCGTTGGCAAGGAGCTCAAGCTCAACGTATCGGCCGCAATTCCTGCGGTGCTGCTTGGCATCGGATTTCCGCTTGCGGCGCTCAAGGGTGTACCGATCCTGGCCCGCACAGCTGGATTGATCGCTCACCTGACGGAAGAACTCGAGCACTCGATCGGCTTCGCGCTCTCTTACCAGGCCACGCGGGAACTCGTCTTCGATGGCGCGCAGCCCGTCCGAACCTGATTCCGAAACCTTCAACCACTGGGCAATCCAATATGAGCAAAGTACTAGAAGGCGTGCGTGTCATCGAGCAGGGCACCTTCATTACCGGACCTGCCGCCTCCATGATCCTGGCGGACATGGGAGCCGACGTCATCAAGGTCGAGCAGCCCGGGACGGGCGATCCATTCCGTGCATTCGATGGCGGCCTGTACAGCACCCATTTCCAGACTTACAACCGCAACAAGCGCAGCATTTCGCTGGACCAGAAACTGGACAGCGACCGGGCCGTTTTTGACGACCTGATCCGTGGTGCCGACGTGTACATCCAGAATTTCCGGCCAGGGATCGCCGAGCGCCTCGGTGCCGGCGAGGCCCGCCTGCGCGAACTCAACCCACGCCTGATCTACTGCGCAATCAGCGGCTTCGGAGCGACGGGGCCAGCCTCCCAGCGGCCCGCGTACGACACGGTCGCGCAGGCCGCCAGCGGTTTTCTCGGCCTTCTCGTCAATCCGGCCGACCCGCGCGTGGCGGGTCCAGCGATAGCCGATGCCATGACGGGCTATTACGCGGCATTCGGCATCCTGGGCGCGTTGTTCGAGCGGGCCAGCAGCGGCCGTGGTCGCAGCGTCGAAGTGTCGATGATCGAGGCGATGTGCCACTTCAACCTGGACGCGTTCACGCACTACCTGTCGGACGGTGAAGTGATGGGGCCGTTCAGCCGCCCGAGCGTGTCGCAGTCCTACGTGCTGCAGTGCGCGGACCGCAAATGGATCGCGCTCCACATGTCGTCGCCCGCCAAGTTCTGGCAGGGCCTGGCAACCGCGATGGGCCGCCCGGACATTTTTTCGGATCCTCGTTTCTGCTCGCGCGAACAACGCATCGAGCATTTCGACGACCTGATTGTGCTGCTGCGTGACATCTTCGCCAAAGAGGCACGCAGCACATGGTGCGAACGCCTGACACAGGAAGACGTGCCGCACGCACCCATGTACGACGTCGCGGAGGTCCTCGAAGACCCGCAGGTCCGACACCTGCAACTCGAGGTGTCGGTTCCCCACGCCGACCTGGGGACGTTCCGCACCATCCGCTTTCCGATCTCTTTCGATGGCGAACGCGGGTTCGACATTACCGCGCCCCCGGTACTGGACCAGCATGGACAGGCCATCCGTAGCGAGTTGTTGCACAAGAAGTAGCCCTCATAGCGCCGCAAGCGCATTACCTACCATAACGGAGATAAACCATGAGTCTCGAAAACTGGACCCCAAGCGACATCGATCTGGAATTGGCGCGCAGGATCGCCCAGCAACGGCGCGGCGCCAATAAGGTCAGGCACCTGCATCATCACGCCTTCCGCTGCCGCAGCGCGGAAGAGACGCGGGCGTTCTACGAAGGGTTGCTGGGGTTCCCCTTGGTGGCGGCCTGCATCGAGCCGATCGATCCGCTGACGAACGAGCCCAAGCCGTACATGCACCTGTATTTCGAACTCGGCGACGGCAGTGCGCTCGCTTTCTTCGACTATCCCTCGCACTTCAAGGCCGGCGATTTCCCCGAAGTCGACCAGTTCGGCCACCACATCGCCATGGAAGTGGAGGGCGGACATGCGACGATCGACGCCTACAAGCACAAGCTGCAGGCAGCGGGCGTGGACGTGCTCGAGATCGATCACGGCTACTGCCGCTCGATCTACTTCTACGATCCGAACGGGATGCGCGTGGAGCTTGCCACGAACGTCTCGGTCACCGAACGCTTTTTCGCGGACAAGTATCAGTCCGTCGACGCGGACATCGCCGCATGGCGTGCGCTGCGCGAAAAGCACTACGGCGCCGCCGTTGCCGCCTGAGAGCGCGTCGATGAATGCCAAGGACTCCATCTTCGCGTTACGCCCGTCCGAGGTCGTATCCGCGGACGGCTGCCCCATCGCTTACTGGCAGGGCGGTAACCCGGCGGGCCTGCCGATCGTGCTGTTGCACGGTTTTGCCCTGGACCACACGGTGTGGTCGACGCTGTGCGCACAGGACGGTTTTCTCGACCGGTGCCACATCGTCTTGCCGGACCTGCGCGGCCACGGAGGGTCAGGGCGCGCATTCTCGGCCGAGGGCTATACCGACGGCCGAGCCTGGGCCGACGATCTCGACGCGGTGATCCGCGCCAGCGGCCTGCATCGGCCCGCAGTGGTGGCCTGGTCATACGGCGGCCGCATGCTGCTCGACTATGTGCGCTACTACGGAAGCCGTGCACTGCGCTGCGCCAACCTGGTGGCTGCCGCAAGCCTGGCCGATCCGAGCGTGCTCGGTCCGGACCACATGGTCCTGGCAGATCTGTGCTCCGGCGAGGCCCCAATAGCGGACGCGGCAGCCGACCGTTTCATCCGGGACGTTCTGCGTACCGCCGCGGCAACGCAGCGGTATCGGACACTCAGCGCTGCCATCGCCTCGATTCCCGCCGGTCAACGGGCGTGGCTGCGTAATCGCCGCCTGGACTACGACGACGTCGTCGCACAACTCACCCTTCCGGTATTGGTGAGCCATGGCGTACGCGACACGGTCATCCTGCCCGCCCATGCCTGCAACCTGCAAAAGACGATCGGCAGTGCCTGGGTGTCGCTGTACGACGATGCGGGCCATGCCCCGTTCCTCGATGATCCGGAGCGCTTTGCCAGTGAGCTGATCGCATTCGTGGCACGGACTGCGTAGCCCGTGCCCGGAATTAATTACGTCAACAAAACTAGGAGATAAACATGGAAAATCTGGGTGGCGTCATCGTTTCGGGTGCCGGTCCGGTTGGGCTCGTCACGGCGCTCGGGCTCGCCCGTGCCGGTGTCAAGGTCACGCTGGTCGACGCGGCACCGACCATCAACGATTCGCCGCGCGCGGCGATCTATTATCCGACGACGCTCGACGTGCTCGATCGCTACGGCCTGTTGGAAGACGCGCTGAATGTCGGCTACAAGAGCACGGAATTCCAGTTTCGTTCCCCGGCCGAGAATACTATCGTGAGCATCGACTCGTCGATCCTGACGGGGCTCGTCCGCTATCCGTACAACCTGCACCTGGGCCAGCACATCCTGGCCGACCTGGTACTGCAGCATCTGTCGCGGTACCCGAACGCGGAAGTGCGCTGGAATACCAGCCTGGCGGCGTTCGAACAGGACGAGCGCGGCGTGACGGTACGTGTCGACACGGCGGAAGGCCCTCAGGATCTGCGCGCACACTGGCTCGTCGGGTCCGATGGCGCGCGCAGTACGGTGCGCCGCCTGCTCGACCTGCCGTTCGAAGGGCATACGTGGCCGGACCGCTTCGTGGCCACCAACGTGCGTTTCGACTTCGAAAAGTACGGCTTCGCGCCGGTCAACCAGGTGTCCGACCCCGTCAACTGGGCCGTCGTGGCCCGTCTTGGCAAGGAAAACATCTGGCGTTGCACGTTCGGGGAAGACGCCTCGCTGCCGGAAGACGAAGTGCTGCGCCGGATTCCCGAACGCTATGCGGCCATCCTGCCTGGGCCGGACCAATACGAGATCGTGGCGGCATCGCCGTACCGTGTGCACGAGCGCTGCGTACCGTCGATGCGAGTCGGTCGCGTCCTGCTCGCCGGCGACGCTGCCCACGTCTGCAACCCTTGCGGCGGCATGGGCCTCACAACCGGCATCATCGACGCGGTCGAATTGTCCGACGCGCTGTCCGCCGTGATCACCCGCCAGCGCGACGACACGATCCTCGACTATTACTCCGACGAGCGGCGCCGTGTCTTCCGCGAATGTACGTCGCCCACGGCCAGCCACATGAAGCGCGTGTTGTCGGAGAAGGATCCGCACAAGCGACGCGCAGACGAACAGGCATACCGCACCTCGGCGGAGAACCCCGAGATCGGTCGCAAGGCCATGATGTATCCGTCCGGCGTGATCGGCCGGCCCTTCCCGGAAGGCACCTACGAACGCGCCGACGCCACGGCCTGAGCCCCGACGCATCTCTCAGAAAACGACAAGCAACGAAGGCAAGCCATGAGCAAAATTCTCGGAGACAGCAGGGTCCGTACGGAGGGTTTCGAGCGCGATGAATACGTGGTGAACGGCATCCGGACCGTGGTGTACAGCGCGGGACACGGAGAAACGGTGGTCTACTTCCACGGCGCCGGCACATTCCACGGTTTCGATTTCGCGCGCGACTGGACGGAGGATTTTCGCGTCGTCATTCCCTATCATCCAGGGTTCGGCGAGTCACAAGATGATACGCGCATCGACTCCATGCACGACTATGTGCGTCATTATGCAAACCTGTTTGACCGGATGGGGCTGAACAAATTCAATCTTGTCGGCTGCTCGATGGGAGGGCGCATGGCGGCGCAGTTCGCGGCCGACCATGGAGCGCTGCTGGACAAGCTGGTCCTCGTCTGTCCGGCCGGGCTTGACGTACCGGCGCATCCGATGACGAACCTGGCCGACATCCCGCCGGGCGAATTGCTCGACTACCTGATCGAGGACGTGTCGGTGCTGGAGCCGTTCGTGCCGACCTGGCCCGATCCCGAGTTCGGCACCATGCGCGCCCGGGAAACGGCAGCCGTCGGCCGTATCCTGCGGAACGGCAGCCTGGTCGATCCGGCGCTTCCCGCCTCGCTGGCGCGCATCGACGTGGCGACGTTCCTGTTGTGGGGAAGGGAGGACCGTGTGATCCCCGCCGCCCAGGCGCAGGCATGGGCCGCCTTGCTGCCGCGCTCGACCGTCCGGGTGGTCGCGGGCGCGGGCCACCTCATCCTCGATGAATCGCCGCAGGCGCGAGGCGAGGTGAAAGCGTTCCTCCTGCGTTCCGGCGCCGCCGCGTGACCGACATGGCACCGAAGACCCTTTTCGCCAAGCTGTGGGACCGGCATCTCGTCGCTCCATCGGACGGCTCTGGTCCAGCGCTGCTGTACATCGACCGGCACCTGGTCTATGAGGTCACGAGCCCGCAGGCATTCGAGGGACTGCGCCTCGCGCGGCGCCGGCCTTGGCGGCCCGAGACCGTCCTTGCGACAGCCGACCACAACGTGCCGACGATTGCGGCGCAACGTGGGACCATTGCCGATCCGCTGTCGCGGGCTCAGGTGGACCAACTGGCGGTCAATTGCGCCGAATTCGGCATCACGCAATTCGCGTTGGGCGATCCGCGCCAGGGCATCATCCACGTCGTCGGCCCGGAGCAGGGCGCGACGTTGCCGGGCATGACGGTGGTTGCAGGTGACTCCCACACCAGTACTCACGGCGCCTTTGCCGCCCTGGCTTTCGGGGTCGGGACGTCGGACGTCGAGCACGTACTGGCGACCCAGTGCCTGCCGGTGGAACGGATGAAGACCATGTATATCGGGGTGACCGGCGAACTCGTTCCTGGCGTGACGGCCAAGGACCTGATCCTTGCCCTGATCCAGCGTCTCGGCACGGCAGGCGCCACTGGCTATGCGATCGAATTCGGTGGCCCCGCGGTTGCGCACATGTCGATGGAATCCCGTATGACGTTATGCAATATGGCGATCGAGGCGGGCGCTCGAGTGGGCCTGGTCGGTGTCGACGACATCACGCTGTCCTATCTCGACGGGCGGCCCTATGCCCCGGCCGGCGCGGCGTGGAACGACGCGTGCGCTTACTGGCGTACGCTTGTCAGCGACGAGGGAGCCGCGTTTGACGCCTGGCTGTCGATCGATGCGGGCTCGGTGGCGCCGATGGTTACCTGGGGCGTGTCGCCGGCAATGGTCGTGCCGGTTGACGGTTGCGTGCCGTCGCCGGAGGACCAGGCAGACCCCGTCCGACGCGCACAGGTGCGGCGTGCGCTCGACTACATGGACCTGAGGCCGGGCACGCCGGTCCGCGAGATCAGGCTCGACCGTATTTTCATCGGGTCCTGCACCAACGCGCGCATCGAGGACTTGCGTGCCGCAGCGGCGGTTGTGTGCGGCAGGTCGTTGGCGCGCACGATCCGCCAGGCGATCGTCGTTCCCGGTTCCGGCCTCGTCAAGGCGCAGGCCGAAGCCGAAGGGCTGGATCGTCTGTTCATCGATGCAGGATTCGAATGGCGCGAGCCCGGGTGCTCGATGTGCCTCGGCATGAACGACGACCGCCTCCTGCCAGGCGAGCGCTGTGCATCGACCTCGAACCGGAATTTCGAAGGCCGTCAGGGCGCGGGGGGGCGAACGCATCTGGTGAGCCCCGCGATGGCGGCCGCCGCCGCCATCGCCGGCCATTTCGTCGACGTGACCCAGGACTGGTGAGGCCATCATGCAATCGTTCATCCCATTTACCTCGTGCGTGATGCCTCTCGACCGGCCGGATGTCGACACGGATGCCATCATCCCGAAGCAGTTCATGAAGTCGATCGCCCGCACGGGATTCGGCGCCAACTTGTTCGACGAATGGCGCTACCTTGATCCCGGCTACCCGGGCAAGCAGGGCAGGACGCCTGATACAACGTTCGTGCTCAACCAGCCCCGCTACCGCGACGCACAGATTCTGCTCGCCAGGGAAAACTTCGGCTGCGGATCGAGTCGTGAGCATGCGCTCTGGGCGTTGTCCGATTACGGTATCCGGGCCGTGATCGCTCCCAGCTTCGCCAGCATTTTCTACGCAAACTGCTTCAAGAACGGCCTGCTGCCGATCCCGCTCGATGAAAAGGTCGTCGACCGTCTGTTCGGGGACGTTGAAGCGACCCCGGGCTACGCGCTCGCCATTGATCTGGTCAGCCAGATGGTCTTTACGCCAGGAGGTGAAGTCATCCGCTTCCAGATCGACGGGTTCAACAAGCGGCGGCTGCTCGACGCGCTGGACGACATTTCGCTCACGCTGCAGCAGGACGAAGCGATCCGTTGTTACGAACAGCGCCGCAGCGCGCTCGAACCATGGCTGTTCCAGTGACGACGATTCCGATCCAGGTAGGCGGTCCGCCACGAGCGGAGGCGCCGGATCCGCAGCCACCCTAGCTGACCGGCAGCGGTTCGTAGTCCATCCATTTAGACAATTACATATTTTGTGCCGTCCACGACAGGCGCACGGAGACTTGCATGCCTATTCCTCGTAAAACACTCGCGCTCGCCGTAGCGCTCACGCTCCCGAACGCCTATGCGGTCGACTTCAAGACGTCGGATCCCGACCTCAAGGTCAGGCTGGACCTGACGCCGAAATACAGCTCGGCCTACCGCGTGAAGGATCCGTCAGCGGCGCTGACCCGGCTGGACTTTGCCGGCGACCCCAACGTCGCCAACGAAGACGACGGTGACCACAATTTTCGCAAAGGCCTGATTTCAAGCCGTTTCGACCTGCTGGCGGAATTCGACGTCACGGCGAAAAATTTCGGTGCCCGCGTGAGCGGCACGGGCTGGTACGACAGCGCCTACCTGCGCCGTAACGATTACGCCGGCACGCAGGTATTCGTCGGCGGGAATCCCACGCCAACCGTAATCTCGACCGCCAACAACAAGCCCGGCCAGGCGCCCAATGAGTTCCTGCCCTCCACCCGCTATCAGCATGGCAGGGGTGCCGAAGTGTTGGACGCGTTCGTCTACGCCAAGGGCGAAGTCGGCGGCATGCAAGGCACGGTACGCCTGGGTAAACATTCCTTGCAATGGGGTGAGAGCCTGTTCTTCGGACAGAACGGTATCGCCAACGCACAGGGGCCGGTGAACATTTCCAAGATCCTGTCGGTGCCGGCATGGCAGTTCAAGGAGGTCCTGCTGCCGGTCGAGCAGGTCTCCGGTTCGCTCCAGGTCAGTGAAGGTGTGCAGATCGGCGCGTACTACCAGTTCAAGTGGCGACCCAGCCGCCTGCCTGGGGTCGGCAGCTATTTTTCGAACAGCGATGTCCTGCCTGATACCGGGTTCGTCAACTTTGGCGTCGATGCCAGCGGCAATCCCGTCAACCTGCCTTACCTCAACAACAAGGAACGGCTGCCGCGCAATTCCGGCCAGGGTGGCGTGCAGTTGAAGTGGAATCCGGCGGGCAGCAATTACGAGTTCGGCTTCTATGCCGCACAGTATCACGAGAAAACCCCGGCGGCTCCGGTGTTCGATTTCGTGAACGGCAACGTACACCTCGCCTATGCCGAAGACGTGCGGACGGTAGGGATGAGTGTGAATTCGTCGATCGGACAGCTCAACTGGGCCCTGGAGGGCTCGGTGCGCGACAATGCGCCGCTGACCAGCAGCCCGGCGGTGCTGGTGCCCGGAGGCGCGATAACCCACTGCGGTACATCGGACAGCAATCCCTGCTACGCGGCCGGGCGTACGGCGCACCTGAACCTGTCAGGCATCTACGTATTACAACCGACGGCCCTTTGGCAGGGCGGGTCGGTACTCGGCGAACTGGCGTGGAACCGTACCATGAAGGTCACGCGCGATATCTTCGCGCCTTCCTTGGGGGCGACCGGCGTCGACGGCGGCCTTGCGTCCAACACCACCAAGGATGCCTGGGCGTTCCGCACGATCTTCGAACCCCAGTATTTCCAGGTCCTGCCGGGCCTGGACGTATCGGTCCCTATCGCCGTCGGCTACAACTTCGGCGGACGCTCGTCGGCCATGTTCAGTTTCGCCGGCGGCGTGTCGGACGGCGGCGACTACAGCGTCGGTCTCAAGGGTACCTACCAGAACCAGTGGAATTTCTCGCTGGCTTATACGAATTACTTCGGCGCCGGGGGGACGCTCACCGAAACGCTGGTTCCGGGCAGTGCCGGGCCGCGCCAGCTCACCTTCGCCCAGACGCTCAAGGACCGCGGTTTCGTGTCCTTCAGCGTGTCCCGTACTTTTTGAGTGCTTTTGACATCATCGGAGTTCCGACATGAAGAACATTACCTCCCTCACCACCCTGATCACTGTCCTGGCAACGCCGCTGTCGTTTGCCGCCGTAACGGCCGACGAAGCCGCCAAGCTCAAGACCACCCTGACGCCGTTCGGCGGCGAACGGGCCGGCAACAAGGACGGCAGCATCCCCGCGTGGGACGGCGGTGCAACCAAGGCACCGGCAGGCTACAAGTCCGGCGACCCGCGTCCCGATCCGTTCGCGGGTGACAAGGTCCAGTATTCGATCGACGCGAAGAACATGGACAAATACGCCGACAAGCTGACCGACGGCGTGAAGGCCCTCATGAAGAAGTATCCCGACTACCGGATCGACGTGTATCCGACCCATCGCAGCGCGGCGGCGCCGCAATGGGTGTACGAGAACACGTTCAAGAACGCCACACGGGCCAAGCTGGTCGATGGCGGACACGGCGTCGACGGCGCATACGGCGGCATCCCGTTTCCGCTGCCGAAGGACGGCTATGAAGTGATCCAGAACCATCGCCTGGCCTGGGTCGGCTACTCCATCGTGAGCAATTCCAGCGCCTGGGTCGTGACATCGGACGGCAAGCGTTCGCTGGCGTCGGCCGGCATCGAGCGCATCCACCGTCCCTACTACGATCCGAACGGCAGCCTCGCCACGTTCAAAGGGTACAACTACTCGAAGTTCTATACCACCGATCCCGGCTCGAAAGCAGGGGAGTCGATCATGGAGCATGCGGCGCTCAATTCGAACACCGCGCGCGGATTGTGGCAGTACCTGGTCGGGCAACGGCGCGTACGCAAGGGACCGTCCGTGGCTTACGATACGCCGGACGCGGTCACGTCCGGCATCGGGCTCGTCGACGAGGCGTTCATGCTGTTCGGCCCGCTCGACAAGCACGAGCTCAAGCTGGTGGGCAAGAAGGAAGTCTACATTCCCTACAATAACAACCGCGCCGACGCGGCCAGGATCGCCGACCTGCTCCAGCCGAAGAGCCTCAATCCTTCGCTGGTGCGTTGGGAACTGCATCGCGTCTGGGTCGTCGAGGCAGCCTTGGCAGCCGGCAAGCGTCACGTCGTACCCAAGCGCAGGTACTACGTCGACGAAGACACCTGGCAGATCATCCTGATCGACGGCTGGGACGCCAACAATGAGCTCGTGCGCACAAACTTTACGCTCACGCTGCTGGCACCGGACATCCCTGCACTGATCGGCCAGACCCAATGGGGCGGCTACGACCTGCGTACCGGGGCGTATTATTTGAACATGGCCACTAACGAGATGGCGACGCAATACAAGCCGGCCGTGCCCGCGCTGACGCCGGCGGACTTCAGCCCGGAGGCGCTGGCCAACGAAGGTGCGCGCTGATGAAACGCGCACTGCTCACTGGAGGTGTCGCACTCGGACTGGTAGCGGCGCTTGCCGCCGCCGCGCCGACGGCGCCGTCCATGCCCGCCGTATTGCGTAACGGCGCGCTTGCCAGCAGCAAGGCCGTCACGGTGGCGGCCCTAGCGGTGGCCCGCGCGGGCCAGCGGGTGGTTGTCGGCGGCGAACGCGGCATCGTGCTGGTCTCCGACGACGCCGGCGCGAGCTGGCGCCAGGCCAAGGTGCCAGTGCAGACCACCCTCACCGCGATCCGGTTCGTCGACGGGCGGTCGGGCTGGGCCGTCGGCCACCTGGGTACGATCCTGACAACCGAGGATGGCGGCGCCAGCTGGACGCTGCAGCTCGACGGTGTCCGGGCCGCGTCATTGCAGGCCGCCAGCCTGCGCGCCGGTGGCGACGACCGCGCCAACCGCCTTGCGAGCCAATTGCTCGCGGAGGGGCCGGACAAACCCTTCTTTGATGTCGACTTTGCCGACAACCTGCATGGATTCGCAGTCGGCGCCTACAACCTGGCGTTCATGACCAGCGACGGCGGCCGGACGTGGGCTCCGCTGTCCGCGCGGCTGCCCAATCCGAAAGGGCTGCACATGTCGGCGGTGCGCGTCGTGGGCAAGGATGTCTACATCGCCGGCGAACAGGGCCTGCTGCTGCGCTCAAGCGACGGCGGGGCCACGTTCGAGGCATTGCCCTCGCCGTACAAGGGTACCTTCTTCGGTCTGCTGCTGACCCGGTCGGGAACACTGCTGGCCTATGGCTTGCGCGGCAATGTGTACCGCACGACTGACCGTGGCCTCCACTGGGACAAGATCGATAGTGGGGTCAACGCGTCCATCAGCGCGGGGATCGAACGCGATGACGGCAGCATCGTTCTGCTGGCCCAGACGGGGGATGTCCTCGTCAGCCGCGACGGCGGCGCGAGTTTCCAAAAGCATGCGGCAAGGGAACCGGCGCCGGCCGCGGGCCTTGCGGCGGCGCCCGATGGCGGCCTGATCGTAGCAACCTTGCGCGGCGTACGGCGCCAACCAAAACTCTAAGGCAACAGCATCATGCATACTGATACCACGCTCGACCACCAGCCCGTGGTCGCCCGCCTCGAAGATTTCGACACGTCATCCGGTTCGCTGCCGGAGCGGCTGCTGTTCAACAATCGGCCCTGGATCGTCCTGATGTGCCTGTTGCTGAGTGTGTTCCTCGGCTGGCAGGCCACGCGCCTCAGACTGAACGCAAGCTTCGAGAAGACCATCCCCACCAGTCACCCTTACATCGTCAACTATGTCGCCAACAAGGGTAACCTGGCCGGGCAGGGCAACGCGATCCGTGTTGCGGTGGAGACGACTGGCGCGTCGATCTTCGACAAGGATTACCTGGCCACCCTGCAGAAGCTCAACGACGACATTTATCTTCTTCCAGGCGTCGATCGTCCGTTCATGAAGTCGCTCTGGACCAGCAACACGCGCTGGGTGGCCGTGACCGAAGACGGGCTCGACGGCAATGTCGTGATCGGAGACAGCTATGATGGCAGTACCGCCGCTCTTGCGGAGGTCAGGACCAACGTCGAACGCTCTGGCGAAATCGGGCAGCTGGTGGCCGCCGATTTCAAATCGAGCATCATCGTGGTGCCGCTGCTCGACAAGAATCCGCAGAACGGCCACGCCCTGAACTACGGCGAGCTGGGCCGTCATCTTGAAGCGCTGCGCGCCAAGTACCAGAGTCCGTCGGTGCGCATCCATATCACCGGATTTGCGAAGGTGATGGGTGATCTGATCGAGGGCATGACCCAGGTGCTGGCGTTCTTTGGCATCGCGATCGGGATCTGCAGCGCTGTGCTGTATGGCTACACACGCTGCGTACGCAGCACCGCCCTGGTGGTCATGTGCTCGCTCATCGCCGTGGTCTGGCAATGCGGCCTCCTCGCGCTTGCCGGCTATGAACTGGATCCGTATTCGATCCTCGTGCCATTCCTGGTCTTCGCCATCGGCATGAGCCACGGCGCGCAAAAAATGAACGGCATCATGCAGGACGTGGGACGTGGCACGCACCGGACCGTCGCCGCACGCTACACCTTCCGCCGCCTGTTCGTGGCTGGCATGACGGCGCTGTTGTGCGACGCGGTCGGGTTCGCCGTACTGGCCCTGATCAAGATCCAGGTGATCCAGGACCTGGCTGCGGTGGCCAGTATCGGCGTCGCCGTCCTGATCTTTACCAACCTGGTGTTGCTACCCATTCTCCTGTCGTACGTCGGTGTGAGCCGCCGCGCCGCGATCCGCAGCCTCCAGGTCGAAACCGAAGGAGCGGCTGGCGAGCGCGCCTGGCTGTGGCGCCAACTCGATCATTTCACGCGGCGAGGCCCTGCGATCGCGGCCATCGTGATCGGCACGGGCATCAGCGTGGCGGGCTACATGGTGAGCCTGCACCTGAAGATCGGCGATCTCGATCCAGGGGCGCCGGAACTACGCGCCGATTCGCGATACAACCTCGACAACGATTTCATGGCCCGCAACTATGCGGCCAGCGCCGATATCCTGACGGTGATGGTGTCGACGCCGGAGGACCAGTGTACCCGCTACGCCAACCTTGCCAAGGTGGACGAACTCGCATGGCGGCTCGAGCAGCTCCCGGGCGTGGAGGCCACCAATTCGATGGCCGCGCTGTCCAGGATATCGATGGTCGGCTATAACGAAGGCAACCTGAAATGGTATGAACTCATTCCGAACGATGCCGCCCTCGGGGGTGTGCAGACGCGTGCGCCGCGCGAGCTGTTCAACCAGGGGTGCTCCTTCCTGTCGCTGTACGTCTACCTGAAGGACCACAAGGCCGAGACGCTGACACGGGTGGTGGACGAAACCGAGCGTTTCATTGCCGCCAACAAGAGCGACGGGGAGCGGTTCATGCTCGCGGCGGGTAGTGCAGGTATCGACGCGGCGACCAATATCGTCGTCAAGAAGGCAATGCGCGAAATGCTGCTGTGGGTGTATGGCGCCGTGATCCTGTTGTGCTTCTTCACGTTCCGTTCCTGGCGCGCGGTCGTGTGCGCGGTGCTGCCGCTGGTCGTCACGTCGATCCTGTGCGAAGCGTTGATGGTATGGCTGGGGATGGGCGTGAAAGTGGCCACGCTGCCGGTCATCGCGCTTGGCGTCGGCATCGGCGTGGACTACGCGCTGTACGTGCTGTCGGTCATGCTGGCCCGGCTGAAGGCAGGCGACACCCTGTCCGATGCCTATCACCATGCGTTGCAGTTTACCGGTCGCGTCGTGTTGCTGACCGGGCTGACCCTTGCGCTCGCGGTTGCGACCTGGGCGTGGTCGCCCATCCGGTTCCAGGCAGACATGGGTATCTTGCTGGCGTTTATGTTCGTCTGGAACATGCTCGGCGCGCTGATCCTGCTGCCCGCGCTGGCGTATTTCCTGCTGCCGGGCCGTAAATCGGTGCAGCCCTCGCCGGTCTGCGCGGCAGCGTAGCCCTTCAAGGGATGGAACCCATGAAGATCGTACGCGCTTGCGCCTGGGATTTGCTCTCACTGAATCGCCACGACAATCATAGACACTCCTGAGCCATAACTCTGGGTCAAGGAGAAGATATGAGTGGAAAGCGGTACACGGAGGAATTCAAGATCGCGGCGATCAAGCAGGTGGCCGAGCGCCTCGGGGTAAGCATGCACAGCCTCTACGCCTGGATGAAGCGCTACGGCGTGCCTGAAGAGGAGCGCAAGGCAGTGGATTCCCAGGCAGGCTACAAGTTTCCCTTGAATACCAAACGACGCGTGAGCTGGGCCGGCGAGCCTGTCGAGTACTTGGAATGCGATAGCTTGCAGTCCCACGTCACGAAACTATATCGGGGACGCGGGCTTACGGGGCGGTTCGTCGCATAGCGGCCGACGCACCATGGCCTCAAGGCTGATCCAGCAAGGCGCCGACGTTGAAACCGTCCAGCTTCTGCTTGGACATGCCGAGCTCGATCATGTTCGCCCGTACTTACAGGTGTCACGAAAAAGGCTCGAAGAGATGTTCGCAGTACACCTTGATGGACCGCGTTACAGTTTCTATGACAATCTCCAGCCAATTTCGATGGACTTGCCTATAACACGATTGTAAAATTGCAAATACGAAATTTAAGTTGTAAGAATCTCGAGCCGAACCGCTACACGCCGGGTATTGAAGAGGAAAGCTGTACCTTTGTCGGTGCCCGATAGCTGGCCGGTTACCAGTTCAGCACGTTGAATAGTTTGGAGACTTGTCGAATGCATTCCTTGAAGATTGCAATGATTGTTGGTTTGTTCGCCGTCGCTTCCGCCTGGGCGGGAGATCTTACTGGACCTCAGAATAATGCCGTGAGATCGGCAAAGCAGTATCTTCGTGTAAAAGGCTTCTCACGGCAGGGACTTATCCAGCAACTCTCATCGGATGCAGGAAGCGGATATAACGTTACCGACGCTACAGTAGCAGTGGATAGCTTAGATATCGACTGGAACGAACAAGCTGCCAGATCTGCAAAACAGTATCTAAAAATAATGGGCTTTTCGTGCAAAGGGCTCGTTCAGCAACTTTCTTCGGATGCGGGCGATGGATATACAGTGAATCAAGCAACTTATGGGGCAAAACAAGCAGGCGCTTGCTGATAAGGTGGTCAAGGAAAAGCTGGACCACGGTTGCCGGCGCTGAATTGACAGACGCCTGTATGTGGCTCCCGAACGAACCGATCCTCGGTTGACGGAAAACGTTATAAACCGTTTAGGAGTCGGCGGCGGTGGTACTTGGTCTACCGGCTTCCCAGATGTTGGTGCCACTGGTTATGCGTTTCGCTGACCAATAGCAACATCGCAATAGACACCAGGGAAAATGCCATGAACGGGGAACAGATCCTGTCGCAGATGAGGCAGCTGCTGAACGCGCTTGCGGCGCAGCTGGGACGTCTATTGCCTTGGCTCTGATCGCGAGCCGACCGGCCTGTGTGGTGCTGTTCAGCGTCGCGTGTTGAACGGACTCATGCGGTGCAAAGTCCGGTGCAGAGCTAACTCTTTGATTCGTAAGATCCAAAACGGCCTGCAAAGCCGTCTGGACGGGTTCGACTCCCGTCCTCGCCTCCATCCTGTCTGTAGATCAGCGCCACGCTTTAACGCTGTCGAAGACGGTCTGAATCTCTCATTGGTCTATCGCGTGAGCGCAGCTAAATCAGCCGCGCGTCGACCATCCCGGAAAATGAAAAATGCCCCACACGCATGCGGGGCATTCCCAGTCTCGCGCTGTGCTTACGGCTGCGGATTCCAGCCCACACCGTTACCGTAGGCCGAGAATACCTTTGCGCGGGTCGCGAACCTGTCCGCAACGTCGCTATCGCTGAGCGCATAGCCACCCACGCGCATGCGCAGGTCGATCGGCGTGCCGGCCAGTGTCGTGCTGCCATACTCGCGCCAGCCGGAGCTGGCGTTTGGCACGGTCGGGTTCGGCGCAGGCTGGCCGTTCACGCCGAGGCCGGCCCACCCGGCGGCTGCGATGTGCGTATCCATCTTGCAGTTGATGAAGGCGATGTTGTCCCAGGACGCGGTGCCGCCCGGGCTGCGCGCCAGGTAGGTGGCACCCGCCGGTATGTCGCCGTGATTGGGACCGGGGCCTGGACCATGGGTCAGCGTGCTGTTGAGGAACACGTAACCGATGTCGCTGGCGGACGGCACGCGGGCCTGCAGCACATAGCCGCCCCCGGTCGCGCTGGTACTGATGCCGACGCTGCGAATTTCGCTGTTCTCGAAGAGGGCAGCGTGGCTGCCGCCCCAGATGAAGTCGACGTTACCGGCCACGAGGGTATTGTAGAACCATGCCCAACCCTTCAGGTTCAGCGTGTCCTGCTCGCTGTAGAAGCTGGCGTTCTTCGCCACCAGGCGCGTGTCGCTGTTGAAGTACATCGTTTCCGCCTGGCCCGAGATCGACGGCGAGAGAATGGTCGTGTTTTTCAGGCTGAGATTATTGAGCACCAGCATGTCCGAAGACTCGATCAGCATCACCGCACGCCCGCCGGCCGGGGAACCGGTCGTGGTCGGCGACTGGCTCGCCCCGGTGCCCGGATTCAGGCTGTCGTTATTGGTGTAGCGGATCAGGACGCCGTCGCGGCTTTCGCCCCTGATCGTCACGTTGTCCTTGCCGTTCAAGAACAGCAGTTCATCGTACGTGCCGTTTTTCACGTTGACCGTCACCGGCGCGGTTTTCGAGAACTTCTGCATCGCGTAGTTCAGCGCGCCCTGCACCGTGCGGAAATCCGCAGCATCATCGTCGTCGTCGACCGTGACTGTGCTGGCGGTCGGTGCGGCCGCCTTCGTGGTGAACGACCAGCCGCCCAGCCTGCCGATGCCGACGAAAGGCGTGCCGCCCAGCGTGGTATTGGTGAATACGCCGTTTGCAATGGCGACGTAATATTCGGTCCCGTAGTTCAGCTTGCCGTTGTGCAGTGCAATCGTCGCCGTATTGCCGTCGATCCGGATCGGCGCCGTGTTCACGCGCCGAACGACGGTCTGCCCGGAATAGCCGATCGCGTCCGTCTCGCCGTGAGTACGGATCACGTCCACCAGGGTATCGTCGGCCATGCGGAAGATGCGGATGCTGCCGTTCGTGCCCAGCGTCGGCGGCCTGTCGAAGGTAAGCTTGAGTACGGTATCGATGTTGGCGGCGCCGGCCCGTGCGGCCGGAGCACTTGCGCCCCGGAGCAGGTAAGTCTGGGTTGGCTGGACGAATTGCGGCGCCACGCTGGCCGTGACGGTACGGGTGAGCGTGGATTCGGAACCGCTGGTGAACACGATGCTGGCGTTGCCGGCGGACAGCGGCGTCAGCGTGACGGTATTCCCGCTGGCGACCGCGCTGACCACGTCCGGATTGCTGGAGCTGACGGCGAAGCTGTCGGCCGTTCCATCGGCGGCGACGGCGGTGACGGTAATGCGTGTCGGCGCATCACCCGCTTCCGCCGTGTAGGTGGGGGCGGATGGATTCAGGGTCAGCTGCACCGGCTTCATGCGCGGGTCGCCAACGTGCATGTCGTCGATCTGGAACGACTTGTTGGTCGTGTACAGGCCGATCAGGCCGCGCTGCGCGAACGACGCATCGGTCACCGAGCCCATGTTCTTGCCGTCCAGGTAGACGGTGAGCTTGCTGCCGATCAGCTCGAAGCGCACGGTATAGAACTGGGCGTCCATGGCAATCGGCGACCTCGCCTGGGCCACGCGACTCAGCGAACCGTTCAGCATCTTGGCGATCTCGACCTGGGTGCTGGTGGTGCTGCTCTGCACGTTCAGGCCGGCGCCATACCAGTTGCCGGCATCGACGTAGCGGGTGATCAGGTAGAGCTGCTTGGTGCTGGTGGCGCCGTTGGTCATCGGGCGGATGCGCGCCTCCAGGTAGTAGTCCGCGGACGCGACGCCGGCGAATGCGGCCGGCTTGACCAGGGCCAGCACGCCGCCGGTCGTGGCGGCCGTGTACTGCAACACCTTGCTGGCGCTGCCGGCTGCTTCCGGAACGACGCTGAAAGTCCCGTTTGGTCCCGCTACGGGCTTCAGGTCCCATTTGCCGGTCGTACCGTTCTGGAAGTCGTCGCAGAAGTAGAGGCCGGTCGCGGGGCAGTTCAGGACGGGGCCCGTGTCGACGGTGACCTTGCCCGTGCCGGCGATCGACGTCGTCAGCTTTCCGCCTCCGGCCTGCGCCAGCGCATTCGCCTTGACCAGCGCGGCGGGGCGCGGCGTGTAGGCATACGGCGGCGTCCACGTCGTCGCGTTCGACACGGCACACGCGCCCAGTGCCGCGCCGTTCAGCAGCGAGCCGGTGTCCCTGAAGGTGCCGGCGGTGGCGTCGCCGGGGTTCCGGATGACGCTGTCGCAGCCGGCGGCGCCCGCGATCTCGAACATGTTGGCGTTGGACAGGATCTTCGCACTGGTCCCCGGCCCCACGCTATAGCTGTTCCTGTACACGTCGGCCGACTTGCCGCCTGTGTAGTAGTTGTTGAACAGGTGAACCTGGCCGAAGCGCACGCGTGGGGCGCGCGACTGGATGGCGCGGAACACGTTGTTGCTGAAGGTGACGCGCAGCTTGCCTTCGTCGGTGGCCGCCGAGCTGCTCGAGCCGACCAGGTTGTTCTTGTCGTGCTCGCCGAACACGTTGTACGACACGGTCACGTAGTCGGACGCGTTGGTGATGTCGACGGCGCCATCGTGGCACTGTTTCGCGTGGCCGTTCTCGATGGGCAGGAAATTGTCCGTGACCGGGGCGTCGGTGAACGAGTTGTGGTCGATCCAGATGTGGTCCGAGCCCGAGATGCCGATCGCGTCATAGGCCGCGTTCCAGTTGCCGGTCGCGCCGTCGGTCGGATCCCAGATCGGTCCGACGTCGCATGGATTCTGGATCTTTAGGTTGCGGATGATGATCTGGCTCACGTTCGACAGGATGATATGGCCGTTGACGAGGCCGGCACTCGCGCCGTCGCCGATCAGCGTCGTATTGCTCTTGAGCCGGATGGCGCCGCGCGCAGACTGGTCGGCGGTCGAGGTGTATGGCTTGCCCTCGGTCATGTCGACGATGCCGGACAGCTTGATGATCTTCGGCGTCGTGCCGCCGTTGGCGATCGCGGCCAGCAGCTGGGCGCGGTTCGTGACGGTATAGACCTGGTCGGCGGTGGCGCTGGCGCCGGCCGTGGTGCCTCCGCCCTGGCTGGCCCAGCCATCTGGAGGTGCGGTCGCACGGGCGGGGTCGGTCGTCGCGCCATGTGCAATGGTCGCCATATTGCCTGCCGCGCACAGGGCGCCCGCAAGCAGGGCGGTCGCGCGCAGCGCCGCCTTGACGTTCAGGTGTCGCATTCGGATTCTCCTTGAAAGGGACGGTCGTCGATCAGGCACGCGCTGTACGCTTGCGGCGGGCAGCTGCCAGTCCGGCGGCGCCGGCCAGCACCAGGGCGGCGCTGGCCGGTTCGGGCACCTCGGCGGTGCCGAGCTGGACGCTGAACTGGCCGAAGCCATCGGTCCAGGCGAGTCCGCTCAAATCCAGCCCGATGCTGTGGTCGCCCAGGATCGCCAGGCCCGGCACGCCGCTCACCAGGCCGCTGCCGTCGACGAGGGTGAAGCTGGCGATCGGGCGAGCCAGGCCGCTGCCGATATCGAAGGTCAGCCGGTAGTCGGCGTTGCTGGCTGCCGGCAAGTTGTTGTAGACGGTCAGCAGGCCGGTTGTGGAGAAATCGAACCCGAACAAGGCGTCGGCGGTCAGGAATTCGACGCCGGTGTTGCTGGGGTCAAGGGTGGTCGTATTGCTGCCGGTTTCGACCTGGAAATCATGATCGAGTCCGACAATGTCCTCGGCGTTGCCGTTGTACGTCGCGGTGATGCTGGCAGTCTTGTCCAGGGAAATGGGAGCTGCGTAGGCCTGCCCGGCAGCGAGGGTTGCCAATACGAGGGTCTTCTGAATGATTGACGGGGCATGTCGCGATGCCGCCACGCGGCGACGCTTGTGCCGTCGAACCAGCCCCAGTATGGCCAATCCGCTCAAGAACAAGCCCGACGGTTCGGGAATGGCGCTCACCGTCCCCATGCCGTTGGGTGACGAAACCAGCACCTGACCTGGCGAGCCATTGGAAAGCGGCAGCAATTCAAATGCGGCGAAACTGCCGGCTGCGCCGATGTAGCTGCCGAAGCCGCTGCTATACAAAGTGGCGTTGAACTGCGACGCATCGATATTGTCGGTGCTCGCATAGTCGCCATCGAACTGCACATCGAAGCTGAACAGTCCTCCCAGGCTGACCCACTGGGTGAAATAGCTTCCTCCCCCTTGATTGCCGAGTGCGACCTGTCCTGGCACGAGGCCGGTCACCCCGGTGGAGCGATCGAACTCCGGGCCGAACGCGCCGACGAAGTTGTTCAGCACGGCAGTCGCCGGCGTGGCCCCCGCGTTTGCCAGGAAGGTGAAGTCCATCAGCGCCTGGCCGGTATGAGCAGCGGTGTTCAAGGTGACGTGGTAGCTGGGGACTGCCTGCGCAGCGCCATGTGCCAACAGCGCCCATGCGAACAGGCACTGCGGAACGAACGTTTTTACATTACGCATGATTGAGTTTTTCCCGGATTTAGAAATTGCCGATGTAAATCGCATTTGTGTACGCGATGGCGACCCTGTTCGGGTTGCTATAGGTGACCGGCACGGTAAGCGATGCGCCGGACGCGAGCGAACCGGCGGCAGCGGTGATGTAAGGGACGCCCTCGTGCATGCCGCTGGCGTTGTCGATCGTGACGCCGGCGGTGAGGTGGCTGAATGCCAGCTGAAACGGTCCCGTGAGCGTGGTTCCGCTCGTATTGGTCAGCATGATGGACGCGCTGTATTTATTGGTGATCCGGTTCCATGTCAGGCCCGAGCGCAGCATCGAGAAACCGGATGTGCCGTCGACAAACGTCGGCGCCGCGTTCTTTGCACTCCCCGACACTTTGACGCCGTAAATGGCCAGCATTTTTCCCAGGGTGCCGGCGGTATTCCACGGGAATACGCGGACATACAATGTGCGCCCGGCCGGTACCTGGACTACGACGGGGTAGACGAGCCTGGCCGTGAACGTGTCCTTCACGAACTTCAAGGGCGCGGTATTCAGCCTGGTCGAACCCGAGAAATCCGGATTCAGCGAGTATTCGATATCGGCGACCACCGTCGATCCACCGCTGCTGGTCAGGTAGGCGGAAATCGTGTCGACCGCAAAAGTGCCATTCCCGGGCGAGACGGCGAACTGCAGGAACTGGTTGTTATTGCGTACCGGCGAATCGGCCACGTAACGGGCAACCGTCGTGTCCTGGCCATCGACCGCAATCACCTTCGATGACTGCGCAACGAGCCCGCTCACGCTGGCGTTGCTGCCGGTAACAAGCCCATCGGTAATCGGTGAGAGCGAGGTGCCGGCGGTGAACCAGTTGGCATACGAGGGGATGCCTCCGGTGACCGAAATACCGCTTCCCTGGACAGCCAGCGTCGTATTCAGAGGCACGTTACCCACGGTAAAGCTGACATTGCCGCTGTAAGTCTTCGCCTCACCCGGCGTGAACCGGACCGCCAGCGGCTGGATGAATGCCCCGTTTGCAAAAGGAATGCCGACACTCTGTGCCCAGCTGATGTTATCCAGCGATAGCGCAAAGTTCGCCGGGGCCGTCACCGTGACCGTTCCCGACGCGGGTTCCAGGTCGAATGCGGACAGTGTCGCGCTTTTGGTCGTCGGCATGCCCACGTAGCGCGTGGAAAAGTCCAATGTGCCCGGGCTGGCGATGAGCGAGGTGACCGGTACCATGTGGTCATTCAGAATGGCGAGCTTCTTCATCCCCTCGACCGCGCGCTTGGCGATCAGATTGGCAAACAGGACCTGCGGGTGGGTGCTGTCCGCCGCAATGTAAAGGTTTGCCGTCGCCGCCGCGTCGCCGTAGCTTTCCACGATCTTCCTGGTCTCGGCAGTGATATCGACGAAAGGAACGGAATACCTGGCCGCCACCGCTTTCATCGCGGCGACATAATCTCCGCGAGCACGGGTTTCTCCACCGATGATGCCGACATTGTGCTGTCCAGTCGGCGTGATCGTCGTGCCGCTGAAGTACTTGCGCACGATGGGGGACATCAGGATTGGATTGGCACCTCTTGCACGAATCTGCTGGACATATTTCTTCAGCCACTGGTAGTACGAGTGTTCCGAGATGTCGACCGTCGGGTCGACCTTGTCTGGCCGGCCCACGCATGCCTCGCCATCCATGGTCCCATCGCTGCAGAAGGCGTACGTGCCGTACGTGGCGTAATCCGAGCCCGATTTTTGATCGTTGTGAGCGAACTGGACGATGACATAGTCGCCTGCACTGATTTTCGGGAGGATGGCGGGCCAGCGCGTCGCTTCGTAATAAAAACTTCTCGAACTGCGGCCACCGAGGGCCCAATTGTTGACCTTGACCGTCGAATCGAAAAACTGGGGCATCGCTTCGCCCCAGCCCATTTGCGGACGGCGATCCTGCGTGTACATCGTCATCGTCGAATCGCCCAGCATATGAATGACAGGGCTGGCCGCGGTCGGCGTAACGGACGACTCCGCCATCGCGAGGAGCCTGGGGGACGCCGACGTCGAACCGCCCCCGCTTCCGCCGCCACAGGCGATCAGGCCGGCGGACAGGACCACCGTGCCGCCCAAACGAATGAATAAGCGCTTCATCTTCCTTTGTCTCCAATTGTTGTTATCAGACCAGTTGATAGTGCTTAAGGACGCCGACTCTTCAGCGTTGTTGGTTTTCCTCCTTCGGTGCCTGGGCGAGAACCCACATGAAATACAGGGCCTTGGCCGCCTTGGCCCTGGTCACCCCGGCTCGCGGTTCCAGCAGCCGGCCGTTGACCATGCGCCCACGCGCGATCCCGGCTTCCGATCGGATCAGCCCCAGCTCGTAGGCGTCGCGCAGCTTGTCCGCGTAGACCGGCGAGGCGTCGTCCGTATCCGCCAGCTGGGCCCAGCGCACGAGCGGGTAGTACATGGCGCCGCGCGCACCGGTGTCCAGGTTCGGGTCGTAGCCCGGGCTGCCGGGAAGGATGGTCTTGCCGTTGTAGTCGGTCATGTAGGCGGGCCTGGCCGCGAACGTCGCGTGGTAGGCGTCGTCCAGGATGGCGCCCATGACTTCGCGCGACAGCGGACCGTCCGCGTAGCGGGACAGCAGCCCGGCGGGCAAGCGCATCAGGCTCGCCAGCGCCTCGCAGAACGCACTCGTTCGCATCGGCGCCTCGGGATGGAAGCGGCCCTGCGCATCCTTGTGGAGCGCGCCCAGCTGCAGCAGTTTCTCGATCTGGTTGCGGTAGTAGGCGCCGTCACCCCCCGTGATGTCGGCCGCGATCTCCGGGTAGACCGGCGACCAGTCGTCTGCCGCGATCGCCCGGCGCACCTCGGGGCGAAGCAGGGCCACCATGCGGCCGGCCACCGGATCGCCCGGGTTGCCGTCACCGGCGAGGCGCGCCAGTTCGGTGACCACCATGCGCGCATACTGTTTGGCGAGCGCTTCCTTGAAATGGGTGCCGTCGATCTTGTTGGCGGGATGACCGTTGGCATAGCTGCCGTCGTTGGTCTTGCCCGGCGTTTCCCCGGCTTCGATCGACATCACCATCGCGGTGATCGCCTGCCGGCCGGCTGCGTTGTAGTACTCGACGCTGCGCGCGTTCAGGTCGACGACCGGGACGTCCAGTTCGGCGCCGAGCTTCCTCATCAGGTCCGGAAAGCGGCGCTTGTCGAAGGAATTGACGTAGGGCTGGCCCGGCTTTTGTGCGCCGTTCACGCGCGACATCGGCGTGACGAAGACCGGCACCATGCCGCGTGCGCGGATGGCGGGCACGTAGACCTCGCGGATCATTTCCTCGTACATGGCCTCGGTGGCGCCGCGGCCGAAGCGGCGCGTCTCGTCGAGGCTCTCGTCGTTGTGCCCGAACTGGATCATGACGACGTCGCCGGCGTACCCGGTCAGCAGCAGGTCGTTCAGCCGGCCTTCCGCATAGGCGTTGCGGAACGAACGTCCGCCCATCGAGTAGTTCACGACCCGGACTTTGTTCGAATCGAACAGCTGGCCGATGACCTGGCCCCAGCCGCTCATCGGGGCCTCGTCGAACGTATAGGACTTGACCGTGGAATCGCCCAGCGTGTAGATGGCGGGCAGTACGCCGGCGGGGCGCGCCTGCGGCGGGATCGGGCTCAACACGATTTCCGAGAGTCCCACCGGCACCCCGGCCTTCTTCGGTTCGATCTCGATGTCGATGAAGCCGCGGCCGTTCACGTAGCGGTAGGTCCAGTCGCGTCCCTGCGCCACCGCCATGGTCTTGTTCGGCAGCCGGCCCGCGGCGTCCCAGAAGACCGGTTGGGACAGGCGGCTGGCTTGCATGCCGGTCACCGCAACCGTCGTGTCCGCGGCGTCCGATGTGGTCTTCACGCGGATCGCGTACGCGCCGGGCCCCGCCTGGATGCGGAAGGCCATGCCGAAGTTGTTGTAATGATCGGTGCCCGCGTTCGGATCGAGCGCGGGTTCCGTGATGACGTAGCCGGCGGCGGCGCGCCGGATCGACGCCGTGTGGACGGGACGGGCCGGGAGTGCCGCGGTCGCGCCGACGAAGCCGTAGCCGGTGGCGGCGTCATACAGCGGGACATCGTTGCCGGGCCTGGCCTGGACTGCGATCGCGCCCGTTGCGGGACGGTCCGTGAAATCATAGCGAAGCCCGGCGCCGCTCTGGTGCGCCTGGGGCTCGGCCCGACCGGGCAGCGCGCACCAGAACAGGCATGCCGCGACCGTGGCGGCGCGTGTGAAAGGACGCGTCCCGTCGAACGGGCGTGCCGCAGTCGGATGAGGGAGGTGTGTCATGGTGGTCGGCGAAAAAATCCCAGGCAGGAACATCCCGCCTGGGCAAAGGAGACAGCCCCCGCGGGCCGTCATTCGGTTCATCGATCAGAACGTGTATTCCGCGCGCGTCAGCCAGGTACGGCCGATCGGCTTGGCGACGTTCTGGGCGAATACCACGCGCGACGAGATGCGCTGGTTCGACAGCGGCGGGTCGACGTCGAACAGGTTGTTGATGCCAAAGCTGACCGTCAGGTGCCTGTTGAACTTGTAGCGGGTGCTCAGGTTGTACAGCTTGTACGACGAGATCACGTGGTAGTACGGCTGGCCCGGCTGCTGGCTGGGCAGGGCGTTGGTGTCGATGTAGTGCGAGGTGTACTGCTGGGTCAGCTGTGTCCCGAATCCGCGGTAAGACCAGGACAGGCGCAGGTTCGACTTCCAGCGGAACACGTAGGTATTCGCCGACGTGGAGCCGGTCGCGAGCGCGCCCGGCTGGCCCACCGCATCCACCCAGGCCCCGCCCGAATCGGTCTGGGTCTCGTACTTGCGCACGTAGGTGCCATCCAGGGCGACGCCGAACTTGCCGAGTTGCGCGGTCGGGATGGTGTAGCTGAACGTGGTGTCGATACCTTGCGTATGCAGGCCGCCCAGGTTCATGCGCGAGACGTCGATGTACTTGAGCGTGCCGTCCGGGTTGCGCACGAAGAGGTTGGCGTACTTCTGGACATTGCTGAAGATCGTATCTTCGGTCATTTGCGCGATCGTGCCCTTCATGCGGACATCCCAGAAGTCGAACGAGACCACCGCGTTCTTGACGGGTTCGACTACGATGCCGGCCGTGAAGGTCTTCGACTTTTCCGGTTGCAGGTCGGGGTTGGCGCCCGTCAGGGTGGTCAGCTGGGTGTTGCACACGGTCGCCGGGTCCAGGCCGAGGTTCGCGTAGGCCGGATTGGGCGTGCCGGTGGCCGCGACCGACGGCGTGGGACCTGGGCACAGCAGCGGGTCGTCCCAGCGATGGGTCGATGGCACCAGCTGGCGCGCCGCGCCGTACAGCTCGGGCAGGGTGGGGGCACGGAAGCCCGTGCTGGCGGTGGTGCGCAGCATGATTTTCTTGCTCGCCTCCCAGCGCAGACTGAGCTTCGGGTTGACGGTGTTGCCGAAATCGCTGAAATGGTCGGCGCGCACCGCGGCGGTCAGGTCCAGGCTTTTGGTGATCGGGGCGTCGATCTCCGCATACAGGGCGCCGACGGTGCGTCCGCCGGATGAATGCGTGCCGGGGTTGCCGGACACCTTGTAGACCACCTCCTCGGCGTTCATGCCGACGTCGCTGTTCCACGTGTCGCGGTGCAGGTCGCCGCCCACGGCCAGCATCAGCGGGCCGCCGGACAGGTCGGACACGGACCGGGACAGGTTGAAGTCGGTGCCATAAAAGCGTACGCGTCCGCTGCGGTAGGTCTGGCCGTCCATGCTGATGCTGTCCAGGTAGGCCTTGCCGGCCTCGTCCTGCTTGCCGAACGGGTTCAGGACGCCGCTCGCCACGCCCTGGTAAAGACCGGGCGTGGAGAAGAACCCGTTCTTCCAGCTGACGGTTGCGCGGCTTTGCGACACGTTGAGGCCGACACGGTAGTCCCAGCCCGCGACGATGCCCTCGTCGTTGACGACGATCCGGTTGGTGCGCTGGCGGCCGTCCGTCACGGCGGCACCGGCTTCGTCCAGGCTCCAGGTCAGGGCGAGGTCTTGTCCCGTCACGCCGGCGACGGCCGGCACGCCGCCGCTGCCGCCCGGGTACCATTTGCTGGCTTTGGTGATGAACAGCGGCTTGCGCAGTGTGGGGCTCAGCACGGAATAGGCTGTCTGCGCACCGACGACCTGCGGCGGATTCGACGCGTCGATATACGACTCGGTGTTGAGTATCTCGACGGTCAGCAGGCCGTCCTGGCCATGGCGCAGCGACGCCTTGGTGAGCAGGGTGCTCTGCATCGCGTCCGGCAGCAGTTGCGGGTACAGGGTCGGGTCGAGGATGCACGTGGTGTTCTTCGCCCTCGTCGACGCCAGGCTGTACCTGGCGTCGTAGTTGCTGGCGCAGCCGCTCGACCAGTATGGATTGCCGGTGGTGCTGGTCGCCTTGCCGTTGTTGTAGACGGTAAAGTTAGCCGGCGCCGACGACGAACCCGAGGTGTTGGTCGAGAACGCCGTGCCGCCCAGCGCGACGATGTCGTCCGGATTCCAGATGTTGGGGCGGTCCTTCTGCATCAGCGAATAGCGCCTTTGCGTGTCGAAGGCGGCGTACACGTTCCAGCCGTCCTTCTGCAGGTCGCCCTTGCCCGCGACGATCGACAGGCGCGGCTGCTGTCCGCCGCCGTGGCGCTCCGGATCGACATAGCTGCCGGTCAGCTTGACGCCGTCGTAGCTGCGCCTGGTAATGAAGTTGACGACGCCGGCGATGGCGTCGGTACCGTAGATCGAGGAAGCGCCGTCGCGCAGCACCTCGACGCGCTCGATGGCGCTCATCGGGATCACGTCCACGTTGACCGAACTGGCACCGCTCGCCTCGTTCGGCAGGCGCCGGCCGTTGAGCAGGACCAGCGTGCGGTTGGTGTTCAGGCCGCGCATGTTGATCATCGTACCGCTGCTGCCGCCGCCGACCGGTTCGTTGGTCGAAGCCGTCACCAGCGAGGTCGCCACTTCGGACATCGTGGTCAAGCCCTGGGCTTGCAGTTCCTCGGCCTTGTAGACCGTGAGCGGCAGCGCGCTCTCGGTGGCGATCCGCTTGATCGAGGAACCCGTCACGGTCACCCTTTCCATCGGCGTGTCCGCCTGCTGGGCCTGGGCCTGGTGCACGAGCGTCAGCACGGCCAGCGTGAACGTACTCAGCGCAAGTCGGGGTGTTGCGGGGTGGTTGGCATGCTTCATCGTAGTCTCCGTGAGCTTTATTGTGGTCTGTCCAAAAATATTATTTGGACCGACCAAATTTGTAATTGGTCTGTTGGCGATCATTGCAGTTTCGTTAGCAATTCGCAACTGGACAGACCGGTTTTTGCCTGGAAACGACAATATGGATAGCTTCTATGAACCATCTTCAATTTTTTTTAGGGAAAATTTCGCACCGTTCGTCCATACTGTTTGGGACAATAAAAAAACATGAATCAAGACACGATCAACTGGCTCACCGTGCACCTGCTGCCGTTCGAAGCAGAGCTGCGTCTCCGCTTGCGGCGGGTGTGCGCCAGTGCGGCGGACGTGGACGACGTGATCCAGGAGGTGTACTGCAAGGTGATGCAGATGGACGGAATCACCCACGTGAACGACCCGCGCGGCTACATCGTCCAGATGGCGAAGAACCTCGTCACCGACCGGCTTCGGCGTGACGCCGTCGTCGATATCGAAGTCATGTCCAATTTATGCGACCTGGAAGTGCGGGACGACAGCCCGGGTCCCGAGCAAACCGCGTTCGGCCGCGCCGAACTGCGCTGGGTGATGGGACTGATCGGCAGGCTGCCCGATCGATGTCGGGCGGTATTTCGTGCGCGGCGGATCTATGGCTGGTCCCAGAAGGAGACTGCGGATTCGCTGGGTGTTACCGAGAAAGCGGTTGAATATGAGTCCACCAAGGGGATGGAACTGATCTCCGAGATGATGAAAAGGCAGGGCGTACGTGACATCCCGGCGACCATGCAGCCTCGCAAGATCAACCGGGCAGGGAAAGCCAATGTCAGCGATCGATAACCAGGCCCTTGAGTGGCTGCGGATTCAGTCGGAACGCGAGCTCGACGCAGACGAGCGGGCCGATTTCGATGCGTGGCTGGAAGAGGACACCCGTCACAAGGGGGCATATATCCGTGCGCTGGTGATCGATAATGCGATCACGCAGGCGGTGTCGGATCAGAAAATCCACCCGGGGGAAGACCGTTACGGCCTGCGATCGGACGGGCACGGGAACGCGAAGGCCAGCCGGCGTGCGTGGCTCGGATACGGGGCTTTGGCGGCCGGGGTTGCCATACTTGGCGTGGGCATGTCGCTGCAATCTCGCGATGGCGGCACGACGCTGGCAACATCCAGGGGAGAATTCAGGCGGGTTGCGTTGGCTGATACCTCAATTGCCAACATGAATTCCGATAGCAGGTTGGAAGTCAGGTTCACGACGGCGAGACGCCAGATCGACCTGGTCAAGGGGGAAGCGTGGTTCGAGGTGGCCAAGGACAAGAGCAAGCCTTTCGTTGTCGCAGCGGGCGGCGTGGAAGTGCGCGCCGTCGGCACCGCATTCGGTGTCCGGCGCTTCCCGAATGGGGCCGAAGTGCTTGTCACGGAAGGAACCGTGGAGGTGTGGACCGGCCAGGCCAGGGCACGTCTGGTTGCCGGAGAGCGTAGTTTTCTTCCTTACAATGCCGCACAGATTACCGTTGCCAGGCAGCCCCAGGAAATACAAAGGAAACTGGCCTGGCGGGAGGGGAACCTGGCATTCACGAGACAGACGCTCGGCGAGGCGGCCGCCGACTTCAATCGCTATAGCGCCAGGCAGATCATCATTGCCGATCCGGCGCTGGAAAGGGAGCGGATTTTTGGACAGTACCGAATCGACGCGCCTGAACAGTTTGCGAAGGATATCGGCGCATACCTGAACGTCCCGGTCGAGGTCAGTGCCGAGCGCATTGTCATCGGTGCAAAAAACCTGTGATGCGCAGACGTCATTGCGGTCTCCTGGCCGCGGTTTCCCTCGTCGCGGGTACGGCAGCATTTCCCGATACGGGTTGCGCCCAGGAAGTCAAAAAACATTTCGATATTCCTGCGGGACCGGCTACCAGCACCATCAATCTGTTCGCGAAGCAGGGCGGTATCAACGTCCTGGCGTCCGAAGACGTCCTGGACGGTATCTGCACGAATCCGGTGCGGGGCAGCTTCCTGGTAGCCGAAGCGTTGCCGACGCTCCTGTCAGGGACTGGGCTTGACAGCAGGGTCACCACCGGCGGTGCCGTATTCATCGTGGCCGCGGCGAAGGCGCGCAAGAAACCGCCCCCCGCGTGCGCGCCCGTTGGCCCTGACCGTGCGAAAGCGGTCCAACACGCGCAGGTGGCATTCGCCAGCACCGCGGCCGGCGAACCGTACCGGGTATCGATCGTTGCCACCAGGGCCTCGCAACAATCGGGCATCGAACGCAAGAAGGGGGCTGCCACCCTGATCGATTCGATCGTGGCCGAGGACGTGGGCTCGCTGCCTGACCGTAACGTCGGCGAGGCGATCTCGCGCATGTCGGGCATCGCCCTGGACCGCGGCGCGTTCGGCGAAGGCGTCAGTGTTTCCGTGCGCGGCAACGCCGCCAACCTCACCCGCGTGGAACTGGACGGGCAGGGCGTGCAGTCCGCAGGGGGCACCGACATGAACGGTGGTGGCGGCGGCCGCGGCGTGGAATTCCGCCAGCTGTCCGCCGACCTGATCAAGAGCGTGGACGTGGTCAAGGGCTCGACGGCCGACATGACCGAAGGTTCGCTGGGTGGCAGTGTCATTATCAAGACCCGCACCGCACTGGACTTCAGGAAGCCGTTCGTGTCGATTCGCACGGCGGCCTCGCAAGGCTCGCTGAACAGGAGATGGACACCGGACGCGAACGTCATCCTTGCCAACCAATATCTCGATGGCCGCCTTGGCCTGCTGCTTAACGCCACGTCGACAACCCTGGACAACGAGGCCCATGCGGCCCAGGTCGCGCAGACCGCGCAGCAGGGTTACTTTCGCCTGCTCGACTTCGACAATTCGCCACGGAAGACCTTTACGTACCAGCCGGGCACGGTCAACACGGCGGACGCCGCGGCCACGACGCCTTTCCTGCGCTCGCCACTCGCGGGCGGGGGGTACCTGGATTCGGCAACACCGCTCGACCTGGTGAGCCGGTCGGCGGCGGCGCAGACGAAAGCCGATTGCTACGCCGCTTTTCCGGCGCTCACGAAGGCGCAGCTGGGTGCCATCACGCCGTCCGTCATGCGCAGCCAGGCGGTGCTCCAGCGAGGCAACGAGCTGATCAGTTGCCTGAACCAATGGAACGACTACACGCCGTCCAACGTGCGGTACTTCGTCAAGCGGGAGGTCGACAGGCGCCGGAATCTCGATCTGCGTGCCGACTTCAAGGTGAACGACAGGCTTTCCCTGTACGCCAAGGGCAGCTATAACCGTCGCAACGACGACATCAGCCAGCTCGCCTACAGCCTGGGCAATCTTCTGCTCAACCAGGCCAGTTCGTACAGCCCGGCGTACGCCGGTCCGACCTACAGCGACAACCCGGCCACCATGACGCGTAGCGTGGTACCGGGTTCCGGCTACTACCTGTACAGGCAGCCCGGCACCTCGGGCTACAACGTCCTCTCGGGCACAGTCGCCAACGTGAATCCAGCCTCCGTCACCGTCGACGGCAACCACCACGTGACGCAGTACACGATCAGCGATGGCACCGCCACGACGGACCAGTTGCACGATGTGGCGCTGATCACCACACGCTACCTGCAGCTGGGCGGCACCTACAGGTACGGCGGCATGACCGCCGAATTCTTTGTCGGCGATGCCCGTTCAGGCATGACGCGCGGCCAGAAGCGCATCAGCTTCAACAACTACTACGGCCCCGTGACCATGCACGTCCTGCCGAACGGGTTGTGGGGATACACGCTGCCGGCAGGCAGCACGTTCGACCAGGCGAGCCCGGCCCAGTATGCGCAGGCGTTCCCGGGTTCGGCAACGGGCGCGGTCCCGATCGGCCCGTACAACACGACATACGTGCCGGGCTACACGGCCGCGCAGCAGCCACTGCTGACGCAGGCGCCGGAGACGTACTGGTTGCCTGCCATCCGCGATACCGGCGAACGCACCGCAAAACTCGACGTGGCCTGGGCGACGCCCGAATCGATCCCGTTCTTCAAGCGTTTCAAGACCGGCTTCAACCTGCGTGACACCGGCAACGACGCCTGGGACCCGTATGCCGGGAACAGCCGCGGCTGGGTCGTCAGGACGCCCGTGGGCACGTATGGGAAACCCGGCTATATTCCGCCGGTGATCGTCCCGTCGGCCCTGCAACGCGGCACCTTCGTCGGCTGCCAGGACACGGCCGGTTCGCTGGGGCCGGGCGGTAACGCCTGCAAGTACGGTTATGGCCAGAGTCCCGATCCGCGCAGCGCCCTGCAAGGGCAGAACGTGATGACTGTCGGCCAGTTCCAGGATATCGTCGCGCAATCGCTGGTTGGCAAGGCGACGTCGACCCGGTTGTTCAGCGGCGCCACCGGACGCCCGGCCGGCCTGCCGGACAACTGGACCCCGATCGACGTCGACAAGGTGTTTGCGCTCGCGGGCGCGCCGAACCTGAACTTCGACTGCCTCAAGCAATGCATGGGCAGCGACGGCAAGATATACGACCAGCCGGTGCAAAGGCTGGCCGAGCGTTCGGCGGCGTTCTACGTGATGGGCGACTTCGGTATCGACCATATCCCGTTCACCCCGGTCGCGTTCCCGTTCGGCTGGGAGCTCGAAGGGAACATGGGTTACCGCTACATCCTGACCAGGGTGCATGGCACCGGCACGATGAACTTCACGTCGATCACCAAGACTGCAAGCTATGACCCGGCCAATCCGAATGCCGCGGGCGGCACGGTCACCAGTACGTATTCGCAAAACATGGCGGTCGACGGCAGGACACACGACTTCCTGCCGATTTATAACCTGGCGCTGTGGGTCATTCCGGACAGGGCCGTCGTACGCTACGGGCGCGCCAGGGCGGTGGCACGTCCGTCCGTGGCACAACTGCTTCCGGCCGGGACCTGCACCTATGACGAACGCGTGGTCGACGCCGGGCTGCCACAGACGTGCAGCGGCACCATCGGGAACCCGGCGCTGCCGGCACAAAGGAACGTCAACCAGGACCTGTCGCTCGAATACTATCCGAACAAGGACACGATGTTCTCCATCGCGGCGTTCAGGCAGGACGGCAAAACCGGTCCCGCGCTGCCCCAGGGCGTCGGCAACGGGATGCTGTTCGGCGGCTCGGAGGTGGTCGATCCGGGCACCGGCACAGCGTTATCCAGCGTGCCTTTCAGTTACTCGACCTATTCGAATGGCGCCGCGACCACGCGCAAGGGACTCGAGCTCGGCGCCAGGACCGCGTTCACTTTCCTGCCGTGGATGCTGCGCTACACGGGGTTCGACGGTAATTACACGAGATTGCGTTCGGCCACCTGGAGCCTGAGCGTCGTGGACCTGCTGACCGGCACCCCGCTGCCGCCGGCGCGCGAATCGAAGTACTCGTATAACGCCGCGCTGTGGTATGACGACGGCAGGCTTTCCGCACGCATCGCCGTGCAGGCCGTGGCATCGTTCTTCAACTGTGTCGCCGGTTGCGGTCAACTCGGCATGACCAACTATCCGAGCGCAGCGGGTGGCATCACCAATGCCTTGCCGTATAACCCGGGCTCGCCGAACTTCCGCGACGGCACCCGCTTTATCGACGGCAAGATCTCGTACAGGATCCGGCCTGGCGTCGATGTGTTCATCGAAGGCCGTAACCTCGGCAACGCAATCACGTCGGACAGTCAGGGCCCCTTCGCGCCATTTGCGGATGGCACGCCCAACCTGCTGGACTACGCTTACCCTGGCCGCCGTATCATGGTTGGCATCAACTTCCGCTCCATGTGAGTTAGTTTGCAGTCGAGAGCGTGACGCGGATCGGTGCCGCAATCCGCGCAGCCTCGGCTTCGACCTTGCGGTGCCAGTCTGCCTGGTCATGTACGTCCTTCGACCAGCCGGCCGCTGCGCCAAGGTAATAGCGTAACGGCTTTCCTGACGCGGCCGAAGCAAGAACGAGGTCGTTGGCCGCGTCTTCGGTATAGGTCGTGGCGGTGGTGCCGGGCAAGATGATCGCGGTGCCGAAGTCGCCGTTGCCGCGTTGGGTAACCCATTGCGCCAGCGCGTGACTCTTCGCCAGCCGCTGTGTCTTCACCACGGGATGCTGGTCCGGATACGCCGGCGCTTTGTTCAACCCGATCGCAACGGGTAGTGGGTCCGCTCCACTGAAAACAAAGGTGCTGTCGACAGTGTCGAATTCATGGCCGGCATCGATCGTGAAACGCTTGACTTCGGATACCTGTGTGCCGCCCGCATCCCATGGCGCATAGGAGAGCTCGAAAATTGCCCGGATGGGGCCGTTCGCGATGACCTTCCACGTCAGGTAGTTGCGACTCGTATACAAGCGCTTGCCGTCCCAGATGCCGGTACCGCCGGCACCGCGCGTCGTGCCGACGCCATACATGTCCAGCCCTTCACCTTCATCCTTGTGGTAGTGGTTATGTCCTTTGTTGTACCAGCGATCGATGATCGGATACGGGACGCGCTTGAACCAGACGTCGATGCCGCTCGTGACGAGGACTTCCTTGTCGCTCCCGGGTGCTGCGGGCGCGGCAAGCGCCTGTCCGTAGGTCCGGTGAGCCACTTTGTCGTTTTCCCAGGCAAAGTCGTCCAACCGTTCGGGAACATGGCGTGCAAAAGCGCGACTGGGGAAGGGCGGGCTGACGGTGGCAGTCCTGGCGACCGTAAAGCGCGCGTGCTTTTCGCCGACGGCAAAGTCATGTTGAAAGATCAGCTCACCGTAGGCAATTCCCGTATTGCCCGGATCCTTGGCCTCCGGATTGATGTTCGTTACCTGGTAGGGCAGGGCATGGCCCGTCTCGTCGGTAACGGAAATGTGCTGTAACAGCGCCCCGGGCAATGCCTTGTTGACTGCCGACCAGGGAATCGTGATCGTCTCGGAAGGTCGGGCCGCGTCGAGGTCGTGAGCGACGTCGACGATCAACCGTTCGTCGGCCAATGCCAGGCAATGGGTGGCGGCAACCAGGCTCGCGAAAAGAAATGGATGGATCTTCATGATGTGCCCGTTGTGATTATCGGACAACGTTATCAGTTGCGGTAGCTGTTGGCAAGTCGATCGAGGGCGCGGGCTCGCGTTTTGGCGAACGACACTGGAATGCTATCCTTCGTCATTTGGCTACCTTGATCGATCATGACGAAAATCGCGACGTTGAATGAAGTTGCTGCGCGGGCAGGCGTGTCGGTCATTACCGCTTCGCGCGCGTTACGCGGCACGATTCACGTCGCCAAGGCGACCCGCGAGAAGGTGCTTGCCGCCGCCAGCGAACTGAACTACACGCCCGACGTCGTCGCCCAGACCATGCGCGGTTCGCAGTCCAGGCTCCTGGGCGTGTTCCTGCTGGGTTTTCGTTCCATGGTCTTCCATGAGCTCCTCGTGAGTATCGAGGAGCAGGCGCACCGCCGCGGCTATGAACTGGTCGTCGTCAACGTCGCCATCTACGATGACGGTCGCACCACGAGCGTCGAGATGATGCTCAAGCTGTGCGATGGCATCATCTGGCTGCTCCCGAGCGGTACGCACTCGTTGATGCGCAAGCTGGAAGCCGGAGACATTCCGTCGGTTCTCGTCAACTTTTGTGCACGGCCGGTGGCGATTCCCGTGGTGAGCGGCGCCAACTACAGCGGGGCGTACGACCTGGTCAATCATCTGATCGGGTTGGGGCATCGCCGGATCGCATTCGTGGAAGGCAGCCTGCATACGGGGCAGAGCCGCGAGCGCCTGCGCGGATACGAGCAAGCCCTGCGCGACGCCGGATTGCCTGTCGACCCCGGCTACATCGTCCCGGGCGACTTCCTGTTCGGCGGCGGCCGGGAAGGCGCCCACGCGCTGCTCGCGTTGCCGAATCGCCCGACCGCCATCTTTTGCGCCAACGACGAGATGGCCCTGGGCGCTTTCAGGGCAGCCGAAGAACTGGGTCTCAAGGTGCCCGCCGACGTGTCGATTGCCGGCTTCGACGACATTCCCGCCGCATCCACGGTGACGCCGCCGCTGACCACCATACGCCAGCCGCTGGACGAGATCGGCGCGCGCGCCGTCGACGAAGTCCTCGCTCATATCGGCGATCGGGGCCGCAGTCCGTCCCGCACCGAACTGCCGACGCGCCTGATCGTACGCGACTCTACCGGAAAGGCGCCGCAACGCATCCGGCCTGCAAAGCTCGCCTGAGTCTCTTCATACCCGGCCGCGGCATCGATGCCCGGCTGTCTCGATCTGACAACGTTTACCGATAATATTTATCCGGTTAGCGATAACTAACTCATTCGCTTCAGAGTGAAACCCATTCCTGTTGCTGCGTCCGTCTTACTGTTGGCGAGCTGTAGTCTCGTAAATATTTCTGATAACGTTGTCAGTGTCAGAAAGCAATGATTGCTTGTGACTCAGCGGCTGCCCCTGCCGTTGAATGCAAAGCGAAATAAAAACAGGAGACAACAATGAAGCAAACCCAACTTTCCAGGGCGATCGCATTGGCGCTCGCCGCTGCCTACACACCGGTGGTCCTCGCCCAGGACGTGTCGACCACCGACACCGCACAAAAGCCCAAGGAAGAAACGCAGGTCGTGACGGTGACGGGCTTCCGCTCCAGCCTGGAGCGTGCCCTGGGCCTGAAGCAGCAGGCGATCGGCGTGCGCGATTCGATCGTCGCCGAGGATATCGGCAAGTTCCCCGAGGCGAACGTCGCCGAATCCCTGCAGCGTATTCCCGGCGTGTACGTCATCCGGGACGGTGCGTCCAACGAAGGCCAGCGCATCAACATCCGTGGCCTGGGTCCACAGTACTCGGTGACGACGATCAACGGCGCGCCCGTCCACACGACGTCGTCGGGTAACGCGGGCGCGGCGGTACGCGACTTCAACTACGACGTGTTCGCGTCCGACCTGTTCGGCCGGGTCGATTTCTACAAGAGCCCGATGGCGGACCTGGAGGAGGGCGGCATCGGCGGTATCGTCGACCTGCAGACGCCCCGTCCTTTCGACAAGAAGGGACGCACGATCCGTTATGCCGCGTCGGCCTCGTACAACTCCGCGTCCGACAAGACCGACCCGCGTTATTCGCTCATTCTCAGCAACACCTGGGGAAACTTTGGCGCGCTGGTCGGGTTCGCCCACAGCGGCAGCACCAACATGAGATCGGGCTTCCAGTCCACCGGCGGCTACCTGAGCCCGGCGCAGGCCCGCAATAACGCGCCGTCCGGCTTTTCCCTGCCCTTCAACTACGACCTGGATTACAACGACCCGCGTGCCAATCTTGGCGGGCTGACGCGCGACCAGGTCGACAATGCCTTGCTGCCGCGCTTTCATCGCGTGTACGGCTCGCTCAACAAGCGCAAGCGCGACGGCCTCGTCACGTCGCTGCAGTACAAGAACGGTCCTCTCGACGTCAGCCTGGACGGCCTGTTCTCCCGCCTGAGCGACACGCGCGACGAGTACACGTTCGGCGTGGCCATCCGGAATTCGCGCACGACCAACACCAGCATTCCGTCCGGCCTGCCCGGACACAACGGCATGGTGCCGCTGGACGTCTTCATCGACCGGAACAACGTCCTGCAGGGCACGTTCGCGAACACGTCGTACATCAACGAGAACTACATCTACGACTCGAAGACCAGTTTCGGGCTGGGATCGATCAATGCCAAATACACGTTCTCGCCGCGGCTGAAAGTCACCGCCAGCGGGGGACGTTCCAGCAGCAAGGCATACTTCACCAACAACCGCATCTACACCAACATCTATGGCGTGACGAGCACGCTCGACTCGTCGCAGGACAATGTGTATCCGGTGCTGGCCGCGACGGGCGTCGACTACAACGACAAGTCCATCTACAAGGATCCGATCATCACGTATAACTACGTCGACGAGTACGATACCGGCGAGCATTTGAAGACCGCCGTCGACTGGGACTACGACCTGTGGGGCGGCTGGACCGGCAAGCTGAAAGCGGGCGTGTCCTACGTCTCGTCCGGCAAGCAGGTCGGCCGCTACAACGGTACGACACTCGGCCAGACGATGCGGCTGCCGATCGGCGGCTCGGTGAATTCGCTGGGCAATTCGATCACGTCGTATATGGTCCAGGGATCGCCGTTGCAACATTTCGCGCCCGATGCCCCGGCGACGTTCCCGACCTCGTTCGCGCACTTCGATCGCGGCTTCATCGAGGACGTCCTGCAACCCGGTCGCGCGAAGCTGGGTACGCCCCCCGACCTTGCGTCCAGCTTCGAGACGAACGAAGCCGTCACGTCGCTGTTCCTCCAGTCGGACTTCACCGGCGAACTGTTCGGCCGCGCACTGCGCCTGAATGCCGGTGTGCGTTATGCGCGTACCAGGACGCAGATCGACAACTACACGCAGGTGACCGAGAACGGTGTGCGGAAGTACGTGCCGAATCACCGGGACAGCAGCTACGCGAACGTGCTCCCAAGCCTGTCGGCCGCGTATGACTTGCGCGACGACGTGATCCTGCGTGCGTCGGTCGGCCGCACCATCACCCGGGCCGCGCTGTCCCTGATCGCCGCCAACACGACGATCCCGAACCAGTTCGAACCCAACGCGACGTCAGGCAACCCGAACCTGAAGCCGCAGCTTTCCGACCAGGTCGACCTGACTGGTGAATGGTACTTCCAGAAGGGCAGCCTGGTCAGCGTGGGCTACTTCTTCAAGAAGATGAAGGACCTGACACAGGCGCAGCGCACCGTCGTGCCGTTCAGTTCCCTCGGCCTGCCCGACACCGCACTCGGCACGAACCTGTGGATGCCCGGTACGAATCATCCGGATCCGAACCTGCCGATCACGGTATCGAGCTACGTGAATATGGCCAAGCAGAATGTCAGCGGCATCGAGCTGGCCTACCAGCAGGCGTTCACGTTCCTGCCCGAGCCCTTCAACGGATTGGGCGCGATGGCGAGCTATACCCGTGTCAAGTGGCCGGTGCCGGACTGGGTCAACCCGGACGGCACGAAGCAGACCGTATGGGAAGTGCCGCGCTACTCCTACAACCTCACCGCGTACTACGAAAAAGGTCCATGGGCGCTGCGTACTTCGTATAACTACCGCGACGGCAACATCCTCGCGCGCAGCCAGCCCGGCATCAACGTGGCGTTGAACGGGCAAGCGCCGTGGGTCGCCGGCCGACGATTCGTCGACGCTTCGATCTCCTACAAGATCACGGAGAACCTCGAGCTTCGCCTGGACGGCATGAACCTGACCAATGACCTGAGCTACGTCTATTACAAGGACATGATGGGCCGCCCCAACTACGGCAACGACCGCGCCCGGACCGACAACCTGCTGTATGACGGCCGTACGTTCCAGATCGGCATTCGCGGCAAGTTCTGACGTCGCTTCTTCCAACACCACCTATGTGAAGCGGCTGTCGGCGCGGCCGCTTCACGGCGCATCGCATCAAGGAATAGATTTTGAAAACGAAAGTACTCATGTCAATCTTTACCGGCTCGCTGGCCATCCTGTCAGGCTGTGCGTCCGTGGCGGGCCACGGACCGGACAGCGTGCAGGCGCCCGCCAGTGCAACGGTGCCTTCCATCCCCGCGTTGCGCTCGGAAGCCCGGGCCGTGATCGCCAAGGTGAACGACCACTGGCAGGCAACGACGCCGGCGACGGAAAGGGCGTTCTGGGACGTCGCCGCGTATCACACCGGGAACATGGCCGCGTACCAGGCCACCGGCAACGAGGCCTACCGCCGCTACTCGGAGCGGTGGGCGGAATTCAACCAGTGGAAGGGCGCCAGGTCCGACAACAAGGCCGAGTGGAAGCTCACGTACGGCGAAACCGATGACCACGTGCTGTTCGGGGACTGGCAGGTCTGCTTCCAGACCTATCTCGATTTGTATGCGCTCGACAAGGACCCGCGCAAGGTGGCCAGGGCCCGCGACGTGATGGGATACCAGATCGGCACCGCGCGCAACGACTACTGGTGGTGGGTCGACGGCCTGTACATGGTGATGCCGGTTATGACGAAGATGTACAGGCTGACGGGTGACCCGCGCTACCTGGACAAGTTGAGCGAGTATTTTCAATACACGAACAGCATCATGCTCGACGCCCAGTCGGGCCTTTACTACCGCGATGCGCGCTACGTCTATCCGAAACACAAGAGCGTAAACGGCAAGAAGGATTTTTGGTCGCGGGGTAATGGTTGGGTCTTTGCCGCACTTGCCAGGGTGCTGGCCGACCTGCCCGCGGACAGCGCGCAGCGACCGGAATTCGAAGGCAGGTTCAGGGCGTTGGCCGCCGCGTTGAAGAACACGCAGCAGGCGGACGGTTACTGGACGCGCAGCCTGATCGATCCCGCGCACGCGCCGGGGCCGGAAACGAGCGGCACCGCGTTCTTCACTTATGGCCTGCTCTGGGGCGTCAACAACGGCCTGCTCGACCGCGCCACCTATCTTCCCACTGCCCTCAAGGGCTGGAATTACATCACCAGGGTTGCAGTTCAAGCGGACGGCACGGTCGGCTACGTCCAGCCGATCGGCGACCGTGCCATTCCGGGACAGGTCGTCAACCGGGATTCGACCGCGAATTTCGGTGTCGGCGCCGTCCTGCTCGCGGCGGCCGAGATGTCCAGGCTGCACGACCAATAACGCCGGCATGGACGGCGTAGATACAGGAGACAATATGCAACGAAGGAATTTTTTTGGAACGATCGTCGCCGGAGGCGGATTGAGCATGCTGGGCGGCGGATTGCCGGCCGGCGCGCTGGCGCAGGCGCCGGTTCCCGCGCCGCGCCCTGGCCAGGACCGGGCCTATATGGCGGGCCTGCTGCAAAAGATTGCCGAGCCGGTCTTGTCCAGCATGGCGCGGGGCGCCCTGAAGCGCGAGTTCGACATGGAACTGAGCCCCGTCTGGGACGGCCGCGACAGGAATGTCGGTTACCTCGAGTGCTTTGGCCGGCTGATGTCCGGTTGCGCACCCTGGCTCGCCTTGCCGGACGACGCCAGCGCCGAAGGGCGCGTGCGCAAGCATCTGCGCGAACTCGCGCTGCAGAGCTTCGTGCAGGCCGTCGATCCGAAGAGTCCCGACTACCTGGCATGGGGCGACAACTTCCAGGTGCTGGTCGATTCGGCCTACTTCACCAGCGCGCTGATGCGTGCTCCACGCGCCCTCTGGGATCCGCTCGACCGTACGACGAAGGAGCGGATCGTCGCGAGGGTCAAGGACTTGCGGCGCATCCTGCCGCTGTACACCAACTGGTTGCTGTTCGCAGCGATGAACGAAGCATTCCTGCTCAGCATCGGCGAGGCGCACGACCCGCTGCGCCTGAACACCGCCATCGACAAGGTCGAAGAGTGGTATGTCGGCGATGGCTGGATCAAGGACGGGGAGCATTTCCACTTCGATTACTACGATTCCTTCGTCATCTATCCGATGCTGATCATGGTCCTCGAACAGGCCAGCCGCCATCATGCCCAGGTGCGCGGCAACGCCGGGGAAAAGCTGGCCCTCGCGGTCAAGCGCGCGCAGCGTCTCGGCGAACATCTCGAGCGCTTCGTTTCCCCGATCGGTACGTTTCCACCGATCGGCCGGTCGGCAACCTACCGGACCGGCGCATTCCAGGTGCTGGCCCTTCTGGCATGGCGCAAGCAGCTCCCGGCCTCGCTGCCTGAGGGCCAGGTAAGGGCTGCGTTGCAGTCCGTCCACCAGGCCACGTGGGCACACCCAAGCAATTTCTCGGCGAAAGGTTTTCTCACGCTGGGGTTCGCGGGACACCAGCCAGGCCTCGCCGACGTATATTCGAACAGCGGCAGCATGTACATCGCCACCGAGAGCTTCCTCGCGCTCGGATTGCCCGAGAACGACTCGTATTGGACCAGCCCGGCGCAGGAGTGGACGCAGCAAAAGGCCTACAGCCAGAAGCCGTTTCCCCGGGACGGCTACGTGTCTTACTGACAGGTGTCGGGGCCGCAGGCATACATTTCGGGGATCATGGCCGCCATCATCAAGCGCCCGTACGGTTTTTAGCTGTACGTAATGCACAAGCGGATTTATGCTTATAGGAAGCATATCCAATACTGCATTATTTGACTTGTTTCACGGGGCCATGATGAAGTCGAGTCAGCGAAATCTGCGTCGTGGTATGAACCGCCATGCCGTCGGGCTTGCATTGGCCACGATGGCTGCGGCAGCTGGCATGCCGGAAGTCTGTCGCGCTCAAGCTGACATGCCGGTAGTCACGGTCACCGCGCAGAGCCGCAGCCAGGAAATCCAGAACGTGCCGATCGCCGTGCAGACGCTGGCCGGCAGCGCGCTCAAGGATGTCGGCGTGGTCAACCTGGCCGACATGGATGCGTTCGTCCCCGGCTTGTCGGTCGAGGCACTGCAATCCACCCGGCCGATCATCTTCCTGCGTGGCGTCGGCACCCTGGACTACGGCATCGGCACCGACTCGCCGGTCGGCATCTTTACCGACTCCGTGTACGTCGGCAAGACCGGCGGATCGCTGCTGAACTTCAATGACGTCAAGCGGATCGAGGTGTTGAAAGGTCCGCAGGGCACGCTGTTCGGACGCAATGCGGCGGCCGGCGTCATTTCCATTGTCACCAACGATCCCGTCGAGCGGTTCGAAGCCAGCGGACTGGTCCGGGTTGGAACCCGTGGTGCGGTCCATACCGAGCTGCTCTACAACACGCCGCTCGCCGAGGGGCTGGCGCTGCGCATCTCGGCGATCGACCAGCGCGACAACGGCTGGGTCCGCAACACCTTCAACGGCCGGCGCATGGGCGACGACGGCGACCGCGGCCTGCGCGCCACCGTGCGCTGGCGGCGTGGCGACACCGACGCCATTCTCGGCTGGGAGCACGGGGTGATGCGTGTGTCCGGCCCGCCGGTGTTTTCCCTCACGGGCGGGAAGATCGACTTCGCCGGGCCCGCGACATGGATCGATCCGCGCAGGCAGCCGCTGGCCAACGACGCCGAGCCCAATATCCAGTCGCGCACGTTCGACGGCCTCACCCTGCGCGTGACGACCCCGCTGCGCCATGCGACACTGAGCAGTATCACCGCCTACCGCCACTTCAACACGCAGAACTGGCAGGACAACGACGGCTCGGTGAATCCGGCAGCGTATATCGGCATCGGCAACGTCGAATCGAACGCCACCTGGCAGCAGGAGTTCAAGTTGAACGGACAGACCGGCACCCTCGACTGGGTAGGGGGCGTCAGTGCCTATCGCGAGCGTGCCACCCAGACGCAACACGTGGACTTGACGACGCTGTCGCTGGACACGCTGATTCGCCACGCCGCCGGCAGCGCGCCCTATGCCACGCTGACCAGCCTGGCCCAGGGCATCGGCCGCGCCACCGGCAACGCGGCGCTGCAGGGACTGAGCCTCGCCGGCCTGCCGTGGCGCGAGAGCATCCACGACAAGGGCAATTACCGCGCGTATGCCGTGTATGGCGACCTGCTCTGGCATCTGGACCCTGTCACCAACCTGACCGTCGGCGGCCGCTTCACGCACGACGACAAGCGCTTCAGCTGGTACAACCCGCCGCGTACGGCCAGCGAGCTCGATGCGCGCCTCGCCGTCATACAGCAAGCACAGCTGTTTCCAACCGCTGTCGCCCTGAAACTGCTGACCCCGCAACAGGCGGCGTCGCTGCAGGCCGTCGTGGCACGCAATGTCGAGTTCAACAACAGCGTATCGAGCACCAGGCCGTTTCCGGCCTCGAGGAGCTGGAACAACGTCAGCCCGCGCATCGTCCTCGACCGCCACCTGACGCCCGACCACATGGCGTACGGCTCGTGGAGCAAGGGCTATCTTGCCGGCGGTTTCGATGCCCTCGGCGTGAATGGCTATTACGACGAGGAGCTGGTGACGAATACCGAGATCGGCATCAAGGGGCGGGTGCGTGCGCTGGGCCTGTCCTACGACGCGTCGATCTTCCACTACGACTACACGAACCTGCAAAGCCTGACCCTGGTGCCGTCCAATGCCGGCGCCGGCGTGCCCAGCTACCAGGTCGTCAACAGCGACCAGCGTGGCACGGGCGCCGAGGTGAGCGCGCAATGGACGCTCAACCGGACCTGGCGCCTGAACGGGGCGCTGGCCTACCTCGACCAGACCTATGCGCACTACGTGTCGCCGACCGGTGTCAGGCTGGATGGCCAGCCCGCCGGCGCGCCGCGCCTGAGCGCCAGTGCCGGCGCCAGCGCGCGCTGGCCGCTGTGGAACGGGACGGCGGACTTCAACGTGATGCTCGGCTACATCGGCGAACGGCGCTGCAATGCCGACACGACGGCGCAGGGAACGTGCAACCCCGGCGGCAGCGTCGATGCCGGGGCGGCGCGCGAGAAAGTCGATGTGCGCCTTGGCTGGTCGGCGCCGTCGGGCAACTGGGGCGTGGGCGTGGTCGTGACCAACTTCACCAACCGGCAATATGTGGCGGTCAATACCGTCGGTTCGGTCGTAGGCTCGCCTTACGGCTATGTGAGCAAGCCGCGCATGATCGCGCTCGAGCTGCGTGGGCGGCTGTAAGCCAGGGCCGACGGTCGCGATTGCCGCACGAACGTCCCCCTGCGACGTGGTCAGCCTGCCGTTTTTTCGAACCTGAACATGCCATCGTCCACATCGTCGTCGGGCGGAGCCCCGATGGATGGTTCGTGGGGGGGCGGATGACGGGGATTGTAGAATTCGACGATCCTGAACCCGCACTTGTTCACGTAAAAGTGGATGTTCCGCCTGTCGAAGCAAGGGGTGTGCGTTTCCCACACCTTCGTGTCGGGATGGGCTTTCTCGATTTCCAGCCAGGCGCGGTGTCCGATGCCGCGGTCGTGCATCCGGGGCGAGACAAAGAAGAAGGCGAGCGCGCTTCTTTGCGCCGTTTCATCGATCACCACCACGGCGCCGCCGACCCGTTCGCCGTCCGCGATCACGTGGTAGGTCACGGCGTCCGGGGCGCCGACCGATTCGTCGATATCCTCGTCGGACGGAATGAGTTCGTCGGGCGCCGACCCGAATGCCGCCGCGACGCCGGCGCCAAAAGCCTCTTGCAGGCCGCGTTTGAAGGCGGGCAGGTCGGCGTGGCCGATGCGTTCGAGGGTGACCCTGCTTGCGTGTCGTGGTTTGTTCATGAGTGCTCCAGAAGTCAATGAATCGGGGCCTGCGCGCGCCGCGTGCCGCGCCGCTTCCCGAGTGCGCGCGCGGCGCGTTCCCGCAGTCCCATCACGACCACGAAGAACACCGGCACGAAGAACACGGCCAGCACGGTCGCCGTGATCACGCCGCCCAGTACGCCGGTACCGATGGCGTGCTGGGTCTCGGCGCTGGCGCCCGTGGCGATCACGAGCGGCACCACGCCCAGGCCGAACGCCAGCGACGTCATGACGATCGGCCGAAGGCGCAGGCGCGCGGCTTCGAGTGCGGACGCCGCGAGATTCATGCCGCCATCGTGGAACTGTTTCGCAAATTCGACGATCAGCACGGCGTTCTTGGCCGACAGGCCGATCACGGTGATCATGCCGACCTTGAAGAACACGTCGTTCGGCAGGCCGCGCAGCAGCACCGCCGCGATGGCACCCACGAGGCCGAGCGGCACGACGAGCATGACCGACACGGGAATCGACCAGCTTTCGTACAGCGCCGCCAGCGCAAGGAAGACGACGATCACCGACAGCGCCATGAGGAGCGGCGCCTGCGACGCGGATTCCCGTTCCTCGCGCGACTCGCTCGCCCATTCGACGGCGAAGCCGCGCGGCAGCTGCGCCGCCAGGCGCTCCATCTCGTCCATCGCCGCGCCGCTCGTCGTCCCGGGCGCCGCGTTGCCGGAAATGCGCGCGGCCGGATATCCCTGGTAGCGGACCATCTGCAACGGCGCTTCCGTCCACACGGGCCGGACCACCTCGGACAACGGCACCATGCCGCCGCCGGCGTTCTTCACGGTGAGCCTGAGGACGTCGTCGACCTTCATGCGTGCCTTCGCATCCGCCTGCACGATCACCTGCTGCATCCGGCCGGCGTTCGGAAAATCGTTGACGTAGTACGAGCCCATCGCGATCGACAGCGTGTCGCCGATGTCGGCGAAATTGATGCCCATCGCTTCCGCCCTGGCGCGGTCGATGTCCAGCCGGATGCTCGTGCCGGACGGCAGGCCGTCCGCACGGACGTCCGCGAGGAGGGGGCTCAGTGCGGCCAGCTTCACCAACTGTTGTTCGGCGTCCCGCAACGCGGCGTGGCCGCGGCCGGCCCGGTCTTCCAGACGCAGCGTGAAGCCGGACGACGTCCCGAAACCGTCGATGGCCGGCGGCATGAGGGTCATCGCCGTGCCTTCGCGGCTGGCGCTCATGGCTTCCTGCGCCAGCGCCATCTCGTCCCGGGTGGCTGTGCCGCGCGACCTGTCCCGGTCCTTCAGGATGGTGTAGGCCATCGCGGTGTTCGGGCCGGAACCGGAGAACCCGAACCCGAGCAGGGACGTGCTGGACTCGATGTCCGGCCGTGCCGCGACGTGGCGCTCGTAGGCTTTCACGACGTCGAGCGTGCGCTTGAGCGTCGCGTCCGACGGCAGCTGGAACGACGTCATGAAGTAGCCCTGGTCCTCGTCGGGCAGGAAGGACGACGGCAGGGCGGAGAAGCCGAGCGCCAGCACCACGGCGATGGCCAGCCATGCGCCCACCAGCCGCAAGGGGCGCCCGATGCAGGCGGCCGTCAGCGCGCGATAGCGTCCGGTGAGCCGCCCGAACGCGCGGTCGAACCAGCCGAAGAATCCCCGCTTCGCGGCGTGGCCCGCCGCGGCGGGGCGCAGCAGCGTCGCGCACAGGGCCGGCGTGAACGTGAGCGCGAGGAAGGCCGACAACAGGATCGACACCGACATCGACAGGGCGAACTGGCGGTAGATGACGCCGACCGAGCCGCCCGCGAACGCCATCGGAAAGAATACGGCGGTGAGCACGAGCGTGATGCCGATCACCGCACCGGAGATTTCCTTCATCGCTTTCGAGGTCGCATCCCGGGGCGACAGGCCTTCGGTCGTCATCAGGCGTTCGACGTTCTCGACGACCACGATGGCGTCGTCGACGATGATGCCGATCGCCAGCACCATGCCGAACATGGTCAGCACATTGATCGAGAATCCGGCCACCAGCATGACGGTGAAAGTGCCCAGCAGCGCGATCGGCGCGACGAGCGCGGGGATCAGCGTATAGCGCACGTTCTGCAGGAACAGGTACATCACCAGGAAGACCAGCACCATGGCTTCCAGCAGCGTATGGACGACCTTTTCGATCGACAGCTTCACGAACGGTGCGGTGTCGAGCTGGATCGATTGGACGATCCCGCGCGGCAGCGTCGTGCCGAGCGCGTCCAGGCGCGCACGGACGGCCGCGGCCGTCGCCACGGCGTTGGCGCCGGGGGCGAGCTGCACGCCGGCGCTGGTGGACGGCTGCCCGTTCTCGCGGGTGCTGAAGCTGTAGCTTTGCGATCCGAGTTCGACCCGCGCCACGTCGCCGAGGACGACGCTCGAACCGTTGCGGTTGGCGCGCAGGACGATCCGCGCGAACTCTTCCGGCGTGGACAACTGGGCCCGCACGGCCAGCGGGATGTTGATCTGCTGGCCGGCCCGCGCGGGTTCGTCGCCGATCCGGCCGGGCGCGATCTGCGCGTTCTGGCGGGCGATGGCGGCGGTGACTTCCGGCAGCGACAGCTTGTAGGCCACGAGTTTGCCGGGATCGACCCAGATGCGCATGGCCTTTTCCGCGCCGAAGACCTGGACCTTGCCGACGCCGGGCACGCGCCGCAGTTCCTCGACGACGTTGCGGACCATGTAGTCGCTCAGGTCCGTTTCGCTGAACGCGGCGTCCGGCGCGGTCAGGCCGACGAGCATCAGGAAATTCGACGTCGCCGCCTCGACGCTCAGGCCATTCTGGCGCACGGCCTGCGGCAGGCGGGGTTCCACGGCCTTCAGGCGGTTCTGTACGTCCACCAGCGCCAGCTCGGGATCGACGCCCGGGCGAAACGTCACGGTGATCTGCGCCGAGCCCGTGCTGTCCGTGCTCGATTCGAAGTACAGCATGTTCTTGACGCTCGCGAGCTCGCGTTCGATGAGACCCACGACCGCATCGTTCATGGTCGCGGCTGTCGCACCGGGATACGTCGCGCCGATCGTGACGGACGGCGGCGCGACGTTGGGGTAGCGTTCCACTGGCAGGCGCGGAATGGCGATCAGGCCCACCAGGATGATGAATAGCGCAATCACCCACGCGAACACGGGACGCTTGATGAAAAACTGGGGCATGTCCGATAATTCTCGTCAAAGGGCGGATTGTGGAGTGCCGCCGTTGCGATACGGTTGGACTTTCGTGGAGATTCGATGGATACGATGAACGGGGCAGGGCATCCGTCCGCACTGGTGCTGGTGGCCGAGGACGACGACGAGATTGCCGATATCCTCGCGTCCTACCTCGCGCGCAGCGGCTTCCGGACGCTGCGCGCGCGGGACGGCCGGCAAACGCTCGACCTGCACCTGTCCGCCCGGCCCGACCTCGTCCTGCTCGACGTGCAGATGCCGCTCGTGAATGGCTGGATGGTGCTCGCGGAACTGCGCCGGCGCGGTACGACGCCCGTCATCATGGTGACCGCGATGGACCAGGACATCGATAAGCTGATGGGACTGCGCACGGGCGCCGACGATTACGTCGTGAAGCCGTTCAACCCGGCCGAAGTGGTTGCGCGCGCGGAAGCCGTGCTGCGCCGCGCCGCGCCGCCCGCGCATGCCGGGCCGCGCGTCATGCGGATCGGTGCACTGAGCATCGACCTCGACAGGCACGAAGTCGTCGCACAGGCGCAAGGACAACTGGTGCCGGTCCAGCTGACGCTTACCGAATTCCGGTTGCTGGCCCATCTGGCCGCGGCACCGCAGCGGGTGTTCGGCCGGATGGATTTGCTGACGCATTGCCTGCCGGACGGCGAAGCGCTGGAGCGCACCGTCGACAGTCATGTGAGCAAGCTGCGCAGGAAGCTCGAAGAGGTTGGCATCGCCGAGGTGCCCGTGAACGTGCGCGGCGTCGGGTACAAGTTCGGCGGCGGCGCGTGAAGAAGCTGCATGGATTGAGCCGCCGGATCGCGCTGACGGTCGCGTCGCTGGTGCTGTTCGTGATGCTGGCGACGGTCGCCAGCACGTATGTCTTCTATGCGCTGATGTTCAGGTATGCGCCGGCCTACGTGTCCGCCGCGGACCAGTGGCTGCCGACGGACGCGGAATGGGGCTGGATCGGCGCGACGACGGCCGTCGCGGTCGTGCTGGCGGTCGCGGTGGCCGTCAAGTTGGCCAGGCGCCTGCTGGTGCCGCTGACCTCCGTCGCCGATGGCTTGCGCAGGGTATCCCTGGGCGACCTGGACGTGCGCGCCGACGGGGCGGACAGCGCGCTGGGCGAGGCGTCCCACCTGGTCGACGATTTCAATACGATGGCCGAGCGGCTGCGGCGGATGGCGCGCGAGCAGGCGTTCTGGAACGCGGCGATCGCGCATGAGTTGCGCACGCCGGTCACCATCCTGCGCGGCCGGCTCCAGGGGTTGGCCGAAGGCGTCTTCGAACCGGACGTCAAATTGTTCCGCAATCTGCTGGGGCAGGTGGAACATCTTGGCGGCCTGATCGAAGACTTGCGCGTGGTCGGACTGGCGGAAAGCGGCCATCTGACCCTGCGCCTTGCGCCGTGCCGCCTGGCCGATGAGCTCAGGAGCGTCGTCGATCTGCTGGCGCCCGATTTGCAGGCCGCAGGCTTTGCGCCGGCCGTGGACCTCGACGACGGCGAGGTCACGTGCGACGCAGCGCGCATCCGCCAGGCGCTGCTGGCATTGCTGGACAACGCGCGCCGGCACGCGTTGCCGGGCGCACTGGCCGTCGACCTGCGCCTGGCCGGCGGGCAGGCGCGCCTGACGGTCACCGACAGCGGCCCGGGCGTCGACCCGGCATTGACCACGTCGATCTTCGATGCCTTCCAGCGCGGCGCGAAAGCGCGTGCCGATGCCGGCAGCGGTCTCGGGCTGGCCGTGGTCAGGGCCATCGCCCAGGCGCATGGCGGGCAGGCCGCGTGTCATGCGGCGGCGACCGGCGGGACGACGTTCGAAATGGCCTGGCCGGCCGCGCTCGCCGCGGCACCCTCTACGCGGGGCGACTAGCAAGGAGCACGGCCACCGTCCGTTCATGGATCGTCGCGAGGAGCCGAGACCGTTGGCGCGCTTCGGAACGTTTACTGGACGGCAGGCGTTGCAGGTCCGGCGGCGTCAACGGCAGGCACGCCATGTCGAAATCGCCTTCGGGGCGGCTCGTCGCTCCGCACTCGCTGCTATCGAAAACGTGCACACAAGTGTGCAGCGTTCTCTTCCTGCCCCGAGCCGTCTTGCTGGCCGTGCTGGACAGTCCGGCGCTGCCGGCACTTGAAAGGCGGTCTTTCAGCCGACCCTGCTAGCCGGTACACACTATGTACGTTTCAATAGCCCGCAGTAAATGCATAGCGGTTCATGATTTGTTTTCTTAATTCCGGTAGCTTTAATATATTTGTATTTACATCGATCCCTCCTGCCCTCTGATTGTGCTTATTCGAGCAACAACAGGTTCAACAATCGGGGGAGAAAATGATCGACACATCGAAGGGAGTGCACCACCTGCGCAGTGCGTCCGTCCTTCTGCTGCTCCTGGCAGCCCAGTCCGGACCGGCGGACGCCCAGGGCAGGAGCGGGACGACGCTAGCCGCCTACAAGACCATCGACATCTGCGCGGTCAATACGACGACCTGGCGCTATTCGGGCACCATCGCCCTCTGGAACGAGGGCGCGGTGGCGACCCAGGGCCTGAACATCTACGACCGCATCCAGAACAAGACAGGCACCGTCTGGATCGATGGCCCCACCGCGCTGTCCGGCACGATGCCCGACATTCCGGCCGGCACGACCCAGCAGACGGCGACGTTATTCAACTACAGCGTCGACGCCGCCGCGCTCCCGGGCACGATACGCAATGTCGCGACGATCACGATCCTGAACCACTCGGGTTCGATCGGCACGCCCAAGGGGCCGGAACCGAAAGCGACGTTCACCGGCGAGGTCAAGCCCTGTGCCCAGCCCGGCGGCTGCACCTATACGCAGGGCTACTGGGGCAGCAAACCCGGCGTCGTGTGGCCGTCGCCGTACGACCGCTACGCCTCCTTTTACCTGAGCGGGCAATCCTGGCAAGGCGTGCTCGATACGCCGGTCAATGTCTCACAGGGTTATTATCAGCTCGCCCATCAATTTATCGCGGCCACCCTGAACGTGGCCAACGGCGCGGCCGTCCCGGCCGGCGTCAGCACGACCCTGAGCCTGGCGGATAACTGGCTCAGCACGAACCTCCCGGGCGCGTGTACCGGTCCGTCCAGCTGCGGCCAGCAGAAGGACTGGGCCCAGGTGCTCGACCAATACAATAATGGCCTGTATCCGGGAGGTCCCCAGCACTGCGAGTGACACGCCTTCACGATTCCCGGGGGTGACGATTCGGTGGCCGTCCACGTCACCGCCGGCGCAGGCGCACCATCTGGTAACCGGTGCCGAGCACGAACAGCGCGAACACGCACGCCAGCGCCAGCTTGACGGGCGGCGAATCCGGGCCCTGTCCGATCGGATGGCCGACGGGGAGACGGCTCAGCGTCTCGTTCGTCCCCGGCACCAGCAGCAGCATGAAGCTGAACGACATCAATCCGACCTGCAGATACGCGGCTGCGCGGCCGAGGAAGGCGATCCGGGGCGCGGCCGTGGCGCACGCCATCACCAGCAAGGTCAGCAGGCCAAGCGCATGCCCCGGGTTGAACCCGCCCGTACTCGACAGTCCGAAGGCGGTGACGACGGACGCGATCATGCCGGCCCAATAGACCTTGCCCAGGCCGCTGGCCGGATCGATCCTGCCATGGCGTTTGAAGGCCAGCAGGCCGGCGACGATGGGGGTCAGGCTCAGCACCGTGTGGATTGCGCCGAGGCTCGAGAGGGGATGGGACATGGTAAGACTCCTTGAGTGCTACCTACTAGTTGGTAGGTCGCTGGTGCTAAAAAAAGGCCCGGCGAACCGGACCCGGATACGCTGAACGATCAGGCCCCGGCCGACAGGCGTGCCAGTTGCGGGTCCATGATGGTGCCGAAGATGGCGGTATCGCCATAGGCGCGGGCCGACAGCATGGCACCGTGCACGGTCGCCATGAAGGCTTCCGCTTCCACGCGCGGCGTCTCGGCCAGCGTCACGACGCCCAGCGCCGCGCCACGCTCGAGGACCGACGTGAGCCAGCCCGACAGGAAGCGGAAATACGTGCGGATCTCGAGCGCGATCTCTTCCGGCAGCACCGGCAATTCGTTGGCCAGCAAGGCGCAGATGCAGAACGGTGCGCTCGCGTCCCCGATACAGGCCTTCCAGTACGCGATATAGGCCCGGAGCTGGTCGAGCGGTCCCGGGATGGCGCGTTCGAGATTGGCGATGCCTTCCTCGGCGGCTTCCCGATACCGGATGACGAGGGTCTTCACCAGATCGACCTTGCTCGGGAAGTGGTGGTGGATGCTCGGCTTGCGGATGCCCACCACCTGTGCAATGTCTGCATAGCTGAAACCGTTGTAACCGCCGGCGACGATCAGGGAACGTGCGCAGTTCAGGATATCGTCGGCAGTCGAAAGTGATTTGTTCATGACAGATAGGTTACCTACTAGTAGGTAGGCTGTCAACCACGGCAAAAGCCGGTAGCGGGATGCGGTGGCGGTTACTGGTCGAGGCTCGCCAGCGCCCAGCACTGCGTCCACGAAAAAATGGCGTGGCGCTGTTCGTTGTCGAAGGCGCCCATCAGGACGTCGCCCAGGAACCGGGCAACGCTCATGCGGAGCGCGAACGGAAGACATGCCGCCGTCGCGATGGATGACTCGATGTCCGGATGCACGCTCGACATCATGATCTGTACGACGAGCTCCGCGTGTTCGGTCCATCCGGCGCCGTCGACGTAGTTCATGAGCGCGGTAACGCTGTCTGGCAGTTTCATCTGGTCTCGCATGGGCAGCGTATCCGGCTCGAATGGGTCAAGACACCCAGAGTACAGCAGTCGGGTGACGGACAGGATGAAATGTGGAACAGGGAGACGTATTCGTGGCACGCGATGCAACGATATCGTGGTATGGCTGGTACACCGATGCTTGCCCAACATGAAAAGGCGCTATGTACGGACCTTCAACTGTGAATTTTCGATAGAAGCTGTCACGTTCTCCTGTGGCATCATATCGCGTTCCCGATGCGAACCAACACCATCAATCGATGAATCGATGTACCGTAGCCGCCCTGGGCCTGTTGATGGCGTCGAGCCATGCGCAATCCGGTCCGCTCGTTCGATCCGGCGGTATTCCGCTGGACGATCTGGCGGCCTCGTCCGATATCAGCAACATCGCGGTGTCTCCCACGTCGACCAGCGGCAGGCTGTGGCCCACAGCACCGTCACGCTGGTGGACCTGGTGCAGCAAAAGGTCAGCTGGACGAGGCGGATGGCGCCTCCCGACGCGACGGCCAACGTGTACGTAGTCGCGTGCCGGTTCCACGGGGACAGCGTGTACGCGCTCGCGATGGCGAACAATGCCGGCCGCGTCCACGTGGTCAAGTACGGCAGGAATGGTGACGAGCTCGGGCACGCTGCGATTCCCGTGCCCACCGAAAGCAGGGTTGCGAGACCTATGTCGGCTACCGCAAGGCCGAGAACTTCGGGTCGGCGGAGCGGGTCGCGGAAGACCGTCCGCGCACGTATTCCGTGGGCGGTCTCGCCCTGAACCAGTGGGGCCTGGCCGGGAGCTGGGTCGTGGGTGCGGAGAGCGCCGTCGCCGACGCCCCGGACGCGCGGATCGCCTACCAGTTCAGCGCCCGCGACCTGCACCTCGTGCTCGGCCCCGGCGCGGCGGGCCGCCCGGTGCGCATCAAGGTGACGCTGGACGGCCAGCCGCCCGGCGCCGACCACGGCACGGACGTCGACGCCGACGGCAACGGCAACGGCGTCGTCACGGCCACCCGGCTGTACCAACTGGTGCGCCAGTCGGGCAACGTGCGCGCACGCCGTTTCGAAGTGCGCTTTCTCGATCGCGGGGCCGAGGCGTACGCGTTCACGTTCGGCTGAGGCCCGACAACGTACGCCAGCGCACGGAGAGCGGCGCCGAGAGTCGATATATTGCGGTGCAACATACCTTGCCGAGACGCCATGGCCAAACCCGCTCGAAGGACGCGGCTGCTGCGCAGCCTGACCCGCGCCGCGAAGGCGCAACAGTCGGTGCTGGCCACGCTGCTGGACGTCTACGCGCCGGCGCAGTCAAGGCCGGCGCGCAAGGCCATACCGCGCAAGCCGGCGGCCAGGCCCGGCCTCGCGCCCGCGACCGGCAGCTGGCTGGCGGGACGCTTCACGCCGCCCGCGACGCCCGGCCAGGCTGCCGCGCGGGACATGCAGTACTGGTTGTACTTGCCGGACGAGCGGCCGCGCGACGGCTTGCCGCTCGTCGTGATGCTGCACGGCTGCCACCAGAGCGCCACGCAGTTTGCGCAGGGAACGCGCATGAACCACCTGGCGGAAGCCAAGGGATTTGCGGTGCTCTACCCGCAGCAGTCGGTGACCGTGCAGGCGCAGCGGTGCTGGCGCTGGTACGACCGGGCCACGCAGGAAGGCGGCGGAGAAACCGAGGTTCTGGCGTCCCTGATCGGGACCGTGTGCGAACGGTATCCCATCGACCAACGCCGGATCCATGCATGCGGTCTCTCCGCCGGCGCGGGCATGGCGGCGATATTGGCGCTCAACCATCCGGAACGCATTGCCGCGGTCGCGCTGCATTCGGGCCCCGTGTTCGGCGCCGGGCATGGTCCGGTCGGTGCGTTGCGCGTGATGCGCCATGGTGCCGCGGAACAGGCCGACGCGGCCATCCGCAACCTGTTGCGGCGCCGCCCGGCCACACCGATGCCGGCGCTGCTGATCCAGGGCGAGGACGACCGGGTGGTGGATCCGGTGAACCAGCGGCAGCTGGCACGCCAGTGGCTGCAATTGAACGGGTTGCCGGCCGGCCCGGCGACGCGGGTCGCGATAAAACCCGCGGGCCGGGGCGGCAGCCGCAACGCGCATGAAATCCACGATTACCTCGTGGGACGCAAGGTCGTGCTGCGCGTGGTGCGCATCGCGGGCCTGGGCCATGCATGGAGCGGCGGCGACCCGGCGCACGCGTTCAACGCCAGGGCAGGGCCGGACGCCAGCCGCATGGTGCTCGAGTTCTTCGGCCGGCATCGGCGTTAGCTGTCGTGGTACTGGCGCCGGCCGGCGACTCCGTGTATGGTCTGGGCGCGATGAACAACACGAACAAGGCGACCCTGATCGGACTGACGGCCGTCCTGCTGTGGAGCGCCGTGGTGGGCCTGATCCGCCAGGTCAGCGTCCACCTCGGTCCAACGGGCGGGGCCGCGCTGATGTACAGCGTGGCGTCGGTATTCCTCCTGCTGTCGGTGGGGCATGCGCGGCTCCCGCGCCGCTATCTGGCCTGGGGTAGCCTGCTGTTCGTCGCCTACGAGCTGTGCCTGTCGCTGTCGATCGGTTACGCCGACACCGCGCGCCAGGCCATCGAAGTCGGCATGGTCAACTACCTGTGGCCCACGTTCACCATCGTCGCGAGCATCCTGTTCAACCGGCAGAAGACGAATGTCCTGATCGTGCCCGGGTTCGTGCTGTCCATCGTCGGCATCTGCTGGGTCCTGGGCGGGGCGCAGGGCGTCGATCCGGCCGGCATGCTGCGCAACGTGCGCGCCAACCCGCTCAGCTATGGCCTGGCGTTCGCCGGCGCGGTGATCTGGGCCGCGTACTGCACCGTGACGGCGCGGATCGCGGAAGGTAAGAATGGCGTCACGCTGTTCTTCATCCTCGTGTCCGTGACGTTGTGGATCAAGTACCTGCTGGAGGGCGGCGGCGGCATGGATTTCAGTAGCGAGGCCGTCGTCTACCTGCTGCTGGCCGCAGGCGCCATGGGATTCGGCTACGGCGCGTGGAACGTCGGCATCCTGCACGGGAACGTGACGATCCTGGCCGGCGCGTCGTACTTCATCCCCGTGCTGTCCGCGGCGCTATCCACTCTGTTGCTGCGCGCGCCGCTGTCGCTCGCGTTCTGGCAGGGCGCGGCCATGGTGTGCGGCGGCGCCATCCTGTGCTGGCTCGCCACGCGTGCCAATCGTACACGCTGAGTTCACGTGTTACGGGTATGATGCTCATCGGTAACGTATCGTTGCCGAAGTCCGAAAGCATCCATGAAGTCAAGCCTGAAAATTTGCGCCGCGCTCGTGTTCTGCGCGGCCGCCCTCGTACCCCGTATCACCTTCGCCCAGTCCATCCCCGCGGCCATCCATGCGCAGCCGGCGCCGCCGTCCGGCCCCTACGACGAACGCGGTTGGCTCGACCGGTTCTACGCCCCGCGCAAGTACGCGCCCGCGTGGAATCCGCAGACCGCCGCCGCCGCGCTGTGGGTGCTGCGCCAGGCCCCGGTGCAGGGCCTCGATCCGCAGGACTACGGCGCCGACGACCTGCAACAGCAACTGCGTTCGAGCCGCGCGGATCCGGCCCGGTTCGATGTCGCCCGGTTCGATGTCGCCCGGTTCGATGTCGCGTTAACGGCGGCGATGCTGCACTACCTGGCCGACCTGCGCGTGGGCCGCGTGCGGTCCGAATACCACACCGCGAAGTCGGATGCGCGCCTGAAACGCTACGATCCGGTCGAGCGCCTGCGCACGGGTCTTGCGGCCGGCAAGCTGCGCGACGCCGTGCAGGCGGCCGAGCCGCAGCTGCCGCTGTACGCGCAGGTCAAGGCGGCGCTGGCGCATTACCGCGAACTGGCGAAGCAGCCGTATCCGGCGCTGCTCGTGCCGCAGGCGAAAGTCAGGCCGGGCGGCGCGTACCCGGATGCGCAGGCGCTGTTCGAGCGCCTCGTGCTGCTGGGCGACCTGCCGGCCGATGCGGCGGCGCCGGCCGAAGGCGTCTACGGCGACACGCTGGAAGAGGGTGTGCGGCATTTCCAGGCCCGCCACGGGATCGAGGAAGACGGTGTGCTGGGCCGCGGCACGGTCGCTGCGCTCAACGTGCCGCCCGCGCAGCGCGTGCGCCAGCTCGAACTGACGCTGGAGCGCCTGCGCTGGCTGCCGGACTTCGGTCCCGGCCCGCTGATCGTCGTCGACCTGCCGGCCTACCGCCTGTGGGCGCTGCAGAACGGCGGCACGGAGCCGCCGCTCGAGATGCGGGTCGTCGTCGGCTCCGCCGTCAAGACGGAAACGCCGCTGTTCGTCGGGCAGATGCGCTATCTCGAATTCAACCCGTACTGGAACGTCCCGCGCGGCATCCTGGACAAGGAGATCCTGCCGAAGCTCGCGCGCAATCCGGCGTACCTGAAGCAGCATGACATGGAGACAGTGCCGCCGGATGCGAGCGTGGCGGACCTGAAGGCGGGGCGGGCGCGCGTGCGCCAGCGTCCGGGGGCGAAGAATTCGCTGGGACCGATCAAGTTCGCGATGCCGAACCCGATGGACATCTATTTGCACTCGACGTCGGCGCGCGAGCTGTTCGAGCGCAGCCGGCGCGACCTGTCGCACGGCTGCATCCGCGTCGAGCATCCGGCCGCGTTGGCGCAGTTCGTGCTCGGCGGGCAGCGCCAGTGGAGCGCGGACGCGATCCAGGAGGCGCTGCAGCCGGGGCCGACGAAGCACGTCGACCTGGCGCGGTCGATTCCCGTCGTGCTGTTCTACGCGACCGCCATCGCCGACGGCGAGGGCGGTGCGCGCTTCGCCGCGGACATCTATGGCCGCGACGTCACGCTGGAACAGGAGCTGGCGGCACGCCGCCGCTCCTTGAAGTCAGCGCGCTGAGGTCAGCGCCGCGTCACCCCAGGTGACCGGCAGCTGCTCGTTGGCGCCGCCCGTGCTCTTCGCCACCAGTTCGATCAGCTTGACGCCGCCGACGTCCGCGCTCAGCACCTGTGCCGGCTGGCCCCAGCGCAGCGCGCGGCTCTTCGCCAGCAGCTTGCCGTCGCCATAGATCAGGAAGGTCACGCCGTGCGTGCGGTCCTGCGCGGAATCGTCCACGCCGACCTTGGTCTCGATGCGGCGGAAGTCGTGGTTGCGCACTTCCAGTCGCGAATTGGCCAGGATGCCGATGCCGGCCTCGTAGCGCTTGCCCGCGACCTGCAGCCACTGGCCGTACGGCGTGCTGTCCGCGCGCGCGCCGCCGAAGCCGGCGTACATCGGGCGTTCGCCGCCGCCCTTGGTGCCGCTCCAGCCGAACGACGAGCGGAACACGGTCGGATCGGCCGTCGGCTTCGTCACGCCGTCGACGGCCGGGTTCACGCTGCCCGGCTGTTCCGACAGGTACAGGCCGTCGGACAGCGTGCGCGTGCCCTGGACGCGGAAGATGCGCGTCTCGCGCGGCGCCACTTTCACTTTCGTCTCGTTCGTGAACGAGGTGGCTTCCTTCGACCACAGGTCGGTCAGAGTGATCTTGCCGTCCTTGCGGAGCTTGAGGTGCTCGGCCGTCAGGTCGGCGTCGATGGCTGCGATGCCGCGGTTGAAGATGGCGACCGCCTTGTCGCCCGACGCGAGCGTCTTGACGAGGATTTGCACGTCGTCGGCGTCGTACGCGAGCACGGCCTGGTTGCCGGCCGGGTCCTGGTTCAGGGCGATGATGTCGGCGTTGCCGAAGATGTCCATCAGCGCCTGCGGCGTCGTGCGCAGGTCGGCGCCCGTGAATAGCGGTGAGTTCAGCATGGCCCACAGCGCGAAGTGCGACTTTGCCTCGGTGATGTGGTTCGCGTCGAAATCGCCGGAGCCGATGAACAGCATGTCCGGATCGTTCCAGCTGCCCGGATGGCCGTACAGTTCGCGGCGTGCGGCGCTGTCGTAGTTGCTCAGCAGGCGGGGCCAGTTCGGACGGATGTCGTCGCTCGTGCGCGAGATGTTGCCGAAATTTTTGCCCCACGCGCGCACGTCGGCGGAACCCCACACGCACAGCGACAGCAGGTAGTCGCCGTCCGGATTGTTGCGCTTGAGCGCCGCGTTGATCTGCGTGAATTCCGCCTGCACGGCCGGGATGTCCGAGCGGGCGACGGATTCCAGGTCCAGCACGGGCTTCAGCGCGCGATAGTCGCCCGTCTTGACCTTCGGGCTGTCCGCGCCGTACGCGCGCAGGCCGCAGCCGTCGACCTTGATGAAGTCGAAGCCCCAGTCGCGGAAGAACAGGGCGATGTCCTGGTCGATGTGCCCGTACAGGCCCACTTCGCGTTCGAGCACGCTGCCCTTCGGCAGGTTCGGGTCGTCGCCGCCGTACGCCTGCGAACAGGTGTTGCGGCCCAGGTCCGAGTAAATACCGGCCTTCAGGCCCATCGCGTGGATCTTGTCGGTGAACGGACGGAAGCCGCCGTTCGCCGTGGACGGGAACCGGTCCGGGCGGGCGATCAGGCGGCCGTCCGGCTGGTTGCGGCGCAGCGCCCAGCCGTCGTCGATGTTGACGTAGCGGTAGCCCTTGGCCGCGAGTCCGCTGTCCACGAGGCGCTGGGCCGCGCCGAGGACCTTCGCTTCGTCGATGTCGGTGCCGAATGCGTTCCAGCTGCTCCAGCCCATCGGCGGCGTGGCCGCGTGGCCGGCGGTGTAGGCGCTCCAGCGCGCGGTCGGCGCCAAGGGATCGGTGGCGGCATGAGACAGGGTCGCCGCGAACAACAGGGGAATCAGGGCCAGGCGAGGCTTTTGCATCGGGATTTCCAGTATGAGGTGTGGACGTAATAGCAGATTATGCGAAGCGCGGGGCGGTTCGGCAATTACTAAATGTGTCATCCGCCATATCAAATTGAGCTGGCTGGCGCCTATGTTAAAGTGACATCATTATTCCGGGTGCTCCATGAATCTGTTCGAACATCTGGCCTTGCTGGCCGTCCTCGTGCTGGCCGCCGGTTTCCTGTCCCTGAGCGAAATCGCGCTGGCGGGCGCACGCAAGATCAAGCTGAAGCTGCTCGCCGAGGCGGGCGACGAGCGCGCGCATAAAGTGATGGCGCTGCAGGCGCAGTCGGCCGACTTCTTCGCGGCGTCGCAGATCGGCCTGAACGCGATCGCCATCCTGGGCGGTATCCTGGGCGAGGGCGCGCTGCGGCCGTTTTTCCTGGAATGGCTGGCGCTCTTCTACGACGGGCCGGGCCGCGACAACCTCGCATTCGCGCTGTCGTTCGTGTTCGTCACCACGCTGTTCGTGCTGTTCGCCGACCTCATGCCCAAGCGTCTCGCGATGATCGCGCCGGAAAGCACGGCGATGGCCGTCGTGCGGCCGGTGCTGGTCGTCATCCGCGTGTTCAAGCCGCTGTCCTGGGCGCTGAACAGGGTGGCGAACATGCTGTTCCGCGTGTTCGGCGTCGACACGACGCGCGAGGACCGCATCACCTTCGACGAGATCTCGGCCGTCGTGGAAGCGGGCGCGCAGGCCGGCGTGCTGCAGAAGCAGGAGCAGCACTTCATCGAGAACGTGTTCGAGCTGGAGTCGCGCGCCGTCACGTCGACGATGACGACGCGCGAAAACGTCGTGTTCTTCACGCTGACCGAATCCGAGGACAGCATCCGCCAGAAGATCGCCACGCACGCGCTGTCGAAATTCCCCGTGTGCGACGGCGTGATCGACCGCGTGATCGGCTACGTGGACACGCGCGACATCCTCGTGCAGCTGCTGAACCGGCAGTCCCGCTTCCAGCTGAACGAATCGAGCATCCGCACGGTCCTGATCATTCCCGATGCGCTGACCCTGTCCGAGCTGCTCGACCGCTTCCGCGCCACCAAGGAGACGTTCGCCGTCGTGATCAACGAGTACGCGCTCGTCGTCGGCGTCGTCACGCTGAGCGACATCATGGTGACCGTCATGGGCAAATGGGGCGCGCCGCTGGAGGCGGACCAGCAGGCGTTGCAACGCGAGGATGGTTCCTGGCTGATCGACGGCAGCACGCCGGTGGCGGACATGAAGCGCGTGCTGGAACTGGACGCGCTGCCCGAGGAAGAGCACTACGAAACGGCGGCGGGGTTCATGATGTACATGCTGCGCAAGGTGCCCAAGCCGACCGACAGCGTCGAATACGAGGGCATGCGCTTCGAGGTGCTCGACGTGGACCATTACCGTATCGACCAGCTGCTCGTGAAGCGGATCGGCGCGCGCGGCGCACCGTCCGCCACGCACGCCGATACGGTGGCCGACTAGTCCAGCACCAGGATGCCCTGCAGCGACGAGATCCGCTGCGGGGCCGACCACGTGCCGACCAGCCGGCGCTGCGCGTCGAACTCCAGCAGCTGCCGTCCCTTGTGGCCGTTGTCCGGGCCATGCCCCTGCCAGTTCGCGACGAGCAGGTGGCCGTCGTCCAGCTGCTGGAAGCTCGCGTAGAAGAACGGCGCCACGTCGGCGGGCAGGTCGGCCGCGGCGCCGAAGCGCTGCTGCACGTTGCCGCCCGCGTCGAACAGCACCATCACGGCGCCGTAGCCGCCTGACACCAGGGTGGTGCCGTCCTCGTTCCGTTCGGCCTTCCACGCGTGCTCGAAGTCCGGCACCGCGAAGCGGCAGCGTTCCACCAGGTCCTGCGACGTTTCGAGGATGTGGTCGTTGGTGCACAGCAGGTACGTGCCGTCTTGTGTCGGACGCATCAGGCGGACGTAGTCGCCGTCGCGGCGCGCGGTGCCGACGAGGTGCCAGCCGCGGTCCAGGGTCAGCACGTTGACGCCGCCCGTGCCGTCCAGGTTCCAGCCTGTCACGAGCGTATTGCCGTCGGGCTGGCGGTGCACGGCCGTGACGTCGATCCAGCGCGCGCAGGCCGTCAGCACCTTGCCCGATGCGATGTCCAGCTCGAAGAAGCCGCGGTCGTAGCCGACCAGCACGCGGCGTGCGTCGAGCCGCTGCAGGTCGCGCGCGAGCGGGTAGGGGGACAGGTCCAGGGTCCAGTGGAAGGTGTCGGTGGCGGTGTCGACGAGCGACAGCTGCTGGCGGCCTTCGTCGATGGCGAGCAGGCGGTGGGAGATCGTTGTTGTCATGGTGGTGGTCTTCAGGGTTGCGTGATCAGGAAATGGCGTTCGACGGGCGCGGCGCTGCGCAGCCGGGGCTCGGTTGCACGCCCCCATTGCCAGGCGACGACCGTCACGTCGATCGGAAAGCGTGCGCGGCGGGGCAGCGCGGTGAACGTGAGCACGCCGTCATCGCTCACTTCGGCCGGGCCTTCGCGCACGTAGTAATGGACGGGGACGCCCGCGCTGGACGTCGCGCCCAGGCGGATGGGCGCCAGCGGCCCGTCCGCCCGCTGGTCGGGAATCGCAGGGAACGTCAGCGTCTGCTCCCGTCCCTCCGTGTTCGCCAACGGGAATTTGAGTTCGGCCTGCTGGACCGTCCGCCTGGAAATGCCGTCACCGGGCCAGGCCAGGGCGAACCAGGCGTCGTTCGAGCGCTTGGCGTTCGTCATGCCCATCCGGTAGAAGCGGATGGCGAAGGTGTCCGGTCCCGTTTGCACCACCGGACCGCAGATCCGCGCGATGCGCAGGCGGCCGGGATCGTCCGGCACGTCGGCGCGGAAGACACCCTCCAGCCTGAAGTGCAGGTCGTCGTCGAGCGGTTCGAACTTCAGGTGGATCATCGCGTGGTCGGAGCTCGCGGGCACGATGCCGTCCCGCTGCCGGTAGCCGATCGCCAGCGGGCGCCGGTCGCGGAAGCGCGCCTGCAGGGTCTCGATGGCCGCGGCCATCTCGCCGTCGAACGCCCAGTAAGCGTCGGCGCGCGCGCCCCGGTAGGTGGCCACTGGCGCCGCCGGCGCGGTGGGCGCCGTGTCGAGCTGCCAGCCTTCGTACAGCCAGCCCGTGCGGCGCGGATCGATGGGGAGGAGTGGCGTGCTGCCGTCCGGCGCCGCCGGCCCCCCGATCCGGTAGTGCGCGGCCTTGCGCAGGAAAAGGGCCATCAGGGCCACGCGTTCGTCGGAGGCGTCGAAGTGGCCGCCGCCCGGTTCGATCACGTGGGTGAGGGCGGTTTGCGGATGCCGCTGCAGCGAATCGCCCTTGATGCCGGCGTACCAGCCGTCGCGCATATTGCCCTGCACCTCGTACTCGCCCTTGACGACGAGGCCGGGCACGCCGTCGACGGTGCGGTCGCCCCAGTCCGGGGGCTCGGCATTGCCCTTGCCCGTATCCTTGAAATACGGCCACATGCCGCTGGTCGAGATGACCGCCAGGACCCGCTGCGGGTCCCATGCGGCCATGTCCCACCCGAAGGACGCCATCGCTGAATGGCCGATGGGCACCAGCGGCGCGCGCGCCAGTTCGGTATAGCCGGAGCGGTCGGCCAGCGCCGCCATCAACCGGTCCAGCATGGCGCCGGCGCCGCGGTCGAAGCGGAAGTGGTTCGAGCCCATCGCGGGCGTCACCCACACCTCGCCGAAACACAGTGCTGCCATCTCGCGCCGGAACGCGGGATGTTCCAGGATCGGTTCTTCCTGCATGTTGTGCTGGCCGATGACGACGGCCCGGATCCGGTCGCAGCCGGGCGGCACCCACAGGAAGGCGCGCGGATGGTCGTTCGTCTCGCTCGACACGATGGTATCGACGGTCGCGGACCACTGGTACTCGGCGGCGTGCGCGATCAGCGGTGCGAGCGCAACGGTCAACAGCGACAGCAACCGGCGCGCGTTCATCGGAGGACCGCCGCGGTCATGGCGGGCAGGGCGTAGTCGAGGACGGATCTGCCGTCGACCTGGCGGTGCCGGGCCGCGATGCGCGTGGCACGGCCGTCCACCGTGACCGCAAGCTGCGCGGGCCAGTCCGCGGCCGGCACCTGCAGCCGCACGGGCCGGTCCGCGCTGAACCGCCAGCGGCCGTCCTGTTGCCACAGGGCCGCCGCCGCGCCGGCCGGCGCGGACAGCGCGTAGCCGGACGACGCGATCTCGCGCCCGTGGCCGAGGAACAGGTATTGCAGGCGCCCGTCGCGCTCCGCCGCGATCCCGTAGCGGCCGCGCAGGCGCTGGCCGTCGCGCTCGAACACCGCATCCTCGGCGTCGCCGGAGAAGATCGTCTGGCGCGCACCGTCCACGGTGCGCACGCGCAGCGCGAGCGCGCGGCCGTCGCCGACCTGCTCGACGCCGAGGACGTGCGCGGGACCGCCGTCGCCCGGTTCGAACACGGCGGTGAAGGGACGCAGCCACGCTTCGCCGGCCTGGCGGATGACGAGGGTCGGCAGCGGGGCCTGTTCGACTTCGCGCGGCAGCATGCCCGCCGACCACGCGGTGGAGGGCGGCGCCAGCAAGGAAAAGAACTCGCGCCCGGCGCCGCCCTGCAGCCAGGCCGTCATCGTGCGTGGCTGGCCGGACAGCTGCAGGTCGAACCGTGCCCGCAGCGGGGCGCGGCTGGTGAGCGATGCGCGGTCGCGCCAGTAGTCGTAGCCGATCAGGTCCCCGTCGGCGAAGCTGAGGCGCTCCGACGGTGCCGTCGCCAGCGGCTGGCCGGCGGGGGCCAGGAAGCGCAGCGACTGGCCGAGGTTGTGGTAGAGATAATCGTGGTAGCGGTCCTTGCCGTCGCGCCGGCGCGAGCGGAAGATGTCGACGAAGTAGCCGTGCGTACCGTCCACGCGGACGATGCCCAGCACGCGCTGCTGCTCCGCGTCCGTCTCGGGTTCGCGGAAGGCCACGGCACCGAACGTCACCCACGGGAACGCGGCGGCGGCCGGGCTGCCGGGCGCCGGATACGCGGCCAGCAGCGTGAAGGGGTGATTGCTTTTCATCGACGGGTAGGCCGACACGCCATCGACCACCACCGTGTTATGCGCGGGGAACTGCGAGTAGTATTCCAGGTGGTCGTTCTGCAGGTAGCCGGACCCCCGTCCCGATTCCGGCGCGAGGCTGAGGCCCTGCGCATACAGCTCCATCGCGATGCCGTTCGCGTGCGCGTGGTTGCCGCTGGAGCCGGCGACGGAAATCGCCATCGCGTCCGGACCTGCATGGCCGTTGCGCTGCACCAGCCAGCTGGCGTTCGGCGCGTAGAACGTGGGCGTCTGGTAAGCGGCGACGCTGGCGGGAGCTGCCGCCGGGCCCTTCGATGCTTCCAGCAGCCCGCGCACGGCATCCGCGCTGCCGCCTTCGTCCGCGCTGCGCAGCGTGGCCAGCAGCGTAGCGTACGCCGCCGCGTCTTCGGCCTTGCCGTGGCGCCGCGCGTGGGCGAGCAGGCGCGCGATCATGCCCGTGCGCGGCGTTTCGTAGCGCGAGTCGCCGAAGCCGACGGTACGCCCGTTCGGCAGCAGGTACTGGGGCAGGGCGCGCGCCGCGCGCGGCAGCGCGGGCAGGTCGGGCAGCACGTCGATGCCGAAGACCTCGTCCAGCAGCTCGACGCATTCCATGAAGTCGTTCGCCACGTTCATCGAGTAGCCCGGCGATTCGTTCCAGATGCCGGTCGCGCGATCGTAGCCGAAGTCGTGCAGGCGCCGCAGCGTCCACTGGCGCGTGGCGCCTTCCTTGAGCACCTTGCGCACGTAGGCATTGCCTTCCTCCGGCGGCAGGACGGCGGCGATGTGCAGGATGAAGCGGGCCTCGATCAGGTTCCAGTTATTCCACGGCACGCCGTTCCTGACGATCAGGTCGGCCCACTGGCGGAAGGCGCGGTCGAACAGCGGGCGCCGGTCGGCGGGCACGTAGCCGTGCATGAAATCGTAGGCTTCCGTCAGCGGCACCACGATGTCCTCGTGGATCGTTTCGAAGGACTGCAGGCCGAGCAGCGTCTGGTCGTGACCGTGGTTCAGGTCGACCGGTTCCTCGCGCCAGGCGATGCCCGCCATGTAGGTCGAGAAGATGTCGTAGGCGAAGCGCGCATACGCGTCGTCGTCCGTGGCCCAGTACAGGAACGCGGCGTCGCGCGCGAGATTCGCGATGCGCAGGTTGATCGCTTCGACGATGCGCCCGCTCTTTGCCTGGCTCACCCATTCCCAGGGCTGGCCGGGGGCGTTGCGGTTCTGCAGCCACAGCAGGTCGCGCTCGCCCATGTACGGCTTGACGTCGTCGAGCTTCGGCGTGAAGTAGGCGGACGCCGCGTCGCGCGTGCCGGTGAAGCGCACGGTGGGGACGGGCGCGCTGCCTTCCGCATGGTCGTAGACCCCGTTCTTCACGAAGACCTTCGTGCTGTGCGACTGCCAGTACATCTGCAGGCGCGAGACGATCCAGGCCGGGTCGGTGCGGTGCCGGTCGACGTACGGGCGCACGCGCGCGACGAGCGCGGCGTAGCGGCGGGCCGCGTCCGCATCGCGCGCGAGCAGCGCCTGCAGGTCGGCGCGGCCGCGCGCCGCATCCACGAGCAGGCGCGGATGGCCCGTCCGTGGCTGCGGCGGCTGCGATCCTGGCGCGGCCGCGCACGTCCCGACGAGGAGCAGCGCCGCGAGGGCGCAGAGTCGGAACGCTTGCATCAGAAGTCGTACCGCGCGGTCAGCCAGAACGAGCGCGGCGAGTTCAGCGCCACCCAGCCGCCGGCGTTCGGCAACTGCTGGTAGATGTCGTTCTTCGTCACGCCGGTCACCGTCGGGAGCATCGTGTCGTAGCCGCTGATGTACTTGTTGTTCAGGGCATTGCGCACGTCGAGCGAGAGACGGAGGTTCTTGAACCCGGCATACAGCACCGACAAATCGACGTTGCGCTGCTCCGGCAGGTAGATGTTGTTGACCGGGTTGTTGTCCAGCTTGCGGCGCGACATGTAGCGGTGGCGCACGTTGAACTGGAAGTCGTTCCACTCGTACGAGAACGTGTTCGACACCACCCACTTCGGCGTGCGCGCCATGATGCCGGCCACCGTCGTCAGCACGTCGTCGTCCGGCCCGGGGCTGCCGGCCGAGAAGCTGCCCACCGCCAGCGCGCGCGCCTGCGAGAACAGGCCGGAGCTCGTCCAGCTGAACTTCGGCGTCACGCGCCACTTCAGCCATCCCTCGGCGCCCTTGGTCAGGTAGTGGTCGAGGTATTCGACGACGTAGGTGGAACCGTCGACGTTGGGCGGCGTCTGCTGCTGCCACAGCAGCAGCTCGGTGCGGAACAGCGTCAGCTGGCCGCTGATCGAGCCGCGGCCGAACACCCAGGCCAGTTCGTCCTGCTTCAGGTCGGCCTGCGGATACAGCGGCTTGTTGTCGGCGTTGAACTGGGTCGCATACCGGGTCAGGATGCCGCTGATGTTGTTGCCGGCCATGCTGTGGCGGTAATACACCTTGTCGGACGGCGTCACGTTGTAGCCGACCGAGGCGGTCCAGTTCTTCAGGAAGACGCGCTTGGTCGACTCGATCGGCGCGGCGCGCACGTAGTTCTGGTTGTCGTACCAGGTGTAGGGATTGCCATCGAGGCCACCGTAGCCCAGCGAGTTCGCGCCAGTCGCCTGCGGTGCCGTCACGTAGGGGATGGTGTGGGTCTTCGCGAGCGTCAGCGTGCCCTTGTAGCTGCCGTTCAGGTCCCATTTGCCGGGCGACCAGGAGGCGCCCAGCAGCGGCGAGATGTCGCGTTCGCGGTCGCGGTAGCGGTACGCGGTGAAGCCGTCGACGTTGCCGCCGCCCAGGCGCCCCCAGCCTGCCGGATCCGTCAGCTGGTACGTGCCGTTCTGCGTCACGTAGCGCACGCCCAGGTTGGTCACCTGGCCGTCCGCGAAGGCCGACAGCCCGCGGCCGTTGTAATACGTGTCCATGCCCTGGTCGGCCTGCACGGCGAACATGCCCGCCTGTACGCGGTAGTTGTCGCCCGCGTAGGTCGTCATGAAGTCGAGCATGATGTCCTTCGACGTGCGCGTGCCCAGGTTCGAGTTCGTGATGTAGACGACGTCCTGGTTGGAGACGCTGGTCGCCGACGGCACCATGATGCCGTTCACGAGGCCGCCGCCGAGGTCGAAGTTCGCGTTCGGCAGGTTCGTGGACAGCACGCATTGCGCCGGGCTCGCGATCGAGCCGGCGGGACAGGCGGCGCCCGTGCGGTAGTTGATGCCGTTCGACGCGCCCACGTTGTTGGCGATGCGCGCGCGCAGGGCGCCCGTGTTCAGGTCATAGATCTCGTAGGTGCCCGGCACGCGGTTCAGGCTCGCCGCCACGTTCGGGGCCAGGCCCTGGTTGACGGTGAACGCATCCTGGAACGTGCTCGCGTTCCACAGCGAGGTGGGGCCCGCGTTGTAGAACGCCTGCTGCAGGTAGGCCTGGCTGTTCTGCACCTTGACGGCCGAGTTGAAGGTCCAGCGGCCGCCCGTGTCGTGTTCCCATTTCAGCCACAGGGCGTCCTGCTTGTAGTTCGCGCCCTTCTCGGGATCGTGGTAGCGCGTGGAGCCCGGGCCGTCGACGACGTCGGTAGGCACGACGTGCTGGCCGCCCCGGAAGAACATGTTCGGCGACCTGCCGAAGCCGGGCGCCATCACGGGATTCAGCACGCCGTGCACGGGAAGGGTGAACTGGCCGTTCCACGAGTTCGTGTCGTCCAGGTGCTTGGCCGTGAGGCTGACGGTGCCGCCGCCGCCGGACGCGGTGTTGTAGGTCTTCTGCACGCGCAGCTTGACCTGGCCGCCCAGGTTGAGCGGATGGCCCGGGTCGACTTTCCCCGTCGACGTCCGGTAGAAACCGGAGGCTTCCGCGCGCAGGTCGCCGGCCTGGTTCTTCCAGCCGTACAGCGCGCCGACCTCCTTCCACGACAGATGCGGGTTCTCGCCTTCGAAGCCGAGGCGGGTCTGCACGGAGGCGCCGGGACGGATCGCTCCCGGCATGAAATTGAAGACGCCGCCCGCGGACGAGGCGACGGACGTGCCGGTCGAACCGCCCCGGATCGATTCCACGCGGGAGACACTCATGTCGGCGCGGAAGAAGTCGCTGTCCTGGAAGTTGTTGTACTTGACGGGGACGACGGGCAGGCCGTCTTCCAGGATCGACGTCCAGAAGTTGCCGCTCGTCGGGCTGCCCGTGCCCACGCTCATGCCGCGCGTGAACGACTCGTTGCGCGCGACGCCCTCGTTGCTCTCGACGACCACGCCGGGCATGTCGCGCAGGTAGTCGTCCGCGCTCATGGGCGTGAACTTGCCCAGGTCCTTTGCATCCAGCACGGAATACGACACGTTGGCGCGCTTCGCTTCGGTCGCGCCCACCGTGCCCGTGACGATCACGGTCTGGGTGGGACTCGCTTCCTGTTGTTTGTCCTGCGCCAGCGCCAGGCTGGCGCTCAGGAGACCCGCCCCGGCCAGCGCGGCGACGGCGGGGGTAGGCCTGAACGCGGCAAGGCGCCAGGCATGCTTGGATGTCTTCCTCATGTTTTCCTCTTTTTAATGGGATCGGTCATCGTGTGGTATCGATAACTTCGGCGGATTCTATGTGATTTTTTCTTTGTCAACAACGATTTTTGATATCGATAACTTCTTTGTTGTTTTTTGCGTTAGGATCGTAGGAAAACTTTTTCCCGTTCGTCGTAGGGGTAGGCGCAATGTGTGAGTGAGCTATGGATGACGATGTCGTCGAGTGGGTCATGTCGAATTTCCTGCCTTTCGAAGCCGAGCTTCGCAAGATGCTGGCCCGCGTCTGCAGCGGCCCGGCCGAGGTGGACGACGTGGTGCAGGAAACCTATTACAAGGTGCTCCAGTCGGAGAGCCTGGACCATGTGCGCGAGCCCCGCGGCTTCCTCGTGCGCACGGCGAAGAACCTCGTCATCGACCGGATGCGGCGCGATGCGATCGTGAGCATCGAGTCGGTGGCGAACCTGGAAGAGTTCGAGATCGCGGATGCGGCGCCGACGCCGGAACGCGTGGCGCTGGCGCGGGCGGAGCTGCGCTGGGTGTTCGGCCTCATCGCCAACCTGCCCGACCGCTGCAAGCAGGTGTTCATGTCGCGCCGCATCTACGGGCTGTCGCAGACCGAGACGGCGGCGGCGCTGGCGATCTCGGAAGGCATCGTCGAGAAGGAGGTCATGCGCGGCATGGGCCTGATCTCGGAGATGATCGCCCGGGTCGGCGTGCACGAGGTGCCGCGCGCGCGGGCAAGGTCCGCCGTCAGGAAGCGCCATGTCAACGATTGACCGCCAGGCGCTGGACTGGGTCGTGCGCCAGTCCGACCATCCGCTCGACGCCGAGGGCCAGCGCGCATTCGATGCCTGGTACGCGGCGGACATCCGCCACCAGGGCGCGTACCTGCGCGCCGTCGCCATCCACCGCGCGCTCAACGGGGCGACGGTGCAGGAATCCCTGCGGCCGAAACGCGAACGCCTGGAAGCGGAATGGGCCGGCGCGTCGTGGCAAGTGGCCGGTTCGCGGCGCGCGTTCCTGGCGGCCGGCGGTGTCGCCGCCGGTGCCGGCCTGTTCGCGCTGGCCGGCCTGTTCGCCGGCGCCGACAGGACGGTCCTGACGACTGCCAGGGGCGAGTTCCGCAAGGTGCCGCTGGCCGACAGGTCGGTGGCGGACATCAACAGCAACAGCCGCCTCGAAGTCAGGATGACCGCGCAGGCGAGACAGGTGAGGCTGACCAGGGGCGAGGTGTGGCTGGAAGTCGCCAAGGACAAGACCAAGCCTTTCATCGTTGAGGCGGGCGAGGTCCGCGTGCGCGCCGTCGGCACGGCCTTCGGCGTGCGCCGCTTCGCCAATGGCGCGGAAGTGCTCGTGACCGAGGGGACGGTCGAGGTATGGAGCGGCGACGGCAGCGCGCGCAAACGCCTCGTCCACGCGGGCGAGCGGACCGTCGTGGCCGACCGGGCGGCGGACATCGCGGTCGCGCGGCAACCGGTGGAAGTGCAGAGAAAACTCGCGTGGCGGGAGGGCAAACTGATATTCGATAACCAGACGCTCGGCGAAGCGGTGGCGGAATTCAACCGCTACAGCCAGAAGAAGATCGTCATCGCCGATCCGGGGCTCGGGCGCCGCAAGCTGGTCGGCCAATACCAGATCGATGCCCCCGAGCGGTTCGCGCAGGACGTCGGCGCGGTCCTGCAAATCCCGGTGTCCATTACGGCCGAGAAGATCGTCATCGGCGGCAGTTGAATAAATTCCCGGCAGTCCCGTAGGAAGTCGTCGCACCGTTCGTCGTTATCGATAACGGAGGCAATCCGGATAAACAGGTTGGTTTGGAGGAGACAGCGAGATGGTTCCAGATCTGTGCGGAAGAACGGCCGCGGTCGTGCTCAGCATGAGCATTGCCGCATTGCCGCGGGCGGTCCATGCCGAGGAAACGCGCAAGCCGTTCGACATCGCGGCGGGGTCCGCGCTGCAGTCCGTCGTGGAATTCGCGCGGCAGGCGGGCAGCAACGTGCTGGCCTCCGGCGACGTCCTCGCGGGCATCGAGACCCCGGCGGTGCGCGGCACGTTCACCGTCGCCGAAGCATTGGACAAGCTGCTGTCCCGGACCGGCCTGACGAGTCGTATGAACGCGAGCGGGGCCATCTTCATCGTGGGCCCCGACCGCACATCGAAAGGGGACAAGACAGTGACAGGTACGATTCCAATGCAACGGCGCGCGACGTGCTGCGCCGTGCTGCTGGCATTCGGCAGCGCGGGCGCCGCGTATGCGCAAACGGCGCCCGACGGGAGCGCGGCGCCGGACGGCGCGGTCAAACGGGAAGACACGGCGACCGTCGTCGTGACGGGCATGCGCGCGAGCCTGCAGAGCGCGCGCAACCGCAAGCGCAACGGCGATGCGATTTCCGATTCCATCGTCGCGGACGACATCGGCAAGCTGCCCGACCAGAACATCGCGGAAGCCGCCCAGCGCATTCCCGGCATCCAGCTGGGCCGCAACAAGGGCGAGGGCGCCAGCATCCAGATCCGCGGGCTGGGCCAGAACAAGATCGTGCTGAACGGCCTGGAGATGTTCGGCGCGGGCGGCGAATACAACGGGCGCAGCTTCGGCCTCGAAGACCTGCCGGCCGACGTCCTGGCGGGCATCGACGTCAACAAGAGCTCGTCGGCCGACGAGATCGAGGGCGGCCTCGGTGGCTACGTCAACATCCGCACGCGCCAGCCGTTCGATTTCCAGGGCCGGGCCGCGACGGTGTCGGCCAAGGCGACGGATTACCGCATGGCCGGCGGGTTTGGGAACAAGACGAAAGGGCAGGTCTCGGCGCTGTACAGCGACCGCTGGAAGACGGGCGTGGGCGACATGGGATTCCTGGTCAATGCCGCGCACACGGAGAGCGCCTTCGGCCTGGCCGAGAACGAAGTGGAACGGACGGAGATGGTCCCGGACTACGCCGGGTCGGGCAAAGGCGTCACGCTGCCGATCGGCCTGTTTACCGGGAACGGCCACCACGGCGACCGCAAGCGCGACACGCTCATCGCGTCGTACCAGTGGCGCGTCAACCCGGGCTTGAGCTTCTTCGCGAACTACGTCGGCATCGATTACCTGTTGCGGAATAACTTCCAGACCGCGCGCGTCTACCACGGCACCCCGACACCGTCGTTCACGTCGTGGGGCGACACCAACGCGGACGGCAGCGACAACCTGAAATCCGGGACGTTCACCAACAACCCGCTGACCGACGTGTCGGTGATCGGCGACGAGCACCGCAAATCGAAGCTGTTCGACGTGGGCGGCAGGTGGAGCAACGGCGGACCGCTGACCGTCCGGGCGCGCCTCGCGCACAACGAGACGGCCGTCGTGAACACGCTGTACGAATGGGGCATCGCGGCCACCATCCCGTCCATGACGATGACGATGAACGACGGCGCGCCGACCGGCCTGTCGATTGCCGGCATCGACCTGGACAACCTCGCGAACTACCACCCGAACTACCTGCTCGCCATCCACCTGGACGGCACGCAACGGAATACCGCGTCGACGCTCGATGCGACCTGGCGGACCGGCAGCGGCATCGTCAACTCGATCGACTTCGGCCTGCGGGCGAACGACTACACGCGGCATTCGTTCGGCTTCGTGAATTTCTACTGCATCGACGGCTGCAACAGCGGCAGGACCCTGGCGACTGTCGACCCCGCACTGCTGCACCAGGTGCCGGCGGCCGAATCGCGCCTTGTCGGGCCGTACTGGACGTATGCGACGGCCGCGGTGCGCGGGCAGACGGCGCTGCGCACGCTGTACGGACTGCCCGCGGGTGAATCGAACACGCAGGACCAGGACCAGCTCAACCGCGAAAAGACGCTGGCGCTGTACCTGAAGGCGAACTACGAGTTCACGCTCGCGGACCGTCCCGTGACGGGCAACGTCGGCGTGCGCGCCATCGAGACGAAGCTGCACGGCGAGTCGTACGGTGCGAATGCGGCCGGCACGCTGGAACTGCAGGCGCGCGATTCGACGCGCCACGACGTGCTCCCTTCGTTCAACGCCAACATCGCGCTCGGCGACAACCTGAACCTGCGCCTGGGCGCATCGAAGACGCTCGCGCCGGTCAACTTCGGCTACATGGCGGCCGCGACGACGATCACGAACCAGGTCCAGCACGATGCCCGCGCGGGCAATCCCGACCTGCAGCCGTTCACGTCGAAGAATCTCGACGTCTCGCTCGAACACTACTTCGGCCGCAACGGCATGGCGTTCCTGGGCGCGTTCCACAAGACGGTGGACGGCTTCATCCAGACCGTGGCCGAGCAGCGCGTGATCAACGGCGAAACGTACAACGTGTCGACGTTCAAGTCGTCGGGCACGTCGAAGATCAAGGGCTTCGAGACGGGCTACCAGCAGTTCTTCGACATGCTGCCCGCGCCTTTCGACGGCCTGGGCCTGCAGGCGAACTACACGTACGTCGATTCGAAGGCGGCATCCGCCGTCGCCGGCCGTACGGTGCCGCTGGAGGGCCTGTCGAAGAACAGCTATAACCTGATCGGCATGTATGAAAAGGGCCGGTTCAAGGCGCGCATCGCCTACAACTGGCGCGAAGGGTATGTGGTCTCGACCAGTTCGTCGGGCGCGATGGGTGTGCCGATCTTCAGCAAGTCGATGGGGACGCTGGACTTTTCGATCGGCTACGACGTCACGAAACAGCTGTCCATCGTGGTGGACGGCGTGAACGTCAACGGCGCGGCGGTGGAGACGTATTACGGCAATCCGCACAACCAGGCCAATTACCAGCCGCTGAACAGGCGCTTCGGCATCCAGGCCCGGTACACGTTCTGACCTGCTTCCGTTCTCCTCGGAGGTTCGGCACGCCATGCCCGTCCGGGCTGGTGTGCCTTTTTTGCGAGTGCATCATGAAACGACGCCATTTTCTCCACCTGTCCGCATCCTCGCTGTTCGCGCCGTACGCCGGTGCCGCCGGCGGCAGGGCGATGCCCGATTTTTCCTGGCTCGACGCGCGCCTGCGCGAGCGCGTGGACAACGGCTGGTTCGACGGCATGGGCCTGACGATCGGGCGCGGCGCGCGCGTCCTGCACGAGGCATATGTCGGCGACGGCGGCCCCGACGTCGTGCGCCACGTGGCGTCGACGGGCAAGTGGACGGCGGCCGCCACGATCGCCGCGCTCGTCGACGAGGGCAGGCTGCGCTGGGACGACCCGGTCCGCGCCTGGCTTCCGCAATTCACGGACGGGAAGGGCGACGCGACGCTGCGCCAGCTGCTGTCGCACACGGCGGGCTATCCGGACTACCAGCCGGAGGGCCGGCGCCGCGACGATTATCCGACGCTGGAGGAAGCCGTCGCGCACATCGTCGACCTGCCGGCCGTCGCCAGGCCGGGCGACGTGTTCCAATACGGCGGGCTGGCGCTGCAGGTAGCCGGCCGGATGGCGGAAATCGCCGCCGGCCAGCCGTTCGACGCCATCTTCCAGTCGCGCATCGCGGGCCCGCTCGGCATGCGGCATTCCGGCTACGCGCCCGTGTCGACCGAGCCGGGCTTCAGCCCCATGCTGGGCGGCAGCCTGTTCACCACCACGCGCGACTACGGCCGCTTCCTGATGATGATCGCGCGCCGGGGCATCGCGGACGGCCGGCGCATCCTGAGTACGCGTGCCATCGCCGCGCTGGAGGCGGACCAGGTGCGCGGCGCGGCGGTGAAGCGCGGCGAGTACGTCGAACTCGCGCGCCAGGACGTCGCGCGCAGGGACGTGTATGGCCTCGGCCTGTGGCGCGAAGAGGTGGGCCTGTTGTCCTCCCCGGGCTGGGCCGGCGCGTGCGCGTGGGTCGACCGGGCGAACGACGTCTGGGGCGTCGTCATCGCCAAGGCCAATGTCGACAAGGCCGTGGCGGACGGCTACAGCACGTTCCTCGGCTCGTCGATCTACGCGCCCATGGTGCGCACGGCCCTGGAAGAGGCCCGCGACACGCGTACCAGGCGGTCGCTCGTCCCCATCGGCGGCGGCCGGCTTTATGTCGAGGACAGCGGCGGCGGCACACCGCTCATCTTCCTGCACGGGCACGGTTTCGACCGGCGCCAGTGGGCGCCGCAGGTGCGGGCGTTCGAACGCAGTCACCGCGTGATCCGCTACGACCTGCGCGGCTACGGACGCTCGTCGCAACCGGAGGAGGGCAAGCCGTTCCTGCATGCCGACGACCTGCGCCGGTTGATGGACGCGCTGGGCATCCGGCGCGCGCACCTGGTCGGCCTGTCGCTGGGCGGTTTCGTCGTCACGGACTTCATCGCGCTGTACCCCGACCGCGCGCTGAGCGCCACGATGGCCGGCGGCGATTTGTTCGACGTGCCGGGGCCGGACGAACCGTGGACCGCTGACGCGATTGCGCGAAGGCGCGGCGAGATCGCGGCGCTGAAGGCATCCGGCATTGCCCCGTTCAAGCGGCGCTGGCTGGACGACCTGGTGAGCCACGGCGGCAGCGGGCGCGAGGCGTTGCGGCGTCCGCTGTGGCGCATGATCGACGAGTGGCCGGCTTGGCAGCCGTTGCACGTCGAGCCGCGCCTGCTGCTCGGGCGGTCGGTGAAGGGACGGCTCACGGCGGGCAGGCCAGCCATGCCGGTGCTGGTCGTGCGCGGGGATCAGGAAAAGATGGACTTCGCGATCACCGGACTGTTGCCACAGGCGGAAGTGGCGATCCTGCCCGATTGCGGGCACGTGTCGAACCTGGAACAGGCCGCCGCATTCACGGCGACGCTGCGGCGCTTCCTCGCACGGGCGTGAGGTCGACGCGGCACACGACCGGATTGTCCCCGTCGCGGCTCCATTCGCACCACCCGCCGTCGTACACGCCGATGCGCTCCCAGCCCATCAGCCACGCGTAGAAGAACGCCAGCGACGCGCGCCAGCCGGTGCCGCAATAAAACACGGTCGGCCGGCCCGCGTGGATGCCGCCGGCTGCCCACATGCGCAGGATGTCCGCCGCGGGCTTCATGCGCCCGTCGGCGTGGTGGAACGCGGCCATGCTGTTCACGTCGCCGTCCTCGCCGGCGCGGCCCCACAGCGCGCCGGGGATGTCGCCGCGCGCGTCGATGTAGCTGTAGCCGGACGTCCGGCCGACGTATTCGTTCCACGTGCGGATGCTGACCAGCGTGGCCTGTTCATGCCGCAGCAGGCCGCGCACCTGGTCCATGTCGAACAGGACGTCGGGCCGCGCCGGGAAGGGCGCGCCGAAATCGTCCGCCGCCGGACCGTGGCGCGGCGGCCCCGATTCGAGCGGCAGGCCCGCCCGCTGCCATGCCGCGAAGCCGCCGTCGAGCAGGCGCACGTCCACGACGCCCGCGTACAGCAGCAGGTGCGCGACCCGCGCGGCCGCGAGGACGTTGCGTCCGTACAGGACGACGGTGACGTCGTGGCGGATGCCGTGGGCGAGCAGTACCCGCAGGAGGTCGGCGTCGGGGACTTTGTTCCACACCGGTCCGTGTTCGAACGACATCGTGTCGAGGTAGCCGGCGCCGGGGATATGGCCGGCCGCGTAGGCCGCCGCACCGTCGCATCCCGCTTCGAACAGGCGGCAGGTGCCGTCGGCGCGATTCGCCAGCCACGCGGGCGTGACGAGCTGGCGCCAGCGGGGCAGGTCGCGGCGGAAGCCGAACGGAGGGATGCTGTTCAAGAGAAGACGAAAAGAAAAGGGCCGGGCCCCGTATGTTACAGGACCCGGCCCTCGAGGGGCTTGCGTGTCAGTCTCAGACGGCGACGGTATCCGCCACTTCGCGGAACTCGCTGATCTGGTCGAAGTTCATGTAGCGGTAGATCTGGTCGGCGTTCTCGTTGATCACGCCGATGTGCGCCATGTACTCTTCGCGGGTCGGGATCTTGCCCAGCGTGGAGCAGACCGCGGCCAGTTCGGCCGAACCCAGGTACACGCGGGTGTCGATGCCGAGGCGGTTCGGGAAGTTACGCGTCGACGTCGACATCACGGTCGCACCCTTGCGGATCTGTGCCTGGTTACCCATGCACAGCGAGCAGCCCGGCATTTCCATGCGCGCGCCGGTGCGGCCCAGCGTGCCGTAGTGGCCTTCGGCCGTCAGCACCTGCTGGTCCATCTTGGTCGGCGGGGCGACCCACAGGCGGACCGGGATGTCGGTCTTGCCTTCCAGGAGTTTCGACGCGGCGCGGAAGTGGCCGATGTTGGTCATGCACGAGCCGACGAACACGTCGTCGATCTTGTCGCCGGCGACGTCGGACAGCGTCTTGACGTCGTCCGGGTCGTTCGGGCAGGCGACGATCGGTTCATGGATGTCGGCCAGGTCGATCTCGATGACGGCGGCGTATTCGGCATCCGCGTCCGGTGCCAGCAGGTCCGGCTTCGCGAGCCACGCTTCCATCGCCTTGATACGGCGTTCCAGCGTGCGGCGGTCCAGGTAGCCGTTCGCGATCATCCACTTCATCAGCGTGATGTTCGAGTTCATGTACTCGATGATCGGTGCCTTGTCCAGGTGGACCGTGCAGCCGGCGGCCGAGCGCTCGGCCGACGCGTCGGACAGTTCGAACGCCTGTTCGACCTTCAGGTTCGGCAGGCCTTCGATTTCCAGGATGCGGCCGGAGAAGATGTTCTTCTTGCCCTTCTTGTCGACGGTCAGCAGGCCTTGCTGGATCGCGTACAGCGGGATCGCGTTGACGAGGTCACGCAGCGTGACGCCCGGCTTCATCTCGCCCTTGAAGCGGACCAGCACCGATTCCGGCATGTCCAGCGGCATGACGCCGGTGGCGGCGGCAAAGGCGACCAGGCCCGAGCCGGCCGGGAACGAGATGCCGATCGGGAAGCGGGTGTGCGAGTCGCCGCCGGTGCCGACGGTGTCGGGCAGCAGCAGGCGGTTCAGCCACGAGTGGATCACGCCGTCGCCCGGACGCAGCGCGACGCCGCCGCGGTTCTCGATGAAGGTCGGCAGTTCCTTGTGCATCTTGACGTCGACCAGCTTCGGATAGGCGGCCGTGTGGCAGAACGACTGCATCACGAGGTCGGCGGAGAAGCCCAGGCAGGCCAGGTCCTTCAGCTCGTCGCGGGTCATCGGGCCGGTGGTGTCTTGCGAGCCGACGGTGGTCATCTTCGGTTCGCAGTACGTGCCCGGGCGGATGCCCTGGCCTTCCGGCAGGCCGCACGCGCGGCCGACCATCTTCTGGGCCAGCGAGAAGCCGCGGCCCGAGTCGGCCGGGTTCTGCGGCAGGCGGAACAGCGTCGACGGCGCGAGGCCCAGCGCTTCGCGCGCCTTGGCGGTGAGGCCGCGGCCGATGATCAGGGGGATGCGGCCGCCGGCGCGCACTTCGTCGAACAGCACGTCGGACTTGACCTTGAACTCGGCGATCACTTCGCCGTTTTTCAGGGCCTTGCCGTCGTACGGACGCAGTTCGATGACGTCGCCCATTTCCATGTTCGACACGTCGACTTCGATCGGCAGGGCGCCGGCGTCTTCCATCGTGTTGTAGAAGATCGGAGCGATCTTGGTGCCGAGGCACACGCCGCCGAAGCGCTTGTTCGGGATGAACGGGATGTCTTCGCCGGTGAACCACAGCACCGAGTTGGTGGCGGATTTACGCGACGAGCCCGTGCCGACCACGTCGCCCACGTAGGCGACCAGGTGGCCCTTGGCCTTCAGCGCCTCGATCTGCCTGATCGGGCCGATCTTGCCCGGCTCTTCCGGGTTGATGCCCGGACGCGGGTTCTTCAGCATGGCCAGCGCGTGCAGCGGGATGTCCGGGCGGGTGGTCGCGTCCGGAGCGGGCGACAGGTCGTCGGTGTTGGTCTCGCCGGAGACCTTGAACACGGTCAGCGTCATGCTTTCCGGGACGGCCGGACGCGACGTGAACCATTCGGCGTCGGCCCACGACTGGATCACTTCCTTGGCGTTGGCGCTGCCCTTGTCGGCCAGTTCCTTGACGTCGTGGAAGTAGTCGAACATCAGCAGGGTCTTCTTGAGGCCTTCGGCCGCGACCTTGCCGACGACTTCATCGTCCAGCAGGTCGATCATCGGCTTGATGTTGAAGCCGCCGAGCATCGTGCCCAGCAGGCGGGTGGCCAGTTCGCGCGAGATCAGCGGGCTGGCGTCTTCGCCGCGGGCGATCTTGTTCAGGAACGCTGCCTTGACCTTGGCCGCATCGTCCACACCGGCCGGAACGCGGTTGGTGATCAGGTCGACCAGGAAGTCTTCTTCGCCAGCCGGCGGATTCTTCAGGAGTTCGACCAGGTCCGTGGTCTGGGCTGCGGACAGGGGCAGCGGGGGCACGCCGAGGGCGGCGCGTTCGGCGACATGGGTGCGGTATGCGGCTAACATGGGAAGCTCTTTCAGTCGTTTTGAAAATCAGGACAGCGGTTGCTGGCCCCGTACTGCCGATATTGTATCTCAAGTCTTCTATAAGACATAAGACGGAATACACATTTGTCCGATCCGCGCGTCAACCTGCGCATCAATCCGCTGCCTGGCTGCTCCGTACGATGTCGCGCGGCGTCATGCCGAACTCGCGCTTCATCCATGCCGCCATGTGGCTTTGATGGGCAAAGCCGACTTCCAGTGCCACCTGTCCGGCGCTCAGCCGTCCCTGCAGCAACAGCGACCTGGCCCGGTCCAGGCGCCGCTGCACGACGTACCGGTGTACGGGTACGCCCGTCGTCTGGCGAAACAGCACGTTGAAATGCGGTACGCTCAATTCGACGAGGGCGGCCAGCCGGTCCAGGGACAGGCGTTCGTCGAGGTGCGCCTCGATGTAGTCGATCACCCGCGCCGCCGCCCGTGCCGACAGGGCGCGCCGCTTGCGGCCGTCCGCCACCTCGGCGCCGGCCAGGCGCACGGCCATGGCGGTGCCCAGGCTCTCGGCGTAGAGCGGGTCGGATGCATCCTCGGCCTCGACTTCGGCCAGCAGCGCCCACGCCAGGTGCTGGAAGCGCGGGTCGCGCCACTGGAACGACGGACGGATCCGTGCTTCCGCCGATTTCAGGCCGAGCTGGTCGTACGTCTTGCGCAGGAAGCCGTCCGCGAACCAGATGTTCAGGATCGTGCAGTCGGCATCGTCCGACCATTCGCCGTCCAGGCCTGCGGGAATCACGTCGACGTCGCCATGGGCCTGGATGCGCGCCGAGCGCCTGCCGTCGCACCGGCACAGGGCCCGGACCGGCCGGCCCACGTGCACGCCGGCGCGGTGGTGCGCGATGCCGGGGATGCGGTGCCGGCCGGCGGCGACGCCGATCATGTCGGCGCCGAAGCCCGTCCAGCCGAGCGCCGCGCTCGATACAAGGCTACGGCGCTGGCCCGAGTGCGGTTCCAGGGGCGTGCGGTCTGCGGGCATGGCGAAGTCTCCTCTTTGCGGTTCGATCCGATATTTTCCCGCATTTGTCGACCTGATCGGCAGCCCGCCCCGCAGATCGTCATCCGGATCTGCTGCAAATCCGTCTTTCCTGCGCGCCCGCGCGCGCGCCGCCACGTAAGCTCGAAGCCTTGCGATCGAGGAGACGAGCCATGGTTGTGATTTTGGAAGCATTGGGTAGCGTGGGACGTGCTGGCGGCGCTCGTGTCGCCGGACGGGACCCGGAGGTGACGAATGCGAATCTTGTATGACGTTCTCGCGGGCCTGTTCCGCTGCGTGCAGTGCAGGCGTCTGCGCCAGGTCCTGCGCGCCATCCCCGACAGCAACGACGACTTCGTGAGCTACTGATTCGTCAGCGGCGTATCGACCTTCTTCAGCGTGCGCAGCACGAAGCTGGACTTGCTGTGGCGGATGCCCGGGATGTTGTAGATGCGCTCGCGCAGCAGCCGCTCGTAGTCGCGCGTGTCCTTCACGGCGATGCGGATGAAGTAGTCGTAGTCGCCCGAGATCAGCGCGGCTTCCAGCACTTCCGGGATCGATTCGAGTGCCTGGCCGAATTTATACAGTGTCTCCTCGCTGTGGCTGTCCAGCGTCACCTGGACGATGACCGTGTCGTTGTAGCCGAGGCTCGCCAGGTCGACTTTTACGGTGTACGCCTCCAGCAGGCCGCTGTCCGTCATCCGCTTGATGCGGTTCCAGCACGACGTCGTCGACAGGTTCACGGCGCTGCTGATCTCCTGCAGCGGCGTGCGCGAGTCCTTCAGCAGGATGGCCAGTATCTGCAAATCGGTCGCATCGTAAATTTTTCTCTGATCGTCCATTTTTGGTGAAAATTTTTCAGGAATGAGCGAGATTATAGCGAAAACCATGAAGCACTTTCGGCGGTAAGGCCGATAAAATTCAGGGATGAAAACACTTCCTCCCTTGACCGCCGCCCGTGTGCTGGTCGACACGCTGGTGGACAGCGGCGTCGACACCGTGTTCGGCTATCCCGGCGGCGCCGTGCTGCCGCTGTACGACGCGCTCGCGCTGGACCGGCGCATCCGCCACATCCTCGTCCGCCACGAACAGGCGGCCGTCCACGCGGCCCAGGGCTATGCGCGTTCGACCGGCCGGCTCGGCGTCGTCTTCGTGACGTCCGGCCCCGGTGTCGCCAATACGACGTCCGGCCTGCTCGACGCGCTGAGCGATTCGATTCCCGTGCTGTGCATCAGCGGCCAGGTCGCGACGAGTGCGATCGGCACCAGCGCGTTCCAGGAATGCGACGCGCTCGGCATCACGCGCACGGTCACGAAATGGAATACGCAGGTGCGCGACGCCGGTGCCGTCGCGGCCACGATCCGCACCGCCGTCGCGACGGCGCTGGGCGGGCGGCCGGGGCCCGTGCTGGTCGACGTGCCGAAAGATATCCAGGCGAGCCACGTGGCGGCGGCGTTGCCCGCCCCGTCCGCAGATGCTGTGCTTTCGGTCGTGCCGGAGGCCGCGCTGGCGCAGGCCGCGCACCTGATCCGGCACGCGCGCCGGCCCGTGTTCTACGGCGGCGGGGGCCTGGTCAACGCGGGCGACGCCGCCTGCGCCGCGTTCGCCGGCCTCGTGCGCTGGAAGGACGCGCCGTGCACGCTGACCCTGATGGGGCTGGGCGCGTTTCCCGCGTCGGACCCGCGCTGGCTCGGCATGCTGGGCATGCACGGCACGCTGGAGGCGAACCTCGCGATGCACGAGGCGGATCTCGTCGTGTGCGTCGGTGCGCGCTTCGACGACCGTGTCACCGGACACCTCGCGCACTTCTGTCCGGACGCGCGCATCGTCCACGTCGACGTCGATCCGGCGTCGATCGGCAAGGTCGTGCGGACGGACGTGGGTCTCGTGGGCGACTGCGCCGCTATCCTCGACGGCCTGCGCCGGATGCTGGACGGTGTCGATCCCGCGCCGACCGCGGCATGGTGGGACAGGATCGCCTCATGGCGCGCGGCGCGCTGCCTCGACGTGCCGGCATCCACCTCGGGCATCCTGCCGCAACGGCTGATGCGCACGCTGGCGGACCAGGTGGCGCGGCGCGGTGCGATCGTGTCGACCGACGTGGGCCAGCACCAGATGTGGGCCGCGCAGTATCTCGGGTTCGACCGTCCCCGGCGCTGGCTCACGTCGGGCGGCGCGGGCACGATGGGCTATGGTTTGCCGGCGGCGATCGGCGCCCAGGTCGCGCATCCCGATGACCTCGTCGTGTGCATCTCGGGCGACGCGTCCGTGCTGATGAACATCCAGGAACTGGCGACGGCGGTGCAGCACCGGTGTCCAGTAAAACTGGTCCTGTCGAACAACGGCTGCATGGGCATGGTGCGGCAGTGGCAGGAGCTGCATTACGAAGGGCGCTACAGCCACAGTTATTCGGAGGCGCTGCCGGACTTCGTGGCGCTGGCGCGCGCCTTCGGCTGGCAGGCGCGCCGCGTCGAGCACCCCGGCGAACTGGATGCGGCCGTGGCGGCGTGCATGGATTCGGAGGGGCCGTACCTGCTCGACGTCCGGGTCGAGCAGGCCGAGAACTGCTTTCCGATGATCCCCGCGGGCCGGGGACATCACGAGATCCTTCTGGCGAAGGATCGCTGGTACGAGGCTTAGAGGGGGCGCAGCCACAGCGCCTGGCCGCCGGAAGCGGGCAGGTCGAGCTGCAGCACGGTGGCCGCGTCCACCGTGCGGGTGCGGATGCCGACTTTAGTCCGCGTCGGCGCGGACGGGTCGTCCGCATAGATCGTCGCCTCGTAGCGCTTGCCCTTCGGGAGGAAATCGAAGCGCAGCGGGATGCGGCGCGCGTCGTTGTTCGTGATGCTGCCCACGAACCACTCGTCGCCCTTGCGCCGGGCGACCGTCACGTCGCGGCCCGGCGCGCCGTCCAGCACGCGCGTTTCGTCCCACGTGGTCGGGATGCGGTCCCAGAACGCCAGCTCCGGCTCGTCGCGCGAGCGGTCCGGCGTGTCGTACCAGTACAGGGTCTGCAGCGGGCTGTAAAAGACCACCGCCAGCGCCAGCTGGTGCGCGTGCGTCGTGCGGATGCGCGGGTCGTAGTAGCAGATGGTGTAGTCGGCCGCGCCGGCGAGGTAGCGCACGAACGGCAGCACGGTGTTGTGGGTGGCGTCCGGCATTTCCTCGTTGCCGCGGATGCCTTCCGACGTCATGAGGTTGGGCCAGGTGCGCTGCTCGCCGGTGGGGCGCCAGTCGTCGTGGATGTTGACCATGATGTGCGCGGCGGCCGCCTGCTGGATCATCTTCTCGACCCACGTCGTCCAGCGGTGCGAACCGACCTGCACGAAGCCGAATTTCACACCTGCGACGCCCCAGTCGCGGTAGGTCTGGAACAGCGTGTCGCCCTGCGCCATCAGGCCCTGCTGGTTCACGTACAGCCACACGCCGATGCCCTTGGCCTTCGCGTAGGCGATGATGCCCGGGAGATCGAAGTCGGGAATCGCCACCTTCGTCGCGTCCGCGTCGAACGAGAACGCGTTGCCGTACCACTTGAAGTCGAACAGTACGTATTGCAGCTTGTGGCGGGCGGCGAAGTCGATGTTGGCCTTCGCGTCCTTCGTCGTCAGCGACATCACGCGCATGATCTTGCCCGGCTTGATCCACGACGTGTCGGCGATGCGCGACGGCGCGTTGAGGTTCAGGATGAAGTCGTTGTTTTCGATCAGCTGGCCGGGACGGCGCGCGATCATGATGCCGCGCCACGGTGTGGCGAACGGCGAGACCAGGTCGGCCGGGTCGTGCATGGCCGTCACGATGGTGTCCGGCTTGTCGGGGCTCAGCTTGAACTTGGTGCGCGCGTAATCGACCATCTGGCCCTCGAGCAGGGCGACGGACAGGCCGTTCGGCAGCTGCAGCGTCAGCGGGCGCTCGGCCTGGTCGGGCCAGTTCGAGAGCGGCATCAGCTGGTACGGCCCCTGGGCCCAGCCGTGGAACCACGCCCGCGTGCCGGCGGGCAGCGCGAATTCCGTGTCCTCGCCGATGATGCGGTAGTACGTGCCTTTTTCGTTCTCGGGGAACGCGAAGCGCAGCGCCACGCCGGCGTCGTACGCGCGCACTTCGACGGACAGTTTATAGGTCGGGTTGTCGTCCTTGACCAGGTCGACGGTGAGGGCTTCGTAATGGTCGCGGATGTGCGTGCGCTCGCCCGTGACGGGCGTCCACGTGCTGTCGTGGCTGGCGCGGCGCACGCCCGTCACGCGCAGGTTCTCGAACCAGCGCGCGTGATGGTCGACGGGCAGGGCCATCGCGTTTTCGGACAGGTGGTTGTCGAGGCGCAGTTCCAGTAGCGAGTCGCGGATGACGGTCTCGCCGTCGTAGCGCACGTTGTAGGACAGGGCGCGCTTGCCGGCCGCATCCAGCTTCTGTGCCAGTTCGAGCACGATGTGGCCGTCGGGCGAGGCGACGCGTTCGATCATGTCCGCGGCGGCGGCGTGCACGGCGGCGGCGCACAGCCACACGGCGGCGAAAAATTGGCGCATGAGGTCTCCCATATTTGTTATCGATCACATGGTAGCAGATATCTGCTGCCGGATGCAATCGGCGCTTATTCGCTATACAGGCTCGGGAAGCTGTCGCTCAAATCGCCGCGGGCGCGTGCGGCGCGTTCGTCGGCCAGGTCGCGTTCGAGGGTGGCGACGCAGGACGCCAGGTCCTCCTCCTTGCCGGCAACGGCGACCTTATGCGCGGCGGCGCCGTCGATGCGCATCCACAGCGTCCGCTGGCGCAGGAACGTCCGCAACACGTCCATCATGGCCGGGGTGGGGATTTCCGCGGACGCACGATCAGCCTTGTCCGGGCGTAGCGAGACGCTGAGCGCCGTCTGCGCGCCCGCGCCGATTTCCAGCAGGTGGGGGCGGGCCGGCGGGTCGTCCTCGCGCAGCCTGACCTTGCCGACCAGTTCGAGCTTCTTGGGGTCGACGCCCACGCCGAGGGTCAGGCGCAGGAATTGCCGGATGTCGCCCCCGACCGGCATCGTCGCGAGCGTGCACTGTACGATACCGCGGCCGCCGCATGCGGTGGTCGCCGGCGTCCATCCAGAAAGCCAGCTGCTCTTGCGCCGGTGCCGGCTGGGCGTAGCAGGACGTCGCACTGAATGCGGCAAGCAGGGCCGGCACCGGTCTCATTGTCTTCCTTTCATCGATCGCGCCGGCCAGTGTAATGAAAAGTCCGCGACAAAAGGTGGAGATATCGATAACATTGCACATCCACTCACGGAGACGAACCTATGAAGCACAAGATGAAACTCTTCCTGGCGACGGCAGCGCTGCTAAGCGCGGCGACGGCGGCGCAGGCGGACGGCGTGTTCCGGCCCGGCGCGTTGTGGCCGGATGACAAGGGCGTGCACATCAACGCGCACGGCGGCGGTATCCTGGAACACGACGGCGTGTATTACTGGTTCGGCGAGCACAAGGTCGCCGGCACGGCGGGCAACGTGGCCCAGGTTGGCGTGCACGTGTACAGCTCGCGCAACCTGACGGACTGGAAGGACGAAGGCATCGCGCTCGCGGTCAGCAGCGACCCGGCCAGCGATATCGTCAAGGGCGCGATCATCGAGCGGCCGAAGGTGATCCGCAATCCGCGGACGGGAAAGTTCGTGATGTGGTTCCACCTGGAGCTGAAGGGCAAGCGCTACGACGCGGCGCGCGCGGGCGTGGCCGTCGCGGACAAGGTGACGGGACCGTATGTCTACCAGGGCTCGTTCCGGCCGGATGCGGGCGCATGGCCGGTCGACGTGACGCCGGCGGACAAGGACCCGGCCACGTCCTTTCTCGCGCGCGACTTCGCGGGCGGGCAGATGTCGCGCGACATGACCCTGTTCGTGGATGACGACGGTGCCGCTTACCAGCTGTACGCGTCGGAGGAAAACCACACGATGCACGTGTCGCGCCTGACGGACGACTACCTCCGTTCGGCGGGGCGGTACGCGCGCGTGAAGCAGAACGGCGACGACGAGGCGCCGGCCATCTTCAGGCACGGCGGCAAGTACTATCTCGTGACGTCGGGCCTGACGGGCTGGGCGCCGAATGCGGCCAAGTCATACGTGGCGGACGATATACTGGGCCCGTGGCGGGCGCTCGGCAACCCGGTGCGCGGCACGCCGGAGCAGCAGAAGATCACGTTCGGCGGCCAGTCGACCTACGCGCTGACGCTCCGGCGCAACGGCTGCACGCGGCATATCCTGATGCTGGACGTCTGGCGCAAGGAGGACGCGATCGACGGGCGCTACGTGTGGCTGCCCATCGAATGGGAAGGCGGCAAGCCGGTCGTGCGGTGGCGCGACCGGTGGACGTTGGCGGACATGGACAGGCTGCCCTGCGACGGGCCGGGGGACTAAGTACGTCTACCAGCAACCGGACTTGCGGGCCGTACACTGAGCCTTACGAATGGCCGGGTTCTGCCAGAACCGGACGGTTGCTGTGTCGATCGGAGAAAAGGAAGCGTTATGAATTACTTTGTCGGTTTTGGTCTTGGAACGGCACTAGGCACTCTGCTTGTTACACGCTTTTTCAGTGACGCCCACCAGTTCGACTGGGGGCGCGCACTGTTCGTCGGTTTGTTTAGTGGTTTGGCAGCGGCCGGCCTGTCCTTGCTTACCCGGAAAAAAAAGAAACGGGATTGATAGGTACCGCGTTCGCCAATGTGAAGGCGGTGAGGCCGCATGGTCGTCGCAAAAAATCTCAAGCAATCATGTCGATTCTTCTGCTCCCTGCACGTCGTGCAGAGACAACACCATTTTCCATGTGCGCAGGAGATTCAAATGGCTTCATCGGTACTATTCATGTCAATGTCGCTCGACGGATATATTGCTGGTCCGAACGACGAAGTCGGCAATCCTGGAGGCGATGGCTTCGATCGGCTACACGAGTGGTATGGAGACTTCTCCCGGCCGTCCGGGGCCGTCGGGGAATTGTGGGACGAGTGGAACACGCCCGGTTCGATATTGGCGGGTCGGCGGACCGTGGAGCAAGTGGATCACTGGGGCGGTGACAATCACGGTGTCCCGATCTTCGTACCCAGCCACCGGCCGGCCGGCCCATCCGTCGCCAACTATCCGTTGGTGACGTATGTGCGCGACGGCATCGAGAACGCGATGGCTCAGGCGAAGGCCGCCGCCGGCAACCTGAACGTCCTTGTGCTCGGCGCGTACACGGCACAACGGGCACTTGAGGCAGGTGTGCTGGACGAGTTGCAGATCCATCAGATACCAGTGCTCTTCGGTGGCGGCCGGCGGCTCTTCGAGGTGTTGCCTTCGCGGATCGAGCTGGAGATCGTTCGGGTGATCGACACACCGGATGCCACGCACATCCGCTATCGCGTTCGGCGCTGATGGCGGTACGTCGAAGGTATTGTTAGAGCTACGAAGCGAACGGAGGACACGATGGGAATTTTGACGTTCAGTATCAACCTGACCCTGGACGGCTGCGTCGACCACCAGGAAGGCATCGCGGATGACGAGACACATGCCTTCTTCACGGACCTCATGGACGAGGCCGGCGCGATGCTGTGGGGCCGCGTCACCTACGAGATGATGGAGGGCTACTGGCCGGCGGTCGCGCGCGGCGCCGTCGACGCGCCGCCGGCGATGCGCGCGTGGGCGGAGAAGCTGGAGGCCAAGCCGAAGTACGTGGTATCCGCGACGCGGTCGGACTTCCCCTGGACGAACAGCCACCACGTCGCGGGCGACCTGCGCGTGGGCGTGCAGCAACTCAAGGACGCGACCCGGAACGGCGTGCTCCTCGGCAGCGGCAAGCTCGCGGTCGCGCTGGAACGGCTGGACCTGATCGACGAATACCGCTTCCTCGTCCACCCCAGGATCGCCGGGCACGGTCCGACGCTGTACGACAACGGACTGCCCGCCACGCGCCGCCTTGAACTGTTCTCCGCGACGCCGCTGCGCAACGGCGCGGTCGCCATGCACTACCGGCGCGCGGGCTGACCCGGCGTCATTCGAGGGTCCACTTGTACTGCACGACAGACACCTTTTCCACCGGCGCGCCGGCCGACGTGCCCGGCGTGAAGCTGCAGCGGGAAAGGGCGGCCAGCGCGGCCTGGTCCAATGCGGGGTAGCCCGACGACGTTCCGATCTCCGCCTTCCTGATGGCCCCATCGGCGCCGATCAGGAAGTTCAGCTTGACCAGGCCCATGTGTTTCGCCCGCACCTCGTCCGGTGGATAGGCCGGCCTCGGGCACGTCTTGAAATCGATCATGGCGGGCAGCTCGGCCGGATTCAGCGATGCCGACGGCAGCGCGCTGCCTGTCTGACCGGCATCGTAGCCAACCGGACGCAAGCGCAAGGTCACGTCCCGCTCGCGGTCGTCATGTGCCCTGGTGACCGCAAACTGCCGTGACTGCTTGACCTGCGCCACGAAGTCGCGCTCGGTCATCGGCTTGCCATGCTCATCCACGTAATTAAAGTTGTCCACGGGGCCGACGCCCTGGCGGGCAAGCGCGTCAGCCAGGGCAGGGGGAACGGCTGCCGGTTGCGTTGCGCAGCCGGCAAGCGCGGCAAGTCCGAGAACGGCAAGTCGCTTCTTGAAGTCGGTTTTCATGATCGGGCGGAAAGTTGTCGGACAACCAGTGTATTTGCAAAGTTGCCGAGATAGCAAGCAGCGATCCTTGCCGCATGAAGTGACAATGTGGTCGATAAAAGTTAGCTGGAAGTTACAATTCAATGGGATAATCGCCCGGCTCGCGGGACCCTGGCGAGTCGGCAGTACTGTCTACTGCACAGAATGACTTGATGGAGAAATTATGGGAATTGACTGCCTCGATGTGGGTGTTTGAATGAAGCCGGCCTTCGCGGCCGTCGTGGTCGGTGCGGTCCTCGCCTGTGCGCCCGGTGCGCACGCAGCGGCGCGGAAAACCGGTCCGGCCCGGGACGGCGCCCCGATGACGGCCAGCTACTCGCAAAAGGACTTGTTGAAAAACTGGGCCTTGAGCACGTGCCTGGCAATCGTAGCGACCGACCCGGTGCTGCGCGCGGACGCCAACGCCACCGCCAGCGCGTACATGGAGTTCAGCCATCAGGCGCCCGAGGCGTATGCCGCCTTGCGTAAGCTGGCGGAGAATTATGCGGCGCGCCGCTACAGCGGCTCGGTCGAAGGACGGTTCGATACCATGAAGTGCATCGACCTGTTCCATAGCCGCGAGCTGCACAGCCTGGCCACCAGACTGGCCAAGCCGTCCAGAGAACGTTAACACACCTACCGCTCGTTCCGTCCCTCCGCCTTCGCCGCATCCTCCGCCGCCTTCAGCGACGCCTGCGCGACGGGCAGATGCCAGTCCAGCTTGATCGCCGCGAGACGCAAGCCGAAGCACAGCGCGGCACCCGCACAGGCGCTTACCGTGCCCGGCACGCCCAGCGCATCCCCCGTCACCATCACGGCCGCGCCGGCCAGGGCCGCGACGGCATAGATGTCCGAGCGCAGCACGGCCGGAATCTCGGACAGCAGCACGTCGCGCGCGACGCCCCCGCCGACGCCCGTCAGCATGCCGAGCAGCGCGGCCATCACGGGGTCCAGTCCGAACACGAGTGCTTTCTGCGCGCCGGCCACGCAGAACAGCGCGAGGCCGGCCGCGTCGAAGATCAGCACGGGGCTTTGCAGGCGCTTGATGCGCGGATACCAGAAGAAGATCAGCACGCCGGCCAGCAGCGACACGGCCAGGTAGCGCCAGTCGCGGATCGCGGCCGGCGGCGTCGCGCCGATCAGGACGTCGCGCACGATGCCGCCCGAGTTGGCGGCGACGAACGACAGCACCAGCACGCCGAACAGGTCGAGGCGGCGGCGCACGCCGGCCACGGCGCCGCTCAGGGCGAACACGAACGTGCCCAGCAGGTCGAGCGTGAGCACGAGGGTCTTGATGGCGGCGCTGACGTCGAGCGATACGGGAGGAAACACGAAAACCTCGTCAAGGACGGCGAAAACCCGCCATTATGCCGCTGAAAGGTAATTGAAGGGTTGCGCCGATATAGTGGGCTCCATTCACCAGGCTGATCATCCGTATCAGCGGTTCCGATATCTGGCCTGGACAAGAAAGAGGAGCACACATGAACACGACGACTTACACGCCGGCAAGCGCAGAACAGCAAGCGGCCGGCCTCTCCATCCCACGCATCTTCCGCAACCTCGCGCGCGCCCGCATCGGCATCGTGCCGCTGCCGGTCTACGTGCTGCTGCTGGCGCTGATCGGCGGTTTCGTCGCGACCGGCAAGGTGCCGAACGACATCTGCGTGTCGATCGCCATCCTCACCGTCGGCGGCTTTTCCTGCGCCGAGCTGGGCAAGCGCCTGCCGTACTTCCGCAACATCGGTGCGGCCGCCATCTTCGCGACGTTCATCCCGTCGTACCTCGCCTTCAGCAAGCTGCTGCCGGCGCCCGTGCTGAAGAACGTCGTCGACTTCACCAAGTCCACCAACTTCCTGTACCTGTTCATCTCGTCCATCATCGTCGGCAGCATCCTGAGCATGGACCGCAACGTCCTGATCAAGGGCTTCCTGAAGATCTTCGTGCCGCTGGCCATCGGGTCCATCGTGGCGGGCGCCGTCGGCACCGCGGTCGGCACGCTGCTGGGCCTGGGCCCTTACCACACGTTCTTCTACCTCGTCGCGCCGATCATGGCGGGCGGCGTCGGAGAAGGCGCGATCCCGCTGTCGATCGGCTACGCGGGCATCCTGGGCCAGGAGCAGGGCCATATCTTCGCCGAAGTCCTGCCGCCCGTGATGCTGGGCAGCCTGACGGCGATCCTGCTGTCCGGCATGCTGAACTCGCTGGGCAAGAAGCGTCCGCACCTGTCCGGCCAGGGCCGCCTGCAGCCGGGCGAGGAAGCCATCGCGCCGCAGACGGAAAGCCTGCCGGGCCAGTTCGACATCGCCAACATCGCCGCCGCGGGCATCACCTCCATTTCGCTGTACATGGTCGGCATGATGTGCTTCCGCCTGTTCGATTTCCCGGCGCCGGTCGCCATGCTGTTCGTGGCCGTGATGTTCAAGCTGTCGCGACTCGTGTCGCCGCAGCTGCAGCAAAGCGCGTACGTCGTCTACAAATTCTTTTCGACGGCCGTCACGTACCCGCTGCTGTTCGCGATCGGCGCCTCGATGACGCCGTGGGACAAGCTCGTCTCCGCGTTCAACGTGGTCAACCTGGCCGTCATCGTCTCGACCGTCGCCAGCCTGATCGCCACTGGCTTCTTCGTCGGCCGCCGCATGAACATGTACCCGATCGAGACCGCCATCATCAACGCCTGCCACAGCGGCCAGGGCGGCACGGGCGACGTCGCGATCCTGACGGCGGCCGAGCGCATGCAGCTGATGCCGTTCGCGCAGATCGCCACTCGCATCGGCGGCGCGATCACGGTTACGTTGACCTTATTGGCAATGTCGCAACTGCACTGAGGCGCGCGCGAACGCGAGTATCATGAGCGCCATGAAGTTCCTGCGCACGATCCTGTTGTCCCTGCCGCTGCTGGCCGCGCTCCCGGCGCCCGCCGCCGAATGCGTCGTCCCGTCCAAGCCCGGCGGGGCGATGGACCTGACCTGCAAGCTGGCCCAGAAGGCCATACAGGCCAAACCCGGCGCGGCGCGCCTGAAGCTGAGCTATCTGCCGGGCGGTATCGGCGCCGTCGCGTGGCACACGATGGTGTCGCAGCGCCGCGCCGAGCCGGACACCCTCGTCGCGTTTTCCGGCGGGTCGCTGCTGAACCTCGCCCAGGGCAAGTTCGGCAAGGCCAGTCCGGACGACGTGCGCTGGGTGGCGGCGCTCGGCGTCGACTACGGCGTGATCGCCGTGCCGGCCGATTCCCCGTACCGTTCGCTGCGCGACCTGATGGACGCGCTGCGGCGCGACCCCGAGAAGATCGTGATCGGCATGTCGGGCACGATCGGCAGCCAGGACTGGATGAAAATGGCGCTGCTGGCCCGCCAGGCCGGCCTCGATCCGCGCCAGCTGCGCTTCGTCGCGCTGGAAGGTGGCGGCGAGGAATTCGTCGCGATGCAGGCGGGCTATGTGCAGGTCGTGTCGAGCGACGTATCGGAGACGGCGTTGTACACGGCGTCGGGCAAGGTGCGCGTGCTGGCCGTGCTGTCCGATAAACGCCTGACGGGCGCGATGGCGGGCGTGCCCACCGCGCGCGAGCAGGGCTACGATCTCGTGTGGCCGCTGATCCGCGGCATCCTGATGGGGCCGGACGTGTCCGACGCGGATTACCGCCGCTGGGTGCAGGCCTTCGACCGCATCGAGTCCGCGCCCGAATTCGCGCAGATGCGCGCGCAGATCGGCCTGTATCCGCTCGCGCTGACGGGCGATGCGCTGACCCGCTACATCCACCAGGCCGTCGCCGACTACAAGCGCCAGGCGCGGCAGTTCAATCTCGTGCGCGAGCACTAGCATCCTCCACCGGCATGTCCACGGCCGCCTGCTTGTTGCGGACGCGCTGCGCCGCCACGACACCCACCCCCAGCAGCGCCAGGCTGAGCATCGTGCCAAACGACGGCGCCGCGAGCCAGCGCAGCGACTGGTTCGGCTGTTCCAGCGGCTTGTCCTGCGCGGGGTCCGATTGCGCCTCGGCCGCGTTCGCCTGCGTCGAGGGCTCGCCCGCGAGGAATGGCACGAGCGCCTGCACGAACGCGGCCAGGTCTTGCGTGCCGCGGCAAGACAGCAGATGCGCGTCGCGCACCACGTCCTGGTTCAGCCACCTCGCGCCCGCGTTGACGACGTCGTCGCGGATCCCGGGCCATGACGTCAGCGTGCGGCGCGGCGCGAGCCCGGCCGAGACGAGGATCAATGGCGCCTGGGACAGCAGGGCGATGGGCTTGCCCGCCGCATCGAATTGCCGCACGAACGCCCGTGCCGGGGCGGACTGGCGCAGGCTGTCGGGGCTGATGTAGCCGCCGGGGATCAGCAGGCCGTCGTAGTCGGCCGCCTGCGCATCGTCGATGGCCTTGCCGACGCGAACGAGATCGCCGGGCTGGTGCATGTGCATGCCGCGGATGCGTCCGCGCCGCAGCGAGACCACCTCGACAACGGCGCCGGCGTCCGCAAGGGCTGTCGCCGGGGTCTTGAATTCCGCCTGCTCGAAGCCGTCGGCGGCAAGTATCGCTACGCGTTTTCCGGCCAGTCGCTTGTGTGTGTTCATAATCTCGTGTCCGCTCGGTGACCATGAACGACAGAGTTGGTCGCGGCGCGTTAGTTCCCTGTTGCTTGTCCAGAGGGCAATGAAAACGTAAACTTGGTCATCATCATTGGATACGCGTGTCATGACTGCCGAGCTCCCGCACATTCACGGCCAACGGATTTTCCTGCGTCCCATGCGTCATGATGATGCGATACGCCTGCTCGATCTCTACGGCGACCCCGTCGTCATGCGCTACACGGACGAAAGTCCGTTTCCGGACCTGGACACGGTCGCTCTCATGCTGGAGAGCGTACGGACCCTGCTGGCGAGCGGCGAATCGCTGGAGTGGGCAATCGCCCTCCAGGAGAGCGATACGCTGATAGGTACTTGTGGGTTGCATACCTTCGACTGGGCGGCCGCTACCGCAGAGGTCGGTTGCTTGCTGATGCGTTCCGAGTGGGGCAAGCAGTACATGAGGGAGGCCGTCAGGCTCCTGATGGGGCATGCCGGAGACGTGCTGCGGTTACGGCGACTCAAAGCGGATGTGGCTGCGGAGAACCATCGAGCGCAGCGCTTGTTCAGCAGCCTGGGATTTCGTCGTGTCGACGCCGAAACCTGGGAAATCGATCTGCCGCATGGCGCTGCACCGCCATAAGACCCGACCAGAACTCATGAATTGCGGCGGCGCGGGACCGGCAAGTTGCCGGCATCCCGGCCGAGCGCCGCATCGATCACGCCATGGCACAGCGCCACCTGCGCCGCATCCTGTTGCAGCAGCCGCAGCCGGCGCTGCAGCGGCGCCCGGCCGCGCCAGGCCGCAACCCGGACCGTGCCATCTTGTGGCGCCGCCGGTTCCGGCTGCGCGGCCCCGAGCGTGCCGCGCAGCCGGGCGAACGCGTGCCCGAGCGTGGCCTCGACCTCCGCGCGCGGCAGGTTGTCCGCGTAGCGCTGCAGCAGCAGGCGCAACGCGGCCATGTGCGCCATCAGCAGGTAGTTCTGCACCGTGAAGCGGTTCAGTTCGGCCGGTGCGCGCTGCTGGGCCGCCGGTTCGTCGAGCATGCGGCCCAGCGCCGCGCTCAGGTTCGCGAGGGCATCCATGAAGCGCTTGCGCGCGATCCGGTAGCGGGCATCGTCGGGCGCGCGCTCCAGCAGCAGGTCCTCGGCGGCGTCGATGTAGCCGCAGTTCGCGTCGGTCACCGCGTCCACCAGCTCCGGCAGGTTCTGGTGTTCCCAGTTCGGCAGCACATAGCTGAAGAACGATGCGATCAGCGCGCCGAGCAGCGTGTCGAGCAGGCGTTGCTCGATCGCGCCGGCGAAATGCGGCACGGTCAGGCCGATCAGCAGCAGGGCCTGCACGCTGGCGGCGATCGCCGTGTAGCGGTATTTGATGGACAGGAAGGTCGGGCCGGCCGCCGTCGCGACGAACAGGACGCCGATCAGCGCGGCGGGCGAATGGACGAAGCGGAGGATCACGGCCGTGAGCACGCAGCCGATCAGCGTGCCGATCAGGCGGTCGGCGCGGCGCTGGCGCGTCATGCTGAACGTCGGCTTGAGGATCACGGCGATCGTCAGCGCCGTCCAGTAGCCGTGCGACGTGTAGGGCAGCCATTCGGACGACAGCAGGCCCACCGAGATCGCCATCGCCACGCGTAGCGCAAACCGGAACGTCGGCGACGTCCAGCGCAGGTTGGCGACGAGGATGCCCAGGTTGTAGCGCTGCTGCGTGAGGAAGGGCGTCAGGTCGCTGCCCGGCGCCATCGGGAGTGTCCCGCCGGCCGTCGCGCTGGCGGCGTGCAGGCGCGCGATCATCGCGATCATGTCGCGGATCTTGTTGGACGTGGCGCGCAGCACCGCCTGCGCATTGACCTCGTCGCTGTCGGCCGGGGGCAGGGCGCGCAGGGCCGCATCGAGCGCGGCCAGTTCGTCGCGGTAGTCGATGACGGCCTGCGACGGCCGGTTGCGCGTCATGGCATAGGCCGCCGATTCGATGTCGCGCGCCGCCTTGCCGATCAGGTCGCCCAGCAGCGGCAGCACGGGGCCGCCCGCGAAATGCTGGCGCAGCAGGGCGTAATCGGTATGCGTCGACAGCACCAGCTCGTACAGGTCGAACATGGCGTAGTGCACGCGCACAAGCACGGCCTCGTCTTCCCTCGGCTTGCCGCGCAGGACCAGGTCGCGCGACGCCTGCTGGCGCTCGGCCAGCACGCTTTGCTGGCGCACGAGCTTTTCCATCTGCGCAGGCAGGGGATTGTGCATGTCGTAGCAGCCCGCCTTGATGCCCGTATAGGCCGCCAGTTCGTACAGGGCTTCGGCCAGCACCTGCTGCTTCAGCCGGCGCCGCAGCCGCCACACGACGATCATCGCATACGTCATGTAGCCGGCGCCGCCCGCGAAGAACAGGGCGCCGTGGCGCAACGCCTGCAGCGGCGTGGCGGCGGCGTCGCTCGACAGCATCATCACGAACAGCGCGACGAACTGCAGCGGCATCGCCTTGCGGCCGTACACGGTCATCATGCTGGCGAGGAAGGAAACGAGCACGATGACGGTGCGCAGCAGCCATTGCACGGGGGAACATAGGCTGACGAGCAGCGCCACCAGCGAGCACGTCAATACGCCGGCCAGCATTTCGTTGAACTTGTGGCGCAGCGGGCTGGGCAGGTCCATCAGGCTCGTGCACAGCGCCCCCATCGCCACCGCCATCGCGGTCGGCAGGTCGGCGACGGCATAGGTCAGGAACGTCAGGCCGACGACGCCCGTGGCGATGCGCAGGCCGGTGTAGAAGTAATGACTGAAGAACAGCGTGCGCGGCGCGAGGGCGTAATGCATGGGGGGACGCGGCAGCAATGGACGAGTCCATTATAGCGTCGCCGCCGTCGCTATGCCGCCAGGCAAAGCGCGTACGCGGCATCGTTCGCGCACGCCTGTGCGCGCACGGCCAGCGGCTGCGTCTCGGTCAGCAGGGTGATCATCGCGGGCACGTCCAGGCCGTCGAGCGCGGCGTGGAAACGGCGGATGAGCTCGCGGCACAGCTTGTCGTCCGGCGGCGTGTCGCCGGCGGGTGCGCGCAGGCGGCGCCGCGCGCGCGACAGGTGCTGGCGGGCGTTCGCCGGTGTCGTACCGAGCGCGGCCGCGATGTCGGCGTGGCCGCACTCGAACACGTCGAACATGACCAGCGCCAGCCGCTCGGACGGCGACAGCCGGGCAAGCAGCCGGGCCAGCGCGTCGCCCACGTCGGCGCGCCGCAGCAGCGCTTCGTCCGGCGGGACGGGTGGCGCGGCGGGCACGAGCTCCAGGGCGGCGTGCGCGGCCCGCGTCTCGCGCGCGCGCCGGCGCAGGCGGTCGACCGACTGGTGCTGCACGACGGTCGTGAGCCAGGCTGCGGGCGTCGCCAGCGCGGCATGATCGGCGGCCTGCCATTTCAGGAAACAGTCCTGCACGACGTCCTCGGCGTCGGCCGCGCTCCCGACGATGCGCAGGCTGAGCGCGATCAGGCGCGGACGCAGTTGTTCGAACACGTCGGTGTCGCTGGTGCATGCCATCGTGCATCTCCTCGCTGGTGGTGGTACCGCTTGACGCCCGGCGCGGCCCGGATGTGACACGCCGCCGCTTTATTTTTCACGCCGTCACACGGCGCCCGGCGGCAAACGTCATGGAGGCACTTCCACCACCGAAAGGACCGCCATGAATTTCCTCCCCACCGTCATCGAACAGACCGGCCGCGGCGAACGCGCCTTCGACATCTATTCCTGCCTGCTGAAGGAACGCGTCATCTTCCTCGTCGGCGAGGTGACGGAACAGTCGGCCAACCTGATCGTCGCGCAACTGCTGTTCCTCGAATCGGACAATCCAGACAAGGACATTGCACTGTACATCAACTCGCCCGGCGGGTCCGTGTACGCCGGCATGGCCGTGTACGACACGATGCAGTTCATCCGGCCCGACGTGTCGACCCTGTGCACGGGTTTCGCCGCCAGCATGGGCTCGTTCCTGCTGGCGGCGGGCGCGCGCGGCAAGCGCTATGCGCTGCCGAACGCCCGCATCATGATCCACCAGCCGCACGGCGGATCGCAAGGCGTCGCGGCCGACATCGACATCCAGGCGCGCGAGATGCTGTACCAGCGCCACCGCCTGAACACGATCCTCGCGGAACGCACGGGGCAGACGCTGGCGCGGATCGAGAAGGACACGGACCGCGACCGCTACATGTCCGCCGCCGAGGGCGTCGAGTATGGCCTCATCGACCGGGTGCTGGAGGCGCGCGGTGCCGGCTGACCTGGGCGTTGTTATGAAAACCGCCAGCTCCGCCAACAATTTTTCGCAGGCGTGGATACATCATCGTGTGCGGTCAATCTCCTCAGATATGTTTCGGAGATTCTTGCGATTCGGCTTGATGGAGACAAGCCGAACGTAGGGATCGGCGCCTGCGCAGAATCAGGCGTTGCCTTACTTCAGATGCATAACAAATCTTAGGAGGCATTACATGAAGTTGATCAATGCAACACTGCTCGCGGCGGCCGCGTTGGCCGTCCAGCAGCCGGCGATGGCGTATTCGTGGGGGAATGTCGGCATCGGGGGCGGCGGGTTCGTATCGGCCGTCATCCCCAGCAAGACGGAAGCGAATGTCGTGTACGCACGCACGGACGTCGGCGGCGCGTACCGGTGGGACAACGCCAGCGGCCGCTGGGTATCGCTGCTGGACTGGGTGGCGGAAGACCAGGTCGGCTTCCTCGGCGTCGAAGCGCTCGCGGTCGACCCGAAGAACGCGGCCAATGTCTACATGACGGTCGGGATCAGTTATTTCAACAATGGCAAGACCGCGGTGCTGCGCTCGTCCGATTACGGCAGGACGTTTACAGTCGCCGACGTGACGAGCCAGTTCAAGGCGCACGGTAACGGCATGGGCCGCCAGAACGGCGAGCGGCTCGTCGTCGACCCGGGCTCGAGCAACGTGCTGTACGCCGGCACGCGCCAGAGCGGGCTGTTCAAGAGCACGAACTATGGCGCGAGCTGGGCCAGGGTGACGGCACTGAACGTGACGACGACGCCCAACGACAACGGCATCAGCCTCGTCCTGGCCGATCCGTCCAGCGTGTCGGGCGGCGTGGCGCAGCGGCTGCTGGTCGGCGTCTCGCGCTACGGCTCGGCGGGCGCGAACCTGTACCGCAGCGATAACGCGGGTGCGTCGTTCAGCGCCATCTCCGGCAGCCCGTCCGGCCTGATGCCGCAACGCGCCGCGTTCGACGGCGCCGGCAACGTGTACATCACGTATGCCAACGGAGCCGGCCCGCACGGCAACAGCTCGGGCTCGGAGCCCATGAACAGCGGCCAGATCTGGCGCTATACGATCTCGAACGGCGCGTGGACCAACGTCACGCCGTCCGGCGTCAACGCGGCGTTCAGCGGCATCAGCGTGGACCCGTCCAATTCGCAGCGCCTGGTCGCGTCGACCGTCAACCAGTACATGCAGCAGGGCGACAGCTGGGGTGACCACATCTACATCTCGACCAACGGCGGCGCCAGCTGGACCGACGTGATCAACCGCGGCTTCGTCCGCGACAATGGCGGCGTGCCCTGGATCAACGGCAAGGCGATCCACTGGGCCGGCGTGGCCGTGTTCGATCCGTTCAATAACAAGGCCGTGTGGGTGACCTCGGGCAACGGCATCTTCAAGACGGCCAATATCGACGCCGTGCCGACCACGTGGACGTTCACCGTCAAGGGGCTGGAAGAAACGGTGCCGCTGAACATCAACAGCATCCCGGGCGGCCCCGTGCTGTCGGCCATCGGCGACTATGACGGCTTCCTGCATTACAACATCGACACTTATACGAATCCGCAGTATTCGCCGACGATGGGCACGACTACGGGCCTGGCCGTCGCGGACGCCAACAAGAACCTCGCGGTGCGGGTCGGGAACAAGATGTACACGTCGGCCAATGGCGGCGTGAACTGGAACCAGACCAATATGAACGGCACGTATGGCCAGGTGGCGCTGTCGGCCAGCGGCACGGTCCTGCTGCACAACCCGTCCAATTCGTCGACCATGTATCGTTCCACCAACATGGGCGGGACCTGGTCGACGGTGGGCGGCCTCAGCGTCAACAATGCGCGCCCGGTGGCCGATCCGGCCAATGCCAGCAAGTTCTACGTGTACAACCCGGCCGACGGCAGCTTCATGATCAGCACGGACAGCGGCGCGTCGTTCTGGAAGTTCAATACGCTGGCGACGTGGGGCAGCGACGTGATCCGCGCCGCGCCTGGCCGCGAAGGGGATATCTGGGTGCCGCTGAACTGGGGCGGCCTGGCACGGACCACGAGCTCGGGGTGGCAGTTCAGCAATATCGCGAACGTCACGTATTGCGGCGCGGTCGGCTTCGGCAAGGCCGCGGCGGGGGCGTCGTATCCGACCGTGTTCATCTGGGGCACCATCGGCGGCGTGACCGGCGTGTACCGGTCCACCGACGCGGGGCAGAGCTGGACGCGCATCAACGACAACGCGCATCAGTACGGCGGTCCGGGCAACGGCCATTTCGTCGTCGGTGACATGAACACGTTCGGCGTGGTCTACATGAGCACGGCGGGACGGGGTATCGTCGTCGGCAAACCGTAAGCCGTTGCGTTGTGAACACGCCTCTTGTCAGAACGGATTGTTTCCGTATGGAACTGTGCTAATCTGGCTGGAAGCGTGTTCCACCGATTCTTTCGAGCCGTGCAACCTTCCCATGACCCTCATCGACCGGTTGCCGGCCTCGACCTGAAAGACGCGCTGCTCGTCGGCGCGCTCGTCTTCACCTGCTCCATTTTCGGCATCTACACCGCGCCTCCGGGCGTGCTGGCCGCGTTCTGGCCCACGAATGCCGTTCTCGTCGGGCTGCTGCTGCGGCGCGCCCATCCGCCGCAAGCGGCGCACTGGCTCGCCGCCATCGCCGGCTACGTCGTCGCCGACCTGGTCATGCAGCACGGCTGGCCCAAGACGGTCATGCTCACGACGACCAACCTGATGGGCGTGTCGGTCTGCTATCGCCTGCTGAACCGGATGGGCGACGACATGCGCGGCCTGCGCCATCCGCGCTCGATGCTGCGCTTCGTGCTGGTCGCGCTGTGCGGTGCGGCAGCGGCTGGCGTGGGCGGCACCGTGATCCACCCGGCGCTGTTCGGCGGCACGCTCGCCTACGGCTTCCTGTTCTGGTTTTCGACGGAGCTCGTCAATTACATCGCGATCCTGCCCGTGCTGCTGACGATGCCGGACCTGGCGCGCCGGCTGGCGGGCCGCACGCGCCGCGGCGATGCGTCCGGCTGGCGCGTCGGCCACCTCGCGCCGCTGGCCGCGTTCGCGGGCAGCCTGTGGCTGGAGACGCAGTTGGGTGGGCCGGGCGTGATCTCCTTTCCGATTCCCGCCATGCTGTGGTGCGCGCTGACGTACAGCCTGTTTGCCACGGCCGGCATCACGTTGCTGTTCTCGATGTGGACCCTGCTCGCGATCGCCAGCGGCATGCTCGCGATCGGCGCCGCCGTGGATACACCGCAAGCCGTCATGTCGCTGCGTGTCGGGGTGACGCTGACGGCACTGGCTCCGCTGGCTGTCGCGAGCGTGATGGTGGCCCGCAACGAGTTGCTGGCGCGGCTGCAGCACGCGGCCTCGCACGATCCGCTCACGCAGGTGCTCAACCGCGGCGGCTTCATGGCGCGCGCGGAGCGCGTGCAGGCAGCTGCGGTGCTGATGATGGATATCGATTTTTTCAAGAAGGTCAACGACACCCACGGCCACGCGGCCGGTGACGAAGTGCTGACCCATTTCGCCCGTGTGGCGGCGGGCTGCCTGCGGGCCGGCGATGTGCTGGGGCGCCTGGGCGGCGAGGAATTCGCCGTGCTGCTGCCCGACTGCGAGGCCGGGGACGCGCGCGTCATCGCGCAGCGCATCTGCGACGCGTTCGCGGCGCAGCCGGTGGACGTGAATGGCGGCGTGCGCCTGCACGCCACCGTCAGCATCGGCCTGGGCTGCCGGGACGCCCCGGACACGCCCATCGGCACGTTGCTGTCGCAGGCCGACGCGGCGCTGTACAGCGCCAAGCACGCCGGCCGCAACCGCGTCGTCCTCGCTTAGACGCCCACCATCGAGATGGCCTTCGTGTTGAGGTAGGCTTCCAGCGCTTCCGGGCCGCCTTCGGAACCGTAGCCGGAATCCTTGACGCCGCCGAACGGCAGCTCGGCGCTCGGCGTGGCCGGCTGGTTAATCCACAGCATGCCCACTTCCACGCGGTTCATCAGCAGGTGCGCGTTCTTGATCGAGCGCGTGAACGCGTAGCCGGCCAGGCCGAACGGCAGGCGGTTCGCTTCCGCGATGGCGTCCTCGAGGCTGTCGAAGCCGCGGATGCCGGCGACGGGGCCGAACGGCTCGTCGTTGAAGATCGACGCTTCCAGCGGCACGTCCGCGAGGATCGTCGGCGCGAAGAAGTTGCCGGCGTCGCCCACGCGCTTGCCGCCCGTCGCGACGATCGCGCCTTTTGCCTGCGCATCCTCGACGACCTTCGTCATCGCCGTCACGCGGCGCGCGTTGGCGAGGGGGCCCAGCGTGGTGCCGTCAAGCAGGCCGTCGCCCAGCTTCAGGCCTTCGGCGTGCGCCACGAAGGCGCGCGTAAACTCGTCCTTGATCGCGTTGTGCACGAGGAAGCGGGTCGGCGAGATGCAGACCTGGCCCGCGTTGCGGAACTTGGCGGCGCCGGCGGCCTTGACGGCCAGCGCGACGTCCGCGTCCTCGGCGACGATCACCGGCGCATGGCCGCCCAGTTCCATCGTCACGCGCTTCATGTGCGCGCCGGCCAGCGCGGCGAGCTGCTTGCCGACCGGGGTGGAACCCGTGAACGTGACCTTGCGGATGACGGGGTGCGGGATCAGGTAGCCCGAGATCTCGGCCGGATCGCCGAACACGAGGCCCACGACGCCGGCCGGCACGCCCGCGTCGACGAAGCACTGGAACAGCGCGGCCGGGGAGGCGGGGGTCTCTTCCGGTGCCTTGCACAGGAACGAGCAGCCGGTGGCCAGCGCGGCGGCCAGCTTGCGCACGACCTGGTTGATCGGGAAATTCCATGGCGTGAAGGCGGCGACGGGGCCGACCGGTTCTTTCAGCACGAGCTGCTGCGCCTGCGGGTTACGGGCCGGCACGATGCGGCCGTACACACGCATGCCCTCGGCCGCGAACCAGTCGATGATCTCGGCGCCGGCCATGGCTTCCATCCTGGCCTCGGCCAGCGGTTTGCCCTGTTCCTGGGTCAGCAGGCGGGCGATGTCGCCGGCGCGCTCGCGCAGCAGGCTGGCGGCGCGGCGCATCGTGGCGGCGCGCTCGGCGGCCGGCACGAAACGCCATGCTTCGAAGCCTTTCTGGGCGGCGGCGAGGGCGCGGTCCAGGTCGGCGATGGCCGCGTGCGCGACGGTGCCGATCGCCTGGCCCGTGGCCGGGTTCACGACCGGGATCGTCTTGCCGCCGGTGGCCTCGACCCATTCGTTGGCGATGAGGAGGCGGGTGTCGGGATAGCTGGAGGTGGTCATGGGTCCTCTATGAGTTGTCGGATGCAGAGAACGCAATGATCGCACCGCTGCGGATTGTTTGCTTAACACCGTGTGAAACCGGTGTGAGTGTTTGCGCTTAACACTAATGTTAGCAAACATTGGTAGCGTATATCATGCGCTGTGGATAGCGATATCTTTTGCGATATCGGTCGCGCAAAAAAAAATTCATTGGTCGCTGGCATGTTTGATATTTAGATTAGCATTTTATATTTAAGAAACACATTTTTAACCAAAAAGTGATATTGCCAGGCAAAAACTGGAAGTTTGTTAACGCAACCATTCGGTTGGCGTTCTACCATCCAGAAAACAAAAAGAAGAGAGGACGACACAATGATCTACCACGCTATCCGCGCGACCTAACCTCGACCTGTCGGCCGAGTGGTACTACACGAAGCAGAGCATGGTGTCGCTGGGCCTGTACTACAAGGACCTGAAGGGCTACGCCGGCCAGGTGACCCTGACCGAGGCATCGACGACGGCGACCACGCCGCTCGGCGGCAAGTACTACAACGCCGCCGTCGCCGCGGGCGACCCGGGCCTGCCGTACAACGTGTCGACGATCGTCAACCAGAACAAGTCGTCGCTGAAGGGCGCGGAGGTCAACTGGCGGCACATGTTCGACAACGGCTTCGGCTTCCAGGCGAACTACACGTACGTGAAATCCGACCTCACGTACAACAACGCGGGCATGGGGCCGCAGTTCGCGCTGATCGGTTTGTCGAACTCCGCCAACCTGGTCGGCATCTACGAAGACAAGAACCTGTCCGTGCGCCTCGCGTACAACTGGCGCGGGGAGTTCCTGTCGACCGTGGCGGAGAACAACCGCGCCAATCCGGGCTACGTGGAGCCGTACGGGCAGGTCGACCTGTCGATCGGCTACGACGTCAACCAGAACCTGAGCCTGTCGCTGGAGGCGATCAACCTGACCGACGCGCACCAGCGCCAGCACGGCCGCACCGCCATGCAGGTCCTGTCGGTCACGACGGGCGGTCCGCGCTACATGCTGGGCGCCCGCTACAAGTTCTGACGGCGTCAGCCCGCCAGCACGGCCGCGGCCGGGGAGGGGGCTGTCGTCCCCTCCATGATCAGGATCTTCCCGGCGGCCTGGCCGCCGGGCGCCGCGTCCGGCCGGGTGAAGGAACGCACCGGGCCGATCATCGTGCCGTTCGCATTGCCCTTCGCATCCGTGCGCAAGGTGCCGACCGGCTGGCCGCCGAGGTACACGCCGTACTGCGTCGCCGGCTTGAGCCTGAACACGGCCACCTCGAGCGCATCGACGACGCCCAGCTGGCGCGCGACGACGAAGCCGCGCGCAACGGCCCCGTCGCGCGCGGCCAGCGGGATGTTGACGGCATCCTGGTTGATCCTCGGACTCAGGTTGTCCGCGCTGCCCGGCGCCGCCACGTGCGACAGGTAGACGAGAGCCTGCGGCGCCTGCCCGCCCGGCATGTGCGCGACGACCTTGTTGACGGCCGGGTCGATCACGTCGACGCCATCGCCGTTTTCCAGGCCCACGTAGACGCGGCTGCTGTCGTCCGACGTCCAGATCCCGTGCGGCAGCGCGCCCGTCGGGATCGTGGCGACGAGCGTTGCGTCCCTGTCCGTCGTGTAGACCTTCACGACGTTCTCGCCGCCCACCGTCACGTACGCGAACGTCTTGCCGCCCGTGCGGGCGAACGCGAGGTGGTTCGTGATGAAGCCGGTGTCGATCACGCCCGTCACCTGCAGGGTGTGCGTGTCGATGCGCGTGACCTTGCCGACGTCCTTGTGCGTCATCCACATCTCGCGGAAATCCGGCGTGAACTGCAGGAACGGCGAGAACGGGCTGGCGACGGGGATCCGTTTGATCACCTTGTGGGCCTTGACGTCGATGACGTCGACCTCGGGCGTGAAGCTGGAGACGGCGAAGGCCAGCTTCCCGTCCGGCAGGAACTGGACCATGCCCGGACCGACGGCCGTCGGGATGCGGCGCGTTTCCCTGAACGTGTGCGGGTCGATGACGGCGATGTAATCCTCGCCGCGCACGACGACCCACACTTCCTTGCCGTCGGCCGTGAAGAAGCCTTCGTGGGGCGAGCGGCCGACATAGGTCTTGCCCTTGACCTTGTTCGTCGCGGTGTCGATGAACGTCACCGAGTTCGACCCGTTCGAGATCGCGATCAGCGTCTTGTGGTCGGGCGAGAAGCCGAGACCGTGCACGTTGATCTCGCCGCGGTACAGCGGCGACAGCACGTCCGGACGCTGGTTGCCCAGCACGATCTGGCCCAGCAGGCGGTTGCCGGCCGGGTCGAACACGGACACCGTGTTCGTGTTCTGGTCGGCCGTGTACACGCGGTCCGTGGGCGAGGGCAGTGCAAAGGCGGCCTGCGCGACGGCGAGGGCGCCGGCCGCCATGGCGAATCGGTTAATGGTGTTCATGCTGAGTCCTTGTCGTGGCGGGATGGCGTTGCAACCACGCCCGCATCACGTTGATTTCGTTCTGCTGCTCGGCGATGATGCCGAGCGCCAGGTTGCGCAGTTCCGGATCCTTTGTGTTCAGCAGGACCGCTTTCGCCATGTCGATGGCGCCCTGGTGGTGCGGCATCATCATCGTGACGAAGTCATGGCCCGGTTCGCCGTTCATCGGCGCGGCGGCCATGTCGCGGTCCATGATCGCCATCGCATCGTTCATCAGCGCGGCGAACGGTTTGTCGCTGCTGGCGATGAATGCGGTGGGCGCGGACGATCCGTGCATGTGCTGGGCGCTGGCGGCCGTGGCGGCGCACAGCGCCAATGTGGCTACGAGGGCTTTCATGGCATCAGTCCTGGTACAGCGGATTCGGGGCGATGTAGACCCGCACGTCCGGCACGGTCACGCCCTTCGGCGCGATGGCCGACAGCGGGACGGAATCCGTGCTGGGCCACGCATCGAACATGAACGTGAAGTGCTGGCCGCCCACCGTGAAGCGCACCGTCTGGCCATTGGTGACGTTGACCCAGCGGGTCGAGGCGTCGACGGCGACGTCGCGGTCGGCCGTGTCGCTCATGATGACGCGGCCGGCATCCATCGGGCGCGGCATGGCGCCGGCCGTGCTGGTGGCAAAAGCGGCGAGGGCGAGGATGGACAGGGCGAGCGTGCGGGTCAGCTTGGTCATGCGGTTCTCCTTCGTGGTTGGGATGGATGCATTCTGCAAAAGGGCCGCTGACGCGAGGGTGACCCGAACATGACAATTCGATGACAGCCCGATGGCGCACCTGTCATCCAGCACGATCGGGAATTGCGGCACAATGTCCGCAGGAGGACGCATGCGCATACTGATCGTCGAAGACGAGCCCAAGACGGGCGATTACCTGCACAAGGGCTTGCGCGAGTCCGGCTTCAATGCCGACCTCGCGCGCACCGGGCCGGACGGCCTGCACCTGGCGCTGGAGCACGACTACGACCTCGTCGTGCTCGACGTGATGCTGCCGGCGATGGACGGCTGGACGGTGCTGAGCAAGCTGCGCGAGCACAAGGAGACGCCGGTGCTGTACCTGACGGCGCGCGACGACGTGGCCGACCGCGTGCGCGGCCTGGAGCTCGGCGCGGACGACTACCTGGTCAAGCCGTTCGCGTTCGCCGAACTGCTCGCGCGCGTGCGGACGCTGCTGCGACGGGCGCCCACGCGCGAGCCCGACATCCTCGCCGTGGCCGACCTCGAGATCGACCTGCGCCGCCACCGCGTCACGCGGGCCGGCAAGCGTATCGACCTCACGCCGAAGGAACACGCGCTGCTCGTGCTGCTGGCGCGGCGCCAGGGCGAGGTGCTGTCACGCTCGCTGATCTCGTCGCAGGTGTGGGACATGAACTTCGATTCGGACACGAACGTCGTCGACGTCGCCATCCGGCGCCTGCGCACGAAGGTCGACGATCCGTATCCCGTGAAGCTGATCCACACGGTGCGCGGCATGGGCTACCTGATGGAAGAGCGCGAGTGACGGCGCGCCCGGTGTCCATCGCGCTGCGCCTCGGCCTGCTGTTCGCGGCCATTGCCGCCGCCGTATTCGTGGCCGTGGGCGCCTATCTGTACCAGACGCTTGCGCACCAGATGGGCCGGCGCGACGATGCGGACCTGCTCAACAAGGCCCAGCTGGCGCGCCAGTTGCTGGGCGCGTTGCCGGGGGGCGATCCCACGGTGCTGGCGCGCGCCATCGGGCAGGACGGCGTGTCCTTGCAGGTGGCGCCGGCCGACGGCCGCGCTTTGGCCGGTTCGGCGGTGCCCCTCGGGCGCGATCCCGGCCCCGCGGACATCGCCGCGCGCGACGACGCGCAGGGCTCGAAACGGATCGTCACCGTGCTGGCGGGAGACGCCGCGCGCCCGCTGCAGGTGACGCTCGTGCGCACGCGCTCCGACCGGCTGGCGATCCTGCGCCGCTATGCGTTCGACCTGCTGGGCGCCCTCGTGGCGGGCACGCTGGTCGCGGCGGCCCTCGGGTTCGCGGCCGTGAGGCGCGGCCTGCGTCCGCTGTACGGCGTGATCGCCCGCGCCGACGCCATCCACGCCCAGCGCCTTGCCGTGCGCATGCCCACCGCCGAGCTGCCGGCCGAACTGCGCGCGCTGGCCGTCGCGTTCAATGCGATGCTCGACCGGCTGGAAGAAGGTGTGCAGCGCCTGTCGGGCTTCGCCGCCGACCTTGCGCACGACCTGCGCACGCCCGTCAACGCGTTGATGATGCAAACCCAGGTCGCGCTCGCGCGCGAGCGCACGGCGGACGAGTACGAGGCCTTGCTGGCGTCGAACCTCGAGGAATACGAGCGGCTCGCGCGCATGATCGAGAACACGCTGTTCCTGGCGCGCGCCGACAATGCCCAGCTGGCGCTGGCGGGCACCGCGCTCGACGTGCGCGCGGAACTGGAGCACATCCGGGAGTATTTCGAGATGCTGGCCGAGGACAAGGGCATCCGGTTCGGCCTCGACGACGTCGGCGGCCTGCAGGTGCATGCGGACCCGGTGCTGCTGCGGCGCGCCGTCAACAACCTCGTGTCGAACGCGATCGCGCACACGCCGCCGGGCGGCGTCGTCAGCCTGGGCGCGGCGCGCGACGGCGACTGGGTCACGCTGTCGGTGCAGAACAGCGGCGACGGCATCGCGCCCGAACACCTCGAACGCGTGTTCGAACGGTATTACCGGGCCGACGCGGCCCGCGGCGCGGGCAGTTCGGTCGGCCTCGGCCTGTCGATCGTGCGCGCCATCATGCGCTTGCATGGCGGCACGGCGGAGGTGGACAGCGTGCCGGGCGGGCGCACCGTGTTCAGCCTGCGCTTTCCGCTGCGGCCCGCGGCGTGATCAGGGCGTCCACACCACCCGCACGGCGAGGGCGCGCTCGTACTCGCTGCGCGTGGCCGGCGACCCGAATTCCGCGTGGCGCGGATCGAAAACGTTCCGGGCGATGACGGACAGTTCGACGCCGGGGCGGATGCGCCAGCCCCAGCGCGCGTCGACGGCCGTGTACGCGGGCACCGCCGGCCGCGGCAGCGCGCCCACGTGCCGCAGCGTGACGTCGAATTCCTGGCCGCCACCGATGTCGTACGAGGAGCGCACCTGCCAGTAATGCGTCGGGTCGCTCGTGAACAGGCCCGTCGTCCCCGTCAGGTCGCGGCTGCCCGGCTGCAGGGTCGTGCCGACGCGCTGCACGACGCCGCCGCCGGCCAGGCGCCACGCATCCGTCGCCTGCCACGTGGCCCACGCCTCGATGCCGCGCGTGAGGCCGTCGGCCAGGTTCTCGAACACGGAGCCGGGGCCGGACGGATTCGGCTCCAGCGTGCGCAGCCGGTCGTAGCGGCTGAAGAACATGGTCGTCGAATACGACAGGGTGGCTGTGGGCTGGGCGCGGTAACCGAGTTCGAACACCTTGGCCGTCTCGGCGTCGAATCCGGGGCCGCCCGCCACGGCATACTGCGGCACGCCGTTCACGACGCGCGGATTGATCGGGCTGTAGAAATCGCGGTCGATGCGCGACGGCGCCCGCACGGCGCGCGACAGCGACGTCCACACGAGGCTTGCCGGGCGCGGGTTCCACGCGAGGCGCAACGTGGGCAGCACTTCGACGCCCGTGTAATTGTTGTCCTCGATTTTCAGCCCGGCCGTGAGGCGCAGATTGTCGCGCAGCGCGATCTCGTCCTGCGCGAACAGGTTCGCCCAGCGCAGGTTCAGCGTCCCGGGCAGGAAGCCGAACGCGGGGCCGTTCTCCACGCGGTCGCGACCCAGGCGGTAGCCGCCGCCCCAGACGACGTGATGGTTGGCGCCGACGTGCACGGCGTGCTGCAGCTGCAGGTCGAAGGTGTCGAGGCGTTCGTGGAAGGCGTTCGGCTGGTCGCGCTCCGTGTGGTCCCAGTACAGCTGGACGGTGGCCGACGAGCCGTCCGCGAACGTGCGCGCCACGCGCCCCAGCAGGTTCGCGCCGGCGACCTTGATGTTCGGCGTGCCGGCCTGGCGCAGGCGGGCATCGTAGACGTCGCCCTGGACGGTGAGTCCCTGCGTCGTGCTGCCCCAGTCCGTGCGGAACCCGGCCTGGTCGCGGTGCCAGCCCATCTGCGACGTGGCGCCCGATGCCGTATGGGTATCGTCGTTCTCGGCGTGCTTCGCGTAGGCACGGTAGTGGCCGTCGCCACCCAGCCGACCGCCGTAGCGCACCGCGCCGTCGCGCGCATCCTTGCCGAGGGTCGTCGCCAGCAACGCGCCCTGCGTGGCGGCGGATGACTTCGTGATGATGTTGATGACGCCGTTGACGGCGTTCGCGCCCCACAAGGTCGCGCCCGGGCCGCTGATCACTTCGATGCGCTCGACGTCATCCAGCACCACGTCCTGCACGTCCCAGAACACGCCGGAAAACAGGGGCGAGTAGACGGTGCGGCCGTCGATCAGGACGAGCAGCTTGTTTTCGAACGGGCTGGAATAACCCCGCGCCGTGACCGCGTAGTTGCGGGCATCCACGCGCGCCACCTGCAGGTTGGGCGCGAGCCGCAGCGCTTCCGGCAGCGACGCGGCGCCCGCGCGGCGGATGTCGTTGCCCGTGATGACGAAGATGGAAGCGGCCGCGTCGGACAGGGATTCCGACCGTTTCGACACGGACGTGACCTGGATGTTGGCCAGTTCTTCGAGGCTCAGTTCCGCGATGTCGTCGTTCTGCGCGGGGACGACCGCGTTGGCGGCCGGCGCGGCGAGGAGGGCGGCCAGGAGGGCAGAGACCCGGACGGCGGCGGGGAACAATGTGGAACTGGGCATGGTAACAGGACACATTTAATCGAATTCGCAAGATTGTATTGCAGAAATCGATTTGTTACCGATACCATTCTGTTGTGCGCCGATCCAGCATTTTTTATCACGGCGATCGGTGATTTCATAATTGCGGCAATCGGCCGCAATTCGGACAATCCGAAAAAACCAATGGAGACACTGTGAACAAATTCATCCCAGCGCACGGCCGCCGCCGTCGCGCCCTGGCCGGCCTGTTGCTGGCCGCCGCCGCATGCGCGCTGCCGGGCGCGGCGTCCGCACAGACGCCCACCCCCGACGGCGACGCGGCCGCACGCATCGCCTGGTGGCGCCAGGCCCGCTTCGGCATGTTCATCCACTGGGGGCTGTACGCCATTCCCGGCCGCGGCGAGTGGGCGCAGTTCATGGAACAGACCCCGGTGAAGGAATACGCGAAGCTGGCCGACCAGTTCAAGCCGCGCCAGTTCGACCCGGACGGGTGGGCACAGCTGGCGAAGTCCGCAGGCATGAAATACATGGTGTTCACCTCGCGCCACCACGACGGCTTTGCGATGTTCGACGACGGCGACAATCCGTTCTCGAGCACGAGGACGGCCGCGCAGCGCGATTTCGTCGCGGACTACGTGAAGGCCGCGCGCAAGGCCGGCATGGGCGTGGGGCTGTACTACTCGCCGCTGGACTGGCGCTATCCGGGTTACTTCTTCCCCGACCTGTACCGGGACAGCGCGGAAGCAATGCGCGCCCAGTACCACCGCCAGATGGAGAAGCTGCTGTCCAACTACGGCAAGCTCGACGTGCTGTGGTTCGACGGCGGCGAGACCGACTGGCTGAGCTTCGGCGGCGACTGGTCCGCCGCGCAGTGGACGAAGCGGGCGCCCGGCAAGCATTACGCGGGCGGCTTCGACTGGCAGCACGACAAGGTGCACACGATGCTGCGCCGGCTGCAGCCGAACGTCGTCATCAACGGCCGCGCGGACATGAAGGAAGACTTCCATTCGCGCGAAGGCGACGGCGCGCTGGGCGATTTCGACAACCAGCATCCGTGGGAGCTGTGCACGACCATCGCGGGCGCCTGGGGCTACCAGCCGAACATGCAGCCCAAGCCCCTGAAACACTACATCCAGCTGCTGGCGAACGTGGCCGGCCGCGACGGCAACCTGCTGCTGAACGTGGGGCCCGACCCCGACGGCCGCATCGATCCGGCCCAGGCACAGCGGCTGCGCGAGATCGGCGCGTGGCTGGGCAAGCATGGAGACAGCATCTACGGCACCCGCGGCGGCCCATTCCTGCCGGGCAGCTGGGGCGCGTCCACGCACCGCGGCAACACGATCTACGTCCACGTGCTGAACTGGCCAGGCGACAAGCTCACGCTGCCGGCGCTTCCGGTCCGCGTCGTGCGCGCGTCCGTGCTGGGCGGCGGCGCGGCGAAGGTCGAGCAATCCGCGCGCGGCATCGAGATCGCCGTGCCGGCCGCCGCACGCGACGACATGGATACCGTGGTGGCCCTGCAACTGGATGCGTCCGCCGAAGGGATTGCGCCCGTGCGCTGAAAAAACGTTCGCCGCTCCGGTGGATTTCATCATTGCCCGCGCAGGCCGCACGTCGCCACAATGACGCTCCTGCATGATGATGACACCCTACCTGGAGCAATGATGCGTTCGCAGACGGCGACCCTGATGCGCCTGGCGGCACGCGCCGCCATGGCGCTTGCCCTATTGACCGGCATGGCCCAAGCCACCGCCGCAACCGATCCGCCCACCGCACGCCAGCGGCAGAATTTCAACGCCGGCTGGCGCTTCCACCTGGGCGACATCGGCGGCGCCGAGAAGGTCGACTTCGACGACGCCGACTGGCAGGCCGTGGGCCTGCCGCACAGCTTCAGCATGCCTTACTTCCAGGCCCCCGAGGTGTACGTCGGCTACGGCTGGTACCGCAAGGACCTCGTGCTGCCGCAAGGGACCGCCGGGCGCCGCTGGACGCTCGAATTCGAAGCCGCGTTCCAGACGGCCGAGGTGTACGCCAACGGCCGCAAGGTCGCGCGCCACCGCGGCGGCTATACCGGCTTCCCCGTCGACCTGACCAGCGCATTGCACCCGGGACGCAACGTGATCGCCGTCCGCGTCGACAACATGTGGGACCCGACGCTCGCGCCGCGCGCCGGCGAACATATCTTCAGCGGCGGCATCTACCGCGACGTCTGGCTCGTGACGACGGACGACGTGCACGTCCCGTGGACCGGCACGGCCGTCACGACGCCGGGCCTGGCGGGCCGCAGCGGCGCCGTGCGCGTGGCGACGGAAGTGCGCAACGACGGCCGCAAACCGGTCAAGGTCAGGGTGCGCACCCGCATCGCCGACGCCCGCGGCGCCACCGTCGCCGTGCTGCCCGATGCGGCCGTCCGCGTACCGCCGGGGCGCACGCTGGACGTCGCGCAGCAATCCGGGCGGCTCTCCAGCCTCAAGTTGTGGAGCCCCGAGACCCCGACCTTGTACCGGGCCGTCACGACCCTCGACGTGGCGGGGCGCCAGCGTGACCGTTTCGAGACGGCGTTCGGCTTCCGCACCATCAAGTGGACGGCCGACCAGGGCTTTTTTCTCAACGGCGAACACCGCTACTTCCGCGGCGCCAACGTGCACCAGGACCAGGCCGGATGGGGCGACGCCGTGACGAATGCCGCCATCGACCGCGACGTGCAGCTGATGAAGGATGCCGGCTTCGATTTCATCCGCGGCTCGCATTATCCGCACGATCCCCACTTCGCCGAAGCGACGGACAGGATCGGCATGATGTTCCTGCCGGAGGCGCCGTTCTGGGGCACGGCCGGCATGAAGAGCCCGTGGAGCCGGTCCGCCTATCCGCCCGAAGCCGAGCATCGGGCGGCGTTCGAGGAGAGCGTCAGGCAGCAGCTGGCGGAACTCATCCGCATCAACCGCAACCATCCGTCGGTGGTCGCGTGGGGCATGGACAACGAGGTCTTCTTCACGGACAAGGAGACGCTGCCGGCCGTGCGCAAGCTGCTGGCCGACGAGGTGGCGCTGTCGCACAAACTCGATCCGACGCGGCCCGCGGCCGTCGACGGCGTGCAGCGCGGCGAGATGGACCGCATCGGCGACATCGCCGGCTACAACGGCGACGGCGCGGTGCTGTTCCCGAATCCCGGCATCCCCAACTTCGTCGCGGAATACGGCTCGACCATCTCGGACCGGCCGGGCGAGTACGATCCGGGCTGGGGCGACATCGAACGCACGCCGGGCGCGAAGGCGGGCGAGCCGGCCACGTGGCGTTTCCCGTGGCGGTCCGGCGAAGCCGTGTGGGCCGGGTTCGACCACGGTTCCATCGCGGGCAAGTTCGGCTCGATGGGTCTCGTCGATTACTCGCGGCTGCCGAAGCGCAGCTGGTACTGGTACCGCAACGCCTACCGCGGCATCGCGCCGCCCGCGTGGCCCCAGCCGGGCAAGCCGGCCGCGCTGCGCGTGACGGCCAGCAGCCCCGTCATCCGCCACGCGGACGGCACGGACGACGTGCAACTGGTCGTGACCGTCGTCGATGCGGCCGGCAAGGCACTCTCCAACAGCCCGCCCGTGCGGCTGGCGCTGGAAGCGGGGCCGGGCGAACTGCCGACGGGACGCAGCATTGCCTTCACGCCGGACGGGGACATCCCGATCCGCGACGGCCAGGCGGCCATCGCCATGCGCAGCTGGCAACGCGGCACGACGCGCATCCGCGCGACGTCCCCCGGCCTCGCCGACGGCGTGCTGACGGTGGAGACGGTGGACGGTCCGAGCTTCGTCGAGGGGAGCACGCCGCTGGCGGCCGACCGGCCTTACGTGCAGCGCAAGATAGCGGTGGGAGAGGAGCAGGCGTTCGGCCTGAAGAATCCTACGCAGGCCAGTTCGAGCGCGGCCGGCCATGCATCGTCGCTGGCCAACGACGGCGACGCCGCCACGTGGTGGGCGCCGGCCGCGATTGATGCCGCGCCGTGGATCGCCATCGATCCGGAACGCATCGTGAATTACCGCAAACTGGCGGTGCGGTTCGCGCCGGGCGGGCGCTGCGGCGTGACGGCGGAAGCGCAGGATGCGGGCGGCGTGTGGCAGGTGCTGGCCGACGTGCCGGCGACGGCCGACACGGTCGACGTGCCCGTGCGCGCCGTCACGGGACGGCGCCTCCGGCTGCGGCTGCAGGGCGCCACATGCCGCATCGCCGACATCGCCATCACGGGGACGCCGGCGACCTTCTGGTGATCAGCGCACGTTCTGCTTCTTGATCAGTTGATCGAGCATGGCGTGTTCTTCTTCCGTCAGGTCCGTCAGCGGCGCGCGCACCGGACCGCCGTCGTGGCCGACGAGGCGGGCGCCCGCCTTCACGATCGACACGGCGTAGCCGGCCTTGCGGTTGCGGATCGCCAGGTAGGGCAGGAAGAATTCGTCCAGCAGGCGGTTCGTCGTCGCATGGTCGTCCCTGGCGACTGCGTGATAGAAATCCATCGCCAGTTGCGGCATGAAGTTGAAGACGGCCGACGAGTACACCGGCACGCCCAGCGCCTTGTACGCCGCCGCATACACTTCCGCGGTCGGCAGGCCGCCCAGGTAGCTGAAGCGGTCGCCCAGGCGGCGCCAGATGGAGACCATCAGTTCGATGTCGCCGATGCCGTCCTTGAAGCCGATCAGGTTGGGGCAGCGGTCGGCCAGCTTTTCCAGCGATTCCGCGGTCAGGCGGCACTGCGCGCGGTTGTACACGACGACGCCGATGTTCACCGATTTGCAGACTTCTTCCACGTGCGCGACGAGGCCGTCCTGGCTCGCTTCCGTCAGGTAGTGCGGCAGCAGCAGCACGCCTTTGGCGCCGAGACGTTCCGCTTCCTGCGCGAAGGCGATCGCGGCGCGGGTCGGGCCGCCGGTACCGGCGAGGATGGGCACCTTGCCGGCGCACGTGTCGACGGCCGTCTTGATCACCTGCGAGTACTCGTCGTGCGTCAGCGAGAAGAATTCGCCGGTCCCGCCGGCCGCGAACAGGGCGGTGGCGCCGTACGGGGCGAGCCATTCCAGGCGTTCGATGTAGGTGTTCTTGCGGAAGTTGCCTTCGGCATCGAAGTCGGTGATGGGGAAGGACAGCAGGCCGGACGACATCACTTGCTTGAGTTCTTGCGGATTCATTTGCGCTCCAGGGCGGTTGTGTTGACTTGTCAGACATCGTACAACTAAGCCCGAGGCATCGCAAGAACAATTTTTCGTACCGTTGTTTCGGCGCGGATCAGCCGACGGTACGCGTCGTCGCCCGCTCGACCAGCTGGAACCCGACGTCGACGACATTGCCCGCCAGCGGCTCCCCCTCGATCTTCGCGATCAGCGCCCGGGCCGCCTGCACGCCGATGGCGCGCTTGTCGACATGGACGGACGAGATCGGGGGATGGGTGTACGCGGCGAAGTCGAAATCGCCGAAGCCCATGATGCCGAGCGTCTCCGGCACGGCGATGCCTTGCGCCTGCGCCTCGATGAGGGCGCCCTGGGCCAGCACGTCCGAGCTGCACACGACGACGTCGGGATTGTGGCCTTCCGCCAGGATCGCGCGCAGGCCTTCGCGGCCGAGATTCATCACGGTGGGCGGCGTGGCCATGTGCGTGGCGACGGGCACCACGCCGTGCTGTCGCAGTTCCGCCTCCAGCGCCAGGCGGCGCCGGTTGGCGCGCTCGTCGCGGGCGCAGATCGACGCGAACCGCTTGTAGCCTTTATTTAAAAGATACTGCGCGACCTTTTCGCCCACTCGCTCCTGGGAAAAGCCGATGGCGATGTCGATGGGGGAGGGCGTCAGGTCCCACGCCTCGACGACGGGCACGCCGGTCGCGAGCAGCTTCTTGCGCACGCCCGGATGGTGGTGGATGCCCGTGAGGACGATGCCGTCGGGCTGGCGCGACAGGATCGCCGTCAGCAAGTCTTCTTCCTTCTGGTGCGAATAGTTCGACACCGACAGCAGCAACTGGTAGCCGTGCGCCGACAACTCGTCGTTCAAGCCCTGCACCGTCTCGGCGAACATCGAGTTCGACAGCTGCGGGACGATGGCGGCGATGAGCTGGCTGCGCTTCGTCGTCAGGCTGCCGGCCAGCATGTTGGGGATATAGCCCATCGCGGCCGCCGCTTCTTTTACACGCGCGATCGTGTCCGGCTTGACGAGCTTCGGGTTGTGGAGGGCGCGCGATACCGTGATCGGCGACAGGCCCGCCAGCCGCGCGACGTCCTTGAGCGTGATGCTTTTCGGGCGTTCTTCGTTCGTGGGGAGCGAGTCGTCTGCGGGGTCGATCATGTTGTTGTGTTCTTTATCACTTGTACGACATCCGATCACAAAACGCTTGCGTTCGAAGATGATTGCGGTATCATACCAAACACCTCGGCCGACCTAGCGGCCATATTTTTAAGACAAGAATGATTGCGGTGTCATTTTTGCGCAAAGTGCGTCGCCGTTCTGCTTTGCTGCTAAATGATTGCGCAATCATGGAGACGCTGATGACTATCCCCCGCACCATCCGCATGCACGAGAATGACAATGTCGCCATCGTCGTCAACGCCGGCGGCCTGCCCGAAGGCACCGTTTTCCCGGACGGGCTGACCCTGATCACCCGCGTGCCGGAAGGGCACAAGGTGGCGCTCGCCGACATCGCGCAGGGCGCACCCATCGTGCGCTACGACGTGACGATCGGCTATGCGCTGCAACCCATCGCGCGCGGCACGTGGATCGAGGAATCGCTCGTCGGCATGCCGGCCGCGCGCGGCCTGGACGACCTGCCGAAGCCGGTCCGCGACCGCGCGCCGCTGCCGCCGCTGGAAGGTTTTACGTTCGAAGGCTTCCGCAATCCGGACGGCTCGGTCGGCACGCGCAACATCCTCGCCATCAGCGAGACGGTACAGTGCGTGTCGGGCGTCGTCGCGTTTGCCGTCGACCGCATCAGGAAGGAGCTGCTGCCGCAGTACCCTCACGTGGACGACGTCGTCGCCATCGAGCACACGTACGGCTGCGGCGTCGCCATCGACGCGCCCGGCGCCGAGATTCCGATCCGGACCCTGCGCAACATCGCGAAGAACCCGAACTTCGGCGGCCGCGTGATGCTCGTGAGCCTGGGCTGCGAAAAGCTGCAGCCGGCGCGCATGTTCCCGGCCGGCTCGATCCCGATCCAGGCGCCGGATACCGTTTGTTTGCAGGACGCCGCGCACGTCGGCTTCGGCGACATGATCGACTCCATCATGCGCACGGCCGAGAAGCATCTGGCGGCACTGAACGAGCGCCGGCGCGAGACGGTGCCGGCGTCCGAGCTGGTCGTCGGCGTGCAGTGCGGCGGCAGCGACGCGTTTTCCGGCGTGACGGCGAATCCGGCCGTCGGCTACGCCAGCGACCTGCTCGTGCGGGCCGGCGCCGCCGTCATGTTTTCCGAAACGACGGAAGTCCGCGACGGCATCGACCAGTTGACGGCACGCGCCGCCGACGACGATGTCGCCCAGGCGATGATTCGCGAGATGGCGTGGTACGACGAGTACCTGAAGCGTGGCGGCGTGGACCGCAGCGCGAACACGACGCCGGGCAACAAGAAGGGCGGCCTCGCCAACATCACCGAAAAGGCGATGGGGTCCATCATCAAGTCCGGCACGGCCCCGATCGCGGGCGTGCTGTCGCCGGGCGACAAGCTGCAGCAGAAAGGCCTCATCTACGCGGCCACGCCGGCCAGCGATTTCATCTGCGGCACCCTGCAGCTGGCCGCCGGCATGAACATGCACGTGTTCACGACGGGCCGCGGCACGCCGTACGGCCTGGCCGCCGTGCCGGTCGTGAAAGTCGCCACGCGCGACGATCTCGCGCGCCGCTGGCACGACCTCATGGACATCAACGCCGGCCGCATCGCGACCGGCGACGCCACCATCGCGGACGTCGGCTGGGAGCTGTTCCACTTCCTGCTCGACGTCGCGAGCGGCCGCAAGAAGACGTGGGCCGAGCACTGGAAGCTCCACAACGCGCTCACGCTCTTCAATCCGGCGCCCGTGACCTGACCGCACGCGCGACCGAACAAGACAAAAAACAGCAAGGAGACATCTTGAAAAAAGCAGTATGCATCGCCCTCGGCCTGGCCGCGGGCGCGGGCGCGCACGCCCAGACGAATGTCACGATCTACGGCATCGCGGACGCGGCTCTCGTCGGCGAGAACGGCAGCGCCGCCGGTCACCAGACGAAGATCACGAGCGGCGCCGCGTCCGCGTCGCGCATCGGCTTCCGCGGCACCGAGGACCTGGGCAACGGCATGTCCGCGTTCTTCACGCTGGAGACGGGCGCGAAGATCGACACGGGCGAACTCGATGCGGCGAACACGATCTTCAACCGCCAGGCGTTCGTGGGCATCAGGACGAAGGCCGGCGCCATCGCCTTCGGCCGCCAGTACACGCCTTACCACCTCACGCTGACGTCCGTCGCCGACCCGTTCGGCACCGGCTACGCGGGCACGGCAAAGAACCTCTTCCCGGACAACGGCACCAACGTCCGCACCAGCAACACCATCACGTACACGTCGCCCAAGGTGAACGGCGTGCACGCGGAACTCGCGTACAGCGCCGGTGAGCAGACCGAGTTGTCGGCTGGACGCCAGTTCGGCGGCGCGCTCGATGTCGCGCAGGGCGCCCTGCGCGTACGCCTCGCGTACAACAGCAAGAACACGGACGTGGCGGCGACGGGCGTCAACCACGACCTGGGCCGCAACGTGCTCCTCGGCGCGAACTACGACTTCAAATGGATCAAGCTGTACGGCGCGTTCGAAGTCGACAAGGGTTTTAATAGCGCCACCCTGGGCAACGCGAACAACCCGTACGGGGGCGTCAAACCGACGCCGTCGACGGACGGCCGCGAGATCCTGCTCGGCTTCTCCGCGCCCGTCGGGCCGGGCATCCTGATGTTCTCCACGCAGCACAAGGACGACCGCACGCACTTCAACCAGGATGCCCGCGAGTGGGGCATCGGCTACCTGTATGCGCTGTCCAGGCGCACGGGCCTGTACGCGGCGTACGCACATATCCATAACAAGAACGGCGCCGGCTACACGGTCGCCAACAACACGGAGCCGGGAACGGGCAACACCGGCTTCAACCTGGGCATCCGCCAGACGTTCTGAGTCCGGCGGCCACACCAATCTTTGGAGGGACCATGGAGCATACTACGACGGCCGCCATGCCGGCCACCGCAACAAAGCTCGCGTCGCGCACGCGCTGGGGCATACTCGCCATCCTGTTCATCGTCACGACGGTCAACTACGCGGACCGGGCCTCGATCTCGATCGCCGGCCCGGAAATCCGCAAGGCCCTGGGCCTGTCTCCCGTCGAGATGGGCTTCGTCTTTTCCGCGTTCGCGTGGTCGTACGTGGCGGCCCAGCTGCCCGGCGGCTGGCTGCTCGACCGCTTCGGCTCGAAAATCACCTATTTCTTCAGCATCTTCCTGTGGTCGCTGTTCACCTTGTTGACGGGCGGCGTGGGGTTCGTCACCGGCGCCGCCGCCGTGGCTACGCTGTTCGTGCTGCGCTTCCTCGTGGGCGCCGCCGAGGCGCCTTCGTTCCCGGGCAACAGCCGCATCACGTCGGCCTGGTTCCCCACGCACGAACGGGGACTCGCGTCCGCGCTGTTCAACTCCGCCCAGTATTTCGCGACCGTACTGTTCGCGCCGATCATGGGCTGGCTCGTGCACGCCTTCGGCTGGGAGAGCGTGTTCATCGTGATGGGCGGCCTCGGGATCGCGCTGGCCTTCGTCTGGCTGAAGGTCATCCACGGACCGAAGGACCACCCGTCCGTGAGCAGCAGCGAACTGAAATACATCGAGGAGGGCGGGGCGCTCGTCGACCTCGATGGCGCCGGGCGCAGTAACCAGGCCCCGGCCGTCGACACGCTCGCCTGCGTCAAGGAGTTGCTGGGCAACCGCATGCTCCTGGGCGTGTACATCGGCCAGTACTGCATCAACACGCTGACGTACTTCTTCCTCACGTGGTTCCCCGTGTATCTCGTGCAGGAGCGTCACATGACGATCCTGAAGGCGGGCTTCGTCGCCTCGCTGCCCGCCATCGCCGGCTTCCTCGGCGGCGTCGTGGGCGGCACGATCTCGGACCGTCTCGCGAAGGCTGGCTTCTCGCTGTCGATGTCGCGCAAGGTGCCGATCGTGTGCGGCATGCTGCTGTCGATGAGCATGATCGCCTGTAACTACATCGACACCGACGCCGTCGTCGTCGCCGTGATGGCCCTGGCGTTCTTCGGCAAGGGCGTCGGTGCGCTGGGCTGGGCCGTCGTGGCGGACACGTCGCCGAAGGAAGCGGGCGGCCTGTCCGGCGCGCTGTTCAACACCTTCGGCAATATCGCGGGCATCACGACGCCGATCGTCATCGGCTACATCCTGCAGGGCACCGGATCGTTCGCGGGTGCGCTCGTGTACGTGGGCGCGAATGCGGCCGTCGCGATCTTCAGCTACGTGTTCATCGTGGGCGAGATCAAGCGGGTAAAACTGGTGAAATCGTTGAAGGCGGACGCGGCATAGTCAATTACAATGTTCTGATCTTGAACATGCCGGGGGTCCTCCATGCGTATCGTCGCCGTCCTGTCCTGCTGCTGCCTGATCGGTGTTGTCCAGGCACAGGACATCGTGCCCCGTCCCGCAACGATGCAGCGTGGGACCGGCGACTACGCGCTGACGGCTTCGACCCGCATCGTCGCCAGCGGCAAGGCGCTGCCCGAGGCGTCGACCCTGCGCGACTACCTGCGGCCCGCGACGGGTTTCGACCTGCCGGTGACCGCCCACGACGGCGCCAATGCGATCCGCCTCCGTCTCGATCCGAAAGCGGACCTGGGCAAGGAAGGCTACCGGCTCGTGAGCGACACGCGCGGGGTGACCATTTCGGCGGCGCAGCCCGCGGGACTCCACTACGGCATCCAGACGCTGCGCCAGATGCTCCCGGCCGACATTTATCGCCAGGCGAAGGTAGCGCGCACCTGGACGCTGCCGGCCGTGGCCATCGAGGACGCGCCCCGTTTCTCGTGGCGCGGCAGCCACCTGGACGTCGCGCGCCATTTCATGCCGAAGGAGTTCGTGCTGAAGCACATCGAGCTGCTCGCCCAGCACAAGATGAACGTCTTCCACTGGCACCTGACGGACGACCAGGGCTGGCGGATCGAGATCAAGCGCTATCCGCTTCTCACGCAGGTGGGTGCGTGGCGCCGCGACAGCATGCTCGCGTATTCTCCGCCGCGCTACGACGGCAAGCCGCACGGCGGTTTTTATACGCAGGACGACATCCGCGAAGTGGTGGCGTATGCGGCCGCGCGCCATGTGACGATCGTGCCCGAGATCGAGATGCCGGGCCATGCGCAGGCCGCCGTCGCCGCGTATCCGGAGCTGGGCAACCGGCCGGATCGGAAACTCCAGGTCGGCACCGATTGGGGCGTGATCCCGCACGTGTTCAACGTGGAGGACGGCACCATTACCTTCCTGCAGAATGTGCTGGACGAGGTGATGGACCTGTTCCCGGGGCAGACCATCCACGTGGGCGGCGACGAGTGCCCGAAGACGGAATGGGCGCAGTCGCCCGCCGCGCTGGCGCGCATGAAGCAGCTGGGCCTCGTGCCGCAGACGGCCACCCTGCAGGACATCCAGGACTACCGCGACGCGCAGGGCAAGCCGGCCGAACACCCGGCGCTGCACGGCCTGCAGAGCTGGTTCATCGGCCGCATGGATGCGTACCTGGCGCAGCGCGGCCGGCGCCTGATCGGCTGGGACGAGATCCTGGAGGGCGGCCTCGCGCCGGGCGCGGCCGTGATGAGCTGGCGCGGCGAGGCCGGCGGCATCAAGGCCGCCGGCGCCGGGCACGACGTCGTCATGACGCCGGAGCGCGAGACGTATTTCGACTTCTGGCAGGCCGACCCGAAAGCCCCCGGCTTCCGCGAACCGATGGGCGTGCGCGACGTGACGACGCTCGCGCGCGTATACGCCTACGACCCGCTGCCGGCCGCGCTGCCGGCATCCCAGGCCCGGCACGTGCTGGGCAGTCAGGCGCAGTTGTGGACGGAATACATGGCCACGCCGCGCGACGTCGAATACATGGCCTGGCCGCGCCTCGCGGCGCTGGCGGAAGGCCTGTGGACGCCGAAGGCGCTGAAGGACTACGCGGGATTCGAGGCGCGGATGCCGGCGGCACTGGGCCGCCTGCGGGTGCAGGACGTGAATTACCGTCCGCTGGAAGGTCCTCGCTGAGTCACTGCATGAACCAGCCGTGGCTGACGACGATGGACTGACCCGTCAGCGCGTTCGACGGGAACGTCGCGAGGAACAGCGCCGTGCGCGCGACGTCTTCCACGGTGGTGAATTCGCCGTCGACGGTCTCCTTCAGCATGACTTTTTTCACGACGTCTTCCTCGCTGATCCCGAGCTCCTGCGCCTGCTCGGGGATCTGCTTGTCGACGAGCGGCGTGCGCACGAAGCCCGGGCAGATCACGTTCGCACGCACGCCGTGCTTCGCGCCTTCCTTGGCGACGACCTTGGCCAGCCCGACGAGCCCGTGCTTCGCGGCGACGTACGGCGCCTTCAGCACGGACGCTTCCTTCGAGTGCACGGACCCCATGTAGATGACGGTGCCGCCGCGGCCCTGCGCATACATCCGCTTCAGGCACGCGCGCGTCGTGAGGAAGGCGCCATCCAGGTGAATCGCGAGCATCTTCTTCCAGTCGGAGAATTTGAATTCGTCGACCGGCGCGACGATCTGGATGCCCGCGTTCGACACGAGCACGTCGATGCCGCCGAATTGGTCCGCGACTTGCGCGATGCCGGCGTCGACCTGTTCCTCGTTCGTCACGTCCATCGCGACGGCGAGTGCGCGTTCGCCCGTCGGATCGAATTCGCGCGCGACGGCCTGCGCGGCGTCCAGGTTGAGGTCCGCGATGGCGACCTTCGCGCCGTGGTCGAAATACGTCTTCGCGATCTCTTTGCCGATGCCGCTGGCGGCGCCGGTGACGACGGCGACTTTGTCCTGCATGTTCATATCGGGTCCTTTTCTGCGGAGGTGGGGAGGGGAAGCGGGTGTGCGGGCGATGTCAGGAAATCGTAGGTGGCCGGGTTGCACTCGAAGCGCGGCAGCCGGAAGATCTCTTCATGGGCGAGCGTCTTCGTCGCATCCGCATAACCGGCCTGCCAGTGTTCCTTCATCGTGCGCCGCGAGAATTCGAAATCCTTGTACTGGCCTTCGTACGTCGGCGACCGGTAGACCAGTTCGACGATGTTGTACAGCGCGGGATCGGACGCTTCCGCGAGCATCCGCGCCTGCGGCGTCGCGGCCAGTTCCGGAGGCATCATGGCCAGCAGTTCGTTGAACGCGGTGCGCAGCTTTTCCGTGCGGCGGAACGCGTCGGTGGCGTTGCGCGTGCGGCTCGAATACTGGATCTCCTTCATGCGTGTCGCGACGGCGGCGAGGTCGGTCGGCACTTCTCCGCGCGCGCTCCACAGGTCGACCTGGAACACGAGCGTGTGCAGGCGCGAGCGCGCGGACAGCACCCAGTCGAGCGGCGTGTTCGACACCATGCCGCCGTCCCAGTAACGCTCGCCGTCGATCTCCACCGCGTCGAAGCCGGGCGGCAGCGCGCCGCTGGCCATCACGTGCTCCGGGCCGATGCGGTCTTTCGCATTGTCGAAGTAGGCGAAGTTGCCCGTCCTGACGTTGACGGCGCCGATCGACAGGCGCATCTCGCGCGCGTTGATGCGATCGAAGTCGACGAGGCGCTCCAGGGTCGCGCGCAGCGGCGCCGTGTCGTAGAAACTCGTCGCGCCGGCCCCTGGCCACGACAGGTAGGGCGGCGGCACGCGCGGCTCGAAAAAGCCGGGCACGCCCTGCACGAGCACGCGGCCCGCCGCGACCTGGTTGACCCAGGCGTGCAGCGTGTCGACGAGCGGCACGCCGGTCCACTGGTCGCCCACGAAACCGTCGCTGGCCGTGCTGACCAGTTCCCAGAATTCGCGCAGGCGTTCGACCCGTTGTGCGCGCGGATTGCCCGCGATGATCGCGCTGTTGATGGCGCCGATCGAAATGCCGGACACCCACGTGGGCTCGACGCCCGCTTCCAGCAGCTTTTCGTACACGCCCGCCTGGTATGCGCCGAGCGCGCCGCCGCCCTGCAGCACGAGGGCGATGCTGTCGAATTCGGTGGCGCAGGATTTCGGTACTTCGGCGGGCGCCCGTGTGCCTTCGTGCAGCACGCTTTCATCCCGTGTGTTCATGTGCCCGCTCCGTCGCGGAGCGATGGGGTCCTTCGCATGCGTTCCTCGCTATGTCAATACGAATCGCGAGCGACTTTGCGTGTGATCAACGTGTCGCTTCGATCGATATTCTGGCAAATTGCGGATGAGGCTGCCGTACGATTGGATGATGAGCACCATGTTTACGCGGCGCTGGTATAGTTGCCGGCATGGACGACACCTGGCATCCGCAACTGGACGAACATGGCCGCAAGGTGCGGCTGCAGGCGCCGTCGTGCGCCGCGAACCTCGAGGCCCTGGCCGACCCGCGGGCCGCGGTCACGTTCGTGCCGGGCAGCGAATGCGCCGGCATGCTGGATGGCATGCCGCTCGTCCCGTGTACGCGTGACATCGTCGACGCCGCGTGCGGTCGTGCCGCCACGCTCATCGAACCGCCGTTCATCCTGCCGGCAGGGAAGCAGGCGGCCGCCGGCGCCGTCGTGCGCGAAGCCGACGGCCGCATCTGGCTCGTGGCGCCGTCGAACGGCTTCGGCGGCTATGCGGTGACCTTTCCGAAAGGGCGCGTCGAACCGGGCCTGCCGCTGCAGGCGACGGCCATCCGCGAAGTGTGGGAAGAATCCGGGCTGCTGGTGGAACCGGTGGCCTGGCTGGGCGACTTCCCTCGCACCCAGACCTTTACCCGCTTTTACGTCGCGCGCCGGGTCGGCGGCCATCCCGCGCACATGGGGTGGGAATCGCAGGCCGTCCACCTCGTGACGCCCGCGCAGGCGCGTGGCCTGTTACACCGGGATACCGATCGCGCGGTGCTCGACGCCTTGAACGCATTTGAGGCACATCAAGCCTGACGCCAGCCCAGCGAGACAGGGCAGCCTTTCCAATCTGTAATGTTCCACGAGCCTGTTTTTAATTTTCGCTTCAGGTTCGCGGCGTACCGTTTTCATTGCATATCGGAAGCAATTCTTGCTCTGTCCGTCGTCTCTTTTTTAGGCTGTCGCCCCGTGAAACTCGCCGCATACCAGGAACTCGTCCCGCCGGAACTCGCCCCACCGCAGCCCGGCGGGCTGGACATCGTCCCCGACGATCCCGCGCAGTATCGCCAGGTCGTCGACAAGTTCGACGAACTCGGCTTGCGGCCCTATCTCGCGCCCTCCGGCTGCGGCCGTGGTTTCGCGTTGTCGGCCGAGGCCGCGCATGCGCTCGTGGACGATGGCGACACGCTGAACCTGTGCCGCGATCTCGGCCTCGACACCGTCGCGAACATGGTCCACCTCGAACGCGAGATCGTGCTGGCGCTGCTGGCCGCGCCGCGCACGCTCCGTTTTGCGAGCGCCGCCGAATTCCTGGCCGCGGTCGCGATCCGGCGCAACATCGTCGTGGCCGCGCGCGCCACCCAGCTTGCGTTCGGCACAGCGGAAGCGGACCGCCCGGCCAGCCACTGGACGTATGACGAAGACCGCGGTTTCACGGTCCTGCCCGGACAGCCGCTGATCGAGGCCCTCACGCTGGCGACCCAGCCCGGCGCGGGAGACGGGCGCATGTACGCGCGCAGTTACTCTTTTTCCTGCTACCGCGCGACGGAGTACGTGATGCTGCTCGGGATCGCGCGCGAACTCGAACGGACCAACCCGGCGCTGCTCGCGTCCTTGCAGCGGCAGTGGGAGACATCCGCGATCCAGTCGGGTGCCTTCCACGACGTCTTCCTCGTCGAATACGGTTCGTTCGACGCGCCGCTGCCGCCGCGCTGGTACGTGCCGGGCGACCGCGTGTGGTTCCGCAATCCGGATGCCTTGTCGTCGGACGCGTCGGGCTACGAAGGCTCGTGGGTGATCTATCTCGGCAACGGCTTGTTCAGCAATTTCTGGCAGCGCGAGCGGCCGTACAGCCTCGCCGCCAAATGCCTGGAGATCTATCACTGGCGCCACGGCACGTATGTCGACGCGGCCGGCGACTTGCGGATGAACGAGGCGATCGTCGCCGCGCGCGTGGCGGAAACGGCCGCCAACCCGGCCGCGCTGGCGGCCGTCGTCGCGCGCATGTCGCGCCTGCGTGACACGCGCGGTGTGTATGCCGACGGCGGCTGCATCGACGTGTCGCGCGAATTCGCGCGCCCCGTCTGCCCCGGCACGGCGGGCATCGTGATGCCGGGGTGAAGGGTCACGGCTCCAGGACGTAGTGGCCGGGCGCATCGCGCACGCTGCGGCCTTGCGGAGGCGGCGCCACCCACGGACCGGCAAGCCGGGTCAGCCAATGCTCCCATGCCGGCCACCAACTGCCTTCCCTTACGCGCGTCTCGGCCTGCCAGGTGTCGGGATCGATGTACGGCGCGTCGTGTTCGTGCGTGCTCATCTGGTAGCTGCGGTTCGGCGTGCCAGGCGGGGACACGACGCCCGCGTTGTGGCCGCCGGTGGTCAACAGGAACGTGACCGACGTATCGCTCAGCGGGATGACTTTATAGACGGACCGCCACGGCGCCACGTGGTCCGTCATCGTGCCAACCGCGAGGATCGGGATGTGGATGTCCGTCAGCGCCACGGGCCGGCCGTTCACGAGGTAGCGCGAGCTGGCCAGGCTGTTCTGCAGGAACAGGTTGCGGAGGTATTGCGAATGCATGCGGTAAGGCATGCGCGTGGCGTCCGCGTTCCATGAGGCGAGGTCGTTGTCCTTGTCGGGGATGTCGAGCAGGTAGTGGCGCAGGCGGCGCGACCAGATCAGGTCGTTCGAGCGCAGCAGCTGGAAGGCGCCCGCCATCTGGCGCGTGTCCAGGTAGCCCTGCTGCCACATCACGGCTTCCAGGAAGCTGACCTGGCTCTCGTCGATGAACAGCGACAGCTCGCCCGGCTCCGTGAAGTCGACCTGCGCGGCCAGCAGGGTCATGCTGGCGAGGCGCTCGTCGCCGTCGCGCGCCATCGCAGCCGCCGCGATCGCCAGCAGGGTGCCGCCCAGGCAATAGCCGCAGGCATTAATCTGCGGGGCGCCCGTCTCGCGCACGACCATGTCCAGCGATTCCATGATGCCGTGGCGCCGGTAATCGTCCAGCGACAGGTCGCGGTCGTCGGCCTGCGGGTTCTTCCACGAGATCATGTACACGGTGTGGCCATGTTCGACGAGGTAGCGCACGAGCGAGTTGTGCGGGGAGAGGTCGAGGATGTAGTACTTCATGATCCATGCCGGCACGATCAGCAGCGGCACGGCGTGCACCTGCGGCGTGACGGGATCGTAGCGCAGCAGTTCGACGAGGTGGTTTTCCATGACGACTTTGCCGGGCGTAATGGCGAGGTCGCGCCCGGGCCGCAAGCTGACGGGCGCCGACGTGCCCGCCAGGGCGCGGCGCATGTCCGTGCCCGCGCGGGCCATGCCGTGCACGAGGTTCTGCCCGCCGCTGGCGAGCGTGACCTGCTGCGCGACCGGATTGGTGGCGATGAAGTTCGACGGCGCGACACCGTCGAGCAGCTGGCGCGCGACGAACGTGACCACGTCGCCATGGTGCGAGGACACGCCGCGCACGTCGGTCGTGGCGCGGTGCCACCATTGCTGCGTGAGCAGGAAGCCCTGGCTCAGCTGGTTCCACGGCCACGCGTGCCACAGCGGATCGTTGAAGCGCTTGTCCTGGGCCAGCGGCTGCACGGGCTCGGCCGGCGTGCCGAACATGGCGCTGGTGCTGTACTGCAGCCAGCGCTGCAGGTTGTTCACGGCCTGCACGCCCAGCTCCAGCTGCTTGGCGGGCGAGAGGAGCAGGTGGGTGGCCCAGTCGTGCCACGCGCCGGCGAGCGCCGCCGGCGACACGTAGCCGGTCATGCGCCCCAGCGCGGCGTTCAGTGCGAGGTCGACGTGCGCGTGCTCGACGCTGGCCTCGGGATAGCGCGGCCGCGCGCCGCCCTGCCACGTGCTGGCCTCGCGCCGCTGTTCGCTGGGCGGAATGTCGGACAGGATGTTCATGATGCGTTGCCTCCGAAGCAGGGCTGGAAGCACGTTTGACCAGAATCCGGCAGGTAAGTGCCGCACCACGGCGGTGCATTCGCTTGATATGGCACAGATACCCGTCCCGGATACCCACGTATCATTGTTTTCGGCGAGGTAGCAAAGCGGTTATGCGACGGCTTGCAAAGCCGTTCAGACGTGTTCGACTCACGTCCTCGCCTCACGAATTCCGCCGCACCGCCCGTCGCAGGCGCGTCCAGAACTGATCGATACTACGCGATGGCCGTAACCGCCATCTCCCAGGATTGCTGCGGACGTACACGAGGGGCTGCATCGGACTGGCGGCGCACCAGTTCGAATCCGACGCGCACATGTTCGGGAGCGCGCTCCATGCCCCGATGCATCCTGTAGACGTTGCGTACCAGCGAGCGGACGGCGGCACGCGCCATCTGGGCGCTGGGGTGGCGTATCGTGGTCAGTGCGGGCCAGATCGTCGTGGCCAGCATGCCGTCGCCAAAGCCCGTGACGGTGAGATCGCCCGGGATATCGAGTCCCAGGCGCTGCGCCGCGGCGATGGCCGCCGCCGCCAGGTCGTCGTTGGTGGCGAAGATCGCCGTCGGCGGGGTGGCCAGGCCCAGCAGGCTGCCTGCCGCATCCAGGCCGCAGCGATACGATGACACGCCGGTCACCAGCAGGGCGTCGTCGTGGGCGACGCCCATCGCCTCCATGGCAAAGCGGTGGCCGGCCAGCCGCCGGGCGACCGTGACGTCGTCGGGCGACCCCGTGATGACGCCGATGCGCCGGTGGCCGAGCGCCAGCAGGTGGCGCGTCATCTGGTAGGCGGCCGTGTCGTCATCGATGCCGACCGTGCCGACGCGCCGGTCCGACGGGCCGCAATCGACCGCCACGGCCGGGACATCGGCCGCGGCCACGACGGCGAGCGCGTGCGCGGTGTCGGCCAGCGGCGTCAGGATGATGCCGTCCACGCCGGCAGCGATCAGGGCCGCGAGCCGCGCGGCTTCCTCGCCGGCGGACTCGCACCGCTCCACCAGCACTTGCGCGCTTTCCACATTGGCCTGGTCCGACAGCCCGATCAGGAACTGGCCCAGATCGCCGACGAAGCGGCTGCCGTAGAGGAATCCGATGCGGACCGCCTTGCGGCCCGCCAGCTTGCGGGCCTCGCGGTTGGGCGCGTAACGCAATGATGCCATCGCGTCGTCGACCCTGGACCGGGTACGTGCGTCGACGCGGCCGCTGCCGTTCATGACACGCGAGACCGTGATCGGCGACACGCCCGCGAGCGCCGCGACATCGTTCATGGTCGGCCGGACAAGGCGCCCGGTGGCTGGACGTTTCACCTGTTCCTCACGGTTGGGCGGTCAATGCGCGGTAGCGGAAATCGCGCAGGCGCACGGTCCCTTTCCCCGCCGCGTACACGCCCACTTTCAGGCTCAGGAAGCCGCCGAACACGTTGTGGTGGATCCCCGACACTTCCATGCGCGTGCCGTGCAGGATCCATGTCTTTCCGCCGTCGAACGAGTAACGGAAGGTCACGACGTTCTCATCGTTCGTCAGGCGCACGCGCACGCTGGAGATGTTTTGCGGACGCCGCGCCCACGGGTGCTCCTCGGCATACTGGTACGTCTTGACGGTGTCCGGCGTAAACCCGAGGCCGACGAACGCCTTCGGGTTGTAGTACAGGAGCAGGCCGCCCTCGGCCGGGCCGACCAGGTCGAGGGTGATCTCGGCCTCGTACGAGCGGTCGCCGACGCCGCACGTGAGCGGCGTGCTGTCGGCCGGCGTCGCGCCTTTGCCCTGGATTTCCAGGCCGCCGTTCGCGAAGCGCACGCGCGTCATCTCGTCCCGCGCCGGGTCGTGGAACGACCATTGCACGCCGAAGCGGTCCTTCGAAAAATCGTCGGACAGGGCGAAGCCGTTCGGGCCGGCCTTGCCGCCGCGCGGCTTCCGGATCGGTTTCGAGAGGTCGCCGCCTTTGGCGCGGAACCAGCCGTCCGCCGTCCATTCCATCGGCTCGAGCAGGGTCTGGCGCCCGAGGGTGCGGTAGCCGTTCTCGTAGCCGTGGTAGATCATCCACCAGTCGCCGGCCGGTCCCTCGACGAGCGACGCATGCCCGCGCGACCACCACGGTTCGTCGGTACTGGTCGTGCGCACGAGCGGATTGCGTGGGCAGTGTTCCCAGGGGCCGTGGATGGATTTCGACCGGGCCGCGATCACCATATGCCCCGTCACCGGGCCGGCCGTGCCGCCCACCGCCGTGATCAGGTAAAAATACTCGCCATGGCGCAGCAGTTTGGGGCCTTCCGGCGCGAAGTTCTCGGTGACCCAGTCTTCCGGATAGCGCCACGGTTGATACGCCGGTTCGATGGTGCCGTCCGTCGCGAGGCCGTCGTCCGCGAGGCGGATGCGGCGAATGCCGTTGACGAACAGGTAGCGCTTGCCGTCCTCGCCCACGATGTGGCCCGGGTCGATGCAGCCTTCGATCTTGAGGTCGACCGGATCGCTCCACGGTCCCTCGATGCGGTCGGCCCAGATCGCGTAGATCGACCAGGGCTTGCCGTCCGGCGCGGCCGGGATGTAGATGAAGTAGCGGCCGTTGTGCTTGCACAGGTCGAGCGCCCAGATGGTGCCCAGCGGCTTTTTCAACGCGGGGCCGACCGGGGCCCAGTTCACCAGGTCCGTCGAATGCCAGATCACGATGCCCGGGTAGGAGAGGAAGGACGAGAAGGTCATGTAATAGTCCTTGCCGTCCTTGAGGATGGTCGGATCCGGGTGGTCGCCGGCGATGATCGGGTTGACGTACGTGCCGTCGCCGCGGTCGGCCTTGCGCTGGCCTTCGATGCCGCGGCCCCAGCGCGGGGCGGACGAGGCGGTGCAGGCGGTTTGGGGCGCGGCGGCAGCGGTACCTGCGGCGAACGGCAGGCCGGCGGCGCCGGCCGCCAGCAATTTGAATGCGTTGCGGCGTGATGAGGAAGTCATGGTCTTGCGGGTGTCGTGGTTGCGGTGGTGGTTCTTCAGCGGTTGCGGTTCAGCTCGAGCAGGTAGACGTCGTTGTCGCGCAGCGGCAGCGACACGTGCAGCCGGCCATCCGCGCCGACGCGCACCTGCTTTTGCTGCGCGGGCTTGCCGGTGGCGGCCGCCTTCAGGTCCTTGACCTGCCGGATGGTGAGCTGTTTGGGCGACCCCATGCCGACGTAGGCCGTGAACGCGTCGTTCCGGCGGTAGCCGACCTGCGACGTGGCGAGGGTATAGCTGCCCGGCTGCAGGCCCTTCAGGTCGACGTCGACCTGGCCCTTGCCCTGTGCCGGCAGGTCGCGGATGAAGTATTGCTGGTTGTTCGTCCTGGGCGGCAGCGTGTACGTGTAATCCCACAGCAGGACCTGGACATTGCCCTTGCCATCCGTCGCCGCGATGGATTGCTTGTCCGTATTCTTCAGTTCATTCGGTGCGAGACGGTTCAGGAACTGATAGGCGAAATACGCCGGTTTCTTGATGCCCTGCGTATTCATCAGCCCGAATCCGCCATGAAAGGCTTCGAAACGCGGACCCGGTTCCTCGAAAATGTCGGTAAATACCCAATACGACATCGATTGCGCGCTATTGCCGACCTGCTTCAGTTTCTGGAGAATATAGGCGGCCTGGTGATAACTGTCGTGGGTCGGATCGGCCGGGGTATAGGACGAACTCCATTCCGTGTAATGCAATTCCAGGTTCGGCATCGCCGAGGCTGCGATTTCTTTTCTATTCTTCTCGACGTCGTTGCTGATCGCGCCGCTGTCCTGGCTGAGTACGGTGCCGGTGCTGCCGTATTCGTCCAGATAACCCTGGCTGACGCCATACGTATGGGTACTGACGAAATCGAGCGGCACCTTGTTGCGATGGCAGTAATCGATCATTTCCGGAATCCAGGCGGCCCCCGCCGTTGCCGGTCCGCCGACTTTATATTTCGGATTCACGCTCTTGATGGCCTGCGCCGCGGCGGTATACAGCTTGAAATAGTCCTGCTGCGTGCCGGCCCAGAAGCCGTCGAGATTCGGCTCGTTCCAGACTTCGAAATACCAGGTCGAAACCTCGTCGGCACCGTAACGTTCGGTCCAGTGGTCGGTCAGCGCTTTGACGAGTTTCCCCCATTTTTCATAGCTGCGCGGCGGGGTGACATTGCCGCGCCACCAGAAAATGGTTTTTTCGCCGCTGGCCATTGCCGCCGGCATGAATCCCAATTCGACGAATGGCTTGATGCCGATGCTCAGCAGGTAATCGTACAGCGCATCGATGTATTGAAAATTATAGAGTTCATTGCCTTGCGCATCGACACGGTAGACACCCATGTCGTCGCTGAGCAGGCCATGCATGCGGATATACCGGAAGCCGGCATCCCGTTTGATTTCGGCCAATTGTTGTTGCCAGTCGGCACGCAAGCCTTCATTGGCGCGCCCGGCGCCGACGGCCATGTTGAACGTTTTATTCAGCGGGCCCTGGACGCGGGTGACGTCGACGTCGATATGGCGTTGCTGTGCGTGACCGTGGAGCGCAACAAGGGAGAGGGCGCAGAATAGCGCCGTCGCGATGGATCTGGATGTCATGTGCCTGACCGTGGTTCTCGTATCGCCGCGAACCGTCGCGGCGATTTGTCTCGGGCAACATGCTAGGTCGGCCGGCAAGCCGGCATTAACGCCGTCTCGGGAAAACCTTCAACAACGGCGAAAGTTGAAGGTTTTCCGCCAAAAGTGTTAGAACACGGGCTGCCCGCTAGGTGCGCGCGACGGCGCGGAACGCCTTCGGCGTGGAACCGTACTCTTCCTTGAAGAGCTTGTTGAAATACGACACGTTGCTGTACCCGACCGAATAGGCGATTTCCGCCACGGTGGCCGCATCCTTTTCGGACAACAGCCGTGCCGCCTCGGTCAGCCGCAATTTGTTCAGGTAACCGCTGAACGTGAAGCCGAACTCGCTCTTCAATACGTCGTTGATCTTGCCGCGCGTGACGCCGACGTCCCTGCCCACCGTGTCGACATCGATGTCCGGATTCGTATAATGCATCGCCATATACCGCAGGATCGCCGCCTTTTCCTTGTCGCGATGCGGCTCCATCGATAATTGCTGATAAGCGATCAGCGGCAAATCCCGGTGCATTCGGGAATTGAGATCGGCCACGAGGGCGCGGGCGTGCGCGCGAAAGAACCACACGCCGAATATGGTCCAGCCGACGGCGAGAACGAGGGCGGCACCGATCGGATAACGATAATCGCGGCCATTCAGCTGCAGTTCGCGAATATCGACTTCGGAATGCTTTTCCAGCGGACTCTGGATGGTGCTGCCGAATGCAAATTTCGGTACCTGGTCGAGCCGGTAATGATGGCTCGACAAATCCATTTTAAACATGTCGAACCACCATTGCTGGGTTTCCATGCGCGTCAGGTCGACCACGACCCGCGCGGGCTTTTCATTGCATTTGAAAAATGCGGACATGATGCGATAACTCAGCATGTCGTCGCGCCGGGAAATCGTCGGGTCGAATGTGGGAATCGTCAGGGTAAGGGTATTGGCCGGCACGCATTTCACGATGAATGATGTCGACGCATATTTCGTCAGGTCGTGCCATACCTGCCTGCCATGACCATCGTCAAACATGATATCGACCGCGGCGTGTGGATTCCGCGAATGCGGCGATACCGTGAACGCATAGCGCAGCGTCGGACTGGTTTCGCGGATTTCGAGAACGGATTTGCCGTTTTCGGCGGCATCGGTATCGGGCCGGACATGCCAGGAGATAGCGCGCTCGCCCAGGTCCTGCAGGGGTGTCGCTACATGGCTGCGATCGATGCAGAAAAAAACGAGGAAAGCACTTGCGGCCAGCATGCACAAGAAAATGATCAGTGTGCGGTTGTAAAACTCGTGCATGTCGAATTGCGAATAGGGTGCTCGGGATGGGGCGGTCCGGTTGCCGTGTCATGGCTGCATGACCAGCGCAAACATGATATGGCATGTTTCGCTGGAAATGTCCGGCGGGCGCCAGCCCGTATTTAATTGAGCACCCGCTCCATCGCGCCGGACGCGCGGGCGTCCGCCGGCTGTGCAACCATCTGCGAGACGGGATGGTAGCGCCGGTGCCACGGCCGCGTCAGGACGCGCAGCGCCACGTCGAACGGCACGCCGTTCTCGCACAGGGTCCTTGCCGCATACGCCGTGCCTTCGGCGGCGCTCGCGCTGATCACGGCGTCGACGAGGAGGGCGGTGACCAGATCGGTCCGCTGCCTGGCCCCGCGCGGCGCCGGCTGGCCGGCGGCCGCGCAGTGCGGGCACGCTACCTGGAGTGTGTGGCCGCACCCTGTACACGTGCATTCGACGATGGTCTTCGTTGTCATTTTTGCCATTCTAGATCTGGAACGTGATAGCTTGATGACTCGGCCCGCTTTTTGCAACTGCTATTTGCCGATTTTGATCGAATCGCGTCAATGCGCCAGCAGGACGGGAATGCGGGCCTCTGCCAGCACCGCGCGGCTGGCGCCGCCCAGGCACAGTTCGCGCAGCTTGCTGTGCCCGAAGCAGCCCATCACGAGCAGGCCGCAATGCAGTTCGGCGGCCAGGTCCAGCAACTCGTGGCCCGGGTCCCGCCGCGGGTCCCGGACGAGCATGTGCGGCGTGACGCCGTGGTGTCCGAGGAAGCGGATCAGGTCGGGCCGCTGCGACTCCAGTTCCGCCGCGCCGGCGTCGGGGCCGGTGAGTGCGGCGACCGTCACGGCATTGGCACGGCACAGCAGGGGCAGGGCGCCGGCCAGGGCGCGTGCGGCTTCCTTGCCGCCGTCCCACGCCACCATCACGTCGCGCGCGGCGCCCGGTGCCGCGTCCGTGCGCGGCAACACGAGCACGGGGCGGGGACTGTTCAGGATCACGTAGTCCGGCAGGTGGACGGCCAGGTCCGGCAGCGCCTCGTCGGGGTCGTCCTGGCTGATGACGACGAGGTCGGCGAAGCGGGCCAGCCGCGCGAGCCCGTCGTCGGCCTGGTCGCACACGAAGCGGGCCTCGTGGGGCACGCGCATTTCGGTGGCGATCGTTTCGAATCGCGCCAGCGCGCGCGTGGCGTTCTGCGCGAGAGGATCGAAATAGCTCGCTTCGAGCGTGCCCGGCCTTGGTGTGTATCCGAGCGGGAAGATACTGCGCGACACGCCGAACATGGCCGCGCCCAGCAGGTGCGCGTGGTGCGCATGCGCCAGTGCGGCCGCGTAACGCATGCGCGCGGGGGCGTGGGACGACAGGTCGACGTGCACGAGGATGGTTTTGTAGTTCATGACGATCTTCTTTCTGCCGCCTGCAGGCCCAGCACCACGAGGGCGGCCGTGAGCGCCGCCAGCGCCAGCCACCGGCCCGGTGGCGGCGCGAAGCGGAACAGGTCGGCCAGTGCCGGCAGCCACAGCGCGGCCGCCAGCAGGCCGAGGGCGCCGAGGACAATCGCGGCGAACAGGGGATTCGGCGTGCGCAGTGCCGCGCCGAGCCCGCGCCGTCGGTAGCTCAGCAGCAAGCCGAGGTTGCACAGGACGAGGGCGCAGAATGCGGTCGCGCCCGCCTGGGCGGCAGGCAGGCGGGCCAGTGCCCAGCCGTAGCAGGCGGCCAGCAGCAGCGCCGCCCACAGTCCGCGCAGCAGGGCCGCCAGCAGCGCGCTCGGGGGCAGCACGGATTCGTCGTGCGGACGCGGCGGGCGCCGCATCAGGTCGGGTTCCTCCGGTTCGTTTTCGAACGCCAGCGAGCACGCCGGATCGATCACCAGCTCCAGGAACACGATGTGCGGGGGAAACAGCAGCACCGGCCAGCCGAGCAGCGGCGGCAGCAGGGCCAGCACGGTGATCGGCACGTGCGCGGCCGCGACATAGCGCATCGACTTGCGCATGTTGCTGTAGATGCGCCGTCCCGTGCGCAATGCCAGCACAAGCGACGGGAAGCGGTCGTCCAGCAGTGTCAGTTCGGCCGCCTCGCGCGCGACGTCGGTGCCGCGCAACCCCATCGCCACGCCCACGTTTGCCGCGCGCAGGGCCGGCGCGTCGTTGACGCCGTCGCCGGTCATCGCGACGACGGCCCCGTGCCGCTGCAGCGCGCGCACGATGTCCAGCTTCTGGCCGGGCACGATGCGCGCGCAGACGCTGACCCCTTCGAGCCGTGCCGCGAGCCCGGCCGCGTCCAGCCGTGCGATCTCCGGACCCGTGACGGTGCTCCCTTCGGCGAGCCCCGCCTGGCGCGCGATGGCGCATGCCGTCTCGGGATGGTCGCCCGTGATCATCAGCACGCGCACGCCCGCGCGCCGGCATTCCGCCACCGCGTCCGGGATGTCCGCGCGCAGCGGGTCGGCCAGCGCCACGAGGCCGAGCAGGCGGTAGCGCCACGCCGCCGGGTCGTCCGGCCATGGCGGGGCGACGCCACGCGCTTCCGCGACGGCGAGCACGCGCAGCCCCGCGCGCGCCATGTCCGCCGCGGCCGCCAGCGCCGGTGCGCGCTCTTCGGGAGCGCACAGCGCCGCGATGGTTTCCGGCGCACCCTTGGCGACGGCGACGGCCTGGTGGCCGTCGCTCCAGATCCTGGCCATCGCCGGGCGGTGCGCCGTCAGGCCGTAGTCGCGCACCACGCGTGCCGGCGTTTCCGGTGGCGCGCGTGCAGGCTGGGCTGTTGCAGCTTGCCGCAGCGCCTCTTCGATCGGGTCCGGCGAGCTGGGCCGGCTGGCGCGCACGGCGGCGTCGAGCAGCTCGCGCAGCGCCGGCGGCAGCGTGGCGCCCGGGGCGACGTCGTGGCCGGCGCCCGCGCGCCACAGCCTGCGCAGCGCCATGCGGTTTTCCGTCAGGGTGCCGGTCTTGTCGACGCACAGCACCGACGTCGACCCGAGGATGTCGATGGCGGCCAGGCGCCGCGTCAGCACGCGGTTGCGCGCGAGGCGCCAGGCGCCGATCGCGGGGAATACGGTGAGAATGACGGGAAACTCGGCCGGCAGCACGGAGATCGACAACGCGATGCCGGCCAGCAGCGCGTCGAGCCAGTCGCCCGTGCGCCAGCCGAGCAGGAGCACGAGCAGCAGGCTGACGGCCAGGCCGAGGATGGCCAGGCGGCGCGCCAGCGTGCGCGTCTCGTGCTGCAGGTGGCCGGGCGGCGGGCGGATGCTGCCGAGCGCCACGCCGATGCGCCCCAGCTCGCTGTGCCGGCCGGTAGCCGCGACGAGGGCCAGGCCGTCCCCCTGGGCGACGAGGGTCCCGGCGAAGACCCATGGCAGATCCGCGCCGCCCGGGCGGGCTCGCGGCGCGGCGGGCAGGCCGGGCCGCTTGCCGACGGGGACGGATTCGCCCGTCAGCAGCGACTCGTCGGCCTGCAGGCCGTTCGTTTCCACCAGCACGGCGTCGGCCGGCACGCGGTCGCCTTCGGTCAGCACGACGAGGTCGCCCCGCACCACGTGCGCGGCCGGCACGCGCTGGAGGCGTCCATCGCGGATCACGGCCGCGGTCGGGGCGCTCAGGTTGCGCAGGGCTTGCAGCGCGCGTTCCGTCCGCCCTTCCTGGTACAGGGTCATGCCCAGCATGAGCACGACCATCAGCAGCAGGAAGACGCTCTCGCGCGGTTCGCCCAGCGGCAGGTAGAGCAGGGCGGCGCCGAGCAGCAGCAGGAACATCGGTTCGTGCGCCGCCTCGCCGAGGATGGTGCGCCAGCCGCGCCGCGCGCGGTCGGGCAGGGCGTTGGGACCGTCCGCCGCGAGCCGGCGCGCGGCTTCCGTGCCGGACAGGCCGTCGCGGCGCAGCGCGTCGAACGCCTGCCTGTGGTCCAGGTGCGCGTCGTCCACGTTCACGGCCGCCTCAATGGGCCAGCAGCAGCGGTACGGGCGCGCGCTCCAGCAGCTCGCGGGTCACGCCGCCCAGCACCCATTCGCGGTAGCGGCTGTGGCCGTAGGCGCCCGCGACGATCAGCCCGGTGCCTGCGGCGCGTGCGAGCGCCATCAGGGCGTCGCCGGCCGTCGCGTGCGTGCGCTCGAGCACGACGTCGACCTTCACGCCGTGGCGGGCCAGGTACAGGGCCATGTCGGCGCCCGGCTGCTCGCCGTGCACGTCGGACAGCCGTTCCGGATTGACGAGGACGAGCCGTACGCCGTCCGCGCGTTCCAGCAACGGCAGGGCGGCGGCGAGGGCGCGCAAGGCCTGCGTGCTGCCGTCCCAGCCCGCCACGACCGTCGACGCGATCGGCTGGTCGGCATAACCGGGCGGGACCACGAGCACCGGCCGCGGGCCGCGCAGCGCCACGTGTTCCGGCAACCTGCGCACGCGGGGCGGGATGCCGGGTTCCGGATCGGCGTCGCGGCTGACCACGACCAGGTCGGCATAGCGCGCCTGCAGCAGCAACGCGCCGTCGGCCGTGTCCTCGACGAGGCGCGTTTCCACCGAGGCGACGCCGAGTTTAACGGCCTGGTCCGTGAACGCGCGCAGATGCAGGGCCGCGGTCTCGCGCAGGCCGTCGAAATCCGCCGGCGGGACCGGCGCGGCCATGGATCCGGTGAGCAGCAGATAGTCCGTCCACGAGATGCCCGTCGCCGCGCTGCCCACCAGGTGCGCGCCGTGTTCCCGGGCGAGGCGGGCGGCGGCGGCCATGCGGCTGTCCTGCTGCGGACTGCCGTCGACGTGAACGACGATGGTCTTGTACATCGCACATCCTTTCGAAGACGCACCGCGCGGCCGGGATGGCCGGGGTGCAGTCGTTCGACCGTGCGGGCACGCACCGGTTCAGATGCCGACGAACGCTTCCAGCAATCGGTTGAATTCCGCCGGATGCGTCACGTTCATCCCGTGCGATGCGCCCGCCACGGTGCGTACCTGGGCGCCGGCGATCCACTCCGCCAGCTGGGCCACGTTGTCGCGATACATGCGCGGGCTCTTTTCTCCCGCGATCAGCAGCGTCGGGCAGGCGATGGCCTGTGCCGCGGCGCGGGTATAGGCGGGCAGCGGGTCGCGGAACTGCATTGGGAGCGTCGCCGCGTTGTCGATCGCCATCGCGCGGAACGCCGTGGGGCTCTTGCGCCAGATGCCCGGCAGGCTGACGGAGTCGACGAACATTTCCAGGCCGGCCTCGACGTCGCCGGCTTCGATCAGCTGGGCTGCCCTTGCGCGCAGGGCTTCCGTCGCGGGCGGCAGCGCCGCGTCGGTGTGCAGCGGGCCGCCCGGATCGGCCAAGGTCAGCGATTTCACCAGGTGCGGATAGTCGCGCGCCAGGTGGAACGCGACGCAGCCGCCGCGCGAGTGGCCCACCAGGTGCACGGGCCCCAGGTCCATGGCGGTGATGAATTCGGCCAGTTCCGCCACGTGCGTCCACCAGTTGAACGCGCCCTGCAGCGCCAGGTCGTCGGCCGGCCAGTAATGGCTGAGGCTCACCGAGACGCACTGGAAGCGCCGCGACAGGACGGCCAGCTGGCCGTTCCAGTAGCGGTAGTCGCACAGCGAGCCATGGACGAACAGCAGCGGTTCGCCGGCACCGCGCGTCACGTACGGCATGCGTACGCCGGACGGCAGGGTGGCGAAATAGATCTCGGGGACGGACAGGGCGTGCTGGTCGGTGCGTGCGTTCATCGTTGACTCCTTTTGCGCTACTATGCCGCACACGAAGTCCCAAGAAAATCGCATAATACTGAATCAATCAATCAGATTTTCTGATACCTATGAAATCACTCGACCTCGACGTCCTGGCCATGATCGTGGCCGTGGCGGACACCGGCAACATCAGCCGCGCGGCGGAAGTCGTGCACCGCTCGCAATCGGCCGTGAGCATGCAGATCAAGACGCTGGAAGGCGCGCTCGGCAAGCCGCTGTTCGTGCGCGGGCCGCGCAGCGTCACGCCGACGCAGGACGGCGAGGTCCTGCTGACCTACGCCCGGCGCATGCTGGCGCTGCGCGACGAGGCGTGGGCCGCCGTCGTGCGGCCGGACATCACGGGCCGCGTCGTGATCGGCGTGCCGGACGACTACGCGTCGTCGCTGTTCCCGCCCATCCTCAAGAAATTCTCCGCCACGTATCCGAAGGTGCAGATCCAGGTCGTGGGCCTGCCGAGCGTGGCGCTGGCGCCGATGGTCAAGGATGGTGCCGTGGACCTCGTGTGCGCGACGCGCGTGAAGGGACTGTCCGGCGAGTTCGTCCGGTTCGAGCCGATGGTATGGGCCGCGACCGCGAGCAGCCGCGACCTGTGGCGCGAGCGGCCCCTGCCCATCGCGGTGTTCCTGCCCGGCAGCGTGGCCCGGGAAAACGCGATCCGCAGCCTGGAAAAGGCGAAGATCCCCTACCGGACGTCGTACGAGAGCCCGAGCCTGATGGGCCTGCTCAGCATGGTCGAGGCGGGCCTCGCCGTGGCGCCGCTCGCGCGCTGCGCCGTGCCTGCGCACCTCAGGCAGCTCGGCCAGGCGCAGGGCCTGCCGGAAATCGACCCGCTCGAAGTCATCCTCGCGCGCAGCACCAAGTCGAAGCGGCCGCCGTGCGACTTCCTCGCCGAGAAGATCATGTCGGAGCTGCGGCGCTGACCGTCAGCCTTGTGTCCAGCCGCCGCCGAGCGCCTTGTACGCCGCCACCGCCGCGCGCGCCGCGTCCGTCTGCGCCTGTGCGCGCGCATCCGCCGTGCGCAGCAGCGTGTCGTCCGCGCGCAGGACGTCGATCAGGCTGGCGGCGCCACGCCGGTAGGCCGCGAACGACGCCGCGCGCGAGCGTGTGAGCGCGTCCTCGCCGCGCACGAGGACGGCGGTCTGCTGCGTGCGGTGGGCCAGCGCCGAGAACGCGTTCTCCACATCCTCCGTCGCGTGCAGCACGGCGAGGCGGTAGGCGGCAAGCGCTTCCGCCTCGCGGCCTTTGGCCTGCGCGATCTGCGCGTCGATGCGGCCGAAGTCGAACAAACGCCAGCGCACGCCGAGCAGGGCCGCGCCCTCGTTGGCGCCACTGCCGAACAAGTGGCCGGCGGACAAGGTCGTCGCGCTGCCGAGGAGGGCGCCCAGCGACACGTGCGGATAGTATTCCGCCATCGCCGCGCCGATGCGCGCATTGCCCGCGGCCACGCGCCGCTCCGCCGCGATCACGTCGGGCCGGCGCTGCAGCAGGTCGGCGGGCGTCCCCATCGCGCCGATGGCCGGCACGGCCGGGATGGCGGCCGACGCATTCAGCGCATCGCGGTGCGTGCCGGGCTGGGTGCCCAGCATGACGTCCAGCGCGTTGGTCGCCGCGTCGAGGGCGGCCTGCAACGCGGGCACGGCGGCTTCGGCCTGCGCCAGCTCGCCTTCCGTCTGGTGCACCTGGTACTCGGGCGCGACGCCCTTGTCGTGCAGCAGCCTTACCTTGGCGAGCAGGTCGCGGCGCGTGGCGGCCTGCTGCCGGGCGATGCCGAGACGGGCCTGCAGGCCGCGGATGCCGATGTAGATGTCCGCCGTCTGGGCGGCGACGGCGAGCCGGGCCGCGACGAAGTCCGCCTGCGATGCCTGGTAGTCGGCGTTTGCCGCTTCGCGGCCGCGGCGCAGGCCGCCGAACACGTCGATCTCCCAGCTGGCCGCGGCGTCCACGTCATAGGCGTTGCCCCAGCGCTCGTAGCCGGGCGTGGCGCCGACGACCCGGCCCAGCGGCGTCTCCACCGACTGGTACGCACGCGTCGCCGACCCGGTGACGGTGCCGGACGGCAGCAGCGCCGCATCGGCGGCATGCAGGCCGGCGCGGGCCTGGGCGACCCGCGCCGCCGCCTGGGCGAGGTCGAGGTTGCGCGCCAGCGCCTGCGTGACGTAGCGCGCCAGTTGCGGGTCGCCGAAGCCGTCCCACCACGCGTCCAGCCCGGTGGCCGGACTCTGGACGGCGGCGGGTTGGCCGAGGTAATGGTCCTGGACCGGCGCGTCCGGACGCCGGTAGTCGGGGCCGACGGCGCAGCCAGTTGCCGCGACGGCAACGACGGCGGCCGCGAGCAGGCGGATCGTGGTCATGGTCTATCCTTGAAGTTTGTGACTAGTGACTATAATACTTCTTGGTCACACTTTGTCAAACGTTTGTTCGACGCGTTAAGCTATCGCCATGAACACGACTATCACTCCTCCAACCCCGGCCCGGGGACCGCTCGACCACGACGTGCGCACGCAGATCGTCGACGCCGCGACGGATTACTTCACCCGCTACGGCTATGAAAAGACGACCGTGTCCGACCTGGCCAAGGCGATCGGTTTTTCCAAGGCCTATATCTACAAGTTTTTCGATTCGAAGCAGGCGATCGGGGAGGTCATCTGCGCGAACCGCCTCGCCGAGGTGATGCGCGCCGTCGATGCCGCGGTCGCGGGCGGCACCAGCGCGTCCGACCGGTTCCGCCGCATGTTCCGGGCCTTCATCGACGCGGGCACGGCGCTGTTCTTCGAAGACCGCAAGCTGTACGACATCGCGGCGACCGCCGCCCGGGACGCGTGGCCATCGGTGCAGGCGTACGAGCGCTACGTCGAGGACCTCATCGCGAAGATCGTGCGCGAAGGGAGAGAGGCGGGCGAGTTCGAACGCAAGACGCCGCTGGACGAAACGGCGAACGCGATCTGCCTCGTCATGAAACCGTACATCAATCCGCTGCTGCTGCAGTACAACCTGGAGGGCGCGCAGGACGCGACCCTGCACCTCTCCAGCCTCGTGCTCAGGAGCCTGGCGCCATAAAAATCTGTTTTGTGACCATTGACTTATTTGGTCACTGGTAGAAGAATGGGGACTTTCTTACCAAAGGGAGCTCCCATGTCCATTCGCTCACGCAGCGCACACGTCCTGTGCCTGCTGCCGATCGCCCTGGCGGCGTGCGGCGGCAAGCCCGCCGCCGACGCCCGCACGGCGGCGCCCCTGGTCGAGACCGTTCTCGTCCAGGGTGCACCGGCCGCCGCCCGTTCATTCACCGGCGTCGTCGGCGCGCGGGTCCAGAGCGATCTGGGCTTTCGCGTGCCGGGCAAGGTGGTGCAGCGCCTCGTCGACGTCGGCCAGGCCGTCCACCGGGGCCAGCCCCTGATGCGCATCGATCCCGTCGACCTGGGCCTGCAGGCGCGGGCACAGGCCGAGGCCGTGACGGCCGCCCGCGCCCGCGCGCGCCAGGCGTCCGACGACGAAGCCCGTTACCGCGACCTCGTGGCGGAGGGCGCCGTGTCGGCCTCCGCATACGAGCAACTGAAGGCCGCCGCCGACTCGGCCAAGGCGCAGCTGAGCGCGGCCGAGGCGCAGTACGACGTCGCCCGCAACGCGGCCGGCTACGCGGTTCTCGTGGCGGACGCGGACGGCGTCGTCGTCGACACGCTCGCGGAGCCGGGACAGGTGGTCGGCGCCGGCCAGCCCGTCGTGCGGCTCGCGCATGCGGGGCCGCGCGAGGCGATCGTCCAGTTGCCGGAGACGATGCGGCCCCGGCTCGGCGCGCAGGCGCAGGCCGTGCTGTATGGCGGGCAGGCCGCCGGCGTCGCCCGGCTGCGGCAGCTCGCGGACGCGGCCGACCGCCTCACGCGCACGTACGAGGCGAGATACGTCCTCGACGGACCGCTGGCCGACGCGCCGCTCGGCGCCACCGTCACCCTGCGCCTGGACGGCGACGGCAAGACGGACGCGCTGAAGGCGGGCGCACGTCAGGCGGGCGCACTGCAGGCGGGCGCGCTGCAGGTCCCGGCCGCGGCGGTCCTCGACGCGGGCAAGGGCAGCGGCGTCTGGACCGTGGCGGGCGACCCGGCCAGGGTGACGTGGCGCCGCGTCGACGTGCTCGCGATCGGCGACGACACGGCGCGCGTGACGGGCCAGCTGAAGCCGGGCGAGCGCGTCGTCGCGCTGGGTGTGCACCTGCTGCATGAAGGCGATGCCGTGCGCGTCGCCCGCGCCCCGCAGCAGGTCGCCGCCGCAGCCGTCCCGCACATCACGCCGGGAGCCGCGCGATGAGCCGCTTCAACCTGTCGGCGCTGGCCGTGCGCGAACGGTCCGTCACGCTGTTCCTCATCCTGCTCGTCTCGCTGGCCGGGGTGCTGGCCTTCCTGAAGCTCGGCCGTGCGGAAGATCCGCCGTTTACCGTGAAGCAGCTGACGGTGATCACCGCCTGGCCCGGCGCCACCGCCCGCGAGATGCAGGACCAGGTGGCGGAACCGCTCGAGAAGCGCATGCAGGAACTACGCTACTACGACCGCGCGGAAACCTACACGCGCCCCGGCCTCGCGTTCACGACGGTCACACTGCTGGACAGCACGCCGCCCGCCGACGTGCCGGACCAGTTTTATCAGGCGCGCAAGAAGCTGCAGGACGCGCAGCCGACGTTGCCGGCCGGCGTCATTGGCCCGATGGTCAACGACGAATTCGCCGACGTCACGTTCGCCCTCTACGCGCTGAAGGCCCGCGGCAAGCCGGCCCGGTTGCTCGTGCGCGATGCCGAAACGCTGCGCCAGCGCCTGCTGCACGTGGCCGGCGTCAAGAAGGTCAACATCATCGGCGAGCAGGCCGAGCGCATCTTCGTGTCGTTCTCGCACGACCGCCTCGCCACGCTGGGCATCGCCCCGCAGGACATCTTCGCCGCGCTGAACGCGCGCAACGTCCTGACGCCGGCCGGGTCGATCGACACGAAGGGCGCGCAAGTCTTCGTCCGCCTGGACGGCGCCTACGACGAGCTGCAGAAAATCCGCGACACGCCTGTCGTCAGCCAGGGCCGCACCCTGAAACTGTCCGACATCGCGACGGTCGAACGCGGCTACGAGGACCCGGCCACCTTCCTCATCCGTAACAACGGCGAACCGGCACTGCTGCTGGGCGTCGTGATGCGCGACGGCTGGAATGGCCTCGACCTGGGCAAGGCGCTGGATGCCGAGGTCGCGTCCATCAACAAGAACGTCCCGCTGGGCATGAGCCTCGCCAAGGTGACCGACCAGGCCGTGAACATCAGCGGCGCCGTCGATGAATTCATGGTCAAGTTCTTCGTCGCGCTCCTCGTCGTGATGGTGGTCTGTTTCCTCAGCATGGGCTGGCGCGTGGGACTCGTCGTCGCCACGGCCGTGCCGCTGACCCTGGCCGCCGTCTTCGTCGTGATGGCCGCGACGGGCAAGAACTTCGACCGCATCACCCTCGGCTCCCTGATCCTCGCGCTCGGCCTGCTCGTTGACGACGCCATCATCGCCATCGAAATGATGGTCGTGAAGATGGAAGAGGGCTACGACCGCGTGCAGGCGTCTGCGTACGCGTGGAGCCATACGGCGGCCCCCATGTTGTCCGGCACGTTGATCACGGCCATCGGCTTCATGCCGAATGGCTTCGCGAAATCGACGGCCGGCGAATACACGAGCAACATGTTCTGGATCGTGGGCATTGCCCTCGTCACGTCGTGGATCGTCGCCGTCGTGTTCACACCCTACCTGGGCGTCAAACTCCTGCCGGCGATTCCAAAGATCGAAGGGGGCCATCACGCCATCTATGACACGCCGAACTACAACCGGTTCCGGCGCCTGCTGGGCACTGTGATCCGGCGCAAATGGCTCGTCGCGGCGATCGTGATCGGTACCTTCGTCCTGGCCGGCGCCGGCATGGCCGTCGTCAAGAAGCAGTTCTTCCCGACGTCCGACCGCCCGGAGGTGCTGGTCGAGGTGCAGATGCCTTACGGGACGGCGATCGGGCAGACGTCCGCCGCCGCGGCGAAGGTCGAGGCGTGGCTCGCCAGGCAGAAGGAAGCGCGCACCGTCACCGCGTACGTCGGCCAGGGCGCGCCGCGCTTCTACCTGGCGATGGCGCCCGAGCTGCCCGACCCGTCGTTCGCCAAGATCGTGATCCGCACCGACAACGAACAGGAACGCGAAGCGCTCAAGCTGCGCCTGCGCGCGGCCATTGCCGATGGCCTGGCGCCGGAAGCCCGGGTGCGCGTCACGCAGCTCGTGTTCGGCCCGTACTCGCCGTATCCGGTCGCGTTCCGCCTGTCCGGCCCCGACCCGGACACGCTGCGCGCCAGCGCCGCGAAGGTGGAAGCCATCCTGCGTGCCAGCCCGCAGATGCGCACCGTGAACACGGACTGGGGCACGCGCGTGCCGGCCCTGCATTTCACGCTGGACCAGGACCGCCTGCAGGCCGTCGGCCTCACGTCGGCCGCGGTCGCGCAGCAGCTGCAGTTCCTGCTGAGCGGCGTGCCCGTGACGGCGGTGCGCGAGGACATCCGCTCGGTGCAGGTCGTCGCCCGCGCGGCCGGCGACGTGCGCCTGGATCCGGCGCGGATCAACGCCTTCACGCTCGTCGGCGCGGCCGGGCAACGCATCCCGTTGTCGCAGGTCGGCACGGTCGAGGTCCGGGCGGAAGAACCGGTGCTGCGCCGGCGCGACCGCATGCCGACCATCACCATCCGCGGCGACATCGCGGAGGGCCTGCAGCCGCCGGACGTGTCGCTGGCCATGCAGCAGGCGCTGCAACCCGTCGCCGCAACGCTGCCGGCCGGGTACAAGCTGGAGATGGCGGGTTCGATCGAGGAAGCCGGCAAGGCGAATGCCGCGCTGCTGCCGCTGTTCCCCATCATGCTCGCGTTCACCCTCCTGATCATCGTGTTCCAGGTGCGCTCGATCGCGTCGATGGTGATGGTGTTCCTGACCAGCCCGCTTGGCCTGATCGGCGTCGTGCCGACATTGCTCCTGTTCCGCCAGCCGTTCGGGATCAATGCGCTCGTGGGCCTGGTCGCGCTGTCCGGCATCCTGATGCGCAATACGCTGATTTTGATCGGGCAGATCGACCACAACCGCAAGGAGGGCCTGGCGCCGTTCGACGCCGTCGTCGAGGCGACCGTGCAGCGGGCGCGGCCCGTCATCCTGACGGCGCTGGCGGCGATGCTGGCGTTCATTCCGCTCACGCACTCCGTGTTCTGGGGCACGCTCGCGTACACGCTGATCGGCGGCACGTTCGCGGGCACGGTCATGACGCTCGTGTTCCTGCCCGCGATGTACGCGATCTGGTTCCGGATCGCACCGGCGCCCGAACCGGCGCGGGACATGGCCGCGGCACCGGCCTGATTCAGCAAGAAAAAGCCCGGGCGGGCCTTGCGGCGGCGCCCGGGCTGTTCGCAGCCCGGATCGGGTTGCAACAGTGCGTTCGGAACTTAGCTGGTTTTCTGCGATCTTATGCGAAACACGTATGTTTGTTCCGTTCAGCACGGCTACCAAAGCTCCCGGTGCCTCGACCAACACCATGTAAGAGCCCAATGTTCGTAGCGCACCGCATCCGGCTGGACCCGAACAACGTGCAGGCGACCTACCTTGCGCGCGCGGCCGGCACGGCCCGCTTCGCCTATAACTGGGCGCTGAAGGAGTGGCAGAAACAGTACGAAACCTGCAAGGCCGACCCGACGCTGCCTAAGCCATCCGAAGCGGCCTTGCGGCGCCTTCTCAACAGCATCAAGCGCGAGCAGTTTCCCTGGATGCTGGAGGTCACCAAGAACGCGCCGCAGATGGCCATCATGCAGCTCGGACGGGCCTTCGAGAACTTCTTCGCCAGGCGCGCCCGTTATCCGCGATTTCGGAGAAAAGGACAGGACGACCGCTTCACTTTGACCAATGATCAGTTCAGGGTCGAGGGGCGGCGCATCTGCATTCCAAAGCTGGGGTGGGTCCGTATGCGCGAGACGTTGCGCTTTGCGGGACGTATCGTCTCCGCCACGGTCGCGCGCGTCGCTTACCATTGGTACGCCGGGATTACTGTCGAGATCCCCGATCCGCCTGCGCCACCAGCCGAGAACCAAGGCACGGTCGGGGTCGATCTGGGCGTCAAGGCGTTGGCCACCTTGTCGACTGGCGAAACATTCAAAAGTCCGAAGGCGCTGCGTAACCTGCTTGTCAGATTGCGCAGACTGTCGCGTGGCTTGTCTCGCAAAGTCAAAGGATCGCGCAACCGCGCCAAGGCGAAGCTGAAACTGGCGAAGCTGTACGCGCGCATTGCCAACATTCGCCGCGATGGCCTGCATCAGCTAAGCACAAGCATCACGCGCCGTTTTCACACGATCGGTATCGAAGACCTCAATATCAAAGGCATGTTGGGCAACCGGCATCTGGCACGGGCCATTGCCGACATGGGTTTCTTCGAGTTGCGCCGCCAGATCGAGTACAAGGCGGTCTGGCGCGGCGGGCAGGTCGTGCTGGTCGATCGCTGGTTCCCGAGCAGCAAGCTGTGCTCAGGTTGCGGATACCGGTTGGATGAGCTCGGCCTCGATGTGCGTCACTGGACCTGCCCGGATTGCGGGGCATCCCACGACCGCGACGTGAACGCCGCAACCAATCTAAGAAACATGGCGGTAAGTTCTACCGCATCTGTCTGTGGAGGGGAAGGCGCTGGCCCTGCGCGCGAGCGCATGGTGAAACCGGCCCCGGTGAAGCAGGAATCCAACGGCAAAGCTAACTATGGTTAGCTTTGCACAAGTTTGGAAGAACGGATCAGAACTGGTTCATGGTGTTGTGCTTGCCGCCGGCCTTCAGCGCCGCTTCGCCGCTGAAGTATTCCTTGTGGTCGTCGCCGATGTCCGAACCGGACATGTTCTGGTGCTTGACGCAGGCGATGCCCTGGCGGATTTCCTTGCGCTGCACGCCGGCCACGTAGCCCAGCATGCCCTGGTTGCCGAAGTAGTCCTTGGCCAGGTTATCCGTGGACAGGGCGGCCGTGTGGTAGGTCGGCAGCGTGATCAGGTGGTGGAAGATGCCCGCTTCGCGCGCCGCGTCGGCCTGGAACGTGCGGATGCGCTCGTCGGCGACCTTCGCCAGGATCGAGTCGTCGTACTCGGCGCTCATCAGGTGTGCGCGGTCGTAGGCCGACACGTCTTCGCCGCGGTCCTTCATGCCGTCGTACACCTGCTGGCGGAAGTTCAGCGTCCAGTTGAACGACGGGCTGTTGTTGTACACCAGCTTCGCATTCGGGATCACCTTGCGGATTTCACGCACCATGCCGCCGATCTGGCCGATGTGCGGTTTCTCGGTCTCGATCCACAGCAGGTCGGCGCCGTTCTGCAGCGACGTGATGCAGTCGAGGACGCAGCGCGCTTCGCCCGTGCCTTCGCGGAACTGGAACAGGTTGCTTGCCAGGCGCTTCGGACGCAGCAGCTTGCCGTTACGCTGGATCACGACGTCGCCGTTCTTCAGTTCGGCCGCCGCGATTTCTTCCGCGTCGAGGAAGCTGTTGTACTGGTCGCCCAGGTCGCCCGGTTCATGGGTGACGGCGATCTGCTTGGTCAGGCCGGCGCCCAGCGAGTCGGTGCGGGCCACGATGACGCCGTCGTCCACGCCCAGTTCGAGGAACGCGTAGCGCACGGCGCGGATCTTGGCCAGGAAGTCCTCGTGCGGGACCGTGACCTTGCCGTCCTGGTGGCCGCACTGCTTTTCGTCCGACACCTGGTTTTCCAGCTGGATGCAGCAGGCGCCCGCTTCGATCATCTGCTTGGCCAGCAGGTACGTCGCTTCCGCATTGCCGAAGCCGGCGTCGATGTCGGCGATGATGGGCACGACGTGGGTGACGAAGTTGTCGATCTTGTCCTGGATCGCGGCCCTGGCGGCGCCTTCGGCGGCGTCCAGCTGGCGGAACAGGCCGCCCAGTTCACGGGCGTCGGCCTGGCGCAGGAACGTGTACAGCTCCTTGATCAGCGCGGGGACGGCCGTCTTTTCGTGCATCGACTGGTCCGGCAGCGGGCCGAATTCCGAGCGCAGGGCGGCGATCATCCAGCCCGACAGGTACAGGTAGCGGCGGTCGGTGTTGTTAAAGTGCTTCTTGATCGAGATCAGCTTCTGCTGGCCGATGAAGCCGTGCCAGCAGCCCAGCGACTGCGTGTACTGGGACGGATCGGCATCGTAGTTCGCCATGTCTCGGCGCATGATCGCAGCCGTGTAGCGGGCGATGTCGAGGCCGGTCTTGAAGCGGTTCTGCGCACGCATGCGGGCGGCGGATTCCGGATTGATGGCGTCCCAGCCGCTGCCGTAGCGCTGCTTGAGGGTGGCGATGGCCTGGATATCGTTTTGGTACTCGGACATGTCGAACTCCATGAAAAGTGAATCGAAAGTGGTGAAGCGCATGGGTTCATCATAAGAGATCCGGCGCGCCTAAATCTTCTGTCTTATATAAGACATAAAACTAAAATTACATCAGTAAATTCAATGAGTTATATCAAGCATTCCGCAATGCGGCAAATAGTTTTGCGAAATGGAATATTCATCCCACCTGTTGAAAGGCTCAAATTCCACATCGTGGAACGCTATTCAGCCGAGTGAAAAATTGCAGAAATTCGGGGTCAGAGCACGTTTTCGCTTGAAATCGGGGTCGGAGCACATTTCGGATCAATGTGTGTAGAGCATCGGACGCGCCAACTGGTCGCGCGCCGTGTCGCGTCGACGTGGCGATACATCGGGAAGAGCCACGCGCAGCTTGGGATGAAGTTGCCGCAAGAACTTTGCGCGTAAATGTGCTCTGACCCCGAATTCGTCCCGAAATGTGCTCTGACCCCGAATTTGGGAAAGCTGAAGGCAAAAAAAAAGCCCGCTGTTTGGCGGGCTTGAATCTATTTTCTTGGAGGAAGATAGAGGAGACAGGAACCATTGTGCTGCAATGCACAAAAGCCGTCCAATGATGTTTCGTGATGAGCGTCATCCGTCAGGCGCATGACTGCTCATCCGCGGCGGTTACAGGTGATAGTGACCTGCACGCTCCGGCTGGTAGATCACTTCGACGACTTCCACGCCGAGCGTCCGGCCGTCGGGATGCGTCCAGTCGATGCGGTCACCTTCCGACAGGCCCAGCAGGGCGCTGCCCACGGGCGACAGCACGGAGACGGTGTCTTCGCCCTCGCCGGTTTCCTTCGGATAGACGAGCGTCTTGCACCACTCGCTTTCCTTGCCATCCAGGCGGAAGCGGACGGTGGAACGCATGGTCACGACGCGGGGCGGCATGTCCCAGGGCGCGACGACGTCGGCCCGTGCGAGCTCGTCCGCGAGGGCGTCGCGCGCGGGGGCCTGGGCGGAGGGCAGGCGGTCCAGCAGCAGGTCGATGCGGTCGAGGTCGAGCGTCGAAATGGTGATGAGGGGCTGCATGGAGACCTCCTTTACTCGAAATGGAGCAGCAGCCAGCCGAGCGGCAGGCAGACGGCGAGGGCGAGGCCGATGCGCTGGCGCAGCCGCTTGCGGTGCGAGATCAGGTCGTGGATGGCCCGGATGCTGGGCGGGCGGCGGAACCGCGAGGGTCGATTGATTTTCATAGTAGTCTCTTGATGTCCTGGACAGGAATAGTCATGGCCGCCCGATTGTTCGGGCGGGTGGGATACATGGGATGGAGCCCGGTCGACGGCTGTGCCGCCGCCGAGCTTTAATGAAGCCGGGCGAGAAATCGCGGCAGGGAAAAGGCCATGCCGCGACGGGGAGAAGGTGCGGGGCGCACGCACACAGCCGTCACGTGGACGGGGGCGTGGGCCTGTCGGCATGTCATGAAACCATTCTGAACCATTGCGTTGCCATGCACCGTTGATCGTTGATCGATGATTGATTGTACATCGGTCCGCGTCGCACGGGCGCGTGGTTTGCCTTATCCGGCCGCACGCGCCAGCAGCGTACGGATTTCGGAGGCGATCTCGTCCACGTGCGAGGCGGTCGGCCAGCGAGGTGTGCGTGATGGGCTCCGAATGAGGTTGACGGCTTGGCCTGGCGCCGGTCCCATGCGTCGGTAAACCAAGTAAGATGCAGGATTGTTGATACACGGTGTAATGAATAGGAATCCTCGATGAGCCGCCAGTTCGACGACATCCTGCTCGGCAGCATCGAGCTGTTCTGCTCCGCCGCCGAACTGGGCAGCTTCACGGCCGCGGCGACGGCCGCCGCCGTCACGCCGGCCGCCGTCAGCCGGGCCGTCTCGCGCCTGGAAGGGCGCCTCGGCGTGCGCCTGTTCGTACGCACCACGCGCACCCTGCACCTGACGGAAGCCGGCCGCGACTACTTCGACCAGTGCCGCCAGGCGCTGGCGCAGCTCGTCGAGGCCGAGCGTGCCGTCACGGGCCGCCAGAGCGCGCCGTCCGGCCTGCTGCGCATCAGCATGCCCACGCCTTACGGCCATTACCGCGTGCTGCCGATTCTTCCCGAGTTCACGCGCCGCTATCCGGACGTGAAGGTCGATTTCCACCTCAGTAACCGCAACGTCGATTTCGGCGACGAAGGCTTCGACCTCGCGATCCGCGGCCGGACGCCGGCCGATTCGACGATGATCTCGCGGCCGCTGGAAGACGCGGCACTGGTGGTCGTCGCGTCCCCCGATTACCTGAAGCGCGCGGGCACGCCGAAGACGCCGGATGCGCTGCCCGGCCACAACTGCATCCAGTTCGCGCTGCCCAGCACGGGCCGCAACATCCCGTGGCTGTTCCGCGTGGACGGCGAGGACATCGACCTGCCCACCAACGGCCTGTACGGCTGCGCCGAAGACATCCTTGGCGCCGTCACGCTGGCGCGCGCGGGCGGCGGCATCTTCCAGACCTACCGTTTCATCGTCGAGGCCGACCTCGCGGCCGGCCGCCTCGTCGACGTGCTGCCCGCGTACGGTGGCCGGTCGAGGCCGTTCTGCCTGATCTATCCGCATAACCGGCACGTGGCGGCGCGGGTGCGCGCGTTCGTCGATTTCCTCGTCGAGCATTTGCGCGAGCCGCCGCGATTCATTACGTGATGTAATGATTGTCTTGCCGTAACCCATCTTTTTCCGGGTGGGGTCTGTTCCTATAGTTGTCTCCACGGACGGCGCACGAGCGCCGTCGGACACCAAGGAGAACAGCATGAACGCAGCAGCACGTACTGTCATCATCACCGGCGCCTCCAGCGGCATCGGCCTCGCGTTGGCCAAGGCGTATATCGACCGCGGCGACAACGTCGTCGGCAATGCCCGCGGCGCCGCCCGCCTCGATGCCGCGGCGGCGCAGCTGGGCAACCCGGCGAACTTCATCGGCGTCGCCGGCGACATCGCGGATCCGGCCACGGCGCAGGCGCTCTTCGACACGGCGATCGCGCGCTTCGGCAAGGTCGACATCCTGGTCAACAATGCCGGCATCTTCACCGCGAAACCGTTCCACACCTACACGCCGGACGAAGTCGACCGCCTCGTCGACACGAACCTGAAAGGCTTTTTCTACCCGTCGCAACGGGCCGCCGAGCACATGGCCGCCAACGGCAGCGGCCATATCGTGAACATCACGGCCAGCATCGCGGTGCAGCCGACCGCGAAGCTCCCGGCCGTGCTGCCCGTGCTCGTGAAGGGTGGCCTGAACAGCGCGACCCGGGCGCTGGCGCTCGAACTCGCCGCGCACGGCGTGAAGGTGTCGGCCGTGGCGCCGGGGATCATCGAGACCCCGCTGCACGGCGACTACGAAGGCGTGCGCGCCTTCTACAACACGCTGGCGCCGAGCGGCACGACGGGCACGACGGACGACGTCGTCGACGCGGTGCTGTACCTGACGGACGCGCGCTTCACGAGCGGCGTCGTGCTGAGCGTGGACGGCGGCGCCACCGCCGGCACGTGGTAAGGGAGGCCATCATGCCCTACATCCTCATCCAGGTGACCAACGAAGGCGTCACGCGCGAACAGAAGGAAGCGCTGATCGCGGGCGCGACCGATCTGATGGTGAACGTGTTGAACAAGGATCCGGAAGCGACGTTCGTCGTCATCGACGAGGTGAACACCGATAACTGGGGTCACGGCGGCGAGACCGTCACGAGGCGCCGCCGGCGCGCGCCGTCTACTTCCACGGAGTGAGCGCGGCGGCGATCCCCATGATGACGAGCAGGACGATCCAGCACAGGCGCCGCAGGACCTTGTGCCTGCGCAGCTGGACATTGAGGACGCTTTCGGCGATGGCTTGCAGGATGACGTCACCCGCCATGGGTTCCTCCGTTGGTATGCTGATCGCCATATATTGACAGGTGCGGCAGGTTGTTGCAACCGCATCCATCCAAAGATGGAGCCGCAATCGTGGGCGGGGGTGTAGATTCGGGCGATCCGATTCAACCATCAAGGAGTATCCATGACGACCCCCGACCTCGATCTCGCCAGCCACCGCGCCGCCGCGCCCGCCGTCCCCTCGGACGGCTTCGACCGCACGGTGCGCACCGCGGGCCGCGTGCTCGTCGGCGTGCTGTTCCTGTGGGCCGGCATCGACAAGGTGCAGGGCTGGCAGGGCGCGCTGCAGGAAGTGGCGGCGGGCGGCCTGCCGGCCCCCGGCTTGACGCTGGCCCTGACCATCCTGCTGCAGGTAGCCGGCGGCGCCGCGATCATCGCGGGGCGGCTGCTGAAACCCGCGTGCTGGGCGCTGGCCGGGTTCACGGCGTTGGCGACCGTGCTGTATCACGGCTTCTGGCATGCGGCCGGCGCGGCGCGCCATGCGGAACTGATTCCGTTCATGGAGCACGTGTGCATCGTGGGCGGCCTGCTCGTCGTGTCGACCCTCGAGCAGCGCCGCTGACTCACCCGCGCGGTTGTTCGAGCTGCATCGGCACGTCGGGCGGGGACTCGTACGTTGCCGTGACGTGGCAGACCCGGTCGCCAGGGCGCGTCCGTCCCAGAGTCTCGCTCGATTTGCGCACCATCAGTTCCGGGTAGGACGATTTGTCCAGGCGCTGCCTGCCGCCCGGCGGCACCGGCACCCACAGCGTGCTGTCCCCGATACGGACGGCACGCTGGTTCATCATCCATTTCGCGACGCGCACCGCGTCCGCATAGCTGACGAACGTGAGCGGCTGCTCGCCGAGTTCGCCGTCGATATTCACGCTGAACCTCGGCAGTCCCTTCTCCACGGTCGCGATGGTCCAGCGGGGCACGTCGAGGTCGCGCGCGGGGACGATGACGGCGCCGTCCGTGACGCATTCGCCGACTTCGTACCTGACCGTCTGGTTATGCTCGGTGTACTCGTTGGACTTCGCGAGGACGCGGCGCAGCACGTAGTTGAACGTGACCTTCGCAGTCAGGTCCCTGGGCTGCAGATAGGTCAGGCCCGTCGTTTTCAGCGATGCCTTGTCGGCCGCCAGGGGCTTGCCGCCTTCGCCGATCTCGACGGCTGTCACGACGTAATCGTGCTTGATGACGTTGTCCGCCTCTTCCGGCTTCGCCGTGACGCCGACGTTCACGAGGGTATTGCCGGCCAGGTCGATCCCGCGCTCGGCCTCGCGATAGATGTCCAGCGCCGTGTCGTCGATGTTGGTGGTCGCGTTCTCGATGCGGGCCCTGACGACGCCGGTTTCGGTGAGGACGCGGTCGGCACTTGCCGTGATCTTCTTGGCGATGGGGGGGGCGCCGCTGACCTCGAGCCCCGCCGAATTCGTCTTCGCCAGCGAAAAATTCTCGATGTCGATCGACGTGTAATCCGTCGCGGTGCCGGTGTAGCCAGTGAATGCGAAGTTCGCGGGTTCGATGCGCAGCCTGAAGTTCACGAACCTGTCGGCGGGGCGGTATTCGCCGCGGCTCACCGTCGCGACGATGGTGCGTTTCAGGACGCTGCGGTTGCCGTTGAACTTCGGCGGTTCCGGGTCCGGTTCGAGCGCTTTCTTCAGCGCCGCCACCGTGGCCGCATTGGGGTTCCTGAAATCGAGGCGCACTTCCGTCTTGCCCAGCGCGCCGTCCGGTGCCGCGTCCGGCGTCTTCGGCGCCTGGGCCGTGGAGCTGACGGTGACGACCGGATCCCGCATGGGAATCAGCGGCTCGTTCAGGGAGCGGCGTCCGTATTCGATGGTCGGCGTGCAGCCGGCCACCAGGACGGCGAGGGCGGCGCATGTCGCAATCTTCATGGCCGCCGCTCCTATTGCGCCGTGAGCTGGCACACGTGTGCCGGCACGGGCTGGTTGTTGATCGTGGAGGTGAGGACGAGCGGGGCCCCCTGGGTGATCGCGAACCCGACCTTGTCGCACTTCGAATACGGCAGGTAAGGTTCGAACCATTTTGTCGCCAGCAGCGGGCCGGGCGCGGGACCGATCCGGATCAGGCGCACCATCGGCGCGTACTGGAAGTCATCGTCGATGACGACGGCGTAGAAACTCATGAACACCTCCTTCGGTCGATCCGCACAGGTAAATGTCAGTTAATATTGCACTAACATTGATTTTGCGTAAAGACTTTTTGGCAAGTGTTCGCGGCTATGCAAACGGGTTGGCGGTGGCGGCCCGCCACACGACCCGGTTCCTGCCTTCCTGCTTGGCGCGGTACAGGTGTTCGTCCGCCGCCTCGAACAATTCGGCCGCGCTCTCCGGTCCATGGCCGCCGAGCGTCGCGCCGCCCACGCTGACCGTCAGCACCGGCGCTACCTGCGACGCCGCGTGCGGCATTTCCAGCGTGGTGATCGCCGCGCAGATCTCGTCCACCACGTGGCGCGCCTGGACGATGTCCGTGTCCGGCAGCAGCAGCACCAGTTCCTCGCCGCCGTAGCGTGCCGCCAGGTCGGCCGGGCGGCGCAGGCCCGCGGCCGCCGTGCGCGCGATGGCGCGCAGGGCGCGGTCGCCGGCCGGGTGGCCGTAGTAGTCGTTGTACTGCTTGAAGGCGTCGATGTCGAGCAGGGCCAGCGACAGCGGCCAGCCGTTGCGCTGGGCGCGCTGCCATTCCTGCGCGTACAGCTCGTCGAAGCGGCGCCGGTTCGCCAGTTCCGTCAGGCCGTCCACGTGCGCCAGGCGTTCCAGCATGCGGCGCTGGCGCACGAGCTGCAGGTGCAGCGCCACGCGCGCCATCACGACGGTGGCGTTGAAGGGTTTGGCGATGTAGTCGGCGGCGCCCAGTTTGAGGCCGTTCGCCTCGTCTTCCGGGCGGTCCAGGCCGGAGATGAAGATCACGGCGATCTGCTCCGTCTGCGGATCGGCGCGCAGCCGGCGCAGCACTTCGTAGCCGTCCAGGTCGGGCATCATCACGTCGAGCAAAATCAGGTCCGGCGCGTGGCGCGTGGCCCGTTCCAGCGCCTGTTCGCCGTTCTTCGCCAGCAGCACCGTGTATTCCGGCTTGAGCAGCTCGGCCAGCACCTGGCGGTTGATCACGTCGTCGTCGGCGATCAGGACTTTTTGCGGTTCCACGTTCACGTTGCGGCCTCCACGCGGCTGTCGATCGCATGTTCCAGCCCGTCGAGATGGACCAGCGCGCGTTCGTATTCGATCTCGTCGACGGCGGCGCGGATGGCCGCCAGCGCCGCCGCATGGCGCGGCCCGGCCAGCGCGGCCTGCACCTCGGCCAGCGCGTCCTCGGCGCGCGCGTCGTCCGTTTCCAGGAAGCCGCGCAGGCGCGCCAGCAGGGCACCCGCATCGAGGCCGCTGACGGCCGGCGCCTGGACGGCGTCGATGCGCGCCAGGCCGGACAGCACGCTGTCCAGCGCGACGATCAGGTCCGGCGCCAGCACCGGAATCCGGTCGGTGCGGCCGGCGCGCAATTCCTGCTCCAGGTTGCCCGCGAGCGTGGCCAGGGGCATGGCGCCGATGTAGGCCGCGCCCGATTTGAGGTTGTGCGACAGGGATTGCAGCGGCGCGTAATCGCCGTGCGCGAGCGCGTCGCGCATCGCCTGCGGCGCCTGCACGTACTCCTGCAGGAAGCTGGCGATGCGGCGGCGCACGCGCTGCTGCTGGCCGCCGGCGTTGGCCAGCGCGCGGTTCCAGTCGATGCCGCGCACGAGCGGCAGCGCCGTCGGCGCGGGCGCGGCGACGGGGACGGGCGCCGCGGCCAGCGGGGCGGTGCGTCCTTCCAGCCGGCCCGGCGCGATCCACTTGACGAGCGTGCGCAGCAGCAGGTCCGGGTCGATCGGCTTGACGACGTGGTCGTTCATGCCCGCGGCCAGGCTCTTTTCGCGGTCGCCCGCCATCGCGTGCGCCGTCATCGCGACGACCGGCACGTCGGCACAGCCGGGCAGGGCGCGGATCGCGCGCGTGGCCGTGTAGCCGTCCATCTCGTGCATCTGGATGTCCATCAGCACGAGGTCGTAATCGCCCGTCTTCGCCATGCGTACCGCCTCCTGCCCGCCGGTGGCGACGTCGACCTGCATGCGCGCCACGGCCAGGAAGTCGAGCGCGACCTCGCGATTGTTGGCGTTGTCGTCGACGAGCAGGATGCGCGCGCCGGCCAGGCGGTCGGCATCCGGACGCTGGCCGGCGGGGGCGGTCGCGGTCGCGCGTTGCGCCGGCGCCGCGAGGTCGGGGCGCAGCACCTGCAGCAGGCTGTCGTACAGGAGTGCCGGGCCCACCGGCTTGGTGAGGAAGCCGGACAGCGGCAGGTCGCCTTCCTGCTGCAGCACGCCTTCGCGCGTGCAGGCGCTGACCATCAGGATCGCGGGCGGCGCCGCGAAGCGCGCGTCGGCGCGGATGCGGCGGATCGTCTCCACGCCGTCCCAGCCCGGCATCATGTAATCCATCAGCACGACCTGGTACGGCGTGCCGTCCTGCACGGCCTGCGCCAGCCGCGCCAGCGATTCCTCGCCCGACGCGACGGCGTCGGCCTGGATGCCGAACCCGTCCAGCATTTCGACGAGGGCGTCGCGCGCGCCGGGGCTGTCGTCGACGACCATCACGCGCATGCGCTGCAGTTCCGCGCCCGCCGGCGCGGTGGCCGCATCGGCATCGGCGATGCCCAGCGGGACCGTGAACGTGAAGCGGCTGCCCACGCCCGGCGTGCTGGTGACCGCGATCGTGCCGCCCATCAGTTCGACGAGCTGCTTCGAGATCGACAGGCCCAGGCCCGTGCCGCCGTACTTGCGGGTGATGGAATTGTCGGCCTGGGTGAACGACTGGAACAGGCGCGCGAGCTGGTCGGCGTCCATGCCGATGCCCGTGTCGCTGACGGAGAAGCGGAGCACCACGCGGTCCGCCTCGCGTTCGACGACGTCGACGGCGACGACGATCTCGCCGTCCTCGGTGAACTTGACGGCGTTGTTGGTCAGGTTGATCAGGACCTGGCCCAGGCGCAGCGGATCGCCCACGAGGCGGCCCGGCACGCCGCGCGGCACGCAGAACACGAGTTCCACGCGGCGCGCGTCCGTCTTGATGGCGGCGATGCTGGCCAGGTGTTCGAGCATGTCGTCGAGGTCGAACGGCACCTTGTCGAGCGTCATGCGGCCGGCCTCGATCTTGGAAAAGTCGAGGATGTCGTTGATGATGCCGAGCAGGTGCTCGCCCGCGCCGAGGATCTTGCCGAGGTAGTTGCGCTGCTTCGGATTCGGATCGGCCATCAGCGCGAGGCGGCTCATGCCGATGATCGCGTTCATCGGGGTGCGGATCTCGTGGCTCATGTTGGCCAGGAATTCCGATTTCATGCGGGTCGCCGCCTCGGCGCGCACCATCGCGTCCTGGATGCTCTTGGTGCGCAGGCCCAGGATGCGCATGAACACGAGCATGTCGAACGTGCCGCCGAACTGCGTCGAATTCAGCGTCCAGTACGTGGCATCCATGCCGCCCTTGATCACCTGCGCCTGGACGACGGAACTCATGAAGCTCGCGGCCCAGCCGACGAGGAAGTAGATGCCGACCGTGTCGCCGCGGCGCGCGCGGTTGAACGCGCCGGGGAGTCCCAGCAGCATCGGCATGATGCCGAGCGAGCCGACAACCGCCACGAGCGCCTCGTCGTGGATCAGGCCGACGCCGAAGGCAACGGCGGCGATCACGCACAGTACGGCGCCCGTCTGCATCAGGCGCGGGAACACGCGGTCGACCCCGGGCCGCGTCAGCGCGGACCCGACGAACAGGTAGGCGCCGCACGACGTCATCAGGGAGATGATGCCGGTGGCGTTGGCGGTGGCCCACGCACTGGCGCCCCACAGGTATTCGGCGCCGAGGCCCCACCAAGCGATGTTGTACAGGGCCAGGCCGCCGATCAGCAGCGAGTACTTGGCGAACAGGCTTTCGCGCAGGTTGGCCCATTGCGCAAGGCTGTACAGCAGCAGGCACAGGAACAGGCCCGTGAGGATGCCCTGCACGAGGCGGTCGCGCAGCGCCTCCTCGTAGAACACGCCCGGCTTGGCGAAACTGATCGGCAGGATCTTCGGACCGTTCGTGTCCACGCGCAGCAGCACGTCGTAGCGCTGGCCCGGCTCCAGTTGCAGCAGGAAGGCCGGCACCGGGCCGCCATGGAAGATCGACGGCCGCTCGCCCGTGCGCTCCGATCCGGCGTGCGCGTGGCGCTCGATGCGGCCGGCGCGCACGAGGTACATGTCGACGCGGTTCAGCAGGCCGAAGTCGACCTTGAGCGTCCATGCGCCGTCGGTACCGGGCGCCATCTGCACGGGGACGCGCACCCAGACGACGCCTTTTTCCATGCCCAGCGTGGCGTAGGCCGATCGGGGAACCGCGAAGCGCTCGGGCGCGGCGACGAGCTCGGAGACGTCGAGGCGGCCGCCGGCATCGTGCACCAGCGTGACGGCGGGCCACGCTTCGACACGGGGCACGGCGTCGTCCAGCACGAGCGGCGCCGGCGCGGCATGCGCCACGTTCAGCAGGAACAGCACAAGCAGCGGCGCGAAGAAACGGAATACGGACATCGTTTATCCTTGATGGGCGGCGGGCTGGGCACGCCCGGTGAAACGGCGCTCGAGGGCATTGACCCAGCGCGGCGCCTTGTCGTCATTGTGCCAGCCGTGGACGGCGTCGCCGACTTCGCCGAGCAGCGTGTCCGGCAGTTTCAGCGGGCGGGTCTCGTCCATCAGCAGCTTGACCGTGAGGTTGTAGCCGAGGATGCGCGTGACGAGGCGCGAGATCGAGAAGCCGGGGAACACGAGGCGCGCGATGGCGTCGACGCCGCGGATGAAGCCGAACACCAGCACGAACAGGCCGCGCGACAGCAGCGACACGCGCTTGTCCAGGCCCAGGTCGCGCGACGCCTCCTTGCCGATCAGGTGGCGCGTCAGGAGGACCGGGAACGGCTTCAGGATGCGCAGCGGGAGGTAGCGCTGGATCGTCGCCATCAGCGCGGCGGCCAGCGCCGGGCGCGGGTCGTCCTTGCGCTGCTGGACGCGGGCCTCCGCCTGGATGGCCGTGAACATGCGTTCCGCGTCCGCCATCGTGTCCGTCATCTGCTCGCGCTCGATGCCGAGCACCGCGCCCAGCACGTTCCACGCGTGCATGTAGGCTTCCTCGTCGCCCCGGTCCAGGCGCAGGCCCAGGCGGCGCAGGCCCTGCAGGAACACGTAGTTGAAGGTCAGCAGCGTGTAGCCCAGTTCTTCCTGGTTGCAGGGCAGGCCGAGGCGGTCGATGTCCCAGCCGTGCGCGTACAGCACCTGCGGCATCGTCTTGCCCTGCGCCAGCAAACGCTTGAGGCGGCGCGGCGCCACGAGGGCCTCGGCCACGTCGCCCCGCAGCACGAGGTGGCGGATCACCGCGTGGATCAGGCGCACCTTGATGGCCTGCGCGACGCCGCCGCCGTTCGACGCCGTAAGCCCGCCGCGCATCATGACGGGAAAGATCATGGCGGCGGTGGCGCGCACGCGGTAATCCGTGTGCTGTTCGAGTTCGCCGGCGGCGTGCAGCACGGCCGCGAGGTCGGGCATGATGTAGCACTGCGGCAGGCTGGCGCAGAACAGCAGCGTGCACGAGGCCATGCTCATTTCCATGAACAGCACTTCGGCCCGCGCGATCTTCGATGCGTCGGCCCAGTCGGGCAGCACGCGCGCCCTGGCGACGTAGTCTTCGAGCGCTTCGGCCATGCCGGGCGGCAGGCCGGGGCTGGCGCGCCAGCCGTCCAGGTCGCCGTTCAACTGCCAGCGCGCGATCTCCCTGTTCAGGAGGCCGATCGTGGCCATGTCCGGACCGCCGGGCTGGCCGGGGCCGAGGATGCGCGCGATGGTGGCGTCGGCCAGCGGGTCGGCACGCAGCGCCGGGTTGTCGACGAGGCCGGGTTCGAGGGCGTCGCGTCTCATGCGGCCTCCTTCAGCGCGTCGGCCGGCACGGCAGGGGCCTGTTCATCGGCCGCAGGGCGCGCCAGGATGCCTTGCCAGCGCAGCAGGCCGATGGTGGCCGCGAGCAGCGGGAAGCCCATCGCGAACAGCGCGATCGTGCGCGCCTCGACGGGGTAGCCGAGCAGCACCTGGAACACCATCAGGCCGGCGTAGACGCCCAGCGGCACGAACACGTGGCGCATCGTCGGCAGCACCGAGCCTGCGTCCGCGGCCGTCGTGCGTACGCGCGCGAGGCGGCGGAACGCGAACAGGATCGCGAACGACACCGTCATCCAGCCGGCGAAGCCCTGCACGGTCTCGCCGAACCACCAGCCGTCCTTCTCCGTCATGATCCAGGCCTTCAGCACGTAGACCATGTACGGGTCGACGCCCAGGTCGTAGCACGTGACGACCATCGCGCCCAGCAGCGCCATGATGGCGTCGTGGCCCAGCGACGCGGGCCGGTCGACGGGATCCTGCCACACGATCAGGTTGGCGATCACGTAGCCGATGTACGCCAGCGCGAACCACATCAGCGGAATCACGACGGGGACGTCGCCCAGGGCCGGCCCGAGCACGGGCGTGTACGTGTAGCTGCCGAAGAACCAGCCGTACGACGACCCGAGCTGCTCGGCGAGCCAGCCGAAGCTCGTGGCGATGGCGACGAGGCGCAGCGCGGCGCCGCCGCCCAGCAGGTGGGCGGCGCTGGCCCAGCAGCAGCCGAACATCAGCAGCGAGCTGGCGACGAGGGCGACGGTGGTGTCGCCGCCGATGCGTTTGGCCAGGACGAGGAGGAAGACCGCCAGCAGGGTGGCGGCAATGACGGGCAGACGACGGCGCAGCAATGGGGTCATATGAGGCTCCAGGGGCACGACGTAACGATGAAAAATGCGGCCGCCGAAAGGGCGGCGGCCGCGCTTGAAATCAGAAGCGGTAGTCGAAACGGACGTCGGCCGTGCGCGGCTCGGTCGGCACGGCGAGGCCCGACGAACTGATCGTCATCGGCCGCACCTTGTCCTCGACGTTGCGCACGCGGGCGAGTACGCTCCACGGCGCGCCATCCGGTTCCCAACCGAGGCGCAGGTCGGATTCCGTATGGCCGGGGACGCGGAACTTCAGGCCCGCCTGCGGCACGCCCAGCAGGTAGCCGGCGCTGGCGCGGGTGCCCGCGCCGGCCGTCAGCATGCCGCCGCCGAGATGTACTCGGTGTTCCCAGCCGAGCGACAGGGTGCGGGCCGGCGTGCGGTCCAGCTTGACGCCGGCCCAGGAATGCACGCCGTCCGGCATGTAGCTGGCGTAGTGCGCGTCGAGCAGCGTGAGGGCGTACGTGAAGCGGTCGGCGCTCGTGGCGAGCACCTGGCCGTCCGCTTCCAGGCCGCGGATGGACGCGGCGCCCGCGTTCGTCGTCACGAAGCGCGGCCGGCCGCTCACGACGACTTCGTTCGACAGCTGCAGGTTGCGGTAGTCATAGTGGAAGAGGGCGACGTTCAGGCTCGCGCGGCGCGCCCAGAAGCGGGTCTTGAGGCCCGCCTCGTAGGCGCGCACGGTCTCCGGCTGGTACGTGAGGCTGGAAGGCGGCGCCGCGTCCGCGGTGGGGCAGGTGTAGCCGGCCGTCTTGTTGCCGGCCACGCAGCCGTCGTTGAAGCCGCCGGCCTTGTAGCCGGTCGCGATCGAGCCGTAGACGAGCGTGTCCGGCGCCAGGTCGGCATCGAGGCCCAGGCGCCACGTCGTCTTGTCGGTGGAGAGGCTGCCGGTGTTCAGCTCGCGCAGGTCGGTGGCCGGGTCGAACGCCGCCGCGCGCTGGTAGCCGATATAGCCGATGCGCTTCTTGTCGTCCTGCGTGTAGCGGGCGCCGGCCGTCGCGCGCAGGCCGTCCGCGACGCGCACTGTCGCCTGTGCGAACACGGCCTTGCTGCGCGCTTCGACGGGGTCGTTGCCGAACACGTAGTACGGCGGCAGGCCGATGGCTTGCAGGTCGCGGAAATAATAGGTGTCGCGCGCGCGTTCGCGGAACCAGTACGCGCCGCCCTGGGCGCTGATCGGACCGGCGCCGTTCGTCGCGAGGCGCAACTCGTGCGAGTCCTGATCGTACGTGCCCGTGAACGGCTGGCGCACGCCCAGCGTGACCGTCGGCACGACCCGGTAGTAGAAGTTGTACAGGTAGTCGTGATCGAAGTTGCGGTGCGCGCCCAGCCACGACAGGGTCGCGGGGCCCAGGTCCCAGTCCAGGTTCGCAGTGAAGCTGGACGTCTTCTTGTGCGAATGGCCCTGCTCGAATCGGGTGTTCGGCGGGTTGAAGCGGTACGTGAGCTGGCGGTCGGTCGAATCGCCGTTCCACACGGGCTGGCCGGTCGCGATGCCGTTGTAGAAATTCGAGTCGGGCACCGTGCTGTCATTGTTGCTGTCGTCGCGGCTCGCTTCGTAGCGCACGAGCAGCTTCGCGCTGGGGCCGAGCGTGAGCCGCGCGGACAGGCGCGCGGCGCGGTCGTCCCGGTCCAGGCCCAGGCCGCGCGGCGTGTTCGAGCCGTTCTTCAGCCAGGCATCGTGTTCGTTCCAGGTGGCGGCGGCGCGCAGCGCCAGCACGCCGTTCACCGGCACGTTGACCATGGCGCCGACCTTGCGCTCGCCCCGGTTACCGAAGGCGGCGTTGACGTCGCCCTCGAAGCGGTCGACGGGCGCTTTCGTGATCACGTTGACGACGCCGGCCGTCGTGTTGCGGCCGTACAGCGTGCCCTGCGGACCGCGCAGCACTTCGACGCGCTCGACATCGTACAGCGCCACGTTCTGGCTCTGCGGCCGCGCGATGTACACGCCGTCGACAAGGAAGCCGGCCGACGGGTCGCCCTTTTCCGTGACGTCCACGTTCGACACGCCGCGGATCGTGATGTGCAGGCCGTCGTACGAATTTTCCAGATACGTATTGGGCAGGCGCGCGGCGATGGCGCCGGGCGTGTCGACGCCGAGTGCATCGAGATCCGCCGCCGTGAGCACCGTTTGCGCCACCGGCGTCTTCGATGCCGGCGCCGCCGTGCGCTGCGCCGTGACGATCACCTCCTGGATGCCGTCGCCCTGTGTCTCCACCTGCGCGCACGCCGGCGCGCTCCATGCGATCGCGGCGATCGACATGGCGAGCAGGTTGGGGGTCAACCGACCCTGCTGATTCTTCATGAACTATCCCAGTTTTTTTATAGTCGTTGCTTGGTGCGCCGTGTCTTTTTGCACTGGCGTCGCCTGCCTGCGTGATTTTCGTGAGAGTTTATTGCAGACGGGTGAAACGAAGGAGTCTATCAGGTAGTGCGAACGGGAAATAGTGTCCCGTTACCACAAAGTGATGCAAAATCGTTCACAAAGTGCCGTTTCCGGGGCCAGGGGCGTGGTCTTCCCGAAAATGTTGTCATGCCGGGCCGTGTCGGCGCGCGACCGACCTCGCGCAAACGCCTGCTTATGCTGGGCGCATGACGACATCGTCCCAACCCCGCGGGCGCGTGCTGGTGCCGACCTTCGAACGGGCGCACTTCATCGCCCGCGCGCTCACGAGCCTGCAGGCCCGGGCGCTGGACGCGAGGTGTTCTCGAGTCCGACGACCTCGACCGCCTGTACTGGGGGCGTCTGGACGTCGGGTCTTCTTCCATCGTCGCGGACACTTCGCTCGGCGCATGTTAGTTTTTCAAGGCTGTGTTCGCGGTAAGTCGGTAACCCGTCCGTCTAGCCGAGCTGGGCCGCAGCGCACAGCAGATGAGCCGGCTTCGTGAGGCGACCATCGTCGAGCACACGCTGCCATCCCGAGTAATGGATCAGGTAGCGGCTCGCCACGCCGCGGAACCGCACCAGCCAGCTTTTGAAACGGCTGTGCCAGCTGTTCACGTTTTGAATGTGGATCGCGCCACGCACGCGAACGCCGCCTTGCACGTTCACCGCTTCATGCGTGATGCCAGCCTGCTCCGCGTAATGTCGATAGACGATGGCTCCGTCGCTGATCAGTAGAACGTCGGCTGGCAGCACAGGCGTGAGGCACTCATGCAATTGCTCCACCGTCACCGGGCCGCGCCCCGTGTGAAAATCGAGCGTCCGGCCGCTGCGGTCGCGCGCGATGAGCAGACAGTCGTGTTCCCGATTGATACCGCGCCGCTTGGCGACGCCGCCACGTTTTCGGGGTGGCCGCGTCAGGTTGCGCGCACCCTTCTGCGATTCGAGGCGATATGTCTCGTCGGCTTCGACGATGGCCGACAATGTCGCCGGCCGGTCGCGCATGGCGCCGCGCACGAACCGGTGGCGCCACCGGAAGCTGGTCGTCCGATGTACGCCGACGACTTGCGCGGTATCACGGACCGTGCGCGATTCGAGCACGCATTGCAGGTACGGTAGCCAGAGTTCCTTCTTGCGCAGCCGTGCCAGGGGCGTACCGGTCAATGCATTATGGCTGCGCCCGCATTTGAGGCAACGGAAGCGTTGCAGTCCGCTCGCCTGTCCGCAGCGGTGCTTGCGGGCGCAGCCGCAGTGCGGACACGGCCGTCCTGCCGCCGCCTGCTCGATCAGGGCGATGCACTCGCCCGGATGCGCGATGCCGGCGATCCATTCCCGTAGCCGGGCCAGGTCGCCCGCAGACAACTGCGCCGCCGCCAACATGGCGAACAATTCGTCGAACGTCAGGCTGCGCATCGTCACTCCTCTTGAGTTAACTCGACGATGCGTCAGACCGCTACAACGAATTTCAGTTCACATAACTACCGCGAACACAGCCTTTTTCAAACTGTACCGGGCAGATATCGGAATGTTCTTGAAATGGGTTTTGCGTTAAACTGACCGCTTGATTTAACGTTAAATCTGCAGCGATCCAGCTCTGGTTTGCTGTCTTCACTTCCCCACGCTTGAGAAAGATTCACGCGAACGATGAAAAATTCCTCCAACACACTCCGGTTGACGATGCGCTTGTTCCCTTTACTTCTGCTCGCCGCTTGCGGTGGCAGCACAAGCGGCGCCGTGCCCGTGCCGACGGCCGATGCCGTCCCTGTCGTGGCCGCTAAACCATTGCCAGACTACATCGAAAACGGGGGCCTCAAAGGTGCTCTTGGCGTGCACGATCCAGTCATGATCAAGGGCGGCGATACCTACTACGTGTTCGGCACTTTTACCGGCATCAAAAGCTCGAAGGACATGATCACCTGGACGAATGCCGGCGCAGTCTTCCCGGAGGGATTCAAGCTCGATTGGTGGAGCAAGGATATCCCACAAGGCGCCCAGATCTGGGCCCCCGACATCTCCTGGCACGACGGCAAGTACTGGATGTACTACGCCGTATCGGCCTGGATGAACTTTAATTCCAGCATTGGCCTCGCCACCAATACCACGCTGGACCCGTCAGACCCGGCCTATAAATGGGTCGACCAGGGCCAGGTCATTTCGTACAAAAATGGCGGCGCAGGGGTCAACGTCATCGACCCGAACGTGTTCATCGACAAGGACGGCAGGGCGTACCTGCTGTACGGCTCCTTCAAGGCCGGCTTGCGGATGGTCGAACTCGATCGCAAAACCGGCAAACTGCTGTCCGGAACGCCCACGCCCACCGTGCTCACGAAGTCTCTCGGCGAAGGCGTATTCCTGATCAAGGATCCGCAGTATTACTATATCTTTGCCTCGCGCGGCATCTGCTGCAGCGGCGCGAACAGCACCTACCAGATCGTGATGGGCCGCTCCAGGACGATCACCGGGCCCTACCTGGCCAAGGATGGCGGCAGCTGGGTCGACGACAAGTATTCGCTGCTGCTGGCGGGCGACGAAAACGAACCCGGTCGCGGGCATAACGGCATCTACTCGGAAGGCGGCACGACCTACCTGGTCTACCACGCCTATACCAAGGCGTTCGATTACAACTCGGTACTCAACATCAAGCCTCTCTACATGGACGCCGACGGCTGGCCGACCGTCACGCCAACCAGGACCAAATTCCAGATGGAGCCGTTCGAGCAGAAAGTTTTCGCAGGCAAGTGAGGACGGTTCCAAAAAACCACGGTGGGTGGACGGTCCCGCGATTTTTCTTGCGCTTTGGTTTTACGTTAAACTAGAATTCTTTCCGACCTGACATGCAACGCCCTTTTTTTTGCGCCGATTGGTTTAACGATAAACCACTCGGGGTGATTGTCCAGGTTTCATCGATAACAGTAAAAATCTTGAGGAGACATCAGATGAAGAAAAACACAACGGCGCCATTCGCGCTCAAGGTCACGGTGGCCGCACTCGCGTCGGCCGGCGTCCTCGGCAGCGCCCCGGCGTGGTCGCAGGAAGCCGCCCCGGCCGATATGCCGCAAGCGGACGGGAAAACCGTCGTGGTGGTCACCGGCGTGCGCCGGGCCGCGCAGACCGCGCAGAAAATCAAGCAGGACGCCGACAACGTCGTCGATTCGATCGTCGCCGACGATATCGGCAAATTCCCCGATACGAACGTGGCCGAGACGCTCGCGCGCGTCACCGGCATCCAGGTACGGCGCGATGCCGGCGAAGCCAATTCGGTACTGATCCGCGGCCTGCCGGGGATTTCGACCCTGCTCAACGGCCGTGAAATGTTCACGACGACCGGCCGCTATATCCAGCTGGCGGACATTCCTTCGACGATGCTGCAGCGCGTGGATGTGTATAAATCGCAGAGCGCCGAATTGCTCGAGGGCGGCATCGCCGGCGTGATCGACGTGCGCACCAATCGCCCATTCGACTTCAAGGGCGCAACCGTCAGCGTGAACGCGGGCGCGCGCCACCGGGACAAGGCGCACCGTAACGACCCGGAAGCGAATGCCTTGTTGTCGAATCGCTGGAAGACGGATGCCGGCGAGTTCGGCGCGCTGGTCGGCGCGTCGTACGTGAAGGGCGATTACTGGGAAGAACGCAGCTTCCAGTCTTTCCCGATCTCGAAGGAATGGCTCGGGGCAGGCGCAACCGGTCCGGACGTGCTGGGCCTGCAGGCGATCTACGGCAAGCGCAAACGCACGGCCGCCAATTTCGCCGCGCAGTACAAACCCAGCGCCGACCTGGAATTCTATGCTGAAGGCCTGGCTTCCCATTTCCAGGGCAACGACCAGACCAACCTGCTGGTGGGCTTTCCCTTCTGGGCCGGCAGCAGCAGCGCCACCATGATTCCGGGCACAAAGGAAGTCGATACGGTGACGTCGCAGAACGCCAACACGATCCTGTCGACGCAGGCGCGCTACGCGGACAACAAGACCTCCCAGGTTGCTCTCGGCGCGAAGTGGCGGGTCACGCCCGGCTTGCGCCTGACTTCCGAACTGGCGCATACCGACTCGAAATACGTCTGGCGCAATCCGATCCTGGACGTGATCACCAAGGTGCCGAACGCGTACGGCAAGACCAATGTCGACGGCGGCGCGTATGTGAAATACAGCGGCTTCGATATCGGCGACGCGGCCAATATCAACCTGTTGCAGCTATTCGACCGTTACGGCAACGACAAGGGAAGTTCGACCGATTTCCGCTCGGACGTCACCTATACCCCGGCGTACGACGGCTTGTTCAAGGAATTCCTGGCCGGCGTGCGCGCCAACCGCCGCACCGCGGAGTCGATCAAGTCGTTCGAGGGCAGCGCTTCCGCGCCGGATAGCGTCAAGGCGTCGACGCTGCCCGGCATGTCCTGCAACGCGCCGACGATGTCGCGCGATTACGGCACGCAGAACTGGTACACGCCATGCGCCAGCTACCTGCTGGACGATACGGCGACGGTGCGGCAGGCGGTGACGGGCAACCCGGCCGCCAAGGGACTCGATCCGGGTTCGTTCTTCAAGGACGTCGAAAAGAATGTGTCGATGTACGTGTCGGGCAAGATCGGCTTCGATGTCGGCGCCATTCCCGTCGACGGCCTGCTGGGCGTGCGCGTGACGCGGACCGATTCCGACCTGATCGGCAAGAGCCAGGTCAACGGCCAGTACGTGGAGACGCCGGTCAGCACGAGCGGCACCGACGTGCTGCCGAGTGCGAACTTCAAGGCCAGGCTGCCGCATGACGTGATTGCGCGCCTTGCCTACGCGAAGACGCTGACGCGTCCGAGTTTTGCCCAGCTCAATCCCGGCACGGCCTACGTCGCGGCGAACGGCACGACCGTGCAGGCGACGGCCAGCGGCGGCAATCCAAACCTGAAGCCGTTCACCGGCCAGAACCTGGATGCGGCGCTGGAATGGTATTTCGCACCGACCGGCATGCTGAGTGCGACGGTGTTCCGGCATAACTTCGACGGCTACATCATCAACAAATCGGTGCCCGAAATGTTCCAGGGCCTCAAGTACGACACCAGCCGTCCGTTCAATACCGACAAAGGCCATTTGCAAGGCGTGGAAATGTCGTATCGCCAGTTCTACGACAGGCTGCCGGGCTGGCTGGGCGGCTTCGGCATGGAGGCGAACGTCAGTTATATGGAAGGCGGCCTGACGTCGTCCATCGTGCCTGGATTGAAGGGCAAGCCGTTCAGCGGCATGTCGAAGAATTCATACAACGTGGTCGCCCTGTATGAAAGGGCCGGCGTATCGGCGCGCCTCGCCTATAACTGGCGTTCGAAATTCGTGCAGGTCTATGGCGATCACCCGAGCAATTCGGGCAGCGCGCCGGCGCGTGATTTGATCGCCGCGCCGATGTCCACGCTGGATGGTTCACTGAGCTACAAGTTCACGCCGAACCTGTCGGTGACCCTGACCGGCACCAACCTGCTGAACTTCCAGTATGTCGATTACTGGACCGACCAGCGCCTGTATCCGCGCGATACCCGCCGCTACGATCGTACGTTCGGGCTGGCGCTGAACTGGAAGAACTGACCGCGCGGTCGATGATTCACGCGCGCAGGCGCGGCGCCGCCGTCGATTCCCGGACGATCAGTTCCAGGCCGGGAATGCACTCCATCGGCGGCGCGTCGTGCTTGCGCTCCTGGATTTCCATCAGCAGCTCCACGCCGCGCGCGGCCATCGCGGCAGTGGGGATGGCGACTGTCGTCAGCGCAGGGCGCGACTGGCTCGACACCATGATGTTGGTGATGCTGACCACCGAGATTGCGGCCGGGACCGGACGGCCCAACTGGGCGGCGGCGTCGAGGACGCCCAGTGCGGCGAGGTCGTTCGAGACGAACACCGCCGTCAGGTCCGGCATGGTGGACAGCAGGTCGAGCGCCGCCGCTTTTCCGCCTTCGAACGTGTCCGCGCAAAAACGCACTGCCGCAGCCGGGCAGGCCAGGCGGGCCTTGCGCATGACGTCGCGGAAGCCCTGGTAGCGCAGGTTGTGGATGCCGTCTTTCGGGCTGGCGATGATCGCACCGATCTGGCGGTGGCCGAGTCCGGTCAGATGGGCGGTTGCCATCCGTCCCGCCTCGCGGCCGTCGAAGGCGAGGCAGGGGAGTCCTGGATGCGTGTCCGGGTCTTCCCACAGGTTGAGGACGACGGGCGTGCCCTGCGCGACGATCTGCTGGAGATGCCCGACGTCCAGGCCCGGATTGTTGGCGACGATCACGCCGTCGGACAGCGAGCCGGCCACTTCGTCGAGGAAGCGGGTTTCCTTCTCCGCTTCGTAGTCGGTGTTGCAAACGATGAGATAGCGCTGGTGCTTGCGGGCGGCCTGGTCCACGTACAGCATGAGTTCCGAATAGAAGGGGTTCGTGATGCAGGTGAGCACCAGGGCGAAGGTGGGAGCCCTGCGCTCGACCAGCGCACGCGCCGCGAGGTTGGGGCGGTAGCCCAGGTGCGCGACCGCATCGAGCACGCGCTGCCGGGTCGCATCGCCCGTCCTGCCGCGTCCGCGAAGAACGTTGGTGACGGTGGTCGGCGTGACGCCGGCATGGGCAGCTACTTCCTTGATGGTTGCCATGAGTGGATTCGAAAGCCTTGCATGTGAATGAATGCCGGGATTTTCCTTGAAATTAGTTTTACGTTCAACTAGTATTATCGAACTTAGGTTTAACGTTAAATCAGATTGCGAACGGCGCGAACCGGTTGAACCACAGTCTCCTTGGCCATTGCGGCCTTTGTGGCAGCCTCGGCTGCCACTTTTTTGTTGGGAGGCAGTCGACGTACTTACTCACAGGAGGATGTTCATGAAAAGATTTGCGGTTGGACTCGTATTACTGGCGGCATTGGCGACCCAGGCGCGCGCGCAGGTGGTCGTGAGCGACGCCGTGCAGTTCAAGATCAAGAACGTCAACAGCGGATTGGTGCTCGCGATTCCCGGCGCCAGCCAGGCCGCGGGAAGCAACGTGATTCAATGGAACGACACCGGCGGCAGCGAGCAGTTGTGGCATTTCATTCCGATGGGCAGCGGCCAGTACAACATCGAGAACCTCGCGACCCACCAGCTGCTGGGCGTGTCGGCCGGATCGAAATCGGCCGGCGCGCAAATCGTCCAATGGGCCGATAACGGCACGGCGGATCACCTGTGGACGGTCATCCAGGCGGCCGATGGCAATTACCTGATCAAGAATGTCAACAGTGGCCTGTACCTCGACGTGTACCAGGGGAGCACGTCGACGAGCGCCGTCATCGACCAATGGAGCGCGTCCGGTTGCCTGTGCCAGGAATGGCAGCTGGTGAGCACCGGCATCGATCCGTATCCGGCACCCGGCGCCGTGAGCGGCAACGGGACCCGCGTGCACGATCCGTTCATGCTGCGCGACGGCGGCGGGACCTATTGGCTGTACGGCACCAACAATACGCTGGCGTCGTCGAGCGACCGGATCAATTTCACGAATGCGGGCAGTGCGCTGGCGCCGATACCCGCGTGGACCAGCACCTATACCAAGGGCGGCACGCTGTGGGCGCCGAACGTGGTGCGGATGAATAACACCTACTACCAATACTATTCCGCATCCAGCTACGGATCGCAGACGTCGGCCATTGGCGTCGCCCGCGCGTCCACGCCGAACAGCACGGCGTGGACGGACCTGGGGACCGTGGTGACGTCGAGTGCATCGACGCCCTACAACGCCATCGACCCCAGCATCATCCAGGACCAGGCGGGCGGCTGGTGGATGTCCTACGGATCGTGGTGGAACGGCATTTACCTGATCAAGCTGGACCCGGCCACCGGCAAGCAATCGACGGCCAATACGACGAACTACCACCTGGCCCAGCGTCCGAAGGGGCTGGAGGGGGCGTATCTCTACTATTACAACGGGTATTACTACCTCTTCGCGTCCATCAATACCTGCTGCAGCGGTGCGAACAGCACCTATCGCATCATCGTTGGCCGTTCGACCTCGGTGACCGGCCCCTACCTGGACCGCGGCGGCGTCAATTTGCTGAGCGGCGGCGGCACGATCGTCCTGAGCGCGCACGGCAACATCAAGGGACCCGGCGGCCAGAGCCTGATGACCGACAGCGACGGTCCGCTGATGGTGTACCACTACTACGATGCCAATCACAACGGCAATGAAACGCTGGGCATCAACCGCATCGGCTTCACGGCGGATGGCTGGCCTTACGTGTATTGATTGGCTGATTTTTTTACTTGAACTGGAACGACGCAATGAAGCTGCACAAGTCTGACTTTCCCGGTTGGCGGTTTTGGGTCCGCCATGTTTTGTTCGCCGTGTTCGGCGGGCTGCTCGTCATGCCGGCGCACGCCGACGGCGGACGCGAACGACTGTCGCTCGATCGCGGCTGGCTGTTTCATCTTGGGGATGTACCATTCCACGTGCCCGCCACGCAGGATGAAACCTATTACGCCACCAAGGCCGGCCTGGCGTCGGGTGCGGCAGCCGTGAAATTCGATGACAGCGGCTGGCGCAAGCTCGACCTGCCGCACGACTGGCAGGTCGAACAGCCATTCGACCCGAAAGCGAATATGGCCCAGGGCTTTCGCCCACGCGGCATCGGCTGGTACCGGCGCTATATCGCTTTGCCCGAAAGCGATCGTGGCCGGCACGTCGAACTCGAATTCGGCGCCATCGCCACGCATGCAACGGTGTGGGTGAACGGTAACCTGGTCAACCATAACTGGTCGGGCTATAACGAGGTGCGCATCGACATTACGCCGTATCTGCATTATGGCGACCAGCACGCCAATGTCGTCGCGGTCCGCGTCGATGCGAATGCGATGGAAGGCTGGTGGTACGAAGGCGCCGGCATGTACCGGCACACCTGGCTGGTCAAGACCGATGGCGTGCACGTGGTGCCCGATGGCGTGCGCGTGACGCCGCGCGAGGTCGCGGCCGGCAACTGGGAAATCCCGGCCACCGTCACGCTCGATAACGATGGCAAGCAGGACGCACGGGTCGAAGTGGAGATGGTGGTCACCGGGCCGGACGGCAAACAGGTGGCGCGCCGCAGCACGTCGATCGCGGTGCCGGTGCTTACGCAGGTGACGGCCTCGCTGCCGATGGCGATACGCCAGCCCGCGCTGTGGTCGCTCGACCGGACCACGCTGTACCACGTGACGACGACCGTGCGGCGCGATGGCAAGGTGGTGGACCGGCTGGCGCTGGACACTGGCTTTCGCACGCTGCGCTTCGACGCCGCAAAAGGCTTCTTCCTCAACGGCAAGCACGTCAAGTTGCAGGGCGTGTGCCTGCACCAGGACCATGCCGGCGTTGGCGTCGCCGTGCCGACCGCGATCTGGGAATTCCGTCTACGCCGCCTGAAAGAACTCGGGGTGAATGCGATCCGCTTCTCGCACAATGCAATCGCCTCCGAAGTGTTGGACATGGCCGACCGCATGGGTTTCCTGGTGATGGCCGAGAACCGCAACTTCAATCCGTCGCCGGATTACATGAAGCAGTTCGAGTGGATGCTCAAGCGTGATCGCCACCACCCGTCGATCATCCTGTGGTCGGTGTTCAACGAGGAACCGGTGCAGGCGACGGAGGCCGGCTACGAAATGGCGCGTCGCATGGTGGCCGTCGCCAAGGCACTCGATGGCACACGCCCAACCACGGCGGCCATGAGCAATGGCTTGCTCACGCCTCTGAACGTCTCCCATGCGGTGGACGTCGTCGGCGCCAATTACCAGATTCCGGAGTACGACAAATTCCATGCGGCCCGTCCCGACAAACCTTTTACGAGTTCGGAGGATACGTCGGCTTTCATGACACGCGGCGAATTCGCGACCGACAAGGCGCGTCATATCGAGACCAGTTACGACACCGAGGCGCCAGCCTGGGGCAATACCCATCGCGACGCCTGGCAAGCGATCGGCACACGTGATTTCGTCGCCGGCGGCTTTGTCTGGACGGGGTTCGACTATCACGGCGAGTCCTGGCCCTACGCGTCGTGGCCGTCGGTCAGTTCGTTCTTCGGCATCATGGACTTGAACGGTTTTCCGAAGACGGCGTACTACATGCACCAGGTCCAGTGGATCAAGGACCGCCCGCTTGTCTACATCGCGCCTCACTGGAACTGGTCGGGCAAGGAGGGCCAGGAGATCGTGGTCAGAGTGATGTCGAACGCCGAGCGCGTGAAGCTCTTGCTCAATGGTCGCGAGATCGGCGAACAGAAGGTCGACCACTACCGCATGAACGATTTCAAGGTTAACTACGAAGCCGGGAGGCTGGACGCGATCGCTTACACCGGTGGCAAGGAGGTGGCTCGCACGAATGTCGAGACCACCGGTCCGGCCGTCGCACTGGAACTCGTGCCTGACCGCGTCGCGCTCAAGGGCGACGGCGACGACGCCATGCCCATCACCGTGCGTGCACTCGATGCGCAAGGCCGGGCAGTACCGATCGCGAACGATGAAGTGACCTTCGAGATCGCCGGTGCGGGCAAGTCGATCGGTCATGGTAACGGTGATCCAAATTCGCACGAAGACGAGAAAGGAAGGACGCGCAAGCTGTTCAACGGCCTGGCCCAGTTGCTCGTGCAGAGCAACTGGAACAGCAGCGGTTCGATCGAAGTCAGCGCCAGTGCTCCCGGGTTGCGGGCCGCACACCTGGCAATTCCGGTCAGGGCGGTCGCGCCGGTAGCATACGTGCCTGCGGCGGCCCCGCCGGTCGACGACAAGCCGTAGAGCTGAATTGCTCAATTCGACGGCAGTGTCCCGGATTCCCGCGCCACTGCCGGCACCTTGCCAGAGCCACCTTACGAGGGATTCGGTGTCGCCTCGGGCGGCACGCTGCGGTCGATCAGCGCACCGATGCCGAGGCCGACGACGGAGTGGGTGAGATTGTCCATTCCGCAATCTTCCCCAAACTGCAAGCTAAAAGACGTTCCATCGCAATGCAGGCGTTCGCAACGTCATCGCATGCGAATCGAACGCCCTTATTGCGCCGACGGTGCGTTCAAGGCGGTCCGGCAGATCCGGGCCGTCTGCAATCCCAGCCAGGTAGCGTTCGTCCAGAAGAAGACATAAGGCAAGGCGACAACGGCCAGGCCGGCCGTTCCGGCATAGAACGACAGCAGCATCGTGAGCGCGCCGCAGAACGAGGCAAGCACGAAAGCTGCGCCGTGGCGTGCGGCTGTTTCCGACGTGCCGGCCGCGAAGCCGATCAGCAGGGCGATGGCGAGGCAAATGGCGATTTGGGCAGTCGAGGCAATCCCCGAAAAGCTATTGTAGAGGCGGGCAAGGACAACGACGGTCGCCAGGTATCCACCCAGGAAAACGGTAAGTTGGGGTAATTTCATTGGAACTCAGGCAAGCTGTGCCATCGTCGATCAGAAAATGCGACGATGCGCGAATGCCACAAGTATACATGCACTCAGGAAAACCTGCCGCGGACCCGAACATGACTGCAGTAAAGGGATGCCCCGCATTGCCAAGCATTGCCGCCACGTCGCCATAATCCTGATCGAATACTTTTCGCATCAGGAATGCGGCATGCTCTTCCGGCGTGAGGCGTTCCAGTACCCAGGGCATTGCGACGGAAACATCGCTCGCCAGTTCGGCAGCGGCCTCAGGCGTGTCTTCGACGGCCTCGACCACAGGTTCCGGAAGCCACCAGCCGGTGTAGGCTGGTCGAACTGACGATCGTGATCGCGGCCATGAATGCGATCAATCGCATGGGGATCAGCTTCCGGTTGAAGCCGTGCGCAAGGGCTTGGATGGATCGGGCAGCACCGCGATGCTGCCCGTGTAACCGTCCGGCAGCACCAATGACCGGCAAGTGCATGCCGACAGCAGGGTTTCATCGCGGCCTCCCCATTCCGCCAGCGCCAATCCACGGCATTTGAACCTGGCTTCGCGCTCGCTCCACGCGCGCGCGAACGCGGACACGTCGGCCAGCGTGGCCGCGCACGCCGGGCCGAGATAGTCGCGGGCGACGGCCCGCCAGTCCGGGACATCGACGACTTGCATCAGGTCGATGCCGACGGCGCCGCCATCCAGCCGCAGGGCCGCCACGGACAGGTCGCCGTCGTGACTGATCGACAGTGCGGCGCGACGGCCATCGTCGAGCAGGGCATATGGCGCCTCGCCGGGCGCACCGCACAGCCGGACAGCCGAGGCAGGCAGCCCGCTCGTCTCCGCCAGCGCGGCGAGCAGCGCCGAACGGATCGTACGCCGCGCCGTCGCACGGTCGGGCTGGCCGCGCACGCCGACGACCTGCACCGCCGAAGCGGAAGCAGGCGCGACCGCGAACCCGCCGCCGTCCCACCAGCGCACAGGCAATGCGTGGTCCATCACACCCGCTGCGGCGCCGCCGGCAACCCGTTCCACGCGGTCGCGGCCGGAATGTGCTCGCCCTTCATGACGAGGGTCAGCGGCCCGATGCGGGCATTGTCACCGACCTTCGCGCTGTACAGCACGGCGCTGCGCGGGCCCAGGTACACCTTGCTGCCGATGTCGACGTGATCGATCTTCATCACCCGGTCTTCGAACAAATGGGTCTGCGGGCAGGACAGCGCGTTCAGTTCGCTGTGGTCGCCGATCGTCACGCAGTCGAATTCCGTGATGTCCGTCGTGTCCATGTAGACGCCGCGGCCGATGCGGCAGCCCAGCAGGCTGAAGGCGACCGGCAGCCAGGGCGTGCCGCGCAGGTAGCGCATGAAGTTGGGCACGGCGATGCCTTCGTACATGTTCGTCACGCCTTCGGACAGCCAGACGAACGGCGTCCACATCGGCTCCGCCCGCTTTTTGTAGCGGCCCAGCAGCAGCCACTTGAACGCGAGCACGAACAGGTAGTTGCCGATGCCGTAGGCGAGGCTGATGAGGGCCAGGTCCCAGATCACTTCGCCCCAGCGGCCCGCGCCCGCGATCGGCATCAGGTCCAGCACGACCGTGTAGCCGACGGCGATGACGACCGCGTGCGGCGCGACGATGCGGAAGGCTTCCACGAGCGCGCGGCCGAGGCGGCGCGCCGGCGACGGGCGGTAGGTCAGGTGTTCCGGATAGCCGCTGACCTGTTCGCGCGCGGGCAGGTGGATCGGCGGCGAGCCGAGCCACGTGTCGCCGCCCGTCATGCGCTCGTTCGCGGGCGCATGCGTGTGCACGCCCACGAGGACGCCTTCCGGCAGCACCGTGCCGTCCGGGATGTAGCTGCCGTTGCCGACGAAGCTGCGGTTCGAGACGACGGTCGCTTCCATCGTCATCCAGCCGCCGTCGATCTGCTCGTCGCCCAGCATGACGGCGTCGGCGATGAACGTCTCGTCGCCCAGGGTCAGCATGTCGGGGACGACGCCCAGCGCCGTCGAGATCTCGGCGTCGCGGCCGACCTTCGCGCCCAGCAGGCGGTACCAGAACGGCGCGAACACGGTCGCGTAGATGCCGTGCAGGACGTTCAAACTCGATTCCTGGATGTGGCTCACGAGCCATTTCTTGCAGTACGCGTTGCTGTGCACGGCCGAGCGGCCCGGCATCATGCGGGGCAGGAAGCCCCAGCGGATGGCGGCCGACACGAGCATCGTCAGCGCGATCAGCACGGCGGACGCGGGCAGTGCCAGCACGAAGTAGCGCAGCAGCTGGCCCTGGATCGAGTTCTGCGCGAGGATCGGCAGGGTGCCGCGCTCGTCGAACCAGTCGATCAGCACGAAGCTGGGGAAGACGGGCATGAAGAACAGCGTGGCGACGAGCAGCATGCCGAACACGAAGAACAGGCCTTCGCCGGCGAGGCGGGCGCGGCTGACGTGTGGACGCGGCGGCAGGGTCGACGGGTCGAACGCGCCGGCGTCGCGCGCGGGCGAGCCGCACCAGACGCGGCCGTCCGGCACGCTCGCGCCATCCTGCAGCGCGGATTGTCCCTCCAGGTGGCCGCGCCGGCCGACCCGCGTATTGCCTTCCAAAATCGCGTACGACGACACGCACGCGTCGTCGTCGAGCGCGATGCGCCCCAGGATCAAACGGCCCCGTTCCACGCGCGCGTTCTCGAAGTTGACGGCATTGCCGATGCTGACGTTGTCGCCGATGGCGAGCAGGTCGGGGGCGCGGATCGTCAGCGAGCCGATCACGACGTCGTGCCCGATCTTCGCACCCAGCAGGCGCAGATACCAGCCGTACAGCGACGAGCCGGCCAGCAGATAGGTCGGTGCGGCCTCGACGAGGCGGTCGGCCAGCCACCACCGGAAATACGTCGCGCCCCACAGCGGGTACACGCCGGGCTTCAGGCGGCCCGCGACGAGCCATTTGCCGCCGATGGCGAACACGAACTCCAGCAGGGTCGCGAGCAGGAATACGCCGATGGACGCGGCGATGGCGCGCGTCACGGAATCGCCCGGGTCGCCCGTGAAGAAGTGGTACGTGAAGAACGGCGCCAGCCACTGGGCCATGCGCAATGTGATCAGCACGGGGACGGTCGCCAGCTGGGCCACGCCGCACAGCCAGCGGCGCGCTTCGGACGGCGGTGTCCAGTCGGGCTCGACGGCGGCCGTGCCGGCGGCCTGGTCCAGGCTGGACGCGATGGCGCCGATCTGGCGGTGCGAATAAATGTCGCGCACCGTCACGTGGGCGAAGCGCGGGTCGGCGCGCAGTGCCGTGGCGAGGCGGGCGGCGAAGAACGAGTGGCCGCCCAGGTCGCTGAAGAAATCCAGCTCCCTCCGGATCGGCTGGCCCGGGAACAATTTTTCCAGTGCGGCGAACAACGCTTCCTCGCCCGGCGTCTCGGGCACGTCGGATTCGGCCGGATCGCTCGGCAGCGGGGCCGACAGCGCCATCGCCTTCAGGGCTTTCCTGTCGATCTTGCCGGACGTCAGGCGCGGCATCACGGACAACGTTTCGAAGCGGCTCGGCACCATGTACGGCGGCAGTTTCTCGGACAGCGCCCGGCGCAGGGTCGCCGGCGCCAGCTGTTCCGGCGTCGCGCCTGCAGCCGGCACGAGGTAGGCGACGAGGCGGTCGATGCCGTCGTCCTTGCGGAGCAGCACGGCCGTCGTGCCGACGCCATCCTGTTGTGCGAGCTGGGCTTCGATCTCGCCCAGTTCCACGCGAAAACCCCGGATCTTGACCTGGTCGTCCGTGCGGCCCAGGCATACGACCTGGCCGTCCGGCTCGATGCGCGCGAGGTCGCCCGTGCGGTACAGGCGCGGATCGTCCGGGCCGGAGGTCCACGGGTTCGCGAGGAATTTCTCGGCCGTCAGGTCGGGGCGGCCGAGGTAGCCGGCCGACAGGCCCGGGCCGATGATGCACAGCTCGCCCGTGTCGCCGCGCGGCAGCAGTTGCAGGCCCTTGTCCGTCTCGGTGGAGATGACCAGCAGGCCATAGTTCGGCAGCGGCGTGCCGATGGTGATCAGCCGGCCCGGCTCCAGGCGCGCGAGGCTGGCCGACACGGTCGCTTCCGTGGGTCCATAGGTGTTGAACATCTGGCGGCCCGGCTTCGAAAAGCGCTCGACCACCGTTTCCGGACACATTTCTCCGCCAAGGTTGATGATGCGCAGGCTGGGCACGTCGTCCGCGAACAGCGCGAGCAGGGTCGGCACCGCGTGCAGCACGGTGACGCCGTTTTCCGCCAGCAGGCGCGGCAGCGCCTCGGGGTCGCCGGCCGTTTCCTTCGGACCGATCCACAGGGTGGCGCCGACGAGGTAGGAAATCCAGATTTCCTCGAACGACATGTCGAACGCGACCGAAAAGCCCTGGTAGACGCGGTCCGTGGCCTTCACGCCCAGCACTTCGTTCTCGCTGCGCAGGAAGTGGCAGATGCTGCGCTGGTCGATGAGGATGCCTTTCGGCTTGCCCGTCGAGCCCGACGTGTAGATGACGTAGGCGGGGGCGCCGCCGTCGACCTTGCCGCGGCGGCGCAGTTCGTACCCGTCGGGGGCCGGCGCCAGCAGCGTTTCGGCCGTGTGGACCGGTTGCGTGACGGTGCCGAGCCGGTCGCGCATGCGCTCGCTGCTCACGAGGGCGGGGGAGCCGGCGTCTTCCATGCACACGAGCAGGCGTTCGACGGGCGTGTCCTCGTCGACCGGCAGCCACGCGGCGCCGGCCTTCGCAATCGCCGCCTGCATGACGAGCAGGTCGATGCCGCGCGGCATCCACAGGCCGACGATGTGGCCGGGCCGGATGCCCGCGTCGATCAGGCGTGACGCGGCAAGGTCGGCGAGGGCGTCGAGTTCGCGATACGTGAGGCGGCGGTCGCCGGCGACGAGGGCCGGCTGGTCCGGTGCGCGGGCCGCGCTCGCTTCGAGGAGGTCGGCCAGGATCTCGTCGCGCAACAGCTCGGGCTGGTGCGGGCCGTAGAGGACATCGGGATGCCGTGTCAGAGGAGAGATATCGTTCATCTACGGCTACTTTGGGGTTTGTTGAAAATCATCAAGGCAAAAAACGCAAACCTGGCGGCCACATCCGCGCAGGGTACTCCATTTTAACGGCCGGGCGGCCGGTCCACATTTCATAAAAATTCCCTACAACAATATTTCCTCATCAAAGCCAGGAGCCACGCTTGCGTACCAACCTGCCCGTCACGGGCATCGAATACCCGTTACAGGACGGCCAGTCCATCGTCTCGAAGACGGACACCAAAGGCCGCATGCCGCCGGAAGCGTTTGCCGACCTGTGGCAAACGCTGCAGGCGGGCGAACCGTGGACAGGACTCGTGAAAAATCGTCGAAAAAAAGGCGATTTCTACTGGGTCCAGGAAGAGGGGACGACGGTCGGCTACATGTCCGTGCGCAGAACGAGAGTATCGCGGAAGTGAATGCGGCGATGGCCGAACTCGACGGCATTACGCGCGAGAACGCGGGCCTCGTCGAGGAATCGGCCGCGGCGTCCGCGAGCGTGGCGGAGCCGGTGGGGCATCTGGGGCAGGTGTTGTCGGTTTTTAAACTCGGACGTGAATAACACATCGGCTTCGGCGATTTTTGATGCAAGTCAAGGATTTTGCGGAACCGCCTCAATACACTCATCTTGTATGTCCACGCCGCCGGCCCAGGAGTTTCCCAGATGTTCGATGCAGTTTCCGCATTCCAGCCCGTCGTCGAGTTCGACGCGGACCTGATCGCCCGGCTGAGCCGCAGCGGCCCCCGCTACACGTCGTACCCGACGGCGGACCGCTTCACGGAATCGTTCGGCTATCGCGATTTTCTCCACGCCGTGGCGGACCTGCGCACGCGCGGCGGCGGCAAGCCGCTGTCGCTGTACCTGCACATCCCGTTCTGCGACACGGTCTGCTATTACTGCGCCTGCAACAAGATCGTCACGAAGAACCGCGAGAAGGCGACCACCTACCTCGCTTACCTGAAACGCGAAGTCGAGATGCAGGGGCGGCTGTTCGCCGGCATGAACGAGGTCGAGCAGCTGCACTTCGGCGGCGGCACGCCGACCTACCTGTCGGACGCGCAGATGGAAGACCTGATGGCGCACCTGCGCCGCTGCTTCCGCTTCGCGCCGGATGCCGTCGGCGAGTATTCCATCGAGATCGACCCGCGCACCGTGTCGGCCGAGCGCGTGCACGGCTTGCGGCGCCAGGGCTTCAACCGCATCAGCCTGGGCGTGCAGGACTTCGACCCGGACGTGCAGCGCGCCGTCAACCGCATCCAGCCCGAAGCCGAAACGCGCGCGATCATCGCGGCCGCGCGCGCCGCGGATTTCCGTTCCATCAGCATCGACCTGATCTACGGCCTGCCGAAGCAGACGCCGGACACGATGCGCGCCACGATCGACAAGGTGGTCGATGCCTCGCCCGACCGCATCGCGTTGTACCACTACGCCCACCTGCCGCACCTGTTCAAGCCGCAGCGCCGCATCGTTGAAGCGGACATGCCCGGCAGCGACACGAAGCTGCGCATGCTCCAGCTGTGCATCGAGCGCCTGACGGCCGCGGGCTATGTCTACATCGGCATGGACCATTTCGCGCGGCCCGACGACGACCTCGCCGTCGCGCAGGAGCAGGGCCGTCTGCACCGCAACTTCCAGGGCTATTCGACGCATGCCGATACGGACCTCGTCGCCTGCGGCGTGTCGGCCATCGGTGCGGTGGGCGCCACGTACAGCCAGAACGTCAAGACGCTGGACGCCTATTACGATGCGCTCGACCGCAACGAGCTGCCGGTGGCGCGCGGCGCGCGGCTGTCGATGGACGATGCGCTGCGACGGACGATCATCCAGAAGCTGATGTGCCAGTTCGAGCTGTCCATCAGCGCCATCGAGCTCGCGTTCCCGATCGCGTTCCACGCCTGTTTCGCCCGCGAGATGGCGCAGCTGGCGGAACTGGAGCGGGACGGTCTCGTCGAACTCGCGCCGGACTGGATCAGCGTCACCCTGAAGGGCCGCCTCCTGATCCGCAACGTGTGCATGGTGTTCGACCGCTACCTCGCCGCGCGCGGGCCGGCCAGCCATTCGAAGACGGTGTGATCGCATGAACGTCGCCTTGATTCCGGTGTTCGTCGTCGGCCTGCTGGGCAGCGTGCACTGCGCCGGCATGTGCGGCGGAATCGTGGGTGCGCTGTCTGTCGTGCCCGTACGCGTCGCGGCCAGGTGGACGCCCGTCGCCAACGTCCTTGCCTATAACGCGGGGCGCATCGGTAGCTACATGGCCGCGGGCGCGCTTGCCGGCGCGACGTTCGAGCACCTTGCGCAGGGAGCGCAGGTGCTGGCCGGTCTGCCGGCGCTGCAGGCGGGCGCGTACTGGCTCGCGAACCTGATGCTGGCCGCGCTCGGGCTCTACCTGATGGATGCGTGGCGCGGCCTCGCACGGCTGGAGCAGGGCGGCCGCTTCGTGTGGCGCGGCGTGCAGCCGCTCTTGAGAAAAGTCGGCCCGCTGGACCGGCCCGCGCGCATGTTCGTCGCGGGCGGCCTGTGGGGCTGGCTGCCCTGCGGGATGGTGTACAGCGTCCTCGTGACCGCGATGCTGAGCGGCTCCGCCATCCATGGCGCGCTCGTGATGCTGGCCTTCGGCCTCGGCACCCTGCCGATGCTGCTGGGCCTGGGCCTGATGGGCGCACGCCTGCGCGGCCGGCTCGCGGGCCCACGTGTGCGGCGCGCCTGCGGCGTCGTCGTGCTGGGCTTCGGCCTGCTGGGCCTCGTACGCGCGGCCGGCGGCCTGCCGCATGGCTGGGTGCAGGAGATCTGCGTCGCACCGGGAGCCGGCGCATGACCGCGGCCCTCCTGGATACTGCCGCGTGCTGGCACTGCGGCCAGCCGGCACCAGCCGCGAGCCCGTGGTCGGCCGTCGTCGACGGCGCGAGCCGCGCCATGTGCTGCCCCGGTTGCGCCGCCGCCGCGCAGGCCATCGCGGACGCGGGCCTCGCCGACTATTACGACAACCGCACCGAATTCGCCGCGCGCATCGACGATGAGGCCGACCTCGCCGCGCTGCGCGCGTACGACGACGCGGTCGACGCCGGCGATGCCGTCTTTACCATCGAAGGCATCCGCTGCGCCGCCTGCGTGTGGCTGGTCGAGCGCCGGGTGAATGGGCTGCCGGGCGTGACGGATGCGCTGCTGAACGTGGCGACGGAACGCCTGCGCGTGCGCCGCGACCCGGCCGTGGCGAAGGCCAGCGACATCATCGCGGCCCTGCGCGCCATCGGCTACACGGCGTATCCGCTCGATGCGGAGCGCCAGGCGGCCCACCTCGAACGGGAGCGCAAGACGCTGTTCCGCCGGCTGTTCGTGGCGGGCCTGTCGATGATGCAGGTGATGATGTACGCGGTCCCCGTCTATCTCGCGACGGACGGCACGATGGACGCCGACATGCGCGCGCTGATGCACTGGGCCGCGCTGTTGCTGACCGTGCCCGCCGTCGCGTACGCGGCGTGGCCGTTCCTCCGCGGTGCGTGGATGGATCTGCGGCGCGGCGTGGCGGGCATGGACGTGCCGGTGGCGCTGGGCATCCTCGCCGCATCCGCCGCCAGCGTCGTCGCGGTCGGGCGCGGCCACGGCGATGTGTACTTCGATTCGATCACGATGTTCGTGTTCCTGCTGCTGGGCAGCCGCTACCTGGAGCTGGACGCGCGCCGGCGCGCCGCGTGCGCGCTCGAAGGCCTGCAGCGCGCGGCGCCCGCGACGGCGCAGCGCTTCGTCGGCTTTCCGGGAGCGCGCGAGACGGACACCGTCCCCGCCGGCGCGCTCGTGCCGGGCGACGTCGTGCTCGTGGCGCCGGGCCAGGCCGTGCCGGCCGACGGCGTCATCGTCGAAGGCGACACGGAAGTCGATCTCGCGCTGCTGACGGGAGAAAGCCGCACGCGCGCGCTGGGGCCGGGTGCGCAACTGCCAGGCGGCGCCGTCAACGTCGCACAGGCGATCGTCGTGCGCGTGACGAGCAGTGCGCGCGACAGCACCTTGGCGCTGCTGGTGCGCCTCGTCGAACGCGCCGGGCAGGACAAGCCGGCGCTGGCACTGTGGGCGGACCGCGTCGGGGCATGGTTCGTGCTTGCGCTGCTGGTGCTGACCGTCGTCGTGTGCGCGGGCTGGTATGTCGTCGAGCCGGCGCGCGCGTGGCCGGCGGCGATCGCGGTGCTCGTCGTGTCGTGCCCGTGCGCGCTGTCGCTGGCGACGCCGACGGCGCTCGCCGCCGCCACCGACCGCCTGCTGCGCCGGGGTGCGCTGGCCGTCAAGCCGCACGTGCTGGAAACGTTGGGGCGCGCGACGCATGTCGTGTTCGACAAGACGGGTACGCTGACCTACGGCCATCCCGTGGTGCGCCAGACCGTGACGTTCGGCGGCGCGGGCCGGCGCATGGCGCTGCAGCTGGCCGCCGCGCTGGAAGCGGGCAGCGCGCATCCGCTGGCGCAGGCGATCCGCGATGCCGCCGGGCCGGCCGCGCTGGTGGCCGGCATGGTCAACCAGGTCGTCGGCAAAGGTGTCGAGGGCGAGATCGGCGGCCGCCGTTACCGTCTCGGCAACGCCGCGTTCGTGGCCGGCATCGCATGCGGCGAGGCGCCTGGCGGCCAGCCGGGTGGCGTCACGGCGGTGTGGCTGGGCACCACGTCCGGCTGGGTCGCGCGCTTCGACCTCGTCGACGAAGTGCGGCCGGAAGCGCGCGACGTCGTGGCCGGATTGCGCGCGGCCGGCAAGACGGTCGTGCTGCTGTCCGGCGACGACGACGAGGCCGCGCAGGACGTCGCCATGCAGCTCGGCATATCGCACGCGTTGGGCCACCAGTTGCCCGAAGATAAACTGACCGTCGTGCGCGGCCTGCAGCGCGAAGGCGCCGTCGTGGCGATGGTCGGCGACGGCATCAACGACGCGGCCGTGCTCTCGGGCGCCGACGTGAGTTTCGCGATGGGGCAGGGCGCGCAGTTGGCGCAACTGCATGCCGACTGCGTCCTGCTGGGTGACGGTTTGCGCCCGCTGGCGGCCGCGCTGGACACGGCGGCGGCCACCCTGCGCGTGATCCGCCAGAACCTGGGCTGGGCCATGCTGTACAACGTGGCGGCGATCCCGGCGGCCGCGAGCGGCCTGCTGAATCCGTGGCTGTCGGGCGTGGGCATGGCCGCGAGTTCGGCGCTCGTGGTGCTCAACGCGGCGCGCCTGAGGAGGGAATAGACATGGAAGCCCTGTATCTGCTGGTGCCGCTCAGCGTGATGCTCGTCGCGTTCGCGGTGTGGATCTTCTTCGGCGCGGCGGACAGCGGGCAGTTCGACGATCTCGAAGGGCCCGCGCTCCGCATTCTCAGCGACGACGATTGATCACATGCTCGGGCCGCGGCCCGTGCGCTGTTCTTTTTCGATACGTTCCTGGCACGCGATGCACGTCCGCACCGTCGGCGTCGCCAGCAGCCGCGCTTCCGGAATGTCGCGCCCGCACGATTCGCAGATCCCGATCGCGCCCGATTCCAGGCGCCCGATCGCGGCGTCGATCTCGTGCAGCAGGTTCGCTTCGTGCTCGGCCAGGTGTTCCTCGTTATGGCTGAGCATTTCGCCGGCCGGCGCGTCGTCGTTCTGGCCCATGTGGGCGTTCGGCGCAATCGCCGGGCGGTCGTCCGTATCGCCATCCGTGCGCGCACGCACGCTGGCCAGCGCATCCTCGCGGGCCTTGTGCAGGCGCTGGCCGAGTTCCTCGTGGAGTTCAGGTGAAATTGGCGGCATGGTCGTCGTCCTCTTCGTTGTGAGCGTCATGTTTGACGCAGCTCATATCGTCCTTTTGTAACGCCAGTCTGCTTTCAGCAACATCGAGGAAGAAGCCGGCTCCTTCCTTTGACCCAATCCGGACTTTTTGATTCACATCAAGGATTTCGAACCCCCAGGAAACCTACCCTGACGGTGTCGTCTTTTTATTCTTCAGGGAGTGCACCTTGGACAGCAGTCTAAACTATAACTACAAGATCGTGCGCCAGTTTGCCATTGCAACTGTCGTCTGGGGCGTGATCGGCATGCTCGCGGGCGTGTGGATTGCCGCGCAGCTCGCCTGGCCGGCATTGAACTTCGATATCCCGTGGCTCACGTACGGCCGCCTCCGGCCGCTCCACACGAACGCGGTGATTTTCGCGTTCGGCATCTGCGGCCTGTTCGCCACGTCGTACTACGTCGTGCAGCGCACGTGCCAGGTCCGGCTGTTCTCCGACAGGCTGGCCGCGTTCACGTTCTGGGGCTGGCAGGCCGTGCTCGTGTCGGCCGCGATCACCCTGCCGCTGGGCTTCACGCGCGGCAAGGAATACGCCGAGCTGGAATGGCCGATCGCCATCCTGATCGCCGTCGTGTGGGTCGCGTACGCCGTCGTCTTCTTCGGCACCATCGTCAAGCGCCGCGTGCAGCACATCTACGTGGCCAACTGGTTCTTCGGCGGCTACATCCTCGCCGTCGCCATCCTCCACATCGTCAACGGCATGGCTATGCCCGTCACGCTGTTCAAGTCGTACTCGATGTACGCCGGCGTGCAGGACGCGATGATCCAGTGGTGGTACGGCCATAACGCCGTCGGCTTCATCCTCACGGCCGGCTACCTGGGCATGGTGTACTACTTCATTCCGAAGCAGGCCGAGCGTCCCGTGTACTCGTACCGCCTGTCGATCGTGCACTTCTGGGCCCTGATCTTCACCTACATGTGGGCCGGCCCGCACCACCTGC
>CAMLMV010000008.1 GCA_946481275.1 uncultured Massilia sp.
GCATCCTGCGCGGCGGCTCCTGGCTGTACAACCCGCGCTACCTGCGCTCGGCGCTGCGCAACGGCTTTTCGGCCGCCCTGTCGAACGACATCGTCGGTTTTCGTATCGTACGCGACCTGATGTAGCCAACACGATACGCAGCGGAAATCTTCGCACCGGCGCATAATGAATCGCACTCTGCAAACGAGGAGGCGATCATGCGAATTCCCAAGGATATCCAGATCCCGTTCATCGTGCTGTCGCTGGAAGCCGTCTTGCTGACTGGCGCGGCGCTGATCTTCCTGATCCTGCGACCGGGTTGATCTAAGCGTCGAGCAGGCGGGCGTACAGGCGCCGGCGCTCTCCCGTGCGTTCGGTATGCTCGTCCGGACGCGGGCTCGCCGCGAACCGTACGCGGCCCGTGAAGCGGGCGAGGCGGTCCAGCACGGTCGCTGGGCCGATCGGGGTTTCCTGGCCGCTGGCCGGGTCGAGGTGCCAGAAACCGCCGTCGCGGTGGAACAGGATCGGCATGCCCGCCGCACGCGGCAGGGCGCCGGAAGCTGCGGCTGCCGGCTCGGGCACGACGCCGGGCGCCAGCAGCACGAAACACTCCGCGGCGCCGCCGGCGTCCACGCGGTGCAGCGTCAGCGCATGCGCGTGCAGCGCCGTCACGACGAACGTCACCACGCCGCGTATGCTGGCCGTCAATTCGATGCGCATGCCGAGGCGCAGGGGGACGGGCACGTGCCTGCCGGGCCAGACGCCGTCCAGCAGCAGGCCGTAGCGCGACACGTCCTCGATCTCGAACCCGCCGCGCGCGGGGCGGATGACGGCATGGCGCGCGGACAGCCGGCGCGTGAGGCCGTCCCGTTCGGGCCCGTGCTCGCCAAAGTGTTCCAGCAGCAGGTCGGCCTCGGCGCCGACGGATTCATGGCGACCCAGTACGCATTCGTCGAGCGCGAACAGGCGCACGTGGCGCTGGGCGCCGGCGTCCGGTTCCGCGTACACGAGGCAGGCGGTGCTCGCCGGGCACGGATGCGCGGGCCGCTCGGCCGGCAGGTCGATCTCGATCAGGTCCTCGTCCCACGCGATGGTCGGCAGGCCGACTGCCACCTTGCCGCCGGCACTCCCGTCGAGGTTCAGCTGGGCGATGGACGCGTTGCGGGCCTGGATGTCGATGTCCATCGCGCCGCCGCCGGCCAGGCCCTGCACCCGGGCGATGGCGGCATCGTCCGCGCTGATGCGCACGTTCTTGTGCGTGGACAGATAGGTCTGGTGGATCTCGCCCAGCGAGGCGTCCGGGCGCGGCACGAGCAGCACGAGCGTCGCGACCCACGTGCGGGCCGGGTGGCGCGCATGGATTTCCAGGTCGACGCGGTACTGGCCATGTTCCCGCCCGCGCGACGAGAATTCCACGAACACGGGCCGCCAGTCGCCGCGCAGGGTGCGCGCAAACTGCAGCTGGCCTGCGCCCATCGGCAACAGCTTCGATTCGAGCAGCAGGGTGAGTTGCGCCGGCGCGTCGTCCGGCATGCCCCGCAATTCCAGCTTGATGGCCTGGCGGCCGCCGGCCGCGCGCGGGTCGAAGCCGCTCACGTGCAGGTGCGGACGGGGCGGTTGCGCGTGGATGGCCGCCGGCATCCGCGCCGGCGTCTCCGTGCGTACGCGTTTGAGCATCTCGAAGCTGGAGCCGAGCAGATCGACCGCGCCGGAAGGCTGGCGGTGGCCGTGCGCGCACTGCGCCTCGCCTGAGGCGACCCAGACGGTGCAATGCGGGTGATCGGGACTGCTGCAGCGCTTCATGTGCGTCTATGGTTCGCGGTTCGGAGTATGGGGACCCAGCTTACGCGATTGTAGCGTAGCGCGGCGCGCGGATTTCATAGTTGAGCAAGACTTTTTTCCAAGATGCACTATTTACCACAGTCATGCCCCGGGTAATGCGGTCTCGTCCCGGGTCGCGCCGGGAACCCGGATGAGGATCGCGCTGACGTTGTCGGGATAAAAGAACGCGGCCGGATGGGCCTCGTAGGCGGCAAGCAGGGCACGCAGCATCGCGGCGGCATCCGCCGTGCCGGCCAGCAGCTGCGGCCATTGTGCGACCCAGCCGTGCGGGTCCGAGCACGACCACAGGCCGTCCGTCGCCAGCAAATAGGTGCCACCCGGGCGCAGTTCGAGCGGACGGCGGTCGGCCAGGCCGGACAGCCAGGAGGGCAGGTTCAGCGGCGACAACTCGAACAGCGGATCGTTCAGCCGGGTCGGGTCGGCGAACGCATTCCCGAGCAGGAAGGCCTGGGCGATCTGCGGGCGGTGTTCGCCATGCACCTGCCGCCGCCAGTCGGCTTCGCCCAGCAGGCCGGCCATCGCGTACGCGGTGGCGGGGACGTGGTCGACCGTCAACGGCGCCGCGCGCGACGGCAGGATCTCGTACAGCCGCGAATCGCCCACGTGGTACAGCAGCGGGACGTCGTCCGCGCGCAATTCCAGCAGGGTGAGCGTGGTGCCGGGGCGGGGGCCGGGTGCGTCGGCGAAATGGCGTTGCAGGTCCGCGTGCAGCGCGTCCAGGCGGCGCGCCAGCTCGGTGCCGGTCGTGCAGGGCGGCAGCGCCAGCAGGCCGGCGACGACGGCTTCCGCGGCTTCGCGGCCGTGGCCATGGCCGCCCATCCCGTCCAGTACGGCGAGGCGCGCGTGACCGGGACGCCAGCCGGGGAGGTGCCGGTGCTGCACGGCCTGGTCCTGCAGCCACGCGGCATGGCCGTCCGCGTCGATCAGGAGCAGGTTGTCCTGGTTTTCCGCGCGCAGGCGCGGGCCGGCGCCCAGGCAGGAGCACGCGGCGACGTCCAGGGGGCCGAAGCGCAGCCCGGCAATGAAGTGAGAAATCGGCATCCGGCTACTCTAACCGCAAATGCCAAAAGACCAAGCTCCGATCAGATGGGCTTTTGCCGCCTACCCGTCAGTAACACGGCGGCGTTGACGAGGACGCACGCGCCCGCCGCCGTCATCGCGAACCGTACGCCCCAGGCATCTGCCACGCGGCCCCAGAACACGCTGCCGGCCGTGTAGCCGCCCGCCATCACGACGAGATAGATCGCCAGGGTGCGCGCCCGCACGTCCGCCGGAAACGACAGCTGGGCGGCCGCGTTCAGGGTCGACACGACGGCCGACCAGGCCATGCCGCCGCACACGATCAGCGGGATGAGCAGCGCGAGCGTATGCAGGAAGGGCATGATGGCCAGCATGGCGCCGTACACGGCCAGCGCGCCGGCGAGGATGCGGGTCTTGTCGACGCGGGCGCGGATCGCCGGCAGGCAGAACGCGGCCAGCACGGCGCCGGCGCCCAGGCTGCCCATCAGCGTGCCGAACACGCTGGCGTCCATGCGCAGCACGTCGCGCACGAACACGGGCAGCAGGCCCGCGAAGGCGATCGTGGCGAAGAACACGGTGGCCACGTTGCGCAGGATGCGCCGGTAGCGCGGGCAGCCGAAGGCCATGCGCACGCCTTCGCGCAGGCGCGCGCCATAACCCGCGCACGGCTTCACGTGCGAGCGGTCGTCGCGCCACCATGCGCGGTAGATGGCGAGCAGGCCCACGAACGAGATCGCGTTGAGGAGGAACAGCGGACCGGGACCGATCCACTTGAACAGGACGCCGCCCAGCGCCGGTCCGATGATCGCGGCCGTGTTGTACGACAGGTTGTTGAGGGTCGCGGCGGCTTCCACTTCGTCCGGCTCGACGAGGCCGGACATCGCCGCCTGCCATGCGGGCCACATGAAGGCGGAGCCGCAGCCGAGGCAGAACAGCACCATCAGCACGACGGCGTGCGGCGCGTGCCCGGACGCCACCAGCGCGGCCAGCGTGCACGCGCAGCCGGCCATGAACAGGTTACAGAAGAACAGGAACTTCGGACGGTGCACGGCGTCCGCGACGACGCCCGCGAACAGCGCGAACAGGAAGATCGGGATGTACGTGCACGTCTGCACGAGCGTCGTCGTCGAGGCCGAGTGCGAACTGGACGCGATCAGCCAGGCCGACGCGAACGTCTGGATCCATGTGCCGAGATTCGAGACCAGGTTGGCGCACCACAGGTGCCGGTAGCGCGCGTGGCGCAGCGGTTGCGTCAGCGGGACCTTGCGCCGAACTTGATTACCCGCCTGCGCCGGGGTGAAGCTGGATGTCGTCATCGAGCCAGTCTAAGTGCGCGGCCCGGCCGGGTCAACGCGGCGGGGGCGCCCGCGTGGTTTTCCCAACGTGACGTTTCGACAAGCTCGCGGCCATGTTATCTTGTTGCTCATGCAAATACGCTTACTGGAACCCGCCGACATCCCGGCCGCCGCCGACCTGCTGCGGCGCGCCGCCGAGACTTACTTTCTCCACGAATCCGCGCCGGAGGACGCCGCCGGCTTCCTCGCCCAGCACGACGCCGCGGGCCTGCGCCGCAACCTGGACGCCGGCTTCGTCTACCACGTGGCCATCGTCGATGGCGTGCTGGCCGGCTTCATCGGCGTGCGCGGCGGCACGCACGTCTTTCACCTGTTCGTCGATGCCGCGTACCAGCGGCGCGGCATCGCGCGGGCGCTGTGGGAGGCGGGGCGCGCGGCGGCGCTCGTGCCCGGGCACGCAGGCGTCTTTACCGTGAACTCGTCGAATTTCGCCGTGCCGTTCTACGAGTCGCTCGGGTTCGAGCGCACGGCGCCCATGCAGGTCGACAAGGTGCGCTACAACCCGATGCGCCTCTCAATGCCGCTCGTCGGTGCGGCGTAGCCACAGGCTGCTGGCCCAGCCCTCCACGCCGCTGCCTTCCACGCGCACGCGCCACCAGTCGCCGTCCGTCGCACCCGTCGTGCTGACGATCGTCCCCGCGGGCAGCACGCGCATGCGGGTGGCGCGTACGCCGCGCTCTGCGCGCAGGTTCAGGTCGTCGACGACGCGGTAGCGCGCACCGGCCGCGGGACCGGCCGCTGCCACCGCCACCGGCACCGGCGCGGCCGGCAGCAGCGTGGCGAACAGCAGACCGAAACCGAGCGTGCCGCCGGCGACGACGGCCAGCGCCCGCAGATTCGGCCGGCGCCACCACGTGCGCGGCGTGCACCAGGCGGCCAGCACGAGCGTCGCCGCCAGCGCACCGCCCCAGACGAGCCACGGCGTCATGGCCGCCTCACGCATCGAAGCGCAGCACGTAATGGCCCGCGACGAGGTGGTGCCCGGCCGGCAGCCGGTACGGCTGTTCCGCCGTGGCGGCGTCGATCGCGGCGACGAAGGCCAGCTTCTCGTCCAGGTGATACAACGCCTGCGTGGGCGACAGGCGCGCGATCAGCCAGCCGTCCGGTCCCGCTTCGAAGCTGAACGCGTCGCGCGACAGGCCGAGGCGGTCCGCGCTCGACGGCGGCGTGCCGGCCGCATTCCTGAGGAAGTTCGGCGAATCGAGCACGCGCAGCGCGGCGAGCATCGGCGCGCCCCGGCCGAACGTGAAGCGCGCGCCCGGCGCCACCGGCAGCGCGGGCGGCTGCGGCAATACGAGCAGGGCGCAATAGCGGTCGGCCAGCGCGGGGGCGCAGGCGGCGAGTTCCACCCGCGTGCCGTCGACGGGGCTGAACGTGGCCGGCACCGCGATCCGTTCGCGGCCGGCCTGCGTGATCGCCTGCAGCTGGTCCTGGTCGTCGACGGCGAAGCCGATGACGGCGTCCGACGCTTGCGCCGCGGGGACGAACGCGCGGTTCAAGCCGATTTCCAGTGCCTGCGCGCCCGTCTCGCGGTAGCGCGACAGGCGCGGCAGCGCCAGCGCGGCCAGCGTCACGCGCTGGCGCGTGACGGGGGCGTACGTCGCGTCGACGGTCTGCGGTGCCGGGGTGCGTGCCAGCGGCACGGCCGTCAGTTCCGGATCGGGCGCGGCGCGCGGCTTCCACACGGCGGGGCGGGCGGACGCGGGTTTCACCAGCGCCGGGCGTGCGGCGGTTGCGGTCACGCGCAGCAGCAGGCGCAGTGCCGCGCCGGTGGCGTCGACGGCGCCGCGGCGCGACCGGATCGTCCAGTAGCCGGCGGCCGCGTCGTAGCTGCAATCGAAGGCGTCCTTCGGGCGCACCTGCACTTCCAGCGGCGAGTCCGGCCCGTCGTTGATGATGAGGACGGCGCCTTCCGCGCCGAACGGCCAGCCCGGCGCGGCGTACGTGGCTTCGTGGGCATCGTGGCCGATCAGGGTCAGTCTCTGGTTCGGGTAGATGGGGCAGACCGTCTTCCACACGGCGCTGTCGCGCGAGACGCTGACCGTGTACTGCACGGTCTCGTTCGGCGCGGGCAGGTAGACGGCATGGCCGAATTTCACCTCGACCTCGCCCGGCTCCAGCCGGTCGGCGCCGACGACGTGGTAACGGACGTCGTCGCCCTGCAGCAGGTCGCCGAAATCCTTGCGGTGCAGCGCGGAGAGCGACTCCGCGAGGTCGCGCACGCGGGCGCCGCGCGTCAGGTGGCGGTCGTCGTCGACCTCTTCCTGCGGCAGCATCAGCGTGATGTGCGAGAAGCAGCGGGTGGCGGCGCGGCCGCGCTGCTCGCGCGGCGCGCGTTCCAGCAGGTCGCGCAGCAGCGGACGGCGCGCGAACAGGGCCAATCCGGGCGCCTGCCAGATCGCATGGGCGTCGAAGACGTCGTTGATCTTGCCTAGGGCTTCATGTTGGACGTAGACCGGCATGATTCGTTCTCCTCTAAAGATTGGCTGCTGGCGGCAGCGGCACCTAGCAGGGGGCAGATGAAAAACAGCAGGTGCGAGCCGCCCGCCGACAAGAAGCTCATCGGCTGGCCCATCACCGGGAAGATCGCGAGGTTCGTGCCCCACGAGAGCAGGAAGTGGCCGAACGCGAACGCGGCGCCGCCTGCCAGGAAGAAGCAGCGCAGGCGCGCGAGCCATGCGACGCGGAAGTCGCGCGCGTTCGCGCCGGCCAGCCAGCAGCGCATGGCGAGGCGCAGCAGCGCGGCGAGGAACAGCGCCTGCAGCAGCCACAGGCCGACGGCGGCCGCGAGCCCGTGGCGCTGCAGGAAGAACGACGCGGCGAAATCGTCCTGCACGGCGGGGATGCGCAGCGCGAACCCCGGATCGAGGCCCAGCGCCGCGAGGCCGAACGCGCCGTCCGCACCCATCCAGCCGCCCTGCGCGATGGCACGGGCGCCCAGCAGCAATTGTTGTCCCGTGTGCGGATGCGTGCCCGGATCGAGCCACACGAGGAAGCGGTCGGCATAGAAATCCCAGCGCGCGATGCCGTCCGCGCCCGCGCCGCGCAGCAGGGCCACCGTCGCGACGGCCGCCAGCGCCACGCCGGCAAGCAGCCAGGCGGTGCCGTGCCTGCGCGTGGCCAGTGCCTGCGCCAGCATCATCGTGCCGGCCCACAGCGCCAGCAGCACGAGCGGAGAGTAATCGTCGACCTGCACGAGCGCGACGGCGAGCAGCAGCATGAACAGCAGGGCGGGCGCCGCGAGCCGCAGGCCGCGCCGCCACGCGCCGCCCGGCGCCGGACCGCCGGCGCAGGCCAGCGCCAGGCAGTGGGCGGACAGCGCGGCCAGCGCCAGCTTGGCGAATTCCACGGGCTGCAGGTCGAACACGCCCGTCTCGTCGCCGTACGCGACCTGCAGCAGCAGCGCGAGCAGCGCGGCGCCGGTGAGCAGCAACAGCGCCAGTTCGATGCGCGCCTGCGGCAGCGGTCGCGCGGGACGCACGAGGCCCGCCAGCGTGGCGGCGCCCGCGCCCAGGGCGAGCAGCGCGGCCGTCTTGTGGAAGTGGCGCAGCCAGGCGGCGTCCGGCGCGCCGAGGCCCAGGTCGAGCTGGGCCAGCAGGCCTACTGCGAGCAGCGGCAGCGCGGCGGCGAGCACCGGCTCGGGTTTGCGCGGCGCCAGCAGCGCGAACGCCAGCGCGGCCCACGCGACGAGCAGCCCAATGCCGGCGCCGGCGGGTGTGCCCGTGCGCTGCAGCCAGAACAGGACGGCGCCGCAGCCGGCCAGCATCAGGGCCGCGCCGGCCTTCCTGTTCACGAGCAGCGTGGCCGCGCAGGCAAGGCCGAAGAGGGCGAGCAGAGGTGTGGCCGCCCGTGCCGGCAGGTCCCACGCCGCGCGCCGCGTCCACGTCCATGCGATGCCGGCCGGCAGGCGCTTCTGCGCGTCGGCATACAGCGCGACGTGGCCGCCGGGTTGCATGCGCAGCACGCCGCCGTCCGGCGCGAGCAGCAGGCGCGTGCGGCCGGCGACGAGCGTCTGCCCCGTATCCAGCCGCAACGGACGGCTGGCCAGCAGCGCCGCGCCGTGGCCGTCTTCCAGCAGCAGCGGGACGGCCGGTCCGGTGCCCAGCAGGAAGCCGTCTTCGTTGCGTGCGATGCCTGCCGCGTGCAACGGCAGGCCCGCGATCGCGATGCGGTTGCCGCAATCGAGATTGCCGCCGAAGACGAGCGGACGGCCGAACGCCAGCGCGCGCGGCGCGATCCGGTTCCAGGCATCCGCCAGGCGCGCGTCGGGGCAGGCCTGTTGCGGTACGCCGTCGCGGCGCAGCCGCGCGCCGTCGTAGCGCCAGCGGGTTCCGCCCGCCGCGAAGTCGACGGCGTTTGCGTCGGCCGCGTCGACGCGCATGCGCAGCACGCCGAGCTGGAACCGCTGGCCGCGCGCCAGCACGACAGTGCCGCTGCGGTGCTGACGTGTGCCGTCCTGGACGCGCAGCGGCGCGCCCGTGCCGTCGTCCGCCGCCCACCAGGTGCCGTCCGCGCGGTGCTCCAGGCGCAGGCGGCCGGTGTCCGCCGCGGGGGCGCCGAGTGCCGCGTGGTCGATGTCCAGCGCCGCACCGGGTGCCACCGCGACGGCCACCTGCGCGGGCAGCCACGCGGCCGGCGCGCGCAGCAATGCGAACATCTGCAGCGCGCACAGGACGGCGAGCAAGGCGCCGGACGCCATCCGGGCGCGGCTCATGCGGCGCTCCGCAACGGGTGGGCGCCGGCGGCGGCGCGGGCGATCAGGCGGCTGATTTCCAGCGCGTGCCGGGGCCGCGCCTCCGGACGCGGTGCCAGCAGCGCGCGCAGCAGCGTCAGCGCATCGTCCGCGCCGGCGTGGCCGGCGAACAGCGCGGCTTCGTCGGGCGCGAGGATCGCGGGTGCGCGCAGCGCGGCGGCGCCGGCCGTGCCGTGCGTCCGGTATGCGTCGGCGCAGGCGGCGCAATAGCGCAGCGGGATGCCGGTCACGAGCCAGTAGAGCAGGGCGCCCAATGCGAAATAATCGCTGCGCGCGTCGGTCCGGTAGCGGCCGGCGTCATCGGGAAAGAATTGTTCGGGCGCCTGCCAGGCCGCGGTGCCGGCGTAGGTGTGCGCGGCGCTGTCCTGCAGGGGGCGGTTGGTGCCGAAATCCGCGAGCTTGAGCGTGCCTTTGTGTGCGTCGACGAGCAGGTTGGCCGGCTTCAGGTCCAGGTAGCGCCAGCCGTATTGGTGAACCTTCGCCAGCGCGGCATTCACTTGTGCCGTCCACGCGAGGGCCTGGCCGATGCCGGGAAGGTCGCCGCGGCTGCGCAGCGTCGCCAGGTGGGCGGCCAGGTCGCCGTCCAGGAGTTCCAGTGCCAGCGCCGGCTGGCCGTCGTGTTCGCCGCTGTCGAGCAGGCGCACGATGTGGCGCTGGTCCCATGGCTGCAGGCCGCGCAGGAAGGCGATCTCGGCCTCGAAGCTTACGCGCCAGACGGCCCGCTGCGGCGGCAACGCCAGGTCCATCTGCGCGCGGTTCACGAGTTTCACCGCGGCCGGCGTGCCGTCGAGCACGGCGTCCGCGCGCCACACCTGGCCATAGCTCGAACCGCCCAGCGGCGCCTGCAGGCGCCAGGCGCCCGCCGTCAACGTGATGATGTCGCCTGCCTCGACCATGTGCCCTCCCGAACGGGCAGCCTGGTGCCGCCTCGGGGGTGGGTAGCGGGGGGAGGGAGAAAACGTGTTAAAGTCGGCAAGATTGCCGTGTCAACAACTTGTCGAGGAAGCCATGTCCAAAGCCACTTTCAGTGCCCGGGTGTTCGCGGTCTACGTGTTCGCCGTCAGTACCGTGCTGGTCGTGGCGCCGAACGTGCTGCTGTCGGTGTTCGGGATTGCGCCCACCCACGAGGTGTGGATCCGGGTCGCCGGCGTCCTCGCATTCAATATCGGCATTTACGTATGGGTCTGCGCCGGGCATCGGGCATTTCTGGAAGCGTCGGTCTGCACGCGCGCGCTCGTGTGTGCCGCGTTCGTCGTGTTCGCGCTGCTCGGCTTCGTCAGCCCGATGATCGTGCTGTTCGGCCTCGTCGACCTGGCCGGCGGCATCTGGACGTGGCTTGCGCTGAAGGCGGATGCGCGTGCTTTGGGGACCGCACCAGCGGGGCTGCGCGCGAACGCGCAATAAAAAACCGCGCACGAGGCGCGGTTTTCAGTTCGTTCGACGATCAGCGGTGCCAGCCACGGTCGTGGCCACGGTCCCAGCCGCCACGGTCGCGGTCCCAGCCGCGATGCCCGCCGCGGTCATGGTCGTAGCCGCGGCCCCGTTCGACGACGACGACGTCCGGACGGGAGTTGTAGTAATAGCGGGGCGATTCGACATACACCGGACGCGGTTGCACGTACACCGGACGGGATTCGACGTAGGCCGGTGCCGACTGGTAATAGCCGCCGGAATAGCCACCCGAGTAGGCGTAGCCGCGGTTGCGGTAGTAATAGTCGTCGTTCGTGCGGACGGAGTTGCCGACCGCCGCGCCGATGGCACCGCCGACGAGCGCGCCGTCGCGGCCACCCACGCTGTCGCCGATGGCGGCGCCGGCCAGTGCACCCACGACCGTGTTCACACCCCGATCGTCAGCCATTGCCGAGGTGGACACGGCAGCTGCGGCCAGGAGCATGGCACCAATGCATTTTTTCTTCAACATGGTTAGTTCCTTGCGCCTCAACGGGGATCGGGATGATCACAACTACGCCAGGCATGCAATCATCATAGATACATCCGTGTATGCTGCCACGCGTTAATACAGATTATTACATCTGCTTCTGTGACAGTAACATGTGGCGAAGGAACGTTTTTCGCGGCTGTCCCATGCGGTCGGACAGCCGCGTGCGCGCGATTACTTCGCGCTGGAACGCTTGCGCAGTGCCGGGATGAGCGCCAGCCCCAGGCCGACCAACATGAACGAACCCGGTTCCGGCACTTGCACGAGGGTGGCATCGCCATTGACCGTGAAGTCCGCAGCCAGTCCGGTGGCGCCGCCGCCCGTGTTATTGACCACGAACTGGAGCGTGTTCAGGCCGTCGACGACCTGGCCGGTCACGCTGGCCGAGTTCGAAATCTTCCACACCTCGCTGGCGCCGAGATTGTTCACACCCAGCGACACGCCATTCAACAGGATATCGGTCAGGTAGTCGTCCGACACCCAACGGAAATCCAGATCGGTCGTCAGCGCGGCACCGGACCAGTTGAACTGGAATGCGTAGTTGTAAGTCTGGTCCTTCAGGGTGTTGGAGTTACGGCCCGACTGCACCGGATCCCAGGAGATGTACTTGCCGGACGTGATCGCCGAATTCGGCAGCACGGGCCATCCGGCGGCGGTCGAGGTCACGAGGTAGGCGGCGGCACCGTTGACGGTGAACTGGTCGTCCTTGCCGTCGTGATTGGCATCGAGGCCGGTGCTGTACGTGACGGTGGCCAGGGCGGACGTGGCAAAGGAAGCGCCGATCAGGGCGGCAAGCAATTTACTGCGGATTGACATATAGATCTTTCGAAATCGATTTCAACGAATGATAATTTGCAAATTATAATGATCATATGGCAACACCGCAACAAAAAGTTTTGAACTGGCAAGGTGCACGTTTTGCGCTTGCAGTCGGCGCAGCCCGCCCCATCTAAGAAGGGTTATCGACTGTCCTGACCGATCATGGCGCCGCGACGTTCTTTTCTTTTAATTCTTGCCATCCTGCTGCTGTTGCATGCGTACATCGGTGTGCGGCTGTTGCCCGACATGGGGGCCAGCGTGGCCGGTATGCTCGCCGGGACCATCCTGCTGGCAATCTCGGCCGCGCTGGTGCGCATCGGCCTCGTGGCGCCGAGCCTGCGCCGCACGCGCTGGTCCGAACCGCTGACGTGGGCGGGTTTGCTCGCGATGGGCCTGTTTTCCTCCCTCTTCGTGCTGACCCTGCTGCGCGACCTTTTACTGCTGGTCCTGGCGCTGGCCGGCGCGGGCGGCCCCGGCTTCACCCACGACAGCGCCGTCGCGGTGCCGCTGCTGGCGCTCGCCGTGACATGCATCGGCTTCATCAACGCCCGGCGCGTGGCGCGCGTGGTCAAGGTCGAGGTGCCGATCGACGGCCTGCCGGAAGACCTGCACGGGTATTCGATCGCGCAGATTTCCGACGTCCACGTGGGCCCGACCATCCGCCGGCCTTACCTGAACGCCATCGTCACGAAGGTCAACGCGCTCAGGCCGGACGCCATTGCCATCACGGGCGACCTCGTCGATGGCAGCGTGCAGCGCCTGGCCCTGCACACGGAACCGCTGGCGCGCCTGGCGGCACCGGACGGTGCGTTCTTCGTCACCGGCAACCATGAATATTATTCCGGTGCCGAGCAATGGATCGCGGAAGTGCGCCGCCTGGGCCTGCGCGTGCTGCTGAACGAACACGTGATCCGGCGCCGTGGCGGCGCGAAGCTGATGATCGCCGGCGTCACGGATTACACGGCGCAGCATTTCAATCCCGCCCACAAGAGCGACCCGCATCTCGCCGCAGCCGGCGCGCCGGACGACGTCGCCGTCCGCATCCTGCTCGCCCACCAGCCGCGCACGGCACCGGCCGCGGCCGACGCCGGCTTCGACCTGCAATTGTCCGGCCATACCCACGGCGGCCAGTTCTTCCCGTGGAATTTGTTCGTCCCGCTGCAGCAGCCGTTCGTCGCCGGCCTGAATCGCGTGCGCTCGCTATGGGTGTACACGAGCCGCGGCACCGGGTACTGGGGACCGCCGAAGCGCTTCGGCGCACCCTCCGAGATCACGCTCGTGCGCCTCGTTCCCGGCCGGGTGTGATTGAGTACGCCAATATATTTCCCCAAACACAAGCGGATGCGTTATCGTTTTGGTTTTTCCACCGACCAAAGGATTGCCAGCATGAATCGCCTCCGTCTCCCCACCTTGAGCCTGATCGCCGCCTGCTTGCTGGGCAGTACCGCGAACGCCGCCACTCCCGGCAATGACCCGGCCGCGCTCGCCAAGGTGCGCGATACGGCCCTGCAAAGCGATTACGCCTACCAGCGGCTGGAAGACCTGACGGACCTCGTCGGTCCGCGCCTGTCCGGTTCGCCCGGTGCCGCCGCCGCCGTGACGCAGGTCGCCGACGAACTGCGCAAGCTGGGCGCGAGGGTCACGCTGCAACCGGTCAAGGTGCCGCACTGGGTGCGCGGGGAAGAGAAGGCGGCGCTGGTGGACTACCAGGGCCGTCCGGCCGGCGTCACGCAAAAGATCGTGCTGACCGCGCTGGGCGGATCGGGCGCGACCCCGGCCGCCGGCATCACGGCGCCTGTGATCGTCGTCCGCACGTTCGAAGAATTGAAGGCGCGCGCGGCCGAGGTGAAGGGCCGCATCGTGCTGTTCGACGTGCCGTTCGACCAGAACATGGCGGACCGCGGCCTGGCGGGCACGGCCTATGGCCAGGCCGTCGCGTTCCGCGGGGCCGGCCCGCGCATGGCGGCCGAGATGGGCGCGGCGGCGGCCCTCGTGCGCGCCGTCGGCGGTGCCGCGTACCGCATCCCGCACACGGGCGCGACGCTCCTCAAGGACGATGCGCGCATCCCGGCGGCAGCGGTCACGATCGAAGACTCGCTGCTGATCGCGCGCCTGTCGAAGCGCGGTCCCGTCACCATGCACCTGACCCTGACGCCGCAGATCCTGCCGGACGCCGACAGCTACAACGTGATCGCCGACTGGCCGGGCACGGACAAGGCCGACGAGATCGTGATCGTGTCGGGCCACCTGGATTCCTGGGACCTGGCGACCGGCGCGAACGACGACGCATCCGGCGTCGTCAGCGCGATGGAAGTGATCAACACGCTGCGCAAGCTGGATTATCGTCCGCGCCGCACGATCCGCGTCGTGGCCTGGATGAACGAGGAGAACGGCGGCCGCGGCGGGCACACGTATGATGCCGTCAACAAGAAGCTCGCCGGGAAGCATTTCGCGGCGTACGAGGACGACGGCGGTTCGGGCCGTCCGTTCGGCCTGCACGCGGGAATCAGCGTGGCCGGTGCCAGGCTGCTGGCGCCGCTGCAAGCTGCCCTGTATCCGATGGGCGCGGGCGCATTCCGCCGCGACGACGTCGTCGGTGCCGGCGACCTGCACGACCTGGAAGACTCGGGCGTGCCGACCTTCGAACCGTGGATCGATTCGTCCGATTACTTCAATTATCACCATACCCCCGCCGATACCTTCGATAAGGTGGATCCGGAAAACCTGCGCCGCCATGCCGCGGTCATGGCGACGACGGCCTGGTTCCTGGCCAATATGGATCAGCCGATCGGCCGCTCCAACGTCTACACCGAGGCGAAGGCGGCCAAGTAGAACGAGCAGCCACGCGGCAGGCGGCGCACCGCCTGCCGTGGCCGTCATCCGGCGTCGATGCGCCGGATCGCACGGGCATGCCCGCGGAACGGACGGCCATACACGGTCTGGATGCCGCTGGCAAAATTCTGCCCCCAGACCAGTTGCGGCCGTGTGTCGTGGTGCTCGTTCGACCAGTACCAGACGCGATCGAACCCTTCGCGCAGGTTGGCGAACAGCAGGGCGAGTTCGCGCCGTGTCGGCAGTTCGCCCTGCTGCGCGGCAGCCCATTCGCGCGCGGCGGGCCAGCTGACGTCGGACGCTTCGTCCGGCAACAGCACCAGGTGGTAGTCGGACTCGCCGTTCTTGCCGAGTATCAGGCCGGCATAGGCTTCGCCTTCCTTCAACATTTCTTGGATCCTCAGGTAGTCACCCATTGCGCAACCCTTTCGTCATGTCTTGCGGTCTCGTATGACCATCGATCGCCGCGCTTGGTTGCGACATTCGATACGACCTAGCTCATAACGGCGTTTGCGACAGTGGTTCTCAGCCTTCGTTTCGAGGCTGACAAGAGGAAATGTTTGCCTGGGGTTACGTCAGTCGTCCAGCGGCCGGACGATCTCCGGGCCGTCCGCGCCCGCGCGGTTCACGGCGGTGCTGACCTTGTACCATTCGAAGACATCGGCGGGCACGGCCGCGTGGCGCGCCAGTTCGATGGCCTGCTGGGGCGACAGGCCCGGATCGAGCCACAGTTTCGCGTCTTCCGCCTCCAGCACGACGGGACGGCGGTCGTGGATGTCGAGCATGCCGCCGGACGCGTCATCCGTGACGATGACGAAGCCGGCCTCGGCCCGGTTCTCCTCGAACGGTCCGAAATTGGCGACGGCCAGCATGAACAGCGGGGCGTGGTCCTTGCGGTGGATGTGCCAGGGCTGCTTGTGGCCTTTTTCTCCCGTCCACTCGTACCAGCCCTCGGCCGGGACGATGCCACGCCCGTTCTTGACGAGCCGCGACCAGTAGCGGTTGGCCAGCTTTTCCAGCCGGGCATTGATGACGATGGGCACTTTACCTTCGGCCCATTTCGCGCGGTAACTCCAGAACACGTCGTCCACGCGGTGCTCGCCGTCCTGCACGTGCATGACGGGGCGGTAGGTACCCGGCGCCGCGTTCGTCGTCGGCCTCGACTCGCTGTCGAACACGGCGTCGGTCCAGCCGATCAGGTTGGCGTAATGGCGCGCGGTCTGGCTTTGGTCAAATCGTCCACACATGGGACGATGGTAGCGCAGATGGGAGACGACGGTCGTCCGTTAGCGTGCGCCGCTCCGGTCAGTCCGGCAGGCCTGGCGCGGGCAGGCCCTGGCCGGCGACGGGGCGCGTCTCGAAGCGCTCTCCGAAACCGGCGATCAGCGGCCGCGCTTTTGCGATGGCGGCCTGCACGGCGGGCAGCGCCAGCGACGCCTTGTGGCTGTGCTGGCTGTCCCACACTTCCGTGACCCAGATGGCGTCCGGGTCGGCGGCGTCGTGCGCGATGACGTAGCTGATGCAGCCCGGCATGTCCGTCGTGCCGTGGGCGAGGATGGCCGTCAGCGTGTCGCGCTGGCCTGGTGTGCAAAGGATCTTGCCGATCAATCCGTACATGATGCGTCCCTCGATTTAAGCGACGAGGCGGCGCGTGGGCGCGAACCGCCACAACAACCCCGTCAGCGCCAGCGACAGCGCGAAGACGAGGGCGACGACGATGATATCCCAGCCAGGGACGGCGTGCAGCGGCGAATCCGGGCGCGCGAGCAGGTCGACGAACAGGAAGTGCGACGCATAAATGCCCAGCACGAGCGGACCGAGCCCCGCGAGGCGGGGAAAACGCAGCGGCGCCGGATCGGACAGCGCCAGCATCGTCATGCCCAGCCCGTAAAGATATGTGCCGAGCACGAAATCCTGGGCCATGTTCGTGCCCCAATGCGCGTGCAGCCAGGCCACCTCGGCCAGCTGCAGGGCGAGTCCGCCCAGCGCCAGCGCGGGGCCGAGCCGGCGCCAGGACGGCCGGGGACCCGCGCGCCGCAGCCGGATCCCGGTGACGAACATGATCAGGCTGAAGCACAGGCCGTTGCGGACATTGACGTGCGTATGGAAGCCGATGGGCGTGTCGGCATACGCCTTCCCGGCGAGGCCGACGGCGTACAGCACGATGGCGAGCACGACGAGGGTGCGCTCCCGCCCCCGCGCGAGCAGGGCGCCGCTGACGAGGGCCGCCAGCGCCAGCGCCGGCAGGAACCACAGGTGGACCTTGGTGCCCTGGAGCAGGAGGGTGGGCAGGCCGGGGAGGGGACGCATGGCCGCCTGCCAGCCCACCGCCGCGACCGTGATGAGGAAATAGATCACGGACCATGCGACGAACAGCACGAGCACGCGCCGGGCGAGGGCGGCGCCGGCCGTCCAGCACGCGGCGCGGTCCCGGCAGCGGCCCGCCCAAAAATAGCCGGACAACATGAAGAACAGGGGCACGGCGAAGCGCTCCAGCTGGTCGAGCACCGTGCGGACGTCGACGCGCAGCCCGACCGCATCCGGGCCAGTGTGCGGCGCCGTGTGCAGGGCGATGACGGCGGCGATCGCAAGGACCCGGAAGACGTCGACGGACTGGATCCGTTTCGTGGCTGTGCTACTCCCGGTATGCCTGCTTTGCGGCGCGTGTTGTTTCTGCGTCATCGTGGTTGGCTTTTCTTCACTGATTTTGCCAAAAATCCGGCAAATTGTTCCTTCTTGGCAAGATTTTGTCACTCAAATTTGCTAAACTCGGGTTTTATTTCCACCGCGCAATTTCGCGCGTCTTTCCCGGCAATCGTGCCATTCTCGACAGTGTTGCACGGCCAGTCCATCCAGCCCGTTCCGATTTGAGCGCCTTACTTTTACTGTTCGTCACCATCGCACTGTCCGCGATCATGCTCATGGTCTTGCGTTCGCTCGCCCGCAGCGACGTGGTGGGCGTGCGCGAGTGGACGGGCGCGAACGTCCTGGCCATCGCGGCGCTGCTGTTGTTCGCCGGCCGTGGACGGATTCCGGATGTGCTGTCCATCGACGTTGCGAACCTGCTGTTCCTGGGCGCGCCCGCGCTGATGCATGCCGGCTTCGAGCGGCACCTCGGCCGCCCGGCCCCGTACCGCGCGCTCGCCGCGCTGGTGACCACGTCGACCGTGGCGCTGGGCGTTTTCCACTACGGGGTGGACGCGATGGCGGTGCGCGTCGCGCTCTCGTCGCTGTTCCACGGCGTCGTGTGCGTCGCGATCGCCTTGGGACTGAGGCCGTGGGCACAGCCCGGCGGGGCCCGTTATCCGATCCGCTTCGCGTTCGGCGCCGCACTGACCCTGGCGACGGCCCACGCGGTGCGCGCGGCGCTGTACGCCTCGCACCACGATGCGCAGGTGACGCTGTTCGATGCGTCGCCCGTCAACCTCGTCTGCTTTGCCCTCGGCACGCTGGCGCTGCCCGGGCTGACCTTGGGCGCCGTGATGATGGCGAACGCCGGCCTGATCGGCCAGGCCCGGTACGCGGCGGAACACGACCACCTGACGGGCGCCTGGTCGCGCCGCGCCTTCTTCGGCCGCGCCGGGCGCGCCCACGCGGACGCCGTGCGCACTGGCGGGGCGCTGTCGCTGCTGATGTTCGACGTCGACCACTTCAAGGCCATCAACGACACCCATGGACACGCCGTCGGCGACCGTGTGCTGGCCGACCTCGTCGCGCGGACCGGCGCCGTGCTGCGTGGCGGCGCCTGTGCGCGACTGGGCGGGGAGGAATTCGCCGTGCTGCTGCCGCACTCGGATGCGGATGCGGCTGTTCAGCTCGGGGAAGAATTGCGGCGGGCGCTCGAACGGGCCGGCGTGGCCGGGGCGAGTGGCGCGGCCGTGCGCTATACCGTCAGTGTGGGCGTGGCCAGTCTCGATGAGGGCGAGTCGCTGGCGAGTCTGCTGCAGCGGGCCGATGCGGCCCTGTATGCGGCCAAGCGGGGCGGGCGGAACCGGGTGGCCGACGCGCGACGCGTCGTCGAGATGAGCGCCGGGATCGCTTGAACCGTCATGCTTGACGGATCGGGCAAGGGCGAGGCTTGCTGCGCCGGTACGTCGAGATCAGCGGGTGGGACCCGCACAAAGGACCGTTTCCGCTGCCGCCTCGGCCACTGGGCTTGTCGAGGGCGGCGCACGATGCATTGTTGGCGGCCGCAGGCTACACGAAGCGGGATGGCGCATGGCGCAACGAACGCGGGCGCGCGATCGACCCGGCGTTCACGACGGCCCGGCTTGGCGGCAAGGCGGTACGGCAGGTTGTTGTGGCGAGTGTCGACGCCGTGTGTTATGGCCGGGCGGAGCGCCGCAACACGGTGCTGCAACAGACGGGCACGACGTGGACGCCGCTGACCGAACTGACCGGCATACTCGGTGTCGGCTCGTCGAGGACGCATGGCTGTCACGATCTGGTTCTCGGCGGACCAGGTTATTGCGGCAGCACAGTCATCGATAACTGAAAGTAGCTACTCTGCATAGTCTAATGCGAAGACGACAATAATGTTGTTCTGTCGAGGCCAGGTCGGACGGTCACCGTCGGCATGTTCGAGGGCTGCCTTGCCGTTCAGTTTGACGGTATTTACAAAGGTATCTGTGAGTACCGGCTCGCGTCCGCTCAGTCGTGTGACGGAATACGACTTTACTCGGTTGGCGCATATCGTCACGGATACCATCAAAGGTCTGCGCTGGTCAGCGCTGACCTGAGACAACTTGAACAATAAGAACCTGCAACGTCATGGGGAAGGCGACAGGTTTGCGAATGGTAGGGAAGTCCAGAAGATAAACCGATGGTTCCCGGAGTCGGGATCGACCCGGCACGCCATTGCTGGCACCGGATTTTAAGTCCGTCGAAAGTTCAAAATCAAAACCTTAGCCCTCGAAATGCGTTCCGCAAAAGTAAGGATCAGGCGGCCTTATCTTCCCTATGAGGCGAAGATATAGATCGCCGCAGGCCTGTACCCGAAGCGAATCCTGGCAATCTGAACGAATGCTAAGAAAGACGGTGGCGGTTGGCGGACAGAGGAATTTTTAAGAGGAGTCATCTGAATTACTTTCTCGACAAGTTAAGGGGATTCGTCTATAAAGAATGTGCAGTCCACTTTGAAATGATGTAAAGAGCGAGCTGAAGCAATCGGGTTTTTGTTTCTCTGAAAATATTTTCGTTCTTAAGTAAGCGTACATTCAAGTTGGAGGTTGTGATGCGTAAAACGTTCGCGGGGATCACTTTTTTATCTGCATTGATGTTGATACAGAATATGGCTCGCGCAGCTGAAGAAGATAAATGTGGCGACGCTCTTCGACCTACCATTGAATCGGGGGCGGAATCATATGCTGCCATTCGATCTTATATGCTTAACTACGCGGAATATGAATACACACGACTTAAAAACATGAAGTCAAGCGATCTTTCAGTAGATGTCGGTTACAAGGCTTTTAGTTTTGAGTTGGATAATTCCAGCAGCAGTTCGGATTTTCGCGAAAAGATAACGAATCGAATAAAAAACGAAGTCTCCTCGAGTTCGCTTGATGCCGTAAAGTCATTTTATAAAACGGTTCTAACCCCGGCCCAAGTAGAGGAATGGGGCCGATGTATGGAGCAAACCGCAGGACAGAAGGGGCGAGTGCTTCTGTCATCAAATTATCCTATCGACGCAACTGGGATCCCGGTTACAGTTACATGGCGGTCGCCTAAATTCAAGAGTCGTGGAGTTATGACACTGTCGGCGCGCAATGCGCTGATCGATTACGGCAAAGCCATCAAAGGGAAGTCGCAAGGGCGTGTCAGTATGGTTGACGGTCAATCCATTACCTTTTTTTTAATACCTAGGGATGTAAATTCTAGAGTAATGGTATCGGCAAATTTCACAGGTATGAGTAATATAGATGACGACCTTGTTCTGGAGCCGAGAAATAGGATTGAAGAAAAAGACAAAAGAATTGAAGGCGCAGGTGCAAAATCGAGAAGAAAAATTTCGGTAGAAATGACGGGGTTTTCTTTTGGTGGCGACACCCGGCGTGCCAAGCACTTAACCTGTCCCAACGATATGGTGGTAAGGCCATCGAGCGGCCAATGTATTTATTCCGGAAATGGGGTTAGCGCCATAAAGACCTCTGCTCCTTTGGGGGCCCATACTTGGGAGTGCGAATGGCGGGAGTTCCAGACAGGCAATGCTGGGTTGGCTGTGCGCGCAATATGCGAGGACCCGGATAGCCCGCTTTCTTATAAGGAGGTTGAGCATGTTGCAGTTAAGTACACGGTGCAAGCTGGCCCAAATGACAATCGCATGCAGAAGGAATTGACTTGTCCCGCGCAAAAAGTAATTGTTCCGGGTTCGGGCGCTTGTCTTCGCACAGCTGACGCTTTCGGAGAAGTCGCGTTCAGCGGCCAAATAGGGACTGATAAGTGGGTCTGTACATATTCTCAGCCGCAACCGGAAGGTGTGGGTATGTGGGTAGAGGCAGATTGTGCCAAGCGCACGCAGAAGTAGCTGTAGAGCAGTGTTGTAACGTCGCGTGTTCAGACGCCATCCTCGTTCGATCATAGCGCTACTTATATAAGCGCGGTATCTTGCAATTCGAAAGGTCGGATAGGCAAGAATACTGACCTTCAAATGGTAAGTTGGCTCTACTTTGCGAAAGAGCAAGCAATGTTCGTCGAATATTGCCCGGATCGTTTAACACCCGCCCGGCTGAGGCTCACGAAGTTCAAGGCTACCTATTTGAGGATGCGCTAGCGCAGACCAGGTTTGTCGCCGACCCTTACCTGCGGCGTGTACGAAATGTCTCTGACCGCCCGATAAGTGGCACAGGGATGAGGGTAGCGCCGATCCCATATAAGTGTGCAGCGTCAGAGAAAGGTTGCGTTGGCGCGGCCGACGCTTCCACGGCCGCGAGATTTAGTATAGCTCAGGGGGCGCGGCAAGCTCGTCGTCGCAGTATGCGGCGGGCGGCCAAAGGCAAAAATTTACGAGCCTACCGATCAGCAAAGTTGGCCGCTCATCCCGGGTTTCAGAGTCTTCGGCTTGTCACCATGACCGCGACAGGGATGCTTTTGGACGGTACGGAGCGAGGGCCGGATGGCTCAGAGTACGTTAAGGAATGGTCGGTGAGGGTGATCAGCGCCGCCGCTTAAGCAAACGCACCGCGAATTGAATTTCGCGGAACTACTTCGATTTTGCGGAACTAAGACGACGCTAAATCGAAGTGTCCACTACGCGGGAGAGCCGCATGGGCACTTGGTGCCCGGAGCCGGGATCGAACCGGCACGCCATCGCTGGCACGGGATTTTAAGTCCCGGGTGTCTACCAGTTTCACCATCCGGGCAGCGGGCAGGATTCTAGCACAGCCAGACCCGTTCAGGGTCAAAAATGCAATGTTGGCTTGTCCGCGCCCGGCCACCGATGGGCCGACCCGAAGGGCCGCACGAGCGCTGCGGCAGCCGCCACCAGCACGTGCGGCGGACGCGGCCCCAGCCGCCGTCCCGCAGGGCGCGTCAGCACACGCAGCGCAACGTCGAACGGCACCCCATCCTCGTGCAGCAGGCGCGCGGCGTGCGCGATGCCGTGTTGGGGGCTGCCGTTCAATACGGCATCGATGAACATGGCGGATATACGGTCATGGCGGCGATTCATCGTGCGCTCCCTGGTGGCTGAGACCGTTTCATTGTGCGCCGATCCGGCGAAAGTTTCCATTCAACATGCATGACGCGTGCCGCCCGGCGGCGCATGGTGTAGCATGCGGGGCGATACGCCCGCGGCCGCCGTTGCCGCGGCAGGAAACATGCAAGGACAGACTTTGAATATCACGATCAACGAGGAACTCCGCTCTTTCATCGATCCCCTCACACCCGTCGAATACGCGGCGCTCGAGCGCAGCCTGCTGGCCGACGGCTGCCGCGACGCGCTCGTGCTGTGGCGCGACGTCCTGATCGACGGGCATAACCGCTACGACATCTGCACGAAGCACGGCATCCCGTTCCGCACGGTCAACAACAACAAGTTCGACTCGCTCGAAGACGTCATGCTGTGGGTCATCGACAATAATCTCGCGCGCCGCAGCGTGTCCGACTTCCAGCGCGGCATGCTTGCGCTGCGCAAGAAGGAAATCGTCGCCGCGCGCGCCGCCCAGCGCGCCGCCGAGGCACCGCCGGAACAGGCGGTGCAGGAACCCGCCGACGACCCGGCCGATCCGCCGTGGAGCACGCGCGAGGACGTCGCGAAGGCGGCGCGCGTGTCGGCCAATACGCTGAGCCAGATCGAGCGCATCCGCAAGACGGCCGCGCCGGAACTGGTCGACGCCGTGCGCAGCGGCACGATTTCCGTCAGCGCCGCCGCCAGCGTCGCGTCGCTGCCGCCGGAAGCGCAGGTCGCCGCCGTCGCCGGCGGGCGCAAGGAGCTGCAGCAGGCCGCGCGCCAGGTGCGCGAACAGAAGGCCGGCGCCAAGCCGAAAAAGGAAACCGTGCCCGATTCGCCGGAAGACCAGGTGAAGGCCTTGCGGGCCCAGGTCGGCGAACTGAAGGATCGCGTGGCGACGCTGATGACGGAAAACGAAGTGCTGCGCCAGAAGCTCGCCGCGCTCGGCGGCGCCTGATCGGGGAGTTCCCATGACGTTGTCCCGCGCGACCCCGGTCGCCATCGCCTGCGCCGCGCTGTTCGCGCTCGCTCAACCCGTGGCCGCGTACGCCACGGCGCCGGCCGCCGCGCACACGCACACCGCTTTTACGTTCGCCGAGCGCGCACGCATGCAGGCCAAAGCGCGGCGCGTGACGATCCTGCGCGACAAATGGGGCATCCCGCACGTCTTCGGCAGGACGGATGCGGACGCCGTGTTCGGCATGCTGTTCGCGCAGGCCGAGGACGATTTCAACCGCGTCGAGCTCAATTACATCAACGCGCTGGGACGGCTGGCCGAGGTCGAGGGCGAGAAGGAAATCTGGCGCGACCTGCGCATGAAGCTGTATATCGACCCGGCCGAACTGAAGGCAAAGTACGCAGAGAGCCCGGGCTGGCTGAAACAGCTGATGGATGCGTACGCGGATGGCCTGAACTGGTATCTCGTCACGCATCCGCACGTGAAGCCGAAGCTGCTCACGCGCTTCGAGCCGTGGATGGCGCTCGCGTTCAGCGAGGGCAGCATCGGCGGCGACATCGAGACGATCGACCTGAAGGCGCTGCAGGCGTTCTATGGCACCGCGCCCGCGCCGGCCGTCGCGCTCGCGGACAAGGGGTTCGATCCGGAGCCGCGCGGCTCGAACGGCTTCGCCATCGCGCCGCGCCTCACGGCCGGCGGCCGCGCCCTGCTGATGATCAATCCGCACACGTCGTTCTACTTCCGCCCCGAGATCCACATGGTGAGCGAAGAGGGCCTGAACGCGTACGGCGCCGTCACGTGGGGCCAGTTCTTCGTCTACCAGGGCTTCAACGAGCGCGTCGGCTGGATGCACACGTCGGGCGGCGGCGACGTCATCGACGAGTACCTGGAAACGGTGGACCGGCGCGACGGCAAATACGTCTACCAATACGGCGGCGCAGAACGGGAAGTGCGCGCGAAGACCATCGCGCTGCCGTATAAAACGGCGAACGGCATGGCGACCCGCACCGTCACCGCGTACTTCACGCACCATGGTCCGGTCATCCGCGCGCAGGACGGCAAGTGGGTCGCGGTGCGCATGATGATTGAGCCGATGCACGCGCTGATGCAGTCGTACGGCCGCACGAAGGCGCGCGACTACGCGGCGTTCCGCAAGGTGATGGACCTGCGCACGAATTCATCGAACAACACGGTGTATGCGGACGCGGACGGCAACATCGCCTACTTCCACGGCAATTTCATCCCGCGCCGCGACCCCCGTTTCGACTGGACGAAACCCGTCGACGGCAGCGACCCGGCCACCGAGTGGAAGGGGCTGCACGCAGTCGGCGAGACGATCACGCTGTTCAATCCGGGCAGCGGCTATATCTCGAACACGAACAACTGGCCGTGCACGGGCTTCGGCGCGAGCAGCCCGGATTGCTCGACCTATCCCGCGTATATGTGGTCGCTGCCGCAGAATCCGCGCGGCGTCCACGCGGAGCGCGTCCTGCACGACGCGCGCGGCCTCACGCTCGACGGCCTCATCGCGAAGGCCTACGACAGCTACCTGACGGCGTTCGAGCCCCTCGTCCCGGCCGTCGCGAAGGATTGGGAAGCGCTGCCGGACGGCGATCCGCTGAAGGCACGGCTGGCCGAGCAGGTCGCGTTGCTGCGCGGCTGGGACCTGCGCTTCTCGACGGCGTCCGTGCCCACGTCGCTGGCCGTGTATTGGGGCCAGGACATGGTCGTGCAGGCATCAAACCGCGCGAAGGCGCAGCGCGTACCGGTGATCGATTTCGTGCAGGCGCGGTTGACGCCGCAGGAGCGCCTGGATGCGCTGGCGCGTGCGAGCGACAGGCTGCAGGCGGACTTCGGCAGCTGGAAGACTCCGTGGGGCGAGATCAACCGTTTCCAGCGCCTGTCCGGCGCCGTCGACCAGCAATACGACGACACCAAGCCGAGCCTGCCCGTCGGTTTCACGTCGGCCAACTGGGGCTCGCTGGCCTCGTTCGGCATGACGGGCAAGCAGACAACGAAGCGCATCTACGGCGACCGCGGCAACAGTTTCGTTGCGGCGGTCGAGTTCGGTCCGCGCGTGCGGGCGAAGAGCATCCTGGCCGGCGGCGAGAGCGGGGATCCGGCGTCGCCCCATTTCATGGACCAGGCCGCCATGTACAGCCGCGGCGAGTTCAAGGACGTGCTCTACTATAAGGAAGATATCGAGAAACAGCTCGAGCGCAAATATCATCCGGGCGAGTGAGCGCCCCGCGCACGTTATACGCAACGCAAAGCGGGGCCTAAATACCGGTCCGGACAAATATGCAGTCTGCATTCCTCGTTCTACTTGAGGCGGCCATGTGGCCGACCAACGAACCCAAGGAGTGAACCGTGCATATTCCGTCGCTGTCGTCCCTGAAACCGCTTTGCCTTGCTGCCGTGCTGTGCGCCGCGACCAGCGCGCAGGCCGGCATCACCGTCTACACATCCGAAAGCGCCTTCCTGAGCGCCGTTTCCGCGCCCGGCGTCGACAACTTCGACGACCTGACGATCGCGGCCTACGGCGACACTGTCTACCGCACCGCCGGCACCTACGACTATCAGGCCTATTCCGACACCGGCATCTGGGGCGCGGGCGGCCCGTCCGATTTCTGGCTGTCGAACAATGCCCGGCTGAATCCCATCGTGTTCTCGAACTTCAGCGGCGGGGTGAGCGCGTTTGGCGGCAATTTCTTCGCGTCCGATGTGAATGGGCAGTTCGTGCCGGACGGTACCATCGTGCTGACGGCCGCCGACGGCGGCTCCATGACCTATACGATCGACGGCGCGACGACGTCGTCGTTCGTCGGTTTCGTATCGACGTCGCCGCTGACGTCCGTCTCGCTGGGTACGGATGGAGGAGGGTACTGGCCGACGGCGAACAACGTCGTGCTGGCGGTGCCGGAACCGGCCACGTACGGCATGATGCTGGCGGGCGTGACCCTGCTGGGGCTCGCGGCACGGCGCCGTCGCCGCTGACGCCGGCCGGCTGCCCTGGCGCCGCCGGGGCGTCAACTGCGCCGGATTGCTATAATCGCCGGATCGAACAACGGCATTCCAGGGCAGGACAGGGCAGTGGCAAAACTCTATTTCAGGTATTCGGCAATGAACGCGGGCAAGTCGACGTCGTTGCTGCAGGTGGCGCACAACTACGAAGAGCAGGGCCAGAAGGTCCAGCTGTACACGGCCGCCATCGACGACCGCTACGGCATCGGCCAGATCACGTCGCGCCTGGGGCCGAAGCGCCAGACCGACGTGTTCGACAGGGACACGAATTTCCTGGAAAAGGCGCCGGCCGTGTCGTGCGTGCTCGTCGACGAAGCCCAGTTCCTGACGAAGGAGCAGGTCGTGCAGCTGCACCAGCTGGCGCAGGTGCGCGGCGTGCCCGTCATCTGCTACGGCCTGCGCAGCGATTTCCGCGGCGAGCCTTTCCCCGGCTCCGCGTACCTGCTCGCGCTGGCCGACGATATCGAAGAGATCAAGAACATCTGCACCTGCGGAAAGAAAGCGACGATGAACATCCGGGTCGATCCGGAAGGGCGCCGCATCCGCGAGGGCGAGCAGGTCAGCATCGGCGGCAACGAGAGCTACCGCCAGGCCTGCGGCCGCTGTTTCTACCTGGGCTGACGCGCCACGGCCATGTCCTGGCTGGCAGGCTGCGCCAACCATCTGCCCGCGTGGGCCTGCGGCCTGGGCGAGATGCTGCTGTATCTCGTGCCGTCGCTGGCGCTCGCGTTCCTGATCTGGATGGTGACGCGGGCGCACCCCGTCTTTTTCCTGTTCAGCGCCGTCGGCACGTTCTGCCACGAGATGGCGCATTTTGCCGTCGGGCTGCTGCTGGGCGCCGAGCCCGTCGGATTCACCATCATCCCGCGCCGCAACGGGCGGACGTGGGAGCTCGGCTCCGTGTCGTTCGCGAACCTGCGCTGGTACAACGCCGCGCCGGCCGCGCTGGCGCCGTTCCTCGTGCTGTTCGTGCCGCTCACGGTCGCGTGGTGGCGCACCCGCGCCCCGTGGCACTTCGGTCCGGCCGACCTGGCGCTGACCTTGCTGCTGGCGCCGCAGTTCCTGTCGTTCTGGCCGTCGCCCGTCGACTGGAAACTCAGCCTGCGCAGCTGGCCTTATCTGTTGATCATCGCGGCGGGCGGCCTGGCGTACTGTTGGTTTCAAACCAGTTTGTTTCGATTTGTAAAAGGGTAGGCAAACAGCCGCCGTGAAGACTTAAGCTCGGCTGAAGACGCGTACAAGCCGGCTCTGCGCCGCCGCGCTATCCTGTAGAATGGGTTGCATCCGCCGCTGCGTCGGCGCGACTGCCGGCCCTCCCGCCAAGCAGTCGCTTGAATATTCCCGTCCGGAGAACCAAGAATGAAGAAGCAGTTGTTGACGGTCGCGCTGGCGTTTGCCATGTCGGCCCACGTGGTCACGGCACAGCCCGAGAAGGTTGCCGCGGTCAAGACCGACACGACACCCGTCGGCCAGCTCAAGCCGGCCCCCGCCCAGACCCAGGCCGCCCTGTGGGCATCACGCGTGCTCGCGCGCTACCACTACAAGGCGACCCCGCTGGACGACGCGATGTCCGCGAAGATCTTCGACGCCTACTTCAAGGCGCTCGACAGCGAGAAGCTCTACTTCACGCAGGCCGACATCGACAACTTCGCGCCCGTGCGCACCAAGCTGGACGATGCGATCAACAACGAAGACCTGACGGTGCCTTTCCAGATCTACAACGTCTACCAGCAGCGCTTCTTCGACCGCATGACGTATGCACGTGAGCTGTTGAAGGGCAAGTTCGATTTCAGCACGGACGAGTCGCTGCAGATCGACCGCGAGAAGGCTCCGTGGGCCAAGAACGAGGACGAGGTGAAGGACCTGTGGCGCAAGCGCGTCAAGAACGACTGGCTGCGCCTGAAGCTGGCCGGCAAGGACGAAAAAGCCATCCGCGAGACCCTGGACAAGCGCTACGAGGGCTACCAGAACCGCCTCAAGAAACTGAACAACGAAGACGTGTTCCAGATGTTCATGAACGCGTACGCGATGGCCATCGAGCCGCACACGAACTACCTGGGCCCGCGCTCGGCCGAGAACTTCGACATCGCCATGCGCCTGTCGCTGGACGGCATCGGCGCCGTGCTGCAGTCGCGTGAAGACTACACCGTGATCCGCGAAATCGTCCCGGGCGGCCCCGCCGACAAATCCGGCAAGCTGAAGGTCGGCGACCGCATCGTCGGCGTCGCCCAGGGCAACGGCCCGTTCACGGACGTGATGGGCTGGCGCATCGACGACGTCGTGCAGCTCGTGCGCGGTGAACGCAACTCGACGGTCCGCCTGGACGTGCTGCCGGCCGACGCCGGCCAGGACGGCAAGCACACGACGATCTCCCTCGTGCGCCAGAAGATCAGCATGGAAGAGCAGTCGGCCAAGAAGAAGATCATCGAGGTCACGGACAACGGCGTGAAGCGCCGCGTCGGCGTGATCCAGCTGCCGACCTTCTACCAGGACTTCGAGGCGCGCCGCAAGGGCGACAAGGACTTCAAGAGCGCCACGCGCGACGTGAAGCGCATCCTCGGCGAGCTCAAGAAGGAGAAGGTCGACAACGTGCTGATCGACCTGCGCAACAACGGCGGCGGTTCGCTGATCGAGGCCGTCGAGCTGACGGGCCTGTTCATCGACAAGGGCCCGGTCGTGCAGCAGCGCAGCGCCGAAGGCCGCGTCGAAGTCGAGAGCGACACGGATGCCGGCCTGGCGTGGGACGGTCCGATGGGCGTGCTGATCAACCGCGGTTCGGCCTCGGCGTCGGAAATCTTCGCCGCCGCGATCCAGGATTATGGCCGCGGCATCATCATCGGCGAGCCGAGTTTCGGCAAGGGCACCGTGCAGACGCTGATCAACCTCGACCGCTTCTCGCAGAACGACAAGATGAAGTACGGCGAGCTCAAGATGACGATCGCCCAGTTCTTCCGCATCAATGGCGGCACCACGCAGCTGCGCGGCGTCACCCCGGACATCAGGTTCCCGGTCACGTCGGACGACGACAACTTCGGCGAATCGTCCTACGACAACGCGCTGCCGTGGGTGCAGATCAAGCCGGCGACGTACATGCCGTCCGGCGACCTGAAGGAACTGTTCAATCCGCTGCAGAAGAAGCACGACAGCCGTGTCGCCAAGGACCGCGACTTCCAGGACATCCAGCAGGACATCGCCGAAGCCCTGAAGGTCCGCAAGGACAACCTGATTTCGCTTAACGAGGCGGTGCGCCGCAAGGAGCGCGAGAACCAGGAAGCCAAGGCCCGCCTGCGCGAATCGCGCCTGGCCGGCAAGGACAATCCGGATGAGCCCGTGTCCGGTCCGGGCAGCAAGGAACAGCGCGGCAAGGTGCCGACGCCGACCAGCCCGAAAAAGACGAATGTCGTGCTGAAGGGCGCTGCCAGCGCGGACGACGGCCTGCAGGGCGACGAGCGCAGCCTGACTGCCGAACTGGCCGCCGAGAAGGCCGCCAAGAACGCCAAGGACGTGTATCTGCAGGAGGCCGCCCATATCCTGGCCGACGAGGCTGGCATGCTGAAAGCGGATACCCGGATGGCGTCGCGCGCCATGCCATACATGTCTATTTTGAAACAAAATGGCAACTAGGAAATTGCAAGAAATGAAATAACCGCCGGTTAAGCGCTTATTCTTACCGGATGGCTGAAGGCGAGGCTCCCCAGGGAGCCTCGCCTTTTTTTATGCCGCTCAATTGAAAATTGTCTTTTTTTTACCTATGCTACATTCACTCAGCAGTTAAATTAAAAATAACTTTTTGAACTGAGCAAGGAGTGCAATATGACAACTCGTTACCTCATCGCGGCGGCTTTCCTGGTCGGGAGCGCATGCGGAGCCCAAGCAGAAGTGCTTTCGGCGACCGGTACGGCGGCCCAGTCGGGCTTCCTGTCCGGATGGACCAGCGGTAATGGCTCGGATGTGGTCAGTTCGGGGGTGCTGTCGAACGGCGTGAGCCTGGTCGGCGGTGCCGCTTACGGCAGCGGCAACCTGGCCGAAGCCCTGTACCAGAAGGCCAGCGCAAGCGTCGGCCAGACCGGTACGCAAGTGAAATTGTCTTACTCGCAGGGTATCGAAGGCACTTATCTGCTGAGCACCAGCAATGCGAAACTCGCAGCGATGCTGGGTAACGGCAAGGGCGTCGTCTCCACCGCCGACGGCAAAGTCGTCACGGATGAGGGGGCCGGCGGTGCCGGCAACAGTAATGCCGGTGCCGGTGGCGGCTCCTGGTCGGGTGCACCAGCGCCCGCTGCCAACCCACCGAAAGGCAGCAATTCGAACAGCGACGGCGTTAACGGCGCCCCGTCGGGCAACTACGACCAAGGCAATGGCGCGACGGTGATCACGCCGGCCGCCGGCGGCCAGGAGGGCGGTGCCATCGTCGAACTGCCGATCCCGGCGCAGAACGGCAATGACGGCATCGGTGGCGACCTCGGCGACGGCCTGCCGGCCGCCCCGGCTGCTGCTGCCGTGCCGGAACCGTCCTCGATCGCCCTCATGATGGCGGGCATGCTGGGCGCGATGGGCATTGTTCGTCGCCGCAAGCGCTGATCGACGGCCTGCTTGACACCACGGACGCCCCCGCCTCGCGCGGGGGCGTTTGCATTTGTGCGCCACGTTTCCAGCCGGATGATTTCGGGTACAATCTTTTGAACGGTCGTGCTTTTTTGGCCGGCATAACAAAGGAGACAACATGGACCTGACCTATACCGGCGACGACCTGGCTTTCCGCGACCAGGTACGCGCCTTCCTCGAGGCCGAGCTGCCGGCCGACCTGCGCCACAAGGTTCACCACCACCTGCGCCTGCACAAGGACGATTACGTGCGCTGGCACCGCATCCTCGCGCTCCAGGGCTGGGCCGCCCCCGGCTGGCCGCGCGAATACGGCGGCCCGGGCTGGACGCCCGTGCAGCGCCACATCTTCGAGGAGGAATGCGCGCGCGCCGGTACGCCGCCCGTGCTGCCGTTCGGCGTGAACATGGTCGCGCCCGTCATCATGGCCTTCGGCAGCGAGGAGCAGAAAGCGTATTACCTGCCGCGCATCCTGGCGTGCGAGGACTGGTGGTGCCAGGGGTATTCCGAGCCCGGCGCCGGGTCGGACCTCGCGTCGCTGAAGACGACGGCGGTGCGGGAAGGTGAAGTCTACGTCGTCAACGGCCAGAAGACGTGGACGACGCTGGCCCAGCACGCCGACATGATCTTCTGCCTCGTGCGCACCGACCCGGCCGTGCGCAAGCAGGAGGGCATCTCGTTCCTGCTGATCGACATGCATGCGCCCGGCGTCACCGTGCGCCCGATCATCATGCTGGACGAAGACCATGAGGTGAACGAAGTCTTCTTCGACAATGTCCGCGTGCCGGTAGCGAACCTCGTCGGCCAGGAAAACCGGGGCTGGACGTATGCCAAATACCTGCTGGGCCACGAGCGCACCGGGATCGCGGCGGTGGGCCGGTCCAGGCGCGACCTCGCCCGGCTGAAAGAGCTCGCCCGGCGCGAGCAGAAGAACGGCGCCCCGCTGCTGCGCGACCCGCTGTTCGCGGCGAAAGTGGCGGACCTCGAGATCGAACTGATGGCGCTCGAGATGACGGTGCTGCGCGTGCTGGCGCAAGCCGACCAGGCGCCGGGTCCGGAAGCGTCCGTGCTGAAGGTGCGCGGCACCGAGATCCAGCAGCGGTTGTCGGAACTGATGGTCGAGGCCGCCGGGCCCCTGGCGCTGCCGTTCGACCCGGCCTACCTCGAAGGCGAGCGCGAACACAGCGTCATCGACGACGACTTCGCCGCGCCGTTGCTCCCGCATTACTTCAACTTCCGCAAGACGTCGATCTACGGCGGATCGAACGAGATCCAACGCAACATCATCTCCCAGATGATCCTGGGCCTGTGAGGAAAGACATGGACTTCAACTTCAAGGAAGAGCAGCTGCAACTGGCGGACGCGCTCAAACGCTGGATCGCGCGCGACTACACGTTCGAGGCGCGCCGCGCCATCGTCGGGTCGGCCGCCGGCGTATCGGACGCCGCCTGGGCCACGCTCGCCGAGCTCGGCCTGGCCGCGCTGCCGCTGCCGGCAGCGCAGGGCGGGTTCGACGGCGACGCCGTCGACATGTTCGTCGTGATGCAGGAACTCGGCCGTGGTCTCGTTGTCGAACCGTATTTCGCGACCATGTTCGGCGCCGAGTTCCTGCGTCGCGGGCGTGCGCACGACGCGCTGCTCGAACGCGTGGCGGCAGGCGAGCTGAAACTGGCTTGCGCCCTGGGCGAGCGCCAGTCGCGCCACGACCTGCGCGACATTGCAACGCGTGCCACACGTGACGCGTCGGAAGGCGACGGCTGGCGCCTGCACGGCGAAAAGAAGGTCGTGCTGCACGGCGCGCAGGCGGGCGTGCTGATTGTCTCGGCCAGGACGGCCGGCGCACAGCGCGACGAGGACGGCATCACGCTGTTCGCGGTGCCGGCGGACGCGGCGGGCGTGGTCATGCGTGACGTGCGCATGCTGGACGGCCAGCGTGCGGCCGACGTGCTGCTGCGCGACGTGACGGTCGGCGCGGACGCCGTGGTCGGCACCGTGGGCGCAGGCTGGACCATCCTGGAAGCGGCGGCCGATTATGGCGCCGGCCTGTTGTGCGCGGAAGCGCTCGGCGCGATGGATGCGCTGTTCGGCGCGACGCTGGACTACCTCAAGACGCGCCAGCAGTTCGGTTTGCCGATCGGTAAGTTCCAGGCCCTGCAGCACCGCATGGCCGACATGTACGTGCATCTTGAGCAGGCCCGTTCGATGGCGCTGCTGGCCGCCGTGCGCCTGGCCGACGACGCCCGCAACGCCGGCGACGTGCATGCGGCCGCCGAGCGCCGCCGTGCCGTCGCGGCCGCGAAGTACCGCGTGGGCCGGGCCGCCCGTTTCGTCGGCCAGCAGGCGATCCAGCTGCACGGCGGGATGGGCGTGACGGACGAGTTGCCGGCGTCGCATTATTTCAAGCGGCTGTCGACGATCGAGCTGACCCTGGGCGATTGCGACCACCACCTGGCCCGCTTCATCGCGCAGCCGGGGTTTTACGAGGACGAGGAGGCGGCAGCATGAAAGACTACTGGTACTTCGAGGATTTCGAACCCGGCCAGGACATCGACCTGGGCACGCGCACCGTCACGGAAGACGAGATCGTCGCGTTCGCCCGGGAATTCGATCCGCAGCCGTTCCACGTCGACCGCGACGCCGCCGCGGCATCCATCTACGGCGGCGTGATCGCCAGCGGCTGGCACACGTGCAGCATGATGATGCGCATGGTCGTCGATGGCCTGATGAACCGGTCGGCGAGCATGGGCTCGCCCGGCCTGGACGGCGTACGCTGGCTCGCGCCCGTGCGCGCGGGCGACACGCTGAACGTCCATTACCGTACCGTGCAGGTGAAGGCGTCCACGTCGAAGCCGGACCGCGGCGTCGTCTGGTCGAAGTGGGTCGCGCTCAACCAGCATGGCGAGACCGTGTGCACGGTCGAGGGCATGGGCATGTTCGGGCGCCGGCCCGGCGGGGAGCAGCGCCATGGCTAGCGCCCTGCACGAAGTGACGGGGCTGGACGCGCTGCGGGCCCTCGTCGGCACGGAGCTGGGCCGGTCGCGCTGGTTCGAGATCGGCCAGGACCGCATCGCCACGTTCGCCGACGCCACCGACGACCACCAGTGGATCCACATCGACCCGGAGCGCGCGGCGCGCGAATCGCCGTTCGGCGGGACCGTGGCGCACGGCTTTCTCACGCTGTCGCTGCTGCCCTCGATGCTCTCCGACGTCCTCGCGATGGTCGACGCGAAGCTCGTCGTGAATTACGGCCTGAACAAGGTGCGGTTTCCCGCGCCGGTGCCGGCCGGCAGCCGCGTGCGGGCGGCGATCGTGCTGGCGGCGCTGGACGATGAGAACGGATCGAGCCAGCTGACGCTGGACGTCACGGTCGAGCGCGAGGGCGGGACGAAGCCCGTGTGCGTGGCCGAATTCCTCGTGCGGCGCTACGCCTGAACGTCTAGGCGACGCAGTCCGCGCCGCCCAGCCGGTAGCGGTTGCGGCCCTCGGCCTTGGCCTGGTAGAGGCGGGCGTCGGCCACCTGGATCAGGTCGGCCGGGATACTGTGCTCGCCCGGCACCATGCAGGCGATGCCCATGCTGGCAGTCAGGTGGGACGCCGTCGGCGACGCGGCGTGCGGGATCGCCATCTGTTCCAGCTCCGTCATGAGGCGGTGCGCCACGCCGGTGGCGCCGCGCCCGTCGAGCTGCGGCAGCAGGATCGCGAATTCCTCGCCGCCGTAGCGCGCCACGAGGTCTTGCGTGCGCGCGGCGGCACGCCGCATCGCCGTCGCGAACTGCACGAGCGTCGCGTCGCCGGCCTGGTGGCCGTAATGGTCGTTGTACAGCTTGAAATGGTCGATGTCGACGAGGATCAGCGCCACCGGCAGGCCCGCGCGCCCGCAGCGGCGCCATTCGGCGTCCAGGCGCTCGTCGAAGGCGCGGCGGTTCGCGACGCCGGTCAGCGCGTCGGTGAGGATCAGGGCGCGCAGGGCGTCGCGCTGGCGCTTGACGGTCAGTTGCGTGCGCACGCGGGCCCGCACGACGGCGGCATTCACCGGCTTGCTGATGAAGTCGGCGGCGCCGGCGCCCAGCGCGCGCGTCTCGTCCTCGGGCGACTTCAGCGCCGTCACGAAGATCACGGGGATGTCGCTCGTCTCGGGCGACGCCAGCAATTCCTTGCAGACGGCATACCCGTCCATGCCGGGCATGACGGCGTCCAGCAGGATCAGGTCGGGCTGCTGGGTACGGGCGATCTCGAGCGCGCGGGGACCGTCCATCGCGAACAACACCTCGTGCTCATCCTGCAGGGCGCCGTGCAGGATCTGGATATTCTCCATCGCATCGTCGACCACCAGGATGCGGCCGTTGACGGCCATGTCGGTCCAGCTCATGCATCCTCCTTCGTATCCAGTAGCGTCTGCACCAGCTGCGCCGCCTCTTCGAAGCGCAGCGTCGCGACGGCGTCCGCCAGCGGCGCGACCCGGCCCGGTTCGAGCCGGGCGAGGGCGGGGCGCAGCGTCTCGAACTGCGCGATCGCTTTCATGTTGTTATTGTGGAGCAAATCGAGCAGCTGCGCCAACCCGCGCTGCAGGATAGCGCTATCTTCCGGCGCCGGGGCCGGCGCGGGCGTGGCTTCCGGTGCGGGGAGGTCGCGTGCCGCCTCCAGCACGATCGACAACGCCGCATCGAGGCGGGCGAGACGCAGCGCGAGCGCCGCCTCGTCCTCGCTGCGCAATGCCTGTTCCAGCTCGAGCGCCTGGTCCGCCACGTCTGTCGCGCCCAGGTTGGCCGCCACGCCGCGCAGGCGGTGCGCGGCCTGGCCCGCCCCGGCGCGGTCGCCGGCGTCGAGCAGGGCACGGATGTCGGCGACGGCGCCGCCCTGCGAGCTCTCGAAGCGTTTGAACAGGGCGGCGAAGCTGGCGAAATTGCCGCCGAAGCGGGGCAGCGTCGTCTTCAGGTCGACGCCGGGAATGTACGCAGGCACGGCCAGCCCCGCCGCCAGCGCCGTCCGCGCGCCTTCGGCCGGCGGCGCAGCCGGACCGCCCGTGACGCGGACCAGCATGTTCACCAGCTCGTCCACGTCGATCGGCTTGGCGAGGTAGTCGTTCATGCCCGCGGCCAGCGCGCGGCGCCGGTCCTCGTCCAGCGCATTGGCCGTCATCGCGATGATCGGCAGGCCGTCGAGTCCCATGGCGCGGATCGCCTGGGTCGCCTCGAAGCCGTCCATCACGGGCATTTGCAGGTCCATCAGGACCGCGTCGTAGTGCGCCGCGCCGTTGGCAGAATGTTCGGCCAGCATACTGACGGCAATGCGGCCGTTGGCGGCGAAATCGACGCTGGCGCCCGCGTGCACGAGCACGTAGTTCGCCACTTCCTGGTTGAGCAGGTTGTCCTCGACGACGAGCACGCGCAGGCCCGCGAGGCGCCCGCCCAGTGGCGTCGCGCGGCCGTGCGCGGGCGCCGGCGCGCCGCTGTGCAGTTCCGCCAGCACGTCGGCCAGCGCGCCCGGCGTGAACGGTTTTGCCAGCACGGCGCCGATGCGCAGGTCGGCGGCGAGCGCATCGAGGCGCTCCCGCTCCGGGTCGGCCGCCAGCAGGGCGCAGCGGGGCAGGGAGATCGCCTGGTCGGCACGCGCGAAGGCGATGACGGACGCGCCGTCCAGGTCGCCCAGCACGCTGTCGATGAACGCGACGTCGAACGGTTCCTCTGTGCGCAGCAGCGCGAGCGTGTCGGCGCCGCTGGCCGCCGTCTCGACGTGCCAGCCGCGCCCGGCGAGCAGGGCGGCCAATGCGGCGCGGCTGCTCGCGTTGTCGTCGGCGACGAGGACGCGCAGCGGCGGCGTGTCCGGGTGCGCGGGCGCGGTGCCGGGCGCGACGCCGAACGGCGCGGTGAAGCGGAACGTGGCGCCCCGGCCGGGCGCGCTGTCCACGCGCAGGTCGCCGCCCATCAGGCGCACGAGGCGGCGGCTGATGGCCAGGCCCAGGCCTGTGCCGCCGTACTTGCGGCTCGTGGACGTGTCGGCCTGCGAGAACGCCTCGAACATGCGCTGCTGCTGCTCGGGCGGGATGCCGATGCCGGTGTCGCGCACGGTGAACGCGAGCGCGTCCGGACCGGCCGGTTCGATGGCGAGCACCACTTCGCCCCGCTCCGTGAACTTGACCGCGTTGCTGACGAGGTTCAGCAGCACCTGGCCGAGGCGCATCGGGTCGCCGACCAGGCGCGCCGGCACGTCCGGGTGGACGGCGAACACGGGCTCGATGCCCTTGTTCCACGCGCCCGTGGCGGACATCGCGGCGATGCTGGACAGGACGTCGTCCAGCGCGAACGGCGTCTGTTCGAGCACGAGCTGGCCCGCCTCCACCTTCGAATAATCGAGCACGTCGTTCAGCATCGACAGCAGCGATTTCGCGGCCATCTGCATGCGTGCCACATAGCCCCGCTCGCGCCGGCCCAGGTCGGCCTCCTCGAGCAGGCGCGCGAGACCGATGATGGCGTTCATCGGCGTGCGGATCTCGTGGCTCATGTTGGCAAGGAATTCGCCCTTGGCGCTGCTGGCCGCTTCGGCCGCGCGCAGCGCTTCCTCCAGGCGCGACTGCGTGCGTTTCAGTTCCGTGATGTCCGCGTGCAGCATGTAGAAGCCCTGCACGCGGCCGTCCGCGTCGAAGTCGGGGATGTAGCTGCCCCATGCCTGGATCACCTTGCCGGAACCCTTGCGGTGCAGCCGCCGCTCGAAGAACTGGCGTTCGCCGCGCAGCACGGCCTCCAGGTGCGGCATCACGTCGCGGATCTGGTCCTCGTCGATGAGTTCGACCATCGTGTGGCCGATGACGTCGGCGGCATCGCGTTCCAGCCAGTCGAGATACGGCTTGTTGGCGAAGCGGCAGCGCATGTCCGCGTCCCAGTAGCCGACGAGCGCGGGCAGGTGGTCGGTCACGGTGCGGATCATGCGTTCGCTCTCTTCCAGCCGGCGGCTGGCGGCACGCAGCGCGGCGGACGTCTCCACGCGCGCCGTGATGTCGCGGATGGTGCCCTGCACGATGCCGCGGCCGCCGATGTCCACACTGTTGAGCAGCACGTCGGCGTGGAACTGCGTGCCGTCGCGGCGGCGGTAGATCCACTCGAAGCGGTTGCCGCCCGTGTCGAGCGTGCGGCGCATCGCCTCGTGCCACAACTCGTCCGAGCGGCGGCCGTTGGGCTGGAACTCGGGCGAGCTGCTCGCTGGCGCCATCGCGAGGAATTCCTCCGCCCCCGCGCAGCCGAACAGGTCGATCGCGGCCTGGTTGGCGCTGATGAAACCGGCGCCGTACGCGATCAGCACGTGGGCGTCGCCCGAGCCTTCGAACAGCGCGCGGAACATCACCTCGTTGTCGCGGTTGCGCTGTTCCTGGCGCTTGCGCTCCGTGATGTCGAGCACGACGGCATTGATGCCGACCAGGTCGCGGTCCGGCCCGTACACGGGGTAGTAGCTGCAGATCCAGTGGCGCATGACGCCCGGTTCGGCGGGCGATTCGCCGCTGTCCTCGATGTCGATCAGCGGACGCCCGGTCGCCAGCACGCGGCGGTAGGGCCGTTCGATGTGGATGCCGCGTTCGCCCAGCAGGTCGGGCAGGGTGCGGCCGATGTGGGCGGCGGCGGGCAGCGCGTTCACGGCCGCCAGGTAGTCGTTAATCATCACGATCTTCAGGCTGCGGTCGACGAACGCGAGCCCCACCGGCGCCGTCGCGTACACGGTGGCCAGCATGGCGGAGGAGCGTTGCAGTTCGTTGGTGCGCTCGGCCACGAGCGACTCCAGGCCGGCGCGGTACTGCTGCAGCTCGCCCTCGACCTTGCCGAGCGCGCGCGCGACGGTCGCCGCCTCCCGGATCGCCAGCGGCGGGATCACGAGCGCCTCGCCGCGGCCGAGGGCGGCCGCCGGTTCCGTCAGGGCGCGCACGGAACGCGCGATCGAGTCGCCGATGCGCCAGGCCAGGCCCAGGCTGATGGCCAGCATGACGGCGATCCAGGCCACCGTCGTGCCGGGATCGGGGCCGAGGATCTCGCGCGCGGCGTGGCGCGGGAAGCCGATCGCCACGGCCCAGTCATGGCCCAGCGTGCGCGCATAGGCCGAGTACATCGCCTGCGGACCGTGCGCCACCAGCTCGACGATGCCGACCGGCCTGCGGGCCAGCGCGGCGGCCAGTTCCGGCCGCATGGGGTCGCCGATATCGTGGGGTGCGTGGCCGCGATAGGCGACGAGGCGCCGCTGGTTGTCGAACACGAGGGCGGTCCAGTGCGGCGGCAGGTTCTGGTTGGCGAGCAGTTCCTGCAGGCGGCGCGGGCGCAGTTCGACCGTGACGGCATACGCGACCTTGCCCTCGCGCCAGACCGGCACGGTGATCGAGATCACCCACGGCTGCGTGGCGTCGCCCCGGTGCAGGCCGGACGTGAAGGCGTCGCCGCTGGCGAAGACGGCGCGGATGTCCGCTTCGTTGCCGCGCGCCGGGAGCACGCTGCCGAGGGCGTGGCGCGTGTCGAGGACGACCTTGCCGTCCGGCGCGCTGACCGCGACGGCGTAGGCGGGGAATTCGGGCCGCAGCAGCCGGCGCGCGGCGATGTGGAAGGCGGCCAGGTCGCCCCTGGCGAGATTCGCCTGGTTGGCGAGGGTGCGCGCCGCCGTTTCGCCGTTGGCGAGGTCACGGTCGACGGCGGCCGCGAGTGCGCGCGCGATCATCTCCGCATCCTCGGCGACGTGGGCCCGTTCGCGCTTGTCGGCGTCGGTGGCGAACACGAGATACCCAATCAGGATCGGCAGCGCGCACGCCAGCACGAGCGTCACGAGCTTGTGCCGGATGGAAGGAAGAGAACGACGTTGTAACAACTGCACTGCAAGCCCCGCGGAGTGTGCGCAGCCGAGGCGCCTTGCCAGCATGGTAGCCCAGCGGCCACCTCCCTGACAATTCGGGGTCAGAGCACATTTTTACGGCACGCACCGCCAGAACTCCCTGATTTATCGAAGATTTAACGCGGCAATTGCCAAAAAACGGGCTCTGACCCCGAATTTGGGTAATTGTATTGGCGAGCTTGCATGCTGGACAGACAGTAAGTCGCGTGGACGATACGTTTTGTCTTACGTAAAGTCATTCTGTAGGTTAATTTTTCGTTCCTCTGGCATACAATGAAGGACTAGTCCTACATTGATCAAGAGGTGGTATGGCGCGGCCCGAAAAAGTCCGACTTGGCGAAATCCTGGTGCAACAAAAGCTGTTGTCGGAAGACCAGCTGAACCAGGCCCTTGCCGACCAGAAGCGCACGGGCCGCAAGCTCGGCCGCGTGTTCGTCGAGAGCGGCTTCGTCACGGAAGAACAGATCTCCGGCGCCCTGGCGCGCCAGCTGGGCATCCCTTACCTCAACCTCAAGTTCTACAACATCAACCAGGACGTCGTGCGCCAGCTGCCGGAAACGCAGGCGCGCCGCTTCCGCGCGCTCGCGCTGGAAGACCGCGGCGACACGATGCTCGTCGGCGTCTCCGACCCGACCGACCTGTTTGCCTACGACGAGATCGCGCGCCTGCTGAAGAAGGGCGTCGAGCTGGCCGTCGTCAACGAGACGGAAGTGCTGCAGGCGATCGACCGCATCTACCGCCGCACGGGCGAGATCACGGGCCTGGCGCGCGAGCTCGAACAGGACCTGGGCGACACGACCTCCGTCGACTTCAACACGCTGTCCGCCAACTCGGGCCTCGAAGAAGCGCCGGTGGTGAAACTGCTGCAGTCGGTGTTCGACGACGCCGCCCAGGTGCGCGCGTCCGACATCCACATCGAGCCGCAGGACGGCCGCCTGCAGATCCGCTTCCGCATCGACGGCGTGCTGCACCTGCAGACGGAGGCCGACATCAAGATCGCGACGCCGCTGGCGCTGCGCCTGAAGCTGATGGCGGACCTGGACATCTCGGAAAAGCGCCTGCCGCAGGACGGCCGCTTTGCCGTCAAGGTGCGCAACCAGCGCATCGACGTCCGTATCTCGACGATGCCCACGCAGTACGGCGAATCCGTCGTGATGCGCCTGCTGAACCAGGTCGGCACCACGCTGCGGCTCGATGCGATCGGCATGCCGGCCGCGCTGGTGGAGCGCTTCCGCGCCATCGTCCAGCGCCCGAACGGCCTCGTGCTCGTGACCGGGCCGACGGGTTCCGGCAAGACGACCACGCTGTACAGCGCCCTGGCCGAACTGAACTCCGTCGAGAAGAAACTCATCACGGTCGAGGATCCGATCGAATACCGCCTGTCCGGCATCAACCAGGTGCAGGTCAACGACAAGATCGAGCTGAATTTCGCGCGCGTGCTGCGTTCCGCGCTGCGCCAGGACCCGGACATCGTGCTCGTCGGCGAGATGCGCGACCAGGAGACGGCGCAGATCGGCCTGCGCGCCGCCATGACGGGCCACCTGGTGCTGTCGACCCTGCACACGAACGACGCGGCGTCGACCCCGCTGCGCCTGATGGACATGGGCGTGCCGCGCTACATGGTGAGCGGGTCGCTGCAGGCCGTGCTGGCGCAGCGTCTCGTGCGCGTGATCTGCGAAAGCTGCTCCGAACCGTACCAGCTGCCGGCGCCGGAACGCGCCTGGCTGCGCGCCGAACTGGGCGACCGCGCGGAAACCGTGCCGTTCTTCCACGGGCGCGGCTGCTCGCACTGCAACGGTACGGGTTACCGCGGCCGGACCGGCGTCTACGAACTGCTGGAGATGACGCGCGCCGTCAACGAGGCCGCGAATCACCCGGACCCGTCGCACTTCCTGAAGGTGGCGCATGCCGAGATGCGCGGCGAGACGCTGCGCCGCAGCGGCGTGCGCCTCGCGATCCAGGGCCGCACGACGGTGGCGGAAGCCATGCGGATCAGCAACCAGATGGAAGACTGATAAGCGTTTATGCCGTTCTTTGCCTACAAAGGCCGCAACGCGCGCGGCGAATTGATGCAGGGGGTGCTGGAAGGCGCCGACAGCAGCGCCGTCGCCGACCAGCTGTTCGGCACGGGCGTCACGCCGCTCGACATCACCCCGACGACCCGCAAGGCGACGACGGCCGCCAACGGCGCCGGCGCCGGCGAGACCCTGTGGGAGCGCCTGACGCGCCAGAAGGTCACGTCGATCGACGTGCAGCTGTTCAGCCGCCAGATCTACACGCTGCTGAAATCCGGTGTGCCGATCATGCGCGGCCTGGCCGGGCTGCAGGAATCGGCGACCAACAAAAGTTTCGCGCGCGTGATCCAGGACCTGCGCGAATCGCTGGACTCGGGCCGCGAACTGTCGACGGCGATGCGCCGCCACACGCAATGCTTCACGCCGTTCTACCTGGCGATGGTGCGCGTGGGCGAAATGACGGGCCGGCTGGAAGAAGTCTTCCTGCGCCTGTTCGACCACCTCGAATTCGACCGCGACATGCGCGAGCGCGTGAAGACGGCCATGCGCTATCCGACGTTCGTCATCATCGCGATGATCGCGGCGATGGTCGTCGTGAACGTGTTCGTGATCCCGCAGTTCGAAAAGGTCTTCAAGAGTTTCCATACCGAGCTGCCGCTGATGACGCGCATCCTGATCGCGACGTCGCGCTTCACGGTCGAGTACTGGCCCGTGATGCTCGGCGGCGCCGTGGCGGCGTTCTTCGGCTTCCGCGCCTGGACGCGCACCGTGTCCGGCCGCCTGGCGTGGGACCGCTGGAAGCTGCGCTTCCCGATCGCCGGCAAGATCATCCACAAGGCCACGATGGCCCGCTTCGCCCGCAGCTTCGCGCTGTCGATCCGCAGCGGCGTGCCGATCGTGCAAGCGCTGTCGGTCGTCGCGCAGACGGCCGACAATGCCTATCTCACCATGCGCCTGGACCAGATGCGCGAGGGCGTCGAACGGGGCGAAAGCATCCTGCGCACGGCGACGAATGCGAACGTGTTCACGCCGATCGTGCTGCAGATGATCGCCGTGGGCGAGGAATCGGGCTCGCTCGACGATTTGATGGACGAGATCGCGCAGATGTACGAGCGCGAGGTCGACTACGAACTCAAGACGCTGTCCAGCCAGATCGAGCCGATCCTGATCACCTTCCTCGGTGCGATGGTGCTCGTGCTGGCGCTCGGCATCTTCCTGCCGATCTGGGACCTGGGCAAGGCAGCCCTGCATCATTGACGAGGCATGCAATGATTCGTGTGAAGACAACACGCGGTTTCACCCTGTACGAATGCGCGATCGTCGTCGCCATCACGGCGGCATTGAGCACCGTCCTGCTGCACCGCCTGGACGGCTACCGCCGCGCGGCCGAGGAAGCGGCGGCGCGCCACACCGTGGCCGCGCTGCGCACGGCGCTGCAGGTCGAGGCGGCGCGCCATCCCGATGCGCTCGCGAAGCTCGCCGCGCAGAATCCGATGCGCCTGCTGGCCCGTCCGCCGGCGGATTATCTTGGCGAATTCGCACTATCCGATACGGGTCGAACAGAAAAAAACGGGTGGGTGTTTGACCCACGCGACAAAACCCTTGTCTATCTCACCTCAGAACGAGAAAGATTTGCCTCAGGCAAATCGGAATTGCCCAGGTTCAAGGTAGAATTCACTCATACACCTGCTGACGCAGGGAAACAAATGATGAGCCTTGCATTGAATGAAATCGGTACGCAAGGCAATCGCTAATTAAAACCCACGCGGCCGGGAACGCCGCACCTTAATCGGAGAGAGCATGAAAGTAAGTATCAAGAACAATGCGCAGGGCGGCTTCACCTTGATCGAATTGATCGTCGTGATCGTCATTCTGGGTATTCTGGCTGCGACGGCACTGCCGAAATTCGCGAGCCTCGGCGGCGATGCACGCCTGGCCAGCCTGCAGGCTGCAAAAGGTGCGTTGAACGCCACCGCCGCGATGGCGCACGGCAAGTGGCTGGCGAGCCCCAAGGTTGCAAGCGACGGTAAAGTCAAGCTGGAAGACCAGGAGATCAATTTCCAGACGGGTGGCTATCCGAAAGCGGAAGCCGCGACGGCACTCGCTGCCGGTCTCGCTGCGACCGACTACAATACGTACGTGAAGGGTGGCGCCAGCAACCCGATGACCGTGGGTGACGACGAACTGGCTATCGCTCCGGCAAGCCTGAGTGCCACCAGCGCAGCGAAGTGCTACATCATCTATAAGGCCGCGGCATCGGCTACGCCGACCGTGACGATTCCGGCGACGGCAACTGCGGATAACTGCAACTGATCGTTTTCGCCTGATTCGATCGGGACCGCCACCAAGCGGTCCCGATTGTCGTTTACGGCCCCGATGCGGCGTATTGACCACACCCCATTAGTAGTTCCACACGGAAAACCAAATATATTCTCCCGGAGTAAAAATTTGGTATCGGAATTTCCTACTGCTTGAATATAATCAAGCCTCTATCGCCTTTATCTCGACCAAGTCACGGATAACCATCGCCACGCATGGGTTTTTTCAGTAAAGCACAGAACAATGCAGCCTGGCTGGCCATGGTGCCGCAGCGCGACGGGATCGCGGCGGCCAGCGTGCGCCGTGGCGCGGACGACGGCGCGAAGCCGGCCGTGACGCATGCCGTCTTCTTCCCCGGTGCCCCGTCCGCGGACGGCCTGGAGAAGGCCGCGAAGGAAATGCACAGCGCGAGCTACCGTTGCACGACGGTGCTGGCCGGGGGCGACTACCAGTTCATGTCGGTCGAATCGCCGAACGTGCCGCGCGAAGAACTCAAGAGCGCCATGCGCTGGCGCCTCAAGGACATCCTCGATTTCCCCATCGACGACGCCACGTTCGACGTCCTCGACGTCCCGCTCGACCCCAACGCCGTCGTGCGTCCGCAGCAGAGCGTGTTCGCGATCGCGGCGCGCAACAGCATCGTGTCCGCGCGCCAGAAGATGTTCAGCGCGGCCAAGGTAAAGCTGCGCGTGATCGACATCCCCGAGATGGCCCAGCGTAACGTGTCCGCGCTGCTGGAGCAGGACGGCCGCGGCATCGCGCTGCTGTCGTTCGGCGAGGACGGCGGCCTGCTGACCGTGTCGTGGCGCGGCGAACTGTACCTGTCGCGCCGCATCGACGTGACGCTGGCCCTGCTGCTCGACAACGACCACGACCGCAAGCACCAGGCCTTCGACAAGATCACGCTGGAGCTGCAGCGCTCCCTCGACAACTTCGAGCGCCAGTTCTCGTTCATCAGCGTGGCCAAGCTCGTGCTGGCGCCGACCGGCGCGACGGGCCTGGACGAATACCTGTCGAGCAACCTGTACACGCGCGTCGAGACGCTCGACCTGGCCAACGTGCTGGACCTCGAACGCGTGCCGGACCTGGCCGACCCGGGCCGCCAGCAGCGCTTCTTCGTGCCCATCGGCGCCGCACTGCGCCTGGAGGAGGGCGCGGCATGAGCCAGCAGATCAACCTCTTCAATCCCGCGTTCCAGCCGCAGAAGAAGATCTTCTCGGTCAATGCGATGGCCGCCGCGCTCGGCGTGCTCGTGCTGTGCGCCGTCGTGACGGGCGTGTATGGCAAGGTGCGCGTGGCGCGCCTCGAGGCGGAGGTCGCGCGCGGCGAACAGCAGGTGCAGGCCGCGCAGAAGCGCCTGGAAGCCGCCACCGCCGAATTCGCGCCGCGCACGAAGGACGGCCGCCTCGAGGCGGAGCTGGCCGCGGCCCAGGCCGATCACGATGCGTTGCGGCGCGTGGCCGACGTCATCCAGCGCGGTGACTTGGGCAATACCGAAGGCTATGCCGAATACTTCCGCGCGCTGGCGAGGCAGAGCGTCGACGGCCTGTGGCTGACGGGCGTGACCATCACCGGCGCCGGCACGGAGATCGGCGTGCGCGGCCGCGCGCTCGACCCCGCGCTCGTGCCGGGCTACCTGGCGCGCCTGCGCAATGAGCGCGTCCTGCAGGGCAAGCCGGTGGGCAGCATGCAGATCGGCCAGGCGACCACCGTCAAGGTGCGCGGCGCCGACGGCAAGGAGACGGATGCGCCCGCGCCGTACGTCGAATTCAGCCTGCAGTCGGCCGCCGCCAGTGCGGCATCGACGCCGGGCGCCGGAGGCCAGCCATGAAGCGCCGCTGGCTCAAGTTCACGGCGCGCGTGGAAGCGCTCCAGCCGCGCGAGCGCATCATGGCGTTCGGTGCCGCCGTCGTCGTGCTCGTGTTCCTCGCGAACGCCCTGGTGTTCTCGCCCCTGTCGCGCAAGGAGGCCGCGCTGCGCTCGACCCTGCAGCAGCAGACCATCACCCTCGGCGGCATCGCGGCCGATATCGAAGGCAAGGCGCGCGCCTACGGCGACGATCCGAACGAGGCGCTGCGCAAGCGCCTCGGCGAAGTGCGGGCCGAGACCGCGCGCACGAGCGACGAACTGCGCACGATGCAGAAAGGCCTCGTGCCGCCGGAGCGCATCGCGCCGCTGCTGGAATCCATCCTGCGCGCGAACGGGCGCCTGAAGCTCGTGTCGCTGAAGACGCTGCCCGTGACGACGCTGGCCGATGGCGCGACGCCGGCGCCCGCACCCGCACCCGCGAACGGCACGCCGGCGGCGCCACCGCCCGTCGTGAAGTCGCCCGACCTGCTGTACCGGCACGGCGTCGAACTGACGGTGCGCGGCAGCTATCTCGACATGGTCGACTACATGCAGGCGCTGGAAACGCTGCCCACCCAGCTGTTCTGGGGCAAGGCGCAGCTGGAAGCGGACGAGTACCCGAACGTGCGCCTGACCCTGACGCTGTACACCCTGAGCCTGGACCCGAAATGGATGAAGCTGTGATTCCGACGACGATGAAACCGGCCTTTGGCGCCGCACTCCTTGCGCTGCTGGTTGCGGGTGCCGCGCATGCGCAGCCCCTGCAGGACCCGACGAAACCGCCCGCCGCCGCGACGCCGGTCGCCGGCGGTCCGCTGGCCCCGAGCAGCGGCCCGCAACTGCAGTCGATCCTGATCGGGCGTGCGGCGGGCGGGCGCCAGGTGGCCGTCATCGACGGCGAGACGGTGCGCCAGGGCGAGAGCTTCCGCGGCGCGAAGGTCGTGCGCATCCGCGAGAACGAGGTGGAACTGGTGCGCGGCGGCGAACGCCAGGTGCTGCGCCTGTACGCCGAAGCCGAAGGCGGCATCAAGGGCGACCACGCCGCCACGGTCACCGTGCGGCGCTGACAAAGGATGAGGATGAACGACAAGCGTATTCCGATGCGTTCCATGGCCGCGCTCACCGCCGCGCTGTTGCTGCTTTCCGGCTGCCAGACGACGCCCAGCCCGGCCACCTACGACAAGATCAAGGGCGAGGTGGCGAACGGCGCGAGCAAGCGTCCGGCCGCCGCGCCGACCGTCGACGCGGCCGTGGCCGACGCGCTGCTGCCGCCGGCCGCCGCGCTGGCCACGCAACTGCCGAAGGCGCGGCCCGCGCTGGAGGAGCGTTTCAACGTCTCCTTCAACAACGTGCCGGCGCAGCAGTTCTTCCGCTCGATCGTCGCGGGCACGCGCTACAACATCCTCGTGCACCCGGACGTCGCCGGCACCATCACGGCGAACCTGAAGGACGTGACCCTGCCGGAGACGCTCGACGCGATCCGCGAGATGTACGGCTACGACTACAAGATCGAGGGCACGCGCATCTCGATCAAGCCGCTGACGATGCAGACCAAGATGTTCCATGTGAACTACCTGGTCGGTAAACGCGCGGGCATGTCGAGCACGCGCGTGACGTCGACGTCGGTCGCGAACGCGGTCAACAACGGCAACGGCAACAACAATAGCAACAACCAGGGCCAGAACCAGAACAACAACAACGGCAACAACCAGAACAACAACGGCAACAATCCGAACGGCCAGAATGGCGGGCAGATGGACAGCACGGACGTCGCGACGACGTCCGCCAACGATTTCTGGGGCGACCTGAAACTGGCCATCGAGGCGATCGTGGGACCGAAGGAGGGCGGCCGCAGCGTCGTCGTCAGCCCGCAATCGGGCGTGCTCGTGATCCGCGCGATGCCGGACGAGCTGCGCAACGTGGACGCCTACCTGAAAGCCACGCAGCTCGCCGTCGACCGCCAGGTGATCCTGGAAGCGAAGATCCTCGAAGTGGAGCTGAACGACAGCTACCAGAGCGGCGTCAACTGGGCATCGTTCGCGTCGATCCGGAGCAGCCACGACAACCGCGTCTCGGGCGGCCTGGTCGCGCCGGGCGCCGCGCTGACGCCGCTGCCGTTCGGCGGCGGCCAGCCGGCCACCATCACGGACCCGAGCACGGGCCTGTCGGCCAGCACCGGCTTCTCGCTGTCGAATGCGGCGGGGGCGGCCGGCTCGATGTTCGGCCTCGCCGTGCAGACGGCGAACTTCGCGGCGCTGATCTCGTTCCTCGAAACGCAGGGCACCGTGCACGTGCTGTCGAGCCCCCGCGTGGCGGCGGTCAACAACCAGAAGGCCGTGCTGAAGATCGGTACCGACGAGTTCTACGTCACCGGCGTGCAGACGACCACGAATTCCACGACGACCGGCAACACGGTGTCGCCGAGCGTCACGCTGCAGCCGTTCTTCTCCGGCGTCGTCCTCGACGTCACGCCGCAGATCGACGAGAAGGGCAACATCCTGCTGCACGTGCACCCGTCCGTGAGCCAGGTCTCGACCATCAACAAGTCCGTCAACCTGGGCACGGCCGGCAGCCTGAATCTGCCGCTCGCGGCATCGGCCACGTCGGAACTGGACAGCATCGTGCGCGGCCAGAACGGCCAGGTCGTCGCCATCGGCGGCCTGATGCGCCAGGCGTCGACGGCCGACGATTCGCAGATTCCCGGGACCGGCAGGGTGCCCCTGCTGTCGTCGCTGTTCGGCGCCAAGAAGCGCGTGAACCAGAAGCGCGAACTGGTCGTGCTGATCAAGCCGACCATCGTCGAAGGCATCAACAACTGGAACGACGACCTGCTCGACACGAACCGCCGCATCGAGCAGCTCGACCCGCGCACCCGGGGGAACCGCTGAATGTACACGGCCCACTTCGGCCTGCGCGAGCTGCCGTTCGGGATCACGCCGGACACCAGCTACTTCTTCGGCGCCCCGCATTCGCAGGAAGCCCTGAACACGCTGCTCGTCGCGGCGCGCAGCGGCGAGGGCTTCATCAAGATCACGGGCGAAGTCGGCACCGGCAAGACCCTGTTGTGCCGCAAGTTCATGGCGACGCTCGGGCCGGAGTTCGTCACCGCCTACATCCCGAACCCGTACCTCGAACCGCGCACGCTGATGCTGGCGCTCGCGGACGAGCTGGAAGTCGGCTACGACAAGGACGCCGACCAGCACCAGGTACTGAAAGCCATCACGCACCGGCTGCTGCAGCTGGCGGGCGAAGACAAGCGCGTGCTGCTGTGCCTCGACGAGGCGCAGGCGATGCCCGTCGAGACGCTGGAGGCGCTGCGCCTGCTGACGAATTTGGAGACGGAGAAGCGCAAGCTGCTGCAGATCGTCCTGTTCGGCCAGCCGGAGCTGAACCGCAAGCTGGAACTGCAGTCGATCCGCCAGCTCGCCCAGCGCATCACCTTCCACTACCATCTCGGCCCCTTGAGCCGCGACGACCTCGATTACTACGTGGCGCACCGCCTGCGCGTGGCCGGGTATGATGGGGCGCGCCTGTTCTCGCGCGGCGCGGTGTCCCGCCTGTACGCCGCCAGCGGCGGCGTGCCGCGCCTCGTCAACATCCTCGCGCACAAGGCCATGATGCTGTGCTATGGCCAGGGACGCCAGCAGGTCGCGCGCGCGCACGTGAACCTGGCCGCGCGCGACACGCTCGCGACGAGCAGGCGCCGTCTGTGGCCGTGGGCCGCATCGGCCGCCGCGCTGGCCGCCGCATGCGCGGGCCTGGCGTGGGCGCTGAGCCATTGACGGGGAGCCGGAATGAGCCTGATTAACAAGATGCTGCAAGACCTGGATGCGCGCGGCACGCCGAAGGACGGCGAGCTGCCGGGTCAGGTGAAGCCCGTCGCGCGCGAACCGTACCGCGCCAACCGCCGCGTGATCGCGGCCGCCGTCGGCGGTGCGCTCGCAGCGAGTGCGCTTGGGTGGCTGGCCTGGGCGCAGCTGCACCGCACGCCGAAGCCGGCACCCGTGGCGCCGGCGCCTGTCGCCGTCGTCCAGGTGGCGCCCATGGTCACTGGCCCGGTGCCGGCAGGGCCGATGGTCACCGGTCCGGTGCAGCCGCCCGCCGCTGCACCGTTGGCTGCGCCTCCGGCTGTCGAACAGATCGAAGACGCGCCGGCCGCAAAGCCCATGACGCGGGCGGAGCGCCGTGCGGAGCGCAAGCGGCTCGCGGCGCAGCACAAGGAAGAACAAGCGGCGGCACGCAAGGCGGAGAAGGTGGCCGTCGTGCGCGCAAAAGACGTCGCCCCGATGGAACCGGACAGCGCGGAGGCCCGCGAGGCGCGCCGTGCGATGGCGCAGGCGCTGGCCGCGCGCGGCAAATCCGCGCAGAAGACGTCGGCCGCGATGGTGGCCGCCGCCCGCGCGGCCGCGCACGACGGCGCGGCGCCGAAGGGCAAACGCAGCGCCCAGGGCCGCCAGGAGACGGGTGCGCAGCGCGCGGAAGGCGAATACCGGCGCGCGCTGGCGAGCCTGCAGGAAGGGCGCATGATCGAGACGGTCGCTGCGCTCGAGCAGGCGCTGAAGTACGAGCCGACCCACGAGGCGGCGCGCCAGACGCTGGTCGGCCTGCTGATCGAGGCGAACCGCAACGACGAGGCCATGCGCCAGCTGCAGCTGGGCCTTACGCTGGACCCGCGCCAGCCCGCGATGGCGATGCTGCTGGCGCGCCTGCAGATCGAGCGGGGCGGCAACGGCATCGACACCTTGACGCGCACCTTGCCCTACGCGGGCAACGACGCCGACTACCACGCCTTCCTCGCGGCCGCGCTGGCCCGCCAGCAGCGTCACCGCGAAGCGGCCGAGGAATATCACCGGGCCGTGCGCGCGGTGCCGTCGAACGGCGTATGGTGGATGGGTCTCGGCATCTCGCTGCAGGCCGAGAAGCGCAACGGCGAGGCGCTCGACGCGTTCCAGCGCGCCTGCGCGAGCGGCGGGCTGTCGCAGGAATTGCAGGGCTTCGTGGAGCGGCGCATCCAGCAGCTGGGACGCTGACGTTCGCGTGGGCACGTGGTGCCTACGCCGGCCGCGCCCACCCTACGCCGCGTTACACTTTCGCCAGCCGCTCCAGGGCGCCGTTCAGCGTCTCGTCCTTCTTGGCAAAGCAGAAGCGCACGATCCCGGACTCCGTCGGCTTGCTGTAAAAGGCCGATACCGGGATCGCGGCGACCTTGACCTCGCGCGTGAGCCACTGCGCGAACTCCGATTCGGACAGATCCGAGATCCCGTCGTAGCGCACGCACTGGAAATACGTGCCGTCGGCCGGCAGCAGGGTAAAGCGCGTGCCGGCCAGCCCCGCGCGGAACAGGTCGCGCTTGCGCTGGTAGAACGCGGGCAGGTCGCGCCACGGCGCGGGGTCGCGCATGAAGCCGGCCAGGCCCGCCTGCATCGGCGTGTTCACGCTGAAGACGTTGTACTGGTGGACCTTGCGGAATTCCGCCATCAACGGCGCCGGCGCGGCCACGTAGCCCACCTTCCAGCCCGTCACGTGGTACGTCTTGCCGAAGCTCGACACGACGAACGCGCGTTCCGCCAGCACGGGATGGCGGCTCACCGACGCATGCGGCTGGCCGTCGTAGACCATGTGCTCGTACACCTCGTCGGACAGGATCAGGATACCGGTCCCTTCGACAATGGCGGCCAGCGCATCGAGGTCGGCCTGGCGCAGGATCGTGCCGGTCGGGTTGTGCGGCGTGTTCACGACGATCATCCGCGTCCTGGGCGTGACGGCCGCCGCGACGGCGTCCCACGGCACGCTGTACCCGCCGGCGTCCACGCGCATCGCGACGGGCACCGGGACGCCGCCGGCCATGACGATCGAAGGCTGGTAGCTGTCGTAGCAGGGCTCGATGACGATGACCTCGTCGCCCGGATGCACGGCGCACAGGATCGCCGTGATGATGCCCTGCGTGGCGCCGGCCGTGACCGTGATCTCGGCGTTGGCGTCGTACGGGTGGCCGTACAGCGCGGCCAGCTTGGCGGCGATCGCCTCGCGCAGCACGGGCAGGCCGGTCATCGGCGCATACTGGTTGTGGCCCGCGCGCATGGCGGCGTCGACGGCGTCCAGCAGGCGCGGATCGCACCCGAAGTCGGGGAAGCCCTGGCCCAGGTTGACGGCGCCGTGCTCGTTGGCGAGCGCGGACATCAGGGTGAACACGGTGGTGCCGACGGCCGGCAGGCGCGATTGCAGGGCGGGTGTGGTCATGGGGCGGACGGGTTGGATACGGGTTGGATCATTCTACCGTGGCCGGAGCCTCGGTCTTGACCCAGGCCTCGGGCGTCATGATGCGGAAGAGGTTCTCGCGCGCGGCACGGCGGGCCAGTTTCAACAAGGCCTTGTCCTTCGTGACGAGGACGGCGGCGTCCGCGTCGCGGGCGATTTCGAGGAATTTCTGGTCGTCGCGGTCCGTGCAGACGGGCAGGCGCAGCGCGCGCGACGTGGGCGCCACGACCTCGACCAGGGCGTCGAAGGCGGCCTCCGCCTGTGGCCGGGTACTGTCGTCGAGCGGCAGGTGGGAATAATGCAGCACGATCCGGTATTCGTCGCGGCAGTCGGCGCGCGTGACGGCGCGCACCTTGCCGGACTCGAGCGCGGCGAGCAGGGGCGCCCAGCGCGGGTCGCGGAAAACGAACAGGTCGAGGCAGACGTTGGTGTCGATGACGATGGGTTTCGCTGAAGCAGGTATCATGTCAGCAATTTTACCCGCTGTACGTGTTTCATAACTAAATGCTGATCGTTCTCTCGCCTGCCAAGTCCCTCGACCTCGAATCGCCACCCACCACCCTTGAGCGCACGACGCCCCGCTTCATCGACGACGCCGCCGAACTCATCCGCGTTCTCAAGCCGAAATCGCCGGCCGAGATCGGCGCGTTGATGGCCATCTCGGACCAGTTATCGGTGCTGAACGTGACCCGTTACGCCGACTGGCATCCGGACCACGGCGCCGCCCGCCAGGCCATCATGTCGTTCGACGGCGACGTCTACACGGGCCTCGCCGCGCGCACGCTGGATACGCGCTCGCTCGGCTACGTGCGCGACCGCGTGCGCATCCTGTCGGGCCTGTACGGCGTGCTGCGCCCGCTGGACGCCATGCATCCGTACCGCCTGGAGATGGGCACGCGCCTCGCGAACCCGCGCGGCAAGGACTTGTATGCCTTCTGGGGCGAGCGGGTGACGGCCGCGCTGAATGCCGACCTGAAGGAGGCGGGCGCGACGGTCCTCGTGAATCTCGCGTCGGAAGAGTACTTCAAGTCCGTCAAGCCGAAGCTGCTGGACGCGCCGGTGATCACGCCCGTGTTCGAGGACTGGAAGAACGGCAAGTACAAGATCATCTCGTTCTTCGCCAAGCGGGCGCGCGGGATGATGGCGCGCCATGCGGCCGAGCAGGGCATCACCGACGTCGAACGCCTGAAGGACTTCGACGTGGATGGCTACGCGTACGACGAGAGCGTGTCGACGGACAAGGCGTGGGTGTTCCGGCGGCGCGTGGCGGACTGAGCGGCACAAAAAAATGCCCGCTTCGCGCGGGCATCGTCATCACTGCACGGCGTCTTTCGGCGCCGGTTTCGGGCCGGCCTTGGCCCAGAACTTCCACCAGGGCGCGTCGCCCGAACCCTTGCCGCCCAGGAAGCGGCTGTTCGGGTAGTTCATGGTGAAGATGCGCTGCGTGTCGTCGCGCAGGTCGAACATGCCCAGCTTGTCGTAGGCACGGATCATGATGAACAGCGCTTCCTCGCGCGCGGGGGATTCGCTGAACTGCGTGACGGCGCCCTGGGCGCGGTTCAGCGCGGCCAGGTAGGCGCCGCGGCGGTAGTAGTAGTTCGCCACGTGCACTTCGTACTGCGCCATCGCATTGATCAGGTAGTTCATGCGGGCGATCGAGTCCGGCGCGTATTTGCTATTTGGGAACTTGTCGACCAGTTCCTTGAACGCGGCAAACGCTTCGCGCGTCGCCTTCGGATCGCGCTCGGTCGGGTCCTGGGCGTAGATGAAGCTGAGGAAGCCGATCTGGTCGTTGAAGTTGATCAGGCCGCGCAGGTAGTACATATAGTCGACTTGCGGGTGGTTCGGGTGCAGCTTGATGAAGCGCTCGACAGCCGCCAGCGCCTCGGCCTGGTCCTGCGCCTTGTAGTGCGCATAGGCGATTTCCATCTGCGCCTGGGCGGCGTAGGTACCGAACGGATAGTTGGATTCGAGGCGTTCGAACAGCTTGATCGCAGCTTCGTAGTGGCCGCCGGCCATTTCCTCCTGCGCGTCAGCGTATAATTTCGAAGCTGACACGTTCTTGTTTTCGTCGGATCTTTCCGGTAACAAACCGCAAGCTGACAAACTTAGCAGAACGCTAGTCACGACTAATACAGACAATTTTTTTTGCATAAGCTCTATTGCAAGAAAGTTTTACCGAGATTCAACGAACGGCTGATTATAGCCGATGGGACTGACGTGATATTAACTGCTGCGCCGAATTCGGCGGAAAACCTTTTCGACCCTGACCTGGACGAGGACCTCGACGCCGAGCTCGACGTCGGTTCCGGTGGTCCCGACTACTCCCCGATCACCCTGGAACTGGTTCCCGAACACTGCGGACAGCGGTTGGACAAGGTCGTGGCCGGGTTGGTGCCCCAGTTCTCGCGCAGCCGCCTGCAGCAATGGTTCGACGAAGGCCACATCACCGTCGACGGCAAGCCTGCAAAGGGCAAGAGCACGGCCTACGGCGACGAGACGATCGTCGTCGTGCCGCAGCCCGCGCCCGAGGACACGGCCTACACGCCGGAATCGATGGAACTTAACATCGTGCACGAGGACGACGCCATCATCGTCATCAACAAGCCGGCCGGCCTCGTCGTGCACCCGGGCTCGGGCAACTGGTCCGGCACCCTGCTGAACGGCCTGCTGCACCACTGCCCGCAGCTGGTGTCGGTGCCGCGCGCCGGCATCGTGCACCGCCTCGACAAGGACACGAGCGGCCTGATGGTCGTCGGCAAGACGCTCGAAGCCCAGACCGACCTCGTGCGCCAGCTGCAGGCGCGCACGGTCAAACGCGAATACCTGGCGCTCGTGTGGGGCACGCCGCGCGCGTTCGGCACCATCGACACGGCAATCGGCCGCGATGCCAAGGACCGCGTCAAGATGGCCGTCTCGAACAGCCCGTCCGCCAAGCCCGCCATCACGCATTACGAGCTGCTGGAGACGGGCGAACTCGACCGCCGCCCCGTCAGCCTCGTGCAATGCCGCCTGGAGACGGGCCGTACGCACCAGATCCGCGTGCACATGCAGTCGCTGGGCTACAGCCTCGTCGGCGACACCGTGTACGGCAAGCAGCACCTGCGTTCGTTCTTCCACCGCCAGGCCCTGCAGGCGCGCCGCCTGGGCCTCACGCATCCGGCCACCGGCGAGCACATGGAATGGGTCGTGCCGTTGGCCGACGATTTCGCGGAACTTCTGGAACAGGCCGGGATCGAAGAACCGGAAGCGATCTGATGGTGGTATCCGATCTGCAGGACGCTGACCTGATCCACCCGGCGACCCAGTGGCCCGACCTGCCTGACGCGTTCGGTGCACTGGCCACGACGCGGCGTGGCGGCGTCAGCATGGGCCCCTACGGCGACAATCGCGGCGGAGGCGGCCTGAACCTTGGACTGCAGACGGGCGACGACCTGGACGCCGTACAGGCCAACCGCGCGCGCCTGCGTGAGCGCCTGCCGGGCCGGCCAGCGTGGATTGCTCAGGTGCACGGCCCCGACGTGGTCGATGCGGCGACCGTCCAGCCGGGCGGACCCGTGCGCACGGGCGACGCGAGCATCGCGACGGTGCCGGGTGTCGTCTGCGCCATCCTCACGGCCGACTGCCTGCCCGTGCTGTTCGCGGACCTGGGCGGCAAGGTCGCGGGCGCCGCGCACGCGGGCTGGCGCGGCCTGGCCGGCGGCGTGCTCGGCCAGACGGTCGCCGCCATGCGTGCGGCCGGCGCGGGCGAGATCACGGCCTGGCTCGGGCCCGCGATCGGCAGGGATGCGTTCGAAGTCGGCAGCGACGTGCTGGCCGCCTTCGAGGCCGCGTTGCCGGGTCAGGTGGACGATGCTTTCCGGCCCGCATTCCGACCATATCCGGGTCGGCCGGGCAAGTATCTGGCGGACATGTATGAGTTGGCGCGTCGCATGCTGGCCCGCGACGGGATCACGCGCGTCCATGGTGGCGAGCGCTGCACGGCGACCGAGACCGACTGGTTTTATTCTTACCGCCGCGACGGCGTTACCGGCCGGCAGGCCAGCCTCATCTGGTTGAAATAAGCGGTGGATCAGTGGCAGGCGCCACCGCCATCGCAACCGTGCCCGGCCGCACCGCCATCGGCACCGGACACATAACCCGCGACGGGCACGACCGGTGTCCCGTCAGCCGTCTTCAGCGCCGCCTGTGCCGCACGGGCGCGCCGCCGTCTTGATCCCGCAAGGTAAAAAACGATTGAGAATGGCAACACGCCATAGCCGAAAAAAGTCATAATGCCGCCAACCACAGTCGGCTCCGTCGCCGCCATCAGGGTTACGACGTACATCCATCCTATGGCTACGATCCACATGCGATGCTCCGGTTGCTGTCGATAAAACGATTCTACACAATGGACGCCTTATGAATACGCCTGATGCTACCCCGCAGATGCTTGCCGCACCCTGGATGGCGCCGTTTGCGCAATTCACCGATCCCTCCGCCTGGCAGTCCTGGATGAAACTCCCCGACGGTGCCGACGGTTCGGCGGCGTTCGCACCGGTGGCCAAGATGCTGGGCGATATCGGCGCCGGGCTGTCGCAGGGCAAGCTGGAAGCGCTGCGCGACGATTACCTGCAAAAGGCGATGAAGCTGTGGCAGGACCTCGTCACCGGCAAGCTGCCGTCCTTCAGCGACCGCCGCTTTTCCGCACCCGAGTGGACGGCGAACGCGATGTCCGCGTACAGCGTCGCGTCCTACCTGCTGAATTCCGAATTCCTCATGGCGCTGGCCGAGGCCGTCGAAGCGCCGCCGCGCGACAAGCAGAAGATCCGCTTCGCCGTCCAGCAGATCGTCGATGCGATGTCGCCGGCAAACTTCCTCGCGACGAATCCGGAAGCCCAGCAGAAAATCATCGAGACCAAGGGCGAGAGTCTCACGAAGGGCCTCCAGAACATGCTGGCCGACCTGCAGAAGGGCCGGATCTCGCAATCGGACGAATCCGCGTTCGAGGTGGGCCGCAACGTGGGCATCACGCCGGGCACGGTCGTGTTCGAGAATCATTTGTTCCAGTTGATCCAGTACACGCCGGCGACGCCGACCGTGCACGAAGTCCCGTTGCTGATGGTGCCGCCCTGCATCAACAAATACTACATCCTCGACCTGCAGCCGGAGAATTCCCTCGTCCGCTACCTGGTGGAGCAGGGCAATACGGTGTTCATGCTGTCGTGGCGTAACCCGGACCAGGGCCTGGCCGGCACGACGTGGGACGATTACGTGGAGCAGGGCGCGATCCGCGCGCTGGATGCCACCCGCTCCATCACGGGCCAGGACAAGGTGAACGTGTTCGGCTTCTGCGTGGGCGGCACGATCGCCGCGACGGCGCTGGCCGTACTGGCCGCTCGCGGCCAGAAACCGGCCGCCAGCCTCTCCCTGTTCACCACGCTGCTGGATTTTTCCGACACGGGCGTGCTCGACGTGTTCGTCGACGAAACCCAGGTCAAGCTGCGCGAACAGCAACTGGCACGCGGCGGCCTGATGCCGGGACGCGACCTGGCGACGACGTTCTCCGCGCTGCGTCCGAACGACCTCGTGTGGAACTATGTCCAGCAAAACTACCTGAAAGGCAAGACGCCGCCCGCGTTCGACCTGTTGTACTGGAATGCCGACAGCACGAACCTGCCGGGCCCGATGTATTGCTGGTACCTGCGCAACACGTATCTCGAAGACAAGCTGAAGGTGCCGGGCGCGCTGACGGTGGCGGGCGTCAAGGTCGACCTGGGCGCCATCGATTGCCCGACGTTCCTGTACGGCTCGAAGGAAGACCACATCGTGCCGTGGGAGGCGGCATTCGCGTCGATGGGCCTGCTCAACCCGAAAAAGCCGAAGAACAACCGCTTCGTCCTCGGCGCATCGGGCCACATCGCAGGTGTGATCAACCCGGCTTCGAAGAACAAGCGCAGCTACTGGGTCAACGAGGGCGGCAAGACGCGGCCGAAGACGCCGGCCGACTGGTCCGCCGGCGCCGTCGAGAAAAAGGGCAGCTGGTGGCCCGAATGGGCGAAATTCCTGGTGGAACATGGCGGCAAGGAGGTCGCGCCGCCCGCCCAGCCGGGCAATGCGCAGTATCCGGCGATCGAGCCGGCGCCGGGCCGTTACGTCAAGGCCAGGGCCGATTGAAGAGGCTGCGGCCGCGTTGCGAAAAAAATCATTCAGTTGCTCAGCGAATAATTGCTGCACCTGCGTTCGCAACGTGGTATTTTTAGCGGATATCCTCTTGGAATCGGAGACGCCGCGGGGGATCCCCGCGGTCGCCGCATAATAAATGCGCTACGGCGCTGTACATGGAAATGAGATGAGTAGTGTCAAAAAAAGCACTGAACGCCTGATCAAGAAGTATCCGAACCGCCGGCTGTACGACACCCAGACCAGTTCTTACATCACCTTGTCCGACGTGAAGCAACTCGTGCTCGATTCCGACGAGTTCACGGTCGTGGATGCCAAGACGAACGAAGACCTGACCCGCAGCATCCTCCTGCAGATCATTCTCGAAGAGGAAGCGCACGGCGTGCCGATGTTCTCCAGCGGCGTGCTGTCCCAGATCATCCGCTACTACGGCCACGCGATGCAGGGCATGATGGGTTCGTACCTGGAAAAGAACGTGCAGGCGTTCACCGACATCCAGAACAAATTCGTCGGCTCGGCCACGGGCGCGATGGAAGGCAAGCCGTTCAGCACCGAGATGTGGACCCAGTTCATGAACATCCAGGGCCCGATGATGCAGGGCATGATGAACAACTACATCGACCAGAGCAAGAACCTGTTCCTGCAGATGCAGGAGCAGATGCAAAGCCAGAGCAAGGCGATGTTCGGCGCGTTCCCGTTCGGGGTGCCGCCGGAAAAGAAGTAAGCTGCAAAAGGGGGGTGCGTCCCGCCGGGCGATTTCCCTCCGCCCCCGCTTCCTGTACAATCGCGGATTGCCCCGAATTTTTGCCGCAATCCGACAATGCAAGAACTCCGCCGTAACCCTCTCCCTGCCACCTCCGACGCTGCCGGCACCGCCGTGCCGCCGAAAGTGGGCTTCGTCTCGCTCGGCTGCCCGAAGGCTCTCGTCGACTCCGAACAGATTCTCACGCAGCTGCGCGCGGAGGGTTACGAGACCGCCAAGTCGTATGCCGGCGCGGACCTCGTGATCGTCAACACCTGCGGCTTCATCGACGCGGCCGTGCAGGAATCGCTGGATGCGATCGGCGAGGCGCTGGCCGAAAACGGCAAGGTGATCGTCACGGGCTGCCTCGGCGCCAAGAAGGATGCCTCCGGCAGCGACATCATCACCAAGGTGCACCCGAAGGTGCTCGCGGTGACCGGTCCGCACGCCGTGGCCGAAGTGATGGAGTCGGTGCACACGCACCTGCCCAAGCCGCACGACCCGTTCATCGACCTGGTGCCGGACCACGGCGTCAAGCTCACGCCCAAGCACTACGCCTACCTCAAGATTTCGGAAGGCTGCAACCACCGCTGCAGCTTCTGCATCATCCCGTCGATGCGCGGCGACCTCGTGTCGCGCCCGATCCACGACGTGCTGCAGGAAGCGGAGAACCTGTTCAAGGCGGGCGTGAAGGAACTGCTCGTGATCTCGCAGGACACGAGCGCGTACGGCGTCGACGTCAAGTTCCGCACGGGCTTCTGGAACGGCCGTCCCGTCAAGACGCACATGACGCAGCTGACGGAAGCGCTGGGCCAGATGGCGAAGCAGTACGGCGCGTGGGTGCGCCTGCACTACGTGTACCCGTACCCGCACGTGGACCAGGTGATCCCGTTCATGGGCGAGAACGTCGTGCCTTACCTCGACATCCCCCTGCAGCACGCGCATCCGGACGTCCTGAAGCGCATGAAGCGCCCGGCGAGCGGCGAAAAGAACCTCGACCGCATCCAGGCGTGGCGCAAGATGAACCCGGACCTCACGATCCGCTCGACGTTCATCGCCGGCTTCCCGGGCGAGACGGACGCCGAATTCGAATACCTGCTGGACTTCCTGAAGGAAGCGCAGATCGACCGCCTGGGCTGCTTCGCGTACTCGCCGGTCGAAGGCGCGACGGCGAACGGGATCGCGAATCCCGTGCCGGACGACGTCAAGGAAGAGCGCCGCGCGCGCGTGATGCTGCTGCAGGAAGAGATCTCGGCGGCGCGCCTGCAGGCGAAGGTCGGCAAGACGATCCGCGTGCTCGTCGACGAAGTGGGCCCGCGCGAAGCGGTCGGCCGCTCGGCCGCGGACGCGCCGGAAATCGACGGCGTCGTCCACATCAAGCGCGCCCTCACGCCGGGCAAGGCCAAGCCGGCCGTGGGCGAATTCATCGACGTGGTCGTGACGAAGGCGGATGCGCACGACCTCTGGGCGACGGTCGCCTGACAGCCGTGGGCGGAGAGGTGGCGACGTGACGAAGAAGCAGTCCATCCAGACGACGCTCACCCACAGCGACTACCGCCCGCCGACCGGCTTCGCCGCGTACCCGGCGCCGATCCACCACGCGTCCACGGTCCTGTTCAAGGACGTGGCCAGCCTGCGCGCGGGCGACTGGCGCAACAAGCAGGGTTATACGTACGGCCTGCACGGCACGCCCACGACGTTCACGCTGGAAGCGCGCCTGGCCGCCATCGAAGGCGGCACGCATTGCCTGCTGGCGCCGTCCGGCCTCGCCGCGATCTCGATGATCCTGCTCGCGCTGCTGAAATCGGGCGACGACGTCCTGCTGCCCGATAACGTCTACAATCCCACGCGCGAGCTGGGACGCTGGCTCGCGGCCGATTTCGGCGTCTCCGCGCGCTTCTACGATCCGCTCGTCGGCGCGGGCATTGCGGACCTGATCCAGCCGAACACGAAGCTGATCTGGACCGAGGCGCCGGGCTCCGTGTCGATGGAAGTGCCGGACCTGCGGGCGATCTGCGCGGCGGCGAAGGAGAAGGGCATCCTCGTCGCGCTGGACAACACGTGGTCCGCGGGCCTCGCGCTGCGCGGCTTCGACGTCGGCGCCGACATCGTCATGCAGGCGCTGACGAAATACCAGTCGGGCGGTTCGGACGTGCTGATGGGGGCCGTCATCACGCGCGACACGGCCATCAACGACCGCATCGCGGCGTCGCACATGCGCCTCGGCATGGGCGTGGGCGCGGACGATGCGTATCTCGTCCTGCGCGGCCTGGAAACGATGAAGCTGCGCTTCGACGCGCACGACGCGTCCGCGCGCAAGGTGGCCGCGTGGTTGAAGAGTCGTCCGGAAATCGCCAGGGTGCTGCACCCCGCGTTCGAGGATTGCCCCGGCCACGACGTGTGGAAGCGCGATTTCACCGGCGCGGGCGGGCTGTTCTCCGTGATCTTCGACGCGCGTTATGCGGGCGAGCAGGTCGACCGGTTCGTCGAGGCCCTCGACCTGTTCGGCATCGGGTACAGCTGGGGCGGGACGCACAGCCTCGCCGTGCCGTGCCGGATGCAGGGAATGCGGCGCAACTGGCCCGACACGGGCCCGCTCGTGCGCTTCAACATCGGTCTCGAAGGGACCGACGATCTCATCGCGGACATCGAGCAGGCGCTCGGCAGGCTGTAATCACACGGGCATCGCGCGGTTGTTGTTCAGGTCCAGGAACCCGCGGATGATCCGGTACGCCATCCACACCCACGCGCCGGCGCCGATGAGCCACGCCAGCGGAATCAGGATGATCGTGAACGCCACGACAACCGCGATGGCCATCCAGACCACGTACCACCAGAACGACCGGATCATCCACGTGTGGTGGCTGTACACCATCGTCCCGGCCATGTCCGGCCGCCGGATATAATTGACGATCAGCACCAGGATCGACAACATGCCGAGCGAAAAGAAAAAGGTGAGCGCGTGTGCGACGTACAGGATGCGGGCGAACTGCTTGGCATCCTCGAGGCCGCGTTCGTAGACGAGTTCCTGGGCCATGGTTTCCCTGCTAATCAGAAGTAGTAACCGATATTAGCATTGAAACGATGACCGGACGATCTGGCGCCGCCTCCCGTGGCGAGCGCATTGCCGAAGCCCGGCGACAGATAGGGCTCGTTCGTGGCGTTCGCCACGTCGACGATGACCACCCAGCCGCCCGACGAGAACGTCACGCCCGTCACGTTCTGGTAGCTGTCGGCATAGCCGGCGGCGGATTTCCTGAGACGGCTCCAGTCGTTGTAGACCACGAAGTTGCTGAACGGACCGATCGAACCCGGCAATTTATAGCTGACGTTCGCAATGTCGATCTGCCCCTTGGCCGCAAGACGGTTCGTGAAGCCGTACGCCCCGATGATGACGCAGTCGCGATCGCATGCGCCATACCAGTTCCCGGCAATCGAACCGTTCCCGGAAAAGTCGTTCGCGTACCGGATCGTCTCCAGTTGCACCCCAAGGTTGCCGAATTCGGCGGCCACATGCAGCGCACCGGCCCGGCGGTCGCCGTTCGACAGCGTGGAGTTCGTCGCGGCCAATTGTCCTGCGAGCACCGAGGCACCGACCTCTGCCTTGCCGCCCGTAAACGACAACGGGTAGGCGAGCCGGGCGACGAACGTGTTTTTTTCCTCGCGGCCGTAGCTTTTCATCAGGTGATTGCTGAAGCGGACCGAATCCAGTCCGTCGAGTTCCCCTGTGCTGTTGGTCCACGACAGCAGGTGGCGGCCGTCGGATGGGAAGAAGCCGATGTTGGCGTTCAGGCCGCCGATCGTGCGCTGGTATTGCACGCCCATCGCATACGTGTCTTCATAGCCGGCATACCAGGCCATCGATTCGAAGAAATTGTTCGATGCATAGGGCAGCAGACCGAACGGCATGCGCGCCTGTCCCACATGCAGTTCGCTCTTGTCGGCGAACCGGTAGCCGCCCCACAGGTATTCGTTGAACACCATGTCGGCGCCCCTGGGGGCCCCCGTCTGGCGGCTCGTGTAGTGGTAATAGCGTTCGCGTCCCGCCGCCAGGAAGCGGCCGTCGTCGTACTTGAAGCCCAGGCGGGCGGTGTCGAATTCGGGCGTCCATTTGCGCTGGTCGTTCCAGCTGAGCGCTTCCACCCACATCCTGATCGCCCCGTCGAATTTCAGGGCCGCCGTTGTCTGTGCGGATGCGCCGGACGCCGACAACACCAGGCAGGCGCCCGCGATGGCGCGTTGGATTGTCCGGTTACGCATGGATCTGCTTCCTCGTGGAGTCGGTGTCGATGTGGAATTCGCCCACCAGGGACACCAGCAACTCGGCCTGCTGGTGCAGGCTTTCGGCCGCGGCCGCGGCCTCTTCGACGAGCTCCGCGTTCTGTTGCGTCGTGCCGTCCATCTGCGCGATGGCCTGGTTGACCTGCGCGATGCCGTTGCTTTGCTCGGCGCTGGCGGCGCTGATGTCGACGACGATATCCGTGACGCGCCGGATGCTGCCGAGGATCTCTTCCATCGTGCGGCCCGCCTCGCCGACCAGCGTGCTGCCGGCGCCGACCTTCTCGACGGAGTCGCCGATCAGGGCCTTGATCTCCTTGGCGGCCGATGCCGAGCGCTGGGCCAGGTTGCGCACTTCCCCGGCGACGACGGCGAAGCCGCGTCCCTGTTCGCCCGCGCGCGCCGCCTCGACGGCAGCGTTGAGCGCGAGGATATTGGTCTGGAAGGCGATGCCGTCGATGACGCCGATGATGTCGACGATCTTCTGCGACGAATCCTTGATCGACCCCATCGTGTCCACGACCTGGGCCACCACGGCGCTGCCGCGGGCGGCGATCTCCGACGCGCCCTGCGCGAGCTGGTTGGCCTGGCGCGCGTTGTCGGCATTCTGCCTGACGGTCGAGGTCAATTCTTCCATCGACGCGGCCGTTTCTTCCAGCGCGCCGGCCTGCTGTTCGGTGCGGGCGGACAGGTCGGCGTTGCCCCGGCTGATTTCCGTGCTGGCCAGCGCCACGTCGTCCGAGCTCTTGCGCACGCGCGCCAGCACGTGCTGGAGCTTGCCGACGAAGTCGTTGAAACCGCCGGCGATCTGGGCCAGTTCGTCCTTGCCTTTCACGTCGAGGCGCGCGGTGAGGTCGGCATTGCCGCCGGCAAGGCCGGCCATGGCCTTGCCCAGCACGCGCAACGGCCTTGTCAGACGGTTCAGCACGGACACCAGCACGGCTGCCGCCGCCGCCGCGCACAGGATCGACACCAGCAAGGTATAGCGGAGCAGGTCGCGGGCATCGGCGGTCACCACGTTTTGCGGGAAGCTGAGCTTGATGGCCCACGGCGCGATGTCCGCGTGCAGATTCATCGGCTGCAACAGGTGCAGCTGGCCCTGGCCGTCCGCGTACTCATAGGTCTCGCCGCGGCGGATGGCCTCCAGCCCGGCGGCCGGAATGTCGTCGGCCTTCTTCCCGTTCAGCGCGGCATCCGGATTGCTCGCGTACAGGCCGCCGTTCGACACGAGCGCCAGGCGGCCGCCGTCGATGACCTTGAGCGCAGCGAGGATCTCGCCGAGCCGGGACAGGCCGAAGTCGACGCACGCCACGCCCCGGAACTCGCCCTTGATCATGATCGGCACGTTTATCGACGTCATCGCGACGTCCTTGCCGTTGATCGGATACGTATGCGGTTCGGTCAGGTAGATCCGCCGGGTGTGTTCCGGGATGTCGTACCAGTCGTTGCCATGGGGTTTGTCGAGGAACACGATGGGTTCCACGTGCACGCCGCCCGCCGCGTCGCGCGAGTAATAGGGCATGGCCCGCCCCGTGCCGTCGTATTCCGGCAGCTTGCCGGCGAACTCGGCATCCTTGCCGTCCAGCGCATCGGGTTCCCACGTCACGGTGACGCCGTTCAGGTCCGGGGTGTCCAGCAGCGTCGTCTTTTCGATGTCGCTCATCTGGGCGCGGGTCAGCGCGATGTCGGCGGCGCGGGTGGTGCGCATCGTGCGCGCCAGGTCGAGGACGGTGGTCAGGTGCGCCCCCATGCGCGCCTGCACCTCGGCCGCCGCTTCACGCGCCGTCGTGCGCGCCAGCCTCATGCTCGATTCCTCGGCGCTGTGGCTGCTGCGGATGCCGATCACGGTCGACGTGGCGGCCAGGCTGAGCATCACGAGCACGGTCGCGGTCAGGCAGATCTTGGCGTTCAGGCTCAGGGAGATGGCCGCGGCAGGGCGGCGTGGGAACAAAGGCTTGGGCGACCGGGGCCGCAGCGTTGGAAGGGGTGGCATGGAATACTCGGAAGGTACAGGTGAATTGGGCAAGGTGCGCGCGGAGGTGCTACGCTCGAAGGCAAATAATTCCGTACGGAAAATATTAGGCCGGACGCGCGGTCCGGTGTTCAGAACACCGGTAAATATTTATGCCAAACACCATAATGCGGCGCGAATGCCACACTTCCGGTAGTGTTCAATTACAAACCGTAAATGAAGCGCACGGGCGTGCGCCTGTTGTGCCGAGGATCACGCGGTGCGCGCGGCCTGCTGCACCCACGCGACGAGGCGGTTCGCGTCCATCGCCCCGGCTTGGCGCGCAATTTCTCGGCCGCCCTGGAACAGCGCGATAGTCGGGATGCTGCGGATGTTGTAGCGCGCCGCGAGATCCTGCGATGCTTCCGTGTCGACCTTCAACAATCGCACGTGCGGCTCCAGCCGCCCGGCGGCCTGGGCGTACGCCGGCGCCATCATGCGGCAGGGACCGCACCAGGCGGCCCAGAAATCGACGAGGACGGGGATGTCGTTGCGCCCGACGTGCTTGTCGAAGCGGGCGGACGAGACATCGGTCGGCTGGGCCGTGAACAGCGACCTGGCACATTTGCCGCAGACGGGCTGGTCGGCCAGGCGCTCGCCGGCGACGCGGTTGACGGCGTCGCAGTGCGGACAGACGATGTGCAGGGACTCGGCCATGGTGTTCCTCCTTTGGTGATCGACAGGGTATGCCCGGCGGCGCGTGCGCCGTCCATCATGCCGTTCGACATAGAATCGGATGCCGGGCGGATGCCCTCCAACATGGGTCCAGATGAGCGAATTGCAATCCACGGCAGTCAATGTCAATCGGCCCCTGATCGGCTGCGCCGGCTGGGGCCTCAACAAGGAAGTGGCGGCAGATTTCCCCGTCGAGGGCAGCCACCTCGAACGCTACGCGGCCGTGTTCCCGGCCGTCGAGATCAATTCGTCGTTCTACCGTCCGCACCAGCCGCAGACGTACGCCCGCTGGGCCGCCAGCGTGCCCGACGCCTTCCGTTTCTCCGTCAAGCTGCCGAAATCGATCACGCACGAGGCGAAGCTGCGCGACGCGGACCAGCTGCTCGACCGCTTCGTGCGCGAGGCCGGCGAACTGGGGCCGAAGCTGGGCTGCGTGCTCGTCCAGCTGCCGCCCAGCGGCGCGTTCGACGCGGACGTCGTCGCGGATTTCCTGCCGCGCCTGCGCGCCCGCTTTCCCTGCATGCTCGCGCTGGAGGGCCGCCATCCGACGTGGTTCGGCGAGGCTGCGACAGCGCTGCTGCGCGAGCACGGCGTCGCGCGCGTCATGGCCGATCCGCCCGCCGGCCAGCCCGGCCCGCACGAGCCGACGACGGCGTCGGCCTACATCCGCCTGCACGGCGCGCCGCGCATCTATTATTCGTCGTATCCGCCGGAGTTCCTGAGCGCGGTCGGGCAGAGAATCATGGCAATGATGCAGCCCGGCGCCGATCTCTGGTGCATCTTCGATAACACGGCCGAGGGCCATTCGGTGCCGAATGCGCTGGAGGTGCTGCGCGGCGTGGACGAATCATGGTCAGCGCGACATTCCGCTTCTACGGCGAATTGAACGACTTTCTCGCGCGCGAGCGGCGTGGACGCTCCTTCGCGACGCCGTGCGCACGCGCCGCCACGACCAAGCACATGATCGAGGCGCTCGGCGTGCCGCACACGGAGGTCGAGCTGGTGCTCCTGAACGGCGAACCGCGGGGACTGGACGACATCCTGGAAGAGGGCGACCGCATCGCCGTCTATCCGCGCTTCACGACCTTGTCCGTGGCCGACGTGGCGCGGCTGGACCAGCGTCCGCCGGGCCGCGTGCGCTTCGTCGCGGATGCGCATCTCGGCGGTCTCGCGCGGCTGTTGAGAATGGCGGGGTTCGACACCATCTACCGCAACACGCTGGACGACGCCGAAGTCGAAGCGATCGCGCTCGACGACGGCCGCGCCGTGCTGACGCGCGACCGCGAACTGCTCAAGCGCCGCGGCATCGCCTACGGCTGCTACGTGCGGGCGCTGAAGGCGGAGGAGCAGTTGCGCGAAGTGGTCGAGCGCTTCGGCCTGGCCGAGCGCATGCGCCCGTTCACGCTGTGCCTGTCGTGCAATGCGCCGCTGCGGTTCGTCGCAAAGGCCGATGTGCTCGACCGGCTGCCGCCGCGCGTGGCCGCGACGCAGGACGAGTTCAGCACATGCGACTGCTGCCACCGCGTGTTCTGGAAGGGCTCGCACTGGCAGCGCATGGCGGGCGTATTAAATGATATACACTACTTTCCCGGACGAGCCATCCGTTGACAGCGTGATCCCATGTTGCAGCAAGTATCGATACCCATCCGTACCGAATGCCCCCCTGGCGCCTGCGTCTGCGAGCGCGAGATCCTGCTCGCCGATCCGGAGGCGGACCTGCGCCCGCTGCGCCTCACGCGCACGGAAGAGCAAAAGCTGCTCGACCGCATCGATGCCGTCTCCAGCTATGACGAGCTGAAACGCCTGCAGGAGCGCATCCGCGCCAACCTCGGCGTGGAACTGAAGATCACGCCGGGCCCGAACGAGGTGCGCACCTTGCGCGGCATCCTCATCGTGCTGGAAGACCGGCCAGGGCTGTGCAAGAAGGTGCGCCAGTCCGTGCCGGCGGCCGTGCGCAAGGTGTTGGAGCGCCATCCCGGGATCACGTACGCGATCCTCGATGCGCACGACCTGTTCGGGGCGCACGGCAGTTAGTCGAAGTCCTCGGCCAGGTTTTTCCAGCCGCGGCTCTTGGCGAACGGCGCGAATTCCTCGGGCGCCTCGAGCACGATGAGACGGCTTTCCTGCAGGCCCGGATCGCTGTGGCCGAAGTTCGGCCCCTTGTAGCCGACGGCGCGCAGGCGGTCGATGATGGCGCGCACGAGCACGGGATCCCTGTAGGCGCCGGGTTCGAGCCGGTCCTTGAATCTCACGTACACGTCGATGATTCCGTAGCCCTCGTCGAAAATGCGGATCGACTTCACGTCGAGGGTACGGCCGTTGCCGTCCTTGGCCTGGAACGGGCCGGACAGCTCGATGTCGGAATCGGTAGTCATGGCGTCAAGGATACCACTGGACGCGCCAGTGTGTAGGCGATCTCGGATGCGTCGACCGGCTCGCGGCGCCATCCCCGGGCCGCGTAGAAGCGGTCCGCGCGGGTGCCGGCGCCGGTCGTCAGGCGGATGCGCTCGTGGCCCTGTTCGAACAGCCAGGCCGTCGCCCGGTCGAGCAGCGCCTTGCCGACTCCCCGTCCTTCCTGGCCCGGCTGGATGAAGAGCGCCCAGATGGACGCGTTCACGTTGTCGGCGTAGCTGAATCCGACAATCTCGTTATCCGCCTCCGCCACCCAGCCGCGGCCGGACCGGTCGAGGTAATCCTCGTACATCGCGACGGTAACGCGCGTCGGGTCCCGCAGGACGTTTTCGGTGACGGCCAGGCGGATGCGTGACATGGCGGGGATGTCGGCGTGTGTCGCACGTCTCAACAGCAGGTTAGCGGGCAGTTGCATCGGGTCTCATCAGTGCCAATACTCGGGTACCCGGATAGCCGGCGCGATCCGGAAAAGCGCGGCGATAATAACAGTTCCAGTAGCTCGTCACGCGCCGTGCCAGTGTGGCGAGAACGAGCCTGTCGACGCCGTGCGCATTGTCGATCGCACGACGCAACCGGTCGGCGTCATAGTAGAGCCGAGAGGGAATCTGCAGGGCTTCGCCATCCACGTTGACGGTGAAGACGCCATGCGGGGGCGCCGTCTCTCCCTGTGCAACCAACGCGACGGCCGCGCGTACGGAAGCGCGCAGCGTGGATGGAAATCCGAGGGATTCGTCGCGCCTGGGTTGGCAAGGGAGCGTCGGCATGACGTCAGATGATCCGGGCCACGGACGCGATCAGCATCGACGCCGGTACCAGCAGCGCCTGCGCCGCGACGGTACCCGCCAGCCGGCTTCCGACCAGCCAGACGATGGCCTTCCTGAACTGGCTTTCGGGGACCTTGCCTTCGACGACATCGTCCGTCATCCCCGACATGTGCGGGTCGATGAACACGGCCATCATGATGGTCGCGCCGCCATTGATGATCGACGAGAGCGTGCTCGAGGTGACGCGGACCGACGGGTCCAGGACGCCGGCGTACAGGGCCGCGAACACGCCGACGGTCCACAGCGCCGTGGCGCTGACGTTCAACAGCGTGATCCGGCCCGACACGCCGTGTCCCGACCGGCATCCGGTCATGTTGCGTGCTGCCGGCATGCTGGCCACGTCCCGCACGTAAGACAGCCCGCCCTTGAAGACGCCGTGCAGGATCAGCCTGGGAATCGAGCGGTGCGCCTGGAAATGCAGTACCGCGCGGCAGAACACACGCTGGAACGTCGGGATCAGCAATGCGCCCGCCACCGTCGCAAGGCTCGCCGACGCGAGCAGCCAGCGGAAATCGCCGAGGAGCGAACCGTTGGCGAGCCCGTCGAGGTTGGTCTCCACGCGTTTCGCCAGGAACGGGCCCAGGAACGAATTCGACGTGCGCGACACGAGCATCAGGATGCCGAACAGGGCCAGCGAGACGGCGATGCGCCGGGTCCGCACGCCGGCGATCCGGACCGAGTACGCGAGCGTGCCGATCAGGTGGATCAGGAAGGTCAGGAAGCAGATGAAGAGTAGTTGCGGATCCAATCAATTCCCCGTGAGCGCCTCGAACTCGACCACCGACGCGCCGATCGCATCGGCGAATGCCCTGTCGTGCGTGGACATGAAGACGACCGACGTCTCCCGCGCCTTCGCCAGCAGGTCGATGAGCACGGCGCGCGCGTCCGCGTCGAGGCCGTTCGACGGTTCGTCGAGCAGCAGCACGGCGGGCTCGCCGATCCAGGCTGCCGCCAGCATCAGCTTCTTTTGCGTGCCGAGCGACATGGCGCCGCAGCGCGTGTCGAGATGGTGGGCCAGGCCGAAGCGTTCGACGATATGGCCGACCTTGTCCGGGATGGCGCAGCCTTTGGCCCAGGCCACGAACGCCAGCAGTTCGCGGCCCGTCACGAACGGATACACGGGGCACTCGTCGGGCGCGTAGGCCAGCCGGGCTTTCGCGGCGGCCGGTTGCGCGCGCAGGGAGTGGCCGGCGATGACGATGTCGCCGCCGTCGGCGTCGTCCACCCCGGCCAGCACCCGCAGCAGGGTGGATTTGCCGATGCCGTTCGGACCCCGCAACGCATAGGCGCCCGGCGCGAAGCGTCCCGTCCGCCCTTGCAGGACGGGCCGGGATCCATACGATTTGCTCACGTGGTCGAAGCGCAGCACGGTGTCTCCTAGAGCAGGCAGGCGATCGTCGCCGCCGTCCAGCAGCCCGCGCAGACGGTCGCCAGCACGACGGCATGCCGTTCGCTGATGAGTTGAGGCGTGCGCAGGGCGCACAGCAGGGCCGCGTTCGAGGCCAGCGCCGCCAGTGCATGCGCCGGCGCGGCGCCGGCAATCCACGCGAACGCCGTCAGCGCGGCCAGGAACGGCAGGGCAGCCGCCAGCACGGCCGCCAGGTCGTACGGGTGCCACCAGGCCTCAGGCAGCGGCAGCGCGCCCACGTAGCCCATGCTCGCGCGGTGCGCCAGGTGCAGGCCGCGGAACAGGCCGCTGAACGCCAGGGCGACGCACGCCTCGGCCAGCAGCACGGTGGGAAAGGTGCGCGCATCCCGTTCGAACAGGGTCGCGAGGCCGACGGCGGCCGCCACGATGGCCGCGGCGGTCAGGCCTTTGGCGAGCAGTTCGCCGCGGCGCTCGCGGAACATGACGGTCAGCGACATCCTGAGTGCGGCGCCGCGGCGTACTTCCCGGGCGAGCGGGCTGGCGCGGCGCGCGTGCAGGCGTCGTGCGGGCCGCTGCGCGCGGGGCCGCGCTGGCAGGACCAGCGCGAGCGCCGCCGCCGCGCCCACGAGCAGGTTCGCGGCAAGGTCCAGGCGCGTGCCGAAGCATGCGCCGGCCAGCACGGCGCCGGCCGCCACGCCGGCCCACGTGCCGGACCGGCGTTCCAGCACGCCCCGTTGCGCGACGAGGGCCAGCAGCGCGACGTCGCACAGCAGCACGGCGTGGGCGGCGGGTGCGCCGCGGCCGGCCGCCAGTCCCAGCGCGCATGCGGTGACGAGCAGCAGCGGCGAATCGGCCAGCAGCAGCACGGCCAGGTCGGCGTTGCGGCGCTGGCGCGGGGCGAACGGCAGCGAACCCGCGAACGCCATGAACGGCCCGCCCGCGACCTGTTCGCGCTGCATCGCGACCCAGGCCGCGGCCAGGGCCTGCAGGGCGAGCAGGTAGCCGATGCGCCACGCGGCCCCGTGATCGGGGGCGAGCAGGGTCAGCAGGGGGCGGGCGTAGGTATCGAGGTTGCCGAACGCGGACGCGTTGGCCGACGCCAGCACGCCCGTGGCCAGCATGATGGCCTGCCAGCGGCGCAGCAACAGGCGCGCCGTGCTGACGGCATACCAGCGCAGGCGCAGGCGGAGGAGCGGTGAGCGGATGGCGTTCTCCTTGGTCGGTCGCAGGATATGTGCAATTGAAGCGTACGCGCGATCGGCGTGCAGCTTGGCTGTGCGTTTGCGCGCACGGCCTGGAAGCGCTTTAACTGCCGGGATGGTTTCTACAAGTAGGATAAGAAAGATCCGGTTAGCGTCGCGCGATCATCGATGCGTGGTCTCTGCTAGTGCCGGGACTTCGAGATCAAGGCGCCAATAACTACTCCAATTGCGATTCCCGGGCCAATGCCAAGAGCGAGGTTGCCGATCGCGACGCCAATTACGCACCCGATCGCTACGCCAAGAGAAATCCCAATGCCAATGAATTTACTGTTCTTTTTGTCGGGTGAATCGCTCATGGAATCCTCTATTTCGAAGCCGAAAGACCGGTCCTGGGCCGAAAGCGGACGGCCGGAAAGGCTCAGTGTACGCGGCTGTTGCATCCAGAGCAACTGGGCGGTTTTGTCAGGCGTTCTTAATCCTGGCTGAGCAGCGCCGACACGTACAGCAGCAAGCGGTCTTCCGCGCGCGCGAGCAGCAGGCCGGTCAATTCCTCGACCCGGCGCAGCCGGTAATCCAGGGTGTTCCGGTGGATATGCAGGGCCGCGGCCGTGGCGGCCGCGCTTTCGTCGTGGGCGAACCAGGCGTCCAGCGTGCGCCTCAGGGTCGGGCCGCTGCGGTCGCGGGCCAGGCGCGCCACCGGCAGGCGCAGCTGCGCCGCCTGCCAGCCGGCGTCCAGGCCCGACAGGAGGACCGGCAGCGCCAGGTCGTAATGACTCCATCCGGTACGGTCCGGGTTGCGCCGGCGTCCGATGCGGGCGGCCGTGCGTGCGCTCTGCCAGGACACGGCCGCGGCCTCGACGCCGCGCGCGGCCAACCCCATCGCCAGGGTGAAGGGCAGGGCGCACAGGTCCTGCACCAGCGCGGCCAGCGCGGCCTGGCGCCGCCGCGCCGCCGTTTCGACCGGGATCGCGTCGGGTTCGAACGCATCCAGCATCACCATGTCGTACGGACCGGTGGTGGCGGACAGCAGCGCCGGCTGGCGCGCCAGCAGGGCCAGTTGCAGGCGCTGGAGCTCGCTGATCGCCCGCTCGGCGTCGGCCGCATCGGCGCGCAGTTCGAGGAGAAAGACGGCCTGCACCCGCCCGAAATCCAGCCCGAGGCGCCGCGCCCACGTCTCCAGTTCCGGCCGGCCCCCGGCATCCCCGCGGATCAGGTTCAGCACGAAGGTCTCGCGATAGCGGCTGTCGCGCTGCAGTTCGCCCGCCAGGCTGGCCTGCTCCAGGATCATCTCGGCCGTGAGGCGCACCAGTTCGCCGAACTGGCGGACGGCGTCGGGTTCGCCGCTCAGGCCGACGGCACCGCACATCTGGCCACCGACGACGAGCGGCAGGTTGATGCCGGGCCGCGCGCCGTGCATGCGCGGCGCGGACGCCGCGTCCACTTCGACCGTCGCACGCCGCGCCAGCGCGAGCAGGGCGCCGTCGTGCAGCTCCCCGACCCGGGCGGCGTCGCCGCTGGCCAGGATCACGCCGCGCGCATCCATCACGTTGACGTTGAACGGGATGATGCGCATGGTGCGGCTGACGATGTCCTGGGCGAGGCGGGCGCTGAGTTCGAGCATGTGGCCACTGTAGCCGATCGTGGCAACTGTGCCAAGCGCCAATGGCGCGCATGATAATCTTGTACTTGAATGAACGGTTTTGTGCAAATGCCCAATCGGTGGGCATAAAAAACCGTCACGTCTCGTGCCGTCCGCCGAGGATTTGCGATGCCGCTTTCGTCATAATGCTGTCTGCCGCCTTGCCTTATGGCGGTCATCACGGAGACAAATATGAGCAACAGCATGAGCACGGGCGCGGCCCAGCCGGCGGGCTTCGCCGATCCCGCCATCCTCGAGCGCGGTTACCGCAAGGCGACCTGGCGCCTGATCCCCTTCATCTTCATCTGCTACCTGTTCAACTACCTGGACCGGGTCAACGTCGGTTTCGCCAAGCTGGAAATGCTCGACGCGCTGAAACTCAGCGAGACCGTGTACGGGCTCGGCGCCGGCATCTTCTTCATCGGCTACGTCACCAGCGGCGTGCCGAGCAACCTCATCCTGCACAAGCTGGGTGCGCGGCGCTGGATCGCGGCCATGATGGTCTTGTGGGGCGGCCTGTCCGCCGCGATGATGTTCGTCACGAGCCCAACGTCGTTCTACGGACTGCGCTTCCTCACCGGCGTGGCCGAGGCCGGGTTCTTCCCCGGCATGGTGTTTTACTTTACCAACTGGTTCCCGTCGCAGAAGCGCGGCCAGGTGATGGCCCTGTTCATGTCGGCGATTCCCGTCTCGGGCCTCGTCGGCGGCCCCCTGTCGGGCTGGATGCTGAGCCACTTCGCGGCGGGCCAGGGCGGCCTGGCCGGCTGGCAGTGGCTGTTCCTGCTGCAGGGCCTGCCGACGGTGATTCTCGGCGTGGCCGTGCTGTTCTTCCTGTCCGACGGCCTGCAACAGGCCCGGTGGCTGACCAGCGATGAAAAAGCGGCGATGAAGCAGGCGCTCGACGCCGACGAGCAGGGCCGCCGCGCCAGCAGCCACGCCGTGCACTCCTTCGCCAGCGTGCTGCGCAATGGCCACGTGTGGATGCTGGGCCTGATCTATTTCAGCATCCAGATGGGCGTGTACGCGATCAACTTCTGGCTGCCCTCCATCATCAAGGCGCTCGGGTTCGACAACCCCGCGACGGTGGGCTGGCTGAGCGCCCTGCCGTACCTGTTCGCCGGCATCTTCATGGTGATCGTGGGCCGCTCGGCCGACGCCCGCCGCGAGCGCCGCTGGCACCTGTCCGTGCCGATGGCGATGGCACTGGTCGGCCTCCTGCTGGCGGCGAATTTCTCGCACAACGTGGTGATCGTGATGATCGGCCTGACGCTGGCCACGATGGGCGCGCTGACCGGCCTGCCGATGTTCTGGCCGCTGCCCGCCGCATTCCTGGGCAGCGCCGCCGCGGCCGGCGGCCTGGCCCTCATCAATTCGCTGGGCCAGGTGGCCGGCTTCGTCAGCCCCTTCCTCGTGGGCTGGATCAAGGACACGACCGGGAGCACCGACGTCGCCCTGTACATCCTGTCGACCGTGCTGCTGGTAGGCGCGGTGCTGGTGATGATCGTGCCGGCGCGCCTCGTCAACCGCTGAAGGAGAGCCCATGAAGATCGTCATCGCCCCCGATTCGTTCAAGGAAAGCCTGACGGCCTTGCAGGTGGCCGACGCCATCGAGGCCGGCATGCGCGAGATCTGGCCCGATGCCACGTACGTGAAGGTGCCCGTGGCCGATGGCGGCGAGGGTACCGTGCAAGCGATGATCGACGCGACGGGCGGCCGGCGCGTGGCCGTGCGCGTGACCGGACCCCTGGGCCAGATGGTGGACGCGTTCTACGGCGTGAGCGGCGACCTGGCCGTGATCGAGATGGCGGCCGCCAGCGGCCTGGAAGGCGTGCCGCCCGACCTGCGCGACCCGCGCACCGCCACGAGCCGCGGCACTGGAGAACTTATCCTTTCGGCGCTGGATGCCGGCGCGCGGCACTTCGTGCTGGGCGTGGGCGGCAGCGCGACGAACGACGGCGGCGCCGGCATGCTGCAGGCGCTGGGCGTGCGGCTGCTCGACGCGGACGGCAGGGAGCTCGGCCCGGGCGGCGCGGCACTGGCGCGCCTCGACCGCATCGACGTGTCCGGGCTCGATCCGCGCGTGCGCGAGGCCGGGTTCCGGATCGCGTGCGACGTCGACAATCCGCTCGTCGGCCCGCGCGGCGCGTCCGCCGTGTTCGGCCCGCAGAAGGGTGCGACGCCGGCGATGGTGGCCCAGCTCGACGCCGCGCTCGCGCACTACGCGGAGGTCATCCGGCGCGACCTCGGCCAGGACATCGCGCAAAGCCCCGGTGCGGGCGCGGGCGGGGGCATCGCGGCGGCGATGGTCGTGTTCCTGGAAGGTGCGCTCAGGCCCGGCGTGGAGATCGTGATGGAGGCCGTCGGGCTCGATGCGGCCGTGCGCGACGCGGACCTCGTCGTGACGGGAGAAGGCCGCATCGATGGCCAGACCGTGCACGGCAAGACACCGATGGGCGTGGCGCAGGTCGCGCGCCGCCATGGCAAGCCCGTCGTCGCCATCGGCGGCAGTCTCGCCGCCGACGCGGACGCCGTGCACGCCCACGGGATCGAGGTCGTGGCGGCGGCGGTCGCGCGGCCGTGTTCCGTCGCGGAGGCGCTGGCCGCGGGCGCGGACAACCTGCGCCGCGCGGCGCGCAATCTCGCGGCGGCGCTGGCGCTTGGGGGCCGCCTGCAGCAATGAGCGGGGCGGGCTATGATGTCGGTTGCACAACGACGACAGGAGCCCGTTTTGACCGACATCCTTCCCGACGACGAATCGTACTGGTCGACCATCCGCGCCCAGTACACGCGCTCGCCCGACTTCATCAACCTGGAGAACGGCTACTTCGGCATGCCGGCCGATCCCGTGCGCGCGGCGCTGAAGCGCTACCAGGACGAAGTCGACGTCGAGAACGCGTACTTCCTGCGCACGCGCTGGGCTGCGCGCCTCGCGCACGTAAAGGCGCTGCTCGCCGACTTCACCGGCGTCGCGCCCGATGAGCTGCTGATCACGCGCAGTGCCGTCGAGTCGTTGAACATCCTGCTGCAGGGGTATCCGTTCGAACCCGGCGACGCGATCCTGATGGCGCGCCACGATTACGACAGCAGCCACGACATCGTCCGGATGGTCGCCGGGCGCAAAGGCCTCACGGTCGCGCAGGTCGACGTGCCTTACGACCTGGAAGACGAGGACGCCATCGCAGCCCTGTACGCGGACGCGATCACGCCGCGCACGCGCGTGCTGCTGGTCACGCACATGGTGCACCGTACGGGCCGCATCATGCCGGTCGCGCGGCTGGCCGCGCTGGCACGCGAGCATGGCGTCGATGCCATCGTCGACGGCGCCCACGCGCTCGCGCATATCGACTACACGGTCCCGCAACTGGGCGCGCAGTTCGCCGCGTTCAACCTGCACAAATGGGTCGGCGCCCCGCTGGGTACGGGCCTGCTGTACATCGCGCGCGACCGCATCGCCGACATCGCGCCGCTGTACGGCGACGTGACGTTCGCCCGCACCGACATCGACAAGCTGGGCGCATTCGGGACCGTGCCTCCGGCGCCGATCATGGCCATCGAGGATGCGCTGGCCTTTCACGCCACGATGGGCGGCAAGGCCAAGGAAGCCAGGTTGCGCTGGCTCGCGCGGCGCTGGATGGACCAGGTGCGCGACCTGCCGGGCGTGCGCGTGTTCACGCCGCGCGATCCGAACCATCATGGCGCACTGGGCGCGTTCGGCATCGACGGCGTCCCGGCCGCCGAGGTCGTGCGCCGGCTGATGGACGAACACCGCATCTTCACCGTCATCCGCAAATTCGCCGGCACGGAAATCGTGCGCGTGACGCCGCACCTGTACAACGGGCCCGAGGACCTCGATGCGCTGGCGGCGGCGATCCGTCAGTGGGCGCCGCCGAGGTAGGCTGCGACCACCTTCGGATCGTTCTTCAGGCTCGCGGCCGGGCCGTGCACGGCGATGCTGCCGTTCTCCAGCACATAGCCGTAATCGGCCACGTTCAGCGCGGCCTGGGCGAACTGCTCGACGAGCAGCATGGTGACGCCTTCCGCCTTCAGCCGCGCGATGATGCGGAAGACTTCGTCGACGAGGATGGGCGCGAGGCCCATCGACGGTTCGTCCAGCAGCACGACGTCCGGGTTCAGCATGACGGCGCGCGCCATCGCCAGCATCTGCTGCTCGCCGCCGGACAGGGTGCCGGCCAGCTGCGTGCGGCGTTCCTTCAGGCGCGGGAACAGCTCCAGGGCGCGCTCCAGGTCGTGCTGCACGTCGCCCTTCGGCCTGGAACGGGTGAATCTCGGGAAGGCGCCCAGCAGCAGGTTGTCCGTGACGGTCATCGTCGCGAACACGCGCCGGCCTTCCGGCGAATGGGCGAGGCCCGCGCGCGCGATGCGGTGCGAATCCATGCCGGTGATGTCGCGGCCGGCCAGGGTCACCTTGCCGCCGCGCGGCTTGATCATGCCGGAGATGGCGCGCATGGTCGTCGTCTTGCCGGCGCCGTTGGAGCCGATCAGCGTGACGAGCTTGCCCTTCGGGACTTCCAGCGAGATCCCGTGCAGCACTTCGACCTTGCCATAGGCCGCGTGCAGGTTGTCGATGGTGAGCATGCGGTCTCCTCAGACGGCGGCAGTGGACGCGGCGGGTTCGCCCGCACCGCCCAGGTAGGCTTCGATCACGCGCGGGTCGGACTGCACCTTCGCCGGCGTGCCTTCGGCGATCTTCTGGCCGAAATCGAGCACGGTGACGGTGTCCGAGATCGACATCACGACGTCCATGTGGTGCTCGATGAGGACGATGGTGATGCCGTGGTCGCGGATCTTGCGGATGATGGCCATCAGCTCGCGGATGTCCGGCGCCGTCAGGCCCGCGGCCGGTTCGTCCAGCAGCAGGAGGCGCGGGTCGAGCGCCAGCGCGCGGCCGATCTCCAGCAGGCGCTGCTTGCCGTACGGGAGGTTGCGCGCCTCCTCGTCCGCCAGGTCCGCCAGGCCGACGAAATGCAGGATCGCGGCCGCCCGCGCCCGCGCCGCCAGTTCCTCGCGACGGCGGCGCGGCGTGTGCAGCATGGCGTCGAACACGTTCGAGCGGAAGCTGTGGTGCAGGCCGACGAGGATGTTTTCCGTCGCCGTCATCTCGCCGAACAGCTGCACGTTCTGGAACGTCCGCGCGATGCCGCCCAACGCGATCTGTGCGGGCGTGCGTCCCGTGATGCCGCTGCCGGCAAAGAACACCTGCCCGGCCGTCGGTTTATAAATGCCGGTGAGGACGTTCATCATCGTACTCTTGCCCGAGCCGTTCGGCCCGATCAGGCCATGCACGGTGCCGCGCGCCACCGTCAGGTCGACCTGGTTCAGCGCCTTCAGGCCACCGAACTGCATCAGCACCTGGTCGACCTTCAGCAGGTCGCCGCTCGCGCCTTCCGCCGGCGGCACGCCCGCGAACGGATCGCCGCCGTGGTCCGCCAGCGCGTGCGCATGCTGGCGCCCGCGGCCCAGCAGGTCGCGCAGGAACCCGACGATGCCCTCCTGCAGGTAGTAGACGACGAACAGCGTCATGAGGCCGAAGATCGTCAGGCGCCAGTCCACCATGCTTTCCAGCTTGTAGGAGACGACGGCCAGCGCCAGCGTCGCCACGACAGGGACTCCAACGCGGCGCGCGGTCGTCTTGCGGCGCGCCAGCAGCAGGCCCGCGACGACGACGGCGAGGATCGCGGCGCCGACGGCGATGCGGCGGAACAGGTCGATGTCGGACAGGAGGCTCGGCAGCATCACGACGATCACGGCGCCGATCAGCGCGCCGCTGCGGGTCTTGCGCCCGCCCATGATCACCGCGAGCAGGAACAGGATCGTCAGTTCGAAGTTGTACGTGTTGGGCGAGATGTACTGCTCGGAATAGGCATACAGGCTGCCGGCGAGACCCGCGAAGCCGGCGCTGATCACGAACGCATAGACTTTGTAGCGGTACACGGAGACGCCCATGCAGTCCGACGCGATGGGGCTGTCGCGCAGCGCCTCGAACGCGCGGCCGATGTGCGATTTGAGCAGCCGGTGCACGAGCAGCAGCGACACGACCATCAGCCCGGCGACGGCATAGTAGTACTCGACTTCCGTCAGTTCGTGGCCGGCCACGCTGGGCTTCGTCAGCATGATGCCCATCGGGCCCTCGGTGAGGAAGGTCATCTCGTTGATGAGGATCTGCACGATGGTGCCGAACGCCAGCGTCACCATCGCGAGATACGGCCCCGTCACGCGCAGCGCGGGCAGGGCGAGGATCGCGCCGAACAGCGCCGCGCCCGCGATGCTGGCGGGGAGCGTGAGCCACCAGGCGGCGCCCAGCTTCATCACGAGCACGCCCGTCACGTACGAGCCCACGCCGAACAGGCCGGCGTGGCCGAGCGACACCTGGCCCGTGTAGCCGACGACGATGTCGAGGCCGAACAGCAGGATCGCGTAGATCAGGATCGTCTCGACGAGGTGGATGTAGTACGGGTTCCCGACCAGCACGGGAAAGGCGGCCAGCAGCGCGATGCCCGCGATCGCGCCGCTCCAGGTCAGCTTGTTCATCATTACACCTTCTTGATGGCGGCCTTGCCGAACAGGCCGGACGGCTTCACGGCCAGTACGAGCAGCAGCAGGACGAGCCCCGGCACTTCCTTGTAGCCGGTCGACAGGTAGAAGCCCGTCGCCGTCTCCGCGATGCCGAGGATGATGCCGCCGACGATGGCGCCCATGCCCGACGTCAGCCCGCCGATGATGGCGACGGCGAACGCCTTCAGGCCCAGCGATGCGCCCATCGTGGCGCTCGTGAGCGTCAGCGGCGCGACGAGGGCGCCTGCGAAGGCGGCCGTCGCGGACGACAGCGCGTACGAGAACGTGATGACCATGCCGGTGTTGATGCCCATGAGGCCTGCGGCATCGCGGTCGTTCGCGGTGGCGACGACGGCCTTGCCGTAGATGGACTTGCGGTTGAAGATCTCGACGGCGAACATGATCGCCAGCGCGCCGATGATGACGGCCACCTGCATCGGCTGCACGTTCGCGCCCAGCACGGTGAACGGTTCGGACGACAGCGGCGAGGGGAACGGCAGCACGTCCTTGCCCCAGATGTTCTCGGCCACGTTCTTGAAGATGATGGCGAGCGCGATGGTCGACATGATCCAGCCGAACTCGGACTTGATGCGGATGGCGGGCCGCACGGCGATCCATTCGACGAACACGCCCTGCAACGCGCCGAACACGACGACGATGGGAATCATCAGCCAGTAGCCGAGGTAGGGGCCGCCGTGGATGGTGCCGACGAGCGACAGGCCGACGAGGGCGCCGAGCATCAGCGCCTCGCCCTGGCCGAAGTTGAGGGTGCCGGACGTGGCGAACGTGAGCTGGTAGCCGAACGCGATGACGGCATAGATCATGCCGAGCGCGATGCCGGACACGACGAGTTGGAGCAGGATCTCCATGATTCCTCCAGGGGCGGACGCGCGGATAGGGCTGCGTCGTCCCCGCCTGAACGGGGACGACGGGGTGGCTTACTTGGCTTGCACGACCCGCCCGTCCTTCACTTCGCCGAACTTGGTGTTCTCGAAGTTGATGGCCTCGTGGTCCGTATGCGTGTACGGCTTGTTGTAGGTGGTGACGACGCCCTCGACCGGCGCCTTGAGGTCTTCCAGCGCGGCGGCGATCTTCGGTCCCTCGGTACTGCCGGCCTGCTGGATGGCGGCGGCGAGCAGGTACACGGAATCGTAGCCCTGCGCGGCCGACACGGCCGACGGCATGCGGCCGCCCGGCGGGTTGTAGGCCTTGATGTAGGCGTCGATGAACGCCTTGCGCTTGGGCGTGTCCGGGTTCTGGATGAAGGTCTGCGGCATGCGCGTGCCGTCGCCGTTCTTGCCCGCGTTGTCGATGAAGTTGGCCATCGCGAGCGTCCAGCTGCCGACGATGGGCACTTTCCAGCCCAGTTTCTGCATGCCGTTGGCGATCTGCGCCAGTTCGGGGCCGATGCCGTAGGTGAGGACGACGTCGGCGCCGGCCTGCTTGGCGCGCAGCAGCTGCGCCGTCATGTCGACGTCGCCGATGTTGTACTTCTCGACGACGACCGGCTTCACGCCCTTCTTGTCGAGCACCTTCTCGAGGTCTTCGCGGCCCAGCTGGCCGTAGTTGGTGGAGTCGGCGAGGATGGCGGGCTTCTTGAACCCGCGCCGCGTGACCGCTTCCTCGACGATCATCGCGGACTGGATGGTGTCGTTCGCGGAGTTGCGGAAGATGTAGTTTTCCGGCTGGCTTGCGAACTGCTTCGTGACGATGGAGCCGGTGGCCACGTTGTTCATCACGGGGATCTTCGCCTGCTGGTAGAAGCGCTGCGAGGCGAGGGCGACGCCCGTGTTGATGTAGCCGACGGTGGCGACGACGCGCTCCTTGTTGATGAGCTCCTGCGCGACCTGCACGCCGCGTTCGTTCTTCGCTTCGTCGTCGCGTTCGACCAGTTCGATCTTGCGGCCCAGCACGCCGCCCTTGGCATTGATTTCAGCGACGGCGAGACGGACCCCGTCGCGCATCGACACGCCCATCGGCGCCGACCCGCCCGTGAACGGCCCGGACACGCCGATCTTGATCGGCTCCGCCGCCATGCCGGACATCGAAAAACCCAACACTACCCCTGCAACCAATGCTTTCATCTTGAAATTCATTGACGTCTCCGTAGTCGTATTCGTTTTACGCCGGGTGCCGCGGACTAGTGCCGGGCCCATCGTGAGCCGATTGTAGAATGGCAATCAGACAACAGCAATCGATTGATGTGACGCGATGCAACATGCGTCATTCATGCGGTGCGTAAGGAAAGCGTCAGGCAGCAGGGGTACGGACGAAAAAAAGCTGCGCCGAAGCGCAGCCTTTTCGGGGGAGGGGCGTCAGCGGTGACGCCACCCGCCGCGATGGCCCCAGCCGCCGCGATGGCCGCCGCTCCAGCGGTTCCAGCTGAAGCCGAGGCCGATCGAGATCGGCGGATACCACAGCGGGTCCGCATACACGGGGGCCGGCGCGTAGATGGGCGCGGGCGCATAGACCGGTGGCGCGACGTACACCGGCTGGGTCACGACGGTCGCCGGGGCCGGCGAATAGGTCACGCGGCCGGCGTCGCCCGATGCCGCCGCGGCGGCGCCGGTCCCGGGCGCGACCGGCGTCACGGACACGACCTGCCAGCCGTTGGCGTCGGGTTGCGAATAGGCGCGCGTGCCGTAGTTGGCCGGCGCCGGGTAATACGTGGCGCAGCCGGTCAGGGCGGCGGCGCAGGAAACGATAATAGCGAGCTTGATCATGGCGGTTCTCCTCACCTGCCAACTATAAGGATTTTGTTGGCGCGTGCCTGTTGTTTTACAGGCTGTTACAGATGTTCATGATCCGGAAAAAGAGCGTTGCCGGTCCCGCTCCATCGTAGCGCCGGCGGACCAGGCCGGTTTGATGATATCGTTGCATGTTTCGCTTCACGCCGCTTTTCGATGTCTTCTTCCACGCGTTCGTCCGTTGTTCCCTACGCAGCCCTGTTGTTGTCCCTCGTCTCGTTGACGACGGGCGCGTCGCTCGCCAAACACCTGTTCCCCGTCGTCGGCGCGGCCGGCGCCACCGCGATGCGGCTGACCTTCGCCGCCGTGATCCTCGCCATCGTGTTCCGGCCGTGGCGCTTCAGGCCGCGCGGCGACCGACGCGCGTTGTTGCAATACGGCCTGTCGCTGGGCGCCATGAACCTCAGTTTTTATTCCGCACTCGCGTATGTACCGCTGGGGATCGCCATCGCCGTCGAGTTCACGGGGCCGCTCGTCGTGGCCGTGGCGACGTCGCGCCGGCGCCTGGACTTCGCCTGGATCGCGCTCGCGTGCTGCGGCCTCGCGCTGCTGCTGCCGCTGCGCGGCGACGCGCCGGCCGTCGACTGGCGCGGCATCGCGTTCGCGCTCGTCGCGGGCGCCTGCTGGGCCGTGTACATCCTCGCGGGCAAGCGCGCCAGCGCCGCATACGGCGCGGCCGCGTCGAGCTGGGGCACGGCGATCGGCGCGCTCATCGCCGCCCCGGTCGGCATCGCGCACGCGGGCGCGGCGCTGCTGGAACCGTCCGTACTGCTGTTCGGCGTGGCCGTCGCCGTGCTGTCCAGTGCGATCCCGTATTCGCTGGAGATGGTCGCGCTGCGGCGCCTGCCGGCCAACACGTTCAGCACCCTGCTCAGCGCGGAGCCGGCCATCGGCGCGCTGATGGGCCTCGTGCTGCTGGGCGAGCACCTCGACGTGTCGCAATGGCTCGCGATCGCGCTGATCGTCGCATCGTCGATCGGCGCCGCGACGAGCGCGAGCCTGGCCGCGCGCCGCCGTCCCGCCGATGCCGAACCGCCGGTGCCGCTATGACTGGACACATCCGCCTGCTGCAGGAAGACGACTGGGCCGCGTTCCAGCAACTGCGTATCCATGCGACCCTCGAGTCGCCGCTCGCGATCTGGCCCACGCGCGACGAAGAGGCGCGGCGCACGCCGGCCGAGGTCCGCGCGCGCATCGCGCCGACGGCGTACCAGGCCGTGTTCGGCGCGTTCGCGGGGCTCGACCTCGTTGCGATCGCGGGCGTGCGGCGCGAGCCGCTGGCGCAGGTGGCGCACAAGGCGATGCTGTGGGGTGTCTACGTGCATCCCGCGCACCGGCGCGGCGGCCTCGCGCGCCGCCTGCTGGGCGCCGCTTGCGCGCATGCGCGGGCGCAGGGCGTGCTGCAGATTCACCTGGCCGTGAATGCCGGGAATCCCCGCGCGCTTGCCCTGTACGAATCGCTCGGCTTTACCGTCTACGGCCGCGAGCCGCGCACCTTGCGCGTCGACGGCGTGTTTTACGACGAGATCCTGATGGCGCTGCCGCTCGATGGGGTAGAGTAGCGCACCCAGACAACGACTAACGAGGGAAGACTATGCAACGACGACAACTCGGCCCCGACTTCATCCGCGGGCCGTACTGATATGCAAACTCTGATTCGCGCCGGTGCGCTGGCCGCGCTCGTCCTGGCTGCAACGATGGGCGGCGCATCCGCCCAGACCGTCTCAAAAGGCACCTGGGCCGGACCGCCCGCCAACGCGGGCCCCATCGCCGTCACGCCGCCGCCGCCCGGCGCCGCGCCGGCGTCCCCGGTGCCGCCCGGGATGCGCGCGCCTTCGCCCAAGCACGTGCTGGTGCTGGGCGGGGCGCGCGGCTGGCATCACGATTCGATCCCGGCCGGCATGGCCGCCGTCTATAACTGGGGCCGCACAACGCATTTGTGGGACACCGAGATGCGCACGGAGTTCAGTCTCGTCAACGGGCGCGGCGGCCAGCCGATGACGGCCGGCTTCCAGCCCGTGGGCCTGCGCGACTTCGACGCGATCGTCGTCGTCAGCGCGACCGGCGACTGGGGGCTGGACGCTTCCCAGAAGGCCGCGCTGCTCGACTTCGTGCGTGCGGGCGGGGGTCTCGTCGCGATCCACGGCGGGGTCGACGCGAATCTCGGCTGGAAGGAATACGTGGAGATGGTGGGCGGGGCGTTCGTGTCCCACCCGTTCAACAATCACGCGTGGCCGCTGTTCCCGTTCCCGCTGCGGACCGAGAACCGCGACACGCCGATGACGTCGTTCCTGCCGGCCCGCTGGATCCGGCAGGACGAGCTCTACGTCGTGCGGAATTTCTCGCGCGCCGACTCGGAAGTCCTGCTCAGCATGGACGGCGAACGGCTGGACATGACGCGCATCCCGGACCAGCTGCCGCCCGACCGCGACGTCCCCGTCGCCTGGATCAGGCAGTACGGCAAGGGACGCGTGTTCGCGTCCACGATCGGGCACGCGAAGGAAGCCTTCGACGATCCCGACGTGGCGCGCATGTACACCGAGGCGATCCGCTGGGCGCTGCGCCTGTCCGGAGACGACGCGCGCCCACGTCCCTCGGTGATTCCCGCGCTTACAGCGCCACGTCCAGGCGTGCCGACCACGAACGGCCGTTGATGCCGAACGGGCAGGTCTCCCAGCAGTAGGTGAAGCCCAACTGGGGGAACGGTGCGGCCTTGACCGGGTCCCACTTGGTCGGGAACGTGTTGAAGATGTTGTTGGAGCCCACGGTCAGGCTGGTCGACTTCGAGAAGTTGTAGCGCACGGTGGCGTCCACGATCCACTTGCCGTCCCAGGTCTGCACGTACGGGGCGGTGAAGCCCTGGCCTTGCACTTCGCCGTACCAGTTGGCGCGCACGTTGCCGTTCCACTGGCCGCGCGTGTAGTCGGCCGCCAGCACGTGGTGCTGGCGCGGCTGGCCACGTTCGATCAGGGTCACCTGCGAGTCGTCGAACAGCTGGGCGCCCGTCAGCACCGGCGAATCCGAATGGCGGCCCGTCACGGACGTGCGGTTGAAATCCAGCTGCGCGGACAGCACGAGCGTCGAACCCGGCCAGCGGGTCGTGTGCTCGGCGACGATGTCCAGGCCCTTCGTTTCGGTGTCGATCGCGTTCGTGAAGAACTGCGCCTGGCCGACCTTCAGCGGATCCAGGATCGCCTTGATCGGGCAGGCGGCGGCCGTCGCGCAGGCACCCGATTCCGGTGCGATGTTCGACGAGAACACGATGCGGTTGTCGATGTCGATGCGCCACAGGTCGGCCGTCACCGAGAAGTTCGAGGCCGGGCGCAGGATGATACCCACGCTGCCGTTCTTCGACGTCTCTTCCTTCAGGTTCGGAATGCCGAAGGCCTTGGTGACGGCGCTGCCTTCGCGTGCCGTCAAGGTCTCGGTCAGCACGCCGGCGCCGTTCAGGTTCGTCGACACGGAGCTGTAGAACTTCTGCTGCACGCTCGGTGCGCGGAAGCCGGTCGACAGGGTGCCGCGGAAGCCCACCTGGCGGCTCGGGTCATAGCGCAGAGACAGCTTGCCGGTCGTCGTGCTGCCGAAGTCCGAGTATTTTTCCCAGCGCGCGGCGGCGCCGACCAGCAGCTGCGGCGTGATGTTGTATTCGGCGTCGGCGTACAGCGCGATGTTGTGGCGGGCATCGTCGACGGCGGTGCCGGGCGTGTAGCCGGGGAAGCCCTGCGTGCCCGACGCGGCCGCGCCGCCCGTCTGGTCCTTGATCACGATGGCCGGATTGTTCGTGCGGCCGTACTGGTACGAGACCGGGTCGCCGGCGTCGATGGCGTAACCGTCGCGGCGCCATTCGAAGCCCGTCGCGAAGTTGATCTTCCTGCCCATGACGTCCAGCGGGCCGCGCAGGTCGGCGTTGAACGTCGTCTGCTTGAATTTCAGCTTGCCGGTATCCGCTTCCAGCGGCGACTCGGCGTAGATGCCGCCGCCCGGTTTCGGCTCGTACCAGTAGCTGACGTTGATCGTGCTCTTTTCGTGGAAATCGAGCTCGCTGCGGCCGTGGTTGAGCGAGAAGTCGACCTTCCATTCGTTCGCGAGGTCGCGGCGGTAGCCGACGGCCAGCGACGCGTCCTTGACGGTGGTGCGGATGTTCGGCAGGAAGCCGTTCGGATACACGGCCGGCACGTTGCGGCCGTCGCCGGCGGAGCGGAAGAAGCCGGCCGAATCGCCCGTGCGGTGCGACACGCCGCCGAACGTGTAGAATTCGCCTTCGCTCGATACGGGCACGGCCGAGTTCCACCAGAAGTACTTGTCCTTCGCGAGGCTGTCGCCGATGCGCTGCGTCACGCGCGGCGGATCCACGCGCAGCGAATCCACGCCCGCGCGGTTGGTCTCGCCGCGGTGGCGGGCTTCGGCCGTCAGGTTGATGTAGCCGCCGTCGCCGATCGTCCAGCCCTTGTTGACGCTGCCCTGGCGCAGTTCGCCGCCGCCTTCGGTCGTGCCGCCGACGGTGCCCGAGAGCTGCGTCTCGTTGGTCTGGGTCTTCAGCACGATGTTGATCACGCCGGCGATCGCGTCGGAGCCGTATTGCGCGGCGGCGCCGTCGCGCAGCACCTCGATGCGCTGGATCGCCGACATCGGGATCGCGTTGATGTCCGTACCGGCCGAGCCGCGGCCAATGGTCTGCTGCACGTTGACGAGCGCCTGCTGGTGGCGGCGCTTGCCGTTCACGAGCACGAGCAGCTGGTCGGGGCCCAGCGAGCGCAGGGTGGCGGGACGGATGATGTCCGTGCCGTCGCTGATGAACGTGGTCGAGAAGTTGAAGGACGGGTCGAGCGTCTGCAGCAGCTTGCCCAGTTCGACCGGGCCGGCCATCGCCATGTCCTTGGCGCCGATCAGGCCGACCGGGGCGGCCGAGTCCAGCGCCGTGCGCGCCGTCGAGCGCGAGCCGAGCACCACGACGGACGCCATGCCATTGTCGGCGGCTGGCTGTGCCTGCTGGGCGGCGACGGGTGCGGCGGCGGGGGGATCGGCGGGGGTGTCCTGGGACCAGGCGGGAGAGAAGGCAAGGAACAGCGAGGAAGCGAGCAAAGTGCGGGTAAAGACGGGTACGGCGCGGTGTTGGGTCATCCTGATTCTCTCGTCGTTGGTTGTTGTTGTTCGAACACCCGGGCGCACCGGTTTGGTGCCGGCCGGGCGTGGGCCAGTGTAACGAGCGGTCAGCCGTATTCACAATCGTCACCTGTCTATACTGTTGTGAAATTGATGCAAGCAGGGCAATCTTGCTTGTTGGTATAGACGAAATGCGGCTATTCTGGGGAGGATGGCGTTATTGTCGGCCTTCGAGGAGGCTGTTGGGGAGCATGAGAATTCCGGATATGCATATACGCGGAATGTCACAAAGTTGCTGATTTACTAGGCGGGGGTGGCCCGGCGGTATGCCGGGCCGTCTGCAACCGGTCAGGCCGATACGTCGATGGTGGAGCCCGGTGCGGCGGTCGGCGCGGTCGTTGCCGATGCGCTGTAGGTCAGCGACGAAGCGCCGCCGGCTTGCGTACGATGGCTGCGGTGATGATGCGTTTCCTGCGCGCCGCCACTGGCATCCTTGCGGTCGTCGCGCAGCTTCGCGAGTGCCTGTTTGGCCGCATCGGCGTCGCCGCTGTCGAGCGCCTTGCCGATCGCGGCGATGTCCTGGTCGCGCTGGCTCGTCGTGCCCGACGCATCGGCCGCGCCCTGGCGGTTTTTCTGGAGCGTGTCGAACGCCGCCTTGGCGCTGGTGAGGTCGCCGTTGTTGATGCCGTCGACGAGCGATTTCATCGCGCCGCCGCGGGATGTGGCTTGTGGGGGCACCGAGGTGCTCGAGACTGCGGATACGGCCATGTTCATTCTCCCGTGAGTTGATAAAGAGCGCCGATCGCGTCAATGCGTCGAGCGCCGAGCCTTATAACGTCACGGGCAGGCAAACCTGATGGGCAAGCGGGGCGTTTTTACTCCGCTTTACAAGCGTTACGTGGCGTCCATGTAGAGTCCATATAGCGGTCATGCACCGAACCAGCCCAGCGGTATCGCTCGCGCCATCGCCTCGTAGCCGGCATCGTTCGGATGCAGGTGATCGCCGCCGTCGTACGCCGGCAGCAGCCGCGTGGGACGGCCCGGGTCGCGCAGCGCGGCGTCGAAGTCCACCACGGCATCCCAGGCGCCCGCCGTCCTGATCCACGCGTTGGCCCGCTGGCGCACGGCGTCGCGCGCGGTCGTGAAATACGGATGGCCTTCGAACGGCAGCAACGTCGCACCGATGACCTGCAGGCCGCGCGTGCGTGCCCGCGCGATCAGTTGCAGCCAGCCGGCTTGCAGGGTGTCCGCGGGGATGGGGCTCGACGCGCCGCTGTAGAGGATGTCGTTGATGCCGATGAGGACGAACAGCCAGCGGGCACCGGCCGTGGCCAGCACGTCGCGGTCGAAGCGCTCCAGCGCGTCGCGGCCCGACAGCAGCGCCGACGGATAGTCCGTCAGCAGGGAATTCGCGCTGATGCCCCGGTTGACGACGGCGACGGGCGGGCTGCCGGGCACGGCCTCGGTGCGCAGTCGGCGCGCCAGGTAGTCGGTCCAGCGGCGGTTGGCGTTGCTCGTGCTGCGCACGCCATCCGTCAGCGAGTCGCCGAGGGCCACGATGGCGGATGGCGTGCCGGCGGCACCCGTCACGTCGACTTCGGCGAGGAACGGCCACGAGCCCAGCGTGCGCTGCACGGGCAGGGCGTTCGCGCCGGCGTAGTTGCCGGTGACGGACACGTAGTTCGTCTGCAGGGCGAGGTCGTGGATCGTCGTCGCGGGCGTGCTGCCCGGCAGCCAGAGACTCACGGCCAGGTCGGCCTGCGCGGGCACGGCAAAGTCGACGGGGTCGGAGAGGAGCGGATCGCCCGGTGCGACGGTGGCGCCGGGCGATCCGCCGAACGCCAGGTCGCGCCCGCTGCCCGCGACGAGGCTGGCGCCGCTGGACCGGATGCCGATGTGCGCGGCGCCGATGCGCAGCGGCGTGCTGCCCATTTCGTTGGACAGGCGCACGCGCACGCGGTTGCCGGGGATGCTCGTGCGGACGATCAGGCGCAGCGTCTGGTTGCTGAACGTCTGCAGGCTGGCGGAAGGTGGCGGGCCGGCCGGCGCCGTGCCCCACGTGGCGCACCACGTATCGGCGCCGATGGCCGGCAGCGTCAGGCAGCCGGCCAGTGCCGGCAGGGCATGCAGGAACGTGCGGCGTGACGGCATTGCGGGCTCCGTGATCGACGTGCGGACCCCATCAATCTACCTATGCTCGTCGCATAGGCCTTGCGCCAGATCAGGAAAGAGTGGTCAGGCGAGGACGGCCAGCAGGCCGTCGAGGCCCGTGACATTCAGCGCCACGTCGGCCTGCGCCCGCACGACGGGCTTGGCGCGGAAGGCGACGGACAGGCCCGACACGCCCATCATCTTGAGGTCGTTGGCGCCGTCGCCCATGACGATCGCCTGTTTCGTCTCGATGCCCAGCTCCGCGCACACGCGCTCCACGGTGCGCTTCTTTTCCTCGGCGTCGACGATGCCGCCGACGACTTTACCCGTCAACACGCCGCCGGCCGCTTCCAGCACGTTCGCGTGGGTGTAGTCGAGGCCCAGGCGGGTCTTGAGCCGCTCGGTGAAGAAGGTAAAACCGCCCGAGACGAGCAGCGTCTTCAAACCGGCAGCCTGCACGGCCTGCAGCATCGCTTCGCCGCCCAGCGAGATGCGCAGGCGCTCTTCGTACACGCGCTCCAGTGCTTCCGTCGGCAGGCCTTCCAGCAGCGCGACGCGGCGCGTGAGGCTTTCCGAGAAATCCAGCTCGCCGCGCATCGCGGCTTCCGTGATCGCGGACACCTGCGGCTTGAGGCCCTGCATGTCCGCGATCTCGTCGATGCACTCGATGGTGATCAGGGTCGAATCCATGTCCATCGCGACCAGCCTGAAGTCGGCCAGCGTCAGGTCCGCGTCGACGAACGTCGCGTCGATGCCGGCGGCCTGGGCGGCCGTCTCGACCTGCGCTTTCAGTTCCGGCGTGAAGTCGAACCCGTCGCAGCGCAGCGCGTGCGCGTGGAGTTCGGTGGTGCGTGCCGGATTGGCGAGGGCGGCGATCCGTGCGAGTGCGGCCTGGTCGGCCGATGGTCCCTGGAGGACGAGCTTCTTGGACATGATTGGTTTTACTTATGCGAGAAGTTGTTTGATGGTCTGCTTGACCTGGTTCACGCGCGCGGCCAGGTCCGGCATGGTGGCCGTGATGCGCAGCTTGTCCTGGCCGGCCAGCTTGACGTGGCGGTTCTTTTGAATGAGCGTGATGATCCTGATCGGGTCGATCGGCGGCTTTTCCATGAACTGCAGGCTGGCGGCATCCGCATGCGCGTCGATCTTGACGATGCCGACCGACTTCGCCGCGATGCGCAGGCGGTGCGTCTCGATCAGCGCCTTCACGGCATCGGGCAGCTTGCCGAAGCGGTCGATGAGTTCTTCCTGCATGTCGTCGATGCGGCCCTGTTCCTCGCAGTTCGCGAGGCGTTTATAGATCGAGAGGCGCTCGTGCACGTCGCCGCAGAAGTCCGACGGGAGCAGGGCGGGCACGTGCAGGTTGATCTCCGTCGTCGACGACAGCGGCGCGCTCATGTCCGGTTCTCGGCCGGCCTTCAGCGCCTTCACCGCTTCGTTCAGCATGTCGGAGTACAGCTGGAAGCCGATTTCCAGCATCTCGCCCGACTGGTTCTCGCCCAGCACCTCGCCGGCGCCCCGGATTTCCAGGTCGTGCATCGCGAGGTAGAAGCCGCTGCCCAGTTCTTCCATCTGCTGGATGGCATCCAGCCGGCGCTGCGCCTGTTTCGACAGCGTGAGCGCGTCGTTCACGAGCAGGTACGCATAGGCCTGGTGGTGCGAGCGGCCGACGCGTCCGCGCAGCTGGTGCAGCTGGGCGAGGCCGAACTTGTCGGCGCGGTGCATGATGATCGTGTTCGCGGTCGGCACGTCGATGCCGGTCTCGATGATCGTCGTGCACAGCAGGATGTTGTAGCGCTGGGCGACGAAATCGCGCATGACTTTTTCCAGGTCGCGCTCGTGCATCTGGCCGTGCGCGACGGCGATGCGCGCTTCCGGCAGCAGCTCGCGCAGCATCGCGAGGCGGTTCTCGATGGTCTCGACCTCGTTGTGCAGGAAGTAGATCTGGCCGCCCCGTTTCAGTTCGCGCAGGCAGGCTTCGCGGATGACGGAGCCGTCCTCGCTGCGCACGAACGTCTTGATCGCGAGGCGCTTCTGCGGCGCCGTCGCGATGACGGAAAAGTCGCGCAGGCCCTCCAGCGCCATGCCCAGGGTGCGGGGAATCGGCGTCGCGGTCAGCGTGAGCACGTCGACTTCCGCGCGCAGCGCCTTCAGCGCTTCCTTCTGGCGTACGCCGAAGCGGTGTTCCTCGTCGATGATGACGAGGCCCAGGCGCGTGAACTTCACGTCCGGCGACAGCAGTTTATGCGTGCCGATCACGATGTCGACGGTGCCGTCGGCCATGCCCTTGATCGCGTTGTTGATCTCCTTGCCGGTGCGGAAGCGCGACAGTTCCGCGATGCGCACGGGCCAGTCGGCAAAGCGGTCGGAGAACGTCTGCGCGTGCTGCTCCGCGAGCAGGGTCGTGGGCGCGAGGATCGCGACCTGCTTGCCGCCCATGACGGCAATGAACGCGGCGCGCAGCGCGACTTCCGTCTTGCCGAAGCCGACGTCGCCGCACACGAGGCGGTCCATCGGCCGGCCCGACGTCATGTCCTGGATGACGGCGGCGATGGCCGCGCGCTGGTCCGGCGTCTCGTCGAAGCCGAAGCTCTGCGCGAAGTTTTCGTAGTCGGTGGCGGAGTATTCGAACGAATGGCCCTGGCGCGCGGCGCGGCGGGCATACAGGTTGAGGAGTTCCGCCGCCGTGTCGCGCACCTGTTCCGCGGCCTTGCGTTTCGCCTTGTCCCACTGGCCGGAGCCGAGCGTGTGCAGCGGCGCGTCGTCCGGCGAGGCGCCCGAGTAGCGCGAGATCACGTGCAGTTGCGACACCGGCACGTAGAGTTTCGACTCTTTCGCGTATTCGAGGTGCAGGAATTCCGTCTCGCCTTCGCCCAGGTCCATGCTCACGAGGCCCAGGTAGCGGCCGATGCCGTGGTTGATGTGCACGACCGGATCGCCGATCTTCAGTTCGGAGAGGTCGCGCACCATCGACTCGACCTGCGAGCCCGCTTCCTGCTTCTTCTTGCCCGCGCGGCGGCCGGTGCCCGCGTACAGCTCCGTCTCCGTGATGAACACGAGGTGGCCGGCGCCTTCCTCCATCAGTTCGAAGCCGGCCTGCAGCGGCGCGACGCCCAGCGCGACCCTGGCATCCGTCGCGCGCAGGCCGTCGAAGCCTTCGATCAATGCGAGGTCCAGCTTGTACTCGCTGAAGTACTGCTGCAGGGTCTCGCGGCGGCCGGCCGACTCCGCGCAGATCATCACGCGCTTGCCGCCGGCCTGCATCAGGAACGAGCGCAGGTTCGCGAGCGGATCGTCGAGGCGGCGGTTGACGGCGATGTCGGGGATCGGCGCCGAGAGCTCCGACGCGCCCGCATTCGCGTCGCGCGCGATGGCCCAGCGGCCGTGCGGCTTGGCCTGCACGAAGAAATCCTCGGCGCCAAGGAAGATCTCCTTCGGTTCCAGGATCGGGCGATCGCGGTCGCTCTTGAGGAATTTGTAGCGCGATTCCGTATCGAGCCAGAAGCGCTGGATCGCCGCTTCGATGTCGCCGACGAGGGCCAGGCTCGATTCGTCCGGCAGGTAGTCGAACAGGGTGGCCGTCTCGTCGAAGAACAGCGGCAGGTAGTATTCGATGCCGGCCGAGGCGATGCCGTTGCCGATGTCGCGATAAGTGGTCGAACGGGACGGATCGCCCTCGAAGCGTTCGCGCCAGCGGCCCCGGAAAGCGGTGCGCGACGCTTCGTCCATCGGGAATTCGCGGCCCGGCAGCAGGCGCACTTCCCTCACGGGGTACAGCGAGCGCTGGGTATCGGCGTCGAAGGTGCGGATCGTCTCGATCTCGTCGCCGAACAGGTCCAGGCGGTACGGCAGCGCGGAGCCCATCGGGAACAGGTCGATCAGGCCGCCGCGCACGGAGTATTCGCCCGGCGACATGACCTGCGTGACGTGCGTGTAGCCGGCAAGCGTCAGTTGCGCCTTCAGCTTCGCTTCGTCCAGGCTTTCTCCCTGGCGGAAGAAGAACGTGTACGCGGCCAGGAACGACGGCGGCGCGAGGCGCACGAGCGCGGTCGTCGCGGGCACGACGAGCACGTCGCACTGGCCGTTGCGCACTTCGTGCAAGGTGGCGAGGCGTTCGGACACGAGGTCCTGGTGCGGCGAGAAGGCGTCGTACGGGAGCGTCTCCCAGTCCGGCAGCAGGTGGCAGGACAGCTTGCCTTCCGCGAACCAGGGAATTTCATCGAGCAGGCGCTGGCCGTCGCTGGCGTTCGCGACGATCACGGTCAGCATCTGCTTCTTGGCTTTCAGCGCGAGCGCGGCGACGGCGAGCGCGTAGGCATCGGCCGAGCCGTGCAGCTGGGGCAGGGCGAAACGGGTTCCGGGCTTGGGAAGGTGTTTGGTGAGGTCGAAGGGCATTGACGCGGTGCTGTTCGGGTTCGTCAGGACGAGCGTCCATTATAGACGAACAACGCGCCGGCCGCCCTGTCGTCCGGCCCGGGGTGGCCGGACGAAAAGGAAGACGATCAGCGGTTGCCGGTCGGCTGTGCAGGTGCGGGGTTGGTGCCCTGGCCGGTGGCGTCCGAATTGCCGGTGCCGACGGCGGAGGTGCCGGTCGGCGTGGAGCTCGACGTGCCGGATGCGCCGTTGCCCGAGGTGCCCATGGTCCCGGATTCCGTGGTGCCGGTCTGGCTTGAACCCGTGCTGCCGCTTGCGCTGCTGCTGGTGTCGGTGCCGCTGGTGCCGGTCGAGCTGCACGCGGCCAGGGACATGGCCATCAGGCCACCGATCAGAAGGGCTTGGTACTTTTTCATGTTGACTCCTTTTGTAAAAGTGACGCCATCATGGGGGCACACTTTTGCGTCCGAAATAGGATGAGTTCGTACAGACGTGTAGGACTGGGCGCACGATCTCTTCAATTTGTCGCAATGCGGTTGCCGGTCTGCCAATGAAAACGGACCGCACGCGGCGGCCCGTTCGTCGAGTGAACAGCAGGTCAGAACAGCGTGTTCGACGGCTGTTGCTGTTGCTGCTGCGGCACCGGCTGCACCGGCTGGCCCGGCTGGCCTGGCTGGCCCGGCGGGACCGTTCCGTCGACGGGCTGGACGGCGTTCGGATCCGGCGCCTGGTCGAGGTCGATGCCGCCCAGGGCCGGCGTCTCCGCGAACTCGGCATAGACCCAGTCGTCGTTCTCGCGCACGACGCCTTCCGGCGCCAGGCGCTCTTCCTGCTGCGGCCGCTTGGCCAGCGCCACGCGCATGTAGTCGATCCAGATCGGCAGCGCGACGGTGGCGCCGAACTCGCGTCCGCCCAGCGATTTCGGATCGTCGTAGCCCATCCACGCGACCGCGACGACGTTGCCGCCATAGCCCGAGAACCAGCCGTCCACGGCGTCGCTCGTCGTGCCGGTCTTGCCGGCGATGTCCGTGCGGCCCAGTGCCTTGGTTGCTTCGGCGCCCGTGCCGTAGCGGGTCACGTCGCGCAGCATGCTGTCGGTGATGAAGGCGTTGCGCGGGTCGAGCACGCGCTGTTCGTCGGTGTGTTCGGCGGGCGCCTTCGTCTCCTGGATGATCTTGCCGTCGGCATCCTCGATGCGGGCGATCAGGTAGGGCTGCACGCGGTAGCCGCCGTTGGCGAAGACGGCATACGCGCCCGCCATCTGCAGGGGCGTCGCGGCGCCGGTGCCCAGCGCCAGCGTGTAGTTCGACGGCTGGCGTGCCAGGTCGAAGCCGAACCTGGCGATGAATTCATGCGCATACGGCACGCCGACAGCGCGCAGCAGGCGCACGGACGGGACGTTCTTCGATTCGGCCAGCGCGCGGCGCATCGTGATCGGGCCGTCCCACTTGAAGTCGTCGTTCTGCGGCGACCACGTCTTGCCGGCATCCTCGCCCGGCATGTCGAGCGGCGCGTCGAGGATGCGCGTGGCCGGCGAATAGCCCTTGTCGATGGCGGCCGAATAAATGAACGGCTTCATGCCGGAACCGGGCTGGCGGTACGCCTGCGTCACGTGGTTGAACTTCTGGAAGTTGTAGTCGAAGCCGCCGACGAGCGCGTGGTAGGCGCCCGTGTCGGCATCGATGGCGACGAAGGCCGCCGCCACCTGCGGCACCTGCGTGACGCTCCAGTTGCCTTTTGCATCCTTCGCGACGCGGATGATCGCGCCCGGCGCCAGCTTCATCTTTTCCTTCGCGCTGGACGACAGGCCGGCCTGCGCGAATTTCAGGCCGGTGCCGGTGAGGTCGACCGTGTCGCCGTCGACCGTCTCCACGCGTACCGTCTTGCCCGTCGCCGACAGCACGACGGCCGGGATCAGGCCATCGCTGGCCGGGCGCTTGCCCAGCGCGTCGCCGATCGCGTCTTCGCGCTCGACCGGATCGGAAGGCAGGTCCATGCGGTCTTCCGGACCGCGCCAGCCGTGGCGCTGGTCGTACGTGAGCACGTTGCGGCGCACCGAGGCGTAGGCGGCGTCCTGCTCGGGCTTCAGGATCGTCGTGTAGACCTTGATGCCCTTCGTGTACGCGTCCTCCTTGAACTGGCTGTAGACGGCCTGGCGCGCCAGTTCGGCCACGTATTCCGCGTGCGTGCCGAACTCCTGCACGCCGCGCTGGTTGACGCGCAGCGGTTCGGCCATGGCCTTTTCGTACTGCGCTTCGGTGATGTAGTTCAGCGCGCGCATGCGGCCCAGCACGGCGTGCTGGCGCTCGCGGGCACGCTTCGGATTCGCGACAGGGTTGTGGCGCGCCGGGTTCTGCGGGAGGCCCGCCAGCATGGCCATTTCCGCCACCGACAGCTGGTCCAGCGTCTTGTTGAAATAGATGCGCGCGGCGCTGGAGAAACCGTAGGCGCGCTGGCCCAGGTAGATCTGGTTCATGTACAGCTCGAGGATCTCGTCCTTCGACAGGGCGGCCTCGATCTTGTACGCGAGCGCGATTTCGTTGATCTTGCGCGACAGGCGTTTTTCGCGCGACAGGAAGAAGTTGCGGGCCACCTGCATCGTGATCGTCGACGCGCCGCCGGAGCCGAAGCCGCCGCGCAGGTTCGAGCCGACCGCACCCATCATGCGCTTGTAGTCGATGGCGCCGTGCTCGTAGAAGCGGGCGTCCTCGATGGCCAGCAGCGACTTCTTCATCAGGTCAGGGATCTTGTTGATCGGAACGAAGTCGCGGTGCTCCTCGCCGAACTCGCCGATCAGCACGTTGTCTGCCGTATAGATGCGCAGCGGGATCTTGGGCCGGTAATCGGTGACGGCATCCAGCGCCGGCACGTTGGGCAGCACGCGGAACACGACGTAGCCGGCGACGCCGGCGATGAACAGGACGACGATGGCGGCCGCGACGGCCAGGATGGGGAGCAGGAAGCCGCGCTGGCGGCGGGGGATAGTTGCCAAAACTGAACTCTCTTGATGCGGGTCGTAAAACCCCGTTGAGGCCGTAAACACGGGCGGTTTAAGAAATTATAATCCGCTTTTCTTAACGTACGGCATGTGAGATAGTCACGCTTTCAAGGGCTGCAAGGCGATCCCGGCAGTCCTGTTTGCCAATACCACGCCTGAAGGAAATCCCTCCGATGCCCTACGATCCCCACCCGCCCGCGGTCAAACCGTATATTCCGGCGTCGGCGAATCTGCCCGAACTGACCTGGCGCGCCCTGATCATGGGCACCGTGCTGGGCATGGTGTTCGGCGCATCCTCGCTGTACCTCGTGCTGAAGGTGGGCCTCACCGTCAGCGCATCGATTCCCGTGGCCGTCATCGCCATCACCCTGTTCGGCCTCGCGAAGAAGATGGGCGGGCGCGAATCGACGATCCTCGAAAACAGCATCACGCAGACGGCCGGTTCGGCCGGCGAATCGCTCGCGTTCGGCCTCGGCTGCACCATGCCCGCCATCATGATCCTCGGCTTCGACCTGGAGATCTCGCGCGTGATGCTCGTCGGCGTGCTCGGGGGCCTGCTGGGCATCCTCATGATGATCCCGATGCGCCGCACGATGATCGTCGACCAGCACCGCGAACTGAAATACCCGGAAGGCACCGCATGCGCGGAAGTGCTGAAGGCCGCGGCCACCGAAACCTCGCGCGCGGCCGCGGGCGAGGTGCGCGACGAACATTCCGACGAAGCGAAGGACGCCCGCCGGCGCGCCTTCATCATCTTCGGCGGCTTCGGCCTGGGGCTGCTGTACAAGGTCTTGAATATCTCGCTGAAGCTGTGGAAGGACACGGTCAACTTCGTCTTCGACGCGCCGCTGAAATCCGGTTCGGCCGGTGCCGAGATCTCGCCGGAGCTGCTGGGCGTCGGCTACATCATCGGCCCGCGCATCGCGATGATCATGGCGGGCGGCGGCGTGCTGTCGTACCTCCTCCTGATCCCGATGATCAAGTTTTTCGGCGATTCCCTGACGGTGCCGGTGGCGCCGGGAACGATGCTGATCCGCGACATGAGCCCGGACGACGTGCGCAGCGCCTACGTGCTGTACATCGGCGCGGGCGCCGTGGCGGCCGGGGGCCTGATTTCCCTCGTGCGCTCGCTGCCCACGATCTGGAACGGCCTGAAAGGCGGCCTGTCCGGCATCGGCAAAACGTCCAGCGTCGACACGTCGCTGCGCACCGAGCAGGACATGCCGCTGAAATGGGTGGTGATCGGCTGCCTGGGCATCATCGCCGTGATCACGTTCGCGACGCCGCTGCACATGAACGTCCTGGGCGCGCTGCTGATCCTCGTGTTCGGCTTCCTGTTCTCGACCGTGTCCTCGCGCCTGACGGGCGAGGTGGGTTCGTCGTCGAACCCGATTTCCGGCATGGCCGTGGCGACCCTGCTGTTCACGTGCCTGATCTTCCTCGTGATGGGCTGGACGGGCGGCCGCTACTACGTGACGGCGCTGTCGGTCGGCGCGATCGTCTGCATCGCCGCCAGCAACGCGGGCACGACGTCGCAAGACCTCAAGACGGGCTTCCTCGTCGGCTCGACGCCGAAGCTGCAGCAATACGCGATCCTCGCCGGCGCGCTGGCCTCCGCGCTGATCCTGGGCCCGATCCTGCTGAAACTGAACGACGCGGGCACCGTGTACGTGCCGGCCGCGCAGGTCGCGCCGCACATCAAGACCGACGCGTCGAAACTGACGGAGACCGCGCAGCTGCAGGGCCCGCAGGCCGCGTCCGACCACGCGACCTATAAAGTGTGGCAGAAGACGGATACGGTGGGCGGCCCCGCCGGCAAATACCTCGTGCGCGCCGACGGTTCGCTCGCCTACCTCGTCGACCCGGGCATCAACGGCCAGTACCACACGCGGCCGGACGGCACCGAGGTCAAGAAGTTTGATGCGCCGAAGGCCGTGCTGATGTCGTACATCATCAAGGGCATCCTCGACCACCAGCTGCCGTGGACCCTCGTGCTGTTCGGCGTGATGGTGGCCGTCGTGCTGGAGATGTCCGGCGTGGCGTCGCTCGCGTTTACGGTGGGCGTGTACCTGCCGCTCGTGTCCACGCTGCCGATCGCGATCGGCGGCATCATCCGCTGGATGGTCGACCGCCGCAACAACACGCTGCCGCAATACCAGGGCCTGTCCGGGGACGAGCTGCAGGCGGCGGGCGACCGCAGCTCGGGCACGTTGCTGGCCTCCGGCTACATCGCGGGCGGCGCGCTGGCGGGCATCATCATCGCGATCACGGCCGGCGTGATGACGGACTTCGACGATGCGATGACCAAATGGGCCGAGGCCGCGAACCCGTTCTTCGCGGGCGCCAGCGCGGACCTGCTGTCGATCCTGCCGTATGCGGCGATCTGCGTGCTGCTGTACGTCGTCGGCCGCGAGAAAGCGGCGAAATAATCAGAGGATCGTCGCCTTCATGGCCTCCATTTCCGCGACGATCCAGTCGCGGAAATGCTGGACCTTCGTCATCGCCTCCTTGTGCGGATTGACGAGCAGGCGGTACCCGTAGCCGAACGGCGCGCTCCTGCACGCCAGCTGGAGGAGTGTTCCCGCGCGGATGTCCTCGAACGCGATCCCGTACGGCACGAGGCCGATCCCCTGGCCCGCGACGGCCGCCTGCGCCAGCACGCCCCAGTGGCTGTACGTCCGCGCAAAATCGTAATCGCCTTTCAGCGCACGGTTCTCGTTCAGGAGCTGCAGCCACGATTCCGGCGTGCGTTCGCACAGCAGCGGAAAGCGCGTCAGGTCGGATAACTGCAGGGCATCCTGGCCGTCGGCCAGCAGGTCCGGGCTGTACACGGGCACGAGCCGTTCGCGGAACAGCAGGGCGGGATCGTCGTCGCGCACGGGGCCGTAGCGGATCGCCACGTCGACGGCGTCGTCCTCGATGTCGACCGGCGTGTCGTTGGAATCGATGCGCAGGTCCAGCTCCGGATGCAGCTTCGTGAAGCGGGACATGCGCGGCACGAGCCACTTGATCGCGAACGAGTGCGTCGTCGAGATGCGCAGAACCGCTTCCTCGTCGCCCCGCTGCAGCGCGGCCACCTTGCCGCGCAGGTCGGCCAGCATCCGGGCGACGACGATCGCCAGTTCCTGGCCCTTGGCCGTCAGCGCGATGTGGCGCGGATGCCGCACGAACAGCGGGAAGCCGATGGCTTCTTCCAGCTGCTTGACCTGCAGGCTGACGGCGGCGGGCGTCTTGTGCAGCTCGCGCGCGGCCAGCTTGAAGCTGCCCCAGCGCGCGGCGCAATCGAAATCGATCAGTCCGGAGAGACTGCGCAGCGGTTTCAAGCCATCCCCGAGCGTAAGTTTTTCTTATTCATAAGATTTATTTTTCTCGTTTGAACAATTGCCGTTCTGGTTACAGAATATAACGGATTCACCAAAACAGTGCTACGAGCCTCGCCCACAGACTAAGGAAAACTTCATGCCCAAGAATATCCTGGTGATCGGCGGTACCCGTTATATCGGCAAGCTGCTCGTGCAGCGCCTGCTGCGCGCCGGCCATCGCGTCACCATCGCGACGCGCGGCTATGCGCCCGACCCGTTCGGCGACCGGATCGCGCGCGTGCGCGTCGACCGCCGCAACGAGACCGCGATGCGCAACGCGTTCGCCCGCCTCGGCCCGTTCGACATCGTGTACGACCAGATGTGCTACAACCCGCTGGACGCGGCCATCGCCGTGCGCACGTTCGCGGGCAAGGTGGGGCGCTACGTGATGGCGTCGACTATCGACGCCTACCGCGCCCTCGGCTACGATCATGCGGAGCCGCTGCGCGAGAGCGACCTGGCCGTGGAGGCGCAGCCGATCGACACGGGTTATCCGTGGCACGACCCGTGCCGTGCCACCGAGTGCTATGTGGCGGGCAAGGTGCAGGCCGAGGCCTATCTCGTGCGCGACGGCTCGCTGTCCGTCGTCACGCCGCGCCTGGCGCACGTGCTGGGCGGCCCGGAAGATTTTACGGGCCGCCTCGCGCACTACGTGGAGCTGGCGCGCATGAACGGGGTGCTGGAATACTCGAACCCGGACGCCGTGCTGTCCTTCATGCCGCTGCAGGGCGCGGCCGATTTCCTCGTCTGGGTCGGGATGCAGGAGTTCACGGGGGCGGTCAACGCGGCGTGCGACGGCGCGCTGTCGGCGAAGAGCCTGTACGAGCGCGTCGGCGCCGTGCTCGACACGCCCGTGCGCATGCGCCAGCGCGTGCCGCCGGCGGAGATGGGGCGGCTGTCGCCGTTCGACGTGCCGGGCGCGATGGTGCTGGACACGTCGCGCGCGCAGGCGCTGGGCTACCGGTTCGGCCATTGCGAGGACTGGATCGACGATACGATCCAGCTGCACGACCTCGCGTTCGTGTAAACGACAACGGCGGCCCGCGGGCCGCCGTCGATGCCAGAGCGTGGATAGTTATTTCACGCCATGCATCAGTTTCTGGATCAGCGGCGCGATCAGGAACAGCAGCACGCCGGCGCCGATCAGCGCCCAGAAGCCGAACGTGTAGCCGGACAGGGCCGATTCCACGGTCATGCCTTTTTCGCCCGAGACGACGGAAGCGAAGATGCCGGACAGGTTGTTGCCGATACCGGTGGACAGGAACCAGCCGCCCATGCCCAGGCCCACGAGGCGGGTCGGTGCGAGCTTGGTCACCATCGACAGGCCGATCGGCGACAGGCACAGTTCACCGATGGACTGGATCACGTACACCATGAACAGGGTCCAGAACGGGATCTTGCTGTCCGCGCCGACGAGGTGCTGCAGCGCGAACATCAGCAGCAGGAACGCGAGGCCGTTGAAGATCAGGCCCAGGCCGAACTTGCGCGGGATCGACGGGTTCTTGCGGCCCATCGCGACCCACACGGCGGCGACCATCGGTGCGCACACGATGATGGCCAGCGTGTTCACGGACTGGAACCAGCCGGTCGGGAACACCCAGCCGCCGAAGTCGCGGCGCACGATGTATTCGGCCAGGAAGGTGAACGAGCTGCCCGCCTGTTCGAAGAAGCACCAGAACATCACGTTGAAGAAGAAGATGACGAGCATGGCGATCGTCTTGTCGCGCACGACCGCGCCGCCGCGGATGCCTTCCACCATCAGCATGATCGCGAGGATGATGAAGAGGACCGACAGCACGCCCTGCAGCTTTTCCGCGCCCAGTTTCAGCAGGAAGTACACGACCGGGATCACGACGAGCGAACCGATGATGACGCCGATCAGGCGCACCGGGCTGGCCAGCGGACCGGTGGCGGCGCCGATGCCCTTCAGCATGCGGCGGCCGATCTGGAACCAGATCAGCGACAGGATCATGCCCACGCCGGCGGCGAAGAACACGACCTTGTAGGCCGGCACGCCGGTCTCGCCCGACATGCTCTGGGCGAGGGCGCCGGTCAGGATCGGGGCGAGGAAGCCGCCGCCGTTGATGCCCATGTAGAAGATCGTGAAGCCGGAGTCGCGGCGCTGGTCGTTGATGCCGTACAGCTGGCCGACCATGGCGGAGATGTTCGGCTTGAACATGCCGTTGCCGACGATGATCGTGGCGAGGCCCAGCTTGAAGACGTCCGGGTTCGGGATGGTGATGGCGAACAGGCCGGCCACCATGAACGCCGCGCCGACGAGGATCGAGCGCTGGTAGCCGATCACGCGGTCGGCGATGTAGCCGCCGAACACGGCGCCGGCGTACACCAGGGCGAGGTAGGAACCATAGGTCAGGTTGGCGTCGGCCTGGCCCACGCCGCTGCCGCCATAGAACTGGGCGACGATGTAGAGCACCAGGGCCCAACGGATGCCGTAGAAAGCGAAGCGTTCCCAGAATTCGGTCATGAACAGCATCCAGAGGGGCGCCGGATGGCCCATGATCTGCTTGAATTCCGGGACCGCCTTCGGTTCGGCGGTTGAAGTAGCTGCACCGCTCATGCGGTTCCTCCCCTAATCTTTTTAAGAATGATTGTCTTTGCGTGGCCTGCGCGTCCTGGGTAAGGACCGTGGCTAGCGTCGCATTTTAGTGGAAATCGTGCATATGGGGCCAGCTTTTTACAGCTCAGCCTTATGCGGAATCGGCATAAGCGAAAACGGGGACGCAAACTCCTGTGAGTTGTCGTATATTGGTGGAAAGGTCGCACCGATTTACAGTAGAGAAAAGGAACACACCATGAATTACGACGTTGTCGATACGCTGATTTCTCCGGAAGGACGGCTGGAAGTCCTGTCGAAGGCCGAGGTGGCCAAGCTACTCGATACGAGCCAGGGCGGGCTGTACCAGATCTTCCGTAAATGCGCGCTGGCGGTGCTGAACTCCGGCAGTTCGATCGACGACGGCAAGGAACTGCTCGAGCGGTACAAGGATTTCGACATCAAAATCATCCAGCGCGAACGCGGCATCAAGCTCGATATCCGCGGCGCACCCGCCCACGCCTTCGTCGACGGCAAGATGATCAAGGGTATCCACGAGCACCTGTTCTCGGTCCTGCGCGACATCGTCTACGTGAATTTCGAGGTGACGGACAATCCGCGCTTCGACCTCACGCGCCCGGAGGGCATCACGGACGCCGTCTTCCACATCCTGCGCAACGCCAACGTGATCCAGCCGCAGCGCAATCCGAACCTCGTCGTGTGCTGGGGCGGCCACTCGATCAACCGCGTCGAATACAACTATTCGAAGCACGTGGGCTACCAACTCGGCCTGCGCGAACTCGATATCTGCACGGGCTGCGGCCCGGGCGCGATGAAGGGCCCGATGAAGGGCGCCACCATCGGCCACGCCAAGCAGCGCCTGCAGGGCGGCCGCTACCTCGGCATCTCGGAGCCGGGCATCATCGCGGCCGAGTCGCCGAACCCGATCGTCAACGACCTCGTGATCATGCCGGACATCGAGAAGCGCCTCGAAGCCTTCGTGCGCACGGGCCACGGCATCGTCGTGTTCCCGGGCGGCGCCGGCACGGCGGAAGAGATCCTCTACATCCTCGGCATCCTGCTCCACCCGGACAACGCGGAACAGCCGTTCCCGCTCGTGTTCACGGGCCCGGCGACGGCGCGCGAGTACTTCGAGCAGATCGACCAGTTCATCGGCCTGACTCTCGGCGAGGCGGCGCAGCGCCGCTACAAGATCATCATCGACGACCCGGATGCCGTGGCGCGCGAGATGCAGCAGGGGATCCGCCAGGTGCGCGAATTCCGCAAGTCGCGCAGCGACGCGTACTACTTCAACTGGGGCCTGCGCATCGACCCGGAATTCCAGAAGCCGTTCCGTCCCACGCACGAGAACATGCGCAACCTGTCGCTGCACAAGAACCAGGAAACGCACCTGCTGGCCGCGAACCTGCGCCGCGCGTTCTCCGGCGTCGTCGCGGGCAACGTGAAGGAAGAGGGCATCCGCGCCATTGAACAGTACGGCAAGTTCGAGATCCACGGCGAGAACGAGATCATGGCGCCGATGGACAAGCTGCTGCAGTCGTTCGTCGAGCAGAGCCGCATGAAGTTGCCGGGCAAGGAGTACGTGCCCTGCTATCGCGTGGTGCGATAAATCGGGCGGCAATAAAAAAGGCGCGGACGGATCCGCGCCTTTTTTGTGATACGTGACGTTCAGTCTTCCTTGCGCAGGTGCGGGAACAGCAGCACGTCGCGGATGTTCGGCGAATCGGTGATGATCATCATCAGACGGTCGATGCCGATGCCGCAGCCGCCGGTCGGGGGCATGCCGTATTCCAGCGCGCGGATGTAGTCGGCGTCGTAGTACATCGCCTCCTCGTCGCCCGCCTGCTTCGCTTCGACCTGCGCCAGGAAGCGTGCCGACTGGTCTTCCGGATCGTTCAGCTCCGAGAAGCCGTTGGCGATCTCGCGGCCCACCATGAACAGCTCGAAGCGTTCCGTGATGCCTTCGCGCGTGTCCGACGCGCGCGCCAGCGGCGACACTTCGACCGGGTAGTCGATGATGAACGTCGGTTCCCACAGCTGCGCTTCCGCCGTCTCTTCGAACAGCGACAGCTGCAGCGCGCCCAGGCCCGAAATGGCGTGCGGCTTGACGCCGAACTTCGCCAGCTCCGCCTTCAGGAAGTCCATGTCGTGCAGCTGTTCGTCCGTGTAGTGCGGGGCGAACTTGTTGATGGCCTGGACGATCGTCAGGCGGTGGAACGGTTTCGACAGGTCCAGCGCGCGGCCGCCGTAGGTCAGTTCGGCGGTGCCGTGGGCGTCGATGGCGGCCTGGCGGATCACGGCTTCCGTGAAATCCATCAGCCACTTGTAGTCCGTCCACGCGGCGTAGAACTCCATCATCGTGAATTCCGGATTGTGGCGGATCGACACGCCTTCGTTGCGGAAGTTACGGTTGATCTCGAACACGCGGTCGAAGCCGCCCACGACGAGGCGCTTCAGGTACAGCTCCGGCGCGATCCGCAGGAACATCTGCATGTCCAGCGCGTTGTGGTGCGTGATGAACGGTTTTGCAGCGGCGCCGCCCGGGATCGGGTGCAGCATCGGGGTCTCGACTTCCATGAAGCCGTTATCCTGCATGAAGCGGCGGATCGACGAGATCGCGGCCGTGCGCGCCTTGAACGTGCGGCGCGTCTCTTCGTTCATGATCAGGTCGACGTAGCGCTGGCGGTACTTCGTTTCCTGGTCGGCGAGGCCGTGGAACTTGTCCGGCAGCGGACGCAGGGCCTTCGTGATCAGGCGCAAGGTGGTGACCTTCACCGTCAGTTCGTCGGTCTTCGTCTTGAACAGCGTGCCCACGACGCCCAGGATGTCGCCCAGGTCGTAGTGGCGCAGGGCTTCCATCGCTTCCTCGCCCGTGTTGTCGAGGGTGACGTAGATCTGGATGCGGCCGTCGGCGCGCGGGCCGGACGAATCCTGCAGGGTCGCGAACGCGGCCTTCTTGCCCGCTTCGCGCTTGAGCATCATGCGGCCGGCCAGCACGACCTGCTGCGGTTCCGCTTCCAGCTGTTCGCGGGTCCAGCCGCCGAACTGCCCGGTGAGGTCGGCCGCCTTGTGCTGCGGGACGAAGTCGTTCGGGAACGCGATGCCTTTTTCGCGGATCGCGGCCAGCTTGGCGCGGCGCTCGGCGATGATCTTGTTGTCTTCGGCCGCGAGAGTCGACGGCTCGTTCTGTTGTTCTTGGTTCTCGGTGCTCATGTCAGATATCAGTCTAGTTTGGATTCAGCAGGCTGGCGGCATCCAGGTCTTCGTAGTGTTCGACGATGCGGATCACGTTGTCGAATTCGCGGAAGGCCTCGGCGGGCAGGGTGGTCGTGATGACGACGGCCTTCATGCCTGCACGGCGCGCCGCTTCCACGCCCATCGGCGCGTCTTCGAACACGATGCAGCTGCGCGGGTCCACGCCCAGCTTTTCGGCCGCTTTCAGGAAGACGTCCGGATGCGGCTTGCCGCGCGCGACGTCGGCGGCGCCGACGACGGTGTCGAAATGGCGGCGCAGGTCCAGCTCGTCGAGCGTGAAGACGATGTTCGCGGGCGGGGCGGACGTCGCCACGGCCAGCTTCACGCCTTGCGCGCGCGCGGCCGCCACGAAGTCCTCGAAGCCCTGGATCGCGCTGCGGTGCGGGCCGTACATCTCGCGGTAGAGCTCATCTTTTTCGTGCGCCAGCACGGCGATCTCGTCTTCCGAGATCTCCGGGCCGAGGCGTTCGCGCAGGATCTCGCGGCCCTGCGCGCCCGCCGTCTCGCGGAAGAACGCGTCGGCATCGTACGTCTTGCCGTGGCGCTCGAAGAACGCCAGCCAGGAGTCCGTGTGGAACGCCATGTTGTCGACGATGGTGCCGTCCATGTCGAAGATGAAGGCCATCGGCTTACACCCCTTGCTTCAGCGAAGCGGAGATGAAGTCGTCGAGGTCGCCGTCCAGCACGTTCTTCGTGTTGCCGGTCTCGAAGCCGGTACGCAGGTCCTTGATGCGCGACTGGTCGAGGACGTACGAACGGATCTGGTGGCCCCAGCCCACGTCGGTCTTCGAATCTTCCAGCTTCTGCTGCTCGGCCATGCGCTTGCGCAGTTCCAGTTCGAACAGCTTCGCGCGCAGCATGTCGAAGGCCTCGGCCTTGTTGCGGTGCTGCGAGCGGTCGTTCTGGCACTGCACGACGATGCCCGACGGCGCGTGCGTCAGGCGCACCGCGGAGTCGGTCTTGTTGATGTGCTGGCCGCCGGCGCCGGATGCGCGGTACGTATCGATGCGGACGTCGGCCGGGTTGATTTCGATTTCGATCGATTCGTCGACTTCCGGGTACACGAAGATCGACGAGAACGACGTGTGGCGGCCGTTGGCGGAGTCGAACGGCGACTTGCGCACGAGGCGGTGCACGCCCGTTTCGGTGCGCAGGTGGCCGTAGGCGTATTCGCCTTCGACCTTGATGGTCGCGGTCTTGATGCCGGCGACCTCGCCCTCGGACAGTTCCATGACCTCGGCCTTGAAGCCCTTGCGCTCGCAATAGCGCAGGTATTGGCGCATCAGCATCGACGCCCAGTCCTGGGCCTCGGTGCCGCCGGCGCCGGCCTGGATGTCGATGAAGCAGCTGGCGTGGTCCATCGGGTTGCTGAACATGCGACGGAATTCCATCGCCTCGATGACCTTCTTGATCTCTTCGGCATCGCCTTCGACCGATTCGATCGTGGCGTCATCGCCTTCTTCGCGGGCCATCTCGAACAGGTCGGCCGCGTCCGTCAGGTCGGCGCGCGCCTTTTCCAGCGTGAGGACGACGCCTTCCAGCGCCTTCTTCTCGCGGCCCATGTCCTGGGCGCGTTTCTGGTCGTTCCAGATGGCGGGGTCTTCCAGTTCCTGGTTGACCTGCTCTAACTTCTCCGCTTTGCGGTCGAAGTCAAAGATACCTCCGAAGTTCGGCTTCACGGCTGGTCAGGTCGTTCAGCAGGGAGGAGAGGGCATTGATGCGTTCAGCTTCCATGGTCTGTGGCAATTTTGTGTGGTTGAATCGAACCGGAGATTATACCTTAGTGCGCGCATGCTTTATGATGCGAGCCCATGACGCACCACCTTTCCCATCTGTTCCGCCTGATGCCGCTCGCGGCCATGGTGTCCGCCGCAACCGCCGCGCCGGTGCAGGACGGCACCCGCGCCACGCTCGCGATCCTGGAGACGACCGACCTGCACGCGAACGTCGTCGGTTACGATTATTTCAGGCTCGCGGCCGACCCGTCGCTGGGCCTGGACCGTACGGCGACGCTGATCGCCCAGGCCCGGCGCGATTTTCCGAATAGTTTGCTGTTCGATAACGGCGACACGATCCAGGGCAGCGCGCTGGGCGATTACCAGGCCGTCGTCGCGCCCGTGAAATGCGGCGAACGGCTGGCCATCCACAAGGTGATGAAACGGCTGGGTTATGACGGCGGCGGCGTCGGCAACCACGATTTCAACTATGGCCTGGGCTTTCTCGGCCAGGTGACGGGCAACCGCTTCGACGTGCCCGGCGTCGCGCGCCCTAACAAGCCCTGCGCCGGTCCCGGCTTCCCGATCGTGCTGGCCAACGTCGTCAGCGCCAGGACGCACAAGCCCCTGTTTGCGCCGTACCGCATCATCGACAAGCGCGTGCATGCCGTCGACGCCGCCGGCAACCCCGTCGAGGCGACGGTCAAGGTGGGCATCATCGGTTTTACCACACCGACGATCTTGTCCTGGGACAAGCGCTGGCTCGAGGGCCGCGTCACCACGGAAGGCGTCGTCGAGACGGCGCGGCGCTACGTCCCGGAGATGCGCAGGAAGGGCGCCGACGTGATCGTCGCGATCTCCCACGGCGGCCTGGACGCGAGCCCGTATTCGCCCACGATGGAAAACGGGAATTACTACCTGGCGCAGGTGCCCGGCATCGACGCCCTGCTGCTGGGCCACGCGCACCAGCAGTTCCCGAACCCCACGAGCACCGTCGCGCAGTTCAACCTGCCGAACGTCGACAAGGCGCGCGGCACCGTGTTCGGCGTGCCGACCGTGATGGCGAGCCTGTGGGGCAAGAACCTGGGCGTGATCCGCTTCGACCTGCGCCATGACGGCAAAGGCTGGACGATCGTGCGCGACCAGACCGTCGTCGAGACGCGCGCCACGCAGCAGGCGGACAAATCGTATGTGGCGGCCGATCCGGCGGTGCTGGAACTCGTGCGCGCCGAGCACGAGGCGACGATCCGCTACGTGCAGACGCCCGTCGGCAGCACGGACTTCCGCATGTCGACCTATTTCGCGGACGTGGGCGACCCGTCCGCCATCCAGGCCGTCAACACTGCGCAGGCGGATTACGTGCGCGCTTACGTGAAAGCCAATCTGCCGCAGTATGCGAATGTGCCGGTGCTGTCCGTGTCGGCCGCGTTCAAGGCCGGCGCGGCGGGGCCGGGCGACTACACGGACGTGGCGGCCGGCAGCCTCGCGCTGAACAATGCGGCCGACCTGTACCTGTATCCGAATTCGCTGTACGCCGTGAAGGTCGACTGCGCCGGGTTGACGGCGTGGCTGGAAAAGACGGCGAACCGTTTCAATACCATCGACCCGGCGCGCACCGAGGCGCAGGAACTCGTGAACACGGGCTTCCCCAGCTATAACTTCGACACGATCACGGACCCTGGACTCCGTTACGAGATCGACGTCACGCGCCCGCCCGGCCAGCGCATCCGCAACCTCACGTGGCAGGGCAAACCGGTGACGGGCGCCCAGGCATTCCTTGTCGCGACCAATAACTACCGCGCGAGCGGCGGCGGGAATTTCCCTGGCCTGGACGGCAGCAAGACGGTGATCGCGTCGCCGGACTCGAATCGCGACGTGCTGATCGCCTGGATCCGCACGCACAAGCGGCTCACGCGGGCGGCCGACGGCGCCGCGCGCAGCTGGCGCTTCACGCCAGTGACGACGGCGGGACCGGTCGTGTTCCACGCGCCTCCCGGCAAGCTGGAGCTGGCGCGCGCAGCGGGACTCCAGGGCGTCACGGAACTGCGGGCGGACGACGGCCAGGGCAAAGGGTTCGCGCTGTACGCGGTGGACCTGTCGAAATGAAGCGATTGTGCGCGGCATTGCTGCTTGCCGCGCTCGCGCTGCCCGCGTTCTCGGACGCAGGCGTGGACGACCGGCGGCGCCGCCTGCAACAGCGGGCGGAAGGCGGCGAACCGGCCGCAATGTTCCTGCTGGCGCACATGGTGGCGGACGGAGAAGGCGGGCCGCCCGATGCGGCCGCCGCGCGCGCCTGGCTGGAGCGGGCGGCGGAGCTGGAGTATCCGGAAGCGTTGCAGGAACTGGCGTTGAACGAGCGGGACCCGGACCGGGCCGAGGCGCTCATGCGCGCAGCCGCGCACGCGCTGGCCCACCGCGCGCACGCGGCGGATCGGCGCTGATTCAGTTGCGGGTATTGCGGCCCGTGGCCTGGATCTCGTTCGATGCGATCTCGGCCAGGTCGATGAGGCCTTGCACTTCGGCCGCGCGCAGGCGGCGCGGTTCGCGGTCGATCACGCACAGCGAGCCGAGCGGCTGGCCGGACTTGTCGCGCAGCGGCACGCCGGCATAGAAACGGATATGCGGTTCCTGCAGCACGAGGGGATTCGAGCGGAAGCGCTCGTCTTCCATCGCGTCTTCGACGACGAACAGCTCGTTTTTCAGGATGGCGTGCGAGCAGAATGCCCAGTCGCGCGGCGTCTCGCGGGCGGCCAGGCCGACGCGGGCCTTGAACCACTGGCGGGTCGACGTCAGGAGGGAGATGAGGGCGATCGGCGAGCCGGTCACCATCGAGGCGAGGCGCACGAGGCGGTCGAAGCGGGCTTCCTCGTCGGTGTCGACGAGGCCGGTGGCGGCAAGCGCGGCCAGGCGCGAGCGTTCGTTGACGCCGACGGGGTAGCCGGGTTGCGGCACCGGCTGGTATTCCTTGTCCGTGCTGGGATTCGGGGTCGAACGGCCCTGGTCGTCGCCATGCATCAGGCCCTGCACGAGGGAGAGGCGTGTGCGGCGGTGGCCGCCCGGCGTCTTCCACGATTCGATCGCGCCGCTTTCCATCCAGATCTGCACGGTGCTCGTCGCGACGCCGAGCAGGCGCGCGACTTCGCTCGTGGTCAGGATCGGGTCATCTTCTTGTAAGTTGCTTTGCATAAACTTCCTCACTTCACGCCAGTATAGCGGATTCGGAGGGCTCACATTTCCTAAAAACTAGTTGCCGCACGGTAATGTGTTTGCTAACCAACACTTTGGTTAGTGTACCGCGTGTTTCTCGGGCTGCACGAGCACGAACGGGCTCACGACGGAGGCCCAGAGGCGGGTGTCGGCCGCCTGCCAGGTACTGGCCTGCACGTCGGAGACCTTGGCAACCTTGCCTTCGTTCATCCAGCAGTTGATGGCATCCTTGTCATCATGCGCGATGCGCAGGGCGACCTCGACGAGGTCCAGTTCCTCGCTCACGTACACGACGGAGCCGTGGGCGAAATGGCGTTCGAGTTCGGACCAGTGCACGCGGGCGGTTTCGCTGTTGATCTTGTCGTGCAGTTCGGTGTCTTTGAGTGGATCGGTTTTCATGGCGGTGTCTGGTTCAGAGGGGTTCGATGGCGGGAAGCGGCGAACCCGCCCATGTTAACCGATATGCATGGCCCTTGCGGACATTGCCGACCAGTGCGGGGCGGAAGCACGCGAGATTCGTGCCCTCGGGCCGGCGCACGCTCGGGTAGATCACGCCCATCGACCCCGCCTCGAGCAGCTCCGCCGCCAGCGCCTGCGACGCGACATAGCTGTCGGCGGCCAGGCAGTCGTCCCACGCGTCGGCGCCGCGCAGGTCGTGGAAGCTGGCGCTGAAGTCGGCCAGCAGGGCCTGGTAATTCACGCTGTCGTCGAAACGGCCGATCTCCTGGTACTCGACGGCCTTGTGGAACGCGACTTCGGCCAGCGCCGTCTCGGCGTCGAACGCGCAATACCACGCGCCCCGTTCGCCGTCGTTGAAGCGGCTGCCTTCCGGACGCGCATACGTGTAGGCCGCGTTGATGATGCGGAAGTTCGGCACGCCGAACACGAGTTCGTCGACGCCGATCCCGGGCAGCAGGCCCGATTCGCCGCGCAGGCGGTCGTTGGTGGCGTTGTCCAGGTCGAACAGGTCGCGCAGCATGCCATCGTCATCGGCCAGCGGGGCCAGCACGGAGTCTTCGAGATCGGCGAAGCGCGACGGGATCAGGCGGCATGTGTCGAACTGCCGCAGCGCCGTCAGGCGGGGGATGAGTTTCACTCACAGTCCTCCGCGGCGGGCGTCGAGGAGGCGGCGCACGGTCTGCATCGCCAGCAGGCCGCCGCCCAGCATGTAGGCCAGCGGCGTGCGGCCGTTGAAGATGGGATTGGTGTTGGGGAGGTGGATCCATTCGTCGGCGAGTTTGTCGCCGTACAGGATGTGCAGGGCTTTATAGATGCCCAGCAGGTAGGAGATGCGGGTGATGCGGTCGACTTCCAGCACCCGCGCGGGGTGCTTCTTCCATTCGTAGAACGACGACGACGACAGGCCGCCGAGCAGCTCGCGCGCATCCTCGTCGCGGATCTGCCAGGCGCCGGCCAGGCGAAAGAATCCTTTCAGGGCCGATTCCGACAGCCGTTCGCGCTCGGAACGCGCGGACAAATCGATGAGTACCGCCGGCTCGAACCGGCTCTTGGGGTAGGCGTAAGCGAAGCTCATGAGGAATTCTCCGGTTATGGACTATATATACTCCGCTTTCGGATATCGTGCAAGCGTCTTGTACAAACTTTATTGCCGTGCCAGAATGCAAGGCTTATCAAATCATCATCCTTGCAAACGACGATAAAGGGGGGCGCGATGCGTCTGCTGTCGATTGGGGTCATGTGCATCAGCATGCTGATGCTGGCTATGGCGAGCGCGGCGCGGCCGTCGCACGACGAGCTGAAAAAACAGGTGGCGGACACCGAGCGTGCCTTCGCCGCGACGATGAAGGCGCGCGACCACGCCGCGTTCACATCCTTCCTGGCCGACGAGGCCATCTTCTTTTCCGGCCCGACCCCGCTGCGCGGGCGCGAGAGCGTCGCCAATGCGTGGCGCAAGTATTATGAAGGCGAACGCGCACCATTCTCGTGGGAGCCCGAGCAGGTGGAAGTCGTGGATTCCGGTACGCTGGCCTACAGTGGCGGACCCGTCTACGACCCGAGCGGCAAAGTCGTCGGGCGCTTCAATTCGATCTGGCGGCTGGAAGCGCCGGGGCGCTGGAAGATCGTGTTCGACCGGGGCGAGGCGCCGCCCTGCAATTGCGGGAAATAGCCCGCCCGCTCAACATTGTGACTGCTTGCCTGGGCCGAATTGACACTCTCCAGGACTATCCAGATACTCGAACGCCCAACAACGACGAGCAGGCTGGAGACATGATACCGATCCGAACCGTTGCACCGCTGGGGCTGCTGGCGTTCGCCCTCGCGCAGTCCGCCTTTGCCGCCCAAGGCAGGCAGGTTGAAAAACTCGACCGCGGCGTCGTCGCCGTCGCCACCGGCGGCGGCGTCTTCGTCAGCTGGCGCGTGCTGGGCGTCGACGACCCCGGCACCCGCTTCAACCTGTACCGCGATGGCGTCCGCCTGAACGGCGCGCCGCTCGAAGCGAGTAATTTCACGGACGCCTCCGGTACGGCCGCGGCCCGCTATACCGTGCGGCCCATCGTCGACGGACACGAGAAAAAGGACGAGGCGGCCGGCGCGACCTGGAGGCAGCCCGTCCTGCGCATTCCCGTGCAGCGGCCCGCGGGCGGCATCACGCCCAAGGGCGAGGCCTACACGTACGACATCAACGACGGCACGCCGGCCGACCTGGACGGCGACGGCCAGTACGAACTGATCGTCAAGTGGCAGCCGACCAATGCCAAGGACAATTCGCAATCGGGCTACACGGGCAACACGTATGTCGACGCCTATAAACTCGACGGCACCCGGCTGTGGCGCATCGACCTGGGCCGCAACATCCGCGCGGGCGCCCATTACACGACGGTCGTCGCCTACGACTTCGACGGCAACGGCAAGGCCGAGGTGATGCTGAAGACGGCGGACGGCACGGTGGACGGCCAGGGCAAGGTGATCGGCGCCGCCAGTGCGGACCACCGCAACGCGAACGGCTACATCCTGTCCGGCCCCGAATATCTGACCGTGTTCGACGGCCGCACGGGCCGGGCACTGGCGACCACCGGCTACCTGCCGGCCCGCGGTTCGGTGGCGGCGTGGGGCGACAACTACGGCAACCGCGTCGACCGCTTCCTGGGCGGCGTCGCCTACCTGGACGGCCGCCGGCCGAGCGCCATCTTCTCGCGCGGCTACTACACCCGCGCCGTGGTCGCCGCATGGGACTACCGCGACGGCGTGCTGTCCAGCCGCTGGGTGTTCGACACGGACAAGGAAGGCAGCGCCGTGCGCGGCCAGGGCTCGCACTGGTTCTCGGTGGCGGACGTCGACGGCGACGGCCGCGACGACATCGTATATGGCGCGGCCGCGATCGGCAGCGACGGTCACATGTTGTACAGCACCGGCCTGTGCCACGGAGATGCGCTGCACGTCGGCAAACTCGACCCGACCCGCGCGGGCCTGCAGGCGTACATGGTCCATGAAACCCCATCGTGCTACGGCGCCACCGGCTCCGAAATGCACGACGCAGGCACGGGCAAGATCCTGTGGGGTGTCAGCGGCAGCGGCGCCGACGTGGGCCGCGGCGTGTGCGCGGACATCGATCCGAACTACCTTGGCGAGGAATGCTGGGCGTCGCGCGGCGGCCTGATGGCGGCCAACGGCCACCAGATTTCCACGGCGCGTCCGGGAAACATGAATTTCGCCAGCTGGTGGGATGGGGACCTGGGCCGCGAACTGCTCGACGGCACCGTCATCAACAAGTGGCAGCCGGCGACGGGGAGCGTCGTGCGCCTCCTCGACGGCGCGCCGTACGGGGCGGCATCGAACAACGGTACGAAGGCGACGCCGGTGCTGTCGGCCGACATCCTCGGTGACTGGCGCGAGGAAGTGGTGTGGCGCACGGCCGACAACACGGCGCTGCTCGTGTTCACGACGACGGCGCCGACCACGGCGCGCATCCCAACCCTGATGCACGATCCGCAGTACCGGGCGCAGGTGGCGGGGCAGAATGCGGGCTACAACCAGCCGCCGCATCCCAGCTTCTACCTTGGCGAGGGCATGGGGGCGGTGACGCAGGCGCCGGTCTTTACGCGCTGAGCGCTCAGGCCGGTTCGGCGTGCTCCACCAGCAACTGCACCTTGGTCACGCCGTTGTACTCGTTGGCATCCAGCCGGAACGCCACGCGGGCCTTGTCGCCCAGCGCATCCGTGTGCCCGAACCAGATGGCATCGTAGCGCCGCCCGTTCCGCTCCAGCAGCAGCTTGAGGTGCTTGTCCTTCAAAATGCGCTGGCTGACGACGCGGAATTCGTCGCAGAACACGGGCGGCGCGAAGCCCTGGCCCCATACCTGGCCGTCCAGCAGTTCGATGAATTGCGTGCTGTAGAAATCGTCTTCCAGCGGCCCGTCGGTTTCCACGATCCGCTCCAGCTGCGCTTCCGTCAGCCACGCGCGGCCGACGGCTTCGAAGGCTTGCGCGAACGTGTCGAAGTGGTCGCCGCGGATCGACAGGCCGGCCGCCATGGAATGGCCGCCGAACTTGTCGATCAGGCCCGGTACCTTTTTCGACACGAGGTCCAGCGCGTCGCGCAGGTGGAAGCCCGGGATCGAGCGGCCGGACCCCTTGATCCAGCCGTCGCCCGCAGGCGCGAACGTGATCGTCGGCCGGTAGAATTTCTCTTTCAGGCGCGACGCGACGATGCCGATCACGCCCTGGTGCCAGCCGTCGTCGAACACGGCGATGGTGCTGGCGTCGGCCGGGTTGAAATCGTCCAGGTGCAGCAGCGCGGTGCCCTGCATGTCCGCTTCGATCTCGCGCCGCTTCAAATTGATGTCGTTGAGCTGCTGGGCGATGGCCCAGGCGCGGCCTTCGTCGTCCGTGATCAGGCATTCGATCCCGAGCGACATGTCTTCCAGGCGGCCGGCGGCGTTCAGGCGCGGGCCGAGGGCGAAGCCGAGATCGAACGGCGACGCGCAGCGCGCCTCGCGGCCGGACACGCGGAACAGCGCGGCGACACCCGCGTGCATCCGTCCCGCGCGCATGCGCTTCAGGCCCTGGGCGACGAGGATGCGGTTGTTCGTATCGAGTTTCACCACGTCGGCGACGGTGCCGAGCGCGACGAGGTCGAGCAGGTTGTCGAGCTTGGGCTGCGTCTGCGCATCGAACACGCCGCGCTTGCGCAACTCCGCGCGCAGCGCCAGCAGCACGTAGAACACGACGCCCACGCCGGCCAGGTGCTTGCTCGGGAAGCCGCATTCCGGCTGGTTCGGGTTCACGATCACGCGCGCGTCCGGCAGCGCGTCGCCGGGCAGGTGGTGGTCGGTGACGACGACGTCGATGCCGCGCGCCTTCGCCGCCTCCACGCCGTCGATGCTGGCGATGCCGTTGTCGACCGTGATGATGATGTCCGGGTTCTTTTCGCGGGCCGTCAGCTCGACGATTTCCGGCGTCAGGCCGTAGCCGTACTCGAAGCGGTTCGGCACGATGTAGTCGACGTTCGCGCCCATCGCGGTGAGGCCGCGGATCGCCGTGGCGCAGGCGGTCGCGCCGTCGCAGTCGTAGTCGGCGACGATGGTCATCTTCTTGCCGGCCGCGATGGCGTCGGCGAGGTAGACGGCGGCCGCGTCGATCTGGCGCAGCGCGCCGGGCGGTACCAGCGCCTGGAGTTCGACCGCGAGTTCGCGCGGGTCGCTAAGGCCCCGGGCCGCGTACACGCGCGCGAGGACGGGGTGGATCCCGCCCTGGCGCAGCATTTCGGATTGGCGTACGGGGCAGGGGCGGATGGTGATGCGGGTCTTCAAAGCAGTCGTTCCAGGGTCGGGCGGCGCCAGAATTTACGTTGCGCCAGTGGTGTCGTCGTCGTTTCGAGGAGGCCGTCGCGGTGGCTCAGCACGAGGCGCACACTGTTGACGCGACCGTTTTTCAATGCGGCCAGCAGCGGCGCGAACAGTTCGGTTTCGAGGCGCTGCATCTGCTGCAGCCAGCCGCTCCAGTCGGCCGCGATGCCCGGTCCGACCACGTTGCCGCAGGCGAGCAGCCAGTTGTCGTCGCCATCGAACAGCCCGTCCAGGCCGGCCAGGGTGTCCAGGCGGCGGTCGGCCAGCGCCGTCAGCCAGCCCGGCGTATCGAACGCGGCCACGCGCGGGCGCACGAGCGGCTTGCCGGACACCTTCGCCACCAGTTGCTGGGCGTGTTCGGTTGCCATGCTCGCATTCCCCCACGGCCAGAACGAGTTGATCGGCAACTGGCCGCGCGCCTCGCGCGCCGCGTTGGCCGGGTCCGTGAACCACGTCACCTGCACGTCGTTCTGCAGCTTGCGGAACGCTCTGGCCTGCGGGCCGGACGGCATCCAGTCCGTGAGGTTCATGTTCACGGCCGCGTCCGGGCTCGCCGTCGTGATCTCGGTCCAGTCGTCGGCGCGCATGAACCAGGTGTCGCGGGTGCCCCACGCGAGCGCATAACCCGCGTCTTCGAAGCACGGACGGGCGCTGTCGAACAGGGCGCGCGCTTCGTCCTCGCGCAGGTCGAGCTGGCGCATGTCGCCCATCTGCAGGTGCGTGCGCGCGATCTGGATATGGGTCGGGTTCACGACGAACCACATGCCGTCGTCCGGATCGAGACCGATTGCGCGCATTGCGCTGGTCGCGACACCAGGCACGAGCCCGTGCGCGACGCCCAGCGCCCGCGCGATCCACAGCTCATGCGGCAGGACGCGCGCGTCCGTGTCCAGCGGGCGGTAGCGAACATCTGATGTTTTCGACAACAGCGCGGCCAGCGCCGGCGCCTGCAGGGCGCGGGTCAGGTCGGGCGCGAATTCGGGAGCGGGGAGGGCGAACGGCAGGACGAGCGAAATGTGGGCCATCCCTCTATTCTAGGCGAAATGGACTCAGATGTCCGCCCCCGGTCCCGGCGTTGTCACGTCCGGCGTGGTCGTGGGCGCCGTCGTCGAATCGGGCGGCATCCCGGCCGACCCGCCCGGCGGCAGCATCCCGGGCACGGGCGTCAACCCGATGGCTTCGTGATACCACCCCTGGACGAGGACCAGGTGCCGGTGCTCGTCCTCCAGCGCGAGGGTAAAACCCGCCACGAGATCGTCCTGTCCGGCCTCGCCCGCCAGCATGATCAGCGTTTCCCAGCCGGCGCGGTCGGCCAGCTCGGCCGTCAGCAGCGCGTGCAGCGACTGGGCCAGGCTCGTGCGCGGGTCGCTCAGTACCTGCACGAGGCCCAGCGACTCGATGCCGGTCACGTCGGCGCTGGGCGTCTGCGCCGTCGGGTCGCCGCCCAGCGATTCGATCGCGTCCTTCAGCAGCAGGAAGTGGCGGGCTTCGTCGCGCCGGATGTCGGCCACGTGGTCGCGCGTCATGCCGGCCGGGCCGCCCTGCATCACGTCGCATTTCGCCAGCAGCGCGTCGTAAAGACGGGTACCCGTGCGTTCGAACGCGAGGCGCTCGCCCAGCTTGTCGAGCAGGATCTGCGGCCGGTCGCCCTTGAGCATGTGCATGCCCATGCTGACCGCGCCCGCCACCGTGCCCGGCATCGGAATGGAGCCGATGTCGCCGGCATTCATGATGCACGCCTCGCGCGCGTCCAGCAGGGCGCGCTCGTCGCCCGGGGCGCCGCGGATCGGCGCGTTGTCGCTGCCCTGCATGGCCGCGGTGTCGATGGGCGACATCTGCACGCCCGTCCGGTTCATGCCCAGGTGTTCGGTCTGCTGTGCCATCGTATTCCCCTTCGGTTCAGGGCATGACGACGCCGCCCTGGTTGGCGGGCAGCGTCGTCGTGACGGCCGTCGTCCCCGCCGCGCCGTGGCTGACCAGTTCCGTGCCCGGCGTCCACACATAGCCGGCCGCCACCGCCTCGCTGGGCGAGCCGTCGCCGTTCATCTGCCGCCGGTAATCGATGCTGGCCTGGTCCTCGTGCGCCTTCGGCACGAACTGCGTGCCCAGCGCGCGCAGGTCGACCTCGGCGGCGAGGACCTGCCGTACGTAGTCGCGCTGGCTGCGGAAGGGGATCGGGCCGGAAAAATCGCCGACGATCTCGGCCGGATCGCGCCGCTCGTAGCGCCGGAAGGCGTCGGCAGCCATGTGGAAGTGACCGAGCTCGTAGTCGAGGCACCGCTCCCAGATGGCCTTGACGTGGTGGTTCGTCTCCGTCTCGACGCAGCTGTAATAGGTGTAGCACTCGTTCGCCTCGTGCAGCATCCATTGCTCGACCCAGGTCTCCGTCGGGTCCAGCAGCGATTCGTACTGGGTCACGTGCTGTTCCTCCACCGAGGCGATCTCCGCATACAGCTGGCGCGCCACGGGGTCGGCGAACGTCGGGCCCACGTTCATATAATAGTTGTGCGTCTGCGCCTCGGCCGCCGTGATCGTCAGCGCGTGCAGCTTGCTGAGCATCGTCGCCATGCTGCGGTCGTACGGAATGCGCACGTCGTCCTGCGGGGCGCGGTGGTGCTCGGACGTCGGGCGGCCCGGGAGGATGTCCGTATAGCTTTGCAGGATATTGTTCGCGTCCTTGCCCTCCACGCGGTCGAGCAGCGCCGCGTAGCGATATAAATGGTCGAAGTCTTCCAGCAGCCCGAAACGGTACACGCCGGACAGGTAGTCGTCCGGCTCGGCCCGGGCCACGCTCGCCGTCAGCTCGATGGCCAGCTGTTCGTAGGCGATGGTCGTCTCGAGCGGCGAGTGGTCGGGCGAGAGGAGCCAGTTGACCATCGTGGCCTGGTGCTGCTCGACGCGCCGGACGTCGGCCAGCGGCTGGCGCAGCGCCATGTTGCAGCGCGCGGCCATGTGCGAGAAGCGCAGGGCCTCGAGCTCGATGCCGTTCATGAGGATGATGCGCATGCGGGTAAAGGCATCGTCGTCCAGCTTGCTGATCGGCTTGCGCACCATGTCGCGCCACGTGGTGCGCTGCCGGTCGAGCGGCGTGCCCTTGGAATCGAAGACGGAAAAAGCCATGGTCGACCTCCTGTCTGCGTTCGATAGTCTTGCAGTGCCCGGAGTTCCGGCGATTTTACGGTGTGTGCAAGATAGAAAAAGTACTTCCAATTGTGACAACGCCCCACACGGATGAGCGTTGTGTGGCAAACTGCGGGACCAATGCATTTACCCTGGAGCCCATGAGTCTCATCCACAAACTGCCGTACGAATGGCTGGTCGGTTTGCGCTACACGCGTGCCGGCAAGCGCAGCAGCCGCAACAGCTTCATTTCCTTCATCTCGTTGATCTCCGTGTCCGGCATCGCCCTCGGCGTGGCCGCCCTGATCGTCGTGCTGTCGGTGATGAACGGGTTCCAGAAAGAGGTCACGGACCGCATGCTGTCCGTGCTCGCCCATATCGAAGTGTTCGACGCAAGCGGCTCCATGCCGAACTGGCGCCAGGCCGAGCAGGAAGCGTTCCGCAACCCGGCCGTGCGCGGCGCCGCGCCGTTCGTCGAGACGCAGGGCCTGCTGGTGCGCGAGGACACGATGAAGCCGGCCATCATCCGCGGCATCCTGCCGTCGGAAGAGCACAAGGTGTCGGATGTGGCGAAGCAGATCCGCCAGGGCAGCATCGAGAGCCTGAAGTCCGGCGAGTACAACATCGTCATGGGCTACGCGCTCGCACGCTCGCTGGGCGTGGGCACCGGCGACAAGGTCAACATGCTGCTGGCGCAGGGCCAGACGACGCCGGCCGGCATGGTGCCGCGCTCGCGCGTGTTCACCGTGAGCGGCATCTTCGAGGCCGGCCACTACGAATTCGATTCCGCGCTCGCGTTCATCAACATCGAGGATGCGCAGCGCATGGTGCGCATCGACGCGCCGAACGGCCTGCGCCTGCGCATCGCCGACATGCACCAGGCCCCGTTCGTCGCGCAGGAACTCAAGCGCAGCATGTCGGGCGAGCTGATCATGCGCGACTGGTCGCAGCTGAACGCCAACTGGTTCGCCGCCGTGCAGACGGAAAAGCGCATGATGTTCATCATCCTCACCCTGATCATCGCCGTGGCCGCGTTCAACCTCGTCTCGACCCTCGTCATGACGGTCACGGACAAGCAGCCCGACATCGCCATCCTGCGCACCCTGGGCGCGTCGCCGCGCTCGATCACGAAGATCTTCATGATCCAGGGCGCCCTCGTCGGCATCATGGGCACCGCGGCCGGCGTGGGCCTCGGCGTGCTGGTGGCGCTGAACATCGACGTCATCGTCCCGTTCATCGAGCACCTGCTGGGCGTGCAGTTCCTGTCCAAGGATATTTACCTGATCAGCGAAATCCCGTCCGACCTGCGCTGGCCGGACGTCTTCAAGATTGGCGGCGTCTCGGTGCTGCTGGCCTTCGTCGCGACTATTTATCCCAGCTGGTCCGCATCTCGCGTGAAACCGGCGGAGGCACTCCGCTATGAATGATATGAAAGAACAAAACGCCGGTATCCCGGCGACAGGCACCGCCGTCCTCGCCTGCCGCAACGTTGGCAAAACCTTCCGCCAGGGAGACTATTCGGTCCAGGTGCTGGACAACATCGATTTCTCCATCGCCCGCGGCGAGCGCGTGGCCATCGTGGGCGCGTCCGGCTCCGGCAAATCGACCCTGCTGCATATCCTGGGCGGGTTGGACACGCCCAGCACGGGCAGCGTGACCCTGCAGGGCGAAGACTTCGCCACGCTGTCGGAGACGCGCCGCGGCGAGCTGCGCAACCGCTCGCTCGGCTTCGTCTACCAGTTCCACCACCTGCTGCCGGAGTTCACGGCGCTGGACAACGTCGCGATGCCGCTGCTGATCCGCCGCATGAAGCGCGAGGACGCCGTCGCGCGCGCCGAGGCGATCCTGGCGCGCGTGGGGCTGACGAAGCGCGCCATCCACCGGCCGGGCGAACTGTCCGGCGGCGAGCGGCAACGCGTGGCGCTGGCCCGGGCCCTCGTCACGGAACCGGCCTGCGTGCTCGCCGACGAACCGACCGGTAACCTCGACCACTCGACGGCCCAGGGCATCTTCGACCTGATGCTGGAACTGTCGAAAACGCTGGGCACCGCGTTCGTTATCGTCACGCACGACCCGGAACTGGCGCGCCGCTGCGACCGCGTGCTGCGCATGACGGAGCACGGCCTGCAGCCCGCCTGACCCATGTGGATCGACACGCACTGCCACCTGGACGCGCACGAATTCGGCACGGAGTCCGGCGAGATCGCCCGGCGCGCGCTGGAACTCGGGGTCGGCATGATCGTGATACCGGCCGTCGCACGGGCTAACTTCGACGTCGTGCGCAAGCTCGCGGCCGACGTGCCCAACGCCAGCTATGCGCTGGGCATCCACCCTATCTACGTGCCGCAGGCGACGGATGACGACCTCGCCGAACTGCGGCGCCAGGTCGAGGCGTCGCTGTCCGACCCGAACTTCGTGGCCATCGGCGAGATCGGCCTGGACTTCTTCATCCCGATGCTGTGCGAGCCCGCGATGCGCGACAAGCAGGAGCGCTTCCTGCGCGAGCAGCTGCGCATCGCGCGCGACTTCGGCCTGCCCGTCCTCACGCACGTGCGCCGCTCGCAGGACCAGGTGCTGAAGCACGTGCGCCAGATCCGTCCGGCCGGCGGCATCGCGCACGCGTTCAACGGCAGCTTCCAGCAGGCGAAGGCCTTCATCGACGCCGGCTTCCACCTCGGCTTCGGCGGCGCCATGACATTTACGCGCGCGCTGCAGATCCGCCGGCTCGCCGTGGACCTGCCGCTGGAGGCCATCGTGCTGGAGACGGACGCGCCGGATATCTCGCCGGCCTGGGTCCACCCGGGCCGCAACAGCCCGGAGCAATTGCCCGCGATCGGTGCGGCGCTGGCGGACATGCGCGCGCTCGACCCGGACGCCGTGCGCACGGCGACGCACGCAAACGCGCTGGCGACGCTGCCGCGGCTGGCCACGCTGCTGGGTTGAACACCCGGCGCGCATGAAGCACATGGGTCGTACCCGGCCCTCATGACGACGCGACCGCGCCGACTCGCTCCCGGTTCCATCGTGTTTCTCCGGCGCGCCGTGCGCACCCGCGCGGCGCGCCGCGTGGGACCATCCACACGCGCCGAAGTTCGCTCCTGTGCACTCTGATACGCGGCAATCTCGCGCGGTATGAAGCATGGAAGAATCCATTCTCGTGCCGCAGCCGCGGCGTGTTCACGGGAGAGACAGTGGAAAGCGCGAGCGAGTTCCTGCGGGTTCTGCAGCACGAAAAGGTCCTGAGCACCGCGCACCGGCCGTTGCGCCTGCGCCTGGCCCACGGCGGCCAGCTCGCGGAGGACGTGCTGCTGCCCCAGCGGGTCGTGGGCCACGAGGCGATCTGCGGCGGCATCGACTACCGCGTCGCCTGCGTCGCGAGCAGCCCGCACATCGCGCTGAAGGACCTGATCGCGCTGCCGGCCGAACTGCAGTTCGTCACCGACCGGGGCCAGCTGCGCAGCGTGTGCGGCATCGTCACCGAAGCGCGCGCGGGCGACGCCGACGGCGGCCTGGCCGGCTACGAGCTCGTCCTGCGCGACGTGTTCGCCGTGATGGAAAAGCGTACCAACAGCCGCGTCTTCCGCTACCAGAACGAACTGGAGATCGTGCAGGTGCTGTGCGACGAATGGCGCCAGTCGAACACGGTGCTGGCCAACGCGTTCGAACTCGAACTCGACCCGCTGTTCGACATGCGCCAGTTCCCGCCGCGCGAACAGACCATGCAGTACAACGAGTCCGACGCCGCGTTCGTGCGCCGGCTGCTCAAGCGGCGCGGTATCGCGTGGGTGTTCCGCCCGGGCCGCGGCCGCGGCAGCCCCGTCGACCCCGCGCACGACCGCACGCCCGCGCACACGCTGGTGCTGTTCAACGACCCGAACGGCCTGCCGCAGAACGCGGCCGGCACCGTGCGCTACCACCGCGACAGCATGGCGGACGGCCGCGACACGGTGCAATCCTGGCGCGCCGCGCGCCGCCTGCAGCCGGGCGTCGCCACGCGCCACAGCTGGGATTACAAGAACCCGGACGCCGCGCAATTCATGACGGCGACCGCGCGCAGCAACGTCGACCAGGGCCCGAGCGGCAACGCGCTGGCCGCATCGCTGGACGACTACCTGATCGAGATGCCGCACGCCGGCAACGACGTCGAGGATCACTGGCGCCTGGGCCACGTGCGCATGAGCCGTCACGAATTCGAATCGAAGTGCTTCCAGGGCGAGGGCAGCGTGCGCGACTTCTGCGCCGGCCAGTATTTTTCGCTGGAAGGCCATCCGGAGATCGACACCCATCCCGCCGCGGAGCGCGATTTCGTGATCACCGAACTGCACGTCGTTGCCGACAACAACCTCCCACGCGACCTTGAGCGCCACGCCAGGCAGTTGTCCGCGGAGGCGGCCCTGGGCGCGCTGCCTGCGCCGCGCGCGGGCGACGGGCAGGCGCGCGTACGCGTGAACTTTTCCGCCGTCCGGCGCGGCATTCCCATCGTGCCTGCCTATGACCCGCGTACCGACCTGCCGCATCCGCAGCTGCAAAGCGCCATCGTCGTGGGGCCGGCCGGCGAGGACGTCCACTGCGACGCGCTCGGCCGCGTAAAAATCCGCTTCCCGGGCATGCGCGCCGCCGACCACCGTCATGCGCACGGCGCCGGCGCGTCCGGTTCGCCGGCCGATTCCGCCTGGGTGCGCGTGGCGTCCAACTGGGCCGGCAACGGCAACGGCGGCCAGCAGCAGGCCGGCGCGCTGTCGCTGCCGCGCGTGGGTTCCGAAGTGCTGGTGGCCTTCCTCGGCGGCGACCCGGACCGCCCGATCATCCTCGCCCAGCTGTACAACCAGCGCGCGGCGCCGCCCGCGTTCAGCCAGGCGGGCCCGTTGCCGGGCAACCGGTACATGTCGGGCACACGCACGCACGAGATCCAGGGCGCGCGCGGCAACCAGCTGCGCTTCGACGACACGCGCGGCGAGATCAGCGCCCAGCTGGCCAGCGACCACGGCACGTCGGAGCTGAACCTCGGCTGGCTGACGCGCCCCCGCGCCGACGGCACCGGCACGCCGCGCGGGGAGGGCGCCGAGCTGCGCAGCGACCTGTCGGTGGCGGTGCGCGGCGCCCAGGGGGTGCTGATCAGCGCCGAGGCAAGCCCGCAGGGAGAAGGCGGCCAGCTCGACCGCGCCGGCCTGGCGGGCCTGGCCGACGTCATGCAGGGCATCCTCGACGAAGTGGGCAAGCTGGCGGCCGTCCACACGGACGACGAACCGACGGGCAAGCGCCTCGCCGCCCTCGTCGACAAGCTGAAACGCTGGCACGCGGGCAGCAATGTCGCGGAAGGTGCCACGGGCGGTGGCGAACCGATCCTGGCCGCGACGGCGCCGAACGGCATCATCGTCGCCAGCAACGACAACCTGGCGCTGGGCGCGAGCGGCAAGGTGGACGTCGTCAGCGCGGGCGACGCCGAGGTGGCGGCCGGCGCCAACATCTTCGTGCGCGCCGCACGGCGCCTGAGCCTGTTCGCCCACGAACTGGGCGTGCGCCTCGTCGCGGGCCGCGGCGACATCGTCGTGCACACGCACGTGGGCAATATCCAGATCAAGTCGGCGGGCCGCATCAGCCTGATCGCGGCAGAACGCATCGAACTGGAAGCGCCGGCCGTGAAAATCATCGCGCCGGGCGCACAGACCGACTGGGCCGACGGCACGGTGACCCAGCAGACGAGCGGCCGCCAGGTCTTCAAGGCGAGCGAAATCGACGAGGTGGGTCCCGGCGGCGCGACACCAGCGGGCGTGCGCATGCCGACCTCGCACCTGCACACGGACGAATACGTGGTGCTGCGGCACCAGCAGACCGGCAAGCCGGTCCCGAACCAACGCTACAAGGCGACGTTCGAAGACGGCCGTACCGTCACCGGACGCACCGACGAAGAGGGCCGCACCTCGTTGCTGATCGGCGAAATGATCGGCGACGTGGACATGGCCTTCCTTCCCGACGACGACACGGCCCGCTGACCCCGAGCTTTACGCAAACCCAACCCAGACCACGGAGCGCGCATGGCAGACCCGACCCGCCCCTTGCCCAACCTCGTCCCGCAGCCCGACGGCAGCTGGACCGGCCGGACCGTCCTGACACCGACCTCGTTCACGACACGCGGGCTGTTCACGCTGCCGCCGTCGAAGGTCATTCCCGTCATCGTCGTGCCGGGGATCATGGGGAGCAATTTGCGGGCGGCGACCAGTCCGGCGAAAAGGGCGAACGAGGTATTGAATCCGGGCGAGCCGGCGTGGCGGGCGCCGAATGGGACGTTCGAGGGGTTGAAGACGGCGCGGAAGTGGAAGGAGTTCGATCCAAAAACGCGTCAAAAGATTCTCGATAGACGGACGCTGGAGGTCGACAACCGTGGTGATATCCACCTGCCTCTTGAAGCACGCAATTACGGCACGACGGAGTCCGAGGTACGGCAACGGTGGTGGGGAGAGGTCCACTGGGATTCCTACGGCAGGCTGCTGTATGGCTTGCATGTTGGCCTCAACCATACATTCGACATGGATCCAGTGGATGACGTCCGCGTGATATGCAACCACTGGAAGGATGTAATGGCGTGCGACCCGGCGAAATGGGGCCTGCGCAGTATTGCCAGGATTACCGAAGCGGAATTGGAAAAGCATGCTGGGTACTATTACCCGGTTTATGCCTGTGGCTACAACTGGCTCGACTCCTGTGAAGATTCGGCCAAATGGTTGCAGCAGCGGATCGACCGCATCATTTCCTTCTGGACTGAGCGCAAACGCGACTGCCGGCAAGTGATCCTGGTAACTCACTCGATGGGCGGACTCGTTGCGCGTGCCTGCGCGAAGCAGGATCCAGACCGAATTCTGGGCGTCATTCATGGTGTCATGCCGGCCCTTGGTGCGCCGGCCTGCTACCGTCGGATCGCTTGCGGCACCGAGAAGTGGAGTCCTAGCAATGGCCAAGTGGACAATATCAAAGCAGAGCACGTTGCCGAAATCCTGGGTGAGCTGCCCAAGGACACGATGCCGGTGATGGCCACGTCTCCAGGCGCCCTGCAGCTATTACCAAATCACCTTTATCCGCAGCCTTGGTTGCACGTCTGCCTGGTGAGCAAGGTCAACAATAAGGATGTGCCTCGTGAGGTGGTGCATTTGCCTGCGGGGAATCCGTACGACATGTATCGCGATACCCATTCCTGGTACAGGTTGATCGATCCCGAGTTGGCGGATCCAGCCAAGCGCTACAGCGAGACCGAAGTCATCGACGTTCTACGTAAGGCGGTCAATAACGCCGAGCATTTCCATCGCGAGGTCTTGGATACCTACTATCATCCGAATACCTACGCTTTTTATGGCGCCGATCCGGAACATATGTCGTTTGGTGCAGTGCGTTGGGTCGCACGCGATCCAGCTGCGGGGGGAGTATTTACGGAATCTAACATCAAGTCGGCAGCCTGGACCGGCTATGGCGCGAGCGGCGGGCGACGCGTGCGCGTGGAAAAACGCAACGACCTTCATTTTGTGCCGGCGCGTCAGGACGTGGCCGGCGACGGCACGGTTCCACATCAGTCCGGCGCTGGACCGCGCGGAAAAGTCAGCCAGTTGTTCGACGTTCGTGGAATCGATCATCAGGGAGCATACAACAATGATGCAATCCTGATGTTAACCCAGCACCTGATCGTCAAACTGGTTCAGAAGCTGCAATGAAGCGCGCGAAGAATCAGCGGTGGCGCAGACGCGTCGCGTCAGTCGCGCGTCTAATCATGGTCGGGGTCGTTGTCCCGGATCAAGATTACGGCCGGAGCCCGAGGGTCGAGGATGCGGAACTGATGAGACGCAAGAAAACCCCACGCGTGGTTAAGTGTGCAGGGGTCGTCAAATGTAAATTGGATGGGCAAATGATCGTCGTCCGCACGTTTGATCGTGCGTACGCGTTCAAGCGGCAGGTCGTCTTGTCGCCGGGCCCAGTTTCCATTGCCAATCCGGTAGCGACGTTGCCATGACGCGAACAAGGAAACGCGGTTGGCGAGAGCTCGTCGTCCTGGTCACAGCTCTCGCCTGTGCAGGTACCTGGGCCGCTGGCCAGGTCCGCAGCATACGGGACAGATCCGAGGTGGCAAAAATGACGGAAAAGATGAAAACGGTTTGCGTCGGACGGTATCTGGTCGACGTCCCTGGCGAGGCCGAGGTCAGACTGTCGGGCGAACGGATATCCGGATTCGCGATCGACTCCGTCGAAGAGAGCGAAGCTGCGTTCCGCGATCGTGTGCAGGCACGTGAAGCCGAGATCGTGGAACGTGGCCGCGTTCACGATGACAGCGGCGAAGGGGGAATGGTTGAAGCCCGGGATTTGCGCATCCCAGGTTTGACCGGGCGTTCGTTTGTCTACGGCCGCAGCCGTGGTTACATGATGAACGGGGATCGCCGCATCGATATGGAATCAGTGTCGATCGAGGTCCACGCGCACATGGGGGAGTTGAGTTTTTCGCTGTCCGCGACGTCCAAGCAGGTGTCCGACGTCAAGGAGGCGGAAGCGCTACTTGCTCACTTGCGAACGCGCGGTGAGGAAGAGATTCCACCTGTGCCTGGGTTCTGCATTTGGAGGGGCATCTTTGCTGAACCTTTGCCCGAACACGTGAACGAGCACGTGACCCTGCATCTCGGTTTGCCCGGTCATCCAGACATGGGTCTGGCGTTCGATAGTATGCCCGCCGGACGTACCGATCGCAGTTTGCTTGCACGTGTCGCCGATATCGACGCCCAGGCGAGCGCCGACGAAATGCTGCGGGTAACGAAGCTGCGTTCCGGCAAGCGCAATATTAATGGTATCGATGGCGAAGAGGTGCTGGAGCGAGTCCGCGAACTGAATTTCACGACCGGCTATAGCTTCATGTGGGAGGCGCAAGGGGCCGAGCATGATCACCTGCAGCCTTATTTATTGCTCAATATGGAGACGGGCACCAACCCCCGCCCCGGTGGCAAGCCGGTGGATTCCAGTCTTCACGAAGACGCCGTGCTCGCGCTTTGGGACAGCATTTCCTCCAGCATCCGCCTACGCAAGTTTGGCCCATCGCCGCCAGCCGATCCGCCACCTGAACCGCCAGGACCGAAGTTGGGCGCACTGGCTACAGCCGGCGAAATCTGTCCGCAATCCGGTTGGTGGAAATGCCGCGAGGGAGGGTCCGGCGTCGACGTACAGGGCGGCGCGGTCCAGTGGGTCCGCAAAGGCGACCGCATGCCTCAGGCGCTGCTCCTGCCGCGACAGACACTGTGGCAAAAGCTGCGTGGACTCCAGCCGAGCATTGAACCGTCGCAACCGACCACGTGGCGGCTGGTCGACAAACGGCTGCGGCCCCGTGCGCCAACGTTGGTTGCGCTTGCTCCGCCGGGACCGGCAAGTGCCGCGACGGAGGGGGCGGCCGATCCGGCCCCGGCAGTCGCGCTTGGCACGAACGTAAAAACTGGTGAAGTCTGTCCGGCGAGCGGCTGGTGGCGTTGCGGGGAGACGCATGCGCTCGACGGGACACGCTGGTTCCCACGCGGAAGCACGCTTCCGGCCGCGACCTTCCAGGTACCGGTGGGCATGTTCGGTCGTTCTGCCGGTCCGGAAGTGATCCAGCGGCGTAGTACCTGGCAGCTGATGCGGCTTGCCGAGGCCGAACGCGTCGCACTTCTTGCCGACTCTGGACAGGAAGGACAACCGGACGGCGCGCCGCCCCCATTGGGGCCGTCGACTCTCGCGTGACCGGACAGCCCACGCCGGCACGCTCTAGACGGATAATGTCCATGCATCAGTCAAGGCTGTTCGGATGGCGAACTCCGAGCGTGATGCTCGCGGCGCTCGCCCGTGCGGGAAATTGGGCAGTTGGTCAGGTTCGTGGCCAACAAGACAGAGCCTTGGTGGCAAGGATGACGGAAAAGATGAAGACAATATGCGTCGGACGCTTCCTGGTCGACGTTCCATCTCAGGCGGAAGTCAGGCCGTCTCGCGCGATGATGGACGGTTTCGACATCGAAACCATCGAAGAGGATGACGCGACGTTTAGCGAGCGCATCGCGGCACGCGAGACCGCGATTGCCGCCCTGGACGCGGCTTTCGTCGCCATAGGCAGTGGTGGAATTGTAGATGCCAGGGATCTGCAGGTGCCGGGACTGGTCGGCCGGTTGCAGAAGTCGCTTGTGATGGGTTTCCCACGTTAGCGCCGCCCATTCGGTCCTCTCGCTCATGCGCAGCTTTATTCCAGGCTTCGTCACCGGCGTCACCTACCTGCAAGCCACCGCCACGCTGCCGACATCCGGTCAGATGGCAGCCTGCGCAGCCGGAGCACTCCTGCTGCTGGCCTGCGCCGGCATGATCCGCCACCCGGCAGCACGCATCATCGCAATCGCCTCCGCCGGCCTGCTGGCCGGCTACGCCTGGGCCGCCTTCCTGGCCCATACGACGCTGGCCCCGGAGCTGGCCAGGCGCGACGAGGGCCGCGACGTGCGCATCGTCGGCATCGTCGACACGTTGCCGTACCGCTTCGACCAGGGCGTCCGCTTCGATTTCCGGGTCGAACGCACGATCGATGCGGACTTCAGCGTGCCGCCATACGTTGCGCTGTCCTGGTACGCGGGCCGCTACAGCGCACGCCCGGCCGTCGGCGACGTCCAGCCGGGCCAGCGCTGGCAGTTGACGGTGCGCCTGCAGCGCCCGCACGGCAATGCGAATCCGGGCGGCTTCGACTACGAGGCGTGGCTGCTGGAGCGGGGCGTGCGCGCCACCGGCTATGTGCGGGCGGACGATGGCAACCGGCTGCTGGATGCATTCGTGGCCAGTCCCGGCGCGGTCGTCGAACGTGTGCGGGCGGCGCTGCGTGCGCGCATCCAGACAGCGCTCGCGGGGCGCACCTACGCGGGCGTGATCGTGGCGCTCGTGATCGGCGACCAGCGCGGCATCGACCAGGCCGACTGGCAGGTCTTCAACCGCACCGGCATCGGCCACCTCATCTCGATCTCGGGCCTGCACATCACGATGATCGCGGGACTCGCCGCGTGGGCGGTGTCGGCCCTGTGGCGCCGCTCGTTCTTCACCGATGCGCGCCTCCCGCTGCGGCTGCCGGCGCAGAAAGTCGCGGCGTTGGCCGGGGCCGTCGTCGCGTTGCTGTACGTGCTGCTGGCCGGCTTCGGCGTGCCGGCGCAGCGCACCCTGACCATGCTGTCCGTCGTCGCACTGGCGTTGTGGATGGGGCGTCTCGCGGCCGTGTCGCACGTGCTGTGCACGGCGCTCGGCGTGGTCGTGCTGCTCGATCCGTGGGCTGTGCTGTGGCCGGGGTTCTGGCTGTCGTTCGGCGCCGTGGCCGTCATCCTGTTCGCGGGACATGGCCGCGTCAAGCCGCCGCCCACCGGACCGCGCGGCGCGCTGCTGCTGGCGGGACGCACGCAATGGGCCGTCACGGCCGGGCTGGTGCCGCTGACGTTGCTGCTGTTCGGCCAGGTGTCCATCGTGAGCCCGGTCGCGAACGCCGTGGCGATCCCGCTCGTCAGCTTCGTCGTGACGCCGCTCGCGCTGGCCGGCAGCCTGGTCCCGGGGCCGCCGGGCGACTGGCTGCTGCTGGTCGCGCATTGGGCAGTGGAGATGCTCGCGTGGCTGCTGCGGCAGATGGCCGGATGGCCCGGTGCCGTGTGGCGCGCGCCGGCCCCGCAGGCCTGGGTGTTCGCGCTGGGCCTCGGCGGTACGCTATGGATGCTGATGCCGCGCGGCTGGCCGCATCGCTGGGCCGGTGCCGTCGCGCTGCTGCCGATGCTGCTGCAACTGCCGGACCATCCGCGCGAACAAAGCTTTCGCGTCACGGCGTTCGACGTGGGCCAGGGCATGGCGCTGCTCGTCGAGACCGAACGCCACCGCCTGCTGTACGACACGGGGCCCGCGTACGCGCCGGGCGCCGATGGCGGCAGCCGCGTCATCCTGCCGTACCTGCGGATGCGGGGCATCGCCACGCTCGACGGCATCGTCGTCAGCCATGGCGACACCGACCACGCGGGCGGTGCGCTGGCGGTGCTGGAAGGTGTCGACGTGGACTGGCTCGCGTCGTCGCTGCCCCTTGAGAACGCGATCGTCCGCGCCGCGCGCCGTCACGTGCGCTGCGGCGCCGGCCAGCAATGGGAATGGGACGGCATCGCGTTCGACATGCTGCATCCGACGCCGGCCAGCTACGACGACGCGCACCTGAAGACGAATGCGCGCAGCTGCACCCTCCGCGTCAGCAATGGCCGGCGCACGGTGCTGCTGGCCGGCGACATCGAGGCGGCGCAGGAGGCGGCGCTGCTCGAGCGCGCGCCCGACCGCCTGCGCGCGGACGTCCTGCTGGCGCCGCACCACGGCAGCGGCACGTCGTCCACGCTGGCGTTCCTGCAGACGGTGCGGCCCGCCATCGCGATCTTCCAGGTCGGATACCGCAATCGCTACCATCACCCGAAGGCCGAGGTGTACGAACGCTACGGCACGCTCGGTATCGAGCGTTTGCGGACCGACGAAACAGGTGCGCTGACTCTCGATATCGGCACCAACGCAACGTGGCGCGGCTACCGCAGCGAGCATCCGCGCTACTGGTACGGGCGCTGATCAGGCGACGCGCGGCAGCGTGATCGTCACGCGCAAGCCGCCTTCGCCCCGGTTGGCGGCGGAGATCCGTCCGCCGTGCGTTTCCACGACCCGCTTGGCGATCGCGAGGCCGAGCCCGTGGCCGTCGACGTTGTTGTGCGCGGGGTTGGAGCGGAAGAACGGTTCGAACACGTCGCCCAGGTGTTCGGGCGCGATGCCGGGGCCCTTGTCGAGCACTTCGATGTGAACGAGGTCGCCGTCCGGATGGAGGCAGACGTTCACCGGTCCGCCCGCGCCGTGCTTGACGGCGTTGCGCACGATGTTCTCGACGGCGCTCCACAACAGGTCCGGGGCGCCGCACACGGTGACCGGTTCCGGGGCGTCGACGTCGACGACAGCGCCGGCTTCGAAGCGGGCGTCGTCGGCGATCTGGTCGACCATCTCGACGAGGTCGACGGGCTCCGTCGCCGGCAGGGTCGTCGCCGCTTCCAGCCGCGACAACGTCAGCAGCTCGCCGACGAGGCGGTCGATGCGCACGCTTTCCCGTTCGATGCGTTCGAGCGACGCCTGCAGGCGGTCCGGCTGCTGGTGCGCGAGGCCGATGGCGGCCTGCAGGCGCGCGAGGGGCGAGCGCAGTTCGTGCGACACGTCGTGCAGCAGGCGGCGCTGGCCGTCCATCAGGGCGCGCAGCTGGGCGCTCATGCGGTCGAAGTCGTGGCCCAGTTCCGCCAGCTCGTCGCCGATCAGGCGCGGCGCCGCGTGCGCGAACCTGGGGGCGAGGTCGCCGGCGGCCGCGGCGTCGAAGGCGCGCTGCAGGGCCCGGATCGGGCGCGAGAAATACCAGGCGAGGAGGGCGGCGAACAGCAGGCTCGCCAGCGTGGCGGCGACGATCGGCAGCCAGGGACCCACGTGGCGGCCGAATTCAGGCGGCAGGCCGAACCAGCCGCCACCCGGGCCGCCCGGGCCGCCGGGTCCTGGGTCCATGCGCGCGCCGGGGCCGCCGTCGCCCGGTCCGGCCACCGGGGGGCCGACGCCCGGCCCGGTGCCGAAGCCGCGTGGACCGGGACCGTCCATGCCCGGCACATGCCATGCGCGCGACGCGAAGGCCGTGTAGCGGCGGCCGTCGGCGCTGGTCAGGTGGGCGACGGCATGCGTGTGGCCGTCGCCGTTCAGGTTGCGCTCGACTTCCTCGCGCAACTTGGCGGGCACGGGCCGGTCGAGCAGTTCGCGGCCCTGCTCGTCGAGGACATACAGATGCATGCGGCGGCTGCCGGCGGCCAGGTCGCGCAACGCGTCGATGCCGCCGTGCCGGAGTGTCGCGGCGGCGGCGTCCAGCATGATCGTGGCGGGCGGACTCTTGTCGAGCGTGGGTTCGCCGCCGCGCTGGCGCGCCTGGTCGCGCAGCCACAAGGTGCCGCCGACGCCGATCGTGGCGGCCACCTGGGCCAGCAGGATGGACAGGAAGAACTTCCAGAACAGCCGGCCCATCGCTACTCGCGGATCAGCTGGTAGCCGAGACGATAGACGGTCTGCAGGCAGGAACGCCCGTCGGACAGCGTGCCCAGTTTGTGGCGCAGGCTCGAGAGGTGGACGTCGATGTTGCGGTCGAAGCGCGCCAGCGGGCGGCCCAGGCCCTGCTCGGACAGGTCGTTCTTGCTGACCGGCCGGCCGGCGTTGCGCGCGAGGACTTCGAGCAGGTTGAATTCGGTGCTGGTCAGTTCCAGCGGCTGGCCGTCCCACGTGGCGCGGCGCTGCTCGGGCAGCATCGTGAGCTTGCCGACCGTGAGCGTGATGCCGGGACCGTCGTTGGGCGAGCTTTGCGTGCGGCGCAGGATGGCGCGCACGCGCGCCGTCAGTTCGCGCGGCGTGCAGGGCTTCGTGACGTAGTCGTCGGCGCCCAGTTCGAGGCCGAGGATGCGGTCGGCGTCGTCGCCGCGCCCGGTCAGCATCAGGATCGGCATGCGGCTTGCGGCGCGGATGCGGCGCAGCGTCTCGATGCCGTTCATGCGGGGCATCATCACGTCGAGGATGGCGATGGCGTACTGGCCGGTCAGCGCTTCGCGCGCGCCCGTCTCGCCGTCATGGGCGCAGGCGACGCGAAAGCCTTCCTGTTCCAGGTATTCGGAAAACATGCCGACCAGTTCGGTGTCGTCGTCGATAAGCAGGACTTGGTTCATGATCGCATCTTAGCGCAGCCCGGCCGTGCCGGCCACGGAGGGAGACGGCTCTTTACGCCGTTTTACACGGCGATAACACTCCTTAACATGGCGACAACCGAGAATGGCGTCTCCGAACAAAAAAGGACGACACACATGACATTCACAAGCCTTTCCGCGGCGGCCGCCCTGGTCGCCGCCTGCCTCGCCGCCACCCCGGCCTTCGCGGCCGGCGAGCCGGATGCGCCGCCTCCCGCAGGCCATGACCGCGCCCCGGGCATGCCCTTCGGCCACGCGCCGCTGCACCGCCTGAAGCTGACGGAAGCCCAGCAGGACAAGGTGTTCGCCATCATGCACGCCCAGGCCCCGCAGCGCCGCGACTACGACAAGGCGGTCCGCAAGGCGCACGAGGCCCTGCGCGAACTGGGCCGCGCCGACAAGTTCGACGACGCCCGGGCGAATGCCCTGTCGCGTGACCTCGGCCAGGCCGTCGCCGCCCAGGCGCTGCTGCAGGCGCGGACGGAAGCGCAGATCCAGGCCGTGCTGACGCCGGAGCAGCGGGAAGAGATGCTCCGGCACCGCATGCGCGGGCACGACGGGGGCGAGCGCCCGGCCATGTAGGCGTTTGCCTCTAAATACTTGGAGATAATGACATTACAATGGGTGTTGTCTTTACTACGCGCAGCCGCGTCATCCCATTCCCGATGTCCAAGCCATTACTCCATTTCACCCACGGGAACAGCTACCCTTCCGGTTCGTACGGCCGCCTGCTGGACGACCTTCGCCGCGATTTCGACGTGCGCACGACGGACATGCTGGGTCACGATCCCCGCTTTCCCGTGCGCGACAACTGGCACACGCTGATCGACGAGCTGATCGCCCAGCTGGAGGGGTACGGCCAGCCGGCGATCCTCGTCGGCCATTCGCTGGGCGGCGCCGTCGGCATGCTGGCGGCGCACCGGCGGCCCGATCTCGTGCGCTGCGTGGTGATGCTGGATTCGCCCGTCGTCGCCGGCTGGCGCGCGTGGGTGTGGCGCATCGCGAAGATGCTCGGACTGCGCATGCGGCTGTCGCCGGGGAACGTGGCCCGGCGGCGGCGCAACGTGTGGCCGTCGCGCGCGGCCGCCTTCGAGCATTTCAGCGCCAAGCCCGTGTTCCAGGCGTGGGCGCCGGGTGCCCTCGACGATTACCTCGACCACGGTTTGCGGCCGCACCCGGAGGGCGTGCAGCTGCGCTTCGACCGCGACGTCGAAGCCGCGATCTACAGCACGCTGCCGCACGACATGGACCGGGTGCTGCGCGCGCCGTTCCCCGTGCCGGTCGGCTTCATCGCGGGCACGGACTCCACGGAGCTGCGCCAGGCGGGCCTGGACGGCACGCGCCGGCTGGTCGGCGACAATCTCGTCACGATCGAAGGCACGCACCTGTACCCGATGGAGAAGCCCGCGCTCACGGCGCAGCTGACGCGCGAGATGATCGCGCGGCTGCTGGCGCAGGCCGATCAAAAAAAGGCCGGTCGTCCGGCGGCGCTTTTCGCGTAAAATTGCGGGATTCATATCCCCATTTTTTTGGAAAAGAAGCCCAGCGATGAGTATCAAGAGCGACAAATGGATCCGCCGGATGGCGGAAGAACACGGCATGATCGAACCGTTCTCGCCGAAACAGGTGCGCGAGACGGACGGCCGCAAGATCATTTCGTGGGGCACGTCCTCGTACGGCTACGACATCCGCTGCGCCGACGAATTCAAGGTGTTCACGAACATCAACAGCACGATCGTCGACCCGAAGAACTTCGACTCGAATTCGTTCGTCGACGTGAAGAGCGACGTGTGCATCATCCCGCCGAACTCCTTCGCGCTGGCCCGCACGATCGAATACTTCAGGATCCCGCGCAACGTGCTGACCGTCTGCCTGGGCAAGTCGACCTATGCCCGCTGCGGCATCATCGTCAACGTGACGCCGTTCGAGCCGGAATGGGAAGGCTACGTGACCCTCGAATTCTCGAACACGACGCCGCTGCCGGCCAAGATCTACGCGGGCGAAGGCTGCGCGCAGGTGCTGTTCTTCGAGAGCGACGAGGTCTGCGAGACGTCGTACAAGGACCGGGGCGGCAAGTACCAGGGCCAGCACGGCGTAACGTTGCCGAAGGCCTGATCATCAAAAAAGGGGCCGCAGCCCCTTTTTTTTGAATCCCTCAATGCGGATTCTCGAACTCGTCCAGTTCCTTGATGCGCTGTTCAGCACGGCGGCGCATACAGTTCAGGAACACCATGTCCCGCATGGTGCCGCCTGACCATAGTTCGTACAGCGCCTTGCAATCCGCTTCGCGGAACTTGATCCAGGCCCGCTGTGCAAGCACCAGGGCATTCTTCGTCGCGGCACCTTCGCCGTCGCCCAGGGACTTGAGCGCGGCCTGGTAAGCCGTGTTCAGTTTTACCTCCACGGCTTTCTGGTCGCGCGCGGCGCATTCGTTGATGTCGACGGTCGATGCGGCGTTGTCGCAGTCGACCGCCGCCGCGGCGGCGCCGGTCGTCAGGCCGAGCGCGAGCAGCAGCGCGATCGTGTGCGCGGTACGCATCAGTCCTGCTTGACGCAATCCACGAAGTACCCCAGCTTCCCATCGATCTCGCGCTTGACGAGACCATGCACGTCCGTCTCGAAGCCCGGGAACCGCTCGTTGAAGTCGCGTGCGAAGCGCAGGTAGTCGACGATCGTCTTGTTGAAGCGCTCGCCCGGGATCAGCAGGGGGATGCCCGGCGGGTACGGCGTCAGCAGGATCGCGGTGATGCGGCCCTCCAGGTCCTCGATCGCCACGCGCTCGATCTCGCGGTGCGCCATCTTGGCGAAGGCGTCCGACGGCTTCATCGCCGGGATCATGTCCGACAAATACATCTCGGTCGTCAGGCGGGCGACGTCGCGCGATTTGTAGAAATCGTGGATCTGCTGGCACAGGTCGCGCAGGCCCCACGATTCGTAGCGCGGATTCGCGGCCGTGAACTCCGGCATGATGCGCCACATCGGCTGGTTGCGGTCGTAGTCGTCCTTGAACTGCTGCAGGGCGGTGACGAGCGTGTTCCAGCGGCCTTTCGTGATCCCGATCGTGAACATGATGAAGAACGAGTACAGGCCGCACTTCTCGATGATCACGCCGTGCTCGGCGAGGTACTTGGTGACGATCGACGCCGGGATGCCGGAGGCGCCGAACGAGCCGTCCAGCGACAGGCCCGGCGTGACGACCGTCGCCTTGATCGGGTCGAGCATGTTGAAGCCTTCGGCCAGCTTGCCGAAGCCGTGCCAGTCGTCTTCCGCGTGGATCATCCAGTCGGCCTGCGTGCCGATGCCTTCCTCGCTCGTGACCTGCGGGCCCCACACCTTGAACCACCAGTCGTCGCCGTAGTCCTCGTCGACCTTCTGCATCGCGCGGCGGAAGTCCAGCGCTTCGTAGATCGATTCCTCGACGAGGGCGGTGCCGCCCGGCGCTTCCATCATCGCGGCGGCGACGTCGCACGACGCGATGATCGAGTACTGCGGCGACGTCGACGTGTGCATCAGGTACGCCTCGTTGAACGCGTCCTGGTCCAGCGCCACGGTCTCGGATTCGCGCACGAGCACCTGCGACGCCTGCGACAGGCCCGCCAGCAGCTTGTGCGTGGACTGCGTCGAGAAGATCATCGACTGCTTGGCGCGCGGGCGGTCGCGGCCGATCGCGTGCATGTTGCGGTAGAAGTCGTGGAACGTGGCGTGCGGCAGCCACGCTTCGTCGAAGTGCAGCGTGTCGATCTCGCCGTCCAGCAGTTCGCGCAGCGTCTCGACGTTGTACACGACGCCGTCGTAGGTCGACTGCGTGATCGTCAGGATGCGCGGCTTCTTGTTCTTGGCTTCGCGGGCGAACGGGTTCGCCTCGATCTTCCTGCGGATCGACTCCGGCGAGAATTCTTCCAGCGGGATCGGGCCGATGATGCCCAGGTTGTTCCGGGTCGGCATCAGGAACACGGGGATCGCGCCGCACATGATGATCGAGTGCAGGATCGATTTATGGCAGTTGCGGTCGACGACGACGATGTCGCCCGGCGCCACGGTCGAGTGCCACACCATCTTGTTCGACGTCGAGGTGCCGTTCGTGACGAAGTAGCAGTGGTCGGCGTTGTAGATGCGCGCGGCGTTGCGCTCGGATTTGGCGACGGGACCGGTATGGTCCAGCAGCTGGCCCAGTTCCTCGACGGCGTTGCAGACGTCGGCGCGCAGCATGTTCTCGCCGAAGAACTGGTGGAACATCTGGCCGATCGGCGACTTCAGGAACGCGACGCCGCCCGAGTGGCCGGGGCAGTGCCAGGAATAGGAACCGTCGTTGGCGTAGTTGACGAGCGCGCGGAAGAACGGCGGCGCCAGGCTGTCCAGGTAGGCTTTCGCTTCGCGGATGATGTGGCGGGCGACGAATTCCGGCGTGTCCTCGAACATGTGGATGAAGCCGTGCAGCTCCTTCAGGATGTCGTTCGGGATATGGCGGCTCGTGCGGGTTTCGCCGTAGATGTAGATCGGGATGTCCGAGTTCTTGTGGCGGATCTCCTGCACGAACGCGCGCAGGCCGCTGAGTGCGAAATTGGTCTCCTCGATGGTGCCGCCGCCGAATTCCTCATCGTCGATCGACAGCACGAAAGCCGAAGCGCGCGACTGCTGCTGGGCGAACTGCGACAGGTCGCCATAGCTGGTCAGGCCGAGCACTTCCATGCCTTCTTTTTCCATCGCGGCCGCAAGCGCGCGAATGCCGAGACCGGACGTGTTCTCGGAACGGAAATCCTCGTCAATGATGACGATTGGGAAACGAAATTTCATGGACAGCTCCAAAGCGAAGCGCCGTGCGCGCCGCTATCCGGGAGGGAAGGCGGCCGGGCACGGCACCGGAAAAATGAAGAAGCGGATTTTCGCAGAAATCGCGGGGTCCCGTGCAAAAATTTTTGATAGGTTAGCTATACGGGGAAGATTGTGGCGCACTCTTGTGTAAACAGGATGACGAAACGGACGCTGCGTTAAGGGACTAACGGAAGCGGCTATGCCACAGGCTTAAAGTGGAGCCTCTGTTTCGTAGCCGAGGCTGCCATGTCCACCTTCCACGTCCAGCTTGAAAGCAAGGTCCCACGTTCACCCGCCGAGCTGTGGGACTGGAGCACGTCCGTGCAGGGCGTCGACACCGAGATGGGGCCGGTGCTGAAGCTCGATTTTCCCAAGGGGATGACGCATATCCCGCGCGACGGCAGCGGACTTGGCCGGCCGCTCGGCAATTGCAGGTTCCTGCTGTTCGGCATCGTGCCGGTCGATCTGTCGCGGCTGACGTTCACCGAGATGGAACCGGGCCGCCGCTTCGTCGAGCAGTCGCCGCTGCTGTCGATGAAGAGCTGGCGGCACGAGCGCATCCTCATGCCCGCCCCGGACGGTACGCGCATCGTCGACCGCCTGGACTTCACGCCGCGCTTCGCGGGCCCCATCGTCGGCTGGTGCATCGAGCGCTTCTTCCGCCACCGCCATGCGGTGCTGCAGAAGCACTACCGCGAGCGCCGCTCAGTGGCCAGAGGCGAACAGGGCGCCCAAGGGGTCCACGTGTAGCCACGCGAACGCGCCCAGCGCGAAGCCGACGAGCGCGACGACGTACGTGATCGACAGCAGCCAGCGCCGGCGCGTCAGCAGGGTGATCGCGGCCAGCGAGATGGCGATCTGCTCGGCCGTCGTCGCCAGCGCCCACTGGTGATGGGTGTGCAGCGCGCGTTCCGATTTCTCGTTCCACTCGTCCGACTGGGCTTCGTACTTCTCGGCCTCTTTCCTGATGCCGGCCTTTTCCGATTCGTAGCGCGTGACGTCGGCCTTGTACTTCGCCTGCATCCGGGCGTCCACGCCCGGGAGACTCGTCGCCAGTTCGGCGAGGTTCTGCTTGCTCGACTTGGCCTGGTAATAGTTCCAGGAATTCGCCGCCGTCGTCTTGGCGATGGCCGCGTTGTTCTTGAAGAGGGCCGCGTCGTTCTGCGTGGCGCCGCCCAGGTAGCCGAACAGCGCGCCGACGGTGGCGAGGATCGCGGTCATCACCGCGATGTTGTTCGAGAAGGAATCGCTGCCGTGCTGGGCGGCGTGTTCGACCGCGTGATCGTGCGGCCCGTGTACGTGAAAACCGTGTCCGGACATGTGTTACTTGACTTTGTCGTAGGTGACGATGGCGTAGTCGACGCCGGCCGTCGGTGAATGCAGGGGTTCGTTCGAGACGGCGGCCCACTGTGCGCTGTCGATCTCCGGGAAGAACGTGTCGCAGCGGTAGACCTTGTCGATGTGCGTGACGATCAGCCGGTCGGCCACGTGCATCGCTTCCGCGAAGATCTGGGCGCCGCCGATGATGCTGGCCGAGCCGGCGCCGACGAGGGCCACGGCGTCTTCCAGCGTATGCACGACGTCCACGCCGTCATGGCGCCAGCCGGCGTTGCGCGTGACGACGATGTTGCGGCGGCCCGGCAGCGGGCGGCCGATGGATTCGAACGTCTTGCGGCCCATGATGATCGGATGGCCGAGGGTCACGCGCTTGAAGTGCGCGAGGTCCTCGGGCAGGTGCCAGGGCAGCTTGTTGTCGACGCCGATGCCGCGGTTGGCATCCATCGCGACGACGAGGGATAGATGATGAGCCATGCGAACCTCCTTGCTTACACCGCAACGGGCGCCTTGATGGCGGGATGCGGGTCGTAGCCGGCGATCTCGAAGTCCTCGAACTTGTAGTCGAACAGCGAGTCGGGCTTGCGGTGGATGACCAGTTTCGGGAGCGGGCGCTCCTCGCGCGACAGCTGCAGTTCGACCTGTTCCATGTGGTTCGAATACAGGTGGCAGTCGCCGCCCGTCCACACGAAGTCGCCGACGTCCAGGCCGGCCTGCTGTGCCATCATGTGCGTGAGCAGGGCGTACGACGCGATGTTGAACGGGACGCCGAGGAAGATGTCGGCGCTGCGCTGGTACAGCTGGCACGACAGCTTGCCGTCCGCGACGTAGAACTGGAACAGCGCGTGGCACGGCGGGAGCTTCATCTTCGGCACGTCGGCCACGTTCCAGGCCGAGACGATCATCCGGCGCGAGTCCGGATTGTGCTTGATCTGGTCCATGACCTGCGTGATCTGGTCGATGTGCTCGCCGGCCGGCGTGGGCCAGCTGCGCCACTGGTAGCCGTAGATGGGACCGAGGTCGCCGTTCGCGTCCGCCCACTCGTCCCAGATCGAGACGCCGTTTTCCTTCAGGTACGCGATGTTGGTGGAGCCGGCGAGGAACCAGATCAGTTCATGGATGATCGACCGCAGGTGCAGCTTCTTCGTCGTCACCAGCGGGAAGCCGTCCTGCAGGTTGAAGCGCATCTGGTAGCCGAACACGGAGCGGGTGCCGGTGCCGGTGCGGTCGGTCTTGACCGTGCCATGGTCCAGCACATGGCGCATCAGGTCGTGGTATTGGCGCATCGGTATGGCTCGAGGAAAGGTTGAAAACCCGCGCATTTTAACCCAAGCCGCGCTCCACGGCGGCCGCCAGCAGCGCCACCGCTTCGCGCACGCGGCCGTCGGGCGTGTCCAGCAGGTTGTCGCCCACGTACAGCTCGAAGAACGACGTGTCCGGCAGCATGCCGTGGCTGACGCGGTTGAACGGCCAGATGCCGTGGTCGCGCGCCAGTTCGCGCCGGATCTCCAGCGCGCGCTCGCGGCTCACGGGCAGGTGGATGTGCAGCATGTTGGCCTGGGGCCCGGAGGGATTCACGCGCAGGACCGGGTGGTCGCGCAGCACGTCGAACAGGAAGCGCGTGCGCTCGAAGTACGCGGGCATCGCGGCCAGTCTTTGCTCGAACTGCATCGCGGCCGCAACGACATACGGCGAGCGGTGGATCACGTTGCCGCCCTGGCGCCTGAACCATTCGGCCGCCTGCGCGACAAATTCGCGGCTGCCGGCCAGCATGGCGCCACCGAGGCCGCCGATGCCCTTGTACAGCGACGTGTAGACGGTGTCGAAGCCGGCCGCGATCTCGGCCACCGGGCGGCCATACCCGGCCGCCGCTTCCCACAGGCGCGCGCCGTCCATGTGCAGGTGGATGCCGCGCGCGCGGCAGTGTGCCTTGATGGCCTGCAGGTCGTCCCACGTCGACAGCTGGCCGCCGATCTCGCGCATCGGGATTTCGAGCGAGACGGCGGACAGGCGGTCGGGAACGTTGACGATATCCGCGGCCGTCCATGGTCGATACGGATCGCCCGTGCGCAGTGCATCGAAATGCCCCAGCAGCTGGTAGTTGGAACGCTCGTGGACGAAGATGTGCGCGGTGGGATGCAGCGCCACGGGCGCGCGCCCGCGCGCGTCGGCGGCGAGGCGCAGGGTCGTCACCTGCGCGAGGGTGCCGCTGATGCAGAACACGGCGGCCTCGAAGCCGAGCAGCTCGGCCACGCGGGCCTCGAAGCCCTGGATCAGGGCGCCGTCGCCGTACGTGTCGTGGGCGATGCCGTTGGCGTCGCACCATGCGGCCATGGCGGCGAACATCTCCGCCGGGGTGCGGGCGCGGTGGCCGGGGAAGACGGTGGTGCAGCGGGCGAGCAGTTCGGTGTCGTTCAAGGGGAGCTCCGGTGTAGGTGATGTCACTCTACACCGAAGCCGTCCGCCCCGTCAGTACTGCGGAAGAGCAGGGCGCTTCGTTTCCTGCTGCTGGTCCAGCTTGAACAGCCGCACCGAGCGCGCCAGCTGGTCCGCCTGTTCCTGCATGGCCTGCGCGGCCGCGCTGGCTTCCTCGACGAGGGCCGCGTTCTGCTGGGTGACCTCGTCCATTTCGCCGATCGAGCGGTTGATGTGCTCGATGCCGCTGCTCTGTTCCGCGTTCGCCGTGCTGATGCGGGCCATGATCGCGGTGACCTTCTCGGCGCTGGCCAGCACTTCGTTCATCGTGACGCCCGCTTCCTGGACGATGCGGCTGCCCGCGTCCACTTCCGCCGTCGATGCGACGATCAGGCCCTTGATTTCCTTCGCCGCCGCGGCGCTGCGCTGGGCGAGGTTGCGCACCTCGGTCGCCACGACGGCGAAGCCGCGGCCCTGTTCGCCGGCGCGCGCCGCTTCCACGGCCGCGTTGAGCGCGAGGATATTCGTCTGGAACGCAATGCCGTCGATGACGCCGATGATGTCGCCGATCTTGCCGGACGACGCCTTGATCGTGTCCATCGTGTCGATCACTTCGCGCACCATGCGGCCGCCTTCCTGCGCGACCATCGACGTGTTCACGGCCAGCTGGTTCGCTTCGTGGGCGTCGCCGGCGTTGCGGCGCACGGTCTCCGTCAGGTCCTGCATCGAGTTCACGGTGGAGGCCAGGTTCGCGGCCTGCTGTTCCGTGCGGGAGCACAGGTCCAGGTTACCGCTCGAAATCTCGCCCGACGCGTTGGCGATCTGCTCGGCGCCGCTGCGCACCTGGCCCACGACGGTCGACAGGCTGCCGCTGATGTTGTTCATCGCTTCGGCCAGCAGGCCGATCTCGTCGCTGCGGTCGACCGCCATGCGCACCGTGAGGTCGCCTTCGGCGATGCGCACGGCGGCGTCGCGGGCCCGCACGAGCGGACGGGTGACGGTGCGCTTCATCACGGTGTGCAGGATCGCCGCGAAGATCGCCAGCGCCACGAGGCCGATGACGATGTAGTGGTTGCGCAGGCGCGCCGCTTCCTTGGTGATCTCGTCCTCGTACGTGCCGCCGGCGATCAGCCAGTTCCAGTCCTTGAACAGCGTGTACGCGGCCACCTTCGTGCGCGGGCTCGTCTCGCCGGCTTCGGCGTTCATCCACGGATAGGTGACCAGGCCCTGCTTCGTTTCCAGCATCTCCCGGATGAATTCGCGGCCGCTCGCATCCTTGCTGGCGAGGATGTTCTTGCCTTCCTTGACGGGGTGGACGATCAGGTCGCCGTAGGTCTTGCCTGGCGTCGCGTCGAGCACGTAGTAGTAGCCGGTATCGCCCACCTTCATCTTCTTGATGCGGTCGCGCAGCGCGGCGATGTTGGCGCCGACGTCGAGACCGACGTACAGGATGCCGATCACCTTGCCGGACGCGTCGCGGATCGGTTCATAATCCGTCATGAACTGCTTGCCGAACAGTTTCACCAGGCCGACGTAAGGCTTGCCGGCGCGGATCGCCGCATACGCGGGGCTCTCGTGGGCGAGGATCGTGCCCACGGCACGGTCGCCGTTTTCCTTCTTGACCGACGTGCTCACGCGGACGAAGTCGTCGCCGCTGGCCACGAAGATCGTCGCGTTGCCGCCCGTCTGGCGCGTGAAGCGGTCGGGGAGGGTGAAGTCGAGGTTCAGGGGATTGCCGCCCACCTTCAGGGTCGGCACCTGCTTGTCGCCGACGGCCACCATCGCGTCGGTGTCGAGTGTGAACTCGCCTTCGAAATGCGTGGCGAAGATGCGGCCGAAGCTCGTGGCCTGGCTCTTCATCACGCTGTCGAACATCTCGACGGCGTTGACGACGCTCTGCAGTTCCGAGTTGACGTTGGCGATGGCGCGCGCATGCAGCATCGACGACGTGGTCAAGGTGATGGTGAAGACGAGGCCGGCGAGGATGACGGAGACGAGGGCAAACGTGAAGGCGGTGATCTTGGTGCCGACAGTCCAGTTCGCAATACTGAACGATTTCTTGTTCATGGAGATGAGGGAAAGCTGATGTTGCGTTATGGTACGTCAGCTATCCATTGGGAAACAAAATTGTGTCGCATTTTCGATGTGTTCGTGCAACAAACACTTGCCGGCATGGCATGTATTGACGGGAAACCTCAGTTCGCGTTGTCGCCTCGTCAAGTCAATGTTTGACGTGGACGTTATGGAACTGCAAAGCCGCGAGGTTCGCATAAATGCCGCCGAGCGCCACCAGCGACGCGTGCGTGCCCGTCTCGACGATGCGCCCGTCCTCCATCACGATGATGCGGTCGGCCCGCTGCACGGTCGCCAGGCGGTGCGCGATGATCAGGGTCGTGCGGCCCACCATTGCCGCTTCGAGGGCGCGCTGCACGAGGCGTTCGGACTCCGCGTCGAGGGCGCTCGTCGCTTCGTCCAGCAGCAGCAGTGGCGGGTTCTTCAGGAGTGCACGCGCGATCGCGATGCGCTGGCGCTGGCCGCCCGACAGGCGCACGCCGCGCTCGCCCAGGTACGACTGGTAGCCTTGCGGCAGGCGCTCGATGAATTCGTGGGCCGCGGCCAGCTTTGCGGCGGCGATCACTTCGTCGTCTGTCGCGTCGGCCCGGCCGTAGCGGATGTTTTCCAGCGCGTTGGCCGAGAAGATCACGGTGTCCTGCGGGACGATGCCGATCGCGCCCCGCAGCACGTGCAGGTCGAGGTCGCGGATGTCCACGCCGTCGAGGCGGATGCCGCCCGCCTGCGGGTCGTAGAAGCGCAGCAGCAGCTGGAACAGCGTGGTCTTGCCGGCGCCCGACGGGCCGACGACGGCCACCGTCTCGCCGGGTTTTACATCGAGGCTCACGTGATCCAGGGCGGCGGTCTCGGGGCGCGACGGGTACGAGAACTGCACGTTCGCGAGATTCAGGGCGGCACCGCCGGCCGCGCGGTTCGGCAGCGACGTCGGGTGCGCCGGGTTGCGGATGCTTGACCGGACGGCGAGCAGTTCGAGCAGACGCTCGGTGGCGCCGGCCGCGCGCTGGGCCTCGCCCATCACTTCGGACAGCGCGCCGATGGCGCCGGACACGATCGACGCGTACAGGATGAACTGGCCCAGGTCGCCGCCCGTCATGCTGCCTTCCAGGACGGCATGCGCGCCCAGCCACAGCACGAACACGATGGCGCCGAACACGAGCGCGATCGCGAGCATCGTGAGGACGGCGCGGGCGCGGATGCGCCGCATCGCCGTCGCGAATGCGCCCTCCACGGACGCGCCGAACCGCCGGGCTTCGATCTTCTCGTGGGTGAACGCCTGCACGGTCGGCATGGCGTTGAGGATCTCGCCCGCGATGGCCGACGCGTCGGCGATGCGGTCCTGCGAATCGCGCGACAGCTTGCGCACGCGCCGGCCGAACAGCACGATCGGCACGACGACCAGCACCAGCAGGCCGAGGATGATCGACGTGAGCTTCGCGCTCGTCACGAACAGCATCGCCAGGCCGCCGACGAACAGCAGCGTGTTGCGCAGCGCGAGCGAGATGCTCGTGCCGACGACGGTCTGGATCAGGGTCGTGTCCGTGGTGAGGCGCGACAGCACTTCGCCCGTGCGCGTCGTCTCGAAGAATTCCGGGCTCTGCTCCACGACGTGGCGGTAGACGGCGCTGCGGATGTCGGCCGTCACGCGCTCGCCCAGCCACGACACCGTGTAATAGCGCGCCGCCGTCGCGACCGCGAGGACGGCGGCCACGCCGAACAGCGCGAGGAACGTGGCGTTGACGCTGGCCGCGTTCGACGCGCCGCCGCGGTTGACTGAGGCTGCGCCGAAGCCATGGTCGATCATCTGCTTGAAGGCGGCGGGGATGGCGAGCGTGGCGCAAGCCGCGACGAGCAGCGCGATGCCGGCGAACAGGAACTGGCGGCGGTAAGGCCGCAGGAAGGGCAGCAGGCCTTTCAAGGCGGCGAGGGCGCCCTTGCGCGAGGTGGAGTCGTTGGATGGGGTGTTGCTGGTGGAACCGTTGCTCATGTCGTCTTCGTTGTTCGTCTTGTTGCGGTGCTTAGAGTTTCATGGCCGATACATAGCCGGTCAGTTCGAGGTAGCCCCGTCCCGCGGGCCGGCCGTCGCGCTGCACGGTGACGGCGCCTTCCCAGTACACGGCGCCGGTCGACCGGCGCGAATCCAGTTCCTGGTCCGGCTGCAGCGGCTCGATGCGCCATTGCGTCGTCCCTGTGGTGAGGAGCGTCGCCACCGGGTAGGCGGCGTTCGTGCGGGGCGAGGTCCAGGTCCGTTGCGGCGCGAAGCGTACCTGGTCCGGACCGTATTGCGTCACCTTGCCGGCACCGTCGCGCCAGGTCGCGTGGGCCCACAGTGTACTACCATCCTTCGCGCGGATCCGGAAGGCCATCAGGGCGCCCCCGTCGTCGAGGTTCACGCCGGTCCAGTCCCAGCCCGCGGCATTCGTATCGAGCACCTGGCTGGACCATTCGTGGTCGAGCCATGCGGTGCCCGTGACGGCCTGCCTGCGGCCCGCGCGTACCACTTCGCCATCGACCTGCAGGTGCGGCTCGCTGTAGTAATAGCTGGCATGCCCCGCCTGCGGACCCTTTTGCGAAAAGCCGGCCTCGCCCTGCAGCAGCACCGGTTGCGTGGGCGTGAGCCGCAACGTGAACGACAGCTCGCCGGAGCGCACGACGACGCGGTAGCGGCCGTCCGGCTCGCGCCGCATGCTCCAGTCGTCCAGTTTCACGTCGGTGGTGCCCGTATTCGCGTACGCGAGCCCGAACCCGGCGCGGGCGCTGCGCTGGTCGTGCACGAGGTGGCCGAGCGCCGGGTCGGACAGCGCGGCGTGGCCGATGATCAGCTGCTGCGGCGCGAACGCGCTCGGGTTGGCGGGATCCGTCTCCGTGCGGCTGCGGAAGAACGTGACCTGGAAACCGAGCGGCTTGCCGTCCGGCGTTTTGAGCCAGCCGGTCGCGTACCACCATTCCGTGCGGTAGTCCGGATGGGCGCCGTAATCGGCCGGGAAGGTCAGCGTGCGTCCTGGCGTGACAGGCGCGAACACGGGCGGCGCCGCGCTGGCGCACGTCGCGATCAACCACAGGACGAGGATGCGCAGTACGCTCATCACCAATCCTCCCGCACCGCGCGCACCGGCCCGCCGGACAAGGCGTAGCGGCCCGACACGAGCGCCGTCGCGACGGACGCCGCCACCAGCACGGCCGCGACGCTGCCCAGCAAGGGCCACGGCAGGTGCAGTTGCATCGTCCAGTGGAACGACTGCGGATTGACGACGTAGACGAGGATCAGGCTGATGACGAGGCCCAGCACGAAGCCCGTGACCACGCCGAGCGCCGTCAGCGCGCCCCCTTCGACAGCGAGGATGCCCAGGACCTGTCTGCGCGTCACGCCCACGTGGCGCAGCATGCCGAATTCTTTCGCGCGCGCGAGCGTCTGCGCGGAGAACGTGGCCGCCACGCCGGAGAGTCCGATGGCGATGGCGATCGCTTCCAGCAGATAGGTCACGGCGAAGCTGCGGTCGAAGATTCTTAAACTCATGGCGCGGATGTCGCCGGGCCGCGCCATCTGCAGCGCCGCGCCGAACGGCAGGCGGCGCAATGCACCTTCCACGTGCGCGACGTCGGCGCCGGGCGCGGCCCACAGCGCGGCATCCGTGACGGTCGTGTCGCCCGTCAGCGCGCGATAGTCGTCCAGGAGCACGACGGCGGAACCGGTCTGGTTCGCATAGTCGCGCCAGACGCCGGCGACGAAGAAGGGCTGCGGGCGGCCGCCCAGCGGCAGGTTCACCGTCTGGCCGACGTGCAGGCGGTACAGGTCCGTCATCGCTTCCGACACCCACACGGGACGGGCGCCGGCCGGGACCGGGGCCGTGGCGCCGACGAGGGCGAGCATCCGGCCCGGATCGCGCGCATCGATGTCGCGCGCCACGAGCACGATGTTCGGGCGGGCCGGGTCGAGCGACAGGGGCCGCGTGCGCAGGAACGCGGCCCGCGCGACGCCGGGCACGCCGGCCATCGCGGCCTGGTCCGGCGCGCCGAAGCCGCCCGTGTTGCCGCCGCCGCTGCTGCGCACGTACAGGTCGGCCGGCAGGATGTGCAGGATCCAGTCGTCGACGGAGACGCGGAAGCTGGCCACCATGATGCCCATCGCGACCATCAGGCTGAAGCTCGCGAGCACGCCGCCCAGTGCGATGGATGCCTGGCCCGGCGCGTTGGCGAGGCGCGCCAGCGTGAGCGCCAGCACCGGCGAGCGATCTTCGCGCCGGCGCAGCACGCGGTCCAGCAACCGGAACGCGGAGGCGGCCAGCCGCGGCATCAGGCCGATGCCGCCGATTAGAAGTAACGCGACGGCGCAATAACCGAACAGCGGCAACCCGAACACGGGCGGCGCGAACGCGCAGGCGCCGGCGAGCAGCAGGCAGACGAGGGCGGGCCAGATCCGGTTCAGGCGGGCCAGCGCCGTCTCGTCGTTGCCCGACTTGAGCGCGATGGCGGGCCGGGCGCGGGCCGCTTCCAGCGCGGGCGCGGCACAGCCGAGCAGCGCGACGCCGAGGCCCAGACCGAAGTACACGAGGGCGGCGCCGGGCGCGAACTGCACGCGCGGCTTCACGCCGGGGAAGTAGCCGGCGCCGAGGTCGCCGCCGAACAGAGACAACGCCGCTGCCGCGAGACCGTAGCCGGCCGCGATGCCGAGCAGGGCGCCAAGCACGCCCAGCGTGGCGCCTTCCAGCAGTACCTGGCGCAGCAGTGCGCGCCGTTCCAGCCCGAGCACGCGCAGCAGCGCGAACTGGCCGCGCCGGCGCAGCACGGACAGCGCCTGCGTGGAAAACACGAGGAATGCGCCCGTAAACAGCGCGACGAGCGCCAGCACCGTCAGGTTCACGCGGTACGCGCGGCTCAGGTTATTGCTGCGGCTTTCCTGGTTCTCGTCGCCGGGACGGCCCACCGTGAAGCGGCCGGGATAATCGCGCTCCAGCTCCACCGCCAGCAAGCGTTCGAACGTGGCGCGGTCGACGCCGTCGCGCAGTTTCAGGTCGACGCGCGACAGTTTGCCGGAGAGATTGAAGCGCCATTGCAGCGCGCCGATGTCCATCACGCCGAGGCGCTGGCCGCTGCGCGCGCGCAGGATCGGGCCCGCCACGCGCAATGACAGGTCCCGCGTGCCGGCGCGGACGGCGAGGGTGTCGCCGCGCGTCTTGCCCAGCCACGCCTGCGCGGCCGGCGACAGGAACACGGCGTCGTCGGCGAGGACGTCGTACGGGTGGGCCGCGTCCGGCACGCCCATCAGGTCGGGCGCGATATGGCCGGCGCGGAAGGCGTCGAGGCCGACGATCTTCAGCGACCCCTGGCCATCTGCGCGAGCCGCATCGACTTCCAGCACGGGCGAGGCGAGGGCGACGCCGTCATGCGTCGCGAGACGCGGGTAGATGGCTTCGTCGAACAGGGCTTCGCGCCCCGTCACCTGGACGTCGGCCTGGCCGGACAGGCTTTGCACGGCCGCGTTGAATTCGTTGAATGCCGCCGCGTTGATGAGGTGGATGGCGAAGCCCATCGCGACGCCGACGGCGATGGCGACGAGGGCCAGCACCGCACGCATCGGATGCGCACGCCACTCGCCGAACAGCAGCCAGCGTGATAACTGGCTCACGCCGGACATTCCACCGCCAGCGCTTCCGTCGCCCGTTTCGCGCGGCGCCGGGCAGCCACCTTGGCGCGGCCCGACAGGCGGGCGACGTCTTCCTCGGCCCAGCGCTTGCGCAGGTGCAGGCGTGCGCATTGCTTGCGATGCGTGGCGGTGACGCGGGCCTGGCGGGCGTCGGCCCTGGCGATGCGGTCCTGTTCTTTCTCCCGTGCGATGCGCAGCTTTTCCAGCTCGAGGAGTGTGCGCGCGTCGCGTGTCGTCACGGATTCCGCGCCTTCCGGCCGGATGCCCGCCGGTGGCGGCAGCTCGACGGATTTGCCGTGGGCGCACGGGCGATCCGAGTAACCCGTCTTGCCGTCCTGCGTGCATTTGTAGACGGGATCGGCGAGGGCGTTGGTCAACAAACAGGCCGCGAGCAGGGGAAGAAAGCGCATCATGAAGGTCTCCGGTTCAGAGGATTTTACCGGGGTTCATGATGCCGAGCGGGTCGAGCGCGGCCTTGACGGCACGCATCAGCTGCAGCTCGACCGGGGATTTGTAGCGGGGGAGCTCGTCGCGCTTCAGGGCGCCGATGCCGTGCTCGGCCGAGATCGACCCGCCGTGCGCCGCCACGCTGTCGTGCACGATGCGGTTGATGGGGCCTTGTTCGGCGAGGAAGTCGTCGTGGCGGATGCCTTCCGGCGGCGCCACGTTGTAGTGCAGGTTGCCGTCGCCCAGGTGGCCGAAGCAGACGATCTGCACGCCCGGATAATCCGCGTCGAGCTGGGCGTCCGTCGTCTCGATGAAGTCGGCGATGCGCGAGATCGGCACGGAGATGTCGTGCTTGATGTTCTTGCCGGCGGCGGCCTGCGCGAGCGGGATGTGTTCGCGGATGGCCCACAGCGCGCGCGACTGGGCGATGGACGTCGCGACGACGGCGTCCTGCGCGAGACCGTCTTCCAGCGCCTGTTCGATCGCGCGCTCCAGCAGCGCCACGCCGTGCGCCTCGGATTCGTGGCTCGACAGTTCCAGCAGGGCGTATTGCGGATAGCGTTCCGGAAACGGCTTCGGCAGGTCGGGGAAGTGGCTGGCCACGAGGCGCAGGCTCACGTCGCTCATCAATTCATAGCCCGTCAGCGTGGGGCCGCACTCTCCTTCGACGAGCTTCAGCAGCGCCAGCGCGTCGCGCGGCGTGGCCAGCGCGACGAGTGCCGTGATCGCCGCCTTCGGCTGCGGGAACAGTTTCAGCACGGCCGCCGTGATGACGCCGAGCGTGCCTTCCGCGCCCACGTACAGGTCGCGCAGGTCGTAACCCGTGTTGTCCTTGCGCAGTCCCCGTAGGGCATCCCACACTTCGCCCTGCGCGGTGACGACTTCCAGGCCCAGGCACAATTCCCGCGTGTTCCCGTAGCGCAGGACGCCCGTGCCGCCCGCATTGGTCGACAGGTTGCCGCCGATCGTGCAGCTGCCCTCGGCGGCCAGCGACAGCGGGAACAGCATGCCGTGTTCGCCGGCCGCGTGCTGGATGTCCTGCAGGATGCAGCCGGCGTCCACCGTCATCGTGCGGTTGAACGTGTCGACGGTGCGGATGCGGTTCAGGCGCCGCAGCGACAGCACGATGGCGTCGCCCGCCGCATCCGGCACGCTGCCCAGCACGAGTCCCGTGCGGCCGCCCTGCGGGACGATCGGGACGCGCAGTTCCGCGCACAGGCGCACGACGGCGGCCACTTCCGCCGTGCTCGCGGGCCGGACGACGGCGCGGGCGCGCCCCGTGAAGCGGCCGCGCCAGTCGGTCAGATATGGGGCGGTGTCGTGCTCGTCGACGAGGACGTTGGCCGCACCGACGATGCCGCTGCAGCGTTCGATCAGACCATCAGTCATGCGGCACTTTGACCTTGTCGAGCAGCTCCTTGGCCAGCTTCTGTGCCTGCTTCTTGTACGGGCGCAGGTACAGCAGGGCGAACAGGAAGTACGAGACGACAAGCAGCGCTTCGCCCAGCGCCATCATGCGCGAGATTTCCGTCCTGTCGCTCCAGGCGCGCACGATGCCTTCGACGAAGTAAATCAGGATCACCATCGACGACCACTGCAGCGTGTACAGGTCGCGCTTGAGGACGCCGCGCAGCGGCAACAGCAGCGGCAGGGCCTTCAGCGCCAGCAGCGAGCCGCCCGGATGGAGCGGCGCGACGACGATTTCCCAGACCAGCAGCCAGGCGAACAGGATGACGAGACTCGTCACCGCGCCCGTATGAAACACCCTTAGCGTTTGCATCGCCTATTCCGTCCCCTGCAGTTTGCGGCTTGCGATCGCGAGGCGCCGGCCGAGCGCGATCGCGAGCCGCTTCTCGTCTTCGGTCACCGGGCGGTTGCCGTCCACGCCCGACCAGTGGGTCGCGCCGTAGGGACTGCCGCCGCTTGCGGTGGTCATCAATTCCGGCTCGGTGTAGGGCAGGCCCATCACCAGCATGCCGTGGTGCAGCAGCGGAATCATCATCGACAGCAGCGTCGATTCCTGGCCGCCGTGCAGGCTGCCCGTCGACGTGAACACCGCGGCGGGCTTGCCGGCCAACGTGCCGGACAGCCATTGCGCGGAAGTACCGTCGAGAAAATATTTCATGGGCGCCGCCATATTGCCGAACCGCGTGGGCGAACCCAGCGCCAGTCCGGCACATTCCGCCAGGTCCTCGAGCTCGACGTAGGGCGCGCCGGTACGCGGGATATCGGGCTCCGTCGCTTCGGTCACCGTCGATACCGGGGGAACCGTCCGCAACCGGGCTTCCAGGCCCGGCACGCTGTCGATGCCCTGGCCGATCAGTTCGGCCAGCCGGCGCGTCTTTCCATGACGCGAGTAATACAACACGAGGATAATCTGATTGGTTGGGTTCATCGTTGGTATTATAGGGCGCTTTACAAGATGACACGCTCGCCATCGGCGCTTTTTCGATGCTCTCCAAAACCGTCACCAATCTTTCCCGCAGCACGACCGAGATGATCAATACGGGCGTCGACCGGGTGCGCGGATTGACGTGGAACGAGGTGCGCGACCTCGTGCGCTTCGCGCGCCGCCGCCTTACCGAGGAAAAGCTGCCGCAGGTGGCCGGCAGCCTCACGTTCACGACCACCCTGGCCATCGTCCCCCTGCTGACGATCGTGCTGGCCATCTTCACCACGTTCCCGATGTTCGGCAAGCTGCGCACGGCCCTGGACAATTATTTCGTCCAGATGCTGATGCCGAAGGCGATCGCCAACACGATCACGTCGAACCTGACGCAGTTCGCCAGCAAGGCGACGGGACTGTCGGCCGTCGGCGGTATCGCCCTCGTGTTGACCACCGTCGCGATGATCGGCACGATCGAGCGGGCGTTCAACCAGATCTGGAAGGTGCGGCGCCCGCGCCCCCTCGTGCAGCGGGTGCTGGTGTACTGGGCGCTCGTCACGCTGGGGCCGCTCGCATTCGGTTTGTCGCTGACGCTGACGTCGCAACTGTTTTCCGCCACCAACGGCCTGATGAGCCTCGTGCCGTTCCTGGGCGCCGTCTTCTACACCGTCGTGTCGGTCGCGCTGACGACGGGCGCCTACGTGCTGCTGTACATGACCGTGCCGAACCGCGACGTCGACTGGCGCGACGCCGCCTGGGGCGGCCTCGTCGCCGCGATCGCGTTCGAGGTGGCGAAACGCGTGTTCGCCATCTTCATCCGCCAGTTCCCGACCTACGCCATCATCTATGGCGCGCTGGCCGCGCTGCCGCTGTTCCTCGTCTGGATGTACCTGTCATGGATGATCACGCTGGTCGGCGCGCTGCTGACGGCCGCACTGCCCATCGTCAAGTACGAGCGCTGGTGGTACGAACCCGTGCCGGGCGGCGCTTTCGTCGATGCGATGGCCGTGCTGAAGGTGCTGCATGGCGGGGCGCGCCTGACGGGGACGGCGATGGTGTCGAGCGCGCAGATCCGTACGTGCACGCGCATCGGCTACGACGAGATGACGGAACTGCTGGAGCGGATGGTGGCGGCCGGCTGGGTCGGGCGCGTGCATGTCGGGGAGCAGGTGCCGCTGCGTTGGGGGAAAGGGGCGCGCGCAGGGACCGATTGCTGGGTCCTGCTCGTCGATCCGCGCCTGGTGAAACTGGCGGACGTCTACCGCCTGTTCGTGTTCGGCGGCATCGGCAGCGAGGCCGGGCCGCCGGCCGACGGCGCGCAATCGCCGCTGGCGCTGGACACGGCCGCGCTCGCGCGCCAGGTCGAAGCCTCCGTCGAGCGGGGGCTGGACGAGACGCTGGCCGAACACTTCGAGGGACTTACCAGCTGAGCTTGCCGGTCAGCATCTCCCAATACATCACCCAGTCCGCGCGGAACGCATACCACGGGTGGCCGAACGTGGCCGGGCGGTTTTTTTCGAAAAAGAAGTGCCCGATCCAGGCGCCGCCGTAGCCGGTGACGACGGCGACGCCGAGCCACCACGGATTCAGGCTGTCGACGTATTGCGCGACGCCCGCGATGGCCGACGACGTGCCGAGAAAATGCGCGCGGCGGCACATCCGGTTTTCGTGCTGGGACAGGTACCAGGGATAGAACTGCGCGAAGCTGTCGTAGCGGACGGCGGCCATGCTGGTCTCCTTTGGTCTTGCTGTCCAGTGTAGATCAATCCAGGCCGTGCACGAAGTCCGCGAGCGCCGCGTAGACCTCATCCGGCCGTTCCGTCATCAGCGCATGCCCGCAATCGACCGTGACGACGCGCGCGTGCGGGATCGCGGCCACGAACCCCTGCGCCGAGCGGGGCGGCGTCATGACGTCGCGCCGGCCCTGCACGAACAAGGTCGGGCACGCGATGGCCTGGGCCGCGGCGCCCCCGTTCGCGTACGTATTGCACGCCACGAAGTCCGTGTGGAACAGCCGGTCCGGGTTCACCTGCGACAGGCGCTGCATCAGCCGGCGCGACGCGCCCGCCAGCCAGACACCTTGCGGCCGGCCCGGCGCGGCCGGCGCGATGGCCGCGTGCGACCACAGATTGACCATGTCGATCGCGGCCGTGTCGTTCGTGCGCGCCGTCTCCAGCAGGGCGTCCGACACCTTCATCGGCCACGTGCTGCCCACGAGCGCGAGGGCACGCACCCGGGCGCCCGCGCGGGACGCCGCCTCGAGGGCGATCAGCGACCCCATGCTGTGGCCGGCCAGCACGGCGCGGTCGATGCCGGCCACGTCGAGCAGGTCGAGCAGCCACGTGGCCATCTCCTCCACGGTCGCCAGCGCGGGGCCGGCGCTGCGGCCGTGCCCGGGCAGGTCGACGGCCAGCACATGGTGGCCCGCGCGCGCGAGGGCGCGGGCCTGGGCCGTCCAGACGGAATGGTCGTTCTGGGCGCCGTGGATGAACACGATGGCGGTCTTGCCGGGCGCGCTGCCGGCGGTGTACGCATAGGCGGTCCTGCCGTTCACGTCGAGCAGCATGTCAGGCTCCTTTCTGCGCCAGTTTCAGGGCGCGGGCGATGTCGTCGAGCAGGTCGTCCGGGTCTTCCAGGCCCACGTAAAGGCGCACGGTGCCCGCACCGGCGTCCATGGCGAACGAGCGGGGACCGCCGAGGGCGTCCGACCGGCCGACGAGTTTCAGCGCATCGAGGAAGCGCCCGGCCGCGGCCGGCCCGCCCCGCAGCGTGAACGGGACGACGGCGCCGGCGCCGCGTGGCAGGAGTTCGTGGCTTGCATACGCGACCCCGGCGACGGCCGGGTGGCCAGCGAGCGTTTCCGCGGCCTTGCGTGCACTGGCGACGTGGCGGTCCATGCGCATGCCCAGCGTCTCGAGCCCCCGCAGGATCGTGGCGGCATCGTGCGCGCCCAGCGCGGCGCCGAAATCGCGCAGGCCCGCGTGGCGCGCGCACAGCGCGAAGGCGCCGACCGTCGACTCCTCCGTGAACACCCGGCCGTCGCACGCGGCGTTCGGTTCGCACAGTTCGGCGAAGCGGCCCGTGCGTGCGTGCGTGGCGTGCCAGTCGAACGTGCCGCCGTCGACGAGCAGGCCGCCGGGCGCGCCCGCTTGCCCCGCGAGGAAGGCGGCATCGTGGACGACGAGGTCCGCGCCGTGGTCGAAGGCGGCCAGCAGCCAGGGCGTGGCGAGCGTCGCGTCGACGAGCAGCGGCAGGTCGTGGCCGTGCGCGACGGCGGCCACGCGCGGGATGTCGAGGATGGTGCCATCCTGTCCGGGCGCTGCGGCGACGAGCACCCGCGTCTCGGGCCGGATGGCCGCGCGCCAGGCGTCGGGATCGTGCGGATCGACGAACGTCGTGGTCACGCCGAAGCGCCGCAAGCCGTGCGCGAGGAGGGCGCGGGCATCCATCCGCAGGTTGTCCGCGGCGGCGACGTGATGGCCGCTGCCCGCCAGCGTGGCCAGCGCGAGATGCAGCGCGGCCTGGCCGCTGGCCGTGGCGATGCCCGCGACACCGCCTTCGAGGGCCGCGACACGCTCCTCCAGGGTGGCGACGGCCGGGTCGGAAATCGGGGCGCCGGTTGCGACGTGCAGCGCCAGCGTGGTGAAGCCGGGGTACCTTGGACCGCTCATGGGGCTCATCCTGAAAACGAAGACGGCGCATGCTAGCATCCGATAGCGCTAACCGTTACATTTAATCATCAAGATGGTGCAGAGTGCACGGTTGCAAGGCAAAAAGGTGGATTTTTTGGGGAGCTTAGGCTAGAGTCAAATTTATGAAATACACAACGCAGCACGCATCTCCAATCAAGGGGGTCCAAATGAAGGTATCGGAAATCCTGCAGGTCAAGGGCGACATCCTGTACACCGTGTCGCCGGACACCGACCTGGCCAACGCCGCCGCCACGATGGCCGAGCGCGACATCGGTTCGCTCGTCGTGATGGAATACGGCGACCTGGTCGGCATGCTGACCTTCCGCGAGGTCATCAAGGCCTTGCATGCGCACGGCGGTTCGCTCGAACCCGCGGGCACCGTGCGCAAGCACATGGACGACAGCCCGATCACCGTCACCCCGGACACCGAAGTCAACGAAGTGCGCCGCATCATGCTGGAAAAGCACGCGCGCTACCTGCCCGTCATGAACGCGCGCACGCTGCTGGGCGTGATCTCGTTCTACGACGTCGCGAAGGCCGTGCTCGAGGCGCAGAGCTTCGAGAACCGCATGCTCAAGGCTTATATCCGCGACTGGCCCGCGGAGCAGATGGCCGAGGATTGAGCCTCTGGCCGTGATCAGGCGGCGCGCGTCAGCGCGTCGCTGCCCAGCCACTCGATGAGTGCCTCGGGCGCGAGCGGGCGCGCGAACAGGTAGCCCTGCGCGAGCGGACATCCGAGCGTCTGCAGGATCTGGGCCTGGACCTCGTCTTCCACACCCTCGGCGATGATCGACAGGCCCAGGTTGCGGCCCAGCTCGATCACCATCTCGGCGATGCTGCTGCCCCGTGCCGCGTCCGTGATCTCGGTCACGAACGCGCGGTCGATCTTGAGGCGGTCCACGCACAGGCGCTGCAGGTAGGAAAGCGACGAGAAACCCGTGCCGAAATCGTCGATGGCGATCGACACGCCCGTGCGCTTGATTTCGGCGAGGCGCTCGATCAGCAGGTCGGGTTCCTCCATCGCCATCGATTCCGTGATCTCCAGCTCGACTCTTTCGGGCGGCGCGCCCGTATCGAGCAGTGCCTGGCGCAGCATGTCGATGAAATGCGGGTGGCGGAACTGGACCTGCGACACGTTGATCGACATCGTGAAGTCGAGGTGGCCCGCCGCGCGCACGCGCACGAGTTCCGCGCACGCTTCGCGCAGCACCCACGCGCCGATGTCGATGATCAGGCCGGAGTATTCGGCGATCGGGATGAACCGGTCGGGCGGGACGAAGCGGCCGTCTTCCGTGCGCCAGCGCAGCAGTGCCTCGGCACCGAATGCGCGGCGCGCGGCCAGTTCCACCTGGGGCTGGTACGCGAGGAACAACTCGCCGCGCGCGAAGCCGCCGCGCAGCGCGTGCATGAGACGCACCCGTTCGCGGATCTCCACGCCCATGCCGCGCGAAAAATAGAAATGGCCGCCGCGCCGCTGGCTCTTCGCGCGCTTCAGCGCGATGTCGGCGTCCTTCAGCGCGTCGGCCGCGGTGCCGTCGTGTTCCAGCAGGCGCACGAGGCCCAGCGTGGCGGACACCTGCACGTCCTGGCCTTCGATCGAGAACGGTGCCGCGAACAGGTCCTGTACCGTGGCCGGATCGATCAGGGCGGCCTCGCCGAGCAGGCAGAAGATGTCCCCGCCGATGCGTGCCAGCGCGATCTGGGCATCCAGGCGCGTGCGCAGCCGCTGCGCCACCGCGACCAGCAGCGCGTCGCCGAACTGGTGCCCGAGGGCGTCGTTCGTTTCGGCGAACTGGTCGATGTCGACGAGGCACAAGGTGGCGTCGGCGCGCGACTGCAGGCTGTCGTCGATGAGTTCGACGAGGCGTGTCCGGTTCGGCAGGCTCGTGAGGCCGTCGTAGAACGCGGCGCGGTGCAGGGCGGTCATCAGCGCGACGTTGTCCAGCCCGACGGCGATGCTGCTCGTGAAGACGTCGATGAGGCCGCGGCGCAGGGCGTCCAGCGGACGCGCGAGCCGCAGCCAGGCGGCGAAATGGCGATGCGCCTTGCTGGAAAAGTACAGGGCGAGGTGGTCGGATTCATACAGGTTGCGCCGTTCGGCCAGTGCGCGGGCGATGGCGGCGGCCGGGCCCTGGCCGCCGGTCGCGAGCATGCCGTCGCGCGCGAAGTCCGCGCTGGGCCCGCAGCTGGCCAGCACCTGCCAGCCGACGCTGCCCGTGCCCGGCGGACAGGCGCACAGCACGCCGTCCGCCGGCTGGCCGGCGAGGGCGGCCACTTCGCGCAGGATGCCGAGGGTCATTGCGCCGACGGAGTGCAGGGCCATCAGTTCCGTGTTCGCGCGCACGACTTCGGCGAGACCGGTGCGGCTGTCTTCGAGCGCGCGGATCTGTTCATAGGCGCGGATCGCCGCCGCCACGCTCGTGTACAGCTTCGTGCGGGTGAGTTCGGACTTGGTGCGGTAATCGTTGATGTCGTAGCCGCGGATCGCATCCATCTCGGGCGCATAGCCGGGCTGGCCGGTGCGCAGGATGATGCGCACGTCGTGGCGGCCGAGCGTGTCGCGCACGTGGCGCACGAGGTGCAGGCCCGCGTCGGCCTGTTCCATCACGACGTCGAGCAGGATCACGGCGATGTCGCGCTCGCGGGCCAGCACGTCCATGGCCTCGGCGGCGGAATACGCATGCAGGAATTCCAGCGGCCGTCCGTGCATCTCCAGCGACCCGAGCGCAAACGTCGTCGTCGAGTGGACGTCGGCATCGTCGTCGACGACCAGCACGCGCCACGCGCCGCCGTCCTGCACAGGCGCGTCTGCCGGCGTTTCGTCTGCGAACACCAGGTCATCGTCCTGTGCGGCGCCCGGGGGCGTGTTCGATGCGGGCATTGCTGCGTCTCCAGGTTAAGCTCGGTCGTGGCGAACTAGTATATCTGCAATGGTATCAAGTCAGGTAAGAAAATTCCACATGGAAACATTTTTATTGATGCAAGTAGTCAATTTACCGTCGCTGTGTCCATGCTGGTAAAATCTTCCATTCCATTCGCACAACCCAACGAGATTCCATGTCCGGCAACACACTTGGCAAGCTGTTTTCCGTAACCACTTTCGGCGAATCGCACGGTCCCGCAATCGGCTGCGTGATCGATGGCTGTCCGCCGGGACTGACGTTGTCCGAGGCCGACATCCAGCCGGAGCTGGACCGTCGCAAGCCGGGCACGTCGCGCCACGTGACGCAGCGGCAGGAAGCCGACCAGGTGAAAATCCTGTCCGGCGTCTACGAAGGCGTGACGACGGGCACGCCGATCGCGCTGCTGATCGAGAACACCGACCAGCGCAGCAAGGACTACGGCAACATCGCGGACACGTTCCGTCCGGGACACGCGGACTACACCTACTGGCACAAGTACGGCGTGCGCGACCCGCGCGGCGGCGGCCGCTCGTCCGCGCGCCTGACGGCACCGATCGTCGGCGCCGGCGCCATCGCCAAGAAATGGATGCGGGAGAAATTCGGCACCGAATTCCTGGGCTGCATGAGCCAGCTGGGCGACATCGCCGTCCCGTTCCAGGATTTCAGGCACGTGCACGACAACCCGTTCTTCGCCGCGACGTCCGACGCCGACCTGATCGCGCGCATGGAAACGGCGATGGACGACTTGCGCCGTGCCGGCGACTCCATCGGCGCCCGCATCGACGTGGTGGCGAGGAATGTCCCGGTGGGCCTCGGCCAGCCGATCTACGACAAGCTCGACGCCGACATCGCGTACGCCATGATGGGCATCAATGCGGTGAAAGGCGTGGAGATCGGCGCCGGTTTCCACTCGGTCGCGCAGAAGGGGTCGGAACACGGCGACGAACTGACGCCGCAAGGATTCGTCGGCAACAACGCGGGCGGCGTGCTGGGCGGGATTTCGACGGGCCAGGACATCACGGTGTCCATCGCGATCAAGCCGACGTCGTCGATCCGCACGCCGCGCCGTTCGATCGACAAGCAGGGCAATCCGGTGACGGTCGAAACGTTCGGCCGCCACGACCCGTGCGTGGGCATCCGCGCGACGCCGATCGCGGAAGCGATGCTGGCGCTGGTGCTGATCGATCACGCGCTCATGCATCGCGCCCAGTGCGGCGACGTGCATGTGGATACCCCGCGCCTGCGCTGAGCGGGACGCAAAATACGAAAAAGGCGCCGCGGCGCCTTTTTTTACGTGTGGCCGGTTTCAGGCCCGGCTCGCCACCGCTTCCACCGGCTGCCGCCGCTCGACGGTCTTCACGACGAGCGCGCGCAATTCGTTCAGCAGCGAGAACTCCGTCTGGCTCAGGTACACGGACGGGAAGCGGTCGTCCCAGTCGCCGTAGATGAAGCCGACCGGTTCCCCGCGCGTGCACAGCGGGATGATGACGAAGCAGCGGGCTTCGGACAGCGAGCCTTTCCACCAGCCCGGCAGCTTGCTCGAGAACTTCGGGTCGCGCGCGTTCTCGATGAAGATCACGCGGTCGCTGCCGAGCGAGGCGAAGAACACGTTCGGTTCGTACGCGTCGTCGAACGACAGCTTCGGCACGAGTGTCTTGGCGTTGTCGCCCAGGCCGATCTTGGCCGTGTAGCGGCCGTCGCGGCGGTTGCGCAGGAAGCCGAACGCGCGCGTGAACGACAGCCCGTGGTACGCGGTCTCGATCGCCATCGACACCATCTGGCCCGGCGTGGCGGCGGCGGCGGCGTCGCGCATGTCCGCCACGCCGTTCAGAAGAATCTTGTTGCCGGCCTCGCGCATGCGCGTGACGGCGGCGGCGCGGGCGCGCTTCTCGGGCGGATTCGCGAGCGGCGCGATCGACAGGTCCGCGGCCGCCTCGACCTTCGCCTTCTCGATGGCGCCGACGATGTTGTCCGGCTCGACGCCGATCAGCGGCGCGAACCCTGCGGCCAGCAGCTTCACCTGTTCGGCGCCCGCTTCGTCGCCATGCCACAGGCTCTCCGCACACTGGGACGACATCGTGCCGAGGGCGGCGAGCCAGTCGTCGTGGCCGAAGTCGGCACCGCGCTCGCCCGGCTCCACGCGGCGCATGCCGGCGATCAGGTTGCGCGGCAGGCCCCAGTGTTCGGCCGTGGCGCGGCCGATCTGTTCGAGCGACAGGCCCAGTTGCGCGATGGCGGCCGGGTCGACGTCGCCGGCGCCTGCGGCCTGCTGCATCAGGGTCCAGTGCTCGGGCAGGTAGAACGTGACCATCATCCGGCCCAGGGAGTGGAGGATCGAGCACACGACGGCTTCTTCCGGGTCGCGCGTGGCCGCTTCCGCCGCGACCTGGTGCGCCACCATGCCGGCCAGCACGGCCTTCTCCATCTCGATGTGGGCCTGCAGCGAGTCCGGCGTGGATTTGCTGAGTTCCTCGATCAGCTTCAGGCCCAGGGCCAGGTGGCCGATCGCTTCCGTGCCCAGCACCAGGATGGCCTTGGAAACGGTGTTGATGCGCTGGCCGAAGGCCGAGTACATGCCGCTGTTTGCCAGGCGCAGCACCTTCTGCGTGAGCACGGGGTCGGACAGCACCGTCTGGGTCATGGAAAAGTCGCGCTCGTCCTCGCCGCGCATGGAGGCGAGGATGGCGTTGATGGCCTTCGTGAAGCCGGGCATGTCGCCGCGCCGGCGGATCCGCTCCCACAGCAGGGCGAGGGTGGCGTCGGCTTTCGGCGATCGTTCGATGGTAGCAGTCTGGTTCATGTGAGGCCCGCCCGTAATTCGTCCGGCAGCAGTTCCGTGTACAGGTTTTCCTTGAGCGCGGCCATGGCCACGTGGGCCGGCATCGGCTTCCCGGTCAGGTAGCCTTGTACGTAGTCGCATCCGCGCGACTCGACGTAGGTCAGTTGTTCTTCGGTCTCGACGCCTTCGGCCACGACCGACAGGTCGAGGTGCTTGGCAAGGTCGAGCACGGCGTTGCAGATCGCCGCATCTTTCGTCGAGGCAGGCAGGTCCTTGATGAAGGCGCGGTCGATCTTCAGCACCGAGATCGGGAAACGCTTCAGGTAGGCGAGGCTCGAATAGCCGGTGCCGAAGTCGTCGATCGCGATGCGGGCGTTGCGTTCGGCCATCTTGCCGAGGATCGCCTCGGCGTGTGCCGGATCGATCATCAGCGTGCCTTCCGTGATCTCGAGCACGAGCTTGTCGCCGGGCGCGCCGGAAAAGGCGAGGGCGTCGTCCAGCACGCTGAGGAAGCGGTCGTTGCGGAACTGGCGCGGGCTGATGTTGACGGAGATGTACAGGTCGCGCTTGGCCACTTCCTCGAACTGGCGCAGCTGCACGAGCGCCGCCTTCAGTGCCCAGGCGCCGAGCAGGTTGATGAGGCCATTGGTCTCGGCGATGGGGATGAAGCGCACGGGCGGCACCATGCCGAGCGTCGGATGCTTCCAGCGCATCAGCGTCTCGAAGCCTTCAATCTGGCGCGTGCGGCTCGATACGATCGGCTGGTAGTACAGCAGGAACTCGCCTTCGCGCACGGCCTGGAACATCGCCGCTTCGAGCGAGATGTCGTGCTGCGGCAAACCGTTTTCGCGCACGCTGTAGACGACCGCGCGGCCCTTGCCCGTTTCCTTGGCGCGGCCCATCGCGGCGTCGGCCAGGGCGATCAGGCGGATCTCGTCCTCCGCGTGGTCCGGGTAGATCGACACGCCGACGGACGCGCCCAGGTACACCGTATGCCCGTCGACCTCGAACGGCGATTGCAGCGCGGCCAGCAGGCGGCCGCTCACGAGCTTGATCTGGTCCGGCGTGAACGTGCCCGGCAGGACGGCAACGAACTCGTCGCCGCCGACACGGGCCAGCGTGTCGCTGTCGCGCAGGGTCTTGCGCAGGCGGCTCGCGGCCTGGCGCAGCACGGCGTCGCCGACCGGGTGGCCGAGGCCGTCGTTGACCTTTTTAAAACCGTCCAGGCCGATCGTGGCCACGCAGAAGCCCTGGCCCGAGCGGCGCGCGTTGGCGATCACCATGCGGATCCGGTCGGACAGCAGCAGGCGGTTCGGAAGTTCCGTCAGCGCGTCGTGCGTGGCCATGTGGCGCAGGCGTTGTTCGGTCGCGCGCTGGGCCGACATGTCGCGGCCGACGGCCAGTAATTCCTGGCTGCCCGGGAGCAGGCCGATGCGCAGCTCGAACCAGACGTCCTTGCCGGCGCAACGCAGCCGCACTTCGACGAGCACAGGGTCGCTCGCGGTGCCGGCATCCACGAGCGCATTGCGCAGGGCGGCCTGGTCGACGTCGACGGCGAGCGTCGTCAATACGGTGCCGGCCAGCGGCTGGGTGCCGAACGTGCGCTGGGCGCGCTGGCTGGCATGGCGGATCAGGCCGGAGGGGTCGAGGCGGAACGCGACGTCGCCCACCGCCTCCATGTAGCCGTCGGGACTTGCCGCCGGGGCCGCATGGCGCGGATCGTTCGGTACTGCGGGTGAACTGGCGCGCATTGTCGAAATATCTGCTTTCAAATCTTGGCAGTAGCTGCCTTTAATGCTGGAGTGTACCAAAACAACAAGCAATGTATCACTGAAAGATTCCAGCCGGCACTAAAAAGCACAATGCCTCGTCACTTTCCATCCATGCTTGATACGCCGCAGGGCCGGGATCGGGATGGCCGCGCTTGCCCCGCTCATGGCTTTACGCTAGCCTCGTTGCCGATCCGATAACCTGGCGCATGGGCTCGAAGGGTTATTGTCGCCGATGTAGTGCAAAGTAGAAACTTTTGTGCCGATCATATGATGCTCAGTTGCAACAAACCGGCCCATCCGGAGGAGACGCCATGAACCGATTCGATACCCACGAGGTTTTCAACCAGGCGCCGCCGTTCGGTGACGTCAACCTGTTCGCCTGTGATCCGGCGCTGCGCGAAGGGCTGGCGCGCGAGGGTGCCGGCTGGGCGGAGGACGCGCTCGGGCGCCTGGGGCAGGAACTCGGCGCCGCCGCCGTGCTGGACCTCGGCCGGCTGGCGAACGACAACCCGCCGCGCCTCGTCAATTTCGACCGCGGTGGGCATCGCGTGGACGAGGTCGAGTTCCATCCGGCATGGCACGAGCTGATGCGCCTGCTGATCGAAAACGGCGCCCACTCGCTGCCATGGGAGCAGGCGCGGCCCGGCGCCCAGGTCGCGCGCGCGGCCGCCTACCTGCTGTTCGGCCAGGTCGAGAACGGCTCGCAATGTCCCGTGACGATGACGTACGCGTCCGTCCCGGCATTGCGCCAGCACCCGGGCATCGCGGCGCACTGGCTGCCGAAGATCCTGTCGCGCACCTACGACCCGCGCTCGCTGCCCATCGGGCAGAAGCAGGGCGCCCTGATCGGCATGGGCATGACGGAAAAACAGGGCGGCACCGACGTGCGCGCCAACACGACGCGGGCAACGCGCATGAACCCGGCCGTCGCGGAGACCCGGTTCGGCGCCGACTGGCGCGACGCGTGGAGCCTCGTCGGCCACAAATGGTTTTTCTCGGTCCCGCAATCGGATGCGCACCTCGTGCTGGCGCAGGCGGACGAGGGCGGCAGTGCGGGTCTCTCGTGCTTTTTCGTCCCGCGCTTCCTGCCGGACGGCACGCGCAACGCCATTCGCGTCCAGCGCCTGAAGAACAAGGTCGGCAACAAGTCGAACGCGTCGTCCGAAGTGGAATTCTGCGACGCCGTCGGCTGGATGATCGGCAAGGAAGGGCGGGGCATCCCGACGATCCTCGAGATGGGCAGCCACACGCGCCTCGATTGCGTGCTGGGTTCGGCCGGCATCATGCGCGCAGCGCTGTGCCACGCGCTGCATCACGCGCGGGGGCGCAGCGCGTTCGGGCGCAAGCTCGCCGACCAGCCCCTGATGCAGAACGTGCTGGCCGACCTGGCGCTGGAATCGGAAGCGGCGACCGCGTTCGCGCTGCGGCTGGCGCGCTGTTTCGACCCGGGGCCGGATGGCGCCGTCGACCCGCACGGGGCGCTGCTGGCCCGCATCCTGACGCCGGCCGGCAAATACTGGCTGTGCAAGCGCGGCCCGGCGTTCGGTGCGGAGGCGATGGAAGTCATGGGCGGCAACGGCTATGTCGAGGACGGCCCGTTGGGGCGCCTGTACCGCGAATTCCCCGTCAACTCGATCTGGGAAGGCTCCGGCAACGTGATGTGCCTCGATGTGCTGCGCGCGTTCTCCAAGGGGCCGGAGACGCGCGACGCGCTGGCGGCGGAACTGGCGCTCGCCGCAGGCCGCGACAGCCGGTTCGACGCGTATTGCACGCGCCTGCTGGACGGGCTGGCGACGCTCGCCGCCGACGAGTTCGGCGCGCGCCGCCTCGCCGAGCACCTGGTCGTGGCCGTGCAGGCGGGCCTGCTGCTGCGCCATGCGCCGGCGTTCGTCGCCGACGCGTTCGTGGCGTCGCGCATCGCCGTGGACGTCGGCGGCGCGTTCGGCCGGCTGCCGGGCGGGGTCGACTGCGGTGCGATCCTCGCCCGTGCCCTGGTGGATGAGCGGCGATAAAACTTCGACAAACGACGGGACAAACTGGGATAATGCTCGCCATTTACCAAATAACCACGCCGCTGCCACAAGCGCCGGCCATGCATAATGAAACAAGATCCGCGCTTCCCGAACCTGTTCATCCTGAACCATCCCCTGATCCAGCATAAGCTGTCGCACATGCGCGACCGCGGCACGTCCACGCGGACGTTCCGCGAATTGCTCAGGGAAATCACGCTGCTGATGGGTTACGAGATCACGCGCGACCTGCCGCTGACGACGCGCCAGATCGACACGCCGCTGATGACGATCGACGCGCCCGTCATCGCGGGCAAGAAGCTGGCCATCGTGCCCATCCTGCGTGCCGGCGTCGGCATGAGCGACGGCCTGCTGGAGCTGGTGCCGTCGGCCCGCGTCGGCCATATCGGCGTCTTCCGCGACCCGGACACGCACCTGCCCGTCGAATACCTCGTGCGCCTGCCGGACACGACCGAGCGCACGTTCATCCTGTGCGATCCGATGGTAGCGACGGGCAATTCGGCCGTGTACGCCGTCGACGTGCTCAAGAAGCGCGGCGTGACGGACGACCAGATCATCTTCCTGGCCCTCGTCGCGGCACCGGAAGGCGTGGAAGTCTTCCACAAGGCCCATCCTGACGTGAAGCTGTACGTGGCCTCGCTCGACAGCAACCTGAACGACCACGCGTATATCGTGCCCGGCCTGGGCGATGCCGGCGATCGTATCTTTGGTACGAAATGAGTTCGACTGCGGATGCCGAATTCTTCGCGCGCCTCGCGGAGCTGAACGATAAATTCGCGGCGAGCCTGCCGCAGACGCTCGGCCGCCTGTCGGCCGCGCGCAACGCCTTCGACCCGAAACGGCCCCCTGTGGCGCTGATCGAGCAGATGCATGCGGTGCTGCACACGCTGGCGGGCTCGTCCGCCACATTCGGATTCCGCATCCTCGGGCAGCAGGCGCGCATGCTGGAACAGCGCCTGCGCGTGCTGACGACGTTCGACGCCGTCGCCCCGGAAGAGTGGGAAGCGTGGCTGTCCGAGCTGGACGTGTTCATCGCCTGGGGCAGCGTCGACCCAAAGGCCGCTTACCCGAACGACGAGTCCGCCGTATAGCGCCACAACAAAGCACCTGTCCCAGAATCGTTTGATTTAGGACAAACTTTATCTGCTTCCATGCCCTATATTTTGCGTACTGCCGACGCAAATGGGATCCGCAAAATGGTTGGCTTCAGGAATTGTTACGGGTCCGGGTTTTATTTTGCGAAAACCGTGTACATGTGGGTTTATTCGGTATAATTAGGGATCGTTGGATTCGCGGTAGCAGTGCAGTTAGTCTGTCATTTGTTTCTTGCTTCTTCAAACGATCGTAAACGGACTTCGGTCCACTTCAACTGAAATAGGAAATTGTAATGGCAACTGGCATCGTAAAATGGTTCAATGACTCCAAAGGCTTCGGGTTCATCACCCCGGACGAAGGCGGCGAAGACCTGTTCGCGCACTTCTCGGCGATCCAAACCCAAGGCTTCAAGTCGCTGCAAGAGAACCAGCGCGTTTCTTTCGACGTGACCTCTGGTCCGAAAGGCAAACAAGCTTCGAACATCCAGCCGCTGTAAGCCGCTGAGTGTCTGACAAAAAATCCTCGGAATTTCCGAGGATTTTTTTTTGCCCAGCCGTTTTATCCTGCGTCATCCCGCTTTGCGCCAGTAATCCGGCTGGGAATACGCGTGGCGCAGGAAATCCACGAATACACGGATCCGTAGCGGCAGGTGCCGGCGTTGCGCGAATACGGCATAGATATCGTTGCCGGGCGCCGCGAACTGCTCCAGCACGGGCACCAGCAGGCCCGCTTCGATTTCCGAACTCACTTCCCACATCGAGCGCCACGCCAGCCCGCGTCCGGCCATTGCCCAGTCGTGCAGCACGGCGCCATCGTTGCACACCATATTGCCGCTCACCTTCATCGTCACGATCTTGCCGTGGTCGCGGAACGTCCAGCCCCGCTGGCTGCCCTGGCTGCTGATCGCCAGACAATTATGCCTGGAGAGATCGTCGAGCGTCTGCGGCGTCCCGTAGCGTTTCAGATAGCCCGGCGTCGCGACGACGACGCGGTGATTGTCCGCGAGCTTCACGCCGACGAGGTTCGAGTCCGTCAGGCTCGCGATACGGATGGCGATGTCGACGCCTTCGCCGATGACGTCGACGACGCGGTCGGACAGATTCAGGTTCACGCTCACTTCGCGGTGTTCGGCCAGGAAGGAGGGGACGAGCGGGGCCACGTGCTGGCGCCCGAACCCGGCCGGGGCGGAGACGACGAGGTGCCCCGTGGCGCGCGCGCTCCGTTCCGACACGGCCGCTTCCGCTTCTTCGAGCTCCGCAAGGATCCGCTGGCAATCCTCAAGGAATACCGCCCCTTCGTCCGTCAACGCCAGCTTGCGCGTGGTACGCTGTAAGAGCTTCACGCCCAGCCGCGCTTCGAGCGCGTCCAGGCGCCGGCCGATCATGGCCGGCGCGATGCCCTCCGCGCGCGCGGCCGCGGACAGGCTGCCGCGGGCAATGACTTCGACGAAGGTAGATATTTGACGGAAATGGTCCAAAGGAATGCCTCGATTCTGTTCGTCATCTGTGACAAAAAAGCATAAATGAATATATTTTTTGTCTCGTTTAGGCGAGTAATAGTGAATATACTGGAAGCAATATCAAACGCCAAGCTGGCTTGTGCCAGGAACCGCGGCACGATCCAAATTTCATACTAGAACAGGAGAACGCAATGACCATCGCCACCCCAGCCGGAATGGAAATCCGGGCCGAGATCAAGCCCGGCTATGAACAGATCCTCACGCCGGAAGCGCTCGCGCTGGTAGCGAAACTGAGCCGCGAGTTCGAGCCGCGCCGCCAGCAACTGCTGGCCGCCCGCGTCGAGCGCGCGAAACGCCTGGACGCCGGCGAGCGTCCGGACTTCCTGCCCGAGACGGCCCACATCCGCAACGGCGACTGGAAGATCGCCCCGATCCCGAAGGCGCTGGAATGCCGCCGCGTGGAAATCACGGGCCCGGTCGAGCGCAAGATGGTCATCAACGCGCTGAACTCCGGCGCGGACAGCTACATGACCGACTTCGAAGACTCCAACACGCCGAACTGGGACAACCAGATCACCGGCCAGATCAATATGCGCGACGCCGTGCGCAAGACGATCTCGCTGGAACAGAACGGCAAGCAATACAAGCTGAACGACAAGGTCGCGACGCTGGTCGTCCGTCCGCGCGGCTGGCACCTGGACGAAAAGCACGTCCTCGTCGACGGCAAGCGCATCTCGGGCGGCATCTTCGACTTCGCCCTGTTCATGGTCCACAACGCGAAGGAACAACTGGCCCGCGGCGCCGGTCCGTACTTCTACCTGCCGAAGATGGAATCGCACCTGGAAGCGCGCCTGTGGAACGACATCTTCGTCATGACCCAGAACGAACTGGGCCTGCCGCAGGGCACCATCAAGGCGACCGTGCTGATCGAGACGATCGTCGCCGCGTTCGAGATGGACGAGATCCTGTACGAACTGCGCGAGCACAGCGCCGGCCTGAACGCGGGCCGCTGGGACTACATCTTCTCGTGCATCAAGAAGTTCAAGCTGGACAAGGACTTCTGCCTGGCCGACCGGCCGAAGGTCACGATGACGGCACCGTTCATGCGCGCCTACGCGCTGTTGCTGCTGAAGACCTGCCACAAGCGTAACGCACCGGCGATCGGCGGCATGGCGGCACTGATCCCGATCAAGAACGATCCGGAAAAGAACGAAGTCGCGATGGGCGGCGTCCGCAACGACAAGGCACGCGACGCCACCGACGGCTACGACGGCGGCTGGGTCGCGCACCCGGGCCTCGTCGAGCTGGCCATGACCGAGTTCAAGAAGGTGCTGGGCGACCGCCCGAACCAGATCGACAAGCAGCGTCCGGACGTCGAAGTGACGGCGAAGGACCTGCTGGACTTCCGTCCGGAGACCCCGATCACGGAAGCGGGCCTGCGCTACAACATCAACGTGGGCATCCACTACCTGGGCGCCTGGCTGGCCGGTAACGGCTGCGTGCCGATCCACAACCTGATGGAAGACGCGGCCACCGCCGAGATCAGCCGTTCGCAGGTGTGGCAGTGGATCCGTTCGCCGAAGGGCGTGCTGGAAGACGGCCGCAAGGTCACGGCCGAGATGGTCCGTGACATGATCCCGCAGGAGCTGGCCAACGCGAAGGCGGCTGCCCCGAACGGCGACAGCCCGACCTACGACCGCGCCGCGCAGATCTTCGAACAGATGTCGACGTCGGAAGAATTCGCCGAATTCCTGACGCTGCCGCTGTACGAAGAAATCTAAATCGTTCCCTCACACGCAACCGCCATCTCCCGGCGGTTGCGTCGTCACGCTCAAAACACGTTCTTCCACTCCCGCAGCGCCGCGAACACCGTGACCGGGTCCGCACCCGGCGCGAGGCGTCCGGCCGCCGTCAGGCTGCCGATGATGGCGGGCTCGCGCGTGCGCAGGAACGGATTCGTCGCCTTTTCGATCGCGATCGTCGACGGGATCGTCGGCAGGTGCGTCCCGCGCAGCTGGCTGTCGTGCGCGATGCGCAGCTGCAGCGCGCGGTTGCCCGGTTCCAGTGCTTCGGCGAAGCGCAGGTTCGACAGCGTGTATTCGTGGGCGCAGTAGACCAGCGTATCGTCGGGCAGGGCGGCCAGCTTCGCGAGCGACGCCATCATCTGCGCCGGCGTCCCTTCGAACAGGCGGCCGCAGCCGCCGCCGAACAGCGTGTCCCCGCAGAACAGCCAATGCGCCCCCGCGTCCTCGCGCACGTAGGCGATGTGGCCCTTCGTGTGGCCGGGGACGGCCAGCACGGCGAGTTCGAGGGCCAGGCCGGGCACCTTGACGCGATCCCTTTCGCCCACCGGGTGGCTGACGACGGCGATGCCGTCGTTGCGCGGACCGAAGATGGGCACGTTGCTGTGTTCGAGCAAGCGCGTCACGCCGCCGATGTGGTCAGCATGGTGATGGGTGAGTAGAATGGCGGTCAGGGTGAGGCCATTCGCCTGCAGGGCCGCAAGGATCGGTTCGGCGTCGCCCGGGTCGACCACTGCCGCATGCACGCCGTCGTGGATGATCCAGAGATAGTTATCCTTGAACGCGGGCACCGTCAGGACGGCAAGCTCAGTGGGCACGGGTATCATATGGGAATCGATAAAGGTTGGGCATGGACAGCGCGGCATCCGAAAAATCCATTATAGCGCTCGACCGCTGGCTGCAATCACCGGCGGGCGCGTACGTGCGCGCCTGGGAGCAGGCGTGCCTGGACGAGCTGACGGTCGATATCTTCGGCTTCAACGCGGTCCAGATCGGCGTGCCGCAGATCGACGCGCTGGCCGCCAACCGCATGCCCAACAAATGGCAGGCCGCGACGCGCACGTCGACGGCCAATGAGCTCGTCTATGCCGGCACCGGCAAGCAGATCGCGGTGGCGCTGGATTTCGCCGAGCTGCCGTTCGCGTCGCAAAGCCTGGACCTCGTCGTGCTGCCCCACGTGCTCGAATTCGCGGCCGAGCCGCACCAGGTGCTGCGCGAAGTCGAGCGCGTCCTGATCCCGGAGGGACAGGTGATCATCTGCGGCTTCAACCCGGCCAGCCTGTGGGGCGTGCGCCAGGGGATGGGACGCATCACGCGCAACGACTACCTGCCGGCGGCGGGGGAGTTCATCTCTATGCCGCGCCTGAAAGACTGGTTAAAATTGTTGAATCTCGGCGTCACGCGCAGCCATTTCGGCTGCTACGCGCCGCCGTTCCGGACCGCGCAATGGCTCAACCGCTTCGCCTTCGTCGAAGGAGCGGGGCGGCGCTGGTGGCCGTATCTCGGCGCCGTGTACATGGTCCACGCGATCAAGCGCGTGAAGGGCATGCACATCATCGGCCCAGCCTGGAACAAGAAGGCCGCCAAGGCGCCGCAGGCGGTGCCGGCCACGAACCGCAACGAACATCACAAGTAAGTCACACAAGGAAGACAACGCAGCATGACCAAAGTTGAGATTTTTACCGACGGCGCCTGCAAGGGAAATCCGGGCACCGGCGGCTGGGGCGCGCTGCTCGTGGCCGATGGCGGCCACGAAAAGGAAATCTTCGGCGGCGAGCCGAACACCACCAACAACCGCATGGAACTCCGCGCGGTGATCGAGGCGCTCACCGTCCTCAACCGCCCGTGCCAGGTCGTCCTGCACACGGACAGCCAGTACGTCCAGAAGGGGATCTCGGAATGGATCCATGGCTGGAAGGCGCGCGGCTGGAAGACGTCGACGAAGGAACCCGTCAAGAACGACGACCTGTGGAAGGCGCTGGACGCCGCCCAGCAGCAGCACGCGGTCGAATGGCGCTGGGTGCGCGGCCATAACGGGCATCCCGGCAACGAGCGTGCGGACACCCTGGCGAACATGGGTGCGGCTTCGGTAAAGCGCTGATTTTGTTATACTTACCGGTTCTTTCCACGCTTTTTTGAGTCTTCACGCGCATGCGCCAAATCGTCCTCGATACCGAAACCACAGGCCTGAATCCGCGCACCGGCGACCGCATCATCGAGGTCGGCTGCGTCGAGATCTTCAACCGCAAGCTGACCGGCAACAACTTCCACCGGTACATCAATCCCGAGCGCGACTCGGACGAAGCGGCACTGGCGGTCCACGGCCTGACGTCCGAGTTCCTCAGCGATAAGCCGAAATTCCACGAGATCGCCCATGAGCTGCGCGAATTCGTGCAGGGCGCCGAGATCATCATCCACAACGCACCATTCGACCTCGCGTTCCTGAACCACGAGTTCGAGCGCATGGGCCTGCCGCCGTTCATCGAGCACTGCTCGGGCGTCATCGACACGCTCGTGCACGCGAAGGAACTGCACCCGGGCAAGCGCAACTCGCTGGACGCGCTGTGCGACCGCTACGGCATCTCGAACGCGCACCGCAAGCTGCACGGCGCACTGCTGGACTCGGAACTGCTGGCCGACGTCTACCTGGCGATGACCCGCGGCCAGAACACGCTGTCGATGGACGTCGAGGTCGAAGCGAGCGGCGGCGGCATCGTGCTGGAAGCGGGCCCGCTGGGCGAGATCCTCGTGCTGCCGGCCGCGGCCGACGAGCTTGCCGAGCACGAGAATGTCCTTGCCGCGCTCGACAAAGGCGTGAAGGGAGAATGTGTTTGGAGAAAATATTCTCCGCAGGGGTGACAAAACGCAAAACTCCCCCTATAATGCTCGTCATTGCAGCGACGCAATCGCAGCAAAACAGTAGAAAGTAGGGCGGTTAGCTCAGGGGTAGAGCACAGCATTCACACTGCTGGGGTCGCAAGTTCGAAACTTGCACCGCCCACCAGAATTTAGGCTTGCGATTCAAGCACTTAGATTCCATCGTCGAGTTGAGCAAAACAACTTGGGGGGAATTTTGGGGAATCGAACAAGAACTAAAGCCAGCGATAAGCTGGCTTTTTTCGTTTGTGCGCCCAGCATGGGCGCACTCTTGCGGGTGCAAGTCCCGCCGCAAGCTGACCACAGCGAGCGAAGTGAAGCGCAAGTGCGGAAGGGCGACCGACCGTGGGGAGGAAGCGTGGAGCGAAACTGCGAGCCGATGAACAAGAATCGGATAGAAGGCGCTACCGAGCAGGGCGAGCGGGCAAACGACCGCGAAGCTCTTGTGGTCAAGGCGAAGTGGCGTAGATCCGGCGGTTGTGCAGCGAAGGAGTGCGTTCTTACCTGAGGAGATCTCGCTTTGCGCCTGAAAGGGCGACGAAAAAAAATCGGAGCGAGAGGTCAGCAGAGGCCGTAGTAGCCATAGCCTTGGCGAAGGGCCGAACGAGAAGGAGCGTCAAACGCCTTGTCGATGAAACGTGTACCGCATCAGATGCCCGCGTCGGCGGAGCGGGTCGCCGGACGGCGGGGTGAAGCCTCGTTCAAAGCGGCCAGCGATGAAACACGTCTCACGCGCCAAGAGTCGGAAGGCGCAGGGAGAGTCTTGCTCGCGCAAGCTCTCGCGAGAGAGAACATGCAACGCGCGTGGAAACGCGTGAAGGCGAACAAGGGAGCTGCGGGTGTCGATGGGATGGACATCGTCCAGACCAAGGAACACCTGAAACACGCTTGGCCCGACATCAGGAGGCGCCTGATTGATGGCACGTACAAGCCGCAACCCGTACGGCGCGTGGGCATCCCGAAACCGGACGGCAGCGAACGTGAACTGGGGATTCCCACCGTGACCGACCGTCTAATTCAGCAGGCACTGCTGCAGGTGCTGCAACCGCTGATCGATCCCACTTTTAGTGAACACAGCTACGGGTTCCGGCCCGGCCGACGGGCGCGGGATGCCGTGCTCGTCGCACAGCAGTACGTGCAGGAAGGCCGTCGCATCGTAGTGGACGTGGATTTGTCGAAGTTCTTCGACCGCGTCAATCACGACATCCTGGTCGACCGCCTTGGGAAACGCGTGGACGATACCGGAGTGATCCGGCTGGTGCGCGCCTACCTGAACGCGGGCATCATGGATGGCGGCGTGGTGGCCGAGAGGCTGGAGGGAACGCCGCAGGGTGGTCCGCTGTCTCCGCTTCTGGCCAACGTGCTTCTCGACGAGGTGGATCGTGAGCTTGAACGACGGGGACATCGCTTTGTCCGCTATGCCGACGATTGCAACGTGTACGTGCGCAGCCGGAAAGCTGGCGAGCGGGTGATGGCCCTACTCCGACGCCGCTACGACAAACTGCGCTTGAAGATCAATGAATCGAAAAGTGCGGTGACCAGCGCGTTTGGCCGCAAGTTTCTGGGCTTTGAACTCTACAAGACCGGAAAGGATGAGGTTAAACGCGCTGTGTCTCGGAAGGCGCTGGAAATATTCAAGCAGAGGATCAGAGGTAATCCCCCCGCAAAAAGAGCGCGTTTGGAAGTAGAATTTTCTACTTAACAG
>CAMLMV010000009.1 GCA_946481275.1 uncultured Massilia sp.
TCCAGCGCGTCCGAGATCGGGTGCGTGTAGTCGTACATCGGGTAGATGCACCACTTGTCGCCCGTGCGGTGGTGATGCGCATGGCGGATGCGGTACAGGGCCGGGTCGCGGTTCGTCATGATGGGGGACGACATCGCGTCCTCGCTCATCCTGGCGCGCAGCACGTGCTCGCCGTCCTTGTACTTGCCGGCCTTCATGTCGCGGAAGATCTGCAGCGATTCCTCGACCGGACGGTCGCGGAACGGCGAGTTCGTGCCCGGCGTGCCGAAGTTGCCGCGGTTGCGCGACATGTCTTCGGCGCTCTGGCTGTCGACGTAGGCCTTGCCGTTCTGGATCAGGTATTCGGCCATCGCATAGAGCTGGTCGAAGTAGTCGCTGGCGTAGTGCAGGAACTCCTGCCCGCCTTGCTCCCACGTGAAGCCCAGCCACTTGACGCTGTCCATGATCGTGTCGACGTATTCCTGGTCTTCCTTTTCCGGATTCGTATCGTCGAAACGGAGGTGGCAGCGGCCCTGGTAGTCGCGTGCCAGCCCGAAGTTCAGGCAGATGGATTTGGCGTGGCCCACGTGCAGGTAACCGTTCGGCTCCGGCGGGAAGCGCGTGATCACGGACGGCATGCCGGTACGCGTGTGGGTGCCCGCGGCGAGGTCGGATTCGACGATCGCGCGAACAAAATTCGACGACGGGGTGGCCGCCGCAGCGTTCTTGTCGTTACTCATGAAACCTATTGGAGATGGGTATGATTCCCGGCATTTTACCGTAGAAGACGCCATCCGGGCCGCTATGTGGTCAAGCGCACTGTCCGCGTGGAGGGCAGTCCGCATACTGCGCCTGTCAAGTTGCCGCTTTCTATAGGATAATCTCGGTTTAATGTTTTTTCGGCCATAGCCGGAGAGTTCCAAGTGGAAAATTTATACGCGATCCTCGGCGTCGCGCCGAATGCCAGCGACGACGACATCAAGAAGGTCTACCGCTCGCTCGCCATGCGCTACCACCCGGACCGCAACCAGGCGCCGGGCGCGGAAGCGCGCTTCAAGGCCGTCACGAAGGCGTACGAGGTGCTGTCCGACCCGGTCAGGCGGGCGGAATACGACCAGAGCGTGAACCACCGCATCGTGCTCGACGCGGAAGCCGAAGCCTTCGAGCTGTGGCGCTCTATCTTCGCCCTGAACGGCGTCAATTTGGTCAACTGAGCTCCCTGCCTGAATACGTTCCAACAGAATACGAGTCAATCATGAAAAAAGTACATCCGGAGTTCGCCTTCCAGTCGCGCGAGCTGGAAGGCCAGATCGAAGGCACCCTGGGTGACCCGCCCAATCGCAAGAACTACGACATGATGGTGCAGGCCCTCGTGTCCGAATACGCCAACGGCGACGGCCTCGACGACGTCAACATGATGGCGTTCGCGCTCGTCGACCGCATCCGTTTCACGGACCCGAAAGGCCTCATCCGCGAAGCCTATGATTACGAAGGCGGCGATCCGGCCAAGGTGTTCGCGATGGCCAACTGCGACGGCGACGACGAAGGCCGTGCGATGTATGCCGCCATCTGCGACAACCATCCGGAACTGGCGCGCCAGGCCATCGTGACGGCGTTCCTGTACAAGAACCAGGCCCGCTGGGAAGACGACGACCAGTCGCTCGACCAGCTGGCCAGGAACGACGAAGGCGACGACGAGGAACTCGACGAAACGGCTGCCGGCGACGACTTCACCCAGCTGTTCGACCAGGACGGAGGCGACCGCGAATGAGCGACGACAACAAATCCAACCTGCCCGCGCTGACCAGGCAGGTCGGCGAACTCGTGCTGGCCGGTTCGCTGCAGCACGCCGAGGAGGCGCTGTCGCAGGCCGCCGACGAGCATGGCGACTACGCCGTGGCCGAAGTGCTGTCCACCTTGCCCCCGCAGGTGACGGCGCTGCACCTGGCCGGCTTCGACGGCGCCAAGACGTCCGTCGCGACCCTGCTGGTGCCGCCGAAGGCGTGGGCCGAAAGCCTCGCCTATCTCGCCGCCACGTGGCCGGACGACATGATCGAGGACGATCCCGAGCGCATCGCGGAAAACCTGTTCAACCACATCCACGGCATCGTCTACGCGACGGATGACGAGGACCGCCGCCAAGAGCTGCTGACGGAGGCGTCGGCCACCGACTACGGCGCGACCGCGTTCGCCATCGTGTGGTCGCTGGCGCCGCGCGAGATCCTCGAAGTGGCCGGCGAGATCAACAACCGCGGCCCGCTCATCAACGTGCACACGACGTCCGACAGCGACATCGTGCCACTCGCCGTCGACCTGGCCAAGGCCAGCGAGGACGGCTGGCAGCGCTCGCTGCTGGAACTGTTCCCGGAATACCGCAACACGGCCGACCTCGCGGACGTCGAGTTGCCGGACGATCCGGACGAAGAGACGGAATTCCAGCAGCGCGGTACGCGCGAACTGCTGTACCGCCTGCGCAAGCAGGTGCCGTCCGTCCGCAGCCTGCAGCGCCGCAGCGGCCGCCGCAGCATGGGCACGGACATCTTCTCGTGACGGGGGCGAGCGCATCGATGCTGCCGGCAATCGTCATCGAAAAACTGCCCCGGCTGATCCGCGCGATCCGGCTGATCCCGCAACACGCCGATGCCGACGAGGCCGTGGGCCTGGCGGACGAACTGGCCGGCATCACGGCGATGGTGGCCGAGAAGTTCACCAACGACCGCACGGCCGAAGGCATCCAGCGTGCGCAGCTGCTCACCATCGGCTGCGTGTCGCTGGGGCTCGAGCACCTCGTGGAGACGGACGACGAACAGGGCGACCTGGACGCGCTCGACGTGCTGCTGGGCGAGGGCGCGGAATTCGTGTTCCAGCAGGGCTTCCGCCTGATCCGTGACCTGGCGGCGCTGCCGGAGGACACCTTGATCGGGGAGTTCGACAACGACCCCGTGTACTCGGCGCGGCGCCTGAAGGAGCTGTTCGTCGACATCTGCACGGCCGACCCGGGCGAGACGTGGTCCGGCTACGAGCGCTACCTGGGCCAGCTGAAGCAGCGCCAGGACGTGCAGGCCGTCGTGCGCGCCGCGCAGTGGCTGCGCCGGCACCATTGGGAAGGGCCCGTCAAGGATCCGGACCTGAACGCGGAAGGCGTGATCGCGCTCGCGATCATCTTCGGCATCGAGGGCGGCGGGCGCGTCGTCGCGCGCACGGGACAGAAGGAATTCGAACGCTTCGTGCAGACGGTCCGCAAGGCGAAGCCGGACTTCGACGCGGGCTGGGCCGCGCTGCTGGAAAAAATTCCGGCGCCGCATCAGGCCATCATCGCCGACCGTATCCAGGGCTACCGCAACAGCATCCTCCTGCAGAACGTCGCGGGCAAGGTGCCGTTGAAGGAACTGTTCGTGGAGCTCGAGAACTATGCCGGTTCGGAGATCGACGCCGAGTATCCTTGATCATCAAATCCGGCAATTCAAGGGGCCGGCGCCGAACTCGTCAATACGGTTCGTGCGCCGCCCGATTCCCATCAGGACTACCATGACGCTCCAGCCCCGCATCCCGTGCGGATGCGGTATCGAGCCATCAATGCAAGGAGTACGTCATGTTGCAAGCAAACGAAATCCAGCAGCGATTCACTCATATTCAGCAAACCATCCAGGAAGCCCAGCAGGCCTGTCAGCAGGATGCGCCCAACGAGATCCGCGACTGCATCGAAAAACTGTCGCGTGAAGCCAGGCAGGCGCAGAGCGTGATGCAGTCGAACGACCAGCAGCGCATCCAGCAATGCGTGGACAGCCTGGAAGACATGGGCGACGAAGCGAAGCGCATCAGCCGCTCGCTGCCCACGATGCCCGCCCATCTCGAAGCCGCGGTGACCCGCGTGCATGCCGAACTGTCGGACCTGAAGCACAAGCTGCACTGATCCGCCTTACACGACGCCGCCCTTGCGCAGGGCGGCAATCTCCTCGTCCGTCTTGCCCAGCACGTCGCGCAAGACTTCCTCCGTGTGTTCGCCCAGCAGCGGCGGCGCCTTGGCGCTCGTCGCCGGCGTGGCCGACATGCGCATCGGGCTGCGCACCAGTTTTACCTGACCGGCCGTCGGATGCGGCAGCGCGATCTCCATGCCGCGCGCCCGCACCTGCTCGTTGGCGAACACCTCGTCCAGGTCGTTGATCGGACCGCACGGCACGCCCACGGCTTCCAGCATGGCGATCCATGCCGCGCGCGGCCGCTCGCGCACCATGTCCGCGAGCAGGGGCACGAGCACGTCGCGGTTCTGCACGCGGGCAGGGTTGGTGGCGAAACGCGGGTCGCGCGCCAGTTCCGGCCGGCCGCCCGCTTCCACGAACTTCTGGTACTGGCCGTCGTTGCCGGCGGCGACGATGATGTGGCCGTCGCTGCACGCGAACGTCTGGTACGGCACGATGTTGGCGTGCGCATTGCCCCAGCGCCTGGGCCGCTTGCCGCTGGCCAGGTAATTGCTGCCGACGTTCGCCAGCATCGCGACCTGCGTGTCGAGCAGGGCCATGTCGATGTGCTGGCCTTCGCCCGTGCGGTCGCGGTGGGTCAGCGCGGCGAGCACGGCGACGGTCGCGTACATGCCCGTCATCAGGTCCGTCAGCGCGACGCCGACTTTTTGCGGACCGCCACCCGGCAGGTCGTCGCGCTCGCCCGTCACGGACATCAGCCCGCCCATGCCCTGGATCAGGAAGTCGTAGCCGGCGCGGTGCGCGTACGGTCCGTCCTGGCCGAAGCCCGTGATCGAGCAGTACACGAGGTCCGGCCTGATGGTTTTCAGCGTGTCGTAATCGAGGCCGTAGCGCTTGAGGTGGCCGACCTTGAAGTTCTCGATCACGACGTCGCAATGGCGCACCAGCTCGCGCAGCAGCGCCTGGCCTGGCTCGCTCGCGATGTCGACCGTCAGCGAACGCTTGCCGCGGTTCGCCGACAGGTAGTAGGCGGCTTCGGTGGTCGGCCGGCCTTCGGCGTCGGGCGCGTACGGCGGACCCCAGGCGCGCGTGTCGTCGCCGGCGCCGGGGCGCTCGATCTTGATGATGTCGGCGCCGAGGTCGGCGAGGTTCTGCGAGCACCACGGCCCGGCCAGCACGCGCGACAGGTCGAGCACGCGGATGTGGCCCAGTGCGCCCTGCAGGCGATTGTCCGGACCGTTGTGCGGTCCGTTCGGATTGAATGCCATCTGGTCTCCGATTGTTGAGTTGTTCTCGCGGCGGATTATACGTCCCGTTTCTCGTCCAGCGTGGCGGCGAACTGGTCGCGCTCGCGGTCGACGATGTCGTCGACGACGCGCTCGTCGAGCCCCATCCCTTCGAGCACGAAGGCCGACAGCTGCAGGCTCGCTTCCAGCGTCTCCGGCACGACGACGTTGGCGCCCGCCTGCTTGAGGGCGCGCGCATGCTTTTCGTCGCGCGAGCGCGCGTACAGGCGCACGTGCGGGAATTCGCGCCGGATGCCGCGCACGGCCTGCATGGCCGATGCGGGATGGTCCATCGTCAGCACGATCGCCGGCGCCTCGTCCGCATGCACGTGGCGCAGCAGTTCCGGCCGCGCCGCGTTGCCGAAATAAACCGGCACCCCGGTCGCGCGCAGCTGCGAGACGAGCTTCGCATCGTTCTCGAACGCGACGTAGGGAATCCCCTGCGCCGCGAGCAGCTTGCCCAGTTGCTGGCCGACGCGTCCGAATCCCGCGATGATCACGCGGTCCCGCGCCGCATCGAGCTCGTTGTCGGCGAGGTGCGCCGCGGCGCCCTGGGGTTCCGCCGCCGAGCGCTCGCCGATCGCATGCCCGATGCGCGCCAGCAGCGGCGTGATGAACAGCGACAGGCCGACGGCCAGCATCACGCGCGCGCCGAGGGCGCCGTCCAGCAGCTTCGACGCGGTCGCGTAGCCGATCACGATGAACGCGAATTCGCCGCCTTGCCCCAGCAGCAGGCCGCCTTCGATCGCGCGGCCCCATGGCAGGCCGCCGAGCCGCAGCAGCGGCGCGATGACGAGGGCCTTCAGCAGCACGAGCCCCAGCACGGCGCAGGCGAGCCACAGCGGCGCGTGGAGGATCTGCAGCGCGTCCATGCCCATGCCGACCGTCATGAAGAACAGCCCCATGAGCAGGCCCTTGAACGGCTCGACCATCAGCTCGACCTCGTGCTTGAACTCCGTCTCGGCCAGCAGCAGGCCGGCAATCAGCGCGCCCAGCGCCATCGACAGGCCGGCCAGGTGCGACAGCGCGGCGATGCCGAACGTCGACAGCAGGATCAGGGCCATGAATACGTCCGGCTGGCGATGGCGGGCAAACGCGCGGAACAGCGGATGCACGACCTTGCCGCCGACGAGGTAGATGAGGGCGATGGCGCCGGCCGCCTTGGCCATCGCGAGCAGGGCGATCAGCGCCACGTTCGCGCCGCCGCCCTCGTTCTTGCCGAGCGCGCCGATCAGGATCAGGATGGGCACGACGGCGAGATCCTGCAGCATCAGCACGGCAAACGCGGCCTGGCCGAGGGGGCTCGCCGTGCGCTGGCTCTCGGCCAGCAACTGCATCACGACGGCCGTCGACGAGAGCGACAGCACGAGGCCCAGCACGAGCGCCGCGTCGAGCCGGCGGTCGAGCAGCAGATAGGCCGCGCCGCCGATCAGCGCCGCGCACAGCACCACCTGCGCGCTGCCCGTGCCGAACACCCAGCGCCGCATGGCCCACAGGCGCGCGGCCGAGAGTTCCAGGCCGATCATGAACATGAGGAACAGCACGCCCAGCTCGGCCAGCATGGCGACGTTGTCGTTGTTGGGGAACGTGAACAGGCCGAGCGGCGCGAAATCCTCGGCCATGCGGCCAAGCCCGAACGGGCCGAGGAGGGCGCCGACGGCGAGGAAGCCCAGCACCTGGTTGATGCGCAGGCGCTGCAGGAGCGGGATCAGGATGCCGGCAAGGGCGAGGAACAGCAGGATTTCGCGCAGGAAGGGGAAGGCGTGTTGCTCTTGCACGGGGTAGAACCTTTATCGGATGGTCACCCCGGCCATTTTAACGCGCCCCGCCTTCAGGCCTGCCGACTCTCCGCCATGAGAATCACTTCCTCCATCTCCTGGTCGATCTCGTTGCGCAGCTCGAGATAGCGCCCCAGCGCGTGGTCCAGCGACGGCAGCAGGATCCCGCGCTCGCTGTGCAGCCCCGTGTAGCGCGGCCGCGGCGCCGCGAAGCCGTACGACTCGGTCGATACGGCTTCCAGCCGGCTCGCGTCCACGCCCGCCCGCGCCGCCGCCTGTTCCGCCAGCTCGGCCCACGTCAGGGTGCCGACGTTGGCGAGGTGCCAGACGCCGGACTCGCCGTCGATCGCGAGGTCGAGGCAGGCGTGCACGAGGTCCGGCACATAGGTCGGCGACACGGCCATGTCGCGCGCGGCACGGAACGGCTCGCCCCGTTCCAGCGCCTGCAGCGCCAGGGTGACGAAGTTGTACTTGTCCCACGGGCCGAAGAAGGCGCTCGTGCGCACGACGAGGGCGCCCGGGTGCTTGTCCTGCACGCGCAGTTCGGCCTCGGCCTTGCTGCGGCCGTAGACGTTGAGCGGCGCCACGGTATCGCTTTCGACGTACGGTCGGTCGAGCGCACCGTCGAACACGAGGTCGCTGGAGAACGTCGTCAGGTGCACGCCGTGGCGGGCGCAGGCTGCCGCCAGGATCGCGGGGCCGATCGCGTTCTCGCGGAAGCAGCGCTCGGCGTCGCGCTCGGCATCGTCCACCCGCACATAGCCCGCCGTGTTGACGACGGCCCACGGCCGGTATTTATCGAGCGCGCGGTCGACGGACGCCGGGTCCGTGATGTCCATGTCCTGGCGCGACAGCAGCCGGTACGCGAGGTTGCGCTTGCGGCAGATGCGGGCGAATGCGCGGCCCAGCGTGCCCGTCGCACCGGTGATGAGGATCGGTGCTGCATCCTTGCCGACGAGCGTGTGGCCGTCGGCCGTGATGGACGTCAGCGCGTCCGGCGTCGCGACGGGCGTGCACAGCCAGCGGCCCGGCCGGCGCCACCAGCCCTGGCCGCGCAGCACCGGGTGCGACAGCGGCGTGCCGGCCGACAGTTCCCGCATCATGCGCGCGACGGCCGTCGGACGCGGTTCCGGCGCGCGCACGTCGAACGGGCCCGGTTCGTAATAACCGTTGTTGCAGGTGACGAGGCTGTTCCAGTCGAACGAGCCCAGCAGCGACCAGACGGTGACGGCGCGCAGGTCGACACCGTTCGCGCGCACTTCCTTGCCCGCTTCCCAGATCTCCAGCAGCCAGCGCAGCTGGTCTTCGCGGTTGGCGTCGATGTGGGCTTCGGTGACGGCGAGCGGGATGTGGTACCGGTCCCAGATCTCGTGCAGCAGCGGGGCGATGCCGGCCGTGGGCGTCGCGAGCGCGCGCGACGCTTCGATGTCGGCGCACGGGATGCCGTCGGCCACGCCGCGGTGGTGGGCCGGATAGCGCTCGGGGCGGTGGTCGAGCCAGCGCTCGCTCGTGACGTAGTAATTGACGCCGATGACGTCCGGCGGGCACGGGTTCGCGCGGAACCACAGGAATTCTTCTTCGGCGATCCCGGTCTTCGTCAGGTACTTCCACAGCGGGTGCTCGGGGCCGACCATGCCGCACAACAGGTCCCACGCGAGCCAGCGGCGCTCGTTATAAAACTCGGCGACCTTGGCCATCTCGGGCGTGCTGTACGTCTTGCCGAGGTCGTCCGTCTGCACGAGCCTGGCGTTCGGATTCACGGCCCGGATCGCGCGCATCGCCAGCACCACGGCGCGGCACTGGTTCAGCAGGGCCTGCACGAACGTGCGGTCGTCGCGGCCGTGCGGGTACCACACGCCGTACAGGCCCGCGAAGCGTGCCGTCGTGCACGGTTCGTTGACGGGGGTGTAGTACTCGATCCACGGATAGCGTGCGGCCACGGCGCCGGCGTATTCGGCCAGCTGCTCCGCGAACGCGGGATCGACGAGGCTCGTGTGGCGCGGGCCGCTGCCGTGGTGGATCAGACCCGCGATGGGGGTGACGCCGTGGGCACGGAGCGCATGCAGGCGCTCGTCGGGCCAGGTCCAGTCGGCGGCGTGGATGCCGTCCGGCGCGGTGCGCTCCCACAGGATGGGGTAGCGGATGGCGCGGATGCCGAGGGAGGCGAAACGGTCGATGTCGTCGGCCCGGGTGGCGTGGCCGTTACGGTCGAGCTGGTGAAAGTAGTCGTCGCGGACGCGATTGACGGTGCATTCGAGGCCGCCCCACAGTTCGAGGGGGCGGGCGTGGCTGTTCGTGCTCTTCGTAGAATTCATAAATCACCAATGTTGTTAGTTTTATTGCAACAAAAAATCCAGCATGGCCCCGAACTGGCAAAAAAGTCGGGGAAGCGTTTTGGCTTTCGATCGGTGGCGGTTGACAGCGGCGCGTCAACCTGCAACCATGCCATCCATGAATTTTTCGTATCCACATCCTGTTCTCACCTGGTGGCGCCGCTGATTGCGCGCGGCCAGTGAATTGGATAGGTATTCCGAAACGCCGCCTCGATTCCAAGGTGGCGTTTTTGTTGGCGCAGCAGGATCGAGGCAGGGCGGTCAAACACCCAAGGAAAACTCGATGAGTCTGCAAACCCCTACCGCTACCACGCCCATCATCCTCACCGGCGACCGTCCCACCGGGCCGCTGCACCTCGGCCACTTCGTCGGCAGCCTGCGCAATCGCGTCACTTACCAGGACCAATATCGCCAGTTCATCATGCTCGCGGACGCCCAGGCGCTCACGGACAACATGGATGATATCGGTAAGGTACACCGGAACGTGATCGAGGTGGCGCTCGATTACCTTGCCGTAGGGATCGACCCCGCCAAGTCGACCATCCTGATCCAGTCGCAGATCCCGGAACTGGCCGAGCTGACCTTTTATTACCTGAACCTTGTGACCGTCGCGCGCCTCGAGCGCAACCCGACCGTCAAGCAGGAAATCATCCTGCGCGGCTTCGAGCGCGACATCCCGGCCGGTTTCCTCACGTACCCCGCGAGCCAGGCCGCCGACATCAGCGCGTTCAAGGCGACCATCGTGCCGGTCGGCGAAGACCAGATCCCGATGATCGAGCAGTGCAACGAGATCGTGCGTAAGTTCAACCGCAACGCCGGCCGCGACATTCTCGTCGAGTGCAAGGCGATCGTGCCGGAAGTGGGCCGCCTGCCGGGCATCGACGGCAAGGCCAAGATGAGCAAGTCGCTGGGCAACACCATCAACCTGGGCGCGTCCGCCGACGAGATCCGCGCCGCCGTCAAGATGGTCTACACGGACCCGCTGCACCTGAAGGTGTCCGACCCGGGCCACCTGGAAGGCAACGTCGCGTTCCTGTACCTGGACGCGTTCGACACGGACAAGGAGGGCCTGGCCGAGATGAAGGCCCACTACCAGCGCGGCGGCCTGGGCGATTCCGTCGTCAAGAAGCGCCTGGAAGGCATTTTGCAGGACATGCTGGCGCCAATCCGCGCCCGCCGCGAGGAATTGGCCAAGGACAAGGGCCAGGTCATGCAAATCCTCAAGGAAGGCACGATGAAGGCGCGCGAAGTGGCTGCGCGCACGACGGACGAGGTGCGTAAAGCCCTCGGATTGTCCTACTTCTAAACCACAGCGGGTAGCGATAAGCGCGACGTGAGGTAGCGCAAGGTGATCGCCTTGCGGTTTCTTGTGGTTCACTCCGTGTATTGATGGCAAGCTGCGGCTTTCGTCATCGATGAAGGAGCCGCACCATGAGCAAGGGTTTGCGTTGGACCGAACAATGGATGCGCCGGGCGCTGTGGCTCGTCGCATTCGTCTTCGCCGGATTCCTGATCGGGCTCGGCAACCAGGTCGTCGACAACGTGATGTATCTGGAGCCCGTGCCCGCCCCCGAACAATTCCTCGATCCGGCCAAGGCCGGGCCGCTGCAGGCCGCGGTCCGGCAGGCGCAGCAGACACGCGAGCAGGCAGACGCGGCGCTGGAGCAGGCCCAGCAGCAACATCGCGTGGCGCAGGCCAACACGAAAAGCGCGCGCGACGCGTTCGAGAACTGGATTGCGACGCGCCACGTGACGGCGCGCCCCGACCAGGACACCGAACTGATCGCCCGCAACCGCGAACTGGATAAACTCGTGGCGGCGGAACGCGCCGCGCTCGCTTCGGTCCAGGCCCAGGAACAGGTCGAACTCGATGCGAAGCAGGCCCAGCACAAGGCCGAGGCGGCGTACGAGGCACTGCTGGAACCGGCCCGTGACGCATCGAACGACGCGGCACGCCGGGCCGCACGCAAGGTCTTCCTGATCCGCCTCGGCGTGACCCTGCCGCTGCTGCTGGTCGCGGGCGCGCTGTTCAAGTACAAGCGCAACGGCACCTACTGGCCGTTCACGTGGGGTTTCATTTTCTTCGCGCTGTTCGCGTTCTTCGTCGAGCTGGTGCCATATCTGCCCAGCTATGGCGGCTACGTACGCTACGGCGTGGGCATCGTCGTGACGGTCGTCGTGGGCCGCTACGCGATCCGCTGGCTGCACGCGTGGCTGGAACGCCAGCGGGCCGCGGAAGCCATGCCCGATGCCGAGCGCCGCACGACGATGCGCTACGACGTGGCGATGGAACGCATCGCCAAGAACGTGTGCCCGTCGTGCGAGCGCGCGACGAATTTCAAGGACGAGCACCTGGCCCATTGTCCGCATTGCGGCATCGGCCTGTTCGACCGCTGCCCGGCGTGCACCACGCGCAAGAACGCTTTCACGCGTTACTGCTTTTCGTGCGGCACGCCGGCCAACGTCAGCCTTGCGGACTGAGCGGGGGGCTTACTTCACGAAGCGGGCCAGCAGGCGGATGTACGCCGTCTGGTAGCCGTTCGAGGGCTCGCTGACCGACCACGAGTTCAGCGGCCAGCCGTCGTTGAAGTCGAGATAGGTCTTCTGCGACGGTTGGCCATACGGCGGCGACGGTGGGGCCGAACCGCACTGCGGCGACACGCCCGGGCATCTGTCATCCCATTTGTACTGCGTGCCAGCCGGACCGCCCGCCAGGTAGCCCGGCGCCGGGCCATACGGCGACTGCTTGGCGTCGTTCCACGGCGTGCCCTGGGTGAACCACGAATGCCACAGCCGGTTGACGGAATTCTCCGCCCCGAAGCTGACCATGTTCGACAGGTAGGCCTTGCCCAGCGGGTTCACGCCATGCATGTAGTGCACGTAGTCGGCCGCGACGTTGGCATCCTCCTCGGCCGAGTGACGGCTGATGCCGTAATAGCTTTCTTCCGCAAACAGCGAGCCGGCGTTGGCCTTGACCGCGTTGCTGGCCCACGTGTACGAGCCGATGTAGGCGCGGTACGGGTCGGTCTGTGCATCGACCTTGCCCCAGCCGTCATAGTCGGCGCGGCCCCACAGGTCGAGGAATTGCGTGCGGATTGCGGTTGCCACGGTGGGTGTCGCATTCGGCAGCGACGCGTAGTACAGCAGGTTGCGGGCGTCGCCGGCGCTGAAGCCCGACAGGTTCCAGTCCCTGAACATCGCCGCATCCGTGTAGTTCGTGTCGACGTAGCTCTTGTACGTGGCGTCGCCCGTGGCGGCGAACAGGCGAACGGCCGCCATCAGCTTCAGCGACTTGCGGCCGTTGTCGTCGGTTTCCTGCTGGCCGACGGCGAGACCCTTGGTGCCGCGGTTCTCGTCGTTGTTGTAGAACAGGACGTTGGGGTTGGCCTGCGCCCAGTTCCAGGCGTTCTTCGCACGCGTCAGCAGGTCGGCCGCATACGTGTTCAGCGACGCGTTGTTCAGGCTGCCCAGCACCTTGGCGCCTTCCGCGAACGCGGCGGCCGTTGCCAGCGTGGCCGTCGTGCTGGCGTCGCCGTAGTAGCTGGGGCCGGTGGACGAGGACGGCGGGCTCGCGCCCACGACGCCGACGACCGACAGTACCGAGCCGTCGCTGTTCTGCATGCGCTTCATCCAGTCCAGGCCCCACTTCGCTTCGTCGAGGATGTCGGGGATGCCGTTCCACGATTCCGGAAGATTGAAATCGTCGGTGAACACGGTCGGATTCTGGACGTAGGCGTCCATCAGCTCCTGCGCGTAGCTGGCCGCCCAGCTCGTGTACTTGTTGTAATCGCCCGCATCGGCCCAGCCGCCACGCAGGTCGCGCGCGGTGGCGGCGTTGCCCGAGTCGAGGAAGCGCCGTGCCTGCGAATCCTGGCCCGGCCCGAGGTTGCTGGCGCCGTCGGCCCAGTTCAGGCCGGCGTTGTTCGCGGTGCGGGCCTGCCCCAGGCGCTGGTAGTAGAACATGCGCACGGCCTGGATCAGCACGTTGCGGTAGACGTTGTCGCCGATCTCGAAGCGCGCCGAGCGCTGGCCGCCGGCATCGACGATTTCATACGTGCCCGGCGTCGTGATGTTGCTGAAGTCGAAGTGCCAGACCTGGTCGCCCGACGACGGATCGGTGGCGCGCGTATTCCACTCCGTGGGCCACCACGTGTACACGGTCGCGCCCGTGGCCGAGTTCACGACGCTGACCTGCTGCGGCCAGAACTGGGGGCTGTTCGCGTCGTAGCCGGTGCGGGGCATGCGCAGCACCGCCACCTTGCGCGCGTTGGTCAGGTAGCCGAACTGGTCGACCATGATGTACTTGCCGGCGTTGGCGGCCATGGCTGGCCACACCGTGAAGTTGTACTGCTGGGTCGACTTGGCGCCGCAGCTGTTCGTGTACGTGGCCGTGGCCGTGCAGGTGGTCGCGCTGGTGCCGGTGTTGGTGAGCTTGATGGTCTGTTCGCGCGCCGAGCCCGACGTGCCGCAACCGCTCCACGCCCACGTGCCGCCGGATGCCGGTTGCGGCCCGAGGACGACGGTCGAGCCGGTGTTCAGGGCGAGCGACGATTTCACTGCCCATGACGTCGTGCCATTGATGTTGATGTACGGGGTGGTGGTACTGGGCTGGCACGTTTGCGCCCACGCGGGTGCGCTCAGTGCTGCCAGTGTCAGCAGTACGCTCTTCTTGATCTCCATCGTTCTTCTCTTTGTAGTGTGCAGGCCGGGCTCGTCGCGCCCGTTCCGTTCAGGCATGGGCGGGCCGGGCTTCAACGGCCGGCCGTCGTTGAAGCCGCTGGAATCAGCGTGTGATGCGACATCGGGGATGTATGTATGAGTGGATTATGCGAGGGACGTGACGTGCCCCGCCAGAGCAAAAACCATCAACTCGAGGTATGAAATTCGCCGACGGCATGGACGCCGCCGGCGGGAAGGAAGGTCAGTCCTTGAGGTCGGCCGGCACCTTGCCGCCGTTCGCCGCCAGCTTGTTCATGACCTGGCGGTGCAGCCAGATGTTCATGCTGGCCGAGTCGCTGGTATCGCCCGTGTAGTGCAACTCGGCGGCCAGTTCCTTGCGTGCCTGCAGGCTGGAATCGAGGCCCAGCAGCTTCAGCAGGTCGACGATCGACGTGCGCCAGTTCAGCTGCTGGCCGGACTGCTGCTGCATGTTGTTCAGGACGGCTTCCACGTCGACCTGCTGCATCGGTGCGGCCGCCGGCGCGCTTGCCGCGGGCGCGGCCTGCGGCTGTTGCGCGGGCTGCTGTGCCGGTTGCTGCGCGGGTTGCTGCGTCGGCTGCGGCGCGCGTTGCTGGGCGCCCGGGGCCGCCTGGCTGCTGTTCTGCGCTGCCGGATGCGAACCCGGGAAGATTTTGTGGAAGATATTGCTCAAGATACCCATGTCGATTCCTTCTCGATGATTGTTGGTGCGCTCAATGGCGCTGCATGCCCTGGGCCATGTGGCCGAGCGCGATCGCCAGCGCGGCGCCGCCGATGGCCTTCACCAGGGTCGGATGTTCGGCATAGAAGTCGCCCATGCGTTCGACGATGCCGGGATTCTGCTGCTCGGCCTTGGCGGCCAGTTCCTGCACCTGTTCCGGCGATACCTGGCTCGCCTGTTCCGGCGACACGCGGGCCTGGTCGGCGCCGAGCAGGTTGCCGAGCGAGCCGCCCGCGACGGACGCGAGCACGGACGGGCCGATATTGGCCAGCAGCTGGTTCAGCATGCCGGCACGCTGGTCGGGATTGCTGTTGCCAAACAGCTGGCCGACCATCTGCGAAAACGGGGGCGTCTGGTCCGAGCGCAGCGCCTGCGTCACGCCCTGCGCGACGGTGGCGCGCGGCACGTTCTGCGCGACGTGGTCGAAATCGTTCTCCGCCTGCGCCGGATTGGCGTTCGGGTTGGCACCGCCCAGGTACTGCTGCAACAGGTTGCCCAAATCAAAGCTCATGATGTTCTCCGCGTTGAAACCTCGAATCGCAAGGGTAGGCGTTTGCGGGCGATCCCTCCGTACGTTCGCTAACGGACGGGGGGCATCTATAATCCGGCTTGCATTACATAAATAAAACAACCTGCCCGAGAGAGAGACTATGCATGCCATCTTCCGTTCGGCCGCGCTCGCCGCCGCCGTCCTGTGCACTTCCGTCCACGCCGCCGGCCCCGCCGCCATGCAACCCGGCGAACACCAGGTCGTCGTGGGCGACGTCCGCCTGTGGTACAAGGTCGCCGGCCACGGCGCGAAGGGCGCGCCGCCGCTGCTGTTCCTGCACGGCGGTCCCGGCTACAACAGCTACAGCTTCGAGGCCCAGGCCGGTCCTGCGCTCGAAAAGAAGCTGCAGGTGATCTACCTCGACCAGCGCGGCAGCGGCCGCTCCGAGCGGCCGTGGCGCGGCGAGTATTCGGTCGCCGCCCTCGTCGACGACATCGAGGCGCTGCGCAAGACGCTTGGCGTGGACAGGCTCGCGCTGATGGGTCATTCGTTCGGCGGCACCCTGGCGCTCGAGTACGCGGCCAAGTACCCCAAACACGTGGCGAAGATGGTGCTCGTGAGCGCCGCATCGGACATCCCGGCCGCCTGTGCGGCGCGCGTGGACTACATCGCGCGGCACTACGGCGACCGGCTCGACAAGGCGCGCGCCGATGCGAAGGCGCGCAACGAGACGCCGGACGCCTGCTTCTACGCGTTCAATACGGTCGGCCCGGACCTGCACCAGCGCGTCAACGACGAGGTGATGTTCCCGGACCTGTCGGTCGGCAAGCGGCAGGACGCCATCGATGCGAAGAGCGGCCTGCGCAACACGGGCGAACTGGGCAATGCGCTGTTCGGCGGCGGCTTCACGTCGTACCGCTTCGCCCATCCGGAACGCGTGACGATGCCCGTGCTCGTGCTGGCCGGCGCAGCGGACTACGCGATCGGCCTGCCGGCCCAGCGCGCGCTGGGCCAGGCGTTGCCGCACGCGCGCGTCGTCGAATATCCGGGCGCCGGGCACTTCCTGTACCTCGATACCCCCGAGCGCTTCACGCGCGACGTCACGGAGTTCCTGGCGACGCCCTGATGGGTGAGGTTGCCAGGTGGACACCCGCGCCGCCGGCGCGTAAGCTGGCGCCATGATCTATACGCCGCTGTTCCTGTTCATCGCCCTGTATGCCTATGCCGCGCTGGCCCTCGGCCTGCCGGCCGCGGTGGGCGTCGCGTACGCGCTCGCGAGCGCCGCCTGTTTCGCGCTGTATGCGCGCGACAAGGCCGCCGCGCGGCGCGGCGAGCGGCGCACGCCCGAACGCCATCTGCTGTTGCTGGGGCTCGCCGGCGGCTGGCCGGGCGGCTTGCTGGCGCAGCAATGGCTGCGGCACAAGACCGTCAAACGTTCGTTCCGGCAGGGGTTCTGGCTGACCGTCGGCCTCAACCTGGCCGGTTTCTGCTGGCTGGCGCGCGCGCTGGCGCCGGCCCGAGCTTCGTTCTAGAGGAGTTGCCATGTGGCCTTATCCCAGGATCCTGGCACACCGCGGCGGCGGCACGCTGGCGCCGGAAAACACGGTGGCCGGACTGCGCCGCGGCATGGACGCGGGATTCCGCGCCATCGAATTCGACGTGATGCTGGCGCGCGACGGCGTCCCCGTCGTGCTGCACGACCCCAAGCTGGGCCGCACGGTGCCCGGGACGGGGTCGGTGGCCGATGTCGACGCGCTCGACCTCGCCGCGCGCGATGCGGGCTCGTGGTTCGGTCCGGAGTACGAAGGCGAGCCGGTGCCGCTGTTCGTCGAGTTCGCGCAGTATTGCAAGGCCCATGGTGTGTGGATGAACATCGAGATCAAGCCCGTGCCCGGCCATGACGAAGCGACGGGCGCCGTGGTCGCGCGCCTGGCGGCGGCCCTGTTCGCCGACGAGATCGCCGCTGGCAGGGTGGCGCGGGCGCCGCTGCTGTCCTCGTTCAGCGAGCGCGCGCTGGCGGCGGCCCGGGAGGCCGCGCCCCAGGTCCCGCGCGCCTGGCTGGCGGCATCGCTGCCGCCGGATTGGGAAGCCCGTGCGCGGGCGCTGGACGCGGTCGCGATCCACACCGACCACACGCGGCTGACGGCGGCCAGGGCCGCGCAAGTGAAAGCGGCCGGCTTCGGCCTGTTCTGCTACACCGTCAACGCGCCGGCGCGTGCGCGCGAACTGTTCGGCTGGGGTGTGGATGGGTTGTGCACGGACCGGATCGACCTGATTCCGCCTGATTTTGCTTAGCAGGAAAATTTCCCCTCAAGAATTGTAACGCGTTGTCGTTAATGACATTCGGCTCCCGGTTACGGCCCTATGTCACTGTCGATCAACAATCAATCTTTGTCCCTCCACGCCCAGCGCAGGCTGGCGGAGCACACGAACGAGGTCACGCGCCTCGTCTCGCGCCTGAGCTCGGGCATGCGCATCACGAGCGCCGCGGACGATCCGGCCGGCCAGGCCGTGGCGGGACGCATGAAGTCGCAGCTGACCGGGATGCGCCAGGCCATGCGCGGCATCAACGACGCGACGTCGATGCTGCAGGTGGCGGACAGCACGCTGTCGAGCATCACCGACAGGCTGCAGCGCCTGCGCGAACTGGCGGTCGCATCTGGCAACGGGGCGTACACCGACAGCGACCGCAACACGCTGCAGGCGGAAGCGGACCAGATCCTGTCCCAGATCACCGAAATGGGCAATGGCGCCTCGTTCAATGGCCAGGCGATCTTTTCTCCGGCAACCGAGAACGGCAACGAGGACAAGAAGAAGCGCGCCGTGCTGGACAGCCTCAAGGCCGGCTGGCTGAGTGCCGCCGAAGACATGGTCCAGCAGTACTACGGCCTGCAGGGCGACGGCGTGACCCTGAAGATCAACCTCGACACGACGGACGGCAGCAGCGGCGTGCTCGCGTCCGTCACGGGGTCGACGGCGCCCGGCAGCGACGTCACGCTGAACATCGACATGGCCGATTTCAGCGACATGAGCACGCCCGACGGCGGTACCGGCCCGGTGTACGACGACCGCGTCATCGCGCACGAGATGGTGCACGCGATCATGCTGCGCTCGACCAGTTTCAATTTCCCGCAATGGTTTACCGAAGGCACCGCCGAGCTGATCCATGGTGCGGACGAGCGCCTGGCGGGCGCGCTGGCGGGCGGGCAGACGGCGCAGGGCATCGTCGACACGATCACGGGCGGCGGCTTCAGCTACGAAGCCGGCTACGTCGCGTCGCGCTACCTGCACGACAAGCTGAAATCGATGGGCGTCGACGGCGGCATGAAAGGCCTGATGACTTACCTGAGCCAGCACCAGTCGGCCGACCTGGACACGGCGCTCGATGCCGTCACGGGCGGGCAATACCAGGGCCTCGGCGATTTCATGACGGATTTCGCGGCCGGCGGCGCCAGCTTCATCGCGGGCATGGACCTGACGAATGCCGACACGGGCGCGATCGGCGGCCTGGACGCGGACGGCGGGCCGTCGCGCGATGCGCAGGGCGTCGTCCCGGAATCCGGCTTCGGCACGGCCGACCGGCCGCTGCGCAACTTCAAGGTCGAGTATCCGGACATCGGCGGCGGGGCCGCGCTCCGGCACCGGGTGCAGATCCAGGTCGGCGCCTCCGCGGGCGACCTGGTCGACATGGAGTTCGCGGCCGTCAATTCCAGCGCGCTGGGCCTCACGGACCTGGACATGCGCAACACGGCGGTGGCGCTGCTGCACATCGACGACGCGCTCGCGCTCGTCACGGAGCAGCGCGTGCAGGTGGGTGCCTACAGCAACCGCATGGACGCCGCAGCCAGCAACACCCAGATGGCGTCGATGAACCTGGAAGCGGCCAGGAGCCGCATCGAGGACGTCGACTACGCCGGGACCGCGGTCCAGTTGACGCGCGCGCAGATCCTGCAGCAGGCGGCGGCGGCCATGCTGACCCAGGCGAATGGCGAGCCGCGGGCGGTGCTGGCGCTGCTGCGCTGATTTATTGTTGCCGTTTCTGCAACGCTGAAAATCGCGGATGCGATTTACCGTCAACAGCTAGGCTATAATCGATTTTCTTTATATAGCAAGCTGCCTGAATCCGCCCCTACGACATGAAATCCACCGAAATACGCGAAAAGTTTCTCAAGTTCTTTGAGTCCAAAGGCCACACGATCGTCCGCTCCAGCCCGCTCGTGCCGGGCAATGACCCGACGATGTTGTTGACCAACAGCGGCATGGTGCAGTTCAAGGACGTGTTCCTGGGCCTGGATACGCGTCCGTACAAGCGCGCCACCACCGTGCAGCGCTGCGTGCGTGCCGGCGGCAAGCACAACGACCTGGAAAACGTCGGCTACACCGCGCGCCACCACACGTTCTTCGAAATGCTGGGCAATTTCAGCTTCGGCGATTATTTCAAGCGCGACGCCATCCACTTTGCCTGGGAACTGCTGACCAAGGTCTATAACCTGCCGACAGAAAAACTGACCATCACCGTCTACTTCGAAGACGATGAAGCCTACGGCATCTGGGCCAATGAGATCGGCGTCCCGACGGAACGCATCATCCGCATCGGCGACAACAAGGGTGCGCGCTACGCATCGGACAACTTCTGGCAGATGGCCGACACCGGCCCCTGCGGTCCGTGCACGGAAATCTTCTACGACCACGGTCCCGAGATCTGGGGTGGTCCTCCGGGCTCGCCGGAAGAAGACGGCGACCGCTTCATCGAGATCTGGAACCTCGTGTTCATGCAGTTCAACCGCGATGAACAGGGCGTCCTGACCCCGCTGCCGAAGCCCTCGATCGACACCGGCATGGGCCTGGAGCGCCTGGCCGCCGTGCTGCAGCACGTGCACTCGAACTACGAGATCGACCTGTTCCAGAACCTGATCAAGGCTGCCGCCCGCGAAACCGGCGCGACCGACCTGGCCAATAACTCGCTGAAGGTCATCGCCGACCACATCCGCGCGGCCAGCTTCATGATCGTCGACGGCATCATCCCGAGCAGCGAAGGCCATGGCTACGTCCTGCGCCGCATCATCCGCCGCGCGCTGCGCCACGGCCACAAGCTGGGCCAGACCAAGCCGTTCTTCTACAAGCTCGTGGACGACCTGGACATCGAGATGGGCGCCGCCTACCCGGAACTGCACGACGCGAAAGAGCGCGTGATGCAGACCCTGAAGGCCGAGGAAGAGCGCTTCGGCGAGACCCTCGAGCACGGCATGAAGATCCTGGAAGCGCAGCTGGCCAAGGATCCGCGGAACCTGGACGGCGCCACCGCCTTCACGCTGTACGACACCTACGGCTTCCCGCTGGACCTGACCGCGGACATCTGCCGCGAGCGCGGCATCAAGCTGGACGAGGAAGGCTTCGCTGCCGCCATGGAGCAGCAGAAGAAGACCGCCCGCGCCGCCGGCAAGTTCAAGATGGCCGCCAACGTGGAGTATTCGGGCGAGAAGACGACCTTCGTCGGCTATGAGGCCCTCGTGCACAACAGCCGCGTGCTCGCGCTGTACTCGGCCGGCGCACCCGTGCAGGAACTGAAGGCCGGCCAGGACGGCATCGTCGTGCTGGACACGACCCCGTTCTACGCCGAATCCGGCGGCCAGGTGGGCGACAAGGGCCTGCTGAAATCGACGGGCGGCGTGTTCGAAGTGGAAGACACGCTGAAGATCCAGGCGGAAGTGTTCGGCCACCACGGCGTGCTGCAGTCGGGCTCGCTGAAGGTCGGCGACATGGTCGACGCGCAAGTCGATGAGGTGAAGCGCGCCCGCACGATCCGCAACCACTCGGCGACGCACCTGATGCACAAGGCGCTGCGCGAAGTGCTGGGCAGCCACGTGCAGCAGAAGGGCTCGCTGGTCGATCCGGACAAGACCCGCTTCGACTTCAGCCACAACGCGCCGCTGACGGCCGAGCAGATCGCCCAGGTGGAAACCATCGTCAACCGCGAAATTCTCGAGAATCACGCGACCCAGGCCCACCACATGTCGATGGACGACGCGATCAAGCATGGCGCCATGGCCCTGTTCGGCGAGAAATACGGCGATACCGTGCGCGTGCTGGACATCGGCTCGTCGAAGGAACTGTGCGGCGGCGTGCACGTCACCCGCACGGGCGACATCGGCCTGTTCAAGATCGTGTCCGAATCGGGCGTGGCCGCCGGCATCCGCCGCGTGGAAGCCGTGACGGGCGAGGGCGCTCTCGCCCTGGTGCAAGCGATCAACCGCAAGTTGAACGAAGCCGCCGGCGCGCTGAAGACGAGCCCGGACGAACTGCCGTCGCGCATCGCCCAGGTGCAGGACCAGGTCAAGTCGCTGGAGAAGGAAATCGCCGCGCTGAAGTCGAAACTGGCCGCCGGCCAGGGCGACGAGCTGGTGACGAAGGCCATCGACGTGAACGGCATCAAGGTGCTGGCCGCCACGATGGAAGGCGCCGACGTCGCGGGCCTGCGCGAGACGATGGACAAGCTGAAGGACAAGCTTGGGACGGCCGCCATCGTGCTGGCGTCTGTGCTTGAGGGCAAGGTCAGCCTGATCGCCGGCGTGACGCCGGATGCGACCGGCAAGGTGAAGGCGGGCGATCTCGTCAACTTCGTCGCCAAGCAGGTCGGCGGCAAGGGCGGCGGCCGTCCGGACATGGCCCAGGCGGGCGGTACGGATCCGGCTGCACTGCCGCAGGCACTGGCCGGCGTTGCCGGCTGGGTCGGCGAGCGCGTGTCCGCGTAACTGTTGTAACCGCGCCGCCGCAATATGCTGATTGCGGCGGCGCGTGTGTTGTAATTGGAATGGGATTTGAGCTGTATCAACTCTTGTTTCAATGGATAAGTAGGCAGCAAAGCTGTCCGCCACACATCCCTCTCATCCGGTCATCGCCGCCTCATCTCTATCTGCCTGTCAAGTAATTGCCGTTGTTACAACGCAACACGGATACCAAATTTTGGTGCGGCGCGTCATAATGGGCCAATTGGAGTACTATCGGGTCCATGCCCTACCAACTAGCAGGCAATCGATGAGCGAAACCATAATCGACACCGGCACCATCGAGGTCCAGAAGGACCTGGATGCGCGTGGCTTGAACTGCCCGCTGCCGATCCTCAAGGCCAAGAAGGCCCTCGCGGAACTGGCCAGTGGCGAGGTGCTGCGCATCGTCGCCACCGACACCGGTTCGGTACGCGACTTCCAGGCGTTCGCCAAGCAGACGGGCAATGCCCTGCTGGCGCACACGCACATCAACGGCGAATTCACGTTCTGGCTGCGCCGGAAATAACGACAGCCTTTCCCTGACCGCCCGGTACGCCGGGCATCCCGCACCCCGCCCGCAAGGAAACCCGCCAACACACAATCAAGTACGATTAGGGCATTTCCTCTAACCGAAAAACGCACGATCGTGCTTTAATTCTGACCTGAACGGAATTTGCTTTTATAATTCGGATCATTTTTAGTCTTTCACCCATTTTTCAAAGGCACACTATGAAAGTCCTGGTACCCGTCAAACGCGTGGTCGACTACAACGTCAAGGTCCGCGTCAAGTCCGACGGCAGCGGCGTCGATATCGCCAACGTCAAGATGTCGATGAACCCGTTCGACGAGATCGCGGTGGAAGAAGCCACGCGCCTGAAGGAAGCCGGCAAGGTCACCGAGATCGTGGCCGTGACCTGCGGCGTGGCCCAGGCCCAGGAAACCCTGCGTACCGCGATGGCGATCGGCGCCGACCGCGGCGTGCTGGTCGAGACCGGTGCCGAGATCGAGCCGCTGGGCGTGGCCAAGGTGTTGAAGGCGCTGGCCGTCGAAGAGCAGCCGCAACTGATCATCCTGGGCAAGCAGGCGATCGACGACGATTCGAACCAGACCGGCCAGATGCTGGCTGCGCTGCTGGGCTGGCCGCAGGCGACGTTCGCCTCGAAGGTCGTGCTGGAAGACGGCAAGGTCACCGTGACCCGCGAAGTGGACGGCGGCCTGGAAACCGTGGCGCTGAGCCTGCCGGCCATCGTCACCACCGACCTGCGCCTGAACGAGCCGCGCTACGTCACGCTGCCGAACATCATGAAGGCCAAGAAAAAGCCGCTGACGACCGTCAAGCCGGAAGACCTGGGCGTCGACGTCACGCCGCGCCTGAAGACCGTCAAGGTCGCCGAGCCGGCCAAGCGTTCGGCCGGCGTCAAAGTGCCCGATGTGGCGACCCTCGTTGCGAAGCTGCGCACCGAAGCCAAAGTCATCTAATTAAGGAATTTCATCCATGGTCGCACTCGTCATTGCTGAACACGACAACGCCCACCTGAAGGCTGTCACCCTGAACACCGTCACCGCAGCCGCGCAATGCGGCGGGGACGTCCACATCCTCGTCGCCGGCAGCGGTTGCGGCGCCGTCGCGGAAGCGGCCGCCAAGGTCGCGGGCGTGGCGAAAGTGCTGGTCGCCGACGCGCCGCAATTCGCCGACGGCCTCGCCGAGAACGTCGCCGAGCAGATCCTGGCCGTCGCAAGCGCTTACTCGCACATCCTGGCCCCGGCTTCGGCCTTCGGCAAGAACGTGCTGCCGCGCGTCGCCGCCAAGCTGGACGTCGCCCAGATCTCGGAAATCACCAAGGTCGATGCGCCCGACACCTTCGAGCGTCCGATCTACGCCGGTAACGCCATCGCCACCGTGCAGTCGACGGACAACGTGAAGGTCATCACCGTGCGCGGCACCGGCTTCGACGCCGCCGCCGCCGAAGGTGGCTCGGCCGCCGTGGAAACGGTCGCCGCCGTCGCGGACTCGGGCAAGTCGAGCTTCGTGGGCCGCGAGCTGGCCAAGTCGGACCGTCCGGAACTGACCGGCGCCAAGGTCGTCGTTTCCGGCGGCCGCGGCATGGGTTCGGGCGACAACTTCAAGATCCTGGAGCCGCTGGCCGACAAGCTGGGTGCCGCGATGGGCGCATCGCGCGCCGCCGTCGACGCGGGCTACGTGCCGAACGACTGGCAGGTGGGCCAGACCGGCAAGATCGTCGCGCCGCAACTGTACATCGCCGTCGGTATCTCGGGCGCGATCCAGCACCTGGCCGGCATGAAGGATTCCAAGACCATCGTCGCCATCAACAAGGATCCGGAAGCGCCGATCTTCTCGGTGGCGGACTACGGCATCGTCGGCGACCTGTTCGAAGTCGTGCCCGCCCTGGTCAAAGAACTGGGCTAATTACGTCGTACCCTAGGGGCGGGAACCCTCCCGCCTTTTTTGCGGCCGGCGATTGACGTATACGTAAATCGAGAAAACCAGGAGACTGCGGTGACCTATCAAGCCCCCCTGAAGGACATGCTGTTCGTCGTGAACGAACTGGCCAACCTGTCCGAGATCAACCAACTGCCCGGCTGCGAAGACGCGACGCCCGACACCGTCGAAGCCGTGCTGGAAGAGAACGCGAAGTTCTGCGGCGAAGTCGTCGCCCCGCTGAATCATTCCGGCGACAAGGAGCCGAGCTACTGGCACGACGGCCAGGTCACGACGTCGAAAGGGTTCAAGGAAGCGTTCCGCGGTTTCGCGGACGCCGGCTGGCAGGGCGTGCAGCACCCGGCGGAATTCGGCGGCCAGGGCCTGCCCAAGCTCGTCGCCACGCCGTGCATCGAGATGCTCAACAGCGCGAACATCGCGTTCGCCCTCGTCGGCCTGCTGACGGACGGCGCCATCGAAGCGCTGCTGACGGCCGGCACCGCCGAGCAGAAGACGCGCTTCATCGAGCCCCTGATCACCGGCAAGTGGACCGGCACGATGAACCTGACGGAGCCGCAGGCCGGTTCCGACCTCGCCGCCGTGCGCACGCGCGCCGTGCCGCAGGGTGACGGCACCTATAAAATCTTCGGCACCAAGATCTTCATCACCTACGGTGAGCACGACATGGCCGAGAACATCATTCACCTCGTGCTGGCGCGCACGCCGGACGCGCCCCCGGGCGTGAAGGGGATCTCGCTGTTCATCGTGCCGAAGTTCATGGTCAATGACGACGGCTCGCTGGGTGAGCGCAACGACGTGCACTGCGTGTCGATCGAGCACAAGCTGGGCATCAAGGCGAGCCCGACCGCGGTGCTGCAGTTCGGCGACCATGGCGGCGCCATCGGCACGCTCGTCGGCGAAGAAAACCGCGGCCTCGAATACATGTTCATCATGATGAACGCGGCCCGCTTCGGCGTCGGCATGCAGGGCATCGGCCTCGCCGAGCGCGCCTACCAGCAGGCCGTCGCGTTCGCGAAGGAGCGCGTCCAGTCGCGCGCCGTCGAAGGTTCCGCCGGCCCGGTCGCCATCATCAACCACCCGGACGTGCGCCGCATGCTGATGTCGATGCGCGCCCAGACGGAAGCGGCGCGCGCGCTGGCCTACGTCGGCGCCGGCCTGTCCGACCTGGCGCACAGCCATCCGGATGAGGCGACGCGCAAGGCCAACCTGGCCGTGTACGAATACCTCGTTCCGGTGATCAAGGGCTGGTCGACGGAGATGAGCGAGAACGTCGCCCGCGACGGCGTGCAGGTGCATGGCGGCATGGGCTTCATCGAGGAGACGGGCGCCGCCCAGCACTACCGCGATGCCAAGATCCTCACGATCTACGAAGGCACGACGGCGATCCAGGCCAATGACCTCGTGGGCCGCAAGACGGTGCGCGACGGCGGCGCCGTGGCGAAATCCATCCTCGCGCAGGTGCGCGCGACCGAGGCGCAGCTGGCCGAGGCGCAGGATGCGGACTTCAGTGCGATCCGCAGCCAACTGGGCGCGGGCAGCGCGGCGCTGGAAGCCGTCGTCGACTACGTCGTGGCGAACACGAAAGCCGACCCGCGCGCCGTGTTCGCGGGCAGCGTCCTGTACCTGAAGCTGGCCGGCGTCGTGCTGGGCGGCTGGCAGATGGCGCGCGCGGCCCTCGTGGCCCGCCAGAAGCTGGATGCCGGCGACGGCGACGCGGCGTTCTACCGCGCCAAGATCGCCACCGCGCGCTTCTTTGCCGACCACGTGCTGTCGCAGGCGGATGGCCTGCGCCACGCCATCGTGGACGGTGCCGCTGGCGTGCTGGCGCTGGACGTCGAGCAGTTCTGACGGCTGGATGTGCTTGTAAAGCGGCCTGCGGGCCGCTTTTTTCATGGGCCGCAGCAGGCGATTTGTTGTGTGCTGCCGACCGGAATTCTGCGTTTGACGCCCGTCATGCGTGGCGGGTAAGTGACGCTCCTAGAATCGATTCGTCGCATCCACAATCGAAGGAGCGCCCCATGATTCCCCTGAAGCCTGGCAAGGTGTTGCCGATTGCCGTCGCCTGTACGGTGTTGTCCGCGCTGGCGGCCTGCGGCGGCGGCGGCGACGCCACCCCCAAGACGGCCGCGAACGATCCACCGGCTGCGCCGGCGCCCGCACCGGCGCCCGCGCCTTCACCTGCACCTGCGCCGGCGCCGCCCAGCGATCCCGCGCCGCCGACCGATATCGTGCTGGAGCCGGGCTACACCAAGCTCTATACGACCCTGGACAGCAGGCCGCAGTGGCCGGCCTGGAGCCATACGGGCACGGCCGTCGTCGATGGCGTGGGGTGCGCGAAAAACGAGGATTACCACATCCACGCGCTCCTCTCGATCTACCAGGACGGCATACGGCTCGGCTTGCCGGACTCGATCGGGCGCGGTAGCGGCTGTTCGTACGAAATGCACACGCACGACATCACCGGCATCCTGCACGTCGAGACGGACGTGCCCAAGGTGTTCACGTTGGGACAGTTCTTTGCGTTGTGGGGGCAGCCGCTGGGCACTGCGGCGGTGGCGGGACTGCCCGGCAAGCCGACCTATTACGTGATCGACAAGGAACAGGTGGTGCGCTTCACGGGCGATCCGGCCACGATCGCGCTGAACGCGCACCGCGAGATCGTGATCGTGACGGGCACGCCGCCCGTGCAGGTGCCGCGGTACGACTGGGGCGCGACCGGGCTGTGAAGTCTACACTGAGCTGGTCAGCCGTATGCGCCGCCGGTGTAGAGCAGGTCGAACAGGCGCGAGAGGGTGGCGATGAACGCCGTCGTGCCGACCAGCATCGTGACCACGACGAGCAGGATCACGAACCAGTGCGACGCGGAGCGGCGGCCGGAGTTGCGGTTGTAGCGGGCATCCCATTTCTCGTCCGGCGTGAGGCCGAGGATGAGTGCTTCGCCGAAGCCGACGAGCCAGGACAGGATGAGCGGCAGCAGGACCCAGAAAGGATTCGGCGCATGGCCGAGGCCGTACACGAGGCCGGTGGCCGGGAGGCTGCAGACGTGGAGCAGGCCGAGGCGGTCGACGCTGCCCTTGAGGTAGAAACGGTGCGCGCCGAGTCCGCCGAGCAGGAAGGCGAGGGCGGTGGCGAAGGTCTTGTTCTTGTGTTGCGACATCGAATAAATGTTGAAAGGAAAGCCATCAGTATCGTCCAAAAGCGGGCTCCATAGTGGCGGAGTGTCGCAAAATCGGCGATAATCTTGGATTCGGCCGGGACTGCGCGCCAGCGTTCTTGGTTTTTATGTAAATGCTTGCTGATGCAGGATAGAGCGCGCTATAATCGTCGGCTTTCTCCGTCCAGCTTACTATTGGAAATATTATGGTCGTTATTCGTTTAGCTCGTGGTGGTGCCAAGAAGCGCCCGTTCTACAACATCGTTGCAACCGACTCGCGCAATCGCCGCGACGGCCGTTTCATCGAGCGCATCGGTTACTACAACCCGATGGCTTCGGGCAAAGAAGTCGCCCTGAACGTCACCGCTGACCGCCTGTCGTACTGGCAAGGCGTGGGCGCACAGCTGTCGCCGGCTGTTGCTCGCCTGGTGGCTACGCAAAAGGCTGCTGCTTAATACAGCGAAGGTTTTACGGTTTGACAGATTCTGCAGCACATTCGGCATCGGCATCCGCGCAAGCGGTGCCTGACGACCTGATCCAGGTCGGCCACATCACCGGCGCCTACGGGATCCGGGGCGGTGTCCGCGTGACACCGTATTCGATGGATGCGGATGCGCTGTTGAGCGTCAAAACCTGGTGGATCGACAAGCCGTCGCTGCGTACCGTGCAAGTGCGGAACGCGAAGTACCACAGCGGCGACGTGACGGCCACACTGGTCGACGTGACCGACCGCGAAGCGGCCGAGGCACTCAAGGGTGCCACGGTGCAGGTGTCGCGATCGGACTTTCCGGAACTTCCGGAAGACGAGTATTACTGGACCGACCTGATCGGCTTGGATGCGGTCAACCTGCAGGGCGAAGCGCTCGGCAAGGTCTCCGACATGATGCACAACGGCGCGCAGTCCATCCTGCGGATCACGCCCGTGCCCGATCCGAACGCCGCTCCCGACGTGAAAGCGCCGGAGCGGCTGGTGCCGTTCGTGGACCAGTACGTCAAGACGGTCGACCTGCAAGCCCGACTGATTACCCTGGACTGGGGCCTGGATTATTGATCCCGTCCACCTGAAGCGAGGTCCCGATGCAGTTTGACGTCGTGAGCTTGTTTCCCGAAATGTTTGCCGCATTGACGCAGTCGGGTGTGACCCGGCGCGCGCACGAGCAGGGCTTGTGGAACCTGTCGATCTGGAATCCGCGCGATTTCACGACGGACCGCCACCGCACCGTGGACGATCGCCCGTATGGCGGCGGTCCCGGCATGGTGATGCTGGCCAGGCCGCTCGAAGCGACGATCAACGCGGCGAAGCAGCGCCAGATCGACATGGGCTTGCCCGCACCGCGGGTCGTGTTCATGTCGCCGCAAGGCAAACCGCTGACGCACGAACGCGTGATGGGCTTGAAGAACGAGCCCGGCCTCGTCGTGCTGTGCGGACGCTACGAAGCGGTCGACCAGCGTTTGCTGGACCGTGTCGTCGACGAGGAAATTTCCCTCGGCGATTTCGTGCTGTCCGGCGGGGAGCTCCCGGCGATGGCGCTGATGGATGCCGTGGTGCGGCAGCTGCCCGGTGTGCTGGGCGACGACGCATCCGCGGTCGAAGACAGTTTTGTCAACGGCCTGCTGGATTCGCCGCATTACACGCGTCCCGAAGTCTACGAAGGCGTGGCCGTGCCGCCCGTGCTGATGGGTGGCAACCACGCCGAGATCATGAAGTGGCGCCGAAAGCGGCAGCTCGAGGCGACCGCGAAGAAACGGCCGGATCTGCTGGACAAGGCGCGTGGCGCCGGTCTGCTGACGAAGGCCGACGAGCAGTTTCTCGCAACCTTGGAAAAGGTCGCGGAATAAAGGCGGTACCCATCGGGGTATCGTGTTCAACCCCATCCTCTACCGGGCATCGAACGCGCCGGCAAGATGGTAATAGGAGTCATAAAAATGGATCTGATCCAGCAACTCGAGCAAGAAGAGATTGCGCGCCTCGGCCGCAACATCCCTGATTTCGCACCGGGCGACACCGTTGTCGTCAGCGTCAACGTCGTCGAAGGCAACCGCAAGCGCGCCCAGGCATACGAAGGCGTCGTCATCTCGCGTCGTAACCGCGGCCTGAACTCGAACTTCATCGTTCGCAAGATCTCGTCGGGCGAAGGCGTCGAGCGTACGTTCCAGCTGTACTCGCCGCTGATCGCTTCGATCGAAGTGAAGCGTCGTGGTGACGTGCGTCGTGCGAAGCTGTACTACCTGCGCGAGCGTTCGGGCAAATCGGCACGTATCAAAGAGAAACTGCCGACTCGCAAAGCCGCTACGACCGCTGCTGCGGAGTAATAGCGTCTGTGCTAGGGAAAAGGCATCCGGTTGGATGCCTTTTTCTTTTGGAGAAGCCCTTGGCAAAACTGCACATCGATCCCAAGCGCCTGCCCGTCGACGCGATCGCCGGCGAGCCCGCCTTGCCGGCCGAGCGCCTGGAGGTTGCCTGGCTGCGCGCACGCCTCGCCCATCCGCCGTCGTGGGCGCCGGAGTTGCCCGACGACATGCGCCAGCGCTTCCCCACCTTGCGCCGCGCAGCCGTCCTCGTGCCCCTGGTGCGCCGGCCGGACGGCCTGACGGTATTGCTGACGCAGCGCACCGAACACCTGAGCAACCATGCGGGCCAGGTGAGCTTTCCCGGCGGCCGTGCGGAAGAGGACGACTCGTCGCCCATCGAGACCGCGCTGCGCGAGACGGAGGAAGAGATCGGCCTCACGCGCCGCCACGTCGAGATCGTCGGCGTGCTGCCCGACCACGTCACCGCGTCCGCCTACATCGTCACCCCCGTCGTGGGCCTCGTCACGCCGCCGTTCGACCTCACGGCCGAATCGAACGAAGTGGCCGACATCTTCGAAGTGCCCTTGCGGTACCTCATGGACGGCATGAACCACCAGATCATGTCGTTCGACCTGCCCGATGGCGCCGGCCGCCGCAGTTTTTATGCGATGCCGTACGAACGCTTCTTCATCTGGGGCGCGACAGCGGGTATGCTCCGGAATTTGTTTCATTTGTTACGCGCCTGAAGGGGCATGGACTCCGGTCGGTCTCTGCGCTACCCTAGCGGGCAATGAAGTAAGGCAACAACGTACAAAGGACCGTGCATGACTTTTTTCTCCATTCTGTGCGCGCTGCTCATCGAACAGCTGAAGCCGCTGCGCGCGGATAACCAGATCTACGCCGAGATCAAGCGCTTTGCCATGAAGATCGAGAGCTGGTTCAATGCCGGCCAGGTCAGTCATGGCCGGCTGGGCTGGTTCCTGATGATGGCCGTGCTGATGGTGCCGACGGCCGTCATCTACGGCGTCCTCGTGTACTACCGCTTCGTGTTCGCCGCGTTCGCCTGGAATGTGCTGATCGTCTACCTCACGCTCGGTTTCCGCCACTACAGCCATTACTTCACGTCGATCCAGTTCGCCCTCAACGCGGGCGACGAGGCCACGGCGCGGACACTCCTCGCCGAATGGGCCAGGATCGACACGGTCGGCATGGACACCACCGAGATCGCCCGCATCGCGGTGGAAAAATCCCTCATCACGACGCACCGCAACGTGTTCGGCGTGTTCTTCTGGTTCCTGATGCCGCTCGGCCCGGCCTGCGCCGTCATGTACCGTGTGTCCGAATACCTCGCGCGCGCGTGGAACGAACCGGATCACATGCGCAACGAAGCCTTTGGCCAGTTCGCGGCCCGCGCGTTCTACTGGATCGACTGGATTCCCGTGCGCCTGACCGCGATCGCGTTTGCCGTGGTCGGCAATTTCGAGGATGCGATCTATGCGTGGCGCAATTTCGCCAATCGTTGGACCGACGAATCGAAAGGCATCATCCTTGCCGCGGGCGGCGGCGCGATGGGCGTGCGCCTCGGCTCCCCGGCCGAGAACGCGCCGCGCGTCCTGCCGGCCGACGCCGCGATGGTTGATGTGTCCGCCAGCGAGGACGACATGTTGCCGGGCGACGAGCCGAACGTGCGCGCACTGCAAAGCACGGTCGGCCTGGTCTGGCGCGCGCTGTTATTATGGATGCTGCTCCTGCTGCTGTTGTCGGGTGCCGTCCTGCTCGGCTGATCTTCATCGTGCCGGTCCGACAAGGGCCGGCAGATGGGGCTCGTCCGCAGGTCTTCTATAAGATATAATAGTCGGGTTGTTCTCATCCACGCCTTTGTTTCAGAAGCCGCACTATGGCCGACTCACCGCAAACCGGGAAAGGCGCCGACGAATTCTTCATTCTCGGCGTGACAAGTAAGGGCAGGCAATTCCGCCCGAGTGACTGGGCCGAGCGTCTGTGCGGCGTCATGTCGTGTTTCCGGCCGGCCGGCAGCGGCGGCCCGAACGCCCACCTGAAGTTTTCTCCCTACGTGCACCCGACCGTCGTGAACGGTGTCAAGGCGGTCGTCGTGAACAACGCCCTCAAAAGCATCGAACCGCTGGCTTACCACTTCGTGTGCAATTTCGCCAAAGACAACGACCTGCAAGTCGTCGAGGCGTGCTTCGTTCCCCCGGCGGACGAAAAGAAGAAGTCCTGATCTACCTCAAACTCCAATCGATGCACCATGGGTAGCTTGAGCGCTTGACGTTGGAGCTCGCAAATGGAAGTCGGAAAACTCTGCACGGTCGACACCGTCTGCTGCGCGCGCGATGAAAGCGTGCAGGGCGCGGCCTTACTCATGCGCAAACATCACGTGGGCGACATCGTCGTCGTCGACGACGTGGACGGCGAACGCCTGCCTGCCGGCATCGTCACGGACCGCGACATCGTCGTCTCCGTCGTCGCCCTCGGCCTCGATCCAGCCGGCCTGCAGGTCGGCGACATCATGACGGACGACCTGCTCACCGCCGACGAGCATGACGACGTGTCCGTCACCATCGAACGCATGCGCCTGCGCGGCATCCGGCGCGTGCCCGTGGTGGGCGAGGGCGGGCGCCTCGCGGGCATCGTCAGCGCGGACGACCTGCTCGGCTTCCTGGCCGAAGAAATGGAAGACCTCGCGCGCATCAGTCCGTACCAGCAACAGCACGAACGGCGAGCCCGTCAATGAGGTAAGGCTGGCCTAAGTTCCCGTCTGTTACCATGTCCCGAGGACAACAGTAACTGACGGAGTGACATGAGCTTGACGTTTTTCCAGCGCGGCCTGGCCGCCTATGCCGTCGCGGGCGGCCTCACCTTCATCGCGGCCGGCAACGCCTTCGCCTTCGACCTGCCCAAGGGCGTCGTGCAAGGCCCATCGGTCGAAGGCATCACGGAATACCGGCTGCCGAACGGCCTGAAGGTCTTGCTGTTCCCCGATTCGTCGCGGCCCACCGTCACCGTCAACGTGACCTATCTCGTCGGTTCGCGCCACGAGAATTATGGCGAGACGGGCATGGCCCACCTGCTGGAACACCTGATGTTCAAGGGCAGCCCGAAGCATCCCGACATCACGCGCCAGTTCCAGGACCGCGGCATGCAGTTCAACGGGACGACGTCGCTCGACCGTACGAATTACTACGAGGTCTTCCAGGCGTCGGACGATAACCTGAACTGGGCGCTGGGCATGGAAGCGGACCGCATGACGCATTCCAACATCGCGAAGAAAGACCTCGATTCCGAGATGACGGTCGTGCGCAACGAGTACGAAAACGGCGAAAACTCGCCGGGTGCCGTCCTCATGAAGCGCATGCAGAGCGTCGCCTACGACTGGCACGCGTATGGCCGCTCGACGATCGGCAACAAGAGCGACATCGAGAACGTCAGGATCTCGAACCTGCAGAATTTTTATCACACGTATTACCAACCGGATAATGCCGTGCTGCTCGTCGCGGGCAAGTTCGATCCCGCGAAGACCCTGCTGTCGATCAACCGCCTGTTCGGCACGATCCCGAAGCCCAAGCGCACGTTGCCGGACTTCTGGACCGTCGAACCCACGCAGGACGGCGACCGCACGTTCACCGTGCGGCGCCAGGGCGACGTGCAGATCGTCGCGCTGGGCTACAAGGTGCCGTCCGGCCTGCATGACGACAGCGACGTGCTGAGCTTCGCGTCGACCATCCTCGGCGATTCGCCGACGGGCCGCCTCCATAAACTGCTCGTCGAGACCGGCAAGGCGAGCCAGGTGTTCGCCTATGGCCAGACCGGTTACGCGCCGGGGCTGCAGTACTTCGGCGCCGTGGTCAAAAAGGATGCGCCGCTCGAACCCGTGCGCGCCGCCCTCACGCAGGCCGTGGAAGAGTTCGCCAAGAATCCGCCGACGCCCGAAGAAATGGAGCGCACGAAGCGCGGCTTCCTGAACGAATTCGAACGCAGCCTGAACGACCCGCAACAGGTCGGCGTCGCGCTGTCGGAAGTGATCGCGCTGGGCGACTGGCGGCTGTTCTTCGTCGGCCGCGACCGCGTCGGGAAGATCACGTCGGAACAGGTTGCCGCGGCAGCGGGGCGCTATTTCAGGCGCGATAACCGCGTCACGGGCGAGTTCATCCCGGACGACAATCCCCAGCGCGCCGTGATCCCGCCCGCGCCCAGCGTGCAGAGCCTGCTGAAGGATTTCAAGCCGCAGGCGTCCACCCTGAGCGCCGAGGACTTCGATCCGAGCCAGGCCAACATCATGAAGCGCACGACGCTGACGACCGCGGGCGGCGTCAAGCTGGCATTGCTGCCGAAGAAGAACCGCGGCCAGACTGTCACCGTCGACCTGCGCCAGCACATCGGCGACGAGCAGAACCTGTTCGGCAAGGCGGCACTGCCCGGCCTGACGAACGCGATGCTGATGCGCGGCACGACGAAGTACGATCGCGTGCAACTGGCCGACGCTTTCGAAAAACTCAAGATTTCCGGCAGCCTGACCCACTTCCAGACGACGCGCGAGAACCTGCCGGAAGCCCTGAAACTGGTCGCCCACGTGCTGCGCGAACCGGCTTTCCCGGCAGCCGAGTTCGAACAATTGCGCCAGCAAACGATCGTCAGCCTGGAAGCGAGCCGCAGCGAGCCGACCAACGTGGCGTCGCGCGCGCTGAATGAGCATTTCGACATCTATCCGAAGGGCGATATCCGCCACGAAACGACGCTTGAGGAAGATCTCGCCGACATCAAGAGCGCGACCCTGGACCAGGTCAAGGCCTTCCACCGCGATTACTACGGCACGGTGCCGACCGAGATGGCCATCGTGGGCGATTTCGACGCCCAGGCGGTCGCGCCCCTCGTCGACCAGTTGTTCGGCCAGTGGAAAGCCCCGATGCATGTGGCGCCCGTGCTGCGCAAGAACGGCGACATCGCGCCCATCCACACCTTCCTGAACACGCCCGACAAGGAAAACGGCTTTTATACGGCGCGCATCAACGTCGACCTGAACGTCGAGGATCCGGACTACCCAGCGCTGATGCTGGCCGATTACATCTTCGGCGGCGGCGGGATGCGCTCGCGCCTGATGGACCGTATCCGCCAGAAAGAGGGCCTGTCGTATGGCGGCGGCTCGAACCTCGTGGCCGGCGACCTCGACCGCGCAGGCGTGTTCGCCATCAGCGCCATCGCCGCGCCGCAGAACCTTGCCAAGGTGGACGCCGCCGTCCGCGAGGAACTCCTGCGCGTCCTCAAGGATGGCTTCACGACGGCGGAACTCGCCGGTGCCAAGTCGGGTCTGATGCAACAGAGGATCCAGAACCGTGCCGACGATGGCGCGCTGGCCGCTGGCTGGACGTCGTACATGTACCGCGGCCGCACGTTCGAATGGTCGGCGGAATTCGAACAGCGTCTGATGGCCGTCACGCTGCCCCAGTTGAACGCCGCGTTCCGCAAGGTGATCGACCCGGCGAAGATGTCCGTCGTCATGGCTGGAGACAAGGCAAAGGTGAAACCTGCACCCTGATTGCAACACTCGGCCGTTCATTGACTTGCAGAATGGCTGAGAAACTTGGTCAATGCCCGGCACGGGCGCTATTATGTTGCCTGAGCGCAGTATTGCTTGTAGGAAGCAAAGCTTGCGTCAAGATATTGAAAAGGAAGCATGATGAAGGGCATGACCAAGCAGACTCCGAGCGGCATTTCGTATGCAGGCAAGGTAGTGCTGGTAACCGGCGGCGCCAGCGGCATCGGCCGCGCGACGGCGCTGGCATTCGGGCGCGCGGGCGCCTGTGTCGTCATCGCCGACACGGCGGTCGACGGCGGCCACATGACCGCGGCCTTGATCGTCGAAGCGGGCGGCAAGGCGCTGTTTGTCAAAGCCAATGTGACGGTCGCGGCGGACGTCGAGGCCTTGATGGACAAGGCGGTCGGCCACTACGGCCGCATCGACTGCGCCGTTAACGGCGCCGCCGTCGAGGAAGAATACCTGCCGCTGGCCGAAGGCGAAGACGACCAGTTCGACCGCATCATGAGCGTCAACGTCAAGGGTGTGTGGCTGTGCATGAAGAGCCAGCTGCGCCAGATGCTCAAGCAGGAAGGCGGCGGCGTCATCGTCAACATCGCGGACGCCGGCGGCCTCGTGGCGGCACCGCACCGCGCCATCTATTCGGCATCAAAGCACGCCGTCGTCGGCCTGACGAAGAGCGCGGCCGTCGAGTATGCCAAGGACGGCATCCGCGTCAACAGCGTGTGCCCGGGCGCCGTCAAGACCCCGATGTTGGCGCGCATGCTCGAGCGCGAGCCGGGACGTGACAAGAAACTCAAGGCGGCCCATCCGATGGGGCGCATCGCCGACCCGTCCGAGGTCGCCAACGCGGCGCTGTGGCTGTGCTCGGAGCAGGCGTCGTTCGTGACCGGCCACCAGTTGGCCATCGATGGCGGCCTGACCGCGATCTGACGGGCGTTTGCCTACCGTTTCTTGTGGGTGGCGCGCTGTTGCTTCGCTTGCGTGCCCACCCGCGCCTGGCGTGCCTTGTATAACGCCACGGCGTCCTCGCGCGCGCGCGTGAGCGTGCGCATGTCCGGATGGTCGTCGTGCGGCGAAAAATACTCGGCGGCCTGCGCGTCGACGACGAGCTTGATGGCGGTGGCGTCGTCGAGGTCGTACAGCTCGGTCAGCAGGGTGGTCACTTCGTCCAGATAGGCTTCGTAGGTCAGGTTGGTCATGGCGTTGTTGTTGTTAAAAGTGGGTCAGCCGGCGCTCAGCTCGGCCACGAAGTCGTACATATCGCCGCGGAAATAGGAGCGGCAGAATTCCACCGCCTGTCCGTCCGGCAGGAAGCCCAGCCGTTCCACGCACAGGCCCGCGTCGCCTTCCTTCGATTGCAGCAGCTTCGCCTGCTCGGCGTTCAGCAGCAGGGCGGACAGGCGCTGCAGGGCACGAACGGGGCGCTTGCCGTTCGCTTCCAGCGCTTCGTACATCGACACGTCCACCGCGTCCAGCGAGGGCAGGGCGGACGCGGCGATGGTCGCGTATTCCAAGCACATCGGCATGTCGTCGGCGTAGCGGATGCGGTTGAAGCGATACACGCCGGCGCCGGGCGAGAGGCCGAGGCGCAGCGCTTCCTCCGGCGTCACCAATCCTTCCGAACGCTTGAGCCAGACGCTGCGCGGCGTACGGCCGCGCGAGCGCATGTCTTCCGAGAACGACGTCAGCTTGGCGAAATTCTTTTCGATGCGCGTGTTGATGAAATTGCCCGACCCCGCGCGGCGTACGAGCAGGCCTTCTTCGACAAGACCGTCGATCGCCTTGCGCACGGTGATGCGTGATATGTCCAGTTCGGCCGCGAGCTGGCGCTCGGCCGGCAAGGCTTCCGCAGGGCCGTAGACGCCGCGGTCGATCGCGTCGCGCAGGGCGCGCTGCAATTGCTGGTAGAGCGGCAGGTTGCTCGTGGCGGAAAGCTGGTGCATCAACTGCGCGAGGTGGGACATGCGACCGGGCGGTGAATGAAAACGATGTCCCGGATAATACCAAAAAAAGACCGCCTGTCACTTGGGCCGGGGATTGGCCAGCTTCCGGTCCGGCTGCAATAGCTTGCCCGAGCGCACCGCCGCGACGGCTGCGGACACGGAGCGCGCCACGTTGCGCACCTCGTCCTGGAACGCCGTGTCCTTGTCGAGCGTGTCATGGCTGTCCGCATACGATTCGTAATAGCCGACGTAGCGGTCGAGCAGGGCGGTGGGGCCCGCATCGATCAGGCCCATCCAGTCGAGCCAGTCGGACAGCGAGCGCCGCGTCGATTCGATGCCGGCCACGTCGCCGTGCACGACGAGGCCGTAGACCCGGCCAGCGAGATGCTTCGGATAGTGCCAGTCCTTTTCCAGCGCCTTGGCTTTTTCCGCGTCCTTTCCTTGCGTGGAGGTGGGATCGGGATTGCCGCCGTCGGCGCACACGAGCCGGTCGATCATCAGTTTCAGCACGGAGGGCGACTGGTACCAGTACGTGGGCGTCAGGATGATGACCCCGTGCGCAGCCACCCAGCGCTCGTAGATCTCGTTCATCCAGTCGTTTTCCTGGTTCAGCGAATGATTCGGATAGCAGCTGCACGGCCAGTGGCACAGCGGCATCGCCGTGGACACGCAGGCTTTACAAGGGTGGATGTGGCGGTCGTAGTCGGAAATGATGCGCGACAGGTCGAGCAGGTCCGCCTCCACGCCCTCGGCCGCGAGGATGTCCTCGCACATCTTCGCGAGGCGCCACGTCTTGGAGATCTCGCTCGGGCAGCTGCCGTCGTTGCGCGCCGCGCCATTGATCACGAGGACGCGACTCGGCGTCGCCGGATCTTTCTGACGCGCCTCGGCGGCCAGCAGGCGGTCGTGTGCCTCTTTCCATTCGACGGACAAGTCGTAGTCCGGATCGGCGAACCCGGGTCCCGCCTTTACCGTGACGGGGGCCTTGTGCGAATCGACGTAGGCCTTCCACGCGACCTCTTCGACGGCCGCCAGTTCCCGCGCGACGGCCTGGTAGGCGGGATCGTAGAAGTCACGCGAAAAGACGAGGTGGAATTCGTCGCGGTTCAGCTTTGCGGGCGCCTGGCCCTTGCGTACGGTCGTCATGGCCGCCCTTTCCAGAAGAGTTGCGGCGATTATCGGCCGCATGCTCCGGCTCTGCCCGTACGGTAATTCACACAGACGAAAAAAAGCAGCGCGAACCGTAACTTCCCGCGCTAAACAATTCGGGGTCAGAGCACATTTTTCAGAAAATTCGGGGTCAGAGCACGTTTTGGGACATGTGTTTTCAAGCAAGCTAGTGCACATACCGGCCGCCGTTTGTCGTTCGGCATACCGACACGTCGAGGCCGTGCACGCCAGGACGTCGCGGATCGATATGTTCTGGACATTGACTCGAAATGTGCTCTGACCCCGAATTTGGCGCGAAATGTGCTCTGACCCCGAATTTTTAGATGAAAAAAAACGGCGCGAACCGTAGTCCGCGCCGCCTTGTCTACCGGATGATCCGGTGGAATTACTTGGCTGCCATCGCGCCCGTCGGGTGGTTCAGCAGCAGGATCCAGTACTTGGCCGTGTCGGACAGGCCGCCGCCGGCTTTCACTTCCTGGAAGGTCTGGATGGCTTTGTCCTTCTGGCCGGCTTTTGCATAGGCCATGCCCAGGCGCAGCTTGGCTTCGTCCGGCGACTTCAGGCCACCCTTGGCGATACCCTGCTGGATGAACGGGATGCCCTTGTCGAACTGGTCCATCGTGACGTATGCCCAGCCCAGGTTGATGAGGCCCGTACCGGCCTTGGCCTTGGCGGCGTTTGCTTCGCCCGTGGCGATGTTCTTGACGTCGGCCGCGGCTTCCTTGGTGGCGCGGTCGCGCAGCTGGCGGTCCTTGGCGGCATTGCCGCCCGCGCCGAGCACGCCAGCGGCGAAACCGGCGTCGACGACTTTCTTCGCTTCGCTCGGGAAGCCGTCCCTCAAGGCCAGCTCGGCCAGTTCCGTGTAGGCCTCAGGCGACATCTGCTTGACGGCCGCGAATTCAAGGCGCAGCACGTCGGTATAGTTGGCCTCGGCGAAGCCCGGTTTGCGCACGATGCCGCGGTTGATCAGGTCGGTCCAGAAATCGTCGGTCGGGTAGTAGGCGGCCAGCTTTTCCAGGCCGCGCAGATAGGCGGCGTCATCCTTGACCTTGTTCGCGGCCGAGGCGTACAGGCGCAGGTCTTCCTGCGTCGGGGTCTTGCCGGCCTGTTCCACGGCCTGCAGCACCGGTTCCTGGGCCTTCAGCGCCGACGCGTAGTCGCCGCTCAGGTAGTACGAGCGGATCAGCGCCGAGTTGATCTGGTCCGTCGACTTGCCTGATGCCTGGATCTGCTTGTACAGATCGATCGCCTTCGGATAATTCTTGGCGTTGTAGTACATCGTGGCCAGCGCCTGCGTGAAGTTCCCCTTGTCCGCGTCCGGCAGCTTGCCCGACGCCAGGATCGCTTCCAGGGCGCCGATCGCCATCTGGTCGTCACCCGTCGACGTGCCCAGCGACAACTTCATACGGTTCAGCACATAGGTCTCGTACGGCGTCTTGTCCGGGAACGCTTCGGCCTGGGTGATGCGGTTCTTCACCTCGCCATAGTTCTTCGCATCCATCAGCGGCTTGATCTGTGCCGGGTCGAGCAGCTTGTACAGTTCCGGGCGGACGGAGTCGGGCTTCGGCGCGGGCGCCTCGGCTTTCTTGTCCTGCGCCGACGCGCTGTGCATCAGGGCCGGCGCGGCGTTCAGGCCAAGGGCGGCCAGCATCATGGCAAGGCGGGCGAAACGGAATTGGGACATTGAAAAATCCTCTCTTAATGACGATAAAGTTGCACCGCTCAGTGACGGTAGATTGGCTTCAAATACATACGCCGACGGTGCCGGAGCCCATCTCGGACAAAGCGTGCATTGTCCCACAAACTGCTGACGGGCGTGGCAATTGTGCCCCAGTCGTGCGACGTCGGTATGCGTCGTTACAAGTCGTTACCCAACGTCTTTAAAAGCCGGGCACCGGGCACTTGCCGTGCGCTTCGATCGCGCCCGCCAGCCACGCACGGACCGCGTCCAGCGCGGGCGGCGCAAAGCCATAGGTCATCAATGCGGGCGCCGCGAAGTCGAGCGCCTGGTACGGGTTCCACAGCGCGAGGTGCAGATCCGGTGTCCACGTAGTGCGCGCGTGCGGGCCGTAGCGGCGGCGCGAGGTCGATGCGAGGATCGTGAAGCGGCCGTCCTGCGGCAGCGCGTTCCAGTCGAACGTCTCGGCATCGGCGAACGTCACGAGGTCGACGTCGAACAGTGTCGACAGCATCGCCGCGATGGCGCTGGCGGGAACGCCCGCTTCCGATACGCCGTCGCTGACGACATCCTGGCGCGCGACGAGGCGCACCTTGCTGCCCGGCGCGGGCCGCTGCGGCGCGGCGCGCGAAGTGAGCGCGCGGCGCCATGCGTCGGCCATCAGCGCGCGGTCCGCGTCTTCGGTTGCGTAGGGCACGGCGCCGGCCGGATGCGCGCGCGCAAGGCGGTCCAGGCGGTCCAGGCGCGTCTGCACCTCGGCCAGCGGCAGGCGGCCGTCTTCGATCGCGGCCGCGATGGCGTCGATGGTGGCTGCCTGCGTCTCCCGGCTGCCGATCGCCATCACCATGTCCGCGCCGGCCATCAGCGCGTTGACGGCGGCCTCGCCGGCATCGTACCGGTGCGCGATCGCGTGCATGTCCATGCCGTCCGTGATGATCACGCCGTCGTAGCCCCATTGCGTGCGCAAGAGATCATGCAGGATTGCGCGCGACATCGTGGCCGGATTGTCGGCGTCGAGGGCAGGGTAGACGATGTGCGCCGTCATCACGGCCGGCGCGTGCGGCGCGGCCGTGCGGAACGGCGCGAATTCGAAGCGCTCCAGTTCCGGCAAGGGTTTGTCGACCGTGGGCAGGTCGCGGTGCGAGTCGACGTGCGTGTCGCCGTGGCCGGGGAAGTGCTTGACGCAGCAGGCCACGCCTTCGCTGTCGCTGCCGTCCATCCACGCGAGGGCGAGGGCGGTCGCCGTGTCCGGATCGGCGCCGAACGAGCGCTCGGCGATGACGGGATTGCGCGGGTTGTTGTTCAGGTCCAGCACGGGCGCGAAGTTCCAGTTGAAGCCCATGGCGCGGATCGCGCGCGCGACGGCCGCGCCCACGTTGCGGGCCAGCGTCGCGTCGCCCGCCGCGCCCAGCGCCATCGCGGACGGTGGCGGCGGCACCCACAGCGCACGCACGACGGCGCCGCCCTCCTGGTCGAGCGCGATCAGCGCGTGCTCGCCCATCGCTTCCTTCAGGTCGCCGGTGAAGCGCGTCAGCTGCGCGGCGTCCGTCATGTTCTGGCGGAACAGGCACGCGCCACGGATGCGGTTGGCGCGGATGAAGTCGGCCGTGCCGGCGTCGAGTTCGGTGCCGAACAGCCGGATCATGATCAGGCGGCCGGCCAGTTGGCGAAGGTCGTTCGGATGCATTAATGAGTCTTCGTAACTTTGTTCAGGTGGCGCGGCTTGTCCGGATCGAGCCCGCGCGCTTTCGACAGGTGCGCCGCCATCACGTAGAACGCGTTGATTGCGACGATGGGATCGAGGTCCGCGCAGCAGGACACGGGCAGGTCGAGGTCGCGCGAGGCGATGTCGGTGGGTGCCGCGAGCAGCACGCGCGCGCCGCGGCCGCGCATCTCGTCGGCCAGCGCGACGAGGCCCGCCTGCGCTGGACCGCGCGTGGCGAAGATCAGCAGCGGATAGCCCTCGTCGATCAGCGCCATCGGCCCGTGCTTGATCTCGGCGCCGGAGAACGCCTCGGCCTGCAGCGCGGACGTCTCCTTGAATTTCAGCGCTGCTTCGAGCGCGATGGGGAAGCTGATGCCGCGGCCCACGACCATGATGTTGCGCGCCGGCGCCAGCACCTCCAGCGCGGCCGACCAGTCGGTCTGCGCGGCCTGGCGCAGCACGTCCGGCAGCGCGGCGAGGCCGTCCTTCAGTTCCTGGTCCTGCTGCCATTCCGCGACGAGGCGCGCGCCGGCCGTCAGGCTCGCAATGAAGCTCTTCGTCGCGGCCACGCTCTGTTCCTTCCCGGCGCGCAGCGGCAGCGCCCATTCGGCTTCACGCGCGAGCGGCGAATCGATGTCGTTCACGAGCGCCACCGTCGTCGCGCCGCCCTGGCGGAAGTAGCGGATCGGTTCGACGACGTCCGGGCTCTGGCCCGATTGCGAGATCGATACGGCAAGCGTGCCGGCGGCCTGCAGCGGTGCTTTATATAACGTGACGAGCGACATCGGCAGCGACGTCACGAGACGGCCCATGCGCGCCATGATCAGGTAGGCGAGGTAGCTGGACGCATGGTCGGAACTGCCGCGCGCCACCGTCACCGCGTTGTGGAAGGAGGCACCCCGCAGGTGGTGGCCCAGCGCGGCGTAGCGGTCGGCGTCGTTGGCCAGCTGCAGGGCGACGCAATCGGCCGCGGACACGGCTTCTTCAAGCATCAGCGAGGTCACACTGTTCTCCTTCGATATAAACGGTTTTCAGGTTCAGGTCGCGGTCGAGCACGACGAGGTCGGCGAAGCAGCCGGGCGCGATGCGGCCGCGGCGCGTCTCGCCCAAGTAGTCGGCGGCGTTCGTCGACACGCGCCGGGCGGCGTCCGCGAGTTCGAGGCCGATCGAGACGAGGTTGCGCAGCGCCTGGTCCATCGTCAGCGTGCTGCCGGCCAGCGTGCCGTCCGCGAGGCGCACGCCGCCCATGCATTTGTGGACGACCTGGCGGCCCAGCATGTACTGGCCGTCCGGCATGCCGGCGGCGGCCGTGGAATCCGTCACGCAGTACAGGTTCGGGATGCAGCGCAGCGCCGTGCGGATCGCGCCCGGATGCACGTGGAGCAGGTCGGGGATGATCTCCGCGTACTGCGCATGCGCGAGGGCCGCGCCCACCATGCCGGGATCGCGGTGGTGCAGGCCCGGCATCGCATTGAACAAATGCGTGAAACCGGCCGCGCCGTGTTCGAGCGCGCGCACGCCGTCGTCGTAGTTGCCGTTCGTGTGGCCGATCTGCACGCGGATGCCGGCGTCGGAAAGGGCCCGCACGAGCGCGAGGTGGCCGTCGATCTCGGGCGCCACGGTGATCAGGCGCATCGGCGCCTGCGCATTGAAACGGTCGACTTCCGCCATGGTCGCTTCACGTGCGAACGGCGGCTGCGCACCCAGCTTGCCTGAGTTGATGTACGGGCCTTCCAGGTGCACGCCGAGGATGCGCGCCTCGCCCTTGCCGCGTTCCGCGCACGCGGTGCCGATGGCGGCGAGTGCGCGGTCGATGTCGTCCAGCGGCGCCGTCATCGTCGTGGCCAGCAGGCTCGTGGTGCCGTGCCGTGCGTGCAGGCGGGCGATCACGTGCGGCGCGTCGCCGCCTTCCATCATGTCGCGTCCCGCGCCGCCGTGCACGTGCAGGTCGATGAAGCCGGGCAGGATGTAGTCGTCGGTATTGGATGCCGGATCGGCCGCGTCGCCTTCGATGGCGGCGATGGTCGCCGTGCCGTCTTCGATGACGATGCGGCCGCGGATCCAGCCGTCCGGGGTCAGGATATTGCCTTGCATGGTGGGTCCTTTCACGCCGCGAGGTGCAGCTCGATCATCTTCAACGCGCCATGCGCGGAATCGCCTTCGGGTGCGCGGGCGCGCGCCGCGAGCGCGGGCGGAAGCCAGTCGCGCAGGGCGCTACCCAGGCCGCCGCACAGCGCGAGCGGGAGTGTCCCGTCCGGGTCGAGCGCGCGGGCGATGGCGGCCGCTTCCTCGCCGGCTTTGGTCAGGATGGCGCGCGCGGCCGGGTCGTCCGCGTGCCGCAGCACGAGCGGCGCGAGAGACGCGTACGTCGTCTGCGTGGCCTGGCCGAGCCAGACCTGGATCGCCGCGCGGCCGCCGCCGCAGGCATCGATGACGGCGTCGGCGAACGCGCTGCCGGGCCGGCGCCCATCGAGCACCTGTTCGATATGGTTGATGGCGGCGAGGCCGATCCAGCCGCCGCTCGCTTCGTCGCCGGCGGGGAAGCCCCAGCCGCCCACTTCGCGCCGTGTGCCGTCGGGCTGCAGCACTTCGCCGACGCTGCCCGTGCCGATGGCGACGATGGTGCCGGGATTGCCGCCATGCGCGCCCATCAGGGTCGTGAACGCGTCCGTTTCAAGGCGCAGCGCGGCGTAGCCGGGGTCCGCCTGCTCGAACTCTCGCGCCCACTGGCGATTGTGCACGCCCGCGAGGCCCAGCCCGATGGCGATGCGGTCGAGGGGAGATTGTTCGATGCCGGCCGCGGCGAAGGCCTGGCCGACGGCATCCTGGACGCAAGCCCACGCCCGGGCGATGCCGAGACCCAGGCCGGACGGGCCGCTCGTGCCCTGGGCCAGTTCGACGGCGGCGCCGGGAGAAAACCGTGCGAGGCGCACGCGCGTGCCGGTGCCGCCGCCGTCGACGCCGATGAGATAGTCGATCATATAAGTGCTGTGCCGGGAAGGTCAGGGCACTATAGGCAGCACTGATAGGGTTGTCAACAGGTATTTAATTGGTATTGTCGCGCTGCCCGGGAGTTGCAGGATTGGTCTCATCCGCTCTGCTGGAGATGTCTGCGTCGAGCGGTGAATTGGTATTGAAGGCGGTATTGTCGCGCAGCCACTCGAACAGGATCGCCATCATGAACGGACCTACGAACAGGCCGATGACGCCCAGCGTCGACACGCCGCCGAGAAGACCGAACAGCACGGCGAGGAACGGCAGGTTGACGCGCCGGCCGATCAGTTTCGGGCGGATGAATTTATCGACGAGGAACAGCTCGAACGCGCCCCAGCAGAACAGGCCGAGCGCGGCGCCGGAATGGCCCTGGCCCAGCAGCAGCAGCGAGACGAGCGAGAACGACAGCGGCGCACCGCCCGGCACGAGCGCGAAATACCCCGTGAGCACGCCCAGCAGCGCCGGCGCCGGCGCACCCGCGATGGCGTAGGCGGCGCCGAGCACGCAGCCTTCGAGGATGGCGACGGAGACGAGGCCCAGCGCCGTGCCGCGCACGGACAGCGGGAAGACGCGGCGCAGCATCGGATACTGGCGCGGCAACGCGCGCATGCCGGCCGTGTCGACGTGGCGGATGGCGGCGGGGCCGTGCAGGTACAGCACGAACAGGGTGAGCAGGGCGAGGAACAGGTACAGCGCGTTCGCGAGGATCGTCGAGCCCCACAGGCGCGCGGCGCCCGTCAGGTGCGGGGCGAAGTCGCCGGCCGCGCTGCCGACGAGGCGATTCAGGCCGCCGGGCAAGGCAAGGTGTTCGTTCCACCACTGCACCGCGTGTTCGGCCACGAGCGGCAGGCGGGCGATCCAGGCGGGGACGGGGATGCCGGTCTCGTTGGCGCGGGCCAGGAGGCGCTGCACGCCGGCCAGTTCGCCGCCCAGCGTATCGAGCAACACGATGGATGGGCCGACGAAGCCGAGGATCAGCAGGCCCACGAGGCAGGCCGCGCTGGCGGCCGGCGGCCAGCCGCGGCGCTGCAGGTGGACGTGCGCGGGCCAGGTGATCACGGCGAGCAGGCCGGCCCATGCCAGCGCGCCGAGGAAGTGCTGCAGGAGGACGCCGAGCGCCAGCGCGAACAGCGCCGGCACGAGAAGCCTGGACGCGCGCCGGTCCGTCATGCCTGCTGCAAGGCCGCGATGCGGTCCTCGCACGACGGGTGGCTGCTGAACAGGGCCAGCACGCCGCCGCCGGCGATGCCCGATGCGGCCAGGTTCTTCGGCAGGTCGGCGTGGTCGATGCCGCCCAGGCGACGGAGTGCGGCGATCATCGGGCGGGGCGTGCCCATGATCTGCGCTGCGCCGCGGTCGGCACGGTATTCGCGCTGGCGCGAGAACCAGGCCACGATGATGCTGGCCACGAGGCCGAACAGCAGGTCGCACACGACCGACGTGATCGTGAACGCGATGCCGGGGCCGCGCTCCTCGCCGTCGCGGCGCAGGAACTGGTCGACGGCATACGCGACGACGCGCGCCAGGAAGATCACGAACGTGTTCACGACGCCCTGGATCAGCGTGAGCGTCACCATGTCGCCGTTCGCGACGTGCGCCACTTCGTGCGCGAGCACCGCTTCCACTTCATCGTGCGTCATCGACGTCAGCAGGCCGGTCGATACGGCGACCAGCGACGCGTTCTTCGTCGCGCCGGTGGCGAACGCGTTCGGCGCGCCTTCGTAGATCGCGACTTCCGGCATCGGGATGCCGGCCCTCTGCGCCTGGCGCGCGACGGTGTCGAGCAGCCAGCGCTCGGTGGGGTTGGACGGTTGCCCGATCACGCGCGCACCGGTCGACCATTTCGCGATGGGCTTCGACAGCCACAGCGAAATGAAGGCGCCGCCAAAGCCCATCAGGCCGGCAAAGACGAGCAGGGCGCCCAGGTTCAGGCCCTTCGCCGTCAGGTACTGGTTAACGCCCAGCAGGCTCGCCGTGATACCCAGCACGAGCATGATGGCGAGGTTGGTGGCAAGGAAAAGCAGGATGCGTTTCATGGTCGTATCTCTCATCAATAACAAGAATCGCGGCGCAAGCGGCCGTTGTCAAGGCGAAGGATAGGACAAGGAGGCATCTTGGAAAAGCGAAGTAAACAGAAGGATTTCTTCGAAAAAATGGAATTATAAATGACGCACGTCAGCCGGTGGATTATTCCAGTCGTCGTCGCGGCCGTTCAGGTACGTGACGGGCAGCGCCGCGCGTGCGTCGGCCGGCAGGTCGTCCAGGCAGTGTACGCTGACTGCGACGTAGTCTCCCCAGCGCGGCGACGTGCCCGTGCCGAACGGCCGGATGCCGCACGTGGCGCAGAACAGGTGGCGTTCCGTGCGCGTGTTGCAGCGGTACTCCGTCAGCGCGCCGTCGCCCTGCAGGAGGCGGAATGACGCCGCGGGCACGATCGCGGCCCAGTTGCGCTGCTTGGTGCACAGCGAACAGTTGCAGCGGATCGTGCCGCGCGCGAGGTCGATGTCGGCCGCGAAGCGCACGGCGCCGCAATGGCAGCTGCCGTGCCAGGTGCGCAGGCCGTCCGTCATTGCGCGGCTTTCACGAGCGGCAGTTCGACGTAGCTGCTGTGGTAGATGCGTTGCGTGGCCTTGCGGTAGTCGCCCGGCTGGGCGAAGAAGATGTTCGGCACGAAGGTCTGAGGATTGCGGTCGTACAGCGGGAACCAGCTCGACTGCACCTGCACCATGATGCGGTGGCCGGGCAGGAACACGTGGTTCGCCGTCGGCAGGCCAAAGCGGTACGACAACGCCTTGTTCGGCGCCAGCGCTTTCGGCGTATCGAATCCTTCGCGGTAGCGGCCGCGGAAGATGTCGCCCGCCACCATCAGCTGGTAGCCGCCCATCGCCGGCTGCGATCCCACCTGGTCCGGGTACACGTCGATCAGCTTCACCACCCAGTCCGAATCCGTGCCGCTCGTCGACGCGACGAGGTGGGCGACCGGCTCGCCGCTGATCTTGACGGGCGCCGTCAGCACGTCGGACACGAACGTCGCGACGTCCGTGCGGCCCGACGCCTCGCGCTGGTCGTCGACGAGCCAGCGCGGCCACGTCTGGCCCTTCGCCTCGTCGTACCCGTATGGCGGGATCGGGCGCTGGCGGAACGGCACGGGTTTCGCGGGGTCGGACACGTATTCGTCGTAGCCCTTCGGATCGGCCGCGCCGCCCAGCTGGGCCTTCTGGTTCGCGCCCAGCCGCAGCGCGACGGGTTCGATGGCCCCGCTCGGCCACGAGGACAGGTTGCGCCAGCGGTTCGTGCCGGTCTCGAACGCGGTCACCGTGGGAATCGCGGGCACGCTCGCATCGCCCTTCAGGTAGCGCGCGAGGAACGGTTTCAGCACCTGCTGGCGCCAGTACAGCGCGGTGTCGCTGCCGAACTTCAGGGTGCCCAGCGTGCTGCCGTCGCCGATGGCGCCGCCGTGCGACCACGGTCCCAGCGACAGGAACACGTTGTTCCCCGTGTCGTGCGGCTTGACCGCCTTCCACACGGCGATGGCGCCGTAGATGTCTTCCGCGTCCCAATAACTGTGCACGAGCAGCGTCGGCACGGTGACGCTCTGGCGTGCGAGGACCTTGTCCATCGCCTGTTCGCGCCAGAACGCGTCGTAGGAAGGATGCGCGACGACCTTGTTCCAGAAGCCGCTCTGTTCCAGGCCCCGCTCGTGGCCCAGCGCGCCCGCCGAACCGGCGCGCAGGTACATGTCGTAGTCGTCGTAGTGCGTGATCGGCCACTTGGCCGTGTTGGCGCGCGTGACGACCTGTTCGAGCATGTACGACATATTGATCTGCCGGAAGGCGCCGTTGTGGAACCAGTCGTCGCCCATCCAGCCGTCCACCATCGGGTTCATCGGCACCGCGACCTTCAGCGCCGGGTGCGGATTCACGAGCGCCATCAGCGGCAGGAAGCCGTCGTACGAGATGCCGATGATGCCCACGCGGCCGTTCGTCTCCGGGACGTTCTTCGTCAGCCAGTCGATCGTGTCGTACGTATCCGTCGAGTGGTCGACGGGCGTCGGGTTCAGCGGGCCATGCAGCGGGCGGTTCATCACGTAGTCGCCCTCGGACCCGTACTTGCCGCGCACGTCCTGCACGACGCGGATATAGCCTTCGCCGGCGATGACGTCGGCGGCGTTGTCGTAGCCCGTCAGGATCGTCTCGAGGTCCGAGCTGTCCGCGTGGTTCACGAGGCTGGACGCATCGTACGGCGTGCGCGTCAGGAGAATCGGTGCGTCCTGCACGCCCTTCGGCACGATGATGATGGTGTTCAGCTTCGTCCCGTCGCGCATCGGGATCATCACGGTGCGCTTCACGTAGTTGAAGCCGGCGTCGGGCGCCCTGAACTCGGCCGGGGTCTCGGAAGGGAGTCCGGCATACTGCGGCGCCGTTTGCGCGTGCGCGTAACCGGCGAGCGCCAATGCACCGATGAGCGGCGCGAGGCGGACTGGGAATGACGTCATCGATTTCCTTGGGCGTGTCGAGGGCAGCGCCGCTACATTAGCACAAGGACCCGGCGTTCACCCGTGGGCGGTGCGGGGCGCGGCGTGCGGATGGTCGAGGTGGACTTCGCGCAGCGCCGCCTCGAACAGCACCACGCGGCGCGCGCGCGGCAGCGCTTCCCACCACGCGAGCGGGAAGGTCAGGCGGCGGTCGGCCATGCGCACGAAGGCGTCGAAGCCGGGCTGCGTCTCGACGAGCACGATGGCCTCGATGAGATGCGCGGCCCGCACCTCGATGCGCATGCCGTCCTCGTTTGCATAGGCCAGCACGCGGCTCACGTCGCCCCACGGCACGACCGTGTCGTCGGCGGCGAAGCAGTCCGGGAATGCGCGGACGGCGGGGACAAGCGCCGGCACGAGGCGGCGTTTCAGGCGGGAGAACATGGACGACATGGACGCCTCCATTCAGCGCGCGGTGCGCGAACCGCTGCGGTCGACGAGCAGCAGCTGGCCGCGCGCGACGGTCTTGGTGTCCGCGCGGTCGTTCCTGTCGACGACGTTGACCGATGCGGTGCCCGGTCCGTGCACGACGATGTCGGCGTGGCTGGCCGTCAGGCCGCGGCCATCGAGGCTGCCCGAGCCCGCGATCTGCGCGTCGACCTGTGCGACACTCCCATCGATGCGGGCGTCGCCCGGACCGTTCATGCGCAGCAGCAGGCGCTTGCCGGACATGCTTGCCTTGAGACCGCCGGAGCCGGACAGGGCCGCGTCCAGCGTATCGCCCACGTTCGCCAGGGTGACGCCGCCGGGACCGCGGGTGCGCACCGTCGCCTTGCCTGCCTTGAGGCCGGCCGCATCGAGGTCGCCCGAGCCGGCGACTTCCACGTTCAGGTCGCCCACCGTGCCGGCCAGCGCGACGTTGCCCGGTCCGTTCATGCGCAGTTGCGCCGTCCCGGCCTGCAGGCCGCGCACGGCCAGTTCGCCCGAGCCGTCCACTTCGCCGTCGAACTTGCGGATCGCGCCCGCGAGGCACGCGTTGCCCGGCCCGCGCTGCACGCTGCGCGCGCCGCCGTCGATGCGCAGGTCGCAGCCTTCGAAGTCGCCCGAGCCGGCCATCTCCAGGTCCAGTTCGCGCGCGCTGCCCGACAGCTTGACGTTGCCCGGTCCGCGCATGCGTGCCGTCACCTTGCCGGCCCGCAGGCCGTCCGCTTCCAGGTCGCCGGAACCACCCGCCTGCACGGCCAGCGTCCCGCTCACGCCGGCCAGCTCCACGTCGCCCGGCCCGTTCAGGGTCAGGTCGACGTCGGTCGCTTTCAGGTGCTGCAGCTCCAGGTCGCCGCTGCCGCTGGACGTCACGGTCAACTGGCGCACGGTGCCGCTTGCGTGGACGTCGCCCGGGCCGTTACCGGCCAAGGTGAACCGCTCGGCGTTGATGCGGTCGATCTCGACGTCGCCGCTGCCGGCCACCGTCAGGCGTTTCAGGGCGGCCGCGCCGATGCGGACGGTGACCGTCTCGCGGCGCTTGCCGAAGTTGAGGAAGAAGCCGTTGCGCTGTAGCGGCCGCACGACGAGCGTGTCGCCGCGCACGACGGTCTCGATCTCGGCGAGCTGCTTGCGTTCGCCGCTCAGTTCCAGCGCCGGCTTCGCCTGGGCGTCGATCACGACGTGGTATGGGCCCGCCAGTTCGATCGCGCTGAATGCCGTGACGGCGCGCTGCTCGGTCGTGACGCCACCGGCTGCATCCTGCGGCTGGGCGAACGAGGCGGGCATCGTGGCGATGGCGCCGGCCGCGAGCGCGGCGGCCAGGACGGTGAGCTTGAGGGCGGTTTTCATGGTGTCGTCGTTGTTGTCTGCGGCAGCGCCGGGAGACTGCACGATACGGCAGCCCGGGCGCCGGTGCAGCCGCCTTTCGACGAATGCGCGAAAACGCGGGACAGGCTGCAAAAAATGGGGGGTGGATGGGTGGCGCTTACTTCACCGGCGCAACCGTGAAACCGGCCTGTGCGAGATCGTCCAGCAGCCCGCCGCAATCCGCGTCGTCATGCTTGGCCGCGAACAGGTTGCGCACGGGGACGACATGGAAATGCGTGCGATCCAGTCGCGGTTGCGTGCGCAGACGAGGCCTGTTGCGCCACCCCGAATGGCTGGCGGACGCGGAGCCGCGACTGCGGGTGCCGTGGTATGTGCACGTGAGCGTCCTGTTTTGGCTGGACACGTTCCAGCAGACGGCCCACAACCTGCGCCGCGACGGCAGGCTGTTCGTCCTGCACTACCTGTCGCCGCGCTTCCACCCTTGGCAGCATGACAACCGCGACCTGCCGCAGATGTGGCTGGAGCGCAACGACGGGGCTTACCGGGCCATTGCGAGCCCCCCATCCTGACGCACGCCTGGCGCCCGGCCGTGCCGGAACGGAGGGCGGATGTCATAATGGGCGCCACGACAAGGAGAACATCGTGATTCGCTACATGGGCACCCGCAAGAATGCGGAAGGTGCCTCCGTCTACATATTCATCGTCAACGGCATGGAAAAGGAAGTGCGCGAGCACGCGCTCAAGCAGCATCCGGGCTGTTACGAGGCCCTGCCGGCCTCGGTGAAGGCGAAGATCGCCGCCAACCGCGCATGGCTGGGAAAATTGTAGGGGCGCTGGCCGCCGCGCTGGCGCTCGTGGGGCCCGCACATGCGCAGACCCAGGACAAGCCGCCGTCCACGTTCGGCCCCGTCATCGGCGCGGCCCTGCTGTGCCACGACCATCTCGACAACAAGTATTTCTATACCTGGCTGAAGACCCATTTCGGCCCGGCCTACAAGCACGAAGGCGGCGCCTACTGGTTCCGCACGGGCGAGACGACCTTGTGGGGCGCGCCCGTCACCGAGGTGATGGTCAGCGACGACACGAGCGAATGGGTGTTCGTGGGCGCCGTCGCCGAAGTGGCGCCGGACGAACTGGCACAGGCCGTCCGCAAGGCGGCCGGCGTGCGCCACCTCGCGGCCGACGCGTCGCCTTACCCTTTGCGCGTATCCGTCCCCGGCAGCACAATCGCTTACTACAATGCCAAAAGCAAAATATACTGCGCGAAGTTCAAACCGCTGCCGCCGCGCCGGTAAGCTTTTGGTATTGGCATGTACACAAATTATTTCCAATTAAAGCAGGCACCGTTTTCCATCGCGCCCGATCCGCGTTACCTGTTCATGAGCGACCGCCATCGCGAGGCGCTCGCGCACCTGTTGTACGGGGTCAAGAGCGGCGGGGGCTTCGTCCTGCTCACGGGCGAGATCGGCGCCGGCAAGACGACCGTGTGCCGCTGCTTCATCGAGCAGGTGCCGGACGACTGCCGCCTGGCCTATATCTTCAACCCGAAGCTGACGGTCGAGGAACTGCTGCAGACGATCTGCGACGAATTCCGCATCCAGGTCGCGTCCGCGGCTGGCGTGAAGGCCTATGTGGACGCGATCAACGCCTACCTGCTCGACAGCCACGCGCAAGGCCACAACAACGTGCTCGTGATCGATGAGGCGCAGAACCTCTCGGCCCAGGTGCTGGAGCAGCTGCGCCTGCTGACGAACCTCGAGACGAGCGAGCGCAAGCTCCTGCAGATCATCCTGATCGGCCAGCCGGAACTGCGCACGATGCTTGCGCGGCCGGAACTGGAGCAGCTGGCCCAGCGCGTCATCGCCCGCTACCACCTGGGCCCGTTGTCCGCCGAGGAGACGGGCGCCTATGTCGCGCACCGGCTGGCCGTCGCGGGCGTGCAGGGCGCGACACCGGTTCCCGCCGCGCTGGCGCCGCTGATCCACCGCCTGACGGCCGGCGTCCCGCGCCGCATCAACCTGTTGTGCGACCGCGCGCTGCTCGGCGCCTACGTCGAGAACAGCCGCGACGTGACGCCGGCGATCCTGCGCCGCGCCGCGCGCGAGGTGTTCGCGGGCGACGATGCGTTCGCCGGTGGTGCGTCGCGCAAGCCGCTGCGTTGGCCGTTCGTGGCCGGCGGCGTGCTGGCGGGTGCCGCCATCAGCGCGGCGGCGTGGCAGGCCGTGCCGCATCGGCCCGCATCTCCTTCTGCATCTGCACCGGTGCCGGCGGCCGTCGCGATGAAGGCCCAGGCCGCGCCCGCGAAGGCGAGCATGCAGCCAAAGCCGCTGGCGCTGGCCACGCAGGACGACGCGCTGCGCGAACTGGGCGCGCTGTGGGGCCAGCAACTGCCGGCCGCCGCCGCGTGCGACTCCGCGCCCCGCCTCGGCGTGCGCTGCTACCAGGGCCGCGGCGGTTTGTACGAACTGCGCCTGCTCGACCGGCCGGCCATCGTGGGCCTGCACGACGGCGCCCGGGTCGGCTACGCCGTGCTGACCGGCATGGACGACGACACGGCCACGCTCGCGATCAACGGCCAGCGCCACACGGTGAGCCTGGGGCTGCTCGCGACCCGCATCGACGGCGAGTACACGACCTTGTGGAAGGTGCCGCGCGGTTTCCGCGACCAGGTGGGGCCGGGCGACAGCGGGCCGGACGTCGACTGGATCGCCGCCCGCCTTGCGGAACTGGACGGCAGGCGCGCGGCGCCGCCGGCCGGTCAAGTCCTGGACGAGCCCACGCGCCGCCTGCTGCGCGCGTTCCAGGTGAAGCAGAACCTGAAGGCGGACGGCCTGGCCGGTCCGCGCACCTACATGCGCCTGAACCAGCTCGCGGGCGTCGACGAACCGCGCCTGCTGGCAGCCACCGGGAAGTGATATGTCGTACATCCTCGAAGCTTTGAAGAAGGCCCAGGCCGAACGCCAGCTCGGCAACGCGCCCACGATCCACGCGCCGCAGGCCGTCACGCCCGCGCCGGCCGCCGCCGCGGCGAGCCGCAGGCCGCTGTTCATCGGCCTCGGCGCCGGGGCTCTCGTCGTCGTCGCGGGCGCGCTGGTCTTGTGGCGGCCGGCGCCTGCACCTGCGCCGAAGGCCGCCGTGCAGGCGGCAACGCCCGCGCCGGCAGCGCCTGCGCCGGAGACGCTGGTGGTGAGTGCGCCGCCTGCGCCCGCGCCTGTGTCCACATCGGCGCCCGTGCGCGAACGTGTAGCCGCGCCCGAACCGGCCCGTCCGGCACCCGTCGCGGCCGCGCCGGCACCCGCGCCCATCGTGAAAGCAGCCCCGGAAGACAGCCTGCCGTTCCTGCAGCAGCTGCCCGACGCCCAGCAGCGCGACATCCCGCGCGTGACCTTCGGCGGCTACATGTATTCGGCCAATGCGGCCGACCGCCTGCTGATCGTCGACAAGGCCCTGCGCCACGAAGGCGAGGAAGTCGCCCCGGGCCTCGTGCTGGAAAAACTGCTGCCCAAGGCGGCCGTGATGAACTTCCGGGGACTCCGCTACCGTGTCGCCTACTGACGCCGCCGGCCGCGGGCCCGTGCTGGGCGTGATCGGCTGGTCCGGCAGCGGCAAGACGACGCTGCTGGAATTTCTCGTGGGCCGGCTGGCGGCGTCCGGGCTGCGCGTCAACGTCGTCAAGCACAGCCACCACGACATCATGCTGGAGCCGCCGCACAAGGACAGCGCCCGCATGCGCGCGGCCGGTGCGGCCGAGGTCATGATCGCGTCACCGTACCGCGTGGCCATCATGCGCGAGCTGCGCGGCGCGGCGGAGCCCTCCCTGGCCGACCACCTGGCACGCCTCGCGCCGGCCGACCTGACGCTGGTGGAAGGCTATAAATGGGAAGCATTGCCGAAGCTGGAGGTGTACCGGCCGGACGTGGGCAAGCCGCCGATGTTCCCGGGCGACCCGCATATCGTGGCCGTCGCGTCCACGATGGCGCGTCCGGAAGGGTTGGCGCCGCACGTGGCGTGGCTGGACCTGCTCGACCCGGACGCGGTCTTGTGCTGGGTCAGGCAATTCAATGGTTTGCCCGCCTAAAGTTCCTGTGCGTCCTGCCGTTAACCCGGGATAAGCGGCAGTGCGGGCGAACCCCGCGCCGCCCGACCGTCGACACACCCACCAGGAGCGCATATGGACGCCTTAGGTATCGCCAAGCTTGCCACCAGCATCGCCGACACCGGCACCCGCCAGGACGTCGCCGTGGCCGTGCTGAAAAAGACGCAGGACATCCAGGCCGTCGCGGCCACCCAGCTGCTGGAAGCCGTGCAGTCGGCCGCGCCGACGCCGAACCTGCCCCCGCACCTGGGCAACCACATCAACACCACCGCCTGACGCGCACGCATCAGCAGCGGACGTCAACGGAACCGCCGCCGCCCGCGTTATCGGCCCAGTACCCGGCGCGACGGGGGCGGCCACACAATACCATCCGCTCAGCCGCCACCATCGGGCTGCCGCCAGCGACGACGACGTCCGGCGCGCAGCCGACAAACGGCCGCCCCGGCCGGGTCACTTTTCCCCTCGTTACGCTCCGGCCGGGATAGAATGCCTGCCGTGTACTTACCTGCATTTCGGAGAACCCCATGAACAAACGACAAGCCCTGATCGCCGCGGCGCTCGCGAGCGTCTGCGCCACCCAGGCAACGGCCGGCGGCCAGATGGATGCACAATCCGGCAACGAAGAGAAATGCTACGGCGTCGCCAAGGCCGGCCAGAACGACTGCGGCACCGCCACCCACGGCTGCGCCGGCATGGCGGCGGCCGACAAGGACCCGGCCGAATGGAAATTCGTCCCGAAGGGCACCTGCGAGAAAGCCGGCGGCAAGCTCAATCCGCCGAAGCAGGGTAAATAAGCATCACCATGGCCGCCGCTCAGCGTGCCGGCCTTGGCCTGCGCGCGCCGCATTACCGCGATTTCCTCGACCGCCGTCCCGCTGTCGGCTGGGTCGAGGTCCACACGGAAAACTTTCTCGCGCGTGCCGGCCACGACTGGCGGGTGCTGTCCGCGGTGCGCCGCGACTATCCCGTCAGCCTGCACGGCGTGGGCCTCGGCCTCGGGTCCGTGCACGGCTTTTCCGATGACCACCTCGCCCGCGTGGCCGCCCTCGTGCGGGCGCTCGAGCCGGTCCTCGTCTCCGAACACTTGTCCTGGGGCGCGCTGCGCGACCGCCAGCTGAACGACCTGCTGCCCCTGCGGCTGGACCGGGAAGCGCTCGCCCTCGTCGCCGCGCGCATCCAGCGCGTGCAGGACGTGCTGGGGCGGCGCATCCTCGTCGAAAACGTCTCCACCTACGTGCGCTTCGCGGGCGACGCGATGAGCGAGGCGGAGTTCCTCGCCGAACTGGCGCGGCGCACGGGTTGCGGCGTGCTGCTGGACGTGAACAACCTGTACGTGAACGAGCGCAATCACGGCGAGGACCCGTATGCCGCCATCGCCGCATTGCCCGCCGGGTGCGTGGGCGAGATCCACCTGGGCGGCCATCTCGTCACGGACGACGGCCTGATCGACCACCACGGCGCCCGGGTCGCGCCGCCCGTGTGGGACCTGTACCGCGCGGCGCTGGCCCGCTTCGGCGCCGTGCCCACGCTCGTCGAATGGGACACGGACCTGCCGCCGCTCGACGTGCTGCTCGACGAGGCGGCGCAGGCCGATGCCATCGCTGCGGCGACGGGGCAGGGCGCCGTGGCCGATGACATCGTCGCGCCGGTGGACCCGGCGCCGGCGGTCGGCCTGGAGGCGCTCCAGCAAACGTTCGGCGCGGCGCTGTTCGACAGCACGCACGACGCCGCGCTGGCCCCGCTGCTGAAAGGCGATCCGCGCCGCATCGGCATCTACCGGGGCAACCTGCACGCACACTGGACGCGCGCGCTGGCGTCGGCGTACCCCGTGCTGCGCCGGCTCGTGGGAGAGGAATTCTTCGACGCGCTCGCGCGGGTCTACGGCCAGGCGCATCCGGCGCTCGATCCGGACCTGAACCGCTTCGGTGCCGCGCTGCCGGACTTCCTCGCAGGCTTCGCACCCGCTGCCGATCATCCGTATTTGCCCGACGTCGCGCGCCTCGAATGGTGCGTGCACGAAGCCTGGTTCGCGTCCGGGGTCGACACGCAGCCCGCGACGCTGGCCGGCCTCGCACCGGACGCATTCGAGGCGGCGCGCGCCGTGCTGCATCCGTCGCTGCGCCTGCATGCGTCGCCGTGGGCCATGGTGGCGCTGTGGCGCGCGCACCAGGACGGCGGTCCGGCGTTCCCGGATGAACTGCAGACGACCACGCACGCGCTGGTACTGCGGCCCCGGTGCGACGTGGTCGTGGCGACCATCGACGCGGCGGAATACGCGGCGCTGGCGTGCCTCGCGCGCGGCGGCACGTTCGGCGCGGCGCTCGATGCGGCGTTCGATGTGGACGGGGACTTCGACGTGGCGGCGCACCTGCGGCGCTGGCTCGATGGGGGAATGGTGGTGGGGATTAAAAGCGGGGCAAACGCGGCGCCGTAGACGGTGGCGCCGCGCAGTCAGTGGTAGAAGGCGCGCAGGATGCGTTCTTCGCCGGTCTTGTCGTGGTGCAGCTCGTTCGCCGCACGCGTCGCTTCCATCATGCGGTTCAGCTGTTCTTCCTCGAAGCGGGCCAGTTCCTCGTTGGCGGCATTGAGCGCGACGGCCAGCTTGGCTCGGGCGTTCTGGTACACGACACCGGTGTAGTGATCGGTATTCTTGAGCAGTTCTTCCGCATTTTCGATGACGAGACGCAGGTCGCCGATCAACCGCTGCTGCGTCATGGAGCGTGGTTCCGGGGTTTCCATCTTCCTCACCTCTAGGCGAATATTACGACTTCAATATAGAGAAGGGGGACTGCCCAAGTTTGTCAGCGCGCAAACGTCAACCCTACCGTCGGGGACGGCTCGCGCGGTGCAACCACGGGGTGCGCGCGGTGCGCCTCAGCGCACCTGGATACGGATATCGCCCAGGGTCACCACCTGGCCGGCGCGGATCTTGGCCGTCTTGCGCAGTTCCTTCTTTCCATCGACCGACACGTCGCCGCTCGCCACCACGTGCTTGCCGGCGCCGCCGCTGTCCACCACGCCGACCAGTTTCAGCAGCTGGTTCAGTTCGATGAACTCCGAAGTCAGTTCAAAAGTTGTTGTTTGCATTTTATCCTCTGTTAAAAAACGGCGCCGTACTGTTGTGTTCGTTTAGACAACACCGTAGAAAGACGTCGCCCCCGCAAAGGCGGGGGCGACGGTAGACAGGCCTCAGGCGGGGCTGGGCCGCGTCATTTCGATCGGCACGATCCACTGGTCGAACTGCGTCTCGTCGACGAAGCCCGACTGCAGGGCGGCCTGGCGCAACGTCAGTCCGTCGTGCTGGGCGGTCTTGGCAATCTGCGCGGCGCGATCATACCCGATATGCGGGGCCAGCGCGGTCACCAGCATCAGCGACTGTTCCATCAACTCGCCGATGCGCTTGTGATTCGGCTCGATGCCCTGGGCGCAATGCTCGTCGAACGAGCGCATGCCGTCCGCCAGCAGGCGCGCGCTCTGCAGGAAGTTGTGGGCGATCATCGGCTTGAACACGTTCAATTCAAAATTGCCCTGCGCGCCGCCGACCGTGATCGCGACGTCGTTGCCGAACACCTGGCAACACAGCATCGTCAGGGCCTCGCACTGGGTCGGGTTCACCTTGCCCGGCATGATCGAGCTGCCCGGTTCGTTTTCCGGGATCGTGATCTCGCCCAGGCCGGAGCGGGGGCCGGAGGCCATCCAGCGCACGTCGTTGGCGATCTTCATCAGCGCCGTGGCCAGCGTCTTGAACGCGCCGTGCGCCAGCACCATCGCGTCGTGGCCGGCCAGCGCCATGAACTTGTTCGGTGCCGACTTGAATTGCAGGCCGGTGCGCGACGAGATCTCGGCAGCGATGCGGTTGGCGAATTCCGGATGCGCGTTCAGCCCCGTGCCCACCGCCGTGCCGCCGGCGGCCAGCAGCAGCAGGCCGGGCAACGCATTCTTGATCGCGTGCTCGGCGAATTCGAGCTGCGCCACGTAACCGGAGAATTCCTGGCCCAGCGTGAGCGGCGTCGCATCCTGCAAGTGGGTGCGCCCGATCTTGACGATGTCGGCGAAGTCGCGCGACTTCACTTCCAGCGTGCCGCGCAGCTTCGCCAGCGCCGGGAGCACGTCCCTGGCGACGGCCAGCGCGGCCGCCACGTGCATCGCGGTGGGGAACATGTCGTTCGACGACTGGCCCATGTTGACGTGGTCGTTCGGATGCAGCAGGCGCGCCTCGCCCCGTTCGCCGCCCAGCAGTTCGGAGGCGCGGTTCGCGAGCACCTCGTTCATGTTCATGTTGCTCTGGGTGCCGGAGCCGGTCTGCCACACGGACAGCGGGAATTCGGACGGATGGCGGCCTTCCAGCACTTCGTCGGCCGCGCGGATGATGGCGTCGGCCTTGTCCTGCGGGAGCTTGCCGAGCGAGCGGTTGACGGCGGCGGCCGCGCGCTTCACCTGCGCCAGCGCGGCGACCAGTTCCGGCGGCATCTTCTCGCTGGAGATGTGGAAGTGGTGCAGCGAACGCTGGGTCTGCGCACCCCACAGGTGATCGTTCGGTACGTCGATCGGGCCGAAGCTGTCCTTCTCAATCCGGTTTTCCATGGATGCATCCTGTTGGTTTGACAATGGAATTAAAGAGTGTACCGCAACGGCCGTTAACCACGTTGAAGCCCCCATTTTTCCACCGCCATGGCCCGCCGCACCCGCCTCATTCTCTCCAGTCTCGCCCTTGTCGCGTTCGTTCCCGCCCTTGCGGCCGAACTGGGCGACCCGCGCGTGACGTCGCACATCGGCCAGCCGCTCGTGGCCGACGTCGAGCTGACGATGCTCGACGATGCCGCCACGCCCGTGCAGGTCCGCGTGGCCAGCCCGGAGGTGTACCAAGGCGCGGGCATCGCCGTGCCGCCCGTGCTGTCCAGCCTGAACCTGTCCGTGATGCGGCGCGACGGCCGCCAGTTCCTGCACGTGACGTCGCTGCGTCCCGTCGACGCGGACCACGTGCACCTGTACCTGGAACTCGCCGACAAGGGCCAGCGCGCCGTGCGCCTGGCCACGCTGTGGCTGACGCCGGACCCGAATCCCGCGCCGCCGCCCGCGCCCGTGCGCGTGGCCGCATCTTCACCAGCGTCCGCACCGGCGCCGACGCAAGATGCGGTGCTCCTCGCCCAGGTCGAACGTGCGCGGACTGCGCGCGCCGCCCCGGTGGCCAGGCCCGCAGCCCCCAGGCCGGTCGTGCGCCGTCCTCCGCCTGCGCGCGTGGCGAAGCCGGAAACCCCGCCGTCCGCCTGCGCGCCGCGCGCCGAGGAAGTCCAGGCCTGCGCGGCCCTCGGCGCGAAGAACGACGAGTTGCGCACCCGGCTTGGCCAGGTCGAGGACCGGATGAAGACGCTGCAGGTGACGCTGGCCGCGCCGGCCGTGGCGCACGAGGCGGCCAGGCCGGAAACGAAGCCGGAACCACCGAAGGACGTTGCCAAGCCCGACGTGCCACCGAAAACGGAAGAACCGAAACCGGCACCGCCGAAGCCTGCCGGCCCACGCCCGATCTCGTCGATCAAGCCGCTCGTGCCGCACAAGCCGAAGGCGCCGGCGCCGGACGAGGGCCTGCCGTGGGGCTGGATCGGCGCCGCCATCGGCGTGCTGGCGCTGGGCGGGGCAGGGGCGTACGCCGTCGTCCGCCGCCGCAAGGCGCCGCCGGCGGCGGTCGGGACGCCGGGCCTGTTCGAGACATTGAAGGCCCGTTTCGCGGCACGCACGAAGGCCACGAAGGCGGACAGCGAGGCCGCCGAACCGACGCTGGAGTAGCGTTCAAAATCTTCGCACGAGTCGTCTACACAAGTGCGATTTTTGCGTTATACTGAATCCCGAAGTACACGGATCAGGGTCCGCCGCAGCCACCACCGATAGCGTGGCGCGGGGTCGGACGATCGCTGATGAAGCGCCTGGTACCGGAAGCGGTTCGCTTGCCGACAGTGGCAGGTGGACGCCGGAGGCAACCGGCAAGAGGCGACGCCAGGGGATGCCTGGTGCTCGCGCTCCCAATTCCTCGAAACCGCGCAGATGACCCACGTCGCTGCGCGGTTTTTGTTTGCGTTTTTGTTTATGTTGCGCGCGTTGGCCTCCCGCTCTCGTTATCGCTACCATATGGTCAGATCATCGATCGGGGAGGGGACATGAACGACCTCGTGCGCGCGGACCTGCCGGAGCGCGTTGTACGCGCGGACTTATTTTCAGAATATTGCCCGTCGCGTGAAGTGCTGAAGCACGTGACGAGCCGCTGGGGCGTGCTGCTGCTCGTCGCGTTGATGGACGGCACGCACCGCTTCGGCGAACTGCGCCGCAAGGTGGGCGGCATCAGCGAAAAGATGCTTGCCCAGACGCTGTATTTTCTCGAGCAGGACGGTTTCGTGCAGCGCATCGCCCATCCCGTCGTCCCGCCTCACGTGGAATACCGGCTGACGCCGCTCGGCGAGCAGATCGGGCACAAGCTGGGCGACCTCGCCGCGTGGATCGAAGGGAACATGGACGGCATCCTGGCCGCGCAGCGCAAGTCAGCACATGACGACCAGAAAGCAAAAAGCCCCCTGGACGGCAAGTCGAAGGGGCTTGAGGCGGGGTAGCGCGGATCAGTGGGCCGGGCTCAGCGCGCGGTCCAGCTGGCCCATCCACGGCTCGGTGATGTCGCGCACGGCGCGGTCGTTGGCCATGATCTGCTTGAGCAGGTCGATCTTGCGCTTGCGGGCGGCGCCATCCAGCGGCGGCACGCCGCTCTTCGCCGCGCTCGACTGCAGGGCGCACTGCGTTTCCAGGCGTGCCAGGCCGTCCCAATCCCCTTCGCGCGCGGCGACAGCCATACGGCTGCTCAGGGCGGCGATGTTTTCATACATTGCGAGGACTTCGTTGGACGTCATGACTGCGCTCCACCAATTGAGGCAAACTCCGGCCGGATTACCGGTTGTCTGCCTTTTACGGCAGCGTTTTGGAGAACTTTAGGGTTTTCGAAAGATTTTTTTGAAATTTTTTTCGGGGTGCCGCGTTATAGTGCACGCGCATCACCAAACGAACCTGAAAACATAAAGGGACATCATGAACATCAGCTTGACTCCGATCAAGACCGCCATCGTCCTCGCGATGTGCGGCACCGCGCTCGTTACCAACGGCGCGAGTGCATCCGGGCAGACCCCGCCCGCAGCCAAGGAGAACGCAAATTCGGCCGGGACTTCGGCCCAGGCCACTTTGCGGCCGGGCGACGATTTCTTTGCCTGGGCCAACAAGGACTGGCTTGCCAAAACGACCATCCCCGAGGACCGCAGCCGCTGGGGCGCGATGGACAACCTGGCGGAGGACACCAACCAGCGCATCGTCAAGCTGATCGAGGCTGTGAGCAACGACAAGAAAGCCGGGCCGGAAGCGCGCAAGGTCGCGGATTACTACAACGCCTACATGGACGAGTCCGCAATCGAGGCGCGCGGCACCGCCCCGCTGAAGCCGCTGCTGGCGCAGATCGGCGCCATCAAGGACAAGGCGGGCCTCGTGCGTGCGCTGGGCGCGTCCGTGCGGGCCGACGTCGACCCGCTGAACAATACGCATTTTGCGACCGAAAACATCTTCGGCGTCTGGATCTCGCCCGGCCTGCACGACCCGGCCCACAACTGGCCGTACCTGCTGCAGGGCGGCCTGGGCATGCCGGACCGCGCTTATTATCTGGACAACAATGAGCGCATGGCCAGCCTGCGCTCGCAGTATCAAAAACACATCGCCGCGATGCTGAAGCTGGCGGGGTACGCGACCACGGACGAGGACGCCGACGCCCGTGCCGCGAAAATCTTCGCGCTGGAAGTCGACATCGCCAACACGCACGGCACCCGCGCCGACTCGGCCGACGTGCTGAAAGCCGACAACACGTGGACCCGCAAGGACTTCGCCGCCAACGCGCCGGGCCTCGACTGGGACGCGTTCTTCAAGGCCGCGCGCCTGGGCGACCAGGACAAGTTCATCGTCTGGCATCCCTCCGCCGTGAAAGGCGAGGCGGCGCTGGTCGACAAGATCGACCTGGCAACGTGGAAGGATTACCTGGCTTTCCACACCATCAACCGCATGGCCAACGTATTGCCGAAGGCATTCGTCGACCAGCGCTTCGCGTTCTACGGCAAGGCGCTGTCCGGCACGCCGCAGCAATCGATGCGCTGGAAGCGGGCGTTGGGCGCCACGAACGAGGCGATGGACGAAGCGGTCGGCAAGATCTACGTCGCGAAATACTTCCCGGCCGAGAACAAGGCGCAGCTGCAGAAGATGGTCGCGAACATCGTGGCGGCGTTCGGCAAGCGCGTCGACAAGCTCGACTGGATGGCGCCCGCCACCCGCGCCCAGGCGAAGGAAAAGCTGAAGACCCTGTACGTGGGCGTCGGCTATCCGGACCGGTGGAAATCGTATGCCGGCCTGAAGGTCGATGCCAAGGATGCGTTCGGCAACGCGCTGCGTGCCGAGGCCTTCCACACGGAGCAGGAACTCGCGAAGCTGCATGCGAAGCCGGACCGTACGGACTGGTCGATGCCGCCGCAGCTCGTCAACGCGGTCAACCTGCCGCTGCAGAACGCGCTGAACTTCCCGGCCGCCATCCTGCAGCCGCCGTTCTTCGACCCGAAGGCGCCGGATGCCGTCAACTACGGCGCGATCGGCGCCATCATCGGCCACGAGATCAGCCACAGCTTCGACGACCAGGGCGCGCAGTTCGATGCCCAGGGCCGCCTGCGCGACTGGTGGACGAAGGAAGACATGGAACACTTCAAGGCTGCGTCCGGGAAGCTCGTCGAGCAGTACAACGCGTACAAGCCGTACCCGGACCTCGCCGTCAACGGCCAGCTGACCCTGTCCGAAAACCTGGCCGACCTGGCGGGCCTGGAAGCGTCCTATGACGCCTATCGCCTCGCCGCGGGCAAGAACGCGTCGGCGGAGAGCGACCGCCAGTTCTTCACCGGCTACGCGCAGAGCTGGCGCACGAAGGCGCGCGAGGCGGCCGAGCGGCGCGGCATCCTGACGGACGGTCACGCGCCGCCGCAGTACCGCACGGCCACCGTGCGCAACCTGGACGCGTGGTACAAGGCGTTCGACGTGCAGCCGGGCCAGGCGCTGTATCTGCCGCCGGAGCAGCGCGTACGCGTCTGGTAAGCCCGGATTTTATGTCTGGCGGGTAATCTGCGCCGGTCGGAAAGAGGCTCGGACTAGAATGGTCCGGGCATCTTTCATCGTGGTTCTTGCTATGAAACAGCATTATCTCGACGTCGACCGGCGCATCATCCATCACTTTGCACCTATGATCGAAGACGACGACTACGAAGACATCACGCGGCGCACGCTGCATCATTACGACGACAACGCGCGCCGCTTCTTTGCCGGCACCATCGACCACGACGTCAGCCAGAACATCGAGGCGCTGCTGGGCGCAATCGAGGTGCCGGCGCCGTACACCATCCTCGATTTCGGCTGCGGCCCCGGCCGCGACTTGAAAACGTTCACGGCGCTGGGTCACCACGCGATCGGCCTGGACGGCAGCGAACGATTCGTCGAGATGGCCCGCGCGTACAGCGGTTGCGAGGTGTGGCACCAGAACTTCATCGACCTGCATTTGCCGGCCGCGACGTTCGACGGCATCTTCGCCAACGCGTCGCTGTTCCACGTGCCGCGCGAGGTGTTGCCGAAAGTGCTGAAGACATTGTGTGCGGCGCTGAAACCGGACGGCGTGCTGTTCAGCTCGAACCCGCGCGGCCATAACGAGGAGGGCTGGAACGGGCCGCGCTACGGCTGTTTCCACGATTACGCCGCGTGGGAGCGCTATGTCGTTGCTGCCGGCTTCGTGCCGCTGCGCCACTATTACCGCCCGGAAGGCTTGCCGCGCGACCAGCAGCCCTGGCTCGCGAGTGTGTGGCGCAAGGCAAGTTAATCCTTTGTTAGTTTGCGTACAGAATGAAGATCGCCATCCCATTATCCTGAATGCATCCCGCTTGATTCCGCAAGCGGTCTTTACTCATCAAGGAGGATTCCGACATGAACGACGACCAAATCAAAGGTAAAGCCAAGGATATCGGCGGCAAGATTCAGGAAGAAGTCGGCAAGGCTGTCGGCAGCAGCGAACAGCAGGCCAAGGGTCTGTCCAAGCAGGTCGAAGGCAAGGTGCAGGAAAAAGCCGGCGATCTGCGTGACGCGATCAACAAGGGCAACCGCTGATCCACGCGTTTCGCCCGCATGACCAACGGCCGCCGCGTGCGGCCGTTTTCTTTACCCGTCGGGCCGGTCGCCGAGGATATCTTCCACGTACAGCTTGTCGATGACCACCATCAACATGGCCGTCAACGGCGTCGCCAGCGCGATCCCCGCAAAGCCGAACAGGCTGCCGAACACGAGCTGCATGACGATGGTGAGGGCGGGCGGAATCTCGACCGCGCGCGCTTCGACGAGCGGCTGCAGCACATAGCCTTCGACCGTCTGGATGGCGAGGAACAGCAGCACCGTGTACAGCGCCAGGTCGGGACTGATCGACAGCGCGATCAATACCGCCGGCACGCCCGCCATGATCGGGCCGATGTAGGGGATGAAGTCGAGCAGCCCGGCGATGATGCCGAGGATCAGCCCCAGCGGCACGCCCAGCAGCGTGAGTCCGCCCGCCGTCGCGGCGCCGACGATCAGCATCGACAGCGACTTGCCGATCAGCCAGCGCGCCAGGGTGTCGCCGATGTCGTCCATCACTTGCACGGCACGTTCGCGCTTGTCCTGCGGTACGAGCTTCACGATGCCCCGCTTGTACTGGCGCGGCGACAGCGCGAAATAGATACCCACGAACATGATGATGGCGACGTTGCCGATCGCGCCGAGCACGCCGCCGAAAAAGATGCCCGCGTTCGGCACGAACTGCTGCATCGACCCGATGAGCTCCTTCGCATCCGGCAGGTCGGCGGCGATGCGCGCGAGCAGGGGCTTGCTCTCCACCATCTGGCGCAGGCGCTGCAGCGATTGCGGAATCTGCTTCGCCAGCTCGGTCGACTGCTCCGCGATCTGCGGCGCCATGGCCCACCCGCCCAGACCGATGACGAGCAGCAGCCCCAGCACGACGACGACGAGCGCGAGCTTGCGGTTCCAGCCGAAGCGCCGGCACAGGATCGCGCTCAGTTCGTACAACAGCACGGCGAACAGGACGCAGGCAAAGAGCAGCAACAGCGCGTCGATGGCGAGCACGACGGCCGCGACGAGGGCGAGGAACAGCACCGCGATGCCGTCGACGAGGACGAAGCGGCGCATCAGTTTGCGCTGGGCCGGCTTGACGGCGGGGGAGGAGGGCGTGTCGTTCATGACAGAATGCTATCAGCCGCGCGGTTCGACCGTCGCGCGGCTGACTGTCAACTGCCGCGGGCTGAAATTCGGGGTCAGGGCCCAAAAAAGCAAATTCGGGCCCTGACCCCTGCCTTATTTCGGCTCGGTCCCGCCCAGGTGCTTCTTGAAGAACGCCTCGATCAGGCCATACACGTGACGCTGGCCCGCGCGCGACGAAATGCCGTGCTTGGCGCCCGGATACGTCATCAGCTCGAAGCGGACGTTGCGGTTGACGAGCGCGTCGATCAGGCGCGTCGAGTTCGTGAACAGGACGTTGTCGTCGGCCATGCCGTGTACCAGCAGCAGCGGCGACTTGAGGCCGTCCAGGTGCGCGAACACGCCGCTGCGCTCGTAGGCGGCCGGGTCCGACTGCGGCGTCGCGCCCACGAACTGCTCCGTGTAGTGCGTGTCGTACAGCGCCCAGTCCGTCACCGGCGCCACCGACACGCCCATCGCGATCTTGTCCGAGCCAGCCTCCAGCAGGCGCAGGGTCATAAAGCCCCCATAGCTCCAGCCGAACACGCCCACGCGCTTCGGATCGACGAAGCTCTGCTGCGCCAGCCAGTCGATGCCCGTCAGCTGGTCCTCGACTTCATGCGCGCCGAGGTTGCCGTAGATGACGTCGGTGAACGCGCGCTCGCGGCGCGACGAGCCGCGGTTGTCCAGCACGAACACGACAAAGCCCTGCTGCGCCATGTACTGGTTGAACAGGTTGCCCCACTGGCGCGTCACGCGCTGCGAGTGCGGGCCGCCGTACGTGAACAGGAAGACCGGGTAGCGCTTCGTGGCGTCGAAGTTCGCCGGCTTGATCATCGAGTAGTACAGCGTCTGGCCGTCGTGCGCCTTGATGCTGCCGTATTCGGTCGGCAGGTGGTCCTTCGCGTAGTTCGCGTACGGGTGCTGGGCGTTCAGCTCGTTGTGTTCGAGCCACTCGACCATGCTGCCGTCCGCGCGGCGGATCGACACTTGCGGCGGCGTGTTCGGATCGGAGAACGTGTCCACGAACACCTTGCCGTTGCGGGCAAACACGTCTTCGTGCCAGCCGTCCTGCTTCGTCAGCCGGACCGGCTTGTTCGCATTGCTGCCGTCCAGGTTCAGCACGTAGGTCTGCTTGTCGATGACGGCATCCTTGTTCGACGCGATATAGACCTTGCCTGCCTGCTCGTCGACGGCGAGGATGTTGTCGACGCCCCATTCTCCGCTGGAGATCGGGTGCAGCAGCTTGCCGGACAGGTCGTACAGGTACAGATGCTTGCGGCCGCTGCGCTCGGAGGCCCAGATGAAGGCCTTCTGGCGGCCGAGGAAGCGCAGGTCGTCGTGGATGCTGACCCAGGTCTTCGACGTCTCCGTCAGCAGCGGGCGCTGGGCGAGAGAAGCGGCATCGACGGCGACGAGGTCCAGGCGCTTCTGGTCGCGCGACTGGCGCTGGTAGACGAGCGTCTTCGCATCGGCGCTCCAGTCGGCGCGCACGAGGTAGATGTCCTTCTCGGGGCCGAGGTCGACCTTCTTCTGCGCGCCCGTCGCCGGGTTCACGATCATCAGGTCGATCTCGACGTTCTTCGCGCCCGCGGCGGGGTAGCGCTGGTCGATGACTTCCGTGCGGTCGGCAAAGATCTCGAAGCGGCGCGCGACAGGGACCTGCGCCTCGTCGTAGCGGCGGTAGGCGATGGCGGAATCGTCCGGCGCCCAGTAATAGCCCGTGTGCTGGTCCATCTCTTCCTGCGCGACGAATTCCGCTTCGCCATTGTGCACGGTGCCCTTGCCGTCCGTCGTCAGCTGGCGCTCCTGGCCCGTCGCCAGGTCGATGACGAACAGGTTCTGGTCGCGCACGTACGAGACGTAGCGGCCTTTCGGCGAAATCTTCGGGTCGCCCACGTTGCCCGAGGCGACCTTGCGCGCGGCTTCCGGCCGGTTGACGTCGACGAGGTACAGGTCGCCCGCGATCGGCACGAGCAGCTGCTTGCCGTCCGGCGACCAGCTATAGCTCAGGATGCCGGACAGGCTGGCCGTGCGGGCGCGCTCGCGCCTTGCCTTCTCTTCCAGCGACAGGTTCTCGTTCGGGACCAGCTGCTTGGAGTCGACCAGGCGGTGCGTGGTCTTGTCCTTCATGTTGAATTCCCACAGGTCCAGCTGGAACTGGTTGTCGGCGCGTCCGCGCAGGAACGTGACGCGTTCGCCGTCGGGCGAGACGCGCAGGCTGCGGACGCCTGGACCGGCCAACGCCGGGTCGGCGTGGATACGGTCCAGCGTCAGCCGTTCCGCCGATGCGGGAACGGCCGACAATGCGGCTAAAAGGCAGAGAAGAAGGCGCATGGGGTTCTTGGGTAAAGATTTGGAAAATTTATGATGTGCAACGGCCGAACGATACCAGAGTCGTCCGCGAAAAGCTGTAAAGACGGCGGGCGGGAAGGAAGGAATGATGGACGAACTGTAATGTTTGCATCTGCTGCGATGCACTATGATCGTTTCGTCGGCCCCCAATGCCGACAATAGGATGAAACTCTCTCCTAGGGTTACGCCGATGGATTCCCCGTCCATCGGCTTTTTTTTTGCGTCAGGCGATCTCGCGGATGCGCAGCTTCGACAGCTGGTTCAGCGACCACGCCAGCAGCACGGCGGCCACGGTCAGACCCAGCACGAGGCCGATCCAGAAGCCGGTGGCGGCCATCGGCTTGCCCGGCGACCACGGGAACCAGTCCGGTGCCAGCCCGAGGATCCAGCCGACGGGCAGCGCCACGCCCCAGAACGCGATCATCTGGATCACCATCGGCGAACGCGTCACCTTGTAGCCGCGGATGGCCGAGGCGGCCGCCACCTGCGTGGAATCGGACAGCTGGAACAGCGCGGCGAACAGCAGCAGCATCACGCACGTGGCCTGCACGGCCGCGTCGGACGTGTACATCGCCGCGATCTGCCAGCGGAAGAGGGCGATGCCGATCGCCGACAGCAGGCCGAACGCGATGCACATGCCCGTGCCCACCCACGCGACGAAGCGCGCGCGCACCGGATTGCCTTCGCCCATCGCCTGGCCCACGCGGGTCAGCGCGCCGATGCCGAAGCTCAGCGGCACCATGAACACGAGCGACACGAAGTTCAGCGCGATCTGGTGCGCCGATACTTCGATCACGCCGAAGCGCGCCACGAGCAGGCTGATGATGCCGAACGCGCTGACCTCGGCGAAGTGCGTGACGCCGATGGGCAAGCCAAGTCGCAGCATGCTGCCGATCTCTTTCCAGTTCGGGCCTTCCCAGCGCGTGAACGGATACGTCCGGCGGTAGGCGGGAGAGACCCTGATCCACAGGACCATCGCGCCGAGCATCAGCCACATCCCGCTGGCCGTCGACACGGCGCAGCCCAGCGCGCCCAGCTTGGGCAGGCCGAATTCGCCGAAGATGAACAGCCAGTTCATGCCGATGTTGTACAGCAGGCCGGCGATGGCGATGATCATGATCGGCTTGGTCTGGTTGATGCTCGTCGTATAGCCGTACAGCGCGCGGTAGCAGGCGAACGCGGGCATGCCGAGGCTGATGATGTGCAGGAACGCCGACGCACGGTCCGCGACCGCCTGGTCCAGGCCGATATGGTCGAACACGAGCGTGCACAGGTTCGCCGCGAGACAGCCGGCGACGCCGACGCCGAGGCCCATCCACAGCGATTCGCGCACGGAGTGGGAGATGCGGTCGAAGCGGGCGGCGCCCATCTCGTGCGAGACGACGGAGTTCACGGCCATCATGATGCCCATGACGGTCACGAGGATGATGGACCACACGGACGTGCCGAGCGACACGGCGGCGAGCTCTTCGGCGCTGACGTGGCCCGTCATGGCGACGTCCGCCACGCCCATCCCGACGGTCGCGAGCTGGCCCACGAGCATGGGCCACGACAGCCGCCACAACGTGGCGAGCTCGGTGCGGACGGGATGCGCCGCAAGGGCGCCGGTGCTGGACAGGTTGGACGTCATGGATCGGCTTGCTGGGGAAACCGATCATTTTACTGAGGAATGGCCGACGCCGTGTGACGCTTGCTCACCGCTGCGCCAAGGTCGTCCCCGGCACCGATTTCAGGTAGGCATACAGCGCCCGCAGGTCGGTCTCGTTCATCTGCCGGAACGACCCGAACGGCATCACGGGACTGATCGCGCTGCCGTCCGGGCGGTGGCCCGTGCGCAGCATGGCCATGAACGCGTCCGGCGTCGGATAGCGGTTCATCGCGCTGCCCTTGCCGGGCGCCAGCCGCGCCGCGGGCGGCCAGGACGGCGGGGCGCCGGGCACGCGGCCGCCGGCCAGGTCAGCGCCGTGGCAACCCGTGCAGGTCGCGGCGACGTACGCGCCATACGCCGGCGTGACGGCGGCCGGCACGGCCTGCGGCGGCGCCAGCGCGTGGTCGATCTTTTCGGACGCATCCTTGATGACGCCGAACGCGTACAGCGCCTTCACGGGCACCGGCACGTCGATGACGGCCTTCACGCCGGGCACGGGCCGCATTTGCTCGAGGTACGCGACGAGGGCCGCCATGTCTTCGTCGCTGAGGCGGCTGTAATCCTCGCTGGGCATGATCATGACGGGATTGCCGTTCGGCTTGACGCCGTGGCGCACGGTGCGCACCCAGTCGATCACGCGGTAGTGCGCGGTGGTGCCGTTCGGGCCCGCCGTGATGTTGGGAGCGACGACGAGCATGCCGCCGTCGCTCACGACCGTCCTGCCGGCGCCGTCCGCGCCATGGCATTCGGCGCAACCGCGCGTGCTGTACAGGTAGCGGCCGTGGTCGACGCGGGCGACGTCGGGCACGATGTCGAGGGGACGCACATCCAGAACGACGCTGCGCGCCATCTTGCGTTCCCCCAGCACCTTGCCGACGCCGGCGTGGCCACCCCCAGCAGGGCGAGAGCCGCCAATGCGATGCTCGTGCGCTTGACCCATTTGCTCACCATGACTCTCTCCTTGTTGGACGAACGGCAACACGAGGAATCTAGCACTGCCGTTCATGGCCGGATACTGGTTGAAATGCTAATTACGGCCAAAGGAGCGTGATGAGGCATGCATCAAGCATGCGTCATCGATTTACTTCGTCGTGAAGTTGGTGAGCCACTGGAGATTGGTGTTCTTGCTCCAGTTCGCCGTGCCGGCAGCATCTGATGCCTCAAGCGGCACACCATGGCGCCGGGAGACAAGCTCATGGTTTCCGGGGCCGGTTTCCGTTAGTAGTTGAAAAGCAAGCCCCAAGCCACAACATACCGGTCAATCAACCATCCAACCGATCCAGGAGCAAGCTCGTGGAATACAAGGACTATTACCAGACGCTTGGTGTCGAGAAGACCGCGACCCAGGACGATATCAAGAAGGCGTACCGCAAGCTGGTGCGGCAATACCACCCCGACGTCAGCAAGCACAAGGACGCGGACGCGAAGACCAAGGAAATCAACGAGGCCTATGATGTGCTGGGCGACCCCGAGAAGCGGGCCGCCTATGACGAACTGGGCCGCGGACACCGGCCCGGCCAGGGCTTCCAGCCCCCGCCGGACTGGGGCACGCAATTCGATTTCGGCGGGGCCGGCGGTGACGATTTCTTCAACGACCTGTTCGCCCACGTGGGCCGGCGCTCTCGTGCGGGCGCGGGCGGGCACGCGGGCGGCGGTGGCTTCCAGATGCCCGGCGAGGACATCCACGCGGCGATTTCCATCGACCTGCGCGACGCCTACCAGGGCGCCACGCGCACGATCAGCCTGCGCGTCCCGCAGCACGATGCGCAGGGCCGTGCGACCATGCAGGACAAGACCCTCAGCGTGAACATCCCGAAAGGCGTCACGCCGGGCCAGCAACTGCGCATGCGGGGGCAGGGGCATCCGGGCTTCGGCGGCGGGCCGGCCGGCGACCTGTATCTGGAAATCCAGCTGAACCCCGACCCGCGTTACCGCGTCGAAGGGACACACGTGTACCAGGACGTGCCTGTGGCGCCATGGGAAGCGGCACTGGGTGCGAGCATCTCGGTATCCACGCCGTCCGGTACGGTCGAGGTGACGGTGCCGCCGGGGTCGCAGAGCGGACGCAAGCTGCGCCTGAAGGGACGCGGCATTCCGGCGAAGACGCCGGGCGATTTGTACCTGATGCTGAACGTGGTGCTGCCGCCCGCCACCAGCGACCGTGCGCGCGAGCTGTACGAGGCGATGGCGCGCGACCTAGCCTTCAATCCACGCGAACGCATAGGAGCCTGAACGATGCATGACGATATTCTCACCGGCGTGCTGCTGGACGACGTGGCGCTGACGCTCGACGAACTGGCGCGCGCCTGCAACGTGGAGACCGACTGGGTCGTGCGCCACGTGCAGGCAGGCGTGCTGGGCGGCGAGACCAGCGTGCAGGTGACGAGTTGGCGTTTCCGCAGCGGCGACCTGGCCCGCGCCCGGCGCCTGCTGCGCGTCGAACGCGACTTCGACGCCAACGAGGACCTCGCCGCGCTCGTGGTCGACATGGCCGACGAGATCCGCCGCCTGCGCGCCCGCATGCGCGTGCTCGGCATCGACTAAGGCCTGGCCGGCGCCTGCGGGTGCCGGTCTTTTGGCGGGCGCGGCTGCACAGGGCGTGTATTCACATCCCCGTGCTATCGTGCCCGCTATGCTCAAGCTACCGACCAACGCCACCGCACCGTTCTGCCCATCGGAAGTCGCCGGTACCGTCAACGTGCCGGAGAACGATCCGCTGTGGAAAAAGATCCTGCGCTATGCGGGCCCCGGCCTGCTGGTGTCGGTCGGCTACATGGACCCAGGCAATTGGGCGACCGCCATCCAGGGCGGCTCGCAGTTCGGCTACGACCTGCTGTTCGTCGTCGTGCTGTCCAGCCTGGCGGCCATCGTGCTGCAATGCCTGAGCATGCGGCTGGGCATCGTCACCGGCAAGGATCTTGCCGTACATTGCCGCGAACAATATTCCCCCATGCACGCGAAAGGGTTGTGGGCGTTCGCCGAGCTGTCGATCATCGCCTGCGACCTGGCCGAAGTGCTCGGCTGCGCGCTCGCGTTTCACCTGCTGCTGGGCGTGTCGCTGCCCGTCGGCGTCGCGCTGACGGCGCTCGACACCATCATCGTGCTGGGGCTGACAGGGAAGGGCTTCCGGCAACTCGAAGCCATCGTGCTGGCCCTCATCGCGACGATCGCCATCTGCCTGTTCACCGAACTGTTCCTCGTCGACCCGGACCCGCGCGCCGTCGTGGCGGGCCTCGTGCCGTCGCTGGAAAAACTGGGCCAGCGCGACGCCTTGTATCTCGCGATCGGCATCCTCGGCGCCACCGTCATGCCGCACAACCTGTACCTGCACTCGTCCGTCGTGCAGACGCGCGTCCTGCGCCACGACCTCAACCAGGAGGGCGCCCACCTGGCCGAGGCGATCAGGCTGTCGCGCATCGACACCGTCGTGTCGCTGCTGCTGGCGCTGTTCATCAACGGCGCCATTCTCGTACTGGCCGCGGCCGCGTTTTATAAGCCGGGCGGCGGCAACGTGATGGACATCGACCAGGCCTATTACCTTCTGGCTCCCGTCGCGGGCACGGCGGCCGCGGCGATCCTGTTCGGCCTGGCGCTGCTCGCATCCGGCCAGAGCTCGACGTTTACGGGCACCATCGCCGGCCAGGTCATCATGGAAGGCTTCCTGAAACTCAGGATTCCCTGCTGGCAGCGGCGCATGATCACGCGCGGGCTGGCGCTGGGGCCGGCGATGGTCGGCGTGCTCACCCTGGGCGATCACGCGATCGGCAAGATGCTGGTCGGCAGCCAGGTCGTGCTGAGCCTGCAATTGCCGTTCGCTATGTACCCGCTGATCCGGCTGACGGGCCGCGGCGACCTGATGGGGCAGTTCGTCAACAAGTGGTGGACGACGGTGCTGTCGTGGTTCCTGTTCGTCGTGATTTCGTCCGCCAACGCCTGGATGGTGTGGCAGGCGCTGTCCGCCTGATTCGCCGCGTGCGACGCGCCCCGTAAGCCCTGCCTAGAATGGTCGATTGTCTTCAACCGTTCGACCAAAAGGAGTTTATATGGAACAAGTTGCCAGCAAGCCTTTGCAGGGCAAGCGCGTCGCCATGCTCATGACGGATGGCGTGGAACAGATCGAATACACGAGCCCGCGTTCCTTCCTGGAAGAGCAGGGCGCGACCGTCGTGTTGCTGTCGCCAAAGTCCGCCGGCGACGAAGTGCAGGGTTTCAACCACTTGCAGCCGGCCGACCGCTTCAAGGTCGACATGAACGTGGCCGATGCGAAACCGGCCGACTTCGACGGGCTCGTGCTGCCGGGCGGCGTCGCCAATCCGGATCAACTGAGGATGAGCAAGGAAGCCATCGCCTTCATCCGCGACTTCGATGCGGAAGACAAGATGGTCGCGGCCATTTGTCACGGCCCGTGGACGCTGATCGACGCGGGCATCGCCACCGGCAAGCACCTGACCAGCTGGCCCAGCCTGAAGCGCGACCTGACGAATGCCGGGGCCGAATGGTCCGATGAGCAGGTCGTGCTGGATGCCCGCCTGATCACGAGCCGCAAGCCGGATGATCTGCCCGCATTCAACGACATGCTGCTGAAGGAATTGCTTGTGGCTCCCGGCACGGACCCGGGGCCGACATCCTGAGTGCGCATCCAGCAAGCTGGAGAATTAGTCCAGGATAATTGACGGAACGTCTTTCATATTGGAGAATATCTCCATTATGAAAGATGACTCCACCGTAAACGAACGCATCGCCCAGCAGGTGCGTCTCCTCCGCAGCGAGCGCGGCCTGTCGCTGGATGCGCTGTCGACCCAGTGCGGCGTCAGCCGTTCGATGCTGTCGCTGATCGAGCGGGGCGAGACGAGCCCGACGGCCGTCGTGCTCGACAAGCTCGCCGCCGGCCTCGGCGTACCGCTCGCCTCCCTGTTCGACGACCCGGCGCGCAAGGCCGAGCCCGTCTCGCGCCATGCCGACCAGGTCAAGTGGCAGGATCCGCATTCCGGCTATCTGCGGCGCAATGTATCCCCCGAAGGATTCCAGTCGCCGACGCGTATCGTCGACGTGACGTTTCCGCCGCGCACGCGCGTGACGTACGAGGCCGGCCCGCGCACGCCCGCCGTGCTGCAACAGATCTGGATCCTCGAAGGGCGCATGGAGATCGTCTACGGTGCCGAATCCTGGCTGCTGGAGACGGGCGACTGCCTCGTCATCCCCCTCGACGCACCGAATTCCTTCCACAACCCCGGGGACGTGCCGGCCCGCTACGCCGTCGTCCTCACCACGCTTGCCAGGAGCTGACCATGAGTTGCCGCGTACGCCGTATTCACTCGCTGACCGATGCCGACATCGAAGGCTTGGCCGCCGTTCTCTTCGACTGTGTCGAGGGCGGGGCTTCCGTCGGGTTCATGCAGCCGTACACGCTGGGCCAGGCGCTCGGCTGGTGGCGCGGGCTGGCGGGCGACGTCGAGGCCGGCCGGCGCGCGCTGCTCGTCGCCGAGGACGAGCATGGCATCGTGGGCACCGTCCACCTCGTGCTGGCGATGCCGGACAACCAGCCGCACCGGGCCGACCTGTGCAAGATGCTCGTGATGCGGCGGGCGCGCAAGCAGGGCGTCGGCGCGGCGCTGATGGATGCGGCGGAGCGCGAGGCGCGGTCGCTCGGCAAGACGCTGCTGGTGCTGGATACGGCCAGCGACGATGCGGAGCGGTTGTATGCGCGCATGGGGTGGACCCGGTTGGGTGTCGTGCCCGGCTTTGCGCTGCTGCCGGAAGGCGGGTTGTGCGATACGACGTATTTTTATCGCGAGCTCGTCTGAGCTGAGCGGGCGCCTGCCATGTCCGTTTGAGACACGTCATGCCGCCGGGTTCACCCCGGCGTAGTTTCGATTCGATCGCATCCATTTTAAAACTGGAGTCGAACGATGAAACGGCTGACATGGTGGTCCATTCCCGTGCTGTTGCTGCTGGCGCTGGCGGCGTTGCGAGCCTCATCATCCGGCGATGCCGGGGAAGATCAGGCGCTCACCCGCTTCGACCGGAAAATCCTGAATGACGCCCGCCACGCCGTCGTACAGGGACGGCAGATCTTCCGCTACGACACCTTCGGCGACGAAGCCTTCTGGGGCGACACGATCAAACTGCATCAGGCGATCCAGGGGGCGCGTTTCGGCGGCGTCGGTCCGGGCGTGAGCCCGAACACCGCGCTGGCGGTCGGGTTGAAAGTTGACGTCGACGCGCTCCCTCCGGCAGTGGTCGATCGCCTGAAATCCGGCAAGATCGACCTGGACGATCCCGCGAACACCCTCGTCCTGCTCAAGGCAAACGCCGTCGTCGGCGTGACCGGACGGTTCGATGCGAACGGCAGGCTGCGTACCATGGGCGTGCAGTGTGCGCTGTGCCATTCGACGGTGGACGATTCCCTGGTACATGGCATCGGCCACCGGCTCGACGGCTGGGCCAACCGCGACCTGAACGTGGGTGCGATCATCAATCTCGCGCCCGACCTCAGTGCCGTGGCGAACCTGCTGGGCACGACGGAAGCCGACGTCCGTACCGTGCTCGCGGCCTGGGGACCGGGGAAGTTCGACGCCGAGTTGCTCCTCGACGGGAAAGGTTTTCGTCCTGACGGGAAGTCGGCCGCAACCCTGATTCCGCCGGCATTCGGCCTGGCCGGGGTCAACCTGCACACATGGACGGGCTGGGGATCGGTACCGCACTGGAACGCGTTCGTCGCCAACCTGGAGATGCATGGCCGCGGCACCTTCTACGATCCGCGGCTCGATGACCCGGTCCAGTTTCCCGTCGCTGCACGCAATCATTTCGGCCACGTCCGCAGCGACCCGGACCTGATCAGCCCGAAGCTGCCCCCGCTGCACGTCTACCAGCTCGCCATTGTCGCGCCGGCGCCGCCTGCGGGCAGCTTTAATGCCAAGGCGGCGTTGGCCGGCAAGCGCGTCTTCGAGGGCAAGGCACGGTGCGCCGGCTGCCACGTGGCCCCCACGTTCACGGAGCCGGGCTGGAATTTGCACACCGCCCAGGACATCGGGATCGACGATTTCCAGGCCAACAGGGCGCCGGACAAGCGGTACCGGACGGCACCGCTGAAAGGCCTGTGGACGCATACCAAAGGGGGCTTTTACCACGACGGGCGGTTTCCGACGCTGCTCGATGTGGTGAACCACTACGACAGTCACTTTGGTCTCGGTCTGTCCGATGACGAGAAGGCGGCGCTGGTGGAATATTTGAAATCGATCTGAGGATGAATCGACAGTGAGGCCGGGCTCACCGTCCTGGCGGTGTCATTCTTTGCAAGAATAACACTGAGCATAAATGCGACACTTTTCTTGCCTTGTGGAAATGCATTTATGTTTCCCGTGGGAATCAATATAAAATGTAAGCCGTGATTTTGGCGGGCAATGGTGACGATATGGTTGTCCCTGACTGGACTGCTCCGCCGCCGTCCTGGATAGCGCCGGTCCAATCAAAGGCTATCTAACGGTATCGCGCGGTCGTTGCGACGGCGATGCCCTTCCGGATAAGAAGGTCGCTGAGTGAGCTCCAAATCGTTCGGCCTGTCGTTGCAGGTTTTTTCCCGACTTCCGTTGCCTGGGCAACTCGCCCTCATTGTGGCAGTTATCTTGCCTTGCCTGTGGGCCGTCGTGATCGCGTCGTTACACGGGACCTATGAGAAAACTTTGACCGAGGCCGCCAAGGACAGCAATAACATCGCGCGTCTGTTCGCCGAAGAAGTCAATTCAACTATCAATGCGATCGACATGACGGCGATCGACCTGCGCGAACGGTGGCTCGACGACCCGGACGGGTTTGCCGACTACGTGCGCAAGCGCCAGGAGATTCTCGAAAAACCTGTGGCATTTCAGGTCAGTATCATCGACGCCACAGGGCACCTCGCATATTCGAGCGTGGACCGCTCCGCGCCGCGGCTCGATTTAAGCGACCGCGAGCACTTTCGCACGCATCTCGGCGGGATCGACAAGCTGTTCGTCAGCCGCCCGGTCAAGGGCCGGGTGTCCGGACGGGGAAGTATCCAGTTCACCCGTCCGTTACTGGCCAACGGGAACCGTTTCGCCGGCGTGATCGTGTTGTCGGTGGCACCGGAGTACTTCACCCGGTTTTCTGGGAAGCTTCAACTTGGCGAGCACGGGACGGTCGCCCTCATTCGCGCGGACGGCACCATCGTCGCGCGCGAGCCGGCAGTCTCGTCCGAGCCGCGCAACGTACTGAGGACCATGCCGGACTTCGGCGTGATGGGCACGGAAACACTGATGTATTCACGTGCCTCGCAGATCGACGGTGTCGTTCGACTCTATGCCTGGCGTGTACTGCCGAAGAAGGCCTTGGCCGTGGCGGTTGGCCGTAGCCGCGATGAAATCCTCGAACCGTATGTCCGGCAACGGAACCTGATGTTGGTCGGCGCCTGTGGGCTGTCCATCCTGTTTGTCCTGATCGGTTACAGCGTGTTGTCCGGAATGCGCGACCGTGCCCGCGCCCGGGCCGATCGTAAACTGCGGGAGGAAGCGCTCCATCACATGGAGCAGATGCAGGCCGCGCAGGCCCTGCTTCAAAGCGAACAGCGTTTCCACCATCTTGCCGATGCAATGCCGCAAATCGTATGGACTGCCAGCCCCGATGGTGCCATCGATTACGCCAACGGCTGGGTGTACACCTACACGGGACTGGTCGACGAGGTCAATGCCGAAAACTGGGTCACGGTATTGCACCCGGATGACGTTGCTCCGACGCTGCGCATCTGGGAAGCATCGCTAGTCTCGGGTGACATCTTCGAGACCGAATATCGCGTGTTTCGCAACGCCGACCAGAGCTATCGCTGGCATCAGGCGCGTGCCATACCGATCCGGGACGAACACGGTACGATCGTAAAATGGTACGGCACCACCACCGACAACCATGACACGCGGATGGCGAACGATGAAATCCGCAGGCTCGCACACCGTCTCGGCACCACGCTCGAAAGCATCACGGAGGCATTCCTCACGGTCGATCTGGACTGGAAATTTACATATGTCAATAAGGAAACCGAGCGCCTGCTACAGCGTGATCGCCAGCACCTGCTTGGTCGAATGTTATGGGAGGAATATCCTGAGCTCGTCGGCGGGATCGCCGATACCGAATTTCGAAGGGCCATGCATGAACATTGCACCGTCGAGTTCGATATTTACTTCCCGCCGCTGAATCGCTGGTTCAAGGTTCGTGCATATCCTTCATCGGAAGGGCTTGCCGTATATTGCCGCGACATCAGCGCAAGCCGGCGCCTGCAGAAGTTCAAGAATGAGCAGATGAAATTGCTGGAACGGATGGCACTGGGGGCGCCGCTGCCCGAGCTCCTGGAACTCGCCACACACATTGTCGAGTCGTCCGGACATGCCATGCACTGTGCCGTGATGTTGCTGGGTGCGGATGGCGCCGCCTTCGAACACGTAGTCGCGCCGAGTCTTCCGGCTTCGCTACGAGTCATCCTGAATGAATTCGACGTCGATGAGGTATTGCCACCGGATCGACGCGCACGGCTGCAAGCCGGGCCCGTCTTCGTTGCCGACGTGGGGAAAGATCCGGGCTGGACTGGCGCGCACGATGCGGCCGCACTGCATGGGGATCGTGCTTGCTGGTGGTATGGAATTCGCTCCGGGCAAGACCGGCTGCTCGGTACACTCGCGGTATTCACGGAAGCCGGACGTGTGCCCGATCAAGGCGAAATGGAGATCCTTGGCCTGTGCGCCCACACGGTCAGCATCGCGGTCGAACGACTTCATATCGAACGCAAGGCACGCGCAAGCGAGGACCAGCTTGAATATCAGTCGAATTACGACACCCTGACCGGACTTGCCAACCGTAATTTGCTCTGCGATAGGACAAGTCAGACGATGGCGCGGGCCGTGAGCCGGGGCGAACAGGCCTGGCTCGTCTGTATCGATCTCGACCGCTTCGCCCTGGTCAACGAAACGCTGGGCCACGAAGCCGGCGACCTGGTCCTGCAAGAGACAGCGGCCCGCCTGAGGACGACACTGGGGCCGAACGATACGGCCGCGCGCACCGGTGGCGATGAATTCGTGCTGGTGCTCGCCGACATACCCGACGAGCACGCCGCGATCAATACCGTCCAGCGCATCATGGCCGCCTTGGGCGATCCGATCAAGGTCGGGGAGCACGAGCATTTCCTGAGCTGCACGTCCGGGTTATCGGTATTTCCGGCCGACGGCGACACGGCGAACGCCTTGATCAAGAATGCCCACATCGCGATGCAGCGCGCCAAGGAAGCGGGCGGCGGCGAGTTGCAGTTTTATACGGCGTCGATGAAAGCGCGTGCGATGGAACGCCTGCGGATCGAGGGCGACCTGCGGCATGCCGTCCAGCGGGGTGAAATGCTGTTGCATTACCAGCCACAAGTCGACGTGCGTACCGGTCGGATTGTCGGCGTGGAAGCCCTGCTGCGGTGGGCGCATCCCGAACTCGGCATGATGTCGCCCGACCGGTTCATTGACTTGGCGGAACAAACTGGGATGATCGTCCCGATTGGCACGTGGGTATTGCGGACCGCGTGCGCGGACGCCAGGCGTTGGCATGATGCCGGTTGGGAAGGGCTGCGCGTGGGCGTCAATCTGTCGGGCAAGCAGTTTTACCAGCCGGATCTGATCGAAGTCGTGACAGGGGTCCTGGCGGAAACAGGGCTCGCGGCGCGCTACCTGGACATCGAGCTGACGGAAGGCCTGGTCATGACCGACATCGACCACGCACTCGCCACGATGAATACGCTCAAGGGGCTCGGCGTACAGTTGTCGCTGGACGACTTCGGCACCGGCTACTCCAGCCTGTCGTACCTGAAGCGCTTCCCGATCGATGTGTTGAAGATCGACAAGTCGTTCGTCAGGGACGTTACCACCGATCCGGAGGCAGCGGCGATCGCGCGGTCCATCATTTCGCTTGCCCAAAGCCTGCAATTGCAAGTCATCGCGGAAGGCGTGGAAACCCAGGAGCAGCTAAGCTATCTGACGACCTACCGTTGTGACCAGATCCAGGGCTACTATTTCAGCCGTCCGGTACCGGCTGCGGCATTCGAGCAGTTGCTGAGCGAGGAGCGGGCGCTGCCTGTGGCGTGTCCGGACGAAGAGGTGCGGACGTTGCTGCTCGTTGACGACGACCCTGGCGTCAGCGCGGCATTGCGCCGGCTTCTGCGCCGCCAGGGCTATCGGGTACTGTACGCGGCAAGCGGAGAGGAAGGTTTGAGCCTGCTTGCCTTGAACGACGTCCAGGTCGTCATCTCCGACCAGCGCATGCCCGGCATGATGGGCATCGAATTCCTGTCGCGCGTCAAGCAGATTCACCCGAAGATTATCCGGATCATGTTGTCGGGCTACACGGCGGTCGACGCGATCATCGAAGCGACCAATAGCGGCGCCGTTTTCCGGTTCCACGCGAAGCCTTGGGATGACGAGGCCTTATGTGCGAGTATCGCCGACGCATTCCGTTATCACTGGCTGATGCGCAATGCGGAAATTGCGGAGGCGTGAGGGGCCGGTATTGCATAAAACAAAAGCCCCACCGCCTTGCGCCGGCGGGGCTTTTATTTGAATACTGGTGGAGGCGGAGGGAGTCTCCAAGCTCTACGACATGGTCCGCTATCGCGTTGATTTTATACAACTTTTTATTTGTCGCTCGAAGGGTTAGTCCATCATTTGGGGTGACTGAATGGTGCATATATTAGCCACACAATGTCGAGTCGGCAACTACTGTCAGTTCTGCAACACATCCTGCGAAATGCTGTGCGGCATGTTATTCTGCCAACAGTCAACGTTGGAGGCGAGATATGTTCGAAAGTGAAACGGTACGGCTTGGTGAATGGCTCACCATCGCAGCGGCGATTATCGGGCCCGTTCTTGCTGTCCAGGCGCAGAAGTGGGTAGAGCGGGACACTGCAAAACAGTCGATGAAGGACGGTATTTTCAGAACATTAATGGCCACCCGAGGCGCGCGGCTGTCTCAACCACACGTTGAAGCGTTAAACATGATTCCGATCGCTTTCTATGGCCGCCGATATGTTGGGCGCCAGTGGCAAAACGCCGCCGAGAAACGTGTGTCGATTGCTTGGAGAGAATACTTCGCAAATCTAGGAGTACCTCTGGAGAACCTAACTGAATCTCAACGTGATGTACTGTTCAATGAACGAAATGACAAGTTCATCAACCTGTTGCACATGATTGCGATCGCGCAACGGTATGATTTCGAACCGCTTGATCTGAGGAACGGCTACACCCCAAATTACCACACAACGGTAGACGCCGAGAGTGAAGCAATTCGAGGTGGTCTGGCTCAAATACTTAGTGGGCGCGCACCTCTACCGATGAAGATTGTCGAGTGGCCGAACGTGCAAGCACCGGCGGATCATGTTGAGAACGCGTAATGTCGCAGTGTTGGTGAACTGATTGTCGCCGTGTTAGCTCAAGTAGCGAATATGGAACGCGAAAAAATTATTGCGCGGACGGCGGCAGGATGTCAGGCAGCTGCAGTAGCACTTGCTGCTACCGGTAAGACTCACAGAGGTAAGGAGAGTATGGGGCGTCCTGCAAAAGCCGATAACGCCACTGTATTAGCCTAGCGTACTGCAAACAATGCAAGCATTAGACAAACTGCTGAAAATTTTGGACTATCAGAGGCGACGGTGAAACGGTATTGCAGAGCTGCTGCCTTACCCAACAAGTCGCGCGCGAACGAAAAGCAATAGGGCCCGTACCGGTCCCTATTGCTTAAAAGAGTAAGGCCGCCAAGAACCAAAAATGCGAAAAACCCGATTCTGGCACCACGTGTTAAATCTGACTATCTGTCTAATGGGCATGTGGCAAACCATTGGCGACAAGCAAGTCAGATTAAGTGGAAACGTACGGTGATTCGCATTCCTTAAGCGTGATCCTTTTGTTATGGCGGACCGTCAACTCTGCATGCATTCATTATTGCCATTCCACTAAATCCGTCTTGCTATCTTCATTGTCTACTAGTGCTTGCGCTTGGCCCACCCTCACCCAAAGCGACTGTTCAATCCTTTGAAATTCTCGGTAGAAAATGTCTTCACCAAATATTCTGAATACTCCGTCAATGGTTGTAAGGTATTTTGGGTCAATCGGGCCGTCACCATCATTAAGCCTATAGAATCTTTCGTTCCCAAGAAGTACTCCTTCTGAAAAAGATGCCATACTAATAGTATTGAAGATTATGTGGCGCATGGGTTCCAGCGCAATCACATCAAACTTGTTGGTTATACTTGAGTATGGTGGCGAGGATCTTACAACTTTCACATATAGTTTGTCGTCTGGAGTTCTTACATCAATTCCAATTTCCGACCTTTCATACATTGCCCGCATGAATTCGAGCCAAGTCTCTTTAGTTGCTCCCTGTTTAGGAGTCGACTTTAAGGCAAAGAGTAGCGATTGTAGAGCCGGAATTACATAGAACTTGGTGAAGCGATAAGAATCAATTTTTTCCAGGAAAGACAAAACTACTCTGAACGTTCGATGCTTGCCGATAACATAAGAGTAAAAACGTGTTGCGAATTTATCGTTAGATCTTTTTATAAATGCGGCAGCAAAATATTCTGCGATACTCATGTGAAGAAAAGATGTTTGATCAAAACCATCCTCAAGCATTAAGCACGCCACCTTTGTAATGTCGAGTTTGAAGTTCTCGACACTACATGAAACATCCCCGACAAGTTGCTCGGCAGAGTCGAAAACGTCAGCGAATTGTTCGCCGCTGAGAGTCCGACCAACTTCCTTTTGTAAAGTTAGAAAGCAAAATGCTTCAAATAGCAATTGAAGCTTTCTTTCTGATAACCCACTATGATGTTCGCGTCTGAATCCATCGCCTTTCTGCTTGTCGTGTCCAACGAAAGTTGTGACAAAAAGACGTTCGAAGAAAAGGGGGAGCTCCGCTGGTATTTCTTTCTCTGCTGCATATACATGCGCAACTAATGTAAGCATTAGAGGGGTTGAAATGAGCGCAGAGACATCTGCAGGTGATGCCTCAATCGCCGTAATAATGTCATGGCGACGAAGTGTTTCAATGCCTAGCTTTTTAAGGAAGGGGTCGTATTCCTCGGTTTGAAGTTCAGATAGTTGCAGTACTTCAAAGTAGCGAGATTTTTGAATATCGCTGTTCGGCCGTGAGGTAATAATTATTCTTAGTGTTGGGTATTTAAAAACCAGAGACTCAATGGACCTAATAGTATCAGCGACAAGGTCCGCCTCTAGCTCATCGAATCCGTCAAGTAAGAGAATCAGTCGGTCCGATTTGGCTAGATAATCAAATACAGCTTCTGATGGATCAATCTCTAGATTGGAAAGGGCTTCTTTCAAATGATCATCAAAACTGCGCTTGGTCGTAATTGTTCGCAATAGGATAAGTAAGGGGAGTCCATCACTTCCGTTTCCAGATAGTTCTTGCAAGTAAAGGTAATGCAAGAACATAGACTTGCCCTGCCCGACAATCCCTTCGATAACAACATTTTGTTTCTGTAATTCTTTTAGCGAATTAATCGGTACTCGTTTATCTTCCAGTTCAATGCTTGAAGGGTGGTAGCATTTTGTAAGCGAAGTAAAATGATCCCGCGACCAGATCGTTTTTACTCGGTCAGCTATAGACAGCTTTGATGCTAGTGTTTGAGCAAATCCCTTTGCATTCCATTTTGCTAAACCTTCTTTTGCTTTATCGGTTGCAAATTTGCTCAAACTTTGCAAGACGGGAGTTAACGCTTTTGCTGCAATTCCTATGTCGAAACCAGTAGTCATTTTTTGTCTAGTGATATGTTAAATTTTATGGGCTGGCGTGTAAAAAATTAAGATAACCGGAATCCTATAGTTATTCAAAATGCACCTGAGTTTTACAACTTAGTAGATGCATTATTGTACGGGCAAGAGCGGCTGCGAGTACGCGATATTGCTCTTCGCAGCTCCGCTAACCCGGGCCGCAGTATTTTCAACCTTCCCTAGTCGAGTGCATTCTCGAACTTAAGCGCGTTAATCGCGCGCTTCCGGTCGGCAATGCTGAAATCGTTCTTGATATCGCCATAGCCGTCGTGCGTGTCTTCCGCGGCGCTATGCCCAACGACCACCTTTCTCAGTTCTTTAGCGATGCCAGCCGCGCGCATGCGGCCCACAGCGCCATGCCGGAAGCTAGGAAATACAAGCGCCCGGTCGACCAATCCTACGCGGTCACAATAACGTGCGAACTGTTTAGATGCAGCTTGGCCGGGCCCGTCACGGCCGCCGGCAAGTTCGGGGAACAATGCAGAGTGTCCTTCTCGGCGCAGGGCGTCGACGTAGTCCAGTAGTCCCGCGTCTATGAGAGCGCCGTGAATCGGAACTACACGGCGTCCAGCGTCGGTCTTAACGCGCTTGGCACGCCGACTCATCGTGTCGTCCTCACCGTCGTCGCCATCATCGTCGACGTTGAAGCACACGGTGTCGGCGTACGAAATCAGGTCGGCAAGCTCTAATTGCGCGATCTCGTTAATACGCATCCCGCTGTGCAGGCCGATGAGCGGCAGCCTGTACATGTACGGACTCTGTTGTTGGCCTTGTTCATATGTCGCTGTGCTGAACAGCGTACGCAACTCGTCGTCTGTGAATGCTCGGCGCTGAATTTTCTTAGACCGCGCCGTAATGCGCATTTTGTTCATCAGTTCGAACGGAGGCTTACCGCCTTCACGCCGGAACGCCCAGGCCAAAAAATTGTTCGTGCGCTGGGCGTTGTTCTTGACCGTTTGTGAGCTAATTTTTGGGATTTTCAGCGTCACCATCTCATCAATCGATAGGGAGCGCGTGAGCGCGCTTTTCGTGCGGTTCGTGGGCACCTTTACGATCGTGTCTTCATACCGGTTCTGGTCGGCCACGTTAAGCTTGTGCAAGGGCTTGTCGCCGACGATCTCGATAAACAGGTGGATCGCTGCGCGGTAAGATTCGAGCGTCTTCTCGTCGGGCATGCTGGCCTTGAAGGCGTTTGCAAGGTACGGCTCTACATAGGCCGACAACGGCTGAGCTACCTGAACGATGTTACTTTCGACGGAGACTTCTGGAAGGCGTGCGGAGGGTGCGCTGTCGAGCACCTCACGTATTGCCGCAGCCATCGCACCCGGCGGGTCGCCAGGTTCACTAGTGAATTTCACCGACATCGGACGGCGAAACTCGTCAAGATTGGTCTCGGTAGTCCAGCCAACCCGGATGTCGTTAGTACTTTGCTTTTTCTTGGTCGCGCACATGCTTTCTTCCCTAAGCTGGTGGAACAGTGCTTTGAAAGACACCGCCAGCGTCTGGGCTGAGAGTGCCGCGTCAACTACCCGCGCCGTGCGCAGCGTGCGGTACACCTCGGCCATGCCGAAATGATGACGTAGGTCAGTGGGAATAGCAATTCGGAAATATAGGGTGCCGTGTCGGCTGCGATGTAATTGCGCAGGTAAGCGGTAGGCCATGTGTTCTTGGGGTTGTGTTTTGAAGCCCCATGACCGAAACCGGCGGCGAAAAAGAAAAAGCCGTTGACGAATCAACGGCTTTTCGGAGTTCTGGTGGAGGCGGAGGGAATCGAACCCTCGTCCGCAAGCACTCTACAGACAGTTCTACATACTTAGCACTGTCTTTTAATTTAACTTAATTGACGGGGACGTGCACCCTGCAACCAAGCGAGTTACCTAAAGTTTCGGAAGCAACCAGGTAACCCGGTTGAATCCTAGCCTCTGTAAATGACTCTACTTGCCTTGCGGCACACCCCAGAGGCGAGGTGGTGTAGAGCTAGCAGCGATTAGGCTGCGAGTGCGTACGAGTTATCGTTTGCAGTTATTGATTTCTGGATGTATTTACGAGGTAACCAGTCCTCGGTATGCCCTGTTCTGCTTTGCAACCCACGTCGAAACCAGGTCGCCCCCAGAAAGGAATGCTCATTGTACCGCAATCGGCCTTTGAGCGGAGAGCCCTGTAGCGCCCTCACACCCGATATGGGTGCGAGGTGCGCAGTATCAAGGGCTGGCGTGAGATTAACGGCCCTGGTTCTGGTTGGCGATCTGGTTGCCCAGCATGCCGCCGCCGATGATGCCGGCGACCGTCGCCAGTTTGCGGCCGTTGCCGCTGCCGACCTGGTTGCCCAGCAGGCCGCCGACGACGGCGCCCGTGCCAATGGCGACGTAGTTCGGCTGTGCCGGCTGCGGAGCCGGACGCGGTGCCGGTTCACGATACGACGGCGCATCGTTCTGGGCGTAGCTCGTGTGGTGCGTCGTGTGGCGCGGTGCCGGTTTCGCCGGGACTTCCTTGATGATCGTTTCCTTGATCACAGTCGGGGCCGGTGCCGGTTGGGCGCTTGCGACGGCCGGCTGTGCATAGGCGCCCTGGACCGGTTGCAGGCCTTGCGGCGCTGTTGCGCCCGCAGTCATCGGCAGGGCCGGGGCGGTCGTCGGGGCCGCGGCATAGGCCGGGTTCACCTGGGTCGGGGCAGCCTCGGGAGCGCTGTGCGAGCTCGGCAGCAGGCCGGTAATCGCCGCCGTGCCGGCCAGGCTGACGACGACGACGGACACTGCGGCAGCTGCAACCAGCGGGTGGATACGGGAGGTGGTGGTCTTGATCGTTTCCATTTTGTCTGCTCCTGAGACGTTGTTGTCGTATGGCTGTAGATTACCCAGAGGCATTGTGCAGAGATAGACGTATCCGTGTATCAATCGTAAAGATATGTAAATGACGAGCTGACCGAAGCGAGGTGCCGTCTAAAGAAGACCACCGTACCGGCAGCACATCTGCAACTAACCGACTAGCGGCGACGACCAAAAAAACAATGCCGCCAGAGTCGGCGGCACGGTCAGGACAGTATAAGGAAACCAGATCAGGCGGCCGTTTCGGCGGCGCCCGCCAGTTCGCGCAGCATCTGCAGCAGCTCGTGCGGCGTGTCCAGCAGGTAGTCGGCACCCCACGTCGCCGGATCGATGGAGCCGCAATAGCCCCAGTTGCAGGCCACGGTGATCATCCCGGCCGCGCGGCCCGCCTCGATGTCGCGCTGGTCGTCGCCCACGTACCAGCAGTGCGCCGGGTCGAGGTCCAGGCGGCGCGCCGCTTCCAGCAGCGGGGCGGGGTGGGGTTTCGCGTGCGGCGTCGTGTCGCCCGAGATCACGCAGCCGGCGTGCGCCAGGCCGATTTGCGGGACGAGCGGGTCCGTGAAGCGGGCCGGCTTGTTGGTGACGATGCCCCAGGCCATGCCAGCCGCGGCAAGGCCGTCGAGCAGGTCGGGGATGCCGTCGAACAGCGTGCTGTGCACGGCCATGTTGGACTGGTAACGCTCGAACCATTCCAGCCGCAATTCTTCGTAGCCCGTGTCCCCCGGCGCCAGGCCGAAGGCGGCGCCGATCATGCCGCGGGCGCCGGCCGACGCGGTCGGACGCAGGATGGCGTACGGCGTCGGTTCCAGGCCGCGCTCCGTGCGCATCCAGTTGACGGCCGCCGCGAGGTCGGGCGCGGTGTCGGCCAGGGTGCCGTCGAGGTCGAACAGGACGGCGCGCGGCGCGGACAGGGAAGAGGAAAAGGTCATGGGTCGGTACTTAGAGCGGTTTGCTGCAGGCAACCATGTAGTTGACGTCGGTGTCCTGGTTCAGCGAGTAGATCTTGGTCAGCGGGTTGTAGGTCAGGCCCTTCAATCCGTCGACGATGAGGCCGGCATCGCGCACGAAGTTCGACAACTCGGCCGGCGTGATGAATTTGGTGTAGTCGTGGGTGCCGCGCGGCAGCATGCGCAGCACGTATTCCGCGCCGACGACGGCGAACAGATACGATTTGACGTTGCGGTTCAGGGTCGAGAAGAACACGCGGCCGCCCGGTTTGACGAGCGCCGCCGCGGCGCGCACGATGGAAGCCGGGTCCGGGACGTGCTCGAGCATCTCCATGCAGGTGACGACGTCGAACTGGCCCGGCTCTTCCGCGGCCATGTCTTCGGCGGCGATCATTTTGTAACGCACTTCCACGCCCGATTCCAGGCTGTGCAGGTCAGCGACCTTCAGCGCCTTCTTCGATAGGTCGATGCCCGTGACCTTGGCGCCCTTGCGCGCCATCGATTCGGCCAGGATGCCGCCGCCGCAGCCGATGTCGATGACGTTTTTGCCAGCCAGCGGCACGCGCGCGTTGATCCATTCCAGGCGCAACGGGTTGATGTCGTGCAGCGGACGGAATTCGGACGTCGGGTCCCACCAGCGGTGGGCCAGTTCACTGAACTTCTGGATCTCTAAGGGATCGGCGTTGGTCGTCGTAGTCATAGGACGGAATGATAGCGGAAATGGGTAGCCGGTACGGCTGGGATCGTGAAAAAAACCAGGCATAAAAAAACCCCGCCGCAGCGGGGTTGTTCAGGCGTGAGCCGGATTACTGCTTGTTGCTGCGGGTACCGACGACTTCGATTTCCACGCGGCGGTTCTTCGCACGGCCGGCGGCGGTCTTGTTGTCGGCGACCGGCTGCTTCTCGCCTTTGCCTTCGGTGTAGACGCGGTTCGATTCGACGCCCTTGCTCTGCAGATAAGCCTTGACGGCTTCGGCGCGGCGGACGGACAGCTTCTGGTTGTACTCATCGGTGCCGACCGAGTCGGTGTGGCCGACGGCGATGATGACTTCCAGGTTGATGTCTTTCAGCTTGGAGACCAGGTCGTCCAGCGACGCTTTGCCGGCCGGCTTCAGGACAGCCTTGTCGAAGTCGAAGAAGGCGTCAGCCGAGTAGCTCACTTTTTCCGAGGTCGGGACCGGAGCAGGTGCCGGTGCCGGGGCCGGAGCCGGGGCAGGTGCCGGAGCGGCCGGCGGCGGCGGCGGAGCGACGCACTTGCCGTTTTCCAGACGCTCAGGCGGCACGCACAGCGGTGCGTCGCAGCCCGGGACCGCGTCGGCCGGGGTCCAGTAGCCGGTGCGCCAGCACAGGCCGAAAGGATTGCGGGCGATGACGCCACGGGCATCCTGCACGTAAGCGCTGTACGGCGTCGGCGCCTTGATATCGGTGGTCAGCGGCGCATACGGAGGCGCGCTTTGCGCGGATGCACTGCCCGCCATCGCGGCCGTAGCTGCGAATACGAGGGTTGCCAATTTATTCATATTTCTTCTTCCTTTCGGTAAAATCTTCTAGCAGCGAAACTGCCTCAGGGCAATAAGACGTGAGCATAATATTAACACTCGAGACAGCACGTCAGTTCCGCATTGTGAAACAAGCAATTAACGTCTCGGCCATTTTGCCACATACGCCACATCCGCACGACCGACCGTCGACCAATTGCCGTGCATGCTATTTGTCGCGTTGTTTCTGCGCAACAAGGTGTCGGGAGTCGCACGCAAGCTTGACGAATGTTTATGACAGGCATGTGTCAAAGGGTTAATTGTGCTCGTTTGCCATCGCCTTTGGGCTGCCGTTGAAATACGTTATGGACAGGGCTGCCGTGGTAAAATCATGGGCTTGGAATATCACTTATCAGCCTGAAGGCGCCGACCCGCACAATGGATCAATTCGCAAAAGAAACAGTTCCAATTTCCCTGGAAGAAGAGATGCGCAAGAGCTACCTCGATTACGCGATGAGCGTGATCGTGGGCCGTGCTCTGCCGGACGTGCGCGACGGCTTGAAGCCCGTGCACCGCCGCGTGCTCTTCGCGATGCACGAGATGAACAACGTGTGGAACCGTCCATACCTGAAGTGCGCACGCGTGGTCGGCGACACGATGGGTAAGTACCACCCGCACGGCGACGCGTCGATCTACGACACCCTGGTCCGCATGGCCCAGGACTTCTCGCTGCGCTACACGCTGGTGGACGGGCAGGGCAACTTCGGCTCGATCGACGGCGACTCCGCCGCGGCGATGCGTTACACCGAGTGCCGCCTGGACAAGATCTCGAACGAACTCCTCGCCGACATCGACAAGGACACCGTCGACTTCCAGCCGAACTATGACGGCAAGGAAAAAGAGCCGACCGTCCTGCCGACGAAGATCCCGAACCTGCTGATCAACGGCTCGTCCGGCATCGCGGTCGGCATGGCGACGAACATCCCGCCGCACAACCTGTCCGAAGTGATCAACGGCGCGATGCACGTGCTGAAGAACCCGGACTGCACGATCGACGAGCTGATCGAGCTGATCCCGGCGCCGGACTTCCCGACGGCCGGCATCATCTACGGCGTCTCGGGCGTGCGCGACGGCTATCGCACGGGCCGCGGCCGCGTCGTGATGCGCGCCAAGACCCACTTCGAGGAATACGGCAAGGACGGCGGCCGCATCGCGATCATCGTCGACGAGCTGCCGTACCAGGTCAACAAGAAGTCGCTGCTGGAGCGCATCGCCGAGAACGTGCGTGACAAGAAGCTGGAAGGCATTTCCGACATCCGCGACGAGTCCGACAAATCGGGCATGCGCGTCGTCATCGAGCTGAAGCGCGGCGAAGTGCCGGAAGTCGTGCTGAACAACCTGTACAAGCAGACCCAGCTGCAGGATACGTTCGGCATGAACATGGTGGCCCTCGTCAACGGCCAGCCGAAGCTGCTGAACCTGAAGCAGATGCTGGAGTGCTTCCTGTCGCACCGCCGCGAAGTGGTCACGCGCCGCACCGTGTTCGAGCTGCGCAAGGCACGCGAACGCGGTCACATGCTGGAAGGCCTCGCGGTCGCGCTGGCGAACATCGACGACTTCATCGCGATCATCAAGGCCGCGCCGACGCCGCCGGTCGCGAAGACGGAACTGATGTCGCGCGCGTGGGATTCGTCCCTCGTGCGCGAAATGCTCACGCGTACCGAGCTGGGCGCTTCCGGCGGCATCGAGGCGTTCCGTCCGGAGCACCTGCCGAAGCACTACGGCATGCAGCAGGACGGCCTGTATAAACTGTCGGACGAGCAGGCCCAGGAAATCCTGCAGATGCGCCTGCAGCGCCTGACCGGCCTGGAGCAGGACAAGATCGTCAACGAGTACAAGGAAGTGATGCTGCACATCGCCGACCTGCTCGACATCCTGGCCCGCCCGGAGCGCGTCACGAGCATCATCGTCGACGAGATGGCGCAGATCAAATCCGACTACGCGGACAACGGCAAGGACACCCGCCGTTCCGCCATCGAGCACAACGCGTCCGACCTGGAAACGGAAGACCTGATCACGCCGCAGGACATGGTCGTGACCCTGTCGCACACGGGCTACATGAAGTCGCAGCCGATTTCCGAATACCGCGCGCAGAAGCGCGGCGGCCGCGGCAAGCAGGCGATGGCGACGAAGGACGAGGACTGGATCGACCAGCTGTTCATCGCGAACACGCACGACTACATGCTGTGCTTCAGCAACCGCGGCCGGATGTACTGGCTGAAGGTGTGGGAAGTGCCGCAGGGTTCGCGCAACTCGCGCGGCAAGCCGATCGTGAACATGTTCCCGCTGCAGGATGGCGAGAAGATCACCGTGATCCTGCCGCTGTCGGGCGAGAACTCGACGTTCCCGGAAGATCACTACGTGTTCATGTCGACGAGCCTCGGCACCGTCAAGAAGACGCCGCTGCGCGACTTCAGCAACCCGCGCAAGGCCGGCATCATCGCCGTCGACCTGGACGAGGGCGACTTCCTGATCGGCGCCGCGCTCACGGACGGCAAGCACGACGTGATGCTGTTCTCGGACGCCGGCAAGGCCGTGCGCTTCGACGAGAACGACGTGCGTCCGATGGGCCGTACCGCGCGCGGCGTGCGCGGCATGAACCTGGAAGAGGGCCAGAACGTGATCGCGCTGCTGGTCGCCGAGAACGAGCAGCAGTCCGTGCTGACCGCGACGGAAAACGGCTTCGGCAAGCGCACGCCGATCACGGAGTACACGCGCCACGGCCGCGGTACGAAGGGCATGATCGCGATCCAGACGTCGGAACGTAACGGCAAGGTGGTCGCTGCGACGCTGGTCGACGAGACCGACGAGATCATGCTGATCACGACCGGCGGCGTCCTGATCCGGACCCGCGTGGCCGAGATCCGCGAGATGGGCCGCGCCACCCAGGGCGTCACCCTGATCGCGGTGGAAGACGGCACCAGGCTGTCCGGCCTGCAGCGCGTGGTCGAGACCGACCTCGAGGAAACGGAACTGGAGCCGGCACCGGAATAATCCGGACAGCCAGCCACGAAGCCGCCCTGACGCTTGCGTCTCGGCGGCTTTTTTTTCGTAATTCCCCCGAAATGGCAGCGGTTGAGGATTTTTTGCAAGTTTCGTGCGAAAATCGAGGAACCCGCATTGTCATGCCGGGATTGCAAGCCCCCGCACCAGCCATCATCAAGGACATCCGTGAAGAAAACTCTCGTCGCCATCGCCTCCGCCCTCGCCGTCACCTGCTCCTCCGCCGCGTTTGCCGCGACGCCGTCCGCCGACCCGGCCGTCGTCGCCGCCACCAAGCAGATGATGGCGTCGATGAAGATCCGCGACGTGATGCTGGCGTCGCTGAAGCAGGCGGACCAGCAGATGCCGGTCCAGATGGCCGCGTCGCTGAACGCGATGATCGACAGCGACGCGACGATGAGCGCAGAGAAGAAGGCCGAGGCGCACAAGAAGCTCAAGGAGGCGCTGCCGACGCTGACCGCGCAGACGCACGCGCTCTTCTCCGACCCGACCCTCGTCGACGACATGCTGGCCGAGATGGTGCCGCTGTACGCCGAGACCTATACGCTGGACGAGATCCGCCAGCTGTCCGCGTTCTACGCCTCGCCGCTGGGCCAGAAGATGCTGGCGAACATGCCGACGCTGATGACCCGCAGCATGGAGATCAGCCAACGCGTGATGATGCCGCGCGTCCAGAAGATGATGGCGCAGAGCGCACAAAGCATCGTCGGCAAATAAGGAGGAGACGATGACCCAGGTGTACAACTTCTCCGCCGGCCCGGCCGTCCTGCCGAAAGAAGTGCTGCGCCAGGCAGCCGAGGAAATGCTCGACTGGCACGGCAGCGGCATGTCCGTGATGGAGATGAGCCATCGCGGCCCCGAATTCATTTCGATCGCCAGGCAGGCCGAGGCCGACCTGCGCGAACTGCTGGCGATACCGGACAATTACAAGGTCCTGTTCCTGCAGGGCGGTGGCCTCGGCCAGAACGCCATCATCCCGTTGAACATGGTGGGCCGCAAACCGCAGCCTGCCACCGTCGACTTCGTCCACACCGGTTCGTGGTCCGGCAAGTCGATCAAGGAAGCCAGGCGTTATGCGAACGTGAACGTGGCTGCGTCGGGCGAAGCGAGCCGCTTCACCACCGTGCCGCCGCAGGAGACGTGGAAGCTGAGTGAAGACACCGCGTATCTGCACCTGTGCACGAACGAGACCATCGACGGCGTGGAGATCGGCTACGTGCCGACGGTGCAAGGCGATACGCCGCTCGTCGTCGACATGTCGTCGCACATCCTGTCGCGCCAGGTCGACGTGTCGAAATACGGCGTGATCTTCGCCGGCGCGCAAAAGAATATCGGTCCGGCGGGCCTGACGATCACGATCGTGCGCGAAGACCTGCTCGGCCACGCGCTGCCGATCTGCCCGGGCGTGTTCAACTGGAGCGCGGTGGCGGAGGCGGAGTCGATGCTGAACACGCCGCCGACGTATGGCATCTATATCGCGGGCCTCGTGTTCGCGCACCTGAAAAAACAGGGCGGCGTGGCTGAGATGGAACGCCGCAACATCGAAAAAGCGCGCCTGCTGTACGCGGCGCTGGACGCCGACGACTTCTACCAGAATCGTGTGGCGCCCGAATATCGCTCGCGCATGAACGTACCGTTCTACCTGCGCGATGAATCCTTGAACGAACAATTCCTGGCCGGCGCCAAAGCGCGCGGCCTGCTGCAACTGAAGGGCCACAAGTCCGTCGGCGGTATGCGGGCATCGATCTACAACGCGATGCCGATCGAGGGTGTGCAAGCCCTGGTCGATTATTTGAACGAGTTCGCGGGCCGCTAAGGCCATCGTTGCGGTTGGGTGCATGGGGTCCCTTCGCCCCAACCGGACATGCGAACCGCACCCCATGAGCAGACGATGACAGACAAACTCAAACCCCTGCGCGAACAGATCGATGCGATCGACGCGCAAATCCTCGAACTCCTTTCACGCCGCGGCAAGGTCGCGCAGGAAGTCGGCCACGTGAAGGCCGAGACGAACGCCCCCGTGTTCCGCCCCGAACGCGAAGCGCAGGTGCTGCGCGGCGTCGCCGAGCGCAATCCCGGTCCGCTGAAGAACCAGGACGTGCAGACCATTTTCCGCGAGATCATGTCGTCCTGCCGCGCGCTGGAAAAGCGCGTGACGGTCGCCTTCCTCGGCCCCACCGGCACGTTCAGCGAACAGGCCGTGTTCCAGCAGTTCGGCAGCGCCGTCGAAGGCCTGCCGTGCGTGTCGATCGACGAGGTGTTCCGCGCCACCGAGGCCGGCACCGCCGACTACGGCGTCGTCCCCGTCGAGAACTCGTCCGAGGGCGCGATCAACCGCACGCTCGACCTGATGCTCGCGACGACGACCATCATCAGCGGCGAAGTGTCGATCCCCGTGCACCACAGCCTCATGACGAAGACGGGCAGCATGGACGGCGTGAAGGTCGTGTGCGCGCATTCGCAGGCGCTGGCCCAGTGCCAGGTTTGGCTCAACCTGCACCATCCGGGCATCGAGCGCCGTGCCGTCGCGTCGAACGCGGAAGCGGCCGTGCTGGCGAGCCAGGATCCGACCATCGCCGCGATCGCCAGCGAGATGGCGGGCGAGCAGTACAAGCTGGGCGTCGTGCAGGCGCACATCCAGGACGATCCGCACAACCGCACGCGCTTCCTGATCATCGGCAGCCAGGCCACGGGCCCGTCCGGCAAGGACCGCACGTCGATCGTGCTGGCCGTGCCGAACAAGGCCGGTGCCGTCTACAGCCTGCTCGCGCCGCTCGCGAAGCACGGCGTGTCGATGACGCGCTTCGAATCGCGTCCCGCGCGCATCGGCACGTGGGAGTACTACTTCTACGTGGACGTCGAAGGCCATATCGCCGATGCCGCCGTCGGCCGCGCGCTCGACGAGCTCAAGGACAACGCCGCCTTCTTCAAGGTATTGGGATCCTATCCCGTCGGCCTCTGAATCACAGAATCATCCCATTACAGCCAAGAGAATCCCATGTCGCAATTCGGTCCCGATTACGTCCGCGCCATCGCCCCTTACCAGGCCGGCAAACCCATTTCCGAAGTCGCCCGCGAGTTCGGCCTCGATGAAGCCAATATCGTCAAGCTGGCGTCCAACGAAAACCCCTTCGGCATCCCCGAGTCGGCCAAGGCAGCGATGGCCGCCGCGGCTGCGGAACTCGGCCGCTACCCGGACGCCAACGGCTTCGAGCTGAAGGCCGCGCTGGCCAAGCGCTACGACGTGCCGGCCGACTGGATCACCCTCGGCAACGGCTCCAACGACATCCTCGAGATCGCCGCGCACGCGTTCGTGCAGAAGGGCCAGGCCGTCGTCTACTCGCAGTACTCGTTCGCCGTGTACGCGCTGGCCACGCAGGGCGTCGGCGCGCGCGGCATCGTGGTGCCGGCGAAGAACCACGGCCACGACCTCGATGCGATGGCCGCCGCCATCGATGCGGACACCCGTCTCGTCTACATCGCCAACCCGAACAACCCGACCGGCACGTTCATCGCCGCACCCGAGATCGAAGCGTTCCTGGCGAAGGTGCCGGCGTCCGTCGTCGTCGTGCTGGACGAGGCGTATAACGAATACCTCGAGCAGAAGGACCAGTTCGAATCGACGCAGTGGGTCCGCAAATACCCGAACCTGATCGTCTCGCGCACCTTCTCGAAAGCGTATGGCCTCGCCGGCCTGCGCGTCGGTTTCGCCATCGCCCAGCCGGCCGTGACGGACCTGATGAACCGCATCCGCCAGCCGTTCAACGTGAACTCGCTCGCGCAGGCCGCCGCCATCGCGGCGCTGAACGACAAGGAATTCCTGCAGAAGGGCGCAGAAAACAACCGCGCCGGCTACCGGCAGCTGACCGCGGCATTCGATGAGCTCAAGCTCGAGTACGTCCCGTCGTACGGCAACTTCGTGCTCGTGAAAGTGGGCGAGGACGAGGGCGCCGGCGCGCGCGTGAACCTCGCGCTGCTGAAGCAGGGCGTGATCGTGCGTCCGGTCGGCGCGTACGGCCTGCCGCAATGGCTGCGCATCTCGATCGGCCTGCCGGAAGAGAATGCGCGCTTCGTGGAAGCGCTCAAGAAGGCCTTGAGCTGATGTTCGCGAAAGTCGTCATCGTCGGCGTCGGCCTGATCGGCGGCTCGTTCGCGCTGGGGCTGAAGGCGGCCGGCGCCGCGGGCCACATCGTGGGCCTGGGGCGCTCCGCGCAGGCGCTCGCGCGTGCGCGCGAACTCGGGATCATCGACGAGGCCGCGACGTCGCCGCAAGACGCCATGCGCGGCGCGGACCTCGTGCTGCTGGCGGCACCCGTCGCGCAGACGGGGGCCATCCTCGCATCGCTGCTGCCGCACCTCGAGCCGCAGACGATCGTCACGGACGCGGGCAGCACCAAGTCCGACGTCGTGGCGGCCGCGCGCGCCGCGCTGGGCGACAGGGTCGTCCAGTTCGTGCCGGGCCACCCGATCGCCGGGCGCGAATCGAACGGCCCGGACGCGGCGATCCCGGATCTCTACCGCGGCAAGAAGACGGTCCTCGCCCCGCTGGCGGAGAATGCGCCGGAAGCCGTCGAGAAAGTGGCCGCCGCGTGGCGCACGTGCGGCGCCATCATCCACATGCTCACGCCGCAGGAACACGACAGGGTGTTCGCCGCGGTCAGCCACCTGCCGCACCTCCTCGCGTACGCGCTCGTCGACGACATCGCCAACAAGCCGCACGCGGACCTGCTGTTCCAGTACGCCGCCAGCGGCTTCCGCGACTTCACCCGCATCGCCGGGAGTTCTCCGGAAATGTGGCGCGACATCAGCCTCGCGAACCGCGACGCGCTGCTCGGCGAACTGGACGCCTATCTCGCTCAATTGACTCACCTTCGCGCGCGGCTCGCCGCCAACGACGGCCCCGCGCTGGAGGCGACCTACGCCAACGCCCAGCGCGCCCGCCGCGCGTGGACCGAAGCGATCGAAACCGCGGAAAAACCGCCGCGGCCCGATCAGGAATCTGGAAAATGACACAAGCTAAAATCTATCCCCAGCACATCGACCTCGAACCCGTGATGCGCGTGCAAGGCACCGTACGCCTGCCGGGTTCGAAGAGCATCTCGAACCGCACGCTGCTGCTGGCCGCACTGTCCGAAGGCACGACGACCATCCACGACCTGCTCGCGTCGGACGACACGTCCGTCATGCTGGACGCCCTCAAGAAGCTCGGCATCCGGTGGGAACAGGTCGACGAGCGCACGCACGTCGTGCACGGCGCGGGCGGCAAGCTGACCGTCGGCCAGGCCGACCTGTTCATGGGGAACGCGGGCACGGCGATCCGTCCGCTGACGGCGGCGCTGGCCGTGATCGGCGGCGACTACCTGCTCCACGGCGTCGAGCGCATGCACGAGCGGCCGATCGGCGACCTGGTCGACGCGCTGAACGCCGTCGGCGCCAACATCGAGTACACGGGCAATCCAGGCTATCCGCCGCTGCACATCCGCGCGGGCAAGGTGCAGCCGGACCGCATCGCCGTGCGCGGCAACGTGTCGAGCCAGTTCCTGACCGCGCTGCTGATGTCCGCACCGCTGATGGCGGTCGACAAGCCGGTCACCATCGAGGTCGTGGGCGAGCTGATTTCGAAGCCGTACATCGAGATCACGCTGAACCTGATGCGCCGCTTCGGCGTGACGGTCGGCCAGGACGGTTGGGCGTCGTTCACCGTGCAGCCGGGCCAGACCTACCAGAGCCCCGGCAGCATCCACGTCGAGGGCGACGCGTCGTCGGCGTCGTACTTCCTGGCCGCGGGCGCCATCGCCGGCGGTCCGGTGCGCGTGGAAGGCGTGGGCAAGGATTCCATCCAGGGCGACGTGCGTTTCGCCGACGCGCTGGAGCAGATGGGCGCCACGATCACGAAGGGCGACAACTGGATCGAAGCGAAATCGAACGGCGTCCTGAAAGCCATCGACGCGGACTTCAACCACATCCCGGACGCCGCGATGACGATCGCCGTCGCCGCGCTGTACGCGGACGGCACGAGCACGCTGCGCAACATCGCCAGCTGGCGCGTGAAGGAAACGGACCGCCTGGCCGCGATGGCGACAGAGCTGCGCAAGGTCGGCGCGACGGTGGAAGAGGGCCCGGACTATATCCGCGTGACGCCGCCCGACACGCTGTCGCATGCGACGATCGACACCTATGACGACCACCGGATGGCGATGTGCTTCTCGCTGGCGTCGCTGGATGGTGCCGCGCGCCGCGGCAACGCGATGCGCATCAACGATCCGAAGTGTGTGGCCAAGACGTTCCCGGATTACTTCGAAACGTTTTCCGGAATCGCGCAAGACACATTATCCTGATGGGATAACTGGTAACCACACAAAAGTACATGCCGAACTCGAATATTCCCGTCATTACGATTGACGGCCCGACCGCCTCGGGCAAGGGCACGGTGGCCCACAAGGTCGCCGACCGCCTGGGTTTCCACCTGCTGGATTCCGGCGCCCTGTATCGCCTGACCGCGCTGTCCGCACTGCGCCGCGGTACCGACCTGCGCGACGAGCACGCGCTCGCCAAGGTCGCCGAACACCTGCCCGTCCGCTTCAACGGCGGCCACATCTACCTGGGCACGGAAGAGGTGAGCAACGCCATCCGCCAGGAAGAAGTGGGCAATACCGCGTCGAAGATCGCCGCGCTGCCGGCCGTGCGCCAGGCGTTGTATGGCTTGCAGCTGAGCTTCCGCGAGACGCCCGGCCTCGTGGCCGACGGCCGCGACATGGGCACCGTGATCTTTCCTGGCGCACAGCTAAAAGTGTTCCTGACCGCAAGTGTTGAGGCACGTGCGCAACGCCGGTATAAGCAATTGATTGACAAAGGATTTTCTGCTAATATGGACGATCTGCTGGCGGATTTGCAGGCCCGCGACGCGCGCGATACCCAGCGCGCCGTGGCCCCGCTGGTGCCGGCGGAAGGGGCGCACATCCTCGATACCTCGCAGATGACGGCGGACGAAGCCGTCGAACAGGTACTCGCCTGGTACGCGCATCCCTGAACAGAATGCAGCAAGCGCCGCGAGCGGCGTGCAGGGTGCCCGGGACATCGTGTTCCGGGTGTTGTTTAACTTGACCCAGTTCAGATCGCATATAGCCGGTCTGCTGGCTAACATCTCAAAACTTATGGCTACTGCAGCAAATCAAGCAACCGGTATGGAAAGCTTCGCAGCACTCTTCGAAGAGTCGCTGGCGCGTCAAGACATGCGTTCGGGCGAAGTCATCTCCGCCGAAGTCGTGCGTCTGGATCACAACTTCGTGATCGTCAACGCCGGCCTGAAATCGGAAGCTTTCATCCCCATCGACGAATTCAAGAATGACCAGGGCGAACTGGAAGTCAAAGTTGGTGACTTCGTTTCCGTGGCCATCGAATCGCTGGAAAATGGTTTCGGCGATACCATCCTGTCGCGCGACAAGGCCAAGCGCCTGGCATCGTGGCTGGCTCTGGAAAAAGCAATGGAATCGGGCGAGATCGTCACCGGTACCGTGAACGGCAAAGTCAAAGGCGGCCTGACCGTCCTGACCAACGGCATCCGCGCATTCCTGCCGGGTTCGCTGGTCGACACCCGTCCGGTCAAGGACACCACCCCGTTCGAAGGCAAGACCCTGGAATTCAAGGTCATCAAGCTGGACCGCAAGCGTAACAACGTCGTGCTGTCGCGTCGCGCCGTCATCGAAGCATCGATGGGCGAAGAGCGTGCGAAGCTGATGGAAACGCTGAAGGAAGGCACCGTCGTCACCGGCGTCGTCAAGAACATCACCGACTACGGTGCGTTCGTCGACCTGGGCGGCATCGACGGCCTGCTGCACATCACCGACCTGGCATGGCGCCGTGTGCGTCACCCGTCGGAAGTCCTGTCGGTTGGTCAAGAGATCACCGCTAAGGTCCTCAAGTACGATCAGGAAAAGAACCGCGTCTCGCTGGGCGTCAAGCAACTGGGCGACGATCCGTGGACCGGCCTGTCGCGTCGCTACCCGCAAGGCACCCGCCTGTTCGGCAAGGTCACGAACCTGACCGACTACGGTGCGTTCGTGGAAGTCGAGCAGGGCATCGAAGGCCTGGTGCACGTCTCGGAAATGGACTGGACCAACAAGAACGTGGCTCCGAACAAGGTTGTCCAGCTGGGCGACGAAGTCGAAGTCATGGTCCTGGAAATCGACGAAGAGCGTCGTCGTATCTCGCTGGGCATGAAGCAGTGCAAGGCGAATCCGTGGGACGACTTCGGCATGACCCACAAGAAGGGCGACAAGGTCAAAGGCCTGATCAAGTCGATCACCGACTTCGGCGTGTTCATCGGCCTGCCGGGCAACATCGACGGCCTGGTGCACCTGTCCGACCTGTCGTGGACCGAAGCCGGCGAAGAAGCCGTCCGCCGCTTCAAGAAGGGCGACGAGCTGGAAGCCGTCGTTCTGGCGATCGACGTCGAGCGCGAGCGTGTCTCGCTGGGCGTCAAGCAGCTGGAAGGCGACCCGTTCAACAACTTCGCTTCGCTGAACGACAAGGGCACCCTGGTCACCGGCACCGTGAAGTCGGTCGAGCCGAAAGGCGCCGTGATCCAGCTGAACGACGAAGTCGAAGGCTACCTGCGCGCTTCGGAAATCTCGCGCGACCGCGTGGAAGATGCCGGCACCCACCTGAAAGTGGGCGACAAGGTCGAAGCCCTGGTCATCAACATCGACCGCAAGGCACGCAGCATCCAGCTGTCGATCAAGGCCAAGGACAACGCCGACACCCAGGAAGCCATGCAGAAGCTGGCTTCGGACAACAGCGCAGCAACCGGCACCACCTCGCTGGGCGCCCTGCTGAAGGCCAAGTTCGATAATAAAGGCTAATCACCGAGAGTGAGCAGATGACCAAGTCCGAGCTGATCAACCGCCTGGCCGAGCGCTATTCTCAGCTGGTGGCAAAAGACGCCGAGTTCGCCGTCAAGACCATCCTCGATGCGATGACCAACGCTCTCGCGAGCGGCCAGCGCATCGAGATCCGGGGTTTCGGCAGCTTTGCCCTGAACAGCCGGCCGCCCCGCATCGGCCGCAACCCGAAGTCCGGCGACAAGGTGATGGTGCCCGAAAAACGGGTGCCCCACTTCAAACCGGGCAAGCAGTTGCGCGAGCGGGTGGATGCGATGGTCGGGCAACCGATCATCGAAGACTGATCCGTCTGCGACAGACTCACAAAACGGCGTCCTTCGGGGCGCCGTTTTTTTTGTAGCCGGGCACTCGTGGGAATACAATGGTCTTGCCATTTCCCACGCGTTGCACAGACCTCGGCCATGAAACAGAAAGAATTACGGCTGGCAATCGTATTCTTCGGCGGCGTGTCGCTGGCCGTCTACCAGCATGGCATCAACCGCGAAATCCTGAACCTCGTGCGCGCGTCCAAGTGGTATCACCGGCACGACGGCTCCCCCTCCATGCACGACCACTATCCCGACGAGCCGGAACACTCGACGGGCGACGTCTATCTGCAGTTCCTTGAAACGGTCGGCAAGCAACTCGATTTGCAGGTGATCGTCGACGTGGTGTCCGGCGCCTCGGCCGGTGCGATGAATGGCGTTGCGCTGGGCAGGGCGCTCGCGCACGATCTCAGCCTGGCACCGTTGACGGACATGTGGCTGGCCGACGCCGATATCGGACAATTGCTGCACGCCGACGCCAAGGCCAGGCGCTGGAGCAAATGGTTTTTCTGGCCCTTCGTGCGGCCGCTCTTGTCCCGGCTGAAACGCGAAGGCCTCATCATCGGCCCCATCGATCGCGAAATGCAGGAACGGGCGTCGATGTTCCTCCGTTCGCGCTGGTTCAAGCCGCCGCTCGACGGCCGCCGCCTTGCTTCCCTGATCCTCGACGGCCTCACCGCCATGGAGCGCGCCGTTGCGGGCAGCGAATCGCTGCTGCCTCCCGGCACGCGGCTCGACCTGCTGGTCACGGCGACGGATTTCCGCGGCCTCGACCGCTCGATCTTCATCCACGACCCGCCCGTGCTCACCGAGCGCGAGCACAGGCGTCCGTTCCACTTCCAGCTGTATCACGAAAAAAGCGGGCACCTGCGCAGCGACTTCGATCTCGACAGCGTCCCGTCGCTCGCGTTCGCCGCACGCGCATCCGCGTCGTATCCCGGGGCCTTTCCGCCGGCCCGGATCCGCGAAGTGGACGACCTGCTGGCCGCGCGCCACCGGCCATGGCCCACGCGCGCGCAATTTATCCAGCACAACTTTGGCGGCTATCGGGATCAACGCAAGGATCCCGAAGATGCCGTGCTGGTCGACGGCAGCATCCTCGACAACAAGCCGATCAAGGCGACGCTGGACGCCATCCGCACCCACAGCGCGTTCCGCGAGGTCGACCGCCGCCTGATCTTCATCGACCCGCACTCCCAGCTCGACAAGCCGCCCCCGGGGACGGAGGTGCCGGGCTTCTTCGCGACCCTGCGCGGGGCGCTGTCCGACCTGCCGCGCACCGACCCGACCTACAAGGAACTGGCGGACGTCGGCCGCTACAACAAGCAGGTGCGGCGCCTGAAACAGGCGATTGCCTACGCCCGGCCGCAGGTCGCGAAACTGGTCGACGAGGTCACCGAAGGCAAGGCCAGGGGCCGGTATACCGTCAACGATCTCCGCCACTGGCGCCTCAGCTCGACCAACGCGCTGGCCACCACGCCGATCGTCTACGATTCGTTCGTCCGGACGCTGGTGCTGGAGGCGCTGGATTTTCTCGCCGAACTGATCGCCGGCGCGTGCGGTTTTGCCCGCGAATCGACCGCATCGCACCGCGTGCAGGAGGCGATCGAACTGTGGGCCGCACGGCATGCCATCCTCCTTGCCGACTCCTACACGGCGGCGGAAAACGCCTATGAAAACGTCGACATGCCCCCGTGGGCCAGGATGACGATCGACTTTGGCGTCGTGTACAAGAAACGCCGCCTGAATTTCGTACTGCACGAGATCAGCGACCTGTATGACGCGACGGCCGCGGAAGACCTCGATCTCATCAAGATCCAGGTCCACAAACTCATCGACGCCTTGTCGATGTACGACAATGCCGATTTCCTCAGCGAGCGCGCGGTCGCCATATGCCGCACGCTGTTCGTGTCCGAGACTCCCAACCGGATGGATGTCGAGCAGTTCGTCGCCGACCGGGACGCGGAGCTGACCGCACTGGTACGGCGGCTGGGCATCGAATGCGACCTCCCGGGCAAGAACGACGACGCCGATACGCTGTTGTCGTCCGGGCTGGTGCAGAACCTGGACCCGCGCTACCGCACGGCGATCCTCACCGGCTATCTCGGCTATTTTTATTGGGACGTCATCCTGCACCCGGTCGTCACCGCACTGGCGCTGGAAACCGGACCGATCGAAGAGATCCTGGTCGACCGCATCAGCCCGGACGACGCGCCCAGCCTGGCGCCGTCCGGCAACCCGCGCGTCTTGCTGGGCGGAACGTTTGCCGGTTTCGGCGGTTTTCTCAATCGTGCGACGCGCGAAAACGATTATCTGTGGGGGCGGCTGCATGCGGTCGACCGGCTGTTCGATATCTTGTCCAGTACGTTGCCGAACCCGATCCGGAACACGATCGACCTGCATGCCATGAAGAAGGCGGGATTCGAATGCGTGATGGCGGAGGAGGCCGGACGGCTCCATCTGGTGCCGGACCTGGTGTCCCGGCTGCGCGCCGCGATCGCCGCGTTTTGAGGCCGAAATTGGCAAAGATGTAACCGCGCATTGCAGCCCCGATGCCGTCCGTGCAACCCACGTATAATCACGCCGCATGCGCACAACGGCCGGGCCAGCCGTCCTAGGAATATCGTTACAAATATGCGACACTGCGCATTTGCCGTCTTTTCATTCGGGACCTGCTGATGAAACTCGTCTCCACCATCGTCGGATGCCTGCTGTTCGTCCTGTTCTTCAGTTTCGCGCTCAAGAACACGCACCAGGTCGACCTGCATTTCTTCCTCAATTACGAGGTGCGGGGACCGCTGGTGCTGATGCTGCTCGCGTTTTTCATCGCCGGCGCCTTCCTCGGCATCCTGGCGGTGACGCCGACCGTGTTCCGGCACCGCCGCGAAAGCTCGCAGCACAAGCACACGATCCAGGCCCTGCAGAGCGCGGCCGGTACCGCCGTCAACGCGCCGCAGCCGGACAGCGTCGCGCCGCGCGGCTGACTGTAACCCAGTAATCAATAAAAACAAGATATGGAATTTGAAATCTGGTGGCTGCTCGGCATCCCCGTCTTTTTTGCCCTCGGCTGGATCGCCGCCCGCGTCGACATCAAGCAGCTGGTCTCCGAATCGCGCAGCCTCCCGCGCGGCTATTTCAAGGGCTTGAATTTCCTCCTCAACGAGCAGCCGGACAAGGCCATCGACGCGTTCATCGAGATCGTCAAGCTCGATCCCGAAACGGCCGACATGCACTTCGCGCTGGGTAACCTGTTCCGCCGCCGCGGCGAGACGGAGCGTGCGATCCGCGTCCACCAGAACCTGCTGTCGCGTCCCGACCTGCCGATCGAGCAGCAGGTGCACGCGCAGTACGAACTCGGGATGGACTACCTGAAGGCGGGCCTGCTGGACCGCGCCGAAGAGACGTTCAACCTGCTCGTCGACACGCAATACGGCGTGCAGGCCCGGCGCGCGCTGCTGGAGATCTTCCAGCGCGAAAAGGAATGGCGCCGCGCGATTGCCGCCGCCGAGGGCCTGATGGAATCCGGCGCGGGCGCGCACCACAAGGAAATCGCGCAGTTCTATTGCGAGCTGGCGCAGGACGCCCTCGTGCACATGCAGTCCGAAGAAGCGAAGGCGCTGCTGGACAAGGCCCTGCAGGCCGATCGCAAGAGCGTGCGCGCGACGATGCTGTGCGGCGATGCGCTCAAGGCCGAAGGCGACATCGAGGGCGCGCTGAAGACGTGGCGCCGCGTGGAGCAGCAAAGCGTCCCGCACGTGGCCCTCGTCGCCGCGCGCCTGATGGATGGCTACCGCGCCGTCGGCCGCCCGCAGGAAGGCGTCAACCTGCTGCGCTCCTACCTGGAAGAAGCGTCGTCGATTGACCTGATCGAGGTCGTCTTCAAGGCCGTCATTGAACTCAACGGCGTGGACGCTGCCAAACAGCTGGTGGTGGAAGAGCTGCGCCGCAATCCGACCCTGCTCGGTCTCGACAAGCTGCTGGAAGCGCGCCTGATGGATGCGCCGGCGAACGTGTGGGAAGAGCTGTCGATGGTGAAGAACCTGGTGCACGGCTACACGCAGAAGCTGGCGCGCTACCAGTGCAGCCATTGTGGTTTCAAGGCGCGCCAGTATTACTGGCAATGCCCGGGGTGCAGCAAGTGGGAGACTTACCCGCCGCGCCGTACCGAAGAACTGAACGTGATGAACTAAGTAGAAGCCAAACCCATGAAGATTACGATTATCGGCACCGGCTACGTCGGCCTCGTGACCGGCGCCTGTCTGGCGGAACTCGGCAACGACGTCTTTTGCCTCGACGTCGACCAACGCAAGATCGACCTGCTGAACAACGGCGGCATCCCGATCCACGAGCCGGGCCTGGAAGAAGTCGTCGCGCGCAACCGCGCGGCCGGCCGCCTGCAGTTCTCGACCGACGTCGCCGCCAGCGTCGCGCATGGCCAGCTCCAGTTCATCGCCGTCGGCACCCCGCCGGACGAAGACGGTTCCGCCGACCTGCAGTACGTGCTGGCCGCCGCCCGCAACATCGGCCGCCACATGGACGGCTACAAGGTCATCGTCGACAAGTCCACGGTGCCCGTCGGCACGGCCGACCGCGTCGCCGCGGCGCTGCGCGAAGAGTTGCGCAACCGCGGCGAGGAAAGCATGGAATTCGCCGTCGTCTCGAACCCGGAGTTCCTGAAGGAAGGCGCCGCCGTCGAAGACTTCATGCGTCCGGACCGCATCGTCATCGGCCACGACGACAGCCCAGCGGGCCAGCGCGCGCGCGACCTCATGAAGCTGCTGTACGCGCCGTTCAACCGCAACCACGAGCGCGTCTACTGGATGGACGTGCGCTCGGCCGAGTTCACGAAATACGCGGCCAACGCGATGCTCGCGACCCGCATCTCGTTCATGAACGAACTGGCCAACCTCGCCGACCAGGTGGGCGCCGACATCGAAGCCGTCCGCCACGGCATCGGCTCCGATCCGCGCATCGGCCACAGCTTCCTGTACGCGGGCGCCGGCTACGGCGGCTCGTGCTTCCCGAAAGACGTGCAGGCGCTCGAGCGCACCGCGCGCCAGTACGACCAGGAACTCCTGATCCTGCGCGCCGTGGAAGCCGTCAACGACCGCCAGAAGCAGGTGCTGGGCCGCAAGGTCGTGCAGCGCTTCGGCGACGACCTGACGGGCATGACATTCGCCGTCTGGGGCCTCGCGTTCAAGCCGAACACGGACGACATGCGCGAGGCACCGTCGCGCGTGCTGCTGAAGGAATTGATCGAGCGGGGCGCCAGCGTCGCCGTGCACGATCCGGTCGCGATGGAAGAAGCGCAGCGCGTGCTGGCGCTGGACCTCTCCGAAGCCCAGCTGGCCCGCGTCGACTTCAAGAAGACGCCGATGGAAGCGCTGGATGGCGCGGAGGCACTCGTCATCGTCACCGAATGGAAGGCGTTCCGCAGCCCGGACTTCGAGCAGATCAAGGCGCGCCTGAAGCACCCGGTGATCATCGACGGCCGCAACCTGTTCGAGCCGCCGCTGATGACGGGCCTGGGCATCGAGTACCACGGCATCGGCCGTTCCGTCTTGACAGGCAAGTGAGGTCGGCATGAGCATTAACCCGAGCCGCCTGCTGCCGACCGACAGCTACCGCCAGGCCGAAGCCCCCCAACTGGAAAGCGTGCGCCTGCTCGTCGTCGGCGACGTCATGCTCGACCGCTACTGGTTCGGCGACGTCTCGCGCATCTCCCCGGAAGCGCCGGTGCCCGTCGTGCGCATCGAGCGCCGCGAAGAGCGCCTGGGCGGCGCCGCCAACGTCGCGCGCAACGCCGCGGCCCTGGGCACGCACTGCGGCCTGCTGGGCGTCGTCGGCGCCGACGAGGCGGGCGACCACGTCGAACGCATCCTGCGCGAATCGAGCATCCACAGCTACCTCAAGCGCGACGAGGCGATCTCCACGATCATCAAGCTGCGCGTCATCGGCCGCCAGCAGCAGATGGTCCGCATCGACTTCGAGGATGCGCCCACTGAAACGATCCTGCGCGACAAGCTCACGCAGTTCAAGGCGCTGCTGCCGGACTACGACGTGATCATCCTGTCCGACTACAACAAGGGCAGCCTCGTGAACGTGGCCGAGATGATCCGCGCCGCGCGCGCGGCCGGCAAGACCGTCATGGTCGACCCGAAGGGCGACGATTTCACGCCGTACGCGGGCGCCACGATGCTCACGCCGAACAAGTCGGAACTCAAGCGCATCGTCGGCAGCTGGAAGACGGAAGAGCAGCTGACGGAAAAGGCCCAGAAGCTGCGTACGGACCTCGGCCTGGAAGCGCTGCTGCTCACGCGTTCGGAAGAGGGCATGAGCCTGTACACGGCCGATGAGGTCCTGCACGTGCACGCGGACGCGCGCGAGGTGTTCGACGTCTCCGGCGCCGGCGATACCGTCATCGCGACGATGGCCGCCATGCTGGGTGCGGGCGCATCGCTGCCGGAAGCGCTGGCGACGGCGAACCGCGCGGGCGGCATCGTCGTCGGCAAGCTGGGTACGGCGACCGTCACGCGCGACGAGCTGTTCGCGCAGCGGCGCAAGGATGACGGCCACGCCTGATTGCGACGTCGCAAAGCAGGCCGTCAACCTAACCTCGTTTCGATCCGTTATGGCAACAGGCGGCCACCCTGGCCGCCGTCCAAGCCAACGATAATGGAGAAAAAACGATGATCAAGAAGCTGATGCTTGCAGTCGCCACGCTGGTGGCGTCGATGGGCTTTGCGTTCGCCCAGGTGGACGTCAACAAGGCCGATGCCGCCGCGCTGGATTCGGTCAAGGGCGTCGGTCCGGCCATGTCGAAGGCAATCATCGACGAGCGCACCAAGGCCGGTCCGTTCAAGGACTGGGCCGACTTCCAGAAGCGCGTGAAGGGCGTGGCCGACAAGCGCGCCGCCCAGCTGTCGAAAGCGGGCCTGCAGGTGAATGGCCAGGCCAAGGACGGCGCACCGGCGACGGCCAAGCCGGAAGCCAAGCCGGAAGCCGCCAAGCCCGCCAAAGCCGGTGCCAAGCCGGCCGATGCGAAGGCCAAGCCGGAAGCGGCCAAATCGGCGACCTGATCCTTCGCACGCCACGTGAGAACCCCGCCCGGTGCGGGGTTTTTTGTGTTTGTACAAAAGTATTTCGGTTGGCGGTCCCATACGCGCCCCTTCAACTCGGATTAGAATGTCGGTTTCGCGTTCGCAAAGAGTAGGCAATGGCATACAAGACCATCGAAGACACGATCGGCAATACCCCGCTGGTGCAGCTGGTGCGCATCCCCGGGCCGGAAGCGGCGGCCCGCAACAACGTCATCCTCGGCAAGCTCGAAGGCAATAACCCGGCGGGTTCCGTGAAGGACCGCGCGGCGATGTCGATGCTGCGCGGGGCCGAGGCGCGCGGCCAGATCAAGCCCGGCGACACGCTGATCGAGGCGACGAGCGGCAACACGGGGATCGCGCTGTCGATGGCGGCCGCGATCCGCGGCTACAAGATGGTGCTGGTCATGCCGGACAACCTGTCCATCGAGCGCCGCCAGAGCATGGCCGCGTACGGCGCCCAGATCATCCTGACGCCGAAGACGGGCGGCATGGAATACGCGCGCGACCTCGCCGAGCAGATGCAGAAGGACGGCCAGGGCATCATCCTCGACCAGTTCGGCAACCAGGACAACCCGCGCGCCCACTACGAAACGACCGGTCCGGAAATCTGGCGCGACACGGAAGGCCGCGTCACCCACTTCGTCAGTGCGATGGGCACCACCGGCACCATCATGGGGGTGTCGCGCTACCTGAAGGAGCAGAACGAGGCGGTCCGCATCATCGGCGCGCAGCCGGAGGAAGGGTCGTCGATTCCCGGCATCCGCAAATGGCCGGAAGCCTATCTGCCGAAGATCTTCGATAAATCGCGCATCGACCAGGTCGAGAGCGTGACCCAGGCCGCTGCGGAACAGATGGCGCGCCGCCTGGCGGCCGAAGAGGGTATTTTCTGCGGTATTTCCGCGGCCGGCGCCTGCGAAATCGCGTTGCGTATCTCGCAGACGGTGGAGAATGCGACGATCGTGTTCATCGTCTGCGACCGCGGTGATCGTTATCTGTCGACGGGTGTGTTCCCCGCCTGATTGTTTGCTTGCCCGGCGCGGGTTCTCGGCGCTGGGTCTCCCCATCCCGCTTCCGATGCGGGGAAAAACTATCCCTGGCCCGGCAACCGATCGCGCAGGAGGCCGGCAGAGTCGGGCGGTGCGGCGGCGTCAGTGGCCGCCGTCCGGTCCGGTGTTTGCCATTGTTACTCGGCGCTGCCGCCAGTGCTGTCCTTGTCCTTCGGCTTGAACTGCTTGTCGCTGATGCGGAACTTGGCGCGGCGGTCGCCCATCAGGTAGCGCAGGTCGCGGATCGACAGGTCGGAGACTTCGTGCATGCGGATCAGCAGCGAAGCGCCGACCGGCAGGCGGTGGTGGCGGATCTTCGAGATCACCGGCGGCGCAACTTCCAGGGCGCGCGACAGTGCTGCGTCGTTCTTCAGGCGCAGATTCTCGATCAGGGTGTCGAGCAGGCGATTCGGGTTGTATTGCAGCAGTTCGTCGTTTTCCGAATCGCTGTTCATATCGATACCGACTTGGTTCGTCATGATTCACTATTCCTATGAGGGTTTGTCAGAGCTCGCGGCGAACTTCCACGTCCTGTAAGGATATGAAAGTTTCTACTAAATTATACAACTAATTTCCAATTTAGTACTTAAGAGCAATAAATATCAGTGGCTTTCGTTGAGTTCGTTGTCCCATCGCAACAATAGCCGCAATGCAATTCTCTCACAAACTCACTGAGAATATCATTGTTTTTTATTTAAACTTAAGTGTAGAGCAATTAACGATGCGCCGCCGCACGTTTAGGAATTGAATGGTGGAATGACAACTTGAGAGGGGGTATCGGGGGAGATGGTATGTTTCTCAGAAGAACTGTCTTGGAGAAATAAGCATACCCCTAGGGAGTATAAGGTTGTCACGACGGCATGACTCAGCCGTTTTTATGACAATGCTGTTACAAACTGATACAAAGTTGTTGGTGCCAGAACACTAGATCCCGCGCGCCAACCGCACCGCACGGCCCAATTCGACCACCGACATGGCATAGAAATAACTGCGGTTGTATTTAGTGATAGCAAAAAAGTTAGCGTTTGCTACCCAATACTCCGTCGGGTCGGCCCCATTTTGTAAATCGACGAGGCCGTACAGGCGGCCATCCGGCAGGGCGGTGCGCGTGGCGACGCCGGCGCCGTCCAGCTCGGCCGGCTGGTAGCGCGCTTCCAGGCCGCCCAGCAGCCCTTGCCAGGCAAGGCTGGGTGCCACGTCGGCCGGGAACACGGCCGGTCCCGTGTTGTTGCGATCCCAGCCGTGCTGGACGAGGAAGTTGGCCACGCTGCCGATCGCATCCGCGGCCGAGCCGCGCAGGTCGACGATGCCGTCGCCATCGAAGTCCACGCCATATTTCAGGATATTGCCCGGCATGAACTGTGGCATGCCGACGGCGCCCGCGAACGAGCCCAGCAGCGAGAACGGGTCGATGTTTTCCTTGCGCGCGAGCAGCAGCGTGTGTTCCAGCTCGCCGCGGAAGAACGCCATCCGGTCGGCGCGGTTCGGCGCTTCCGGGTAGGCGAAGGCGAGGGTGGTGAGCACGTCGACGACGCGGAAACGGCCCGTGTCGCGGCCATAGATCGTTTCCACGCCCAGGATGCCGACGATGATCTCGGCCGGCACGCCGTAGGTCGCCTCGGCGCGCGCGAGGAGGTCGGCGTTCTCGTTCCAGAAGCGCACGCCGGCGTTGATGCGGATCGGCTCGATGAAGCGGTCGCTGTAGGCTTGCCAGTTCTTCGGCTTGCCGGGCGGCGCCGGTTTGACCAGTTGGACGGCGGAATCGATGAAGCGTGCCCGTTTGATCACATCCTCGATCTGCGCGCGCTCGAACCCGTTGCGGGCGACGATGTCGTCCTCGAAATCGCGCACGGCCTGCCAGTCGCTGAAATTGACGGCCTCGCCGTCGTAGTCGATCGTGGGACGGGCGGGAGCGGCGGGTTTCGCCTTCTTGCCGGATTTTTTCGTCGCCTTAGCGGACTTGGCCGTGGGTTTGGCGTGGTGGAGCGAGGATGCGGCGGCCGCATCCGCCACCGGCCCGGCGCCGACGGCCAGGGCAAGCAGCAGGGAAACGAAGGATTTCATCGAACTCGGGACAGCAAATCTCTCAGAATTGGAACGAGGCCGGTGCCCGGACTCTGCGGTCCGTAGCGGTAGGCGCTGTAGCGGCGCAGGAATTCCGTTGCGGCCGCGCCAGTCTCGGGAGCCAGGCCGGCAGCGGCGAGACGCTGCGCATACGCGGTCGGCCCTTCGTCCGGCGCACGCGGCAGGCCAAGCTGGCCGAGGCGCTGGCACAGGACCGAGTATAGCGCATCGACGGGGTCGGCTTTTCGCCGGTGCGAGAATTTTTTTACCAGGAACAACAGGGCGCAGAGCATGGCGACCAACGCCAGGCTTTGCCAATGGGACAATCCTTCTTGCAAGCGTTGTACGAGATGCTGCTGGCGTTGCGGCGTGTAGTTCAGTACCCACTGGTTCCAGCCGTTGTTGACGGCGCCGATGGCATAGCGGACGCGGCCCAGCAGGGAGTCCGGATCGGGCTGCAGCAGCCGGCCCAGGCCTTCGAAGCCGAACGGCGCCGGCGGCGGCAGCGCGCTCGCCAGGCTGCGCTGCACGCGGTCCGGCGCCACGGCGGCCGTCGGGTCGACGCGCACCCAGCCGCGCCGCGGCAGCCAGACCTCGGCCCACGCATGCGCATCCGACTGGCGCACGGCGAGGTAGCCGTCGATCGGATTCATGTCCCCGCCCTGGTAGCCTGTGACGACGCGCGCCGGCACGCCGGCCGAGCGCATCAGGAACACGAAGGCGCCCGCGTAGTGCTCGCAAAAGCCGGCGCGCGTGCCGTACAGGAAGTCGTCGATCGAATCCCGGCCCGGCAGCAGCGGCGGCTGCAGCGTGTAGACGAAGCCGCCTTCGGCAAACAGGCGCAGCACGGCCGTCACGCGGCGCGCCGGATCCAGTTCGGACGCCAGCGCCTGGCCCATCGCACGTGTCCGCGGATTCAGGCCGTAGGGCAGCATCAGCCATTGCCCGTCGACGGGCGACGCGTCCGGCTGCAGGCTGTAGTGTACGAAGGAGATGAGGTCGTAGCGCACGCGCTCGGCGATCGGGTCGAGCGACTGGAACTCCAGCTCGCCGGACAGCGTCACGCCGTGTCCGGGCACCTCGGGGATGGCGCGCGGCATCTCGAGCGCGAACAGCCAGCGCGTGTTCGACGGTTCCAGCGTGACCTGGTAGCCGACCGGTGTGCCGCCCACGGACAGGGCCAGCGGCTGCGGGCGCGTGTGGCGCGATGGCCGCACCCGGGTCCAGGTGCGGCCGTCGTAGCTGCCCAGCACGGGGCCGCGCCAGTACAGCTCGCGCTGCGCGGGCACGGGGCCATCGAATTTGACGCGGAACGCGACCTCTTCCGATTGCGCCAGGTTCGACATCTGGCCGGGTGCCATCGTGTCGGACAGGCCGCTCTTCGCGCTGTGCGACGGGTCCGGCATGCCCCACAGCGGCCCTTCGATGCGCGGGAACAGGACGAACGCGGCGCCCGCCAGCGGCAGCGCCAGCCCGAGCAGTTTCGCACCCATCCACAGGCGCGTACGCAACGGGGGCACGACGCCCGTCAGCTGGAACGACAACTGCGTGGCCAGCAGCGCCACGAGGGAGGCCAGCATCAGCAGCGCCGTCGGGATCGTCTGCGAATAAAAGAAATTGGTGAGTACGAGGAAATAGCACAGGAACACGACGACGAACAGGTCGCGCCGCGCATGCATCTCGAGCATCTTGAAGGCGACGAGAAGGACGAGCATGGCGACGCCCGCATCGCGTCCCAGCAGGGTGTGATAACTCTGCAGCACGCCGAACATGGCCGCAGCCGCGATGGGCACGAGGATGACATTGGGAGGCATGCGCCGGCCCAGCAGCGTGATGGCGGCGCGCCAGGCCAGCGTGGCCCCGCACAGCAGGCTCACCCACAGGGGCAGGTGGGCCGCGTGCGGCGCCAGCACGAGCAGGCTGCTGGCGATCAGCAGCAGCGTGTCCTGCTTGTCCCGTGACAGGGGTGTCTTCACGCCGGTTCCTCCGGCAAGCCGTACAACGCCAGCGCGCGCAGGCAGGCCGCCTGGTGCGCGGGGCCGAGGGCCGCGTCGTAGCGGATGCGGCCGAGGATAAAGCCGTAGGGCAGGGCGCGCTGCTCCGCTTCCAATACCCAGCGGACCATGCGCGCGAGGCGCAGCTCCACGTCGAGCCGCGGCGGCAGCGCGTCGAAGTCGAGGACCAGCTCGTCCACCGTGCCGCCCTCGAAATGCTTGGTGACGAGCTGGCCGCCCAGTTCCGGATCGAGGCGCGCGATCTGGCGCCAGGCGAGGTGGCGCAGCGGGTCGCCGGGCTGGTAGCTGCGCACCCCGCCGAAGTTTTCGTAATCATCGGCGCTGACGGTGCTGCCCACGCCGTCCGGGCTGGGACGGCCCAGCATCGGCAGCGGCGGCGCCTCCTGCTCGGGGAACGGGTAGACGAGGGCGCGGCTGTCCGGCTGCCACCAGCTCCACGCGCGGAACAGGCCGAGCGGGAAGTGCGTGGACAGGCGCACGCGGGGTGGGCGCATCCAGCCGCGCGCGCTGGTTGCCGTGCGCAGCACGAGCGTCGTGCTGCCACCGGCCGGCACGTCGATGGCCTGCCTCGGCTCGGGCACGTGCTCGAAATCGATCCAGACGGCGTAGCGCGCGAGTCGCGTCGGGTTCTCGACGCGGAGTTCGAACGGCGCGTCCTCGCCGGCATACACGTCGGGCGCGCGGCCGGGGCTGAGCACGAGGCCGGCCAGGTTGCGCGTCGTCTGCACCATGTCGACGAGGGCGCAGGCGCCGGCGAGGAACGTGAGGCCGAAGCCGAGGCCCAGGTTGTAGTTGATCGAGCCGATCAGGAGGACGAGCAGCAGCACGCAAAAGCCGAGACCGGCACGCGTGGGCAGGATGTAGACGCGCCTCTGGTTCAGCAGCACGCTGCCCTTGTCGCGGGCCGTCGCGCGCGTACGCCAGTTGGCGCGCTTGCGATCCAGCCAGCCGCCGGGCCGTGCCATCGCTTGATCGGCTGTTCCGGCCATCAGACCGGGACCGATTTCTGCAGCTGCAGCACGAGGTCGCGGCTGGCCATCGCCACGCCCTGCGCGGACCGCAGCGGCCGCAACCGGTGCGCACACACGGGCACGAGCAGGGCCTGGATGTCTTCCGGGATGACGTGGTCGCGGCCTTCCAGCGCGGCCCATGCGCGTGCGGCCTGCAGCAGCGCCAGCGTGGCGCGCGGCGACAGCCCTTCCGCGAACAGTTTTCCGGAGCGCGACGCGTGCGCCAGGGCCTGCAGGTAATCGATGAGTTTCTCGGACGCGTGGATCGCGCGCAGCGCGCGCTGGGCGTCCAGCAATTCTTCCGGCCGCATCACGGGGGCGATGGTCTTGAGCATCGCGCGCCGGTCCTCGCCCATCAGCAGGGCGCGCTCGGCGGCGGCGTCCGGGTAGCCGAGCGACAGGCACATCAGGAAGCGGTCGAGCTGGGATTCCGGCAGCGGGAACGTGCCGACCTGGTGCGCGGGGTTCTGTGTCGCGATGACGAAGAAGGGCTCCGGCAGCGCGCGGGTGACGCCGTCGGCCGTGACCTGCCGCTCTTCCATCGCTTCCAGCAGGCCCGACTGCGTCTTGGGCGTGGCGCGGTTGATCTCGTCCGCGAGCAGCACCTGGGTGAAGATCGGGCCGGGGTGGAAAACGAAGCCGTTCTTTTCGCGCTCGTAGACGGAGATGCCGGCAACGTCGGCGGGCAGCAGGTCGCTCGTGAACTGGACGCGGTTGAACTTCAGGCCCAGCGCCAGCGCGAGCGCGTGGGCGAGGGTCGTCTTGCCGACGCCCGGCACGTCGTCGATGAGCAGGTGGCCGCCGGCCAGCAGGCAGGTGAGCGCGAGGCGGACCTGCTGGTCCTTGCCGACCACGATCTGGCTGACCTGGCGGGCGGCGGCGTGCAATTTATTGAACATGGATGGCTTCCGGTGGTCGTTCAGGGGCGGCGGGGTGCGCAGGCGTGGTAGATTAACGTTGTTAGCAATCTTGATATGCCTGCGGTGGCCTTTCCCGTCGATTCTATGCGAGAACGGAGGGACTTGCGGTATCGATGAGCATCAACCAGGAATCATGAGTACAGCCATTTACAGCCACCCGGACTGCGCCCTGCACGAGATGGGCAGCTGGCATCCCGAAACCCCCGAACGCCTGCGTGCGATCGAGGACCAGTTGATCCTCGCGCGCCTGGACGGCCTCGTCGAGCAGGTGAGCGCGCCGCTGGCCGACGAAGCCGACATCCTGCGCAACCACACGCAGGGGGCGCTCGATCTCGTGCGCGGGAACCTGCCGCGGGCCCCCGGCGAACACTATCCGCTCGACGGTGACACCCTGCTGTGCAAGGACAGCTACCGCGCCGCCCTGCGCGCGGCCGGCGCCGCCGTGGCCGCCACGGACGCCGTCGTCGCCGGCACCGTCGACAATGCGTTCTGCGCCGTCCGCCCGCCGGGCCACCACGCGCGGCCGACGGAGCCCATGGGCTTCTGCCTCTTCAACAACGTGGCCATCGCCGCGCGCCGCGCGCTCGACGTGCACGGCCTGGAGCGCGTCGCCATCGTCGACTTCGACGTCCACCACGGCAACGGCACGGCGGAGTCGTTCAAGGGCGATCCGCGCGTGCTGATGGCCAGCTTTTTCCAGCATCCGTTCTATCCGTACACGGAACCGGAACCGATCACGCCGACCTGCGTCAACGTGCCGGTCCCCGCGTACTCGGGCGGCGACGTCGTGCGCAAGCTCGTCGCCGAACAATGGCTGCCCGCGCTGCACGCGTTCCGCCCGCAGATGATCTTCATCTCGGCCGGCTTCGACGCCCACAAGGAAGACGACATGGGCGGCATGGCCCTCGTCGAGGCGGATTACGCGTGGATCACGCACCAGGTCGCCGACATCGCGCGGCGGTACGCGGGCGGACGCATCGTCAGCTGCCTGGAGGGCGGCTACGCACTGTCGGCGTTGGGACGCAGCGTCGTGGCCCACGTCAAAGCCCTCGCGGAACTCGACTGAAACGCCGGACTCTAACCTTCACGATATGGATGAGTGGAGGTCTCGATGAAACCGCTGCGGTTCTTGTTGATGCTGTGTCTGCTCGCTTTTTCCGCGCTGGCATCAGCCGCCAATTACACGTTATGGATCCACGGCCGCACAGGCGGCGCCACGATCGGCGACTATGCCGACTTTTCCTACTGGGGCCCGGCGTCGATGGACGCCGGCGTCAACAAGAAGGCCGTCAACTGGGACGGCCGCAGCAGCATCGCGTCGCAGAGCGGCACCATCCGCAACGCCCTCGACTGCTTCTGCACGGGGAACAACTGGTGCTACATCGCCACGCACAGCGCCGGCGACCTGCTCATCGGCTACACGCTCGCCAACTACGGCGGTTCCGCTCGTGTGAAGAAGAACGCGCAGCCGAATGCGGCGGGCGTGTGCGGCAACAGCGACGGGTCGTCGCAAACCGGCTGGAACATCAAGTGGGTCGCCTCGGCCGCGGGTTCCGGCGGCGGCTCTGAACTCGCGGACATCGGCGCCTGGACGACGTCGGAGCCACTCGTGCAGGACTTGCGCGTGAGGACGGCGCGCGCCATGTACAACCACAACGACACGCGCGGCATCTGGTTCTGGATGTACGCCGGCGCCGACGGCGGCCTGACGTCGGCCTTCCTGCCGGGCCAGGACGACGGGGTCCAGGCCTACCACAGCGCGGGCGCCGTAGCCGGCTCGTCGGGCGGATCCTATTGCAACCCGCAGGACTGGTTCTGCGATGTGCTGACCCTGGGATCCGTCCCGGCCGAGGGCGGCCATGCCAAGTGGGCCAACCACTGGGTCGCCTTCCGCGACGACGGCGAGAACTACAACCACCGCACGGACGGTCATTGGGGCGGCATCGTCGCCGTGATGCGGGCGGCGGTCGCGGTGAATGCGCGCTAAGTGCGCGCTAAGTGCGCGCTGAACATGGACATGCGAGCCACCACGCTGGCTCGCGCGGCAATTGACATACATACAGACCCTCTCTACAGTCGACTCGGCCGTAAGCTCAGCGGCAACCAGCGTACGGCGCACCATCCAACGACGACTACAAGGAGGAGTGGAGATGACATCGATGCGCTGGCTGACGGCGCTGTGCCTGCTCATGATTACGGGACTGGCATCGGCGACGAATTACACGCTGTGGATCAACGGCCGCACGGGCGGCGGCACGATCGGCGACTACAACAGCTTCACGTACTGGGGCCCGTCGTCGACGGCGGCGGGCGTCAACAAGAAGGCCGTCAACTGGGACGGCTACAACAGCATCGCATCGCAGAGCTACCACATCCGCGACGCCCTCGACTGCTTCTGCACGGGCAGCAACTGGTGCTACATCGCGACCCACAGCGCGGGCGACCTCATGATGGGCTACACGCTCGCGAACTACGGCGGTTCATCGCGCATGAAGAAGAATGCGGCCCCGAATTCGTCGGGCGTGTGCGGCAACAGCGACGGTACCTCGCAGACCGGCTGGAACATCAAATGGGTGCGCGCCGCGTCCGGCGCGGGCGGCGGTTCCGAACTGGCCGACTACGGCTCGTGGGCCGTTTCCGACCCGCTCACGCAGGATCTCAAGACGACGACGGCGCGCGCCATGTACAACCACAACACGACGCGCGGCATCTGGTTCTACATGTACGCGGGCGCCAAGGGCACCGCGTATTCCGGCATACTGCCCGGCCAGGACGACGAGGCCGTCGCCTACCACAGCTCCGGTGGCGTGGCCGGCAGCTCCGGCGGATCGTACTGCAACCCCAGCGACTGGCTGTGCAACGACCTCGCGCTCGGCACGGCCGCGAACGAGGGCGGCAGTGCGAAGTGGAGCTACCATTCCGTTTCATTCCGCGACGACAGCGAAACCTACAACCATTACACGAGCGGTAACTGGCAGGGCATCGTGTCGGTCGTACGCAATGCGATGGTGAACAGTGCCCTCTAGACGTAACGACAAGCCAAAACGGCGCCCGGCTGCGGCGCCGAAGCCGCGCCTGCGCCGGCTGGCGCTGGCGACGGCCGCGGTCGCCGTCATCGCGGTGCTCGTGTGGAGCGCCATGGACCATGGCGCGCCGGCGCCTGCCCCCGCGGTGGCCCAGGCACCGGCCCCGCGCGGGCCGCAGTTCTTCGGCCAGGTCCAGGCCAGCGATCTGCCGCTGCCGGACGACCGCAACAACCGGCGCCGGCAACTGGTCGAGAACGTCCAGCTGGCCGACCACACCTATTGCAGCTACCGCACGGCCAGCCAGTATCCGGTCGGCTCGCGCCCGATGACGGACAACCCCGACCAGAACCGCCCCAACGATCCCGTGGCGTCGACGAACCCGATGCGCCTGGACAGCGGCGGCGCCAACACGGGTGTGCAATTGCAGACGTCGCAGTCGCGCGTCTACATGGCGTCCGGCGAATCGGTGGCGTTCTCGCTGCGTGCCGTCGACGCCGACGGCAGGACGCTGCCCCTCGTGATCACGCGCGCCCTCGCGCAAGGCATCACGTATGCCGGCACGCGCCAGACGCCGCAGGTGAGCATCCCGTTCACCGACGACGGCACGGGCGCCGACCCGGTGCCAAACGACGGCGCCTTCGCCGGCGTGCTGGCACCCGCGCAGACGGGCCTCGCCGCATTCAACGGCACGATCCGCACCGAGGTGCGCTACAACGTGGGCGGCAAGACCGGCCTCGTGCAATTCGACGTCATCTACACGCCCGAATTGCCGGCCGTGTGGACGGGGGCGCCGCGCGAAGCCGTCGAGGAAGGCTCGCTCGTGTTCCACCTGCCGCTCGACGTGCGCATGCCCGGCCGCTACGTCGTGAACGGCCGCGTCGACGACGCCCGCGGCCAGCCCGTCGCGCTGCTGACCTTCAACGAGGTGCTGGGCCCCGGTCCGAACGACATCAAGCTGACGATGTTCGGCAAGCTGCTGCGCGACCAGGCCCCGGCCGCGCCGCTCACGCTGCGCGACGTCGACGGCTACCTGCTCAAGGAGAACACCGACCCCGACCGCGCGCTGCTGCCGCGGCTGCAGGGCAAGGTCCTGACGGCGGCATCGCACGCGCCGAAAAGCTATTCGGATGCAGAATGGCAGAGCGAGGAGCGGTCGCGCTATCTCACCGAATTCGGCAAGGACCTGCGCGAGGCCCGGTCGCGCCTGGCCGCATTCGACCCGGCCGTGCCGCTGCCGCCGAGCGAGTGCATGCCTGCAACACGGTAGGGCGATTTGCGTGGACTCAGGTACAATACCCGGTTGCACGCAAATTTTTGAAGGTAGAGCATGTCGATTCAATGGTTCCCGGGCCACATGGCCGCCGCCCGCAAGCAGGCCGCGGAGCAGATGGAAAACACCGATGTGGTCATCGAGGTCCTGGACGCCCGCCTGCCGCAGGCGAGCAGCAACCCGATGGTCGAAGAGTTGCGCAAGTTCCGCCAGCGTCCCTGCCTGAAGGTGCTGAACAAGACTGACCTCGCCGACCCCGCCGCCACCGCGGCCTGGGCCGCGTGGTATGACGCCCAGGAAGGCGTGACCGCGTATCCGATGACGACGAAGAAGCCGTCGGACGTGGCGAAGATCCCCGACCTGTGCAAGGCGCTGGCCCCGCACCGCGGTGTGCCGACGAAGCCGCTGCGCATCATGATCATGGGCATCCCGAACGTAGGCAAGTCCACGCTGATGAACGCGCTGCTGAAAAAACGCGTGGCGAAGGTCGGCGACGAACCGGCCGTCACGAAGTCCCAGCAAAAGCTCTACCTCGACAAGTTCACGGTGCTGGTCGACACGCCCGGCATGCTGTGGCCGAAGATCGAGATGGAAAGCGACGGCCTGATGCTGGCCGCGAGCCACGCGATCGGCACGAACGCCGTCATCGAGGAAGAAGTGGCGGAATACCTGGGCGGCCTGCTGCTGCAGCGCTACCCGCAATTGCTCACGGCCCGCTACGGCATCAAGACGGAAGGGCTGGACGGCTTCGGCGTGATCGAGGGCGTGGCCCAGCGCCGCGCATTCCGCGTGCGCGGCGGCGACTACGACTACGAAAAGGCGGCGCACGTGCTGCTGCAGGATTACCGCCAGGGCGCGCTGGGCCGCATCAGCCTGGAAACCCCGCAGACGCGCGCCGAGGCGCTGGAACGCCACCGCATCGAGATGGACGAAAAGGCCCGTATCGCGGCCGAGAAGGCGGCGCGCAAGGCGGAAGAGGCGGCGCGGGGGAAGCGCGGGACTTAAAATCCCGTGTCAGCGATGGCGTGCCGGTTAGATTCCGGCCGGAGCACCCCCTACTCATCCGTAGTAGTCTAGCAAAGTCCATGAAACCGCGTTTCTCTTTCTGGAACCTGGTTTTTTGTGCGCTAAAGTTTAAGCTCGTCCATTACAAGCCCCATTTTTGGATCCATATCCTCGCTTAGGGATGAAAATGCCAGGCGTCATGGATCCAGAATGCCAAAGATCTGTACCGTCCTTGACGGACAGCGCTGTTCGGAACGCCAAGCCCCAAGACAAGACCTGCCGCGGCACTGCTGGCGCTGGTGTCGACATCGCACATCTCGAACATCGAGGCGCAAGAGCAGTTCACAACGATCGTCGATTCACACGCTCTTTACTCTGCCGTCCGATATCGCAGAGGATGCGCCTTCAACACCAAGCCGGGGAGTCAGGTCCAGCACGCGCGCAAGCACACGGGCAGACCCACCTAAGCGCTGTTGTGCGGTCTGAGCCGCTACATTGAGCAGCTCCTGCAGTTGAACATGATCGATCAAGCGGCCTGTGTCAGGGTGTTTCCAACGCCGCTTAGAATCGGCTATGGTAACCAGCAGGCATCCCGTGCGTGCGTGTGAATACGCCATGTACTTGTTCACAAGTTGCTTTTCGATGGTATCGCACAATTCTTTTGCCGAACGGTCTTTTTCGCCAATTTTCAACTCGATAGTTGCCTGTAAGTCGGGAGGTGTTCGAAAGCGAATATCAGTCTCTTTGCCTTCAGCGGTTACCGCTTCCTGGTCGACGGTATATGCGCCATTTGCCATATGCAGGAATTCCCGCGCGATCGCCGGGCGGAGCGTGTTTTCGTCCTGAACTGCTGCCCACGCAGCGCGCGGACTCGTGTCGGCCAGCATAAGCGCTTGCAGATCATCGAGCCGATCAACAAGGACTTGCGCCATGGCGCTGCCGGTTTTAGGCGGAAGATCTTTTCCGTTAAACAGCTCTGCGATCTCAGGGATCTCTGCGATAGCTCGGTCGACCTCGCCTGCAAGTCTTTCCCTAGCAAGCTCCCGAATTCGGTACCTGAGAAAGTCGAAGATGGGCAATTCCGCCAAAGCAAGCTTTGCTCGCAGCGCTTCAGGTCCCGATCGCTGCATGAAAGCCTCAAAAATGTATCGGCGTGCATCCTCGGCGTTGTCACGGTGTTCGGGCGAGTAGGCACCGGCATGGATAGTGTCCATGTCAGGACGGACGTGGCGATAGACTTCAGCCGTCAATTCCATCAGAAGATCAATGTCCGTCAATGCGCTGAAGTTGTTAAGGTCATGCGCTCGGCGGGAATCTACCAAGCTGGCGATCAACTCGACGGCTTCTCCCTTTTGCTCGACCGGCAGTGCGCGCAACAGTCGCAATAAATGTCCGATACCGATGTTCGGATTCAGTGTGCAAAGGACCGGTATCCATAAGCCGAGATAGGCGTTCCCATAACTTGCAATTTGTTGAATAGCGATGCTTTCCACACTATTTCGTCCTTGTGCATCGCCATGCGTCAGAAGGACTTGCACCACTTGGTTAAGTCGAGCCTCCCGCGAAACGTTGTGCGGTCCCTGCAGTAAATTCGTTGCCGGACCATTTAACCATTTCAGGAGCCGAGGTTGCAGCACCAGCGCAACGTTCGCAGGACCATAGCGGAGCGCTTGAAGCAGACTGCTATGCGGGATCGTGTCGCAACCAGACACATCGAGCTCCTTATCGAGTTCTCCGCCAATCAAGGTGTCAATCTGTAATGGAAAGTTGCTGGTGGCGTCACGCAGCCAGGCAGGAAAACCATTTAATTCGATCAGCGCATAGCGCGCTACGACGGTCGCTTCCTGATCGCTCAAATGATGGCTCCATGTAGGGTCCTCTGCTTCCGCATAAATGCCCAGCAGGCCGAGTGTCCAGACTACGAGATAGGTATTTTTTTCGTCAGCCTTACGTTCGCTTGCTACAGTCGGCACCATAGTACGCCAGTACGTCATAAGTGCAGCACGAAGAGCGTCGGTCGCCGTACGGCCAAAATGCTTTTCCAGAAAGACGCGGTTCCAACGCAAGGTGTCGCCTGCCTTGCGAAGCAGAATGCCGAGATTCCAGATCGTGCCTTCCTGACGGTCCGGAGCCAATGCCAAAGAAGGTTGGGTGGCAAGCTCGCGCCAGAACTGCAACCAAGCTGCCGCCTCGTCCGCTGCTTTCTTCAGCTGCGTTTCCTTCCTTTTCCGCTCTTCCTCCATTATTTTGAGGAACTGTTCGCTGGGCTTTTTGGATGCAACCGCTTCAACAAGCTGAGCGAGGAGAGGGGATGAGTCTGCCACCGCCGCCCGCATCTCTGCCTGTTTCGACGTTTCACCGTCTTTTGTCGCCAGATATACGGCAAGCTCAAGCAGCACCTGTCGATGCGCATGTGGCGTTTGTCTGTCGCCCAGCGCGTCGATAATCCATGGGAGGTCGCTTTCCGAATACACAATGGGCCCTTGCCAGAGCAACTTTGCGAGCCAGTGAGTTGCGTCAGTACCTAGTTTTAGCCGTTCTAGGCAGTGCAGGTCGATTGCACATACTTCCCGGCGAGACTGGAGCGGAAGCACGTTGAGAAGCTGCCGCAGTTCGTCAAGGCGAGAGCTGCTCGCTATGCCACCGGCAACGCGAGTGACCGTAACAGACGCGCGCAATACTTCACGATTGACAACTTTGACCTTCAGCAGCCGTATGCTAACGGCTGCAAGTAGGGGTGACAGCTTCATGGAAGTTTCGCCGTCTCGGAACTCGTCGTCCACTACCGCAATATTCTTCTCTGCCAGCACTAAAAGTCCCAACAGAACCGTCTCAAGACGTTTACTACTGACAACCGCCGTTTCGATGCGCGACGCCATCCTGTCTGCATAATTCCTCAATCTTCGGGTTTGGGAAGGTAAACGAGCCGCGATTTCCAGCAGTTGAGTGTCAGTAACGTGATCGGGATAGAGCGAGGTTGCGATCCATCCCGCTAGCTCGGCGTTCCAGTTCGGGCCAGAGGCAAGGGCCGCATCAATCAATGCTGATGTGCGCGGATCTGCCAGTTCGGCGAGGGCTGCAATTGCATCGAACCGTTCGTGCGGATTGGAATTTACCGTCGATGCGAGGCTGGCCATGAGATCAGCACATTTCTGGAATCTCCCGACCGAAACCAGTTGTATTAGTAGATCTCTGACTTCCGGGTTCTCGACGCCATCGCGCCACGCATCGAGCACGGTCTGGGCGAGCGACGGTTCGGCAAGACGCTCAATTTGGATGTCCGGCACGCGGACACCGCGCCACCGTCCTTTTCCACACAGAATTACGAAGCTAAGCAGCGCGCGCTGGCGCTGGTGGTCCATCAACGACTCCGGATCGCCGTGGATTAGTAACGTGCTGGGCTCGACCCTGAGAATTTCATCGAACACATCCTGGCGGAGCAGAGCCAGCCAGCCAGCTACCGGGCGCATTGACGGTTTCAGGACCCGTTCGTTTGCGTCGGTCAGCCCGAATAGCAGTCGATAGCCAGCACTCAGTGAAAGTTTGCCGCTTTCAACCAGTTGATGCACTTCGCTGGCAGCTAGATATTCCAGAACTGAGCGATGTCGAAAGCGAACACGGCCATACCCTGCGGCCGCGAACAGTGGGCGCTCCAGCAGTGCGGAGATTTCCTGGACGGTCCAATCGGTCAGAAGAGGACGCGGGTCGATCGGTGCCTCCCCCGAGCCATGCAGATCTGCACCGGCGCTATACCGGATAGTGAGCCGCCGCGACAGCACGGCCGCCAGCGCAAGGCGCTGCGCACCGGTGCGCGCTTTCTCCGCTGTCAGATCCGCCTTTTCCTTTCTGTTCGGTCGGGCGGCAAGTTGATTCAAGACATGCGCTCTCACCTGCTCAAAGTGCGGACGGATGGAATGATGATCGCGCCAGTCATCGCAAAGTTCAATGAGGTCTTGGGGCCGGCGGGCAAAATCATGCGCATGCTTTTTTTGGATTGCGGCGAGTAGATCGTCAGGTGATTCGACCCCATGGCCTCGCGCGAACTGTAGTATTTGCGCATCGGTAAGCGGAAGCAGTTCGACTTCCCGAAAATCTGACAGCTCTTCAGTCTTTTCTTGGCCGTGGAGCGCAAGGCGCACTAGGTCCTTACCGTCAAGCTCCTGGTTGATGATCTCGCTAACGGAGAGCAGGTCGCGAAATGCTGCGCGATCAATGGCAACTGGACGGGATGTGACGACGATCGTTGCACGCGCGAGTGCACCTTCTAGGTCGGCCGCGAGGCGTTCCAACGCATCTCTAAAATTCCCGTGCGCCAGTTCCAGCTCATCAACCGAGTCCAGAAAAAAGTAGCCCATACCCGACGCGGCAGCATACCAAGCATCGAATCGTCGCTTATTTTTCCCGAACAACGCCCCGGTGATGCCAACCGATGCAACCGTTTCCAAGCGTAGGAAAAATGCGGCTTCGCCTGCCTCGAACAACGATTTCGCCTTGGACTCGCACTCGAATGTTTTCCCTGTTCCCGCTTCGGAGATCAGCAATATCCGGCGCGAACGCAGCAATGCTTTCCAATCTAGACTCTTGTGTGAAGTAGTACGATCTGCCATCCAGGCGGGATCTCCAATCCCAGCGCCATTTCTGACAGTCTCTCGAAAGGTACGTTGGATATGGTGTAAATCGGCGCCTGCCACAATGATCTCGTCTGGATATCGAAAAATATCATTTTATCGATTGCCAGAATTTAGCGCGAGACCGAAAGTGGCGATTTGGTCGGCGTGACTTAGCCTTGCCGATCCGCAGTACTTCGCGCTTTTTCTTCTCAAAAAAATGGCGAAGCCCGGCCATTAGCCGTTTTTCGCCGCCCGTACGCGGTTGTGCCGCTGGCGTCACCTAAACAGGCGTGTATCCAAGCGTGTATTCAAGTCGCAGATGAGCCCGCAAAGAAAACCCAGAAGCCATACGGCTTCTAACGACCTCGTCGATTCCTGCCGGAGCATCCTTGCGCGAAGCACACGGCACTAGCAGCTCAACCGCACATCTCCCTCTCCAGTCCGTAGGTTGATACCAACCCAGCATCGGTAATGGGCGTTTTTGGGATTTTCCAGGCGCGGCGTGTACGAGCAATAGACTCCTTTTTTTTCTCGTGCCCGATAGCCCGGTGCATCGTGACACGCAGACTTCACGTCAGGCCCGATCTGCTCGAACACCTGTCTGGCCGCCTCGTCCCTGAAGGCGACCGTAAACGCACTGTCGTCCTTCGTCGGAAGCTCCGAATACGCGGTGCCGCCTGAGTGGATTTTGTAGTTCGCTTGAAGCGGGTTCCACTCGTTCAGTTCATGAGGCTTCTGTTCGCTCTCGCCAGCATTGACCAACTGGCAGAACCCAGCGAAAACGAGCAACGTCAGTGTGCGCATGATCACCCTATCAAGGCTACGTGGAAATGGTCGTCGTGACGTTTGGCCGCTTTGACGAATGGGATGCCGGTGTCGTTGAAGAGAATGAACTTGACCGGGGCAAACGTGCGGAACAACTCGATCAGCCTGGCAGTTGCATCCCTGTCGTACTCGCGATCGGTCCACGTGACAGGATTTTCAAGCCCGTCTTTACGGACGGGCCGAACATCCACCTGGAGCCCATCCAGGTGGGAGTCGTGGTCGTCGTCATCAAATCCATTGGCACGGCTGATGTTGCCGATACCGATGCGGCGCGGGTCTCGGGCCTGCCACTCCAGCGCCACGCGAAGGATTGCCTGCATCATGACTGGATGAGGATATTGGTATCCGCCCCTGTCCGGCTTGTTATCTATTTTGCCGTAGGTGTAGTAGCCTGAATCCATCGGCGTCTGCGGCAGCATGAAGAAACCACGCTTGTCCTGGGTGGGACGGAGCGGGTCGTCCTTTTGATCGCGCATGAGCAGCCTCCGTCACGCACACGATTTGTTGCACGACAGGTCCCAGCCACCCGCCGTATGTCCTCCCATGCCGCCGCCGATCTTCTGCTGCGAATACTTCCATTTCACTTTCGTGAAGTGAAGGGCGATGTGGTCACGGAGGATGCTGCCCTCGGCCACCATCTGCTCCATGTTGGCGATGAGTACGTTCTCCAGCTCGACCTCGTAGTACTTCACACGATTGCCATCGCCATCGGCCCGCATCATGTCCAGCTTCGCTTTCGGAATGGTCTTGCCGTTCGTGCAGTGCTGCATCAGAATTGGCGACGCCAGATCGGCGAGCTTGGCCAGCGACAGCGTGCGGTATTCGCTACGCCCTGTCGTGCGACCTCCAGTGCCCGATCCCGGCGAATTGAGAACTGGTTGAGTCACACCCCATTGGGCCTGGACGATTTCGATCCAGCCCTGATGTGCCGAGTCTTGGGATTCGCCCTTGATGCCGTCGATCTGAAGGTACACGTCGATTGCCATTTGCTCTCTCCGAAGTCATGTCGAATTGAAGAGAGCATTGTCATGTCGAGCGAATCTGCAGATTTTGGCCGCTGTCAACCAGCGTCTGCCTGAACGTCAAGCTGCCGCTTCACCAAACCTGAAACTCGACACCGTCAACGCCCCAAAGAAACTCTCCTCGTGATACACGCACGCGGAAGGTTCCTGCTCGGCCGCCCCCAACGCCACCCACAACGGCACGAGATGATCCTCGCGCGGATGCGCCATCCGGGCATACGGCGCCTCGCTCCAGTACAGCAGAGCCTGCTCGCGGTCGGCGGGAGACAGTTCCAGCAGCACGTGCTGCAGCCACGTATCGAACGCGTGCGATGCCAGCGCGCCGCCCGGGCCGAACTGGCGCAGGTTGTGGAACGACAGGCCGCTGCCGAGGATCAGCACGCCCTCGTCGCGCAGCGGGGCCAGTGCGCGGCCGGCGGCCAGGTGCACGGCCGGGTCGTAGCCGTGGCGGATCGACAGCTGCACGACCGGCATGTCGGCCTCGGGATAGATCGGGGCCAGCATCGAGAACGTGCCGTGGTCGAAGCCGCGTTCCGCGTCGAGGCGCGTGGGCTGGCCGGCGTCGGTCAGCAGTTGTGCGACTCTAGCCGCCAGCTGCGGTTCGCCCGGCGCCGGGTAGCGGATCTGGTACGTGTGCGGCGGGAAGCCGCCGTAGTCGTAGATCATGCCCGGTGCCGTGCCGGACGACACGGTGAACTCGTCCGTCTCCCAGTGGCTCGTCACGACGAGCACGGCCTTCGGGCGCGCGCCGATCTGGCGCCTGATGTCGACCAGCGACGCTTCCAGCTCGGCATACGTGGGGCCGTACTGGTCCTTCATCCACGGCCACGGGCCGCCTCCATGCGAGACGAAATAGGTGGGCAGGCGGGTCATGGCGGGCTCCTTCTGGCGGCAATCGAAACATTCATGGTAGCCGAACGCGTGGTTCAGCGCAGAAGGGCCACCAGCGCGAACAGGCGCGCCATCCGCATCCATCCGAGTACGAGGACGACCAGCTGGGCCAGCACGACGGCGCCCGCAGTGCCGATGGTCCCCAGCGCCGGCACGTGCACGCGCGCGAACGCGAGCACGGCCGCGAGCGCGAGACCGGCCGCGGTGATGCCGAGCCAGGTCCCCAGCAGCGCCAGCGGCCGGCGCGCCAGCTGGACGCAGCCGCGCCACCACGCGCCGATGGCGGACGTGCGCCGGCGGTCCGCGGCCAGCATGGCGCGGCCGACGTCGATCGTGGCGTGGGCCAGCACGAGCAGCACGACGGTCGCCAAAGTGGCCACGTGCGCCGCGCGTTCGGCGTCCGCTTCCAGCCGCGCCGTCTCGGCGATCTGGCCGGCCAGGTGATGGGCCGAGCTGCCGACCATCACCGCCACACCCAACGGGACGACCGACCACGCGAGCATGCGCGCGAGGCGCGGGTAACACTGCGCACCGGCCGCCAGCAGCGCGCCGGACGCCAGCGGTTCCGGCGCGCGCGCGGCAGCAAGCGCCATGCCCGCCAGCAGCGGCGACAGCAGCAACGTCAGCGCCAGCGCGACGAGGCTGCCCGCGCCCAGCGCCGGCGCGTACTGGTCGCGCGCGGCGTGCATGATGTCGGCGTACGCGATCATGTCGAGGCGCTCGGCGAGGCGCGCCGCGTACACGGAGTGATCGAGGCTGGCGGACAGCAGCTCCCACACCGGCAGCGCGGCGACGACGGTCGGCAGCAGCAGGAGCACGGCCCACCACAGCAGCAAGCGCCATTGCAGCGCGGCGCGCGCCACGTGCAGCACGCCGTGCGGGCCGGCCGCACGCGGCGCGAGGGAAGGGGACTCAAGGATCGTTTCGGTCGTCATAAGGTGGCGATCAGGGCAAGGAGGTAATTGACGACGGCGGCGAATTCGAGGCCCCAGCGGTGCGACGCCCGCGCATCCGGTTCGAGGGTGCGGCTGTCATCGAGCTTGTTCACGTCCAGGTAGTGCAGGCGCTGCGGATCGAGTTCGGCGGAGACGGCCTTCGCCGGTTTCGTCCAGGTGAATTTGTGCCAGCGTTCGTCGGCATTCCAGTGCGCGGTCTCGGTGCTGCCGTCGGCGAACTTCACGACGAGCGTTTGCGGCACCGGCGCGCCATGGCGGCGGACTGTGACGTCCGTGCGGTACGGGTACGGTCCGGTGCCGTCCGGATGCGTCTTGCGCCATGCCGCACGCGCCGCCTCGATGCGTTTGTCGACGGCCGCCTGGCTCTCGTGTGCGCCGGGGAGCGGCACCTGCTCGGTGCTCGTGAGGTCGGCGATGCTGTCGTCGATGCGGGACACGGCGTAGACCTGGCGCTCGAACGCATCCTCGATGACGGCGCGCTGGCCCGTCACCTCGGCGAGCGTCTCGCGCAGGTCGGCGGTGCTCGGGTGGCGGAACTTCCAGCGCCGGTAGTACTCCTTGAACGCGCGCTCCATCGGCGCCCTGCCGATGCGCGCTTCCAGGTCGCGCATCAGGATCGCCGTGCGCGTGTAGACGGGGCCGATATCCTGCAACCGGTGCCACGCGTTGGCGCCGGGCGGATCGGCCGGGTCGTGGCGCGGCGTCGCGATGCGCTCGGCGTCGAAAGTCGGGTAACCGGGTGCGAAGCCGAGGCGGGCAAGCAGCGGCGTCGCGATGTAGGCGAGCTGGCCCTGGTCGCGCATCATGCGGTTGTCCCAATACTCATTGAGGCCTTCGTCCAGCAGCGGTTCCTCGAATTCGTTCGATGCGAGCAGGCCGTAGAAATAGCCGTGGCCGAATTCGTGGATGGTGACGAAGGCGAGGGCGAACTGGTTTGCCGTGCGCGGTTCGACGGTCCGGTAGGCCTCGGCCGTGAAGAACGTCGGGTATTCCATGCCGGCCGCTTCTTCCGCGTTGTACGGCGGGATCACGATGGTCAGCGTCTTGTACGGGTACGGGCCCAGCGTGTTCGAGAAATAGGTCAGCGATTCTTTTGCCGCCTTCAGCGCGGGCGCCGCGCTGGCCGCGAATTCGGGCGGGTACAGCACGGTCACCGTCACGGGCGGGCTGCCCGGGCCGGACCACGTGTCGACGAGCGGCTGCGCCGTCTGGCTGTCGGCCGTCCAGGCGAAGTCGTGGACGTCGCCTTGCACAAAATGCCACGTGCGCATGCCGTCCTTGTCGACCGGAGCGCCTTGCGGTTCGCCCGTCGCGCCCACGGTGTACCCGCGCGGGACGGTCAGTTTGACGTCGTAGCTGCCGAAGTCCGCGTAGAACTCGGAATTCAGGTGGTATTCGTGGACGTTCCAGCGCGGCGACGTCGCGCCACGTTCGCCCGGCAGTTCCAGCACGCCGATCTTCGGAAACCACTGCGCGACGAGGTGGAAGGTGCCGAAATACCCGGCGCGCGCGACGACGCGCGGCAGCTGCGTGACGAAGTCGATGTCGAGCGTCGTCGACGCGCCCGGCGCCACGGCCTGCGGCAGGTCGAAGCGCACGACGGTGTGATCAAGCGCCGGGCCGTTGTCGGGATGGACGAAGGTCCACGGCACGCCGGCGCCGCCCTGCGCGACGCGGCGCAGGGCGATGTGGCCCCACGCGTCCTTGATGTCGACGCCGGAGCGGAACGTACCGTCGCGTTCGCGCCGCTCCGTGAAATACGTGCTGCCCGCGCTCTCGAACGCGTTCATGTACAGGTGCAGGTAGACGCTCCTGACGGCGACGTTGCTGCGGTTGCGCCACGTGAGCCGTTCGCGGCCCGTGACCGTGTGTTTGATCGGGTCGAGCGTGGCGGCGATGTCGTAATGGACGACGCGGTCGGACAGCGTGGGTTCGCGTCCCGTGCGCGGGCCGCCCCAGGCATCCGGGCTGCTGGGGATGCGGACGGCGGCGGCGTCGGGCGGGGCGAGGGCGATGCCGTCGGGTGACAAGACAGGCTGCGGCGCGGCGAAGACCGCGCCCGCCAGCAGCAGCGCGGCGGCGAGGGCGAAGCGGAACCGGAAACGAGGAAGCATGCAAGACCCCTGGCGTGGCTGTTATTTTTGTGCCCACACTATACAGGTTATAATCTCGGGGTTCTGGTGCCCGCATGCGCGTCTGCGCGTGCAGTTAAACGGGAAACACGAAGCGGCGTCGCCTCCGGCGACATGCCAACGTGTGCTGCCCCCGCAACGGTAAACAAGCGTCGCCGCACGGCGACAGGCCGCCCCGACAGCCACTGTGCTTGCATAGGAAGGTGGGACGGTCCGTCTTGGAGCCCGGAGACCGGCCAGACAGGGGAAGCCGGCGTTACGCCGCGCTTTTGTGTACGCCGGCGTGCGGGGACGCTTGCCGGTGCCAAACGAACACTGAACATCCAATGCATACTGCCGCTTCCACCCGCGGCGCGCCGGCTATCAAGCCGATCGCGCTGGCCTGTGCCATCGTCCTGTCCTTCTCCACCGGCGCCGTGCGCGCCCAGGACGGCACCCCATCGACCGTCGTCATCACCGGTTCCCGTTTTCCGAGCGTGGAAACCCTGCGTCCGATCGGCGCCACCGTCATCACGCAGGACGACATCCGCCGCGCCGGCGTGAACGACGTGAACAGCGCGATCCGCAAGATCGGCGGCGTGTTCGGCCGCCAGAGCCTGGACTCCTCGCCCGACTTCGCGCTCGACCTGCGCGGCTTCGGCACCAACAGCGCGCAGAACATGGTGATCATGGTCGACGGCGTGCGCCTGAACGAGAACGAACTGGCGAACACCGTGCTGTCGACGATCCCGATCGACACGGTCGAACGCATCGAGATCACCCGCGGCGGCGGCAGCGTGCTGTATGGCGAAGGCGCCACCGGCGGCGTCATCCAGATCACCACGCGCCGCAACGTGGACGGTGGCCTGCACGGTTCCGTGTTTGCCGAAGGCGGCTCGTTCCATGAACACGACGTGCGCGCGTCGCTGTCGCAGACGGCGGGCAACGTCAGCGCCGACATCGCCGTCGCGCGCCAGGGTAGCAACAACTACCGTCGCAACAGCGATTTCGACCAGACGACCGCCTCGCTCAACGTGCAGACCCGCTTCACGGGCGGCCGCGCCGGCATCCACCTCGAAAGCGCGCGCCAGGATACGCGCCTTCCCGGCGCGCTGTCGCTGGCCGAGTTCGACGCGGACCCGCGCCAGGCCGCGACGCCGAACGACTTCGGCTCACTGAACACGGACCGCGCGAACGTCTTCGCCGAATACCGCCTGGGCGCCGTCGACCTGGCGGCCGACCTGTCGCACCGCGAACGCAACGTGCGCTCGAACTACCTGTCGTTCGGCTCGACCAATGCGTACGACGGCCGCCAGGACCAGTTCTCGCCGCGCGCGCGCTGGCTGTCCGACGTGGGCGGCATGCTCAATGAACTGGTGGGCGGTGTGGACTTCACGCGCTGGAAGCGCAAGACGACGGCCTCGTTCTCGAGCGCCGACGCGAGCCAGTCGTCGAAAGCCGTGTACCTGCGCGACGAGCTGCGCTTCGACCCGGCCCACGACGGCCGCATCGCCCTGGGCGCGCGCCACGAGAACTTCGACAAGAGCGTCGTGGACGTCGTGGGCGGCGTCGCGCCGGAAGACCGTTCGCAATCGCAGAACGCGTGGGAAGCGCAGGCCAGCTACCGCGTGCATCCGCTCGTCGAGGTCTACGCGAAGGCGGGGCAGAGCTACCGCGTGGCCAACGTCGACGAGAACGGCTACCGTTCCAGCCTCGACATCCTGAAGGCGCAGACGTCGCATGACCTCGAACTGGGCACGACCCTGCGCCACGCGCCGGGCGACGACAGCCGCACCGTGACGATGCGCGTGTTCCGCCATCGCCTGAACAACGAGATTTTCTACGACCCCACGCTGAACGGCGGCTGGGGCGCGAACACGAACCTCGATCCGACCGAACGCAAGGGCTTCGAGATCGACGCCGAGGCCGCGCTGATGGCGGGCTGGCGCGCGAGCGCGCACCTGCAGCACGTGATTGCGCATTTCACGGACGGCCCGAACGCCGGCCGCGAACTGGCGCTCGTGCCGAAGAACGTCGTGACGGCGCGCCTCGCCTGGGTGCCGGGCAATGGCCTGTCGGCCGACGTGGGTGTGCAATGGGTCGACAGCCAGCGCTACGGCAGCGACTTCAGCAACAGCTGCGGCGCGCTCATCCCGTCGTACACGACGGTCGACGCGCGCTACGGCATCAAGCTGGGCGCGTGGGAAGTCGCCGCGACTGGGCTGAACCTGGCGGACCGTCGCTACTTCAGCAATGCGTTTTCGTGCAAGGGCGGTATCTACCCGAGCGATGGACGTCAACTGAAACTGTCGGCCCGGTACGACTTCTGACCCCGGTGTTGGTTACGACGGTAACCAATTGCAAGAAATAAGCCCCGGCTAAGGTTGGGGGCCGAAAAAGTGGTAATCTCGCGTCGTTCGCTCAATCAACCCAAGAAGGATAACTATGCGTTCCCTGCGTTTTGCCCTGCTCGCCACCGTCCTCGCCGCCAGCACCGCTTTCGCTTCGCCGACCGACCCGAAGAACGGTGTCGAGTACGTGACGCTCGCTCAGCCGCAACCGGTGCAGGCCACGGGTAAAAAGGTCGAGGTGATCGAGTTCTTCATGTACCACTGCCCGCACTGCAACGCGCTGGAACCCCAGCTCGAACAGTGGGTCAAAAAGCAGGGTGACAACATCGTGTTCAAGCGCGTGCACCTGCCGTCGTCGGGCCCCAACGATCCGGAAGCGCACCTGCGCCTGACGCTGGAAGCGCTGGGCAAGGCCGAAGAGTTCCAGCCGAAAGTCTTCAAGGCCTGGCACGTGGATCGCCTGCGCCTGAACACGGACGCGGCCATCATCGACTGGGTCTCGAAGAACGGTATCGACCGCAACAAGTTCCTGGAAGCCTGGAACTCGTTCGGCGTGACGACCAAGCTGCGCCGCCTGCCGCAGATCACCACCGACTACAAGGTCGACAGCGTGCCGACGATCGTGATCGACGGCAAGTACCAGACGTCGCCCGCATTGGTCTACAATTCGGTCAAGACCCAGAACGAGCCGGCCCTGTTCGGAGCCACGCTGCAAGTGATGGACGCCCTGGTCGCGAAAGCAGCCAAGTCGAAATAAAAAGGTAGAGAAACAGCGCAATGAGTGATGTCGAAGGCAAGATCCTGAAGATGTACGACAAGTCCAAGCCGGACGAGGAGCATCTGTTTGATTCGAGTAACTGGAACCACGCGGCCTGGGTGCTCGTGGTCGCGCTCGCAGGACTTGTATTCTGGCTCACCATTGCGCTGGTGAACGCCGAAAACCAGCGCAACGCGCTGGTGACGAACAAGTGCCAGGACCCCGTGTTCAAGGGCGAAATCGACCGGCAATGCCTGCTGACCGTGCGTTCGCGCGATCACTGGTGGGAACACCTGGGCTACGCACTGCGCCACGTGAAGCCGGAACCCCCGGAACCGGTCGGACGTCGATAATTCCTTAAGGAAATGGTAACCTTCAGGTTTTCCACGACCTGAAGGATTGACCATGCCTCTCCTGCGTGCAGCCGGCCTCGGCCTGCTGCTGTCCCTGTCGGTATCTCTCGCCTCCGCGTCGCCCGCCGTCCCGCAGAATGGCGTCGACTACGCCACGCTCGCCCGTCCGCAGCCCGTGCAGGCGAACGGCAACAAGGTCGAGGTCATCGAATTCTTCATGTACCACTGCCCGGTGTGCAATGCACTGGAACCCTTGTTCGAGGAGTGGATCGGGAAGGAAGGCGACCGCATCACGGTGCGCCGCATGCACTATCCGTCGACGGGACAGGCCGATCCGGAAGCGCATCTGTTCCTGGCGCTCGAGGCGCTGGGCCGGCTCGGCGACATGCACGAGAAAGTGTTCAAGGCCATCCACGTGGATCATATCCGTTTGAACAAGGACGACGTCATCATCGACTGGGCGGCGCAGAACGGCATCGACCGCGCGGCATTCCTGGAAGCGTGGAATTCGTTCGGCGTGACGACGCGCCTGCGCCAGCTCGGACGGATCGCGGCCAGCTACCAGGTGGATTCCGCGCCCACGCTCATTGTCGGCGGCCGCTTCCTGACGAACCCCGGGCTGCTGTCGCGCCAGATGGAGGGTGCGGACCGCGAAGCCGTGTTCAAGGCCACGCTGCACGTGGCGGACAAGCTCGTCGACAAGGCCTTGCAGGAGAAGTGATCAGGCCGACAGCACGCCGTCCGGCAGGCTGATCACGAAGCGGGCACCGCCCAGCGTCGATTGCTCGACTTTCAGGTGGCCGCCGTGCAGCGCGATCGCCTTGTACGCGATCGACAGGCCCAGGCCGAAGCCGCCCGTGGCGCGGTCGCGGCTGCGGTCGAGGCGGTAGAACGGTTCGAAGATGCGTTCCCGTTCCTCCTCGGGAATGCCGGGACCGTCGTCCTCGACGGCGATCTCGATGCGGCAATCGTCGCGCCGCACGCGCAGCGCGACCTCGTGTGCCGCGTACTTCTGCGCATTCCGGAGCAGGTTGCCGATGGCGCGGCCGATCAGGCGGCGGTCGCCGTCCACGCTGCCCAGGCGCTCGCCCAGGTCCACGTGCAGGCGCTGCGGCCGCGGGTGCAGGCCGTCCGTGCATTCGCGCAGCAGCGGTTCCATTTCGAACAGGGCGCGCTGCGGGCCTTGGGCGTTGTCCAGCTTGCTCATCGACAGCAGTTCGTTGACGAGGTCGTTCAACTCGGTCAGGTCGCCTTCCATCGCCGCGATGCGCTTGGACAGGGCCGGGTCCCCGGCGCGTTCGGCCAGCAGTTCCAGCGCGAACTCCAGCCGCGCGATCGGCGTGCGGAGTTCGTGCGACACGGAGTGCAGCAGGTTCTTCTGCGCTTCCAGCAATCCCTGGATGCGCTCGGCCATCGCATTGATGCGTTCGGCCAGCGGATAGACGGCGTCCGCCGGCTTCAGGTCGGCCCGGGCAGACAGCTGCCCGGCACCGAATTCATCCGCCACCCGCGACAGCCTCTGCAATGCCTGCCAGTGCGAACGCGACCACAGCGCGATCGGCACGAGCAGCGCCAGTGCCACGACGACGTAGCGCACCACTTCCATCGCGAGCGCCTGGCCGAGGTCGATCGGCAGGTTGTAGGCGCGGATCGCTTCCTCGTTGCTGCCGATGTAGCGGTCGCCGTTCAGGTCGACGCGCCGGAAGAAGGCCTTGTGCTGCGGATCGAACACGACGTCGCCCCGCTCCAGCGCCTCGTGCTGGCGGGCGGGCAGGGCGGCGCGCGCCTGGTCGAGCGGTATCAGGTCGAAATGGGCCTCCGACACTTCGCGCACCTTGTTCAGGCGGCCGAGCCACTCGTCGCCCGGCGCGCGGTCGACATATTGCTCGAGCAGGAAGATCTGGGCCGACGCCTGGCGCCGCGCGATATCGTCGAGCGGATCGCCGAACAGGCGCGCGAACACGAAATAGATGACGAACGTCGCCGCCGTGATCGACAGCATGACGAGCACGAAGAACCGGAAGAACAGGCGATTCAAGCCGCTGTCCCCCGGTCGTGCCAACTGTCTGGACCTGGATTTGTCTTACACATATCGAAATTGTATAGGAGCAATCATCTAAAAAACCATACCTTACAAATTGAGGACAAATGCCCGACAGTCCGCGGATGAAGTTCTTGCCCCTTGTCCGTACGATACACAGCATCAGGTTTTCCGTTTGGGTCCGCCTGATGCGCGAGAGAAGGCGGACCCTTTTTTTATTCGGGATGCGTGCCGGGTACACGGCGCCATCGTTTCCAGGAGAGGGAGAGTATGAGCATGTTTGGACGCGTGATGCCGCCACTGGGCGCCATCGTCGTTGCCGCGGCACTGGCCGCCTGCGGTGGAGGAAGCACGATGCATGACCAGCAAGCCAGCCCCGGCATCGCGGTTGGCGAGCCGAACCCGGCCGCCCTGGCCACCGCCCCGTTCGTCGACATGGCGCGCACTGCCGCCTGCGCCGAGACGAAGAACCGCCTGTTCGTCATCGATGGCAAGCAAGTGTTCTGGGACCATGCCGGCCGCTGCGCCGACGCGTCCTATGAGCAAGTCCTGTTCGGCAACAAGCCGGAAGCCCGTTTGTGCTCGTACGGCGACACGATTGCCGGACCAAAGACGTATTGCCAGGACGAGAGCGCCCGCGCCCTGTTCGAGACGATCGTCAAGAATGCCGACCAGCCGGATCTCGGCCTGGGCACCGGCCACAAGGTCGAGCAGCTGAACTTCCTGCCGGCGGCCGGCACGGCGGTCACGTTCGAAACCGTCGCGAAAGACACATTCTCGGGCGTGAAGGCGCCCCAGACCGTCGTCATCAAGGACCAGGCCGCCTGGGACAAGCTGTGGGCCCAGCACACCGCCGGCCGCACGCCGGTCCCAAGCCAGCCGAAGGTCGATTTCACGCGCAAGATGCTGATCGGCGTGTTCGCGGGCGAGTACGCCAGCGGCTGCCGCAGCATGGTCGTCGGCCGCGTGGCCGCGGGCGCCAGCAAGCTGGAAATCGAGATCGACGAGCGCGACGTGACGACGGTTGCCATCTGCCTGCCCGTCGTGACCCAGCCGATGCAGGTCGTGGCAGTGGACCGCGTGGATGCCGACGTCGCGTTCAACAAGGTCGCCGCCTCGGACATCTTCTTCCAGACCGCGGACGCGACGAGCATGTCGGGCATTCACGAGGAACGCACCGTCGTCATCAAGGATGAGGCCGCATGGACCCGCCTGTGGAACGAACACGCGCCGGGCCGTGCCAAGCCGGCCGTCGATTTCGCGACGCAGATGGTGGTCGGCGTATTCATGGGCAATGGCGCCAGCAGCTGCTACGGGACGGCCATCGACGGCATCCTGCGCGCAGGCGACAGGATCCTCGTGCGTGAGCTGCGCTCCGTGCCGGGACCGGACATCATGTGTGCCATGCTCGTGACGACCCCGGCCCATCTCGCCGTGATCCCGCGCAGCGATCTGCCGGTCGTATTTTCGACCGAAGTGGCAACGAGGCATTAAAGCAGGAAAGGATATGGGAGGAAGGAAGACAAGGACGTAGAATGTTGTCTTCCCGAATCTTTCAACCCTGAACATGAACAAGCTTCTCTTCCTCGCGCTCAGCAGCGCCTGCGCCACGACGTGGGCCCAGACGCCGGCGACCAACCCCATGCCCGACGGCAGCCGCGACATGTACGTGGGCCTGGGCGTGCAGTCGGCGCCGCGCTGGGACGGGACGGGAAGCCGCAAGGTATCAGCGTTGCCGGTGCTCCAGGTTCAATGGAGCAACGGCCTTTTTATTTCCGGCATGAGCGCCGGGATGCACCTGACGGACAGCCCGACGTTCGAATACGGTCCGCTGGTGGCCGTCCAGCCCGGCCGCGACCAGGACGGCACCGGCCGGACGGTCGACGGTGCGAGCACCTGGGGTACGAGCCTGATCGGCCCGGTCCCTGACCCGATCGACAAGCGCAACATGGTCGCCACGCGCCTGGAGGGCATGGACAAGATCGGCGCCCGCCTGCAGGGTGGCGCCTTCGCGAACTATTACCTGACGCCGCAATGGCGCCTGACGAGCAGCGTCCTGTATGGCGCCGGCAACGACCACGACGGCGCGCGGCTGGACCTGGGCGTGCAGCGGCTCGCGTTCGCGCTCGGCAGCCAGCACCGCGTGTCGGTGTCGGCCGGTGTGTCCATCGTGAACCGCAACTACAACCAGACGTATTTCGGCGTATCGCGCGAAGAAGCGTCGCGCAGCCGCTTTTCTTATTACGAGGCGGGCGGCGGCCTGCAGGAGGCGCACGTGGGCGTGCGCTGGAACTGGGTCCTGTCGCCCTCGTGGATGCTGACGTCGAACGTGCAGGCCAAGGGCCTGCTGGGCAATGCCGCCAAGAGCCCGCTCGTCGAGCGGTCCACCAACCTGACGGTTTCGACCGCCTTCGCCTACCGGTTCTGACGATGCGCGCATCCCGCCACCTCATCGCTGCCTTCGCCTCGCTGCTCGCGGCCGCTCCGGCCATCGTGCAGGCGCAGGCACAGGCCGGCGAATGGGTGAGCTACCGGGATGCGTACCGGGCCATGGTCCAGTTCGAGAAATACGGCGGTCCGAAGAACCTGCTGCAAAGCCAGTTGCAGGTGCAGTCGCGCGACCACGCCGGACTGGGCGAGGGCGCCCAGCTCACGCTGACGGGCAAGACGACCCAGTTGAACCTGCCGCTGGACGCCCTCGGCCGCACGGTGTTTCCGCTGACGAAGGCGGCGTACGACGAGAACGCGGCGCTCGTCCTGAACCGCAAGGGCATGCCGTTCGTGCTGCGCCCGCAGGTGACGATCGCGCCGCGCGCCGACGGCCAGTACGACGCCGCCGACCTGCGCACGGCCTGCGCCCAGGCGCTCGGCTTCGTGCGCTACGTGGACGCGTCGCAGCGTGCGCGCCAGTGCGCCGGCGTGCGCTTCGTGTTCCCAAGGAAGGGACCGGCCGAACCGGCCGGCGCCCGCCTGCGCCACGCCGAGGGCGGCGAGCAGGCCCTGCCCGTGACGTCCGGCGCCGCCTTCACGGGCGATCCCGACGAAGGCTTCCCCATCGTGACCTGGCGTTTCGCCACGGCGCCCGGACGGGCCCAGGTGGTCACCTACAATGCGCCGCTGGCGATCGTCCCGATCTTCGAATAACGCGGTATGCTCGTCCGGTTACGTACAACGAGGACGAGAATGGACAAGACAGTACTGATCACGGGCGCCAGCCGCGGCATCGGCGCCGCCTGCGCGCTGCTGGCCGCACGGCGCGGCTATACGGTCTGCGTGAACTACCGGGACAACGAAGGGGCGGCAAACGCCGTCGTGCAGGCCATCGAAGCGGCCGGCGGGCATGCGTTCGCGGTCGCCGCCGACGTGGCCGACGAAGAACAGGTCGCGCGCCTGTTCGCGGCCATCGACGCACGCTGCGGCCGGCTCGACGCCCTCGTCAACAACGCCGGCATCCTCGCGCGCCAGACGCGGGTGGAACACATGGACGCCGCCCGCATCAACCGCATCCTCGCCACCAACGTCACGGGCAGCTTTCTCTGCGCGCGCGAAGCGGTGCGGCGCATGTCGACGAAGCACGGCGGCAACGGCGGGGCGATCGTGAACGTATCGTCGCGCGCGGCCGTGCTCGGGTCGCCCAACGAATACGTCGATTACGCCGCGTCGAAGGCGGCCGTGGATGCGCTGACGATCGGGTTGTCGAAGGAAGTGGCGCAGGAAGGGATCCGCGTGAACGGCGTGCGGCCGGGCCTGATCGACACGGACATGCACGCCAGCGGCGGCGAGCCGGGCCGCATCCTGCGCCTGCAATCGTCCGTGCCGATGGCGCGCGGCGGCACGGCGGACGAAGTCGCGGCCGCCGTGCTGTGGCTGCTGTCGGACGAGGCGTCGTATGCGACCGGGACGTTCATCGACGTGTCCGGCGGGCGGTAGGAATCAGTTCCAGGCCGAGGGCGAGAAAAGGTAACCCTCGCCCCACACCGTCTTGATCTTCTCGGACAGGTTGTCGTCGAACTTGCGGCGCAGCTTGGAGATGCAGTTGTCGATGCTGCGGTCGAGGCCGTCGAATTCGATGCCCCGCATCTTCTTGAGCAGCTCGTCGCGCGACAGCACGCGGCCGGCGGCTTCGGCCAGCACGAGCAGCAGCTTGTATTCCGTATTGCTGAGCACGCACGGCTGGCCGCGCCACGTGACGCTGCGGTCGCTCGTCATGATGCGCAGCGCGCCGAACTCGAGCACGCGGGTATCCGTCGTCGTCTTCGTCTGCGTGCGGCGCAGCAGCGCGCGCAGGCGCGCCAGCAGCACGCGCGGCTGCACGGGCTTGTTGACGAAGTCGTCCGCACCCTGTTCCAGGCCCGACACTTCATCGTACGTATCCTCGCGCGCCGTGAGGATCAGGATCGGCACGTCGGACACGTCGCGGATCTGGCGGCACACGACCATGCCGTCCATGCCGGGCAGCATGAGGTCGAGCACGACGATGTCCGGCGAGGCCGTCTTGAAGTGTTCCAGCGCGGCGTCGCCCCGCGTGACGAGGTCGACCGAGAATTCATAGCCGGACAGGTATTCCGTCACCAGTTCCGCGAGGCGCGGATCGTCTTCCACCAACAGTACGCGATACATGATGTTCTCCTTGAGCCCGACATTTTATAAGAGTGGGCAAGGTTGGAGCATGTTTGGTGGGTAGCCATGACAAAAACGTACAGTTTCGCGACAAATCTCCGTGCGCGTCCTTCGGTAAAAAACACAACGCTATTGTTTGAATTTATATTGACTCAAAGAAATATTATTCTGGTAAGCTTGCCAATAATCAATAATATTTAATTACGTCAATATGAGCGCGCTCATCAAAATCATCGGCAAGCAGTCCTATCAATTCGATCCGGTCGCGGGCACCTTCACCCTGAAAGCCGACGAGGTCGCCAACGTCGGCACGACAACGTCCGGCAAGGTCCGGCTGGAACTCTGGTTGACGTCGGCCCCATGGGATCCGACCGGCTCCAACAAAGGCTACGAAGTCGCCGTCGATGCGCTGGGCGGGACGGATGGCACGCTCGACCCGGGCTATTCCATCAAGAACGTGTCGGCCACGGTCCCGCTGAAGCAACTGCCTCCACCCGGCAATTATTTCGTGACGCTCGTCGCCGCCGAATATACCGGCAAGGATCCGGCGACGGACGACGGCTACGTCACCGACAGTTCCTACCCCTATTCGAAGCTTGCGACGGTGCGCAGCGACGGCAGCATCGTGGCGAGCGACATCACGTTGCCGAGCCTGAGCGTCAAGTCGGGCAACACCACGGAAGGCGATGGCGGCTCGCACGACATGACGTTCACGGTCGTGCTCTCCCACGCCGTGACCTACGCCGTGTCGGTGAACGTGGGGACGCGCGGCGAGACCGCATACGCCGGCTACGACTACGAGCCGCAATACGAGAAACTGACCTTTGCACCGGGCACGACCACGGCGACGTTCACGGTCCCGGTGCTTGGCAACAAGGACTTCGAACCGGACCGCGCGTTCGGGATCGAGCTCACCAACGCGGTAGGCGCCACCGTCGCGCCGCCGGGCACCGTCCCCGTCGGCACGACCGCCGGCCCGGACGACGTGACCAGTGCCTGGGGCGTGATCCGCGACGACGACGCGGGCGCCGGCCTGGTCAACGGCGCGGTGATCCCGACCGACGAGTGGTTCCAATACCAGTGGTACCTGTTCACGACCCGCGTGCCGTACGCATGGGCCCACGCGACCGGCCAGGGCGTCAAGGTCGGCGTGTTCGACAGCGGCATCGACGCCACCAATCCGGATCTGGCGCCGAACGACAAGCTGGGCCTGGACCGTGCCGCCCTGACGCTGCAGCCGGGCGGCGCGCCGGTCCTGGCGAAGGACAACCACGGCACCGAGGTCGCCGGGGTGATCGCCGCAGCCAGGGACGGGCATGGCACTGTCGGCGTCGCCTACAATGCGCAACTGGTGTCGCTCTACACGTCGTTTTCATCCCAATGGCAGACGGAGCTCGTCAACGCCTTCCATTACGCGGTCGGCCTGGATGTGCTGAACAACTCCTGGGGCTTCAACCACCTGCTCGAGACCGGGACGAACTGGGCCTTCTACGACAATGCGAACGATCCCGTGTTCGCGCCGAAGTTCGCGGCACTGCGCGACCTCGTCGCGAACGGGCGGCATGGCCTGGGCACGGTCGTCGTGCAGGCGGCGGGCAACGGCTACGACTACGGCGACGACACCAACCTGCACAATTTCCAGAACAGCCGCTACATCGTCACCGTGGGCGCGGTCGACTCCAACGGCGAATCGTCCCACTTCAGCACGACGGGCGCGTCGATCCTCGTCGCGGCCCCGGGCGGCGGCGGCTACAGCGACTACGAAAGCATCCTGACCACCGACCGCACCGGCACGGCCGGCGCCAGCAGCACCAACTACGCGTTCGTCGACGGCACGTCCTTCGCCGCGCCGGTCGTCAGCGGCGTCGTGGCGCTCATGCTCGAGGTGAATCCGAACCTGGGCTACCGCGACGTGCAACAGATCCTCGCCTATACCGCGCGCCAGGTCGGGTCGCCGTCCAGCTGGACGGCCAACGGCGCCCACGACTGGAACGGCGGCGGCCTGCAATACGACGACGCCGTCCAGGCCACCGGCTTCGGCATGGTGGATGCCCTCGCGGCCGTGCGCCTGGCCGCGACCTGGGAGGGCACGCCGCGCACGTCCGCGAACGTCGTGGACGTCGTCGCATCGAAGACCGTCAACGCCGCCATTCCAGACAATACCGACAAGTTCGCGGACAGCGACATCGACATCGACAGCGACGTCGTGGTCGAGCGCGTCGACGTCGCCGTCAACATCACGCATCCGTTCATCGGCGACCTCGAAATTGCGCTGACCTCGCCGGACGGAACGACCAGCTACCTGATGTACCGCCCGTCGCAAGGCGCGCTCAGCGCCGTCGGTTCGAACCAGCACGACATCCATTTCACGTTCGACACGGTGCTCGACTGGGGCGAGAGCGCGCGTGGGCGCTGGACGCTGAGCGTGATCGACCTCGCGACGGGCAATACCGGCACGCTGGACAGCTGGAGCATCGACATCATCGGCCACAAGCCGACGGCGGACCACACGTTCATCTATACGGCGCAATACGCGCAGCTCGTCGCCGCCGACCCGTCGCGCGGCACGCTGAGCGACCCGAACGGCGGCATCGACACCATCAATGCCAGCGCGCTCGGCAGCGATGACCGCCTCGATCTCTCCGGTGCCACGGCCTCCGTGATCAACGGCGCCAACCTGACGATCGCGCAAGGAACGACGATCCTGAACGCGTACGGCGGCGACGGCAACGACGTCCTGATCGCGAACGCGAAGGGCAGCGTCCTGCACGCGATGGCCGGCAGCGACACGCTGACGGGCGGCGCCGGCAACGACAAGCTCGACGGGGGCGCGGGCAACGACAAGCTCGACGGCGGGGCCGGCATCAACACGGCGGTCTACCATGGCGCCGCGGCGAATTACACGATCACGAAGACCAACACCGGCTTCACCATCGCGGACAAGACGGGCGCCGAGGGCACCGACCAGCTGGCGAACGTGCAGCGCCTGCAGTTCGCCGACAAGGCGGTCGCGTTCGACGTCGGCGGCGACGGCGGCCAGGCTTTCCGCATCTACCAGGCCGCGTTCAACCGCGCGCCGGACAAGGGAGGCCTCGGGTACTGGATGTCCGCGCTGGATCACGGCATGTCGCTGCTCGACGTGGCCAATGGGTTCGTCGAGTCCAAGGAATTCAAGGATTTGTACGGCACCAATCCGACGAATGCCGATCTCGTCAACAAGTACTACGCCAACATCCTGCACCGCGCGCCGGACGCGGCGGGCGCGGAATACTGGACCAAGCTGCTCGACCAGCACGTGGTGTCGAATGCCGACGTGCTCATGAACATCAGCGAGAGCGCCGAGAACCAGGCGGCGCTGGTGGGCGTGCTGCAGAACGGCTTCGAGTACACGCCTTACGGCTGAACTAAAAACCGGCCCGCCCGCGGCGGGCATAGATGTTTTTCTCCTGAGTCGACGATGATCCGTAGAATCACCTTCCTCAATTATGTATTGCGTAAATTCCTATGGATCGATATTGCCTTTGCTGCACTAGCCGCAGGAAATGCATATGCTGTTGCGCCCGAAGTATGTGAGCCGAGCCCGGTTGCCAGGGATATGCAAATCGCCATCACCAGAAGCGCGGAAGGCGTGGTGGCAAGTTATCGTTTCTCCGAACCGGTAACTTGCTTCCGTCTCGCTGATGCGGGTCCCGTGCGCAAGTTGACATGGAAAGTGCTCACGGCTGGTACGCGACTGAGTGAAAACGGCAACGTCGTTTTCATGGAAAAGGCGCTGACTGGTTTTCAGGTGCGATTGCAGCCGTTTCAGTACGACGGCCAGATCGACCGTACCTATTCGCCAGTTATCGTTTTCGGGGACGGCAGTTCCGCAGCCGTATATACCGCTTATCTGCTGGGAGAGGGCCAGCCCGGTAAAACGACATTCACTTACCGTGGATTTTCGCCGTTTGCGCCGGTCAGCAGGATAGGCCGGCAAAGCGACGTCGCTGGCGAACATCCGGGCTATCTGATCGTCGGTTCACCGATGCTTGTGCAGCAAGGAAATGCAGCGATGATTCTGGATCGCGCTTTGCCGGTCTGGTTGAGAGCCGAGGTGACGAAACAGTTACGCCAGGGCGTAGCGACACTGTCGTCGGTTGCCGCGCTGCCCGGCAAAATGTCGTACCTGCTGACTTACACCGATCCCCGATCTCCCGGCGCGTATTGGCGCGGCGACACGCTGCATCAATTTGTCCGTTTGAATTTTTTCGGCGAGAAATGGCAGCATGAAGATCCGGCCCTCGCTGCGGCGGCCACCCGGTTTGGCCTGCACGAACTGTTTCATCTAGTGAATGATCGGATCCGTTCCGGCCAGCCGGGCGATGGTTCGCTGTCGCTGCTTGAAGGTGGGGCTGAAGCTGCCGCCGCCACGTTGATGCACCGTTCGGGTCAACTCGACGACGCCGGCCTCGTCGCCAGGATGGATTCGGCGACCATGCGGTGCCTGGCAGTGACCGGCGATACGCTGGCGGCCAAGGAGAAAAATAATACAAGGACCACGCCCTATGCCTGCGGGGAAGTGCTCCAGTATCTGGCTGCGAGCACTTTGAAAAAGAAAGCCGGCCAGGCCGATATGCTCGCGATCTGGAAAACGTTATTGTCACGCCAGAACGGAGCGGCGTATGGCTGGGACGAGTTTTTCGCCGCTTTGCGTCAAGAAGCAGGTACGGCCGCACTCGAGCAGATTGCGATTCTCGAAAAAGCAGTAGGCAGCAGTGCCTCCTTGAACGATACGCTTGGGGCTTTCGAGGTGCAGTCCGTGGTGCGAAAACTCGACGGCGCGGAATTGCGCAAGCCGGAACTGTCAGCGTTTTATGCCAATTTTGTCTTGTGGCAGATGCTGGAGGGGCATTGCAACGGACGGTACGGCATTAATTCCATAAACGCCGACTATATACTTGATGCCCCACCCGAGTCCTGCTCCGGCCTGCCGGACAAGTTCCGCGTAGTGGCCATGAACGGTTATCGACTGGAAAACGAGGGGTATGACGCCTACCGCGAACAGATCCGTCGATGCGCAGCGGGAGAATTGACCGAACTGAAGGACGACCACGGCGAGATACGCACGGCCGCTTGCGGCAAAGCAGTCAGGCAGCTTCAGGCATATAGCTTCGGTCGAAGCCAGTAAGCGCAAGCGAATAGATAACGGCCTGCATGAAGCAGGCCGTTTTACTTACGCCAGGTATGGCGGAACAATCACGTATTACGCGAAGTTCTTGTTCACGAAGTCCCAGTTGACGACGTTCCACCATGCCTCGACGAACTTCGGACGGGCGTTGCGGTAGTCGATGTAGTAGGCGTGTTCCCAGACGTCGCAGGTCAGCAGCGCCACGTTGTCGGTGGTCAGCGGGGTGCCGGCGTTCGAGGTGTTGACGATGTCGACGGTGCCGTCGGTCTTTTTCACCAGCCAGGTCCAGCCCGAACCGAAGTTGCCGACGGCCGACTTCTGGAATTCTTCCTTGAACTTGTCGAACGAACCCCACTTGGCGTTGATCGCATCGGCGACCGGGCCGGTCGGGGCGCCGCCGCCGTTCGGGGTCATGCAGTTCCAGAAGAAGGTGTGGTTCCACACCTGGGCCGAGTTGTTGAACACGCCGCCCTGCGATTTCTTGATGATCTCTTCCAGCGACAGGTTTTCGAACTCGGTGCCCTTGATCAGGTTGTTCAGGTTCGTGACGTAAGCCTGATGGTGCTTGCCGTAGTGGTATTCCAGCGTCTCGGCCGAGATGTGCGGCTGCAGGGCGTCCTTAGCGTACGGCAGTGGGGGCAGGGTATGTTCCATGTCTTGTTCCTTAGTAAGTTGACGGGAGACTCTTCGAAGTCTCTGCGGTACATCAATTCGGGCGCTTATTCTAAACCGGTTAAGAAATCGTTGCAGATATGACTTTGCGAATACGCCAGATTGTCATTCCAATACATCCTGCACACCCGCCACGCTGACTTCGGCACTGCCTTCCGCCAGGCGGATGCGCAATACGTCCCGCGGCTTGATCTGCCCCGGCGAGTGCAACACCTTGCCTTTCGCATTGCTGATGATCGCATAGCCGCGCTCCAGCGTCCGCTGCGGGTTCAGAAGCTCCAGCTGCGCCGCCAGGGCATTCAATGCCTCGCGCCGCGCGCGCAACTGGTTGCCGACGCTCGCCACCAGGTGGCGCCGGTCGGATTCCAGCCGCGTGCGCAAGCCGCGCCAGTCGGGGCGATGGCGGGCCCAGCGCTGCTGCAGCTGCGCCAGCAGCACGCCGTGGCGGTTCACCGGCGCGCGGACGGCATGCGTGAGACTGCTGGCCATGCCCAGAAGTTTCAGGCGCTGGTGCTGGATCTGGCTCGATGGACTCAGCAGGCGGCGCGACAGGTTGTCGAGGCCCTGGCTGGCGTCGGACAGGACGCGGTCCATCGCGCGGCGCAGGTCGCCCGCGTCCGCCTGCAGCGACGCGAGCCAGTCCGCGCGTGCCGTGGCGGCGAGCTCGGCGGCGGCCGTCGGCGTGGCGGCGCGCAGGTCGGCGGCAAAGTCGGCGATGGTGAAATCCGTCTCGTGGCCCACGCCCGAGATCACGGGCATGCTGCACGCCGCGATCGCGCGCGCGACGGCTTCCTCGTTGAAGCTCCACAGGTCTTCGATCGAGCCGCCGCCGCGGCAGACGATCAGCACGTCCACTTCGCGCCGGTGGGATGCGACCGAAATGGCTTCCGCGATCTTCTGGGCGGCCAGCTGGCCCTGCACGGGCGCCGGATACAGCACGATGCGTATGTGCGGCACGCGCCGCCGGAGGGCCGTCAGCACGTCGCGCAGCGCGGCCGCCTGCGGGCTCGTGACGATGCCCACCGTGCGCGCGAACAGCGGCAGCGGACGCTTGCGGGCTTCGTCGAACAACCCCTCGGCCCCCAGCTTCTCCTTCAGGCGCATGAACGCTTCGTACAGCGCGCCCACGCCCGCGCGGCGGATCGCCTCCACGTTGATCTGGTAATCGCCGCGCGCGCCGTACAGCGTGACGAGGGCGCGCACCTCGACCTTGTCGCCTTCGCGCGGGGTGAAGCCCGCGTACTGGGCGCGGCCGCGGAACATGACGGCGCGCACCTGGGCCGCGTCATCCTTCAACGTGAAATACCAGTGGCCGCTGGCCGCGCGCGTGAAATTCGAGATCTCGCCGCCGATCCAGACGAGCGGAAAGGTGCGCTCCAGCAGGCGCGCGACCTGCTGGTTGAGAGCCGTGACGGTCAGTACGGGCGGGGCGGCATAGGCCGGATCGGCGTCTTCGGTGGGAAACATAGGGATGAGCTGGGTTGAACTGTCCACAAAAACATGGCTGCGCGCAGTGTAAGACACATCTGCTGTAAAACAACAGGTAGTTTTTGTAAACACCTGATTTTTATAGTAAAACGATGCTGCCCGATTTCGATGCAGCAACCAAATTGCCTTACGGATCAATGGCTTGAGTGCATCTTCGGATACTTGGCCACAATCTTATCCACAGTTTATGTGCGAAAGTGGACAAGTCGGCGGTGCCCAAAAATTCAGCTTGAATATCTTTTCCTAGAGCAATCAAACACTTAGCATGCTGTCCCGGCCCTTGCTCACATCGTTTTCCACAGTTTATGTGAACAGAGGTCCTTCAACGGGCGCATGCCGGACCGGTTTTCCACTGCCTAAAAATTCTACACGGCAAAAATTCCCTTTAGATTCAAGGACTTTGTCTTTCCTCTAGGGCCTTGCTCACAATCTTTTCCACAAAATTTGTGAAGAAGGCCGGCCGGGGCCGGGACGCGACTATAACCCAGTGGCCGGGCGGCTGGAATACCTGTCCGCCGAGCTGTCTTCGGTGTGTATGAGTCCCGGATGCCTAAAAATTGGGCTTGGCTAGAAATGCTGAGAGAAATCAAAGGGTTAGTAGGCGAATGATGTGCTTGCTCACATCTTTTTCCACAGTTTGTGTGAAAAATCCTGCGGGCAGGCAGCCCTGGCACGTGGATAGGCGCCTGCCTAAAAAACGTGCGCAGATTCCTTTGCCTTATGAATCAAAGGCTTAGGGTGCAGTTTGTGCGCTTGCGCACAATTTTGTCCACAAAAAATGTGAAGAAGAAGAGGGTTGTAGTCGAGCTCAACCTTGCCTATTTTTTGGACTTGGAAATTTCTCTGAGTAAAATCAAATACTTACCGATTGGAAAGCTGATTTCTCACAAATTTATCCACAGAAATTGTGGGCAACTACACGCGAGGCGGGCGCCCTGACTGCCTTCGAAGTCCGGGCAGTCAACGCATCCTGACCTGCCGCGTTTTTACGCACGGAAAAATATCCCTTAAGAATCAAGCTACTTGGCGCCTCCGGACGGCCTTGCGCACACTTTTATCCACAGAAAGTGTGAAGAACTCTACTTGCCGCAATCCGGGCAACACGTTACATTGCGCAACTACCTTGTTTCATTGATTTTTACCTATCCAGGAGTTCCATTTGCTCGCCATTCTTCAAGCCGCCGGCTGGCCCATCTGGCTGTTGCTGATCGCATCGATCATCGCCCTGGCCCTGATCATCGAGCGCCTGATCTACCTGCGCCGCGAAAAGATCCTGCCGCGCCAGCTGCTCGATGAAGTCATCCAGGTCTATCGCAGCGGCAAGGTCACTCCGGACATTATCGACAAGCTGCAGACGAACTCCCCGCTCGGTGCCGTGCTGGCCGCCGCGCTGCGCAACGTCGACGCGCCGCGCGACGTGATGAAGGAATCGATCGAGGAAGCGGGCAGGGGCGTCGCCCACGTGCTGGAACGCTTCCTGACGACGCTCGGCACGATCGCGTCGCTGGCGCCGCTGATGGGCCTGTTCGGCACGGTCGTCGGCATGATCGAGATCTTCGGCGCGCAGAATGCCAGCGGCACGAATCCCGCCCAGCTTGCCCACGGCATTTCCGTCGCGCTGTACAACACGGGCTTCGGCCTGGCGATCGCGATGCCGGCCCTCGTGTTCTACCGCCACTTCCGGGCACTGGTCGACAGCTTCATCATCGACATGGAACTGCAGGCCGTGAAATTCGTCGACGTCGTCCACGGTGCCCGCAAATGATCGACTTCCGCCGCGGCCGCAAACGCGAGGATCCGGAAATCAACCTGATCCCGTTCATCGACGTGCTGCTGGTCGTGCTGATCTTCCTGATGGTAACGACCACGTACAGCAAGTTCACCGAACTTCAGATCACCTTGCCGACGGCCGATGCCGAGAAGGCGATCGACAAGCCGTTCGAGATCAACGTCACGGTCGACGCCAAGGGTAACTACACGGTGAACAACGTGCCCGTCGCGTTCCACGGCGTGGCAAGCCTCGCCGACGACCTCAGGCGCGCGGCCGCCACCGGCCCGAACGGCCAGCCGCTGCCGGCGCCCGTGAAGGACCCCGTCATCATCGTCAACGCCGACCAGTTCGCGATGCACCAGATGGTCATCAACGTGCTGGAAGCGGCGCGCATGGCGGGGTATGACAAGCTGACGTTCGCGGCGCAGACGGGCGGGCAGAAGTAAAAATCCGTCGGCCCCGCTCTCGCGGGGACGACGTTATTCATCCTTAAAGTGGCATCCTCTCTCGAATCGACACTCACCCGCGCCTGGCTCCGGCGCGGGCCGCTCGCCGTGGCCCTGTGGCCGCTGTCCCTGCTGTTCCGCCTGCTCACCGCCCTCCGGGTCGCCCTGTACCGCGCCGGCGTGCTGAAGGCCGGACGCCTGCCCGTGCCCGTCATTGTCGTCGGCAATATCTTTATCGGCGGCACGGGCAAGACCCCGCTGACGATCTGGCTGGCGCAGCAGCTGCGCGCGGCCGGGATGCGGCCGGGCGTGATTTCGCGCGGCCACGGCGGTGCCGAAGACGCGCCCCGTGAAGTGCTGCCGGCGTCGCGCGCGCAGGACGTCGGCGACGAGCCCCTGCTGATCGCGGCGCGTGCCGGCTGTCCCGTGGTCGTCGGCCGCAAGCGCGTCGAAGCGGGGCGCCGTCTGCTGGACCTGCATCCCGACGTCGACGTGCTGATCACCGACGACGGCCTGCAGCACTACGCGCTCGCGCGCGACGTGGAGATCATCCTGTTCGACGGCCGCGGCACCGGCAATGGCTGGACCCTGCCGGCGGGCCCGCTGCGCGAAGCGCCTTCGCGCCGGCGCGACGTGACGGTCGTCAACGCGCCGGAGATCACGCCGGCACTGGCCGCGGCGGTGGGCGGCGATCCCTGGCAGATGCGGCTCGCGGGCGACCATGCCGAGCGCCTGATGGATGCGGGTGAATGCGTGCCGTTGACCGCGCTGCGCGGAAAACGCGTGCTGGCGGTGGCCGGCATCGGCAATCCGGGGCGCTTCTTCGCGCTGCTGCGCGCGGCCGGCCTCGACGTCGCCGAGCTGCCGCTGCCCGACCACCACGACTTCCGCGACGATCCGTTCCGCGCCGTCGACGCCGACGTCATCCTGGTGACGGAGAAGGATGCAGTAAAATGTCGGCAACTTGAAACAATCAACAACGACCCGCGCGTGTGGGTCGTACCGGTCGGCGCGCAGATCGATGCCGCGCTGGCTGCCCAAATCGTGGAGAAATGTCGTGGACGCCCGACTGCTTGATATCCTGGTCTGCCCGCTGTGCAAGGGACCGCTCGAATATGACAAGAAAGCGCAGGAACTGATCTGCCGCCCGGACCGCCTCGCGTATCCGATCCGCGACGGCATCCCGATCATGTGGGCCGAAGAGGCGCGCAAGGTCGAGCCCGTGCTGTAACCCGATGAGTTTCGTCGTCATCATCCCGGCACGCCTGGCGTCGACGCGGCTGCCGAACAAGCCGCTCGCGGACCTGGGCGGCAAGCCGATGGTCGTGCGCGTGGCCGAACGCGCGCAGCAATCGGGCGCCGCGCGCATCATCGTCGCCACCGACCATGCCGACATCGCCGCCGCCTGCGCCGCGCATGGCGTGGAAGCGTGCATGACGCGTTCTGATCACCCGTCCGGCACCGACCGCATCGCCGAAGTGGCCCACACGCTGGGCCTCGCGCCCGACGCCGTCGTCGTCAACCTGCAGGGCGACGAACCCCTGATCGATCCCGCGCTGCTGGCCGCCTGCGCCGCGCGCATCTCGGCCGATGTGCCGATGGCGACCTGCGCCCATCCGCTGTCCGACGTCGCCGACGCGTTCAACCCGAACGTGGTGAAGGTCGTGCTGGACAAGCCCGGGCGCGCGCTGTACTTCTCGCGCGCCACGATCCCGTGGCACCGCGACGGCTTTGCCGCCACCCGCGAGCAACTGCCTGCTGGCTACGTACCCCTGCGCCACATCGGCCTGTACGCCTACAGCAATGCGTTCCTGCAGCGCTATCCGCAGCTGGAACCGTCGCCGCTCGAATCCATCGAAGCGCTGGAACAATTGCGCGTGCTTTGGCACGGGGTGCCGATCGCCGTGCACGTGACGGACGAGGCGCCCCATGCGGGCGTCGACACGCCGGCCGACCTCGAGCGCGTGCGACTTTTCTATACGTCTTGATCCGCTTGGAAACTACTCTTCAGGCTGCTTGCGCCACGTCAAACGGCTGAGAGATCGGCCGCCTTCAGTGGCGTTTGATGCTGCTTTTGTGGTAAGTTTCGTATCAGCTAGTCAGACATGCATCAATGCGGTTATCTGTTCCCAACTATAGCCGTCTCTACAAGAATTATTAGATACCTTTAGGAATCCTTCATGCGTCTCATTTTGTTAGGAGCCCCCGGCGCCGGTAAAGGCACCCAGGCGAACTTCATCAAAGAAAAATACAACATCCCCCAGATTTCCACCGGCGACATGCTGCGTGCCGCCATCAAGGCCGGCACCGAGCTGGGCCTGGCTGCGAAAAAAGTGATGGATGCTGGCCAGCTGGTGTCGGACGACATCATCATCGGCCTGGTGAAGGAGCGCCTGAAGGAATCCGACTGCGCCAACGGCTACCTGTTCGACGGCTTCCCGCGCACGATCGCGCAGGCCGACGCCATGAAGGACAGCGGTGTGAAGATCGACTACGTGCTGGAAATCGACGTGCCGGACGAACTGATCGTCGAACGTATGAGCGGTCGCCGCAGCCATCCGGCATCGGGCCGCGTCTACCACGTGAAGTTCAACCCGCCGAAGGTCGAAGGCAAGGATGACGTGACGGGCGAACCGCTGGTCCAGCGCGACGACGACACGGAAGAAACGGTCAAGAAACGCCTGGCCGTGTACCACAACCAGACCGAAGTCCTGCTCGGCTATTACAACAAGTGGGCGGAATCGGGCCTGCCGGGCGCGCCGAAGTACCGCAAGATCTCGGGCGTCGGCCCGGTCGAGCAGGTGCGTGACGCCGCATTCGCGGCACTCGCAGGCTGAGCATTCCAGAGCGGCGCAAGCCGCTCTTTTTGGCTCCGGATGACTAATGCCATCCGTCCAGGTTTTTAGATCAAAGTTTTGTCGCACCTTTGTGCGGCGAATGCAGCAAGGTTGGCCGTACCGCAGATCAGCTCAACTGAGCTCAACCAAGCGCACGCGGCCTTTCGACTCTGTGGTGGTTTGATCGAAGAACGAGGGGGACGACATGGCATCCGCGCAGCTCATCTTCGCCGTCGCGTGCGGCGTCATCGCGGTATTCTACGGCTTGTGGTCGCGCAGTTGGGTCCTGAGCCAGGATCCGGGCAACGGCCGCATGCAGGAAATCTCGCTGGCCATCCAGCAGGGGGCGTCGGCCTACCTGGCGCGCCAGTACCGCACTATCGGCATCGTGGGCGTCGTCCTGCTGATCGCCATCTACTTCCTGCTCGGCACGGCCACCGCGGGCGGCTTCCTGGCCGGCGCGCTGCTGTCCGGAGCCTGCGGGTTCATCGGCATGAACGTGTCCGTCCGCGCCAACGTGCGTACGGCGCAGGCGGCGGCAACGGGGCTCGACCAGGCGCTGAACGTCGCGTTCCGCGGCGGCGCGATCACGGGCATGCTCGTCGTCGGCCTGGGCCTGCTGGGCGTGGCGCTGTTCTACTGGATCCTCGTGCTGCGCGCCGACCCCGCGCTGACCCGGCATGAGGTCATCCAGCCGCTCGTGGGGCTCGCATTCGGCGCGTCGCTGATTTCGATCTTCGCGCGCCTGGGTGGCGGCATCTTCACGAAGGGCGCGGACGTCGGCGCCGACCTCGTCGGCAAGGTCGAGGCCGGCATCCCCGAGGACGATCCGCGCAATCCCGCCGTCATCGCCGACAACGTGGGCGACAACGTGGGCGATTGCGCCGGTATGGCGGCCGACCTGTTCGAAACGTATGTCGTCACGCTGGTCGCCACGATGCTGCTCGGCGCACTGGTGATCCCCGGCATGGGCGGCATCGGCACCGTGTATCCGCTGCTGCTGGGCGGGATCTCCATCATCGCGTCCATCGTCGGCTGCTCGCTCGTGAAGAACCATCCGGGGCACAAGATCATGTATGCGCTGTACACGGGGCTGTGGTGGTCGGCCGCGCTGTCGCTGATCGGGTTCGCCGTCGTCACGTGGCTCGTGTGGCCGGATGACGCGATGCGCTGGCGCATGCTGGGCTGCGCCACGGTCGGCATCGCGCTCACGGGCCTGATGGTCTACATCACCGAGTACTACACGGCCACGGAGTTCGGCCCCGTGCGCCACATCGCGGAAGCGTCGACGACGGGCCACGGCACCAACATCATCGCGGGGCTGGGCGTGTCGATGAAGTCGACCGCGTATCCGGTGCTCGTCGTGTGCGCCGCGATCCTCGTCGCGTACCAGCTGGGTGGCCTGTATGGCATCGCCATCGCGGCGACCGCCATGCTGTCGATGGCCGGCATCATCGTCGCGCTGGATGCCTACGGCCCGATCACCGACAACGCCGGCGGCATCGCGGAGATGAGCGGGATGCCGGAACAGGTGCGCGCCGTCACCGACCCGCTGGACGCCGTCGGCAACACGACGAAGGCCGTCACGAAGGGCTATGCGATCGGTTCCGCGGGGCTCGCGGCCCTCGTGCTGTTCGCCGACTACACGCATGCGCTGGAAGCGCACGGCACGCGGATCGCGTTCGAGCTGTCGAACCCGATGGTGATCGTGGGCCTGTTCATCGGCGGCCTCGTGCCCTATCTGTTCGGCGCGCTGGCGATGGAAGCGGTGGGGCGGGCGGCGGGTGCCGTCGTGCTCGAGGTGCGGCGCCAGTTCCGCGACATCGTGGGCATCATGACGGGCACCGGCAAGCCGGAATACGACAAGGCTGTCGACATGCTGACGGCATCCGCCATCCGCGAAATGGTGCTGCCGTCGCTGCTGCCCGTGATCGTGCCGATCCTCGTCGGCATGCTGCTGGGGCCCGCGGCGCTGGGCGGCATGCTGATGGGCACGATCGTGACGGGACTCTTTGTCGCGATCTCGATGACGACGGGCGGCGGCGCCTGGGATAACGCCAAGAAATACATCGAGGACAACCACTACGGCGGCAAGGGTTCCGATGCGCACAAGGCCGCGGTCACGGGCGACACGGTGGGCGACCCGTACAAGGACACGGCCGGGCCGGCCGTGAATCCGCTCATCAAGATCATCAACATCGTGGCGCTGCTGCTCGTCCCGCTGTTGCCGGCCGGCGGCTGGCTGGCCGTGTCGGAACCGCAGGCGCTGTATGGCAAGCCCGCGGCGACCGCGCATGCGCCGGCGGCTGCTCCCGCACAAGCAGTGGTTCAGCGTCCGAGCGCCTCGCTGAGCGCGCTTTCCAGCGACGCCCGGTCCGAGTCGCCGCGGTAGCGCACGCCGTTGATGTAGAGGGTCGGGGTGCCGGTCGCGCCGTCGTGGTGGGCGCGTTCGGCATCCGCCTGCACGCGCGCGCGGTGGCGGCGGTCCAGGACCTCGGTGCGAAAGCGCTCGATGTCGAGATCGATGCTTTCCGCCAGCACGGCGAGGTCCTGCTTGTCGAATACCTGGCGCTGCTGCTCGTACAGCGCGTCGTGCATGTCCCAGAACCGGCCCTGGCTGCCGGCGGCCTCGGCCGCTTCCGACGCCAGCTCGGCCAGCGGGTGCAGGTGCGTCAACGGCAGGTGGCGGTAGACCAGGCGGATGCCGCCGAACCGTTCGCCCAGGTCGCGCAGCGCGAAGTGGGCGCGGGCGCTGTACGGGCACTGGAAGTCCGCGTATTCGATCACCGTCAGCGCGGCATTTGCCGGGCCGCGCACATGTTCGTCGTTGCCAATCTCGTCAACTCGTTTCATTCATGTCTCCTGGTCGCGTCGAGGCGCCATCATGACATGGCATCGGAAATTGTGTAGTAAATTTTCACCCGGAAAGAAGATAGGTGTAAAAACAAAACAGATGGCGACGAGTTAGCCTCCGTTGCGGTACAGTAGCGTCATCAGCGGTTTTGTTTATTGAACAAGCCGCGCCAGCTTACTAACCAAATGGAGAAAACCATGACGACCAATCTGGGAGGAAAGGGCGTAACCGACGCCCGCGGCCTTGAGCCCACCGACGCACCGCGCCAGGACAGCATGCAGCTGGCCGAGGGCGCCGAACGCGCCGAACTGCAGCGCGCGCTGCTCGTCTACGGCATGGCCGGCGCACTGGGCGCCGATCACGCACGCAGCGCCATGAACGACACGCGCGCCTGACGCCGCCGCGTCGATAACGAACGGGACCCGCGGGGTCCCGTTTTTCATTTCAGAACACGCACATGCGATCCGCTTCCTCGCGCAGCCACGGCCGGAAATCCGGATGCGCGATGCCGATCAGCGCCTGCGCGCGCTGCTTCGCCGACTTGCCGCGCAATTGCGCCACGCCCCATTCCGTGACCACGTAGTTGACGTCGTTCTTGCTCGTCGTGGCGTGCGTGCCCGGCGCCAGGGTCGGCACGATGCGCGAGACGGTGCCGTCCTTCGCCGTGGACGGCAGCACGATGAACGACTTGCCGCCGCGCGACCGGTTTGCCGCGCGCACGAAATCCACCTGGCCGCCCGTGCCGGAATAGGGCAGGTGCCCGATGCTTTCGCTGCCGCACTGGCCGAGCAGGTCGACCTGCAGGCTCGCGTTGATCGACACGAGCTTGTCGTTCTGCCCCGCGATGTACGGATCGTTCGTGAAGTTCGACGGGTGCATCTCCAGCATCGGATTGTGGTGCATGAAGTCGTACAGGCGGCGCGAGCCGAGCGCGAACGTCGCCACCATCTTGCCCGGCAACAGCGTCTTGCGGCGGTTGTTGACGGCGCCCGCTTCCACGAGTTTCAAAATACCGTCGCCGATCATTTCCGTGTGGATGCCGAGGTCGCGCTTGTCCGTCAGCTGCATGACGACGGCGTCCGGAATGCCGCCGTAGCCGATCTGCAGGGTGGAACCGTCCTCGATGTGCTCGGCCACGAGACGGCCGATCGCTTCCTGCACGGGCCCGATGTGGGGGAGGCCCACTTCCATGATCGGGTCTTCGCTTTCGACCAGCGCCGTGACCTGCGAGATGTGCACGTGGCACTGGCCGTGCGTGAACGGGACGTGCGGATTCACTTCCAGCACGACGGCGCGCGCCTTCGCGACGGCCGCCATCGTGTAATCCGTGCCGAGGCTGAGCGCGAAGTGGCCGGAGGCGCTCATCGGCGACGCCATCGCGAATACGACGTCCGCCGGCATCAGGCCACGCTCGATCAGCATCGGGATCTCGGAAAAATAATTCGGGATGAAATCGCACCAGCCGCCCTGGCCGCCGGCGCGCGACGCCCCGCCGAAGAACAGCGCCGCGTGGCGCACATGGGGCCGGCATTCGGGCGCGAAATAGCCATACTTGCGCATCGCGAGAATCTGCGCCACCTGGACGTCGTGAAAGCCCCGGCATTCCTGGGACAACGCGTGCAGCAGGACAGGCGGTTCGCCGACACCGGTCGGGACGACGATCATGTCGCCGTCGCGGACGTGGTTGAGGGCGTCGAAGGCACTGCCGCGTTTGGCGCGATACATCTCCTGCAGGGTCTGCATGGTCGTCTCCTGTGTGTTTTTGTTTGTAAAACATGCACCGTGGCAGCTTAACAGCGTGGCGCAGGAAACTGACGCGCACCTGACGCACAGCAGCGCGCCGGCAAGGCGGCGCGCGGCCGATAATGGAACGCGAGGAGCGACCCATCATGGAACCGAAACGATATGTACTGACTGCATGCATGCTGCTGACATGGTCGTGCATGGCGCCCGCGCAGAACCAGGCCCAGCGTACGGAGCAGGCCAACCGCGACGCCACCGTGGCCGATGAAGCGAGCACGGCCAAGCCGGCGCGCACGCCGCCGCCCGCGACGCTGAGCTATGGCCCCGTGCTGAACCCGCGCGCGCAGGAGGGCGCCGACGCTGTCCGCAAGGACCCGGCCGAGGTGCACGATGAAGCGGACACGCTGACCCGCCAGGTTCAGCCGTCAGATAAGCAACTAACCGACAAGCAGATCGAAGAGCTGCGCCGCCGCGCTGCGCGCCGCCATCCGGCGTGGCAGGGAGAGGGGGCGATGGCGCCGCGGCCGCTGCGGTCCGGCGCGACGCCGCCGGCAACCGTCGCTGTACCGATTCCGCCGCGGGCGACCGCGCCGCAGCCGACCGTGCCCGGCACCAGTGTCATCCGCGGCTGCCAGGGCATCGTTTGCACGGATGGGGCCGGCAATACGTTCAACGCCAGTGGCAATGCCGGCGTCAACAGTACCGGCCGCGCATGTGCGCGGAACGGGACTACCGTCACATGTTTTTGACGTTTCGGCCAACCCTCGCTAGAATCTGCTAATTGACGTTTACGTAAACGTAAAATGAGCGGAAGATAACGAAAGGGAGACAGATGCAAATCCAGAATAACGTGTTCATCGTGACGGGCGGCGCTTCGGGCCTGGGCGCGGCCACCGCGCGCACCATCGTCGAGGCGGGCGGCAAGGTCGTGCTGGCCGACGTGCAACAGGAAGCCGGCACGGCGCTGGCCGCCGAACTGGGCGCCGCGGCACGTTTCGTGAAATGCGACGTGACGTCGGAAGCGGATGGGCAGGCCGTCGTGGCGGCGGCCCTCGAACTGGGCAGCCTGCGCGGCCTGGTGAACTGCGCAGGCGTCGCGCCGGCCATCAAGACGGTCGGCAAGGACGGCCCGCATCCGCTGGACGCGTTCCAGCGCGCCATCAACATCAACCTCGTCGGCACCTTCAACATGTGCCGCCTGGCGGCCGATGCGATGGGCAAGGAAGAGGGCCTGGAACACGGCGAGCGTGGCGTCATCATCAACACGGCGTCCGTTGCCGCGTTCGACGGCCAGATCGGCCAGGCCGCATACGGCGCGTCGAAGGCGGGCGTGGCCGGCATGACCCTGCCGATGGCGCGCGACCTGTCGCGCAGCGGCATCCGCGTGATGACGATCGCCCCGGGCATCTTCGAGACGCCGATGCTGATGGGCATGCCGCAGGAAGTGCGCGATTCGCTGGGCAAGATGGTGCCGTTCCCGCCGCGCCTCGGCATGCCGCGCGAGTATGCGCACCTGGCGAAGACCATCATCGAAAACGTCATGCTGAACGGTGAGACGATCCGCCTGGACGGCGCCATCCGCATGCAGCCGAAGTGAGCCCTTGAGCGATTTCGGGTACGATGCCCTCTGGTATTTCCGGAGAAATCGTATGACCAAGAAGTTGCTTGCCCTCGCTTTGGGCGGCGTATTGATCGCCGCCCTCAATCCCGCCGTTGCAGTCGCCCAGGACGCCTCGGCGCTGCAGCGCGCCCCCGAGGCCGCCAGCGGCTACGCCGAGAAGGCCGGCTGGACCGCACGCAAGTACATGGTGGCGGCCGCGAATCCGCTGGCCGTCGAGGCGGGCTACGAGATGCTGAAGCAGGGCGGCACGGCGATCGACGCGGCCATCGCGACGCAACTGGTCCTCACGCTCGTCGAGCCGCAATCGTCCGGCATCGGCGGCGGCGCGTTCCTGATGTATTACGACGGCAAGAAGGTGCAGGCGTTCGACGGCCGCGAGACGGCACCGTCGAAGGCGGACGAGCATCTGTTCCAGCGTCCGGACGGTACGCCGATGTCGCGTGCCGAAGGCATCGTGGGCGGCCGCTCGACGGGCGCGCCGGGCGTGCTGCGCATGCTGGCGCTCGCGCACCGCCAGCACGGCAAGCTGGCGTGGAAGACCCTGTTCCAGCCCGCGATCCGCCTGTCGGAACAGGGCTTCGCCGTCAGCCCGCGCCTGAACGCCTTGCTGGCCGGGGACCGGTATCTCCGCAACGACCCGACGGCGCGCGCGTACTTCTATGCGCCGGACGGCAAGCCGTGGCCCGTCGGCCACGTGCTGAAGAACCCCGAACTGGCGCGCACCCTGCGCGAACTGGCCGCCGGCGGCGCCGAGTTGTTTTATACGGGCCGCATCGCGCGCGACATCGAGGCGAAAGTCAAAAGCCACCCGACGAATCCGGGCCTGCTGACGGCCGCCGACATCGCGGCCTATCAACCCAAGCTGCGCGAGCCGGTCTGCAACGACTACCGCGCCTACACGGTGTGCGGCATGCCGCCGCCGTCGTCGGGCGGGATCGCCGTCGCGCAGATGCTCGGCATGTTCGAGACGCGCGACATGAAGGCGCTGGCGCCGGCCAATGGCATCCCGGGCGCGGACGCCGTGCACGTGTTCTCGGAAGTGGGCCGTCTCGCGTATGCGGACCGCGACCGCTACGCCGCCGACACGGACTTCGTCCCGCTGCCCGGCCGCGGCGTGCCCGCGCTGCTGGACAAGGGCTATCTCACGCAACGCGCCAGCCTCATCAAGCAACGCTCGATGGGCAAGGCGCAAGCCGGCCATCCGCCGGGCGTGGAGATGGCGTGGCACTGGGGCCTGGACAATTCGATCGAGGCGCATTCGACGTCGCACATCGTCGCGGTCGATCCGTACGGCGCCGGCCTGTCGATGACGACGAGCGTCGAGGACGCGTTCGGGTCGCGCCAGATGGTCGACGGCTTCATCCTCAACAACCAGCTGACCGACTTCTCGTTCGATTCGCGCGACGCGAACGGCCCCATCGCCAACCGCGTGGAACCGGGCAAGCGTCCGCGCAGCGCGATGAGCCCCACGATCGTGTTCGACAAGAAGACGGGCAGATTCGTCGAAGCGGTCGGTTCGCCGGGCGGTCCGTTGATCATCAACTACGTGGCCAAGGTCCTCGTCGGCACGCTCGACTGGGGCCTCGACATGCAGCAGGCGATCTCGCTGCCGAACTTCGGCAGCCGCAACGGCCCGACCGAGTTGGAGGCCGGGCGCTTCCCGCTGTCCGAGGTCAAGGCCCTTCAGGCGCGCGGCCACGACGTGCGCGTGTTCGAGCAGACGTCCGGCCTGCAGGGCATCGCGCGCATGGAGATTCACGGCGTGCCTTTGTGGTTCGGCGGCGCCGACCCCCGCAGGGAAGGTGTTGCAAAAGGTGACTAAAAGTCGCTTTAATTGTTAGCTGAGAAATAATTATTCCCCTCAAGGTCGGCAGAGTTTGCTAATCTTGCTCTGTGGATATTGAATGTAAAACGGGTTTGATCCTCAGCGGTGGCGGCGCGCGCGCGGCCTACCAGGCGGGGGTCCTGCAGGCGATCTCCCGCATCCTGGGGGAGGCGGGCTGGCCCGCCGCGCGCAACCCCTTCGAGATCATCTGCGGCACGTCGGCCGGCGCGCTCAACGCGGCCGCGCTGGCCTGCCGCGCCGACGACTTCGGCGACGCCGTCGACCAGTTGGCGGACGTGTGGGAGGGCATCGATGTCACGCAGGTCTACCGCGCCGATTCGCTGGGCGTGCTGCGCTCCGGCGCGCGCTGGCTGTCGCTGCTGTCGTTCGGCTGGATGCTGCGCCAGTGGCATGCGGCGCCGCCGACGTCCCTGCTCGACAACACACCGCTCGTGGGCCTGCTGCACCGCATGCTCGACCTGCCGCGCCTGGACGCGGCGCTGGCCAGCGGCTGCCTGGACGCGCTGGCCGTGACCGCGTCCTCGTACAGCGGCGGCCAGCACGTCACGTTCTACCAGAGCGAACGCGAGATCGCGCCGTGGAAGCGGCACCAGCGCCTCGCCTTGCAGGGACAGATCGGCGTCGAGCACCTGCTCGCATCGAGCGCCTTGCCGTTCATCTTCCCGGCCGTGCCGTTGTACTTCGACGGCCACCTTGAATACTGCGGCGACGGTTCGATGCGCCAGCTGGCGCCGATCGCGCCCGCGATCCACCTCGGCGCGCGCCGCGTGCTCGTCGTGGGGGCGGGGCGCATGAACGAGACCGTGAACCACCTGCCGGCGCACGTGCGCTATCCGAGCCTGGCGCAGATCGCGGGCCACGCGCTGTCGTCGATCTTCCTGGACGGCCTCGCGATGGACATCGAACGCCTGCAGCGCGTCAACGACACGCTGTCCATGCTGCCGGAGGCGGCGCTGGCGAAGACGCCGCTGCGCCGCATCGACCTGCTCGCGATCGTGCCGTCGGAACGCCTGGACGACATCGCCGCGCGCCATGCGGTCAACCTGCCGGCACCCGTGCGCACCTTGCTGGGCGGGATCGGCGCGATCGAGGCGCGCGGCGCCTCGCTCGCGTCCTACCTGCTGTTCGAAGGCGGCTACACACGCGAACTGATGGCCCTGGGCCAGCGCGACACCTATTCCCGGCGCCACGACGTACTGGAGTTTTTCGAAGCATGAGACGATGGCTGTTCCTGCTGGTTGCGCTGTTGTGGATCGGGCTCGCCCAGGCCGCGCCGACCCCGACCCTGCGCTTCGAGCACCTGTCGGTGGACGACGGCCTCGCGCAGGAGTCGGTGCTGTCCATCGTCCAGGATCCGGACGGCTTCATGTGGTTCGGCACCCAATCCGGCCTGTCGCGCTACGACGGCTACCGCTTCACGAATTTCCGCAACGTCGTCGGCGATCCGAAGACGCTCGCCAACAACTGGGTGCGCGTGCTGTACGTCGACCGCAAGGGCCGGCTGTGGATCGGCACGGACGGCGGGCTCGATCGCTACGAACCGAAGACCGGCACGTTCACCCATTTCCTGCCGGACGAATCGGCCAAGCGGGGCAACGGCAACCGCCACATCCGCGCCATCCTGGACGACGGCAAGGAAGGGTTGTGGCTGGCGACGGCCGACGGCCTGCAGCACTTCGACATCGCGACCGGCCGCTTCGACACGTGGCACCACGTGCCGGGCGTGCCGGACAGCCTCGCGTCCGACAAGCTGACGGCCCTTGCCCGCTCGCGCGACGGCCGGCTGTGGATCGGCACGGCGGCGGGTCTCGACAGCCTCGATCCGGAGCGGATGCATTTCCGCCACCATCCGTCGCCGCGCGGCGGCAAATACGACTTCGTGCAGACGCTGATGGTCGACGCGGGCCAGGGCCTGTGGGTCGGCAGCATGGGCGGCCTGGAACGCCTGCCGCTCGGGCCGAAGGGCGAGGTGCGCACGTTCGGCGCGGACGACGGCATGCCGCCGGGCGAGATCAGCGTGCTCTACGAGGATGCCGAGCGCCAGGTGTGGGTCGGCTCGCACGACCGCGGCCTGTACCGCTGGCTGCCCGCGCTGGGCCGCTTCGAGCGCCATCCGCACCGCATCACCGACAGCTACAGCCTGGGCGATAACCAGGTCACGGCGCTGTACGGCGACCGCGTGGGCACGTTCTGGGTCGGCACCTGGTACGGCGGCGTGTCGCGCGCGGACATGGGCAGCGGCGGTTTCGCGCGCATCGTGCGCGGCGACGACACGCCGCTCGCGCTGGAAGACAACAAGGTGCGCGGCATCGTCGGCGAGGGCGCTGGCCGCCTGTGGCTGGCCACGAACGGCGGCCTGCACCTGTTCGATCCGGCGACCGGCGCGGACCAGGCATGGCGCCTGGCCCCCGTCGAAGCGGGGCTGTCGGGCGACGCGATGGCGACGTCGGTGGCGCTCGGCCGCGACGGCACCGTGTGGGTCGGCACGCGCAACGGCCTCGCGCACTTCGATCCGAAGACCGGCCGCTTCACGCGGCGCGCGCTGTCCACGGACGACGTCGACGCCAACTACGTGCGCAACGTGCACGTCACGCGCGACGGCACCCTGTGGGCCGCGAGCCGCGGCGGCCTGCACCGCATCGCGCCGGACGGCAAGCTGACCACGTACCAGCACGACCCGACCGCGGCCGCGAGCCTGGCCGACAACATCGTGCGCCCGATGCTGGAAGACCGCCACGGCCGGTTCTGGGTCGGCACGTTCGACGGCCTGGACCTGCTCGACCGCGCCACCGGCAAGTTCCGCCACTTCCGCCACGATCCGGACGACCCCACGAGCCTGTCGCACGACGAGGTGCACTACCTGCTGGAAGACCGGCGCGGCGACCTGTGGGTCGGCACGGCCGTGGGCCTGAACCGCATGGTCATCGGCGCCGACGGCACGCCGCGCTTCCAGCGCTACACGGTGCGCGACGGCATGGCGGACGACGTCGTGGCCGCGATGCAGGAAGACCTCGACGGCTTCATCTGGGTCTCCAGTTCGAGCGGCCTGCACCGGCTCGACCCGTCCAGCGGCGCCTGGCGCAACTACAACGCGACCGACGGCACGATCGAGGGCGCCTATTTCGACGCCTCCGCGCTGCGCTTGGCCGACGGCACGCTCTACTTCGGCGGCAACAACGGCATCACGGCCTTCAATCCGCGCGCGCTGCACGACAACCTGATCGCGCCGCGCGCCGTCATCACGGGCCTGCAGATCTTCGGCCAGCCGTGGCAGGACGTCCGTCCGGGCATGCTGCCGGGTCCCATCGAACGGCTGTCCGGCATCACGCTCACGCCGCAGGATTCCGTGTTCTCGCTGGAGTTCTCGGCGCTGCACTTCGCCGCGCCGGGCCGCAACCGCTTCGCCTATCGCCTCGTCGGCTTCGACCAGGACTGGATCGGCGTCGACGCCGGCAAGCGCTTCGCCACGTACACGAACCTCGATCCGGGCAGCTACACGTTCCAGGTGCGCGCGGCGAACAAGGACGGCGTCTGGAGCGACGCCGCCGCGACGCTCGAAGTGACGGTGCTGCCGCCGTACTGGAAGACGTGGTGGTTCCGCACCCTGTGCGCGCTGGTGGTGATCGGCTGCGGCTACGGCGCCTACCGCATCCGCGTGGACGTGCTGCGCCGCCAGAAGGCCATGCTGGAGCAGCAGGTCAGTGCGCGCACGGAGCGCATCGAGCAGCAGAACCGCCTGCTGGAACGCCAGACCGAGGAATTGCGCGAGCAGGAACGCCAGGTGCGGCGCCGCACGAACGAGCTGGCGCTCGCCAACGACGCGCTGCAGGAAAACGAGGAGCGGCTGTACCAGGCCAAGCAGCGCGCGGAAGACGCGACGAGGCAGAAATCCGAATTCCTCGCCAACATGAGCCACGAGATGCGCACCCCGCTGGCCGGCGTGATCGGCATGCTGGGCTTCGCGCTGCGCGACACGGCACTGCGCGATTCCACGCGCGAACAGATCCTGCGCGGCCAGGCGAACGCGCAGTCGCTGCTGGCGATCATCAACGACCTGCTCGACTTTTCCAAGATCGAGGCGGGCAAGTTGACCATCGAGAACATCGACTTCGCGCTCGACGAATCGATCGCGCATGTGGCCACCCTGTTCGAGGAACAGGCCGGCGCGCACAGCGTGGGCTTCGCCGTGCGCCTCGATGGGGACCTGCCGCGCTTCGTCGTCGGCGACCCGACCCGGCTGCGCCAGATCCTCGTGAACCTCGTCGGCAACGCCTTCAAGTTCACCGAGAGCGGCTCGGTCACCGTGCGCGTCGAGCGCCGTCCGGAAGACCAGCACGACCGCGCGGGCCGCAACATGATCCGCTTCTCGGTGGAAGACACGGGCATCGGCATCGCGCCGGACGCCTTGCCGCGCCTGTTCCAGAAATTCGAACAGGCCGACGCGACGACGACGCGCCGCTACGGCGGCACGGGCCTGGGGCTGGCGATCTGCCGCCAGCTCGTCGAACTGATGGGCGGCACGATCGGCGTCGCCAGCACGCCGGGCGTCGGTTCCACGTTCAGCTTCGTGCTGCCGCTGGCGGACGGCGTGCAGCCGCACTCCGTCGTCGACCAGCCGCGCGCGCCGCACACGCACCGCCTGCGCGTGCTGTGCGCGGAAGACTATCCTACCAACCAGATCATCGTGCGCATGATGCTCGAGGAACTGGGCCACCAGGTCGACGTCGTCGAGAACGGCCTGCTGGCCGTGATGGCCTGCGCGCGCACGCGCTACGACCTGATCCTGATGGACGGCCGCATGCCCGAGATGGACGGCGCGACGGCGACGCGCCTGATCCGCGCCGGCGGCCCGCTGGAAGCGCCCGTGCTGGACCAGCACCTGATGATCGTCGCGCTCACCGCGAACGTCAGCGAGGAAGACCGCACGCGCTACCTGGCCTGCGGCATGGACGCCTTCATCACCAAGCCGATCGACGACACGCAGCTCCACTACCATCTCACGCGCGCCATCGAGCGCCAGCTGCAGCGCGGCATCGAGCTCGCGCCGATGCCGGAAGCGTCCGCGCGCACGCCGTCCACGGCCGAACTGGACGCGATGTTCGACGTGCCGGGCGATGCCGTTCCGCCCGCCGCACCGCCGCCTCCCCCGATCCGGCGCGCAAGCGACCTGAAGGGCCGCCTGCGCGGCGCCTTCCTGGCCGACCTGCCGCGCCGCCGCATCGAACTGGACAAGGCGCTGGAGGCGGGCGACCACGATACGGCCGGGCGCGTCCTGCACGGCATGAAGGGCAGCGCCGGCTACCTGGGCGAGGATGGCCTGCGCGCGCTGTGCGCCGAACTCGAGGCCCTGGCGGACGCGGGCCAGCTCGACGCCGTGCGCGCCGGCCTGCCGCGCCTGTGGGACCTGCTGGCCCGCTTCGAGGCGGCGCCCGCCTGAATCGTGCGCGTCCCTCACTATCTGTATAATTGCCATTTAACAATTGCGACACAATGGGGCAGGGATGAAGGTATTGATAGTCGACGATGACGTGGTGTCGCGCATGATGCTGATGCACATGATCGACAGCACCGCGAGCGGCGTATTCGACGTGCTGGAAGCGGAGGATGGCGAAGACGCCTGGGCGCAGCTGGATGGCGGTGCGGAGCCCGCGCTGCTGTTCTGCGACCTGCGCATGCCGCGCCTGTCCGGCATGGAATTGCTGGCGCGCGTGAAAGCGGACGCGCGCTTCACCGGCCTGCCGTTCGTCCTCGTCTCGGCCGCGGCCGACGGCGCGACGATGGAGCAGGCGCTGTCGCTCGGCGCTGACGGCTACATCGTCAAGCCGTTCGACGCCGCGCGCGTCGCGCAGCACCTGCAACCCCTGATGCGCGCGCCGGACGAGCAACCCGACGCCACCCTGCGCCGCCTCGGCATCGACGCCACGCGCCTGCTGCTGTACCTCGGGGGCCTGCAGCGCCAGCTCGTCAGCGCCGGCACCGACCTGGCCGCGCTGCTGGCCACGAGCCAGCTCGACGCCGCCCGCGCCCACCTCGCGCGCCTGTGCGAGGGCTGCCGCACGCTGGGCCTGCACGGCGCTGCGAACGGCTTCGACGCCTTGCGCTCCGCCCCCGACGGCGCCGCCCTGACGCGCGAACTGGAAGCCGCGCACCGCGCCGTCCTGCGCCAGACCGACGCCACCCGGCACCTGGCCATGTAACAGGTCGCGCCTGTCCGCAACGTTACATTCCTGTTGGAAAACGGGAAAAATTGTTGTAAAAAATGTTGTAAATCACCCCTCCACACGGTTGCGGAATCCGGCATACTGATCCTTTGCCGTGGCCGGCATGCAGCACCTCCCAGGCAGAACGGCAACTTGTCGGGCGTCTTTTTTGCCCCGTACGGACCACGCCAAGCGCGCGCCGTCCGTCACGAGCTTGTCATTAAAATAGCCCCCTTTTTACGGCAGCGCAGAACTGTCGGGATGGACTTTGACCAGGGATTGCATGAGCGAGGACTATGAAGACCACGGTTTCCCCCAGCCTGACCTTTCTTACCGGCGGCGGCCAGATGGCCGCGCGTATCGCCGCATATGACTGGCGCGCCACGCCACTCGGCCCCGTCGAGGACTGGCCCGCCGCACTGCGCACGGCCCTGGGCCTGGCGCTGAATTCCCGGTTCCCCACCTTGCTGTGCTGGGGCGCCGACCTGATCAGCTTTCACAACGACGCGTACACCCCGTTGCTCGGCGACAAGGCCGCGCTGGGCCGGCCGTGCCGCACGGTGTGGCCGGACGTGTGGGACGTCGTCGGACCGATCGCGATGAAAGCCTATGCGGGCGAAGCCTGCCATCACGAAGACATGGCCGTGCTGGTCGAGCGCCACGGCTTTCCGGAACAGGCCTGGTTCACGTTCTCGTACAGCCCCGTGCGCGACGACGACGGCACCGTCGGCGGCATCCTGTGCACGGTGGTCGAGACGACGGGCAAGGTGCGCGCGCTGGCCTCGCTGCGCCAGAAGGAAGAGACGCTGCGCCGCCTGAACGAGGCGCTGACGCACCAGGTGGCGTCGCACGCGAGCGACCGCGAACGCCTGTGGCGCATCTCGCCCGACGTGATGGCGGCCGCGTCGCTGGCGACGGGGCGCTTCCTCACCGTGAACCCCGCGTTTACCGCCAGTTTCGGCTGGAGTGCCGAGGAGGCGACCACGCGACCGTTCATGGACATGGTCTACCCGGACGACCGCGAGGACGTCCTGCGGAAGATGCAGGTCCTGGCCGAGGGCACGCCGCTCGTCGGCTACGAAACGCGCGTGCTGCACAAGGACGGCTCGTACCGCTGGGTGTCGTGGACGATCTCCCCGGAAGGCGAGTTGCTGTACGGCGTCGCGCGCGACATCACGGCGGAAAAGCACCAGGCCGACGCGCTGCGCCAGGCCGAGGAAGCGCTGCGCCAGTCGCAGAAGATGGAAGCCGTGGGCCAGCTCACGGGCGGTCTCGCGCACGATTTCAACAACATGCTGGCGGGCGTCACGGGCCACCTGGAACTGATGAAGCTGCGCCTGCGCATGGGCCAGAGCGGCGACCTGCTGACGCGCATCGACGCCGCCCTCGGCGTGACCCAGCGCGCGGCCGCGCTCACGCACCGCCTGCTCGCCTTCTCGCGCCGCCAGGCCCTCGACCCGAAGCCGACGAGCGTCAACGCGCTCGTGATGTCGATGACGGACCTGATCGAACGCGCGGCCGGCCCGTCGATCGCCGTGCGCACGCGCCTTGCCGCCGCGCTGTGGACGACCCTGTGCGACCCGAACCAGCTGGAAAGCGCGCTGCTGAACCTTGCGAACAATGCGCGCGATGCGATGCCGGAAGGCGGCCTGCTCGTCATCGAGACGGAGAACGTCACGTTGACACAAGCCCAGGCGCGCCGCCACGGCGACCTGCGGCCCGGAGAATACGTGCAGGTGAGCGTGCGCGACAACGGCGCCGGCATGGCGCCCGACGTCGTCGCGCGCGCGTTCGACCCGTTCTTCACGACGAAGCCGATGGGGCAGGGGACCGGCCTGGGCCTGTCGATGGTGTACGGCTTCGCGCACCAGTCGGGCGGCAACGTGCGTATCGAATCGCGGCCGGGGCAGGGGACGGAAGTGCGCCTGCTGCTGCCGCGCCACCTCGTGGAGACGCTGCCGGCGGCCAGCCCGGACGCCGAACCGCCGCTGGAAGCGGGCACCCGCAAGGGCGTCGTGATGGTGGTCGACGACGAGGCGGACATCCGCGCCGTGATGACCGAGGTGCTCGAATTGCAGGGCTACACGGTGCTCGTCGCCTGCGACGCGCCGCAGGCCCTGCGCCTGCTGAAAGACACGCGGCCGGACATGCTCGTGACGGACGTCGGCCTGCCCAACGGCATGAACGGCCGCCAGCTGGCCGACCACGTGCGCGTGCAATGGCCGCAACTCCCCGTGCTGATGGTGACCGGTTATGCGGAAAGCACGGTCATGAAGAACGAGAAGCTGCCCGCGCAGATGGAGATCCTGACCAAGCCGTTCGCGATGAATGCACTGGTGGACAAGGTCGGCTGCATGCTGGCGCAGGGTGTGGGTACCGAGGTGAATGCGGAGACGGGGGCCGAAGCCGCCTGAGCGGCCCCGGCCCATCAGGCAGGATCAGGCGGCCAGGTCGTTCCGGCCGTCGTCCAGCGTGACCAGTTCCCCGAACTGCACGGTGCGCGTGGCGATGTCGTGGTACGCGCCCACGAGACCCATCTCGCCGCGCGCGATGCGCTCGCGCAGGAAGGCGCTGCCGGCGATGATCTCGTCCAGCGAGTTCTCGATGTTGCGGCGCGTGACCGCCTCCAGCATTGCCTTGCCCTCGGGCGGATGATGGGCGCCGCACTTGCACTGGTCGACGGCCTTGCGGATCTTGCCCGTGATCGCCCCCATGCTGTGCGCGCCTTCGTTCTGCAGCGCGAGGCCGATCGCGCCGCAGCTCGAGTGGCCCTTCACGACGATCAGCTTCGCGCCCAGTTTATGGGCGATCTCCAGGCTGCCGATGATTTCGCGGCTGATCACGTTGCCCGCGATGCGGATCGTCAGCAGGTCGCCCAGGCCGGCATCGAAAATGATTTCCGGCGACGTGCGCGAGTCGATGCAGTTGACGACGACCGCCATCGGGTGCTGCCCGCCCGCCGTCGCTTCGACCTGGTGCAGATAGTATTTCTTCGTCGTGCGGCCCGCGCGGAAGCGCTCGTTGCCGTCGCGTAGCAGCTGCAACACCTCTTCCGGACGCAGTTTCTTCTGCGTGTCCTTGTCGAGAGCGGGAACGAACTGGATCGGGTCGTGCAGGCTGTATTCGTCGCGCAGGCCCACGACGTTCAGCTTGACGTTGCGTTCCGCCGCGACGACGCGGTAGTCGTTGATGACTTCCAGCACGTCGTGGTCGATGTAGTCCGAGTTGGCCGCGTCGATCAGCACGTTCGCGTTCTCCGGGATTTCCCACAGCGCGCTCTTGATCGTGGCCTTGTTCAGGAACGACACCTGGTTCGGCAGTTCCATCTTGACGACTTCGCCGATGTGCAGGCGGTACTGTTCCATCGAGAACGGATTCTTGAAGTGGCTGCGCATCAGGTAGAACAGGGCGGCGGCGAGGCCGATCAGCACGCCGGTGAGCAGGTCCGTCAGCACGATGGCGGCGACGGTGACGGCGAACGGCACGAATTGCGACCAGCCCTTCTTGTACATGTCGCGGAACAGCGAGACCTTGGCCAGCTTGTAGCCGGTCACGATGAGGATAGCGGCCAGTGCGGCCAGCGGGATCAGGTTCAGCATGGGCGCCAGCACGAGCACGCTGGCGAGCAGCAGCAGGCCGTGGAAGATGGTCGACGCCTTCGTCCGGTTGTCGTTCTGGATGTTGACGGAACTGCGCACGATGACGGACGTGACGGGCAGGCCGCCCAGCAGGCCGGCGCAGATGTTGCCGACGCCTTGCGCGACGAGTTCGCGGTTCGTCGGCGTTTCGCGCTTGTGCGGATCGAGCTTGTCGACCGCTTCCACGTTCAGCAGCGTTTCCAGCGACGCGACGATGGCGATCGTGAAGCCGACGATCCAGACGTCGTGGTTCGCGAAATGGGCGAGGTTGGGGAAATGCAGGTAAGCGCCCAGGTTGCCGATATCGACGGGCGGAATATCGACGAGGTGTTCCGGATCGATACTCAGTGCAGGAAAGAAACGACTGAATGTCACATTCAGTGCAACACCCAATGCCACGACGAACAATGGCGCCGGCAGCAATTTAATGTTTTTTAATGGCGTCTTGTCCCAATACACCAGGATCAGCATCGACAGGAGCGCAATGATCATGGCGCCGGGCGTGATCGCATTGAAGGCGTGTGCAATGGCGGAAAACGTGTTTTCGCCATTGGCCTGCATGAATGAGGTTTCATCGGCCTGGTTGGCGTCGTAGCCGATTGCGTGCGGAATCTGTTTGAGAATGAGCAGAATGCCGATCGCCGCGAGTAATCCCTTGATCACATTCGAGGGGATGTAATTGGCGATAAAGCCGGCGCGGGCAAGACCCATTGCCAATTGCATTGCGCCGGCAATCAATATGGCCACGAGCAGGATTTCGAAGGCGCCGAGTTTCGTGATCGAGGCGAGGACGACGGCCGCCAGCCCCGCGGCGGGGCCGCTGACGCTCGTATGGGAACCGCTGATGGCACCGACGACGATGCCGCCGATAATGCCGGAAATAACACCGGAAAACAGAGGGGCGCCCGAGGCGAGGGCAATACCGAGACACAGGGGCAAGGCGACAAGAAACACTACTATGCCGGCCGGCAAATCGTACTTGAGGGTATTCGTATGCATGAGAATCTCGCGGAAGAACGATGGTTGTCAGTCAGAATGCGCGTAACTGTTTTGCGCATGGCGATATAACGATTCACATCGGTGGATTGCCGATGAATCGGGATTCATGAACGTTTGATTTGGGATGAATCAAAACGGTGCAATGCACCGTTTTGATGCATTTTCAGGAACGTCGATTGTTAAAACGACGGGTAAAAAATATAACATGCAGTTTGCAAATGCGTCCAGCATGAACATCAAAACGTTACAATTCTTTCGGTCGAATGGATTTGAATAAAAGCGGTTTTCCCCAGGTTATTTTTATTGCTTTGAATAACGCCGGATTGGGAATGTGTTAAACCTGCGAATGAGGTCGTATAGACGTCCGGCGGCGCCGAACATTGTGGGAGGAGCCTGCGTCCTGTAGAATAGCTGGCTGCAGTACGCAGAGTGTCGCCATAGTACAATGGATAGTACAAGGTCCTCCTAAGACTTAGATGCAGGTTCGATTCCTGCTGGCGACACCACTTCCACCGCCTCCCACACTTTTACGGAAGTCCGCGAACCGATCGGCATCGCGGCCGCTTACACCATGGCTGTCATTTCCCTCTCTTCCGCGCAACTGGCATTCGGCCACGTCGCGCTGCTCGACCATGCCGATTTCTCGCTGGAAGCCGGCGAACGCGTCGGCCTCATTGGCCGCAACGGCACCGGCAAATCCTCGCTGCTGAAAATCATTTCCGGCCGCTCGAAGCTGGACGACGGCCTGCTCGTGATGCAGCAGAACGTCAAGATCGCGTACGTCGAGCAGGAGCCCGTGTTCGATCCGGAGATGACCGTGTTCGACGCGGTCGCCACCGGCATGGGCGACCAGCAGGCGATGCTGGCCGAGTACGAATCCCTGACAGGGCAATTCGGCCAAGGCAATGACGACGCGATCATGGACCGCATGCACGATCTGCAGGCCAAGCTCGATGCGACGGATGCGTGGAACCTCGGCAACCGGGTCGAAACGACGCTGGGCCGCCTGGGCCTCGCGGGCGACGCGAAGATGGGCACGTTGTCGGGCGGTATGCAGAAGCGCGTGGCGCTGGCCGTCGCGCTCGTGTCCGGCCCGGACGTGTTGCTGCTGGATGAACCGACCAACCACCTGGACTTCACGTCGATCCAGTGGCTGGAAGGCCTGCTGCGCGAATTCCGCGGCTCCGTGCTGTTCATTACCCACGACCGCCGCTTCCTCGACAATGTCGCCACGCGCATCGTCGAACTAGACCGCGGCCGGTTATTGTCGTTCCCCGGCAATTTCAGCAAGTACCAGGAACGCAAGAAGGAACTGCTCGCGATCGAAGAGGTCGAGAACGCCAAGTTCGACAAGGTGCTGGCGCAGGAAGAAGTGTGGATCCGCAAGGGCGTGGAAGCGCGCCGCACCCGTAACGAAGGCCGCGTGCGCCGCCTGGAAGACCTGCGCCTGCAACGTTCCGCGCGCCGCGACCAGCAGGGCCAGGTGCGCATCGATGTTGCGACCGGCGAGCGCTCGGGCAAGATCGTCGCGGAACTGGAAAATATCTCGAAGTCGTACGGAGAGAAAGTGATCGTGAACAACTTCACGGGCACGATCATGCGCGGCGACAAGGTCGGCCTGATCGGGCCGAACGGCGCCGGCAAGACGACGCTGCTGAAAATCATTCTTGGCGAAGAGACTGTCGACAGCGGCAACGTCAAGCTGGGCACGCGCCTGAACGTCGCGTACTTCGACCAGATGCGCGCGCAGCTGAACGAAGAGGCGACGCTGGCGGACACGATCGCGCCGGGCAGCGACTGGGTCGAGATCAACGGCCAGCGCAAGCACGTGATGAGCTACCTGGGCGACTTCCTGTTC
>CAMLMV010000010.1 GCA_946481275.1 uncultured Massilia sp.
CCCGGTACTCACCGTGAAAGGGTGATGTCCTAGGCCTCTAGACGATGGGGACCTGGACTACGACTACTGCACTTCAGAGTTGGTGGAGGTAAGCGGGATCGAACCGCTGACCTCTTGCATGCCATGCAAGCGCTCTCCCAGCTGAGCTATACCCCCGCAGCGCTGAAGTGCGAGCATTATAGCGGACGCACTTGCATTACGCAAATAGTCATAGCCCGGTTTTCACTCGTGCGATCACCGTGTCGCGGCCGAACAATTCCAGCACCGCGTCGATGGCCGGCGTCTGCAGCTGGCCCGTGACCAGCAGGCGCAGCGGCATGGCCAGTTGCGGCATCTTGAGGCCGTGCGCGGCCAGCACTTCCTTCATCATCGCGGACAGCGCGGGCTTGGTCCATTCCACGTCGCGCAGGCGCTCGGCGAACTGGGCCAGCGCGGGACGCACGGCGTCCGTCAGGTGCTGGGCCAGCAGCGCCGCGTCCGGCTTCGGTGCGCGGTAGAACAGCATGGCGGCGTCGGCCAGTTCGTTGATCGTGTTGGTGCGCTCTTTCATGAGGCCCAGCACGGCGGCCAGCGGCGGCGCGCCGTCGAACACGGCGCCTTCGCGCTCCATCTTCGGGCGCGCGAGGCCGGCCAGGCGCTCGTTGTCGGCCTGCTTGATGTAGTGGTTGTTCAGCCAGCCCAGCTTTTCCGGATTGAACTGTGCGGCCGACGCGGTCAGGTGGTCGAGGTTGAACCACTCGGTGAACTGCTGCATCGAGAAGATCTCGTCGTCGCCGTGGCTCCAGCCCAGGCGCGCCAGGTAGTTCAGCATCGCTTCCGGCAGATAGCCCTGCTCCGGGTATTCCATCACGCTGACGGCGCCGTGGCGCTTGGACAGCTTCTGCCCGTCCGGGCCGAGGATCATCGGCAGGTGGCCGTACTGCGGCAGCTCGGCGCCCAGCGCGCGCAGGATGTTGATCTGGCGGGGCGTGTTGTTGACGTGGTCGTCGCCGCGCAGCACGTGCGTGATCTTCATGTCCCAGTCATCGACGGCGACGCAGAAGTTATAGGTCGGCGTGCCGTCCGGACGGGCGATCACGAGGTCGTCCAGTTCCTTGTTGGCGATGGTGATCGGGCCCTTGACGACGTCGTGCCACGTGACTTCGCCGTCCAGCGGATTCTTGAAGCGCACGACGGGCTTGACGCCTTCCGGCACGGGCGGGAGCAGCTTGCCCGGCTCCGGGCGCCAGGTGCCGTCGTAGCGCGGCTTGTCGCCGGCGGCGCGCATGCGCTCGCGCATCGCTTCCACTTCTTCCGGCGAGCAGTAGCACAGGTAAGCCGTGCCGGCTTCCAGCATGCCCTTCACCACTTCGCGGTAACGGTCCATGCGCCGCATCTGGTAGAACGGGCCTTCGTCGTGCGCGAGGCCCAGCCATTCCATCCCCTGCAGGATCGCCTGCACGGCTTCCGGCGTCGATCGCTCCAGGTCGGTGTCTTCGATGCGCAGGACGAAGGTGCCGCCGAAATGGCGGGCATAGGCCCACGAATACAGCGCGGTGCGGGCGCCGCCGAGGTGGAGATAGCCGGTCGGGCTGGGAGCGAAACGGGTACGGACGGTCATGGTCGGATGCGAAGGGAACGCATGAATATTAATGAAGCGGCTATTTTACCGCGTGGCCCGGCAATGGGGGCGCGAGCGATCCTGCAACATGGTTACTCGGGATGACTGAAAATTACTTTACAGAAATTAAAGTTTTAGCTACAGTCTCGTCCGGCTTTTCCACCCCATGCATATGCCACCCTGCCCATGACGAACGATCCGAGCACCGCTGCCATTGCGCGCCTGCGTGGCGAATTCGTCTGCGCGACGACCGAGGTCGGTTTCCTGCGCGAACAGGCCCCGACGATCCTGCGCGACCTGCGCCGCGCGCTGATCGTGTGCTCGCTGTTCTACCTGATGTTCAGCGTGGCGGACGTGCTGGCCCTGGGCTGGCCGGGCGCCACCCCTTCCCTGCTCGCCCGCGCCGTCGTGCCGCTGCTGGCCTGGGCCGGCCTGCGCCATGCGCGCCGCGCCGCCGCGCCCGTCACGGCCGCGTACCGGGTGGCGAGCGCGTTCACGTTGCTGGGGATGTTCACCTATATGTTCGTCGCGTGGCGCCGCCCGACCGACACGCTGCTGCACGGCACGTCCGTCGGCCTGATGGCCGTCGTGATCCTCATCTTCATCCCGAACCGCCTGCGCACGGCGGTCGCCATCGCGCTCGGCTCCAGCCTCGTGTTCGTCGCGCTGGCGTGGATCCAGCATCTCGAATCGACGCGCCACCTCGTGTCGATGACGATGCTGATCCTGTTCGCCAACGCCTTCGGGGCCGTCGCCGCGAACCGCCACGCGCGCCTGTGGCGCGAGCAGTACCGCACACGCCATGTGCTGACGAACCTGTCCATACGCGACCCGCTGACCGGCTGCTACAACCGGCGCCACCTGAACGCGGCGCTGCTCGACGGCGAGATCGCGCGCGCGCGGCGCTACCGCCTGAGCCTGTCGCTGATCATGTGCGACCTGGACGGCTTCAAGGCCATCAACGACACGTACGGCCACCACGCGGGCGACGAACTGCTGCGCTGCTTCGCGGACCTGCTGCAGGCGATGACGCGCGAATCCATCGACACGGTCGTGCGCTACGGCGGCGAGGAATTCCTGATCATCCTGCCGGAGACCCGGCTGGACGGCGCCGTCGAACTGGCCGAGCGCGTCCGCGCCGCCTTCGCCGCCGAACGCATCCCCTACGGCGACAGCGTGCTGGCCACGACCGCCAGCTTCGGCGTCGTCGGCGCCGACTTCGCGGCGAACCAGGCCATCACGCCGCAATCGCTCATCGCCGTCGCGGACGACCTGATGTACGACGCCAAGCGGGGCGGCCGCAACCAGGTGCGCGCACGGCAGATCGAGACGGGCATCGCACGCGTGGCATAGAATCGCCCGGATGAGCGACCTTTCCTTACCCGATCTGCGCACCCACTACGACGCCATGTGGGACCGCGCCTGGCCGGCCGTCTCCCAGGGCGACGTCGAGTGCGACCGGCACTTGGCCGGCGGACTCGATCCGCGCCGCGGCCTCACGCTGATCGCGCGTCCCGGCGCGGCGCTGGCGGCCCGCTTCGAGGCCGTGCAGGATGCCCTGATCGCCGCCGACCCGCACCAGTACCGCCAACCGCTCTCCGACCTGCACATGACGGTGCTGTCGCTGTTCACGGTGACGGACGATTACGCACCGCACCTGGCCCGGCGCGCCGATTACGCGGCGGTCGCGCGCGCGGCACTGGCGGACTTGCCCGCATTCGACATCGACTTCGAAGGCATCACGATCTCGCGCGGCGCCGTGCTGGTCAAAGGATTTCCGCGCGACGGCACGCTGGAGGCGCTGCGTGCGCGCCTGCGCGACGCGCTGCGGGCGCGGGGGCTCGATGGGACACTGGATCAGCGCTACCGGCTCGTCACGGCGCATTCGACGGTGCTGCGCTTCGTCGCGCCGCCCGCCGGACCGGCGCGGCTGGCCGCAGTGCTGGCGGAGATGCGCGACGTGCCGCTCGGGACCATGCGCGTGGACAGCCTGCAGCTCGTGATCAACGACTGGTATATGTCGAGCGCGGCGCTCGAACCGGTGGCGACGTTTACGCTGCGGCCGCCGTACGACGCAAGGTGACGATTTGCTCGCCGGCGGCGCGCGCCCGCAATTGGCCGCAGCCGCCGTCGACGTCCTGCCCGGCCGAATCGCGCAGCTTGGTCAGGATGCCCCGCTCGAACAGCCAGGCCGCGATCGTCCGCGCCTTGTCCCAGCCGGGACGGCGGAACGGCAAGCCCGGATTCGTGTTGTAGGGGATCATGTTCAGCACGGCATACTGGCCGCGCAAGAGGTCTACCAGCGCCTCGAGTTCGTCCTGCCCGTCGTTGACGCCGTCCAGCAGGGTCCACTGGTACTGGATCGGGTAGCCGGTCAGGCGCGCATAACGTTCGCCCTCCTCGACCAGCTCGCGCGCCGTGAAGCGCGGTGCGCGCGGCAGCAGGCGTGCGCGCAGGTCCGACTTCGTCGTGTGCAGCGACAGCGCCAGCGCCGGCTTCACCCTGCCTTCCGGAAGGCGCTCGAACACGCGCGGGTCGCCCACCGTCGAGAACACGAGGTTCTTGTGCGCGATATTGCCTTCGATGCCGAGCAGGTCGATGGCTTCCAGCACGTTGTCGAGGTTGTGCGCGGGTTCGCCCATGCCCATGAACACGACTTTTTTCACGGGCCGCATCCGGCGCGCCAGCACGACCTGGGCGACGATCTCGCCGCTCGTCACCTGCCGGATCAGGCCGCTTTGACCCGTCATGCAGAACTGGCAGCCGACCGCGCACCCGACCTGGCTCGACACGCACACGCCGTCGCGCGGCAGCAGCACGGATTCCACCGTCTGGCCGTCGGCAAGGCCGACCAGCAGGCGGGCCGAGCCGTCGTCGGCGGGGTGGGTGCTGATGACGCGGGCGAGTCCATCCAGCTCGGCATCCAGCTGCGGCAGCGCCTCGCGCACGGGCTTCGGCAGGAAGTCGTCGGGACGGCGGCGGCCGCGGTCGTGGTCCATCACGCGGACCCAGTCGCGCAGGACGCGGTCTTCGTGCAGGGGCTGGGCGCCGAGGGCGCGCAGCCGCGCGCGGATGTCTGCCAGCCTCACTTAGTCGTTCTTGACGACAATCGTCGGAAACTTCGCCGACATATCCTTCGACTGCTCCGCCACCTTCACGGCCACCTTGCGCGCGATCTCCTTATAAATCGCGGCGACGGCGCCATCCGGCTCCGCCACGACGGTCGGCGTACCGGAATCCGTCTGCTCGCGGATCGACAGCTGCAGCGGCAGCTTGCCGAGGAAATCGACGTGGAAGTCTTCGCACATCTTCTGGCCGCCGCCTTCGCCGAAGATCGCCTCGACGTGGCCGCAGTTCGAGCAGATGTGGGTGCTCATGTTTTCCACGACGCCGATGATCGGAATGCCCACCTTCTCGAACATCTTGAGACCCTTGCGCGCGTCCAGCAGGGCGATGTCCTGCGGGGTCGTGACGATCACGGCGCCCGTGACCGGCACCTTCTGCGACAGGGTCAGCTGGATGTCGCCCGTGCCCGGTGGCATGTCGACGACGAGGTAGTCGAGGTTCCGCCAGTTGGTCTGTTCCAGCAGCTGCTGCAGGGCCTGCGTGACCATCGGGCCGCGCCACACCATCGGCTCGTCCGGATCGATCAGGAAGCCGATCGACGACACCTGCACGCCGTGGTTTTCCAGCGGCTCCATCGTCTTGCCGTCCAGGCTCTGCGGGCGGCCGTTCACGCCCAGCATCATCGGCTGCGACGGGCCGTAGATGTCGGCGTCCAGCAGGCCCACCGACGCGCCCTCGGCGGCCAGCGCCAGCGCGAGGTTGACGGCCGTCGTCGACTTGCCGACGCCGCCCTTGCCGGACGCGACGGCGATGATGTTCTTCACGTTCGGCATCACCTTCAGGCCGCGCTGCACGGCGTGCGACAGGATCTTGCTCGCGACGTTGACGCTGACGTTCTCCACGCCGGGGAGGCGGCGCAGCGCGTCGATGACGGACGCGCGGATGCCCGCGACCTGGCTCTTCGCCGGATAGCCGAGCTCGATGTCGAGGGCGACGCTGCCGCCGTCGACCTGGATGTTCCTGACTGCCTTGGAGGTGACGAAATCTTTATGGGTGTTGGGATCGACGACAGCGGCCAGGGCGGCCTTGACGTCATCTACAGTGATGCTCATTGGGTTCTCCGGATGTGATGCGCAAGTTTAGCGCAAAACAGCGTATCCCCTGTTGTCAGGCCGGCAAATGCGGGATTACCCCCTGCGCGCTCGGGGTCATCCGCTGGTAAAATGCCTGTTTTCCTCGACAACCTCGACCTTCGACCATGACACGCAAGCTGTTCGTCACCACCGCCCTGCCCTACGCCAACGCTGCCTTTCACATCGGCCACATGATGGAATACATCCAGGCCGACATCTGGGTCCGCTTCCAGCGAATGCAGCGCGACGCCGGTGCGCAGCGCGTCGTGCACTTCGTCGGCGCCGACGACACGCACGGCACGCCGATCATGATCGCCGCCGAGAAGGAAGGCGTGACGCCGCAGGAATTCGTCGCGAAGATCGCGGCCGGCCGCGCGCAATACCTGGACGGCTTCCACATCGCGTTCGACAACTGGTACTCCACGGATTCCCCGGAAAACGTCGACCTGTCGCAGGGCATCTACCGCCGCCTGCGCGACAACGGCCTCATCTACACGAAGACCGTCGACCGCTTCTACGACACGGCCAAGGGCATGTTCCTGGCCGACCGCAACATCAAGGGCGAGTGCCCGGTCTGCCACGCGAAGGACCAGTACGGCGACAACTGCGAAGTGTGCGGCGCCGCCTACCAGCCGACCGAGCTGATCAATCCGTACTCCGTGTTCACGGGCTCGACACCGATCCTGAAGCCGTCCGAGCAGTACTTCTTCAAGCTGTCCGACCCGCGCTGCTTCCAATTCCTGAAGGAGTGGCTGAACACGCCGGGCCGCCTGCAGCCGGAGATGGTCAACAAGGTCTCCGAATGGCTCGGCGAAAACGGCGAAAAGCTGGCCGACTGGGACATCTCGCGCGACGCGCCCTATTTCGGCATCCCGATTCCGGACGCGCCAGGTAAATTCTTCTACGTGTGGCTGGACGCGCCGGTCGGCTATCTCGCCAGCCTCAAGAACTACTTCGAAAAACAGGGCATCGATTACGAAGCGTTCCTGAACGATCCGTCCGCCGAGCAGGTGCACTTCATCGGCAAGGACATCGTGTCGTTCCACCTGCTGTTCTGGCCGGCGATGCTGAATTTCTCGGGCCACCCGATCATCGACAAGCTGAAGGTCAATGTCCACGGCCACCTGACCGTGAATAACGAAAAAATGTCGAAGTCGCGCGGCACGGGCATCTCGCCGCTGCGCTACCTGCAGCTGGGCATGAATCCGGAATGGCTGCGCTACTACCTCGCGTTCAAGCTGAACGCCCGGGTCGAAGACCTGGACTTCACGGGCGAGGACTTCGTCGCGCGCGTGAACAGCGACCTGATCGGCAAGTACGTGAACATCGCCAGCCGCTGCGCCGGCTTCATCGCCAAGCGCTTCGACGGCAAGCTGACCTCGGCCCTGTCGGATGATGCGAAACAGTGGATCGCCCGCGCCCTCAATGGCGAGAACGGCGAGCGCCAGGCCGCGATCGCCGCGAACTTCGAATCGCGCGAATTCGGCAAGGCGCTGCGCGAAATCATGGAAGTGGCCGACGTCGCCAACCGCTACGTCGACGAGAACAAGCCGTGGATCCTGGCCAAGGACGAGGCCAGGACGGCCGAACTGCACGACGTGTGCACGACGGCCCTGATCCTGTTCCGCCAGCTGACGATCATGCTGTCGCCGGTGCTGCCGCACGTGGCCGCCCGCGTGCGCGAATTCCTCGGCGACGAGGCCTATTCCTGGGAAGACACCCTGGGCGAGCGCGTGTACGCCCCGCTGCTGGGCCGCACCATCGGCGCGTACAGCCACCTGATGCAGCGCGTGGATGCCAAGATGGTCGAGGACCTGTTCGACAAGCCGGCTCCGGCCGCAGCAGCGCCCGCCGCTGCCGTCGAGACCGCGGCAGCCCCGGCCGCGGAAGCTTCGGACATCGAGGAACTGGCCCCGGAAATCTCGATCGACGACTTCACGAAAATCGATCTGCGCGTGGCGAAAATCGTCAATTGTGAGCACGTCGAAGGTGCGGGCAAGCTGCTCCGCCTCACGCTGGACGTGGGCGAAGGCCGCTATCGTAATGTGTTCTCGGGTATCAAGTCGGCTTACCAGCCTGAGCAATTGATCGGCAAGCTGACGGTGCTCGTGGCCAACCTGGCGCCGCGCAAGATGAAGTTCGGCGTGTCGGAAGGCATGGTGCTGTGCGCGTCCGCGAAGGATGAAAAAGCGAATCCGGGCCTGTACCTGCTGGAGCCGGTGAGCGGCGCCCAGCCGGGCATGCGGATCCGCTAAGCGGACCCGGCCGGTGGCGCTAGTTGCTCTGCAACGGTGCCATCAATGAGCTCTTGTTGTCTTTATAGTCCTTGCCGCCGATCTGGCTGACCATCTTTTCGGTGCGCCTGGCCGGGATGCGGCTGCCGGTGATCGGGGTGGCCGCGGCCGTCGTCGACGTGGATGCTGCGCCCAGCGCCGGCATGTCCGGGGTGGCCGGCCCGGTGGTGCCGGCGCAGCCGGCCAGGATGAACGACAGGGCGGCGCAATGCAGGACAGCTTTCATGGATCACCTGTACGGGAATAGGTTGAGGGAAAGATAAATACCTTGCCAGAATACTATCAATTCCCGTTCGCCGGGTAGCAGTATAATGCGCTGTTTTTAAAAAAATAGGACGCGGGCAATATACCGACGTCCATCCTCCACACTTTAGAGTAGTAGCGACTAATATGACCGAATACAAAGCCCTGAGGCACATCCCGCAAGCGAATCTGTTCCGCCAAGGTGACGTCTTCGTCCTGTTCGGCGAACTGTTCGGCCGCGGCTATGTGAACGGCCTGATCGACGAGGCGCGCGCCGCCGGCATGACGATCCTCGGCATCACCGTGGGCCGCCGCAGCGACGACGGCAACCTGCGCGCGCTGACGCCGGAAGAACATGCGGAAGCGGAAGCCAAGCTGGGCGGCCGCATCATCAATGTGCCGCTGATGGCCGGTTTCGACATGGACGCGCCCCCGGGCGAGCAGAATCCCACCGAGATGCTGTCCGGTATTACCCTCAAAAGCTGGCAAGAAGACAAGCTGGACTGGGCCAAGATCGAAGCCTGCCGCACCGCCGGCGTGCAGCGCTTCACCCAGTCGGCGCAGGATGTCATGGCCGAGATCGACAAGCTGATCCCGGACGGCGCCAACGTGTTCTTCGCGCACACGATGGCCGGCGGCATCCCGAAGATCAAGGCTTTCCTCGCCATCGCCAACCGCATTTATAAAGGCCGCGGCGACCGCTTCATGTCGTCGCGCGCCCTGCTGGACAGCGACCTCGGCAAGCTGATCCTGATGAACTTCGACGAAGTGTCGGCGAACACGCTGAAATACCTGATCGACGCTTCCGCCGCGATCCGCGCACGCGTGGAGTCGAAGGGCGGCCAGGTGCGCTACACGGCGTACGGCTACCACGGCACCGAGGTCCTGATCGGCGACGAGTACCTGTGGCAGACCTACACGAACTACACGCAGGGCTATGCCAAGATGCGCCTGGAATCGATCGCCGCGGCCGCCTGGAACCAGGGCATCACCGCCACCGTGTTCAACTGCCCGGAAATCCGCACGAACTCGTCCGACATCTTCGTCGGCGTCGAACTCTCCCTGTTCCCGCTGCTGCTGGCCCTCAAAAAAGAAGGTGGCGGCGCATGGGCACAGGAACAGTGGGACATCTGCCAGAACCTGCTGGGCGAAGGCGTGTCGCTGCAATCGATCCTGGACAAGCTGGAAGCCTACCTGCAGACCCCCACCCTCACCTCGTTCCGCAACTTCGAGGCCTGGCCGATGGACAACACGCCGGAACTGGCCGACCTGATGATCGGCACCTCCGACGAGATCACCTCGCTGCACACGGACAAGAAGGCGCTGATCACGGACCACCTGTCGGCCCTGGTGCTGGAAGGCACCGGCCCGCTGATGTTCCACGGCGCGGCCGAGAAGATCGCACCGGTGCTGTGGCTCAACCACGACATCATCGCCCGTCAGTTGAATGCACTGCACCAATAAGCGCTGACTCGCAGTATCATTCCTTGTTTTTATGATGCGGCGGCTCCCGATAAACGGGGCCGCCGTTTGTACGACCTGCCTAGAAAAGCCATGAAACATATCCAGTACGAATCCGAGCACACCAAGTTCATCAAGGAACTGAAGGAAAAGACCCCGGGCATGGAAGAGCGCCAGCAGGCCGGCCGCTCCCTGCTGTGGGACAAAGCCCCGCTGTCGCTGGACGAGCAGCGCCGCATCAACGAGTCGCGTCTCCGCCAGCAGGCGTATCCGTACCAGACGAAGGTCTGACGCGACCTCATCCACACTGAGGCCAAGGACGATGATGCCCGAGCAGGCGCCGCCCGAGGGGCGCGCCGATCCCGATGCGGGCGACGGCACCACGGCCTCCCCTGCCGATGTTGCGAGTGTCGACGCCCACGTCGACAGCGCCATCGCGCGCCTGTACGGCGAACCGCTGCTGCACCTGCCCAACGACCTGTACATCCCGCCCGATGCGCTCGAGATCTTCCTCGACGCATTCGAAGGTCCGCTCGACCTGCTGCTGTACCTGATCCGCAAGCAGAACTTCAACATCCTCGACATCCCGATGGCCCAGGTCACGCTGCAATACCTGGAATACGTCGAGCAGATCCGCAAGAGCAACCTGGAACTGGCGGCGGAATACCTGTTGATGGCCGCGATGCTCATCGAGATCAAGTCGCGCATGCTGCTGCCCAAGCGGGTCGACACGCTCGTCGAGGAAGCGGAAGACCCGCGCGCGGAACTCGTGCGGCGCCTGCTGGACTACGAGCAGATCAAGATCGCGGCCCAGCAGCTGGGCGCCCTGCCCCAGGAGGGCCGCGACTTCGTGCGCCCGCAGCTGCACATCGAGCAGGCGCTGGGCCCGATCTGGCCGGAAGTGAATCCGCACGACCTGCAGCGCGCGTGGATGGACGTGCTGCGCCGCGCCAAGCTGACCCAGCACCACCGCATCGGCCGCGAGGAATTGTCCGTGCGCGAGCACATGTCGGCCATCCTGCGCACCTTGCAGTCGGCCCGCTTCGTCGAGTTCTCGGAACTGTTCGGCGGCCAGGCCAGCGTGCCCGTCGTCGTCGTGCACTTCGTCGCCATGCTCGAACTGGCGAAAGAAACATTAATCGAAATAACCCAGGCCGAACCTTTCGCCCCCATCTATGTGCGGCTCGCCTACTCTCCGGCGTGACCCATTACGAATCGATATCATGAAAATCATCTCCACCATTGACGAACTGCGCGACCAGCTGCGCGGACAACTGCGCACCGCCTTCGTGCCGACGATGGGCAATCTGCATGAAGGACACCTGTCGCTGATGCGCCTCGCGCGCCGCCATGGCGATCCGGTCGTCGCCTCGATCTTCGTCAACCGCCTGCAGTTCGGCCCGAACGAGGACTTCGACAAGTATCCGCGCACGTTCGAAGCGGACGTCGCCAAGCTGGAGAAGGAAGGCGTGTACGTGCTGTTCGCGCCGACGGAAAAAGACCTCTATCCGGAACCGCAGGAATACCGCGTGCAGCCGCCCGATGACCTGGGTAATATCCTGGAAGGCGAGTTCCGCCCCGGCTTCTTCAACGGCGTGTGCACCGTCGTGACGAAGCTGTTCTCCTGCGTGCAGCCGCGCGTGGCCGTGTTCGGCAAGAAGGATTACCAGCAGCTCATGATCGTCCGTAACATGGCGCGCCAGTTCGCGCTGCCGACGGAAATCATCGGCGCCGAGACGTTTCGCGCGGAAGACGGCCTCGCGCTGTCGTCGCGCAACGGCTACCTGAGCACGGCGGAACGCGCCGAAGCGCCGTTCCTGTACCAGACGCTGCAGTACGTGGCGGAACAGACCCGCGCCGGCCATGCCGACCTGGCCGCGCTTGAGCGCGACGCGATGGAACGCCTGGCCGCGCACGGCTGGCAGCCCGACTACGTGTCGATCCGCAAGCGCATGAACCTCCAGGCGCCGAGCCGCGAGGAATATGAATCAGGCGCACCGCTCGTCGTCCTGACGGCCGCCAAACTTGGTGCGACGCGTCTGATCGATAATCTTGAGATCTGATTCTAAAAGTTCCATTGTTGCAAATATGTTGTAGGAATTGGCAACTCTTCTTGTTAGACTCGTGATTTGGCTTTTTACCCAAACCACGTAAAAAGAAGGAGCAGCGTCTTGACTGATCTCTCGATGCCTCAGATGCGCAAGGGTCTGCCCAAACCGGCGGACGCCGTCGCCCGTATCCAACAGGATTCGGGCGCCCACGACATGCGCGACCCGTTCGACATCGGCGACGCGCTGACGACGCTCGCGCTCACCGGCGAGCCTGTGACCGTGTATCCCTACGGCCAGGACGTCGCCATGGCGCGCATCGACAGCGTCGATCCGGAAGGCAAGGTCTTCACGCTCGACCTCGCCGAGCCTAGCGCGGCGCTGGGCCGCAAGCTCGTGTTCGTCGCCGCGCTCGGCAGCAACGCGAAGATCCAGTTCGAACTCGAGGCGGATCCCGCGCCCGTCGCCGACCGCCCCGACCTGCTGCAGTTCCCGCTGCCGGACGTCTGCCTCGTGCTGAACCGGCGCGCCGAGCCCCGCCTGGAATCGCCGCTGGGCATGAATTACGGCGCCCGCTTCGCGCTGATGGGCAAGGTGTTCGAGATGCCGTTGTACGATTTCTCGCGCGGCGGCGTCGGCCTGCGCGCGACGCCTGAGCAGGCCATGGAACTGTACGTGGGCAAGAAGCTGGATGGCGTGTTGCTGGAAATGGGCTCGTCGCTCGTCATCACGGCCGACCTCGAAGTCCGCCTGCTGCGGCCGTTCCGCACCTTCCTGCTGGGCCAGCAGGTGCAGGTGGGTTGCCGCATTTCGAATATCTCGATGCAGATGCGGCAGTCGCTGGAGCGGGCCGTCGACAAGGTCCAGAAGCGCAGATGAACGAAACGGCCCGATGGGCCGTTTTTTACGCTGCCACGTTCTGCGCCCACGCCAGCGCCGACAAATGCGCCTTGTTGACGTCAAGCGGGCTGATGTCCAGCGACGCGGCCAGCGACGCCACGAGGTCCGAATTCAGCTCGCACGCCTCCGCCAGCGCAAGATACGGGCCGTAGACGCCCTCGCGTCCCAGCAGCGCCTGCACGACCTGCTCCGGCAGCTGGATCGTGTCCAGCACCTCCTTCATCGGCAATCCCAGCAGGCGGTCCAGCAGCGAGAACATGCCCGCCACGAACAGGTGCTCGCCCTCGCTGCGCGGCAGATACGTCTGGCCCAGCAGTTCGCACAGGCGCGCGCGCACGACCGCGGTCTCCATCAGCACGGGCGAATAGCCGCTCGTGCTGGCCGTGGCCAGCAGCAGGACGAGCCAGCGGTACAGCGGCGCATAGCCGAGCATCGCGATCGCCTGGCGCAGCGACTGGATGTCGCGGCCCGAGCCGAAACCGGCCGAATTGATGAAGCGGAGGAGCTTATAGATCAGCGCCGGGTCGCGCTTGAGCACGGCCTCGATCTTGGGCACGTCCTCGTTGTTCTGCACCATCTGCATCAGCTGCAGGATGATGGTCTGGGCCGGATTCATGCCCTTGACGGGGTTGCCCGGCCGCGGCGTCAGGTGCAGCTTGCCGACGAAGGCGTCGAGGCCCAGCGCGGCGCAGGCGTCGAAATCCTGCCACGTCGACACGGGACGGCCGACGAGACGCAACGCCGACTGCTTCGCGGCCGCGTACGCGCGCGCCTGGGCGGCCACGTCGGCACCGGCGAAGCGCACTTCGGCATAGGACGCGAACGGAGACAGGTTCTTGCCCAGCAGGGCCAGGTCGGCGCCGCGGATCGACATGCCGACGCCGCCCGCACGCAGCGCCTGCACGGCGGCGCGCGTATCCGGGTTCGCGAGATCGCGCACGCGCAGCGAGAGGACCGTGCGTTCCGGAGGCAGCGCGTGCAGCGCATCCAGCGACAGCATCGCGGGCACGGCGTCGAGGAACAGGATCTTGTCGCGCAGGAGCCAGCCCTGCTCCTCGTCGACCACGTGTTCGGCGACGAAGGCGACGAGGCGTTCGAGGTCGGCGTCGCCGAGTGCCTGGCCGTCGCGCTGTTGCCAGCAGAGCTCGTACCCGATCACGCGTTGCTTCGGGTCGAGCAGGGGTTCACGGACGATGAAGTGAGTCTGGTGCATGTCTTGTAACGATCGCCGGGTGGAACGAAAAACGGCGGCCGTAGCCGCCGCGGCGGGATCAGAAGCCCAGGCTGTCCAGCAAGTCGTCGACCTGGCCCTGGTCGGCCACGACGTCGCTTTTGCCTTCCGGGTTGATCTGCGGACCGTTCAGCAAGCCATTGTCGAGCTCGCGCTTGATCTCGCTCGGGGCGAAATCGACGAGCACTTGCACCAGCTGCTTTTCCAGGTTTTGGGCGATGCCCGTGATACGCGAGATCACCTGGCCGGTCAGGTCCTGGAAGTCCTGGGCCATCATGATGTCCATCAAATGCCCCTTCGTGGCGCTGGCCGCTTCGCGCGACTCGGCCAGGCTGGCGACGGTGCGCTCGGCCAGCGCACGCCATTCACCGTCGGCGCCCGGCGCGGCCAGCAGGGCCTGCCACGAGCGGCCAAGTTCGGCGGCACGGTCGTCGATGCCGTCCTGCAGCGGATTGGCAGCATCGGTCGCGTCGAGCACGCGTTTGGCCGATTGTTCGGACAGCCTGGCCACGTAATCGAGGCGGTCGCGCGCATCGGGGATGTCGCTGGCGGCCTTCTCGATCAGCTTGTCCAGGCCCAGCCCGCGCAGGCTTTCGTGCAGTGCGCGGGTCATGTGCCCGATCCGGCTCAGGACCTCTTCATGCGAAGTCGAGTCGGCGTTGTGCTCGCTCATTTACGCGGCCTTTTCCATCTTTTCGAAAATCTTGTTCAGCTTTTCGTCCAGCGTGGCCGCGGTGAACGGCTTCACGACGTAGCCGTTGGCGCCGGCTTGCGCCGCCGCGATGATGTTTTCCTTCTTGGCTTCGGCGGTCACCATCAGCACCGGCAGCTTGGCCAGCGCGGGATCGGCACGGATGTTCTGCAGCATCGTCAGGCCATCCATGTTCGGCATGTTCCAGTCGGACACGACGAAATCGAACTGTTCGCTGCGCAGCTTGGCCAGTGCCTGGACACCGTCTTCCGCCTCGTCAACATTGCCGTAACCCAGTTCTTTCAGCAGATTTTTGACGATGCGTCGCATCGTCGAAAAATCGTCAACAACCAGGAAACGCATCTTAGGATCAGCCATGAAATACTCCGTTGTTTCTCTAACTCTAGTGATGGGGTCTGGAAACTTTCCAGGCCCCTAGTATGTTGGTGGGTTCGGCACTGCGAATACAGGCTAAAGCATAGCATTTTTGTTGCTCTACGGCGATAAAACCGCAGTGAATGCACGGTATGCGGATCAAACGCGCAACGCCCGGCCTCCATGCGTTGCCAGATGGCCAAGCACAAGGCCCGGCAGTGCGCTCAGGGCAGCCACCTCGTGGGCGGCGCCGATGGCGATCGCTTCGCGCGGCATGCCGAACACGACACACGACGCTTCATCCTGGGCGAAATTGTAGGCGCCCGCGTTCTTCATCTCCAGCATACCCTGTGCGCCGTCTTTTCCCATGCCCGTCAGGATCACGCCGACGGCATTCTTGCCGGCCGACTGCGCCGCCGAGCGGAACAGGACGTCCACGGACGGACGGTGGCGGTTGACGGGCTCGCTCTGCTCGATCTTCGTCATGTAGTTCGCGCCGGACCGGGTCAGCAGCAGGTGCGAGTGGCCCGGCGCGATATACGCGTGGCCCGGCAGCACACGCTCGTTGCCGGCGGACTCGACGACGCTGATCTTGCACAGCGAATCGAGGCGGCGCGCAAACGACGTGGTAAAGCCTTCCGGCATGTGCTGGGCGATCAGGATGCCCGGGCAGTCGGACGGCATCTGCATGAGGAATTCGCGGATCGCTTCCGTGCCGCCCGTCGAGGCGCCGATGATGATCAGCTTTTCCGACGACGTCAGGGGGCTGCGCAGCTGCGGCAGCGGGGTCGTGGCGCCGGCCGCGGCCGACTGCAGGGTGCGCGGCTTGATGCGGGCGCGCGACGCGCCGCGGATCTTGTCGGCGATCAGTTCCGTGTACTCGCGCATGCCGCTCTGGATCGAGATCTTGGGTTTGGTGACGAAATCGACGGCGCCCAGTTCCAGCGCGCGCATCGTGATCTCGGAACCGCGCTCCGTCAGCGACGACACCATCAGCACGGGCATCGGGCGCAGGCGCATGAGCTTTTCGAGGAAGTCGAGGCCGTCCATCTTCGGCATCTCGACGTCCAGCGTGAGCACGTCCGGATTCGTGCGCTTGATCAATTCGCGGGCGACGAGCGGATCGGGTGCGACGCCGACCACTTCCATGTCGGGCTGCGAATTGACGATCTCGGTCATTACGCTGCGGATCAGGGCGGAATCGTCCACGATCACGACTTTGATCTTTGTCATTCCTTAAACCTTTCTCTTCAGAACAGGTCGACGGCGCCGGAGACGGGCGTGACCTTGAGGCGGCTGGCGTAATCGAGCTCGCGCTTCGCCAGCGTATCGTTATGGGTTTGCATCAGTTTCTTGACGAGCACCTTGCCCGTGCGCGGGAAGAAATACACCTTGCGCGGGTAGATGTCGTTCAGGTCCTCGGCCAGCACGGGAATCCGTTCCGTCTTGAGGAAGTTGATGACGAACGCGGCGTTACGCTCGCCCACGTTCATCGCGGAAAAGCCGCGCAGCACGGCGCCGCCGCCGAACACCTTCGCTTCCAGGTGTTCGCGCCGGGCGCCGGCCTTGAGCAGGTCGTTGATCAGCACTTCCATCGCATACGTGCCGTAGCGCATCGAGGCCGAGACCGGGTTGCCCGGGTCGCCGCCGTCCGGCAGCATGAAGTGGTTCATGCCGCCCAGGCCCTTGACGCGGTCGCGGATGCAGGCCGACACGCACGAGCCGAGCACCGTCACGATCAGCATGTCCTTGCCCGTGTAGTAGTACTCGCCGGGCAGGATCTTCGCCGCGTCGCAGTCGAAGGTGCGGTCGTAGTAGACGTTGGTGGCGAAATGGCTGTTCGTTTCCATGGGCGAGTGTCGTGGGCGTCAGCCGTGGTTCAATTCGTAGACCGTCTTGCCGCGCAGGCGCAGCGAGTCGGAGACGTACAGGAAGTTCTCGGAGTGGCCGGCGAACAGCAGCGCGTCCGGTTTCATCAGGGGCACGAAGCGCGCGAGGATCTTGCGCTGCGTGGCCTTGTCGAAGTAGATCATCACGTTGCGGCAGAAGATGACGTCGAACGGGCCCTTGACGTCCCAGCCGTCGGCCAGCAGGTTCAGTTGCCGGAACGTGATCAGCTGGCGCAGCTCCGGGCGCACGCGCACGAGGCCTTCCTGGGCGCCCTTCCCTTTCAGGAAAAAGCGGCGCAGGCGCGCCTGTTCCATCTTGTCGACGCGCTCGATCGGATACACGCCGGCGCTGGCCGTGGCCAGCACGTTCGTGTCGATGTCGGTGGCGATGATTTGCACCGGCGGCGTGAGCGTGTCGAACGCCTCGCACACGGTCATCGCGATCGAATACGGTTCTTCGCCCGTGGAACTCGCCGAGCACCAGATCGTGAGCGGTCCGCCGTGGCTCGCGCGCGCCTTGAGCGCGTGTTCGGCCAGCAGCGGGAAGTGGTGCGCCTCGCGGAAGAACGACGTCAGGTTCGTCGTCAGCGCGTTCGTGAACGATTCCCACTCGGCGGGCATGCGGCCCGCTTCCAGCGCGTCGAGATAGGACGCGAACGACGCGATGCCGTTGGCGCGCAGGCGGCGCGCGAGCCGGCTGTAGACCATCTCCTGCTTGCTGTCGGCCAGCGAGATGCCGGCGCGCTGGTAGATCAGGCCCCGCACGCGCTCGAAGTCGGCGCGCGTGAAGTCGAATTCCTTGCCGGTTTCCTGTTTGACCACCGGCTTCGTATTGTGCGGCACGTTGTTAGCCATGGGTTGTGATTCGTTCTGCGGACCGCGTGCGGTCCGGGTGTGTCCCTTGCGCCGCGCTGCTTCGTTTATGCTGCCAACCGGTCCATCAGGCCCATCTCGCTGGACGACATCAGCTTGTCGATGTCGATCAGGATGAGCATGCGCTCGTCGACGGTGCCGAGGCCGGTCAGGTAGTCGGAATTGAACGCGGAGCCCATCTCCGGCGCCGGCTTGATCTGGTCCGGCGTGAGCGTGGTCACGTCCGACACGCTGTCCACGACCATGCCCATGATGCGGCCGCCGATGTTCAGGATGATCACGACGGTGAACTGGTCGTAGGTCGGCGTGCCCAGGTTGAACTTGATGCGCATGTCGACCACGGGGATGATGATGCCACGCAGGTTGATCACGCCCTTGATGAATTCGGGGGCGTTGGCGATGCGCGTCACGGCTTCGTAGCCGCGGATCTCCTGCACCTTCAGGATGTCGATGCCGTATTCCTCGGAGCCGAGGGTGAAGGCGAGGTATTCGCTGCCGCTGCCGTCGTGGGCATCGTTCGGCTTGTTCGTCGGTTGAGTGGACATGTCGGTTCCTTATCGGAGCAAAAGTAAGGGTTGAATCAAGAGATGACGGATTCGTCGGACAACTGGCGCGACGAGCGCAGGAGCGCGCCGACGTCCAGGATCAGCGCCACGCCGCCGTCGCCGAGGATGGTGGCGCCGGAGATCCCGGCCACCTTGCGGTAATTCGCTTCCAGGTTCTTCACGACGACCTGCTGCTGGCCGACCAGTTCGTCCACGAACAGCGCGGCCTTGCGCCCTTCCGCCTCGAGAATCACGAGGATGCCTTCGCACGGATCGGTAATGCGCGGCTCGATGTTGAACATCTGGTACAGCGGTATCAGCGGCAGGTATTCGCCACGGACCTTCACCACGCGGCCCTGGCCGTGGATCTCCTTGACGTCGGCGCGCGCCGGCTGCAGGGACTCCACCACGAAGCCCAGCGGCAGGATGTAGATCTCGTCGCCGCTGCGGATCGACATGCCGTCCAGGATCGCGAGCGTGAGCGGCAGCGAGATCAGGATCGTCGTGCCGAAGCCGCGCGCCGAACGGATGTCGATGGTGCCGCCCAGCGCCTGGATGTTGCGCTTGACGACATCCATGCCGACGCCGCGGCCGGAGACGTCGGTGACGATTTCCGCCGTCGAGAAGCCCGGCGCGAAGATCAGCTGCCAGACGTCGGCGTCGCTCATGTTGTCCGACACCGGCAGGCCGTTCTGCCTGGCCTTGGCCAGGATGCGTTCGCGATTCAGGCCGCCGCCGTCGTCGGCCACTTCGATCACGATGTTGCCGCCCTGGTGCGCGGCGGACAGGAACAGGCGCCCCGATTCCGACTTGCCGGCGGCCACGCGCGCGGCGGGCAGCTCGATGCCGTGGTCGATCGAGTTGCGCACCAGGTGCGTGAGCGGATCGACGATGCGTTCGATCAGGCCCTTGTCCAGTTCCGTCGCGGCGCCGTTGGTGATGAAGTCGACCTTCTTGCCGAGTTTACCGGCCAGGTCGCGCACCATGCGCGGGAAGCGCGAGAACACGAAGTCCATCGGCATCATGCGGATCGACATGACGGCTTCCTGCAGGTCGCGCGTATTGCGCGTGAGCTGCGACACGGATGCCAGCAGGCGCTGGTGCACCATCGGGTCGAGGCCGTCGCTGCGCTGCTCGATCATCGCCTGCGTGATCACGAGTTCGCCGACGAGGTTGATCAGCTGGTCGACCTTTTCGATCGACACGCGGATCGACGACGATTCGGAACCCTGCGCGTGGCTGCCCTCGGCAGCCTTCTTGGCGGCTTTCTTTTCGGCCGCCACTTCGGTGATTTCGAGCGGCTCCGGGCGCACCGGCGCCGGCGGCGGCGCTTCAAGCACGATGCCGGCTTCGCGGCGGATCTGCTCGATCGGCTGGAAGAAGCCGTAGCCGAGTTCGTCCTCCGACGATTCGGTCGGGGCCGCGTCCACCGGATCGGTCGGATCGAAGAAACCGTAGCCCTGTTCGTCCTCGATGCGGGCGCGTTCGGCGGCCTCGCGCGCGCGCTGCTCGGGCGTGAGCGGGGGCGCTTCGAAGATCCTCAGGTCGTTCGGGTCGAGCACGAAGGAGCAGATGGCGATGATGTCGTCCAGGCTCTCGTGCGTCATGATGATCAGCGCCGTGCGGCCCGCTGCGAGCGGCACGACGGACACGCGGCCCAGCAGGCCGAGTTCGTCCACGAGCGCGTCGACGTCGCGCTTGGCGAGGTCGGGCAACTCGATCTTGTAGCGGTGGGCGCCTTCCGTCACCTGCTGCTTCTGTTCCGCGTGCAGGAACGACGGCACGGTCGGCTGGTGCGTCGGCACGATCACGCCTTCGGACAGGTCGTGCAGCATCATGCGCACGTTGGCGACCGCTTCCTGGTCGACGTCCGCACCGTTTCGGTGGCCGTCGAGCTGCATCTTGAGGATGTCCTTGGCGGCCAGGAAGGCGTCCACGTGCTGGCTGGTGAGTGCCATCTCGCCCTTGCGGATGCGGTCCAGCAGGGACTCGAGCACGTGCGTCACTTCGCTCATGTCGGTCAGGCCGAAGGTCGACGCCCCGCCCTTGATCGAATGGGCGGTGCGGAAGATCGCGTTCAGGTCTTCCGGGTCCGGCGAATCGATATCGACGGCCAGCAGCAGACGCTCCTTCTCGGCGAGCAGCTCTTCCGCCTCGTCGAAAAAGACCTTGTAAAACTGGCTGATGTCGATGGTCATGTCATTATCCGTCTGGTGCGATCGGCGGCAAGCCCGTGGGCCGCTCAGCCGATGACTTTCTTGACCACCTCGATCAGGCGCTGCGGGTCGAACGGCTTCACGAGCCACCCGTTGGCGCCGGCCGCGCGGCCTTTCGTCTTCATGTCTTCGGACGACTCGGTCGTGAGCATGAGGATCGGCGTCTTCTGGTAGCCCGGCAGGCCGCGCAGCGACTTGATGAGGGTGAGCCCGTCCATCTTCGGCATGTTCTGGTCGGTCAGGACCAGGTCGACGGTCTGCAGCTTCGCCTTTTCCAGACCATCCTGTCCGTCGACCGCTTCCACCACCTGGTAGCCCGCGGCCTTCAGGCTGAAAGCCACCATCTGGCGCAGGGAACTGGAATCGTCGACTGCGAGAATAGTTTTTGCCATCTTTATGCTCCTGCTGTTTTTTCTGTTGCCGTAGTATCGGCTGGTCTTAGATCAAAATAACTCGACATCACCACTCTCGAGGTGCCGCTGTTCGACAGACTTGCGCAGCATACTCCGCAGCTCCAGGGACTGGATCGCCAGCGCCATGCTGACCTTGCCCAGGCGCTCGACGATCTCGTCGCCGTCGCTCTCCGGCAGGATCTCGTCGCCATGCTCGGACAGCGTCGTCAGGAAATCGCGCAGCCCCGTCACGCGGCGCAGCGTGCGGTCCAGCAGCTGGCTCGTCATGTCCTGGAACTGCATGCTCGTCACGGCCGCGTTCACGTGGCCGGCGATCTCGCCCGACATGCCCGTCAGGCACGCACTCTCCTCGGCCGTCGGCGCCTGGCCCGCCAGCAGGCGGTTGATCGCTTCCTGGCGCGAGTCGACCACGTGGTGGATCGCCATGAAGCTGTTCGTCAGCTTCTCGACGGCTTCCTCAAGCAACAGCGTCGTCTGCACGAGGTCGGTCTCGACTTCGGACAGGTGGCGCCGGCCATGGTCGGATACACCCGACAGGAGGCGCTTGACGTGTGACCCGAGAATCTTTTTTCTTGTCGTCATAAAATCCTCCAGAACTCCCGCCCGTTATTTCTTCCCGGCCGGCGCTGCCGCCGGTTGTGCCAGACCGCCACCCGTCGCCTCAGCAACTGCTTTCACTGCAGCATCGGCACTTTCACCCGGCACGTCCAGCGGCGTACCGTCGTGCAGCACGGCATTCTCGGTCCGCTTGTTCATCACGAGAATACTGATGCGGCGGTTGATCGGGTTGAACGGATCCGCGCGGTCGAGGTGGACGGCCGAACCGAGACCCACCACGCGCAGGATCTTGGCGTCGGACAGGCCGCCGTGCACCAGCTCGCGTCGCGAAGCGTTGGCGCGGTCGGCCGACAATTCCCAGTTCGTATACCCTTCGGCGGTCGAATACGGCGTGGAATCCGTGTGCCCCGACAGGCCGATGCGATTCGGCACGTCGTTCAACACGAGGCCCAGCACATCGAGGATGTCGCGGGTGTACGGTTGCAACTGCGCACTCGCCGAAGCGAACATGGGGCGATTCTTTTCGTCGACGATCTGGATGCGCAGGCCTTCGCTCGTCACGTCGAGCAGCAGCTGGTTCTTGTACTTGCGCAGCAGCGGATTGGCGTCGATCGTCTGTTCGATGCGTTGCTTGAGCTGTTCCAGGCGCGCCGCCTCCTGCTTCTCGAGGGCTTCGCGCGCGGACTTCAGGTCCATCGATTTCTTGTTGGCTTCGATGTCGCCGTTCTTGACCTGGCCGTTGCGGCGCGTCAGGTCCTTCCCGCCGCCCTGCAGGATCGAATTGCTGTTGCCGGCGCCCGTGCCGCCCTGCATGGCGACCTTCAGCGGCGTCTTGAAGTACTGGGCGATGCCTTCCATGTCGCCCTTCGTCGTCGAACCGAGCAGCCACATGAGCAGGAAGAACGCCATCATCGCCGTCACGAAGTCGGCGTACGCGATCTTCCAGGCGCCGCCATGGTGTCCATGGCCGCCCTTCTTGACGCGCTTGACGATGATCGGCCGCTGGCCTTCGTCAGCCATGACGTACTCCCGCGCCGATGTGGAAATCAAACACCATTACTTGCTCTTGGCCTTCTTGATGTGGTCCTCGAGTTCCGCGAACGTCGGACGCTCGGTCGAGTACAGTACCTTGCGGCCGAATTCGACGGCGAGCGCCGGCGCATAACCGTTCAGGCTCGCCAGCAGCGTCACTTTCACGGTCTGGAACATCTTGGTCGATTCTTCCAGCTTCTGTTCGAGCAGGCTGGACAGCGGGCCGATGAAGCCGTAGGCCAGCAGGATGCCGAGGAACGTACCGACCAGCGCGTGCGCGATCAGGATGCCCAGCTCCGCCGGCGGCAGGCCCACGGATTCCATCGTGTGCACGACGCCCATCACGGCCGCCACGATACCGAATGCCGGCAGGCCGTCACCCAGCTTCGCGATACATTGTGCCGGGACCGCACCCTCATGATGGTGGGTCTCGATCTCGTTGTCCATCAGGTTCTCGATCTGGAACGCGTCCATGTTGCCCGAAACCATCAGGCGCAGGTAATCGGTGATGAATTCGACAATGTGGTGATCCGCGAGGACCATCGGGTACTTCGAGAATACCGGGCTCTGCTCCGGGCTCTCGATGTCGCCTTCGATCGACATCAGGCCCTCCTTGCGCACCTTCGACAGCACGTCGAACAGCAGCGACATGAGCTCCATGTACATCTCGCGCGTGTACCGGGATCCCTTGAACAGCGTGGGCAGCGCAGCCAGCGTCGCCTTGATCGCCTTCGGGTTGTTGCCGACGAAGAACGCACCGACGGCGGCGCCGCCGATCATGACGAGTTCGAGCGGCTGCCACAGCGCCGCCAGGTGACCGCCGTTCATCGCGAAGCCGCCGAACACGGCGGCGAGCACTACAACGTAACCAACAATGACAAACACGGGACTCCCGATGCGTGATTCCGGGGCTGGCCCGGTTTGGATCCAAGTTGATGAATCCAAAGAGAAATATTTACGTAGGGAACTAGATTAGCTTGAGAATGGCCTACGAGCAAGTAAAAGTGCCCCGACGACCGTCAAAATTGCCAAAGAAAGAGAATTTTCTTACTGTTAGTCGTCACAATGCGACGGTCGGGCATTCTCCCGGGAATGTCGAATTCGTAACTTAACAGGATGCTACCGGGCCGCATTTCACTCTCCGCCTTGCGCCACAATCCCGCCATCGCGGCCGGCGACAGATAGGCGAACACGACGTCGTAGTGACCAAAATTCACGGTTTCGTAGTCGGCGCGCAGGAAACGCGCGCGGCTGCCGGACAGTTTGCCGCGCAGGCGGCTGACGAACCATGGCAGCGGCGCCAGCTCGATGCCGTCCACCTGGGAGTCCGGACGGCGTTGCGCCAGGTCGAGCACGAGGCCGCCCAGGCCGCTGCCCACGTCGGCGACGGCGAGCGGACGGTCCGCGGGCAGCACGCCCGCGACGGCATCCCACGCGGCCCGCCCGGACGGGTAGTACGGCACCTGGGTGCGGAACGTCGACCAATATATTAGAAGGAACAGCACGAACAGCACGAGAAACAGGCCCGGCGGCAGATCGAAGCCGCGCGCCAGCAGCACGCCGGACGGGAACGCGAGTTCGATCGCGCGCCACCACACGGCGAGCCCCAGGCGCCAGGCCAGCAGCGCGGCCCAGCCGCCCTGGATGAGGGCGACGCTCTCCCACGACATGGGCACGCCCACGCGGGCGAGCAGCCAGACGGCGATCAAGGTCAGGGGAAAGGCGCCGGCCTGGGCCAGCAGCGCGCGGACGGACGGCGCCGCGATTGCGCGGCGCGAGACAGGCTGGATCATGGCCCTGGAGGGGAAACCGCTCAGGCAGCGGCGAGTGCGGCGTCCTTGGCCTTGCGGGTCTTGCCGGCGCGCGAAGGCATGTGGCACAGGCCGCACTGGTAATCGTTGTTCAGGTCGAGGGCGTTGACGACATACTTGCCCTGGCATTTGGAGCACGGAGCCAGCTGGAGCATATTGCCCTGGAAGAAGCGCACGAGGGTCCAGGCGCGGGTCAGCGACAGCAGCGGCTCTTCGCCCGCGGCCGGCGGCATCTGTTCCAGGTACAGCTTATAGGCCTTCATCACGGCCTCGATGCCCGTGGCACCGGCGTACTCGACCAGGAATTTATAGATATTGATGTACAGCGAAGCGTGGATGTTCGGTTGCCACGTCAGGAACCAGTCGGTCGAGAACGGCAGCATGCCCTTCGGCGGCGACACGCCCTTCAGTTCCTTGTACAGCTTGATCAGGCGCTCGCGCGACAGGGAAACTTCGCTTTCCAGCAACTGGAGGCGGGCACCGAGCTGGATCAGTTCGATGGCCAGCTGGATTTCCTGGGCTTCCGAGACGACGCTTTTCTTGGTCATGCTGTTCTCCGTGACTTGCTTGACTTCGGTTCTGGTGCTGGGCTGCTGGCTAAAATTCGGGGTCAGAGCACAAAAAAGCAACTTCGCGCTCTGACCCCCGGCTTCGTTCTCTGCCGGGGGTGTGCGACCTTCGGCTTCGTTCTCTGCCGGGGGCGTGCGGTGTTCGGTGTTAGGCGATTTCTTCGGCCGGCTGGCCAGCCATCAGGATGGCGGCGTGCGACTGGGCCAGGGCGCGGTCCTTGCTGTGGCTCGTCAGCATGCCGAGGATCGCGGCGTCGTCGAAGCGGAAGCGGGCCAGCATCATGTTGCCGCCGGCGAGTTTCAGGATCTGGCCGTTGCTCATGCCTTCGATCAGGTCGGCGATGTCGGCCGAGATGCCGAGACGGAAAATTGCGGTGACCTTGTCTGCGCGAATCATCTGCTGTGCCAGCATCAGGTAGCTCAGGTTCGCATCACGAATTTCAGCCATCATATCGTTCGCAGTCATTTCCATCTCTCCGTTTGATCTATCTGTGAGGCGTTGTGTGTTGCCGGTGAGATAGATTCTGACTGTGAGGAAACTTTTGGAGAATAGGAGGGCGTCTGTATTTTTCGTCCGGCAAAGACGAAGGCGATCCGTAGGAGTTTGTCTGACAAACCCTGCCGAATCGTGGTGGCTCCCCTATGAAAAGGGGCCGGAAGAATGATGTGCAACCGGGGCGGTTTTCTGCCCTTGGACGTCGCCAACAACGTATTGCTGTGTTGGTTTACGTCAACAGTTTCGGGAACTTTAGGGTTCCTCAAAAAAAATTTTTTGTCCCTCAAGCAACCCTGCTGACTCGTTATCGGACCGTTTTTGCCGAACTTTAGGGTTTCGACAAACTTTTTTTTGATCCAATCCTGGTCATCTGAGACGGTTATCGGCAGCCTTTGGAGAAACTTTAGGGTTTTCGCAAAAAATTTTTTCGAGACCCTTTCCCGGGTATCTGGATGGGTTATCGGACGGGTTCCGAAGAACTTTAGGGTTCCGATGAAAAATTTTTGAAAATTTTTTCCCGCACCGGCTTGATGCAAAATTGGCTACACTTCCGGCATGAACCCACCTGCCTATGACATCGCCGCCGTCACCACGCGCGCGGCCTGCCTCGCGCTCGATGCCGCCGACCCCGTGGCCCCGCTGCGCGACCGATTCGACCTGCCCGAGGGCGTCATCTACCTGGACGGCAATTCGCTGGGCGCCCGCCCGCGCGCCGCGCTCGAGCGCGCGCGCGACGTCGTCGCCCAGGAATGGGGCCAGGGCCTGATCCGCAGCTGGAACACGGCCGGCTGGTTCGCCCTGCCCGGCCGTTTGGGCGACCGTCTCGCGCCCCTGATCGGCGCCGGGGCCGGCGAAGTGGTCGTCACGGACACGACGTCGCTGAACCTGTTCAAGGCGCTGGCCGCCGCGCTGGCGATCCAGGCCGACCGCGACCCGGCGCGCAAGGTCCTCGTCACGGAACGCAGCAACTTCCCCACCGATATTTACATGGCCGACGGCCTCGCGCGCTGGCTGGACCGCGGCTACCGCATCCACCTCGTCGACACGCCCGGGGAACTGGACGCGGCCGTCGACGCGGATTGCGCCGTGCTGATGCTCACGCACGTGAACTATCGCACGGGGCGCATGCACGACATGGCCGCCCTGACCCGCCACGCGCACGCCCGCGGCGCGCTGGTGCTGTGGGACCTCGCCCATTCGGCCGGCGCCGTGCCGGTGGACCTGAACGAGGCGGACGCCGACTTCGCCGTGGGCTGCACGTATAAATACCTGAACGGCGGCCCGGGCGCCCCCGCGTTCATCTGGGTGCCGCGGCGCCACCAGGCCGCGTTCCGCCATCCGCTCACGGGCTGGTGGAGCCATGCCGCGCCGTTCGCGATGTCGCACGGGTTCGAGGCCGCCGACGGCATCGGGCGCGCGCTGTGCGGCACGCAGCCGGTCGTGTCGCTCACGCTCGTCGAGTGCGGGCTGGAGATCTTCGAGGCCACGAACATGGCCGCCCTGCGCGCCAAGTCGCTCGCGCTGACGGATTTGTTCGTCGCACTGGTGGAAAGCCGCTGCGCCGCGCATCCGCTGGGCCTCGTCACGCCGCGCGGGCACGCCGCGCGCGGGAGCCAGGTGAGCTTCACGCATCCGCACGGGTACGCGGTGATGCAGGCGCTGATCGCGCGCGGCGTCATCGGCGACTACCGCGAGCCGGAGATCATGCGCTTCGGCTTCACGCCGCTGTACACCGGCTTCGCGGACGTCTGGGATGCCGTCGAGATCCTGCGCGACATCCTCGACCGCGCAGACTACGACACCCGCGCCGAACGCGGCGCCGTAACGTGAGGAGGCAGCGTGGACACCGATAACAAAGATCCGGAGTGGCACGGCGCGCAGATGGATTTCAGCCGCGGCATGAGCTATGGCGATTATCTCGGCCTGGACCAGATCCTGTCGGCCCAGCATCCGCTGTCGCCGAACCACAACGAGATGCTGTTCATCGTCCAGCACCAGACGAGCGAGCTGTGGATCAAGCTGATGCTGCACGAACTGCAGGCCGTGCGCGCCCACATCCGCGCCGACGACCTGCCGCCCGCTTTCAAGATGCTGGCGCGGGTGGCGCGCATCATGGACCAGCTGGTGCACGCATGGGACGTGCTGGCCACGATGACGCCGCCCGAATACAGCGCGATCCGCCCTTACCTGGCGTCGTCCTCGGGCTTCCAGTCGTTCCAGTACCGCGAACTGGAATTCATCCTCGGAAACAAGAACGCCGCCATGCTGGCCGTGCACAAGACGTCGCCCGGGCACCACGCGCTGCTCGAACGCGAACTGCACGCGCCGTCGATCTACGACGAAGCCGTGCGGCTGCTGGCCCGCTCCGGTCTCGCCATCGCGCCAGGCCGGCTGGACGCCGACCCGACGCAGCCGACCGTCCACGACGACACCGTGATGGCCGCGTGGCTCGAGGTCTACCGCGACCCGGAGCACCACTGGGCCCTGTACGAACTGGCCGAAAAGCTGGTCGACCTGGAGACGGCCTTCCGCTTCTGGCGCTTCCGCCACGTCTCGACGGTGGAGCGCATCATCGGCTTCAAGACCGGCACGGGCGGCACGGCGGGCGTAAGCTATCTGCGCAAGATGCTGGACGTCGTGCTGTTTCCTGAGCTGTTCGCGCTGCGCACGGCGCTGTAGCGTCCGCGCCATCGTACAATCCCCGGCATGAGCACACTGGAGCGAACATGAAATGCGACATCCTGACCCTGGCCGGCCTGTGGAACTCGGGCCCGCAACACTGGCAGACCCATTGGGAACGTAAATACCCGGCCTGGACGCGGGTGCCGCATCGCGACTGGAACAATCCCGATCGCGACGAGTGGGTGGCCGAACTGGATGCCGCCATCGCCGACTGCGAGGGCCGGCCGATCCTCGTCGCGCACAGCCTCGCGTGCATGCTGGTGGCGCAGTGGGCGCAGTCCGGGTCGACGCTGAAGATCGCCGGCGCCTTCCTCGTCGCGCCGAGCGACGTCGAGGCGGCCTCCTACCCCCTCGACGCCAACGGCTTCAAGCCGATCCCGCTGGCAAAGCTGCCGTTCCCGTCGATCGTCGTCGCCAGCAGCAACGACGAGTACGTGTCGCCGGACCGCGCGCGCATGTTCGCCAACGCGTGGGGGAGCAAGCTGGTGGAGATCGGGCCGGCGGGCCACATCAACGGCGGCAGCGGCTACGGCCCGTGGCCGGAAGGCGAAGCGCTGCTCGACGAATTCTGCCGCGACCTGAACCCATGAACGCCCGGACGGCGCGATGACGCCGGTGCGGACTGGCGCGCTCGACGCGCGCTTCTCCCTCTACCTCGACCTCGCGCGCGCCTGCGCGGCGCTGGCCGTGGTGGTGGCGCACTTCGGCTATTTCAAGATCTTCGACGACGCCCAGATCGCCCGCATCCCCGACTTCGGGCGCGAGGCCGTGATCGCGTTCTTCGTGCTGTCCGGCTTCGTGATCGCCTACAGCGCCGAACACAAGAACCTCACGGCGAAAAGCTACGTGGTGGCCCGCGCGGCGCGCCTGTATTCCGTCGTGCTGCCCGTGCTGGCCCTGTCGTTCATCCTCGCGACCGGCGTGCGCGACGTCCTGCACGCGACGGCCGCCCACTCGTACGAACTGCGCCGCCCCTGGCTGTACGTGCCGTTCCACCTGGCCTTCCTGGGGGACGTGTGGAGCTTCGTCGAGCGGCCGCCGTGGCTGATCCCGTACTGGTCGCTCGATTACGAAGCCTGGTATTACGTGCTGTTCGGCGTCTTCCATTTCACGAACGGCCGCCGCCGCTGGCTCGCCGCGGGCGCCGTGCTGGCCTTCGTCGGTCCGCGCCTGTGGCTGTTGTTGCCGGTCTGGCTGTCCGGCGTCGCGCTGTACCGCCTGCAAGGCCGCCTCGCGTTCGGCCCCGCCCTCGCCCGCGCCGGCTGGGTGCTCTCCATCGTCCTGATCGGCCTGTGGGGCTGGTTCGATCCGGAGCCGTACCTGCGCGGCGTCGCCAACGGCCTGTGGCCCTTCCCCGGCATCCGCTTGGGCAGCGCCGACCGTGTGCTGGCCGACTACGCCGTCGCGCTGCCGGTGCTGCTGAACTTCGCGTGCGCACGCCAGGCACGGTTCGACGCCCTGCTGCGGCTGGCGCGCCCGATCCGCTTCCTGGCCGGGCATACGTTCACGCTGTACCTGTCGCACGGGATCGTGATCGGGCTGTGGCAAACGCTGCTGCCGATCGAGCGCGGTGCCGCGCACGAGATCGTGGCGATCGGCACCGCGATCGCCGTCGTGGCGCTGGCGCTGAATCCGTTCACGGAGGCGCTCCAGCGGACATTGCGGCGTGCGATCGATGCCGGACTGGCGTTCGGGGCGCGGGGGCTCGGCATGCCTTGAAATGTGGAAGTGTGTGTATTTTTACGGCAACGGCTGCGTTATGCTGTACCGCTCCAATCTCACATTTGTCCATACACCGACGTGAACATCTTTTCCATCGCCCTGGCCTGCACGCTGGCGTGCGGAATCGCCGGCGCACAGGCCGCCGAACCGGCAGGACCCGCCGAGGAATTGCGCGCACAGATGCTGCGCAGCCTGCACGGGGGCGTGGCGCCGGCCTTCGTGCTCGACAAGGACCTGCCGCTCGACCCTGCGCTGCGCGCCGAGGCGGACAGGCTGAGCGCCGCGCACCTGGAACGCGTCGACAAGCTGCTGCCCGCCTGGCTGGACGAGGAGCGCGCCCGCCAGACCCGCGCAGGCAAGGCCCCCGCGTCGAACGCGGTGTATTACGCCGTCCTCGCGCGGCTGCTCAATGAATTGTCGCTGTGGCAGCTCGAACCGGGTGACGCGCACTACGAGAGCACGACGCTGGCCGTGCTGCGCAGCGCGGCCGGGGTCTGCGACCTCAGCGGCGACTACCGCCTCACCGATTTCGCCAGCCGCATCCTCCGCATCCAGGCCTTGCCGGCAGCGGAACGCAAGGCCATGCTGGCCAGCGAACGCGAACTGCTGGCCCATTGGGGCCGGCCACGCGCCGAACTCCCGCCGCCTTGGCCCGATCCATTGCCGCAACGGGCCGCGTTCGCGCTGCTCCAGCGCGGGCCGGCGGATGCCGACCATCCCCGGCTGGCGCTGCCGCCCCGGCTGGCCGCGGCGGCACTCGGCTTTGGCCGCGACTACGCGACCATGCACCCGGTGGAGCGTTGCGCCCTGCAGCAATGGTGGTTGCGGGAAAGCCTGCGCGCCGGCGCGACGCATGCCGCCGTGCTGAACGCCTTCCGTTACGGCACCATGCTTACCGCCGTCGACCGCTTCGGCGATGCGTTCGACAAGCCGGGCGCCGCGGAGAAAAAGGATCCCGCAGGCCCGCCGCCCTATCCCGGCATCGCGTCGCACTTCGGTGCAACCGGTGTCTCGACCGTGAGCGTGCGCGTGGATGCGGCCGGCAAACCGGTGCAGGCGGTCGTGACGGGCCGCAAGGTCGACGTGCCGGGCATCCGTGGCGTGCGGCCGGTGGCATTCGAAAACGTTTTTGACGCCACGATCGAGACCTATGCGCGGCAGGATGGCCGCCATTACGACAAGGCGTCGGCAAATGCGCCCTACACGTTCCAGATGGTGTGGCGCCTGGACGACGACAAGAACGCCAGGACGGCGAAAGGAGCCAGACAATGACGCCGACCTTGCGCCGCCTCGTGGCCTCGACCGTGGGCGCCATCGCCTGCGCCGCCCTGCCGGGCCACGCACTCGCGGCCAAGCAGCCGCTCACGACCGAGACCGAACAGGCTTTCTGGAAAGGCGATTTCGCCGCGCTGGATAAACAGAACGAGTTCCTGAAGCGCGGGAAGCATTTCGCGCCCGACGCCGGTTCCGAACTCGAATACTTCCGCCTGGGCCTGAGCAGCGTGCTCCGGACGAAGGTCGACCACAGCGAACCGTATCTGCGCGAACTGGAGGCGCTGACGCTGCAATGGGCGACCGAGCACCCGAAGTCGTCGCTGGCCCATATCCTGTACGCCGACGTCCTGGTGCAGCACGCGTGGTCGTATCGCGGCAGCGGCTTCGCCAAGGAAGTGCCGCCGGAAGCCTGGGCGGACTTCCGCAAATACCTGGGACGCGCCGCCGCGTACCTGAAGGCGCACGCGGACGTCGCCCTGACCGATTCCTCCGCCCATGCGCTGCTGCTGCGGATCGGCACCGGCCTGGAATGGGATCGCGGCACGCTCAGGACGATCCAGCAGGAAGGCCTGAAGCGCAACCCGGACGACGTCACGCTGTACTTCGGCATGCTGGTCCCGCTGCTGCCGAAATGGGGCGGCGATCCCGAGACCCTGGACCGCTATATCCGCGACGCCGCGAAGCAGACGCAGGCGGACTACGGCATGGGCATGTATGCGCGGCTCTACGCGGCGGCGGCCGACGAGGACTTCGGCCATAAGCTGTTCGAGAACAGCCTGGCCGACTGGGCGACGATGAAGAAGGGCTACGAGGACATGCAGGCCCGCTTCCCGAACAGTCCGGGACGCCGCAGCCACTTCGCCCACATGGCCTGCCTGGCCAGGGACCGGCCCACGCTGGTGGCGCTGCTGGCGGAGCTCGGCCCGAAGATCGACGTGTCGCAATGGGGACCGAATCCCCAGCGCAGCCTGGAGTCGTGCCAGCGCTGGGCGCAGGAATCCGCGAGCGGGCGCAAGGACGAGAAGAAGCCCTAACAAAAAGGCCGGGCGAACCCGGCCTCGCTGTAACGGCGCGGCCGGCGCCGGCGCTTTATTTCGCGCTGGTGGCCAGCAGCATCTCGTTCAGACGCTTCACGAACGCCGCCGGATCCGTCAGGCTGCCGCCTTCGGCCAGCATGGCCTGGTCGAACAGGATATGCGCCCAGTCGCCGAAGCGCGGGCTCGCGGCGTCCTCGTACTTCAGGCGCGTGACGAGCGGGTGGTTCGGGTTGATCTCGAGGATCGGCTTGCTCTCCGGCGCGTTCTGGCCGGCCGCCTTCAGCATGCGCACGAGATTCGCGGACAGTTCGTGTTCGTCCGCCACGAGGCAGGCCGGCGAATCCGTCAGGCGGAACGTGACGCGCACGTCCTTGGCCTTGTCGGCCAGGGCGCCCTTCATCTTCTCGACGAGGTCCTTGTACTGCGTCTCGGTCTCTTCGTGTTCCTTCTTCTCGGCTTCGTCCTCGAGCTTGCCCAGGTCGAGGCCGCCCTTCGCGACGGACACCAGTTCCTTGCCGTCGAAGTCGTTCAGGAACGACAGCATCCACTCGTCCACGCGGTCGGACAGCAGCAGCACTTCGACGCCCTTCTTGCGGAAGATCTCCAGGTGCGGGCTGTTCTTCGCGGCGTTGTAGTTATCGGCCGTGACGTAATAAATCTTGTCCTGGCCTTCCTTCATGCGGGCGATGTAGTCGGCGAAGGAAACGGTCTGCTCGTCCGAATCCGTGTGCGTCGATGCAAAGCGCAGCAGCTTGGCGATGCGGTCCTTGTTGGTGGCGTCCTCGCCGATGCCTTCCTTCAGCACCTGGCCGAATTCCTTCCAGAAGGTCGCGTACTTGTCCTTGCCTTCCTGCTCCTCGCTGTTGGCCATTTCCTCGAGCATGCCCAGCACGCGCTTGGTCGAGCCTTCGCGGATCACGCGCACGTCGCGCGATTCCTGCAGGATCTCGCGCGAGACGTTCAGCGGCAGGTCGTTCGAATCGATCACGCCCTTCACGAAGCGCAGGTAGACCGGCATCAGCTGCTCGGCGTCGTCCATGATGAAGACGCGCTTCACATACAGCTTGATGCCGCCGCGCTTGTTGCGGTCCCACAGGTCGAACGGGGCGTGGCCCGGCACGTAAAGCAGCTGCGTGTATTCGCTGCGGCCTTCGACGCGGTTGTGCGTGTACGCGAGCGGCGGCTGGAAGTCGTGCGAGACGTGTTTATAAAACTCTTCGTACTGCTCTTTCGTGATGTCCGACTTCGAACGGGCCCACAGCGCGGACGCCTGGTTGACGGTCTCGAATTCATCGAGGGCGGCGGTTTCCTTCTTTTCCTCGTCCCACTCTTCCTTCTGCATCACGATCGGGAGCGAGATGTGGTCGGAGTACTTGCGGATGATGGACTTCAGCTTCCACGACGACAGCAGCTCTTCCTCGCCTTCGCGCAGGTGCAGGATGATGTCGGTGCCTCGGCTGGTCTTCTCGACCTGCTCGACGGTGTAGTCGCCCTCGCCCGTCGACTCCCAGCGGACACCGTCGGCCGCGTCGGCGCCCGCGCGGCGGGTCTCGACCGTGACGCGGTCGGCCACGATGAAGGCCGAGTAGAAGCCCACGCCGAACTGGCCGATCAGCGCGGCGTCGGCCTGCTGGTCGCCCGACAGCTTGCTGAAGAATTCCTTCGTGCCCGACTTGGCGATCGTGCCCAGGTGCGAGATCACCTCGTCGCGGCTCATGCCGATGCCGTTGTCGGAAATGGTGACGGTCTTCGCATCCTTGTCGAACAGGACCCTGATCTTCAGTTCATGGTCGTTGCCGTACAGGCTGTCGTTGTTGATGGCCTCGAAGCGCAGCTTGTCGGCCGCGTCGGACGCATTGGAAATCAGTTCCCGGAGGAAAATCTCCTTGTTCGAATACAAGGAGTGAATCATCAGTTGCAGCAGTTGCTTGACTTCTGCTTGGAACCCAAGGGTTTCTTTTTCGGCGACAGCCATCTTATATCCTCGTTGATAACAGGGTTGGACAGACCGATCCGATATTGGGATACCAACAAGGATTTCAAGAGCTATTTTTTCCGAACCGCATTTCTTATACATACACTAAGATTCTCGACTTTTTGACCGAGTCGGCATAACGTTGCGGTCGGCCGGAATTTTTTTGTGCGGGCGTGTCGAAACCGTGGAAGCCCGATCGTCGTACGGATGGCGGCACCCACAACCACTCACGAAGGAGAACCATCATGACCCAGCAAGTGCGTCCCATCCCCGAAGGCTTCCACACGATCACCCCGCACCTCGTCTGCAGCGGCGCGGCCGACGCGCTGACCTTCTACACGCAGGCCTTCGGCGCCGTCGAAATGAGCCGGATGCCCGGCCCGGACGGCAAGATCATGCACGCCCAGATGCGCATCGGCGATTCGATCTTCATGCTGGCCGACGATTTTCCCGACTACGGCTGCGTCGGCCCGCTGGCCCTGAAGAACACGCCCGTCTACATCCACCTGTACGTGGAAGACGTCGACGCCGCCTACGCCCGCGCCATCGAAGCGGGCGGCAAGCCGATCATGCAGGTGGCCGACATGTTCTGGGGCGACCGCTACGGCCAGCTCGAAGACCCGTTCGGCCACCGCTGGTCGATCGCCACCCACAAGCGCGACATGACGCCCGAGCAGATCCGGGAAGAAATGCAGCAATCGATGGGCCAGGGCTGCGCGGGAGAACAACAATGAAATTCATGGTCATCGTGAAGGCCAGCGCGGCCTCGGAAGCCGGCATCATGCCGAGCGAAAAACTGTTCACGGACATGGGCAACTTCAACGAGGAACTCGTCAAGGCCGGCGTCATGCTGGCCGGCGAAGGCCTGATGCCCAGTGCCAGGGGCGCCCGCATCCGTTTCAATGGCAACCAGCGCACTGTCATCGACGGCCCGTTCGCGGAAACGAAGGAACTTGTGGCCGGTTTCTGGCTGATCGAGGTGGGCTCGAAGGAAGAAGCCATCGAGTGGTTCAAGCGCTGCCCGAACCCGCACGAGGACGGCGAGAGCGAGATCGAGATCCGCCAGATCTTCGGCCCGGATGACTTCGGCACGGACCTCCCGGCCGACGTGCGCGCGCAGGAAGACCGCATGCGCGAACAACTGGCTGCACGCTAAGGAGACCCCATGCAGTTCATGCTCATCCGTACCGACAACGGCACGCGCGCCGCGGCCGCCGACCCGCAGGCCGTGCTGGACGACCTGCTGCGCCGGCTGCCCGGCGGCCAGACGAGCGCCGAGGCGCCGCGCGCCCCCGCGCTCGCGCTGGCCTTCGCGCCGGACGCCGAAGCCCGGCGCCTGAAACTGTGGCCCGGCGGCGAGGCCGTGGCGTCCGGCCCCTTCCCGCCCGGCGAGCGCCTGCCGGCCGGCTTCGCCGTGTTCGAGGCGCCGTCGCGCGCCGCGGCGCTCGCATGGCTGCACGCGAACGGGGTGATCTCCGCCAACGACGACGTCACGGTGGAATTGCGCGAGACGGGCTGCCCCGGCGGCTGCGTGGGCATCCCGCCCGGCGCCGCCGGCGACGACACCTGTTACGCGATCCTGCTGCGGTCCGACGCCGGCACCGAGCGCGACGCCATCCCGCTGCAGGAAAAGCTGGACCGGCTGAACGCCTTCAATGCCATCCACGCGGCGGCCGGCACCCTGCTGGCCGGCGACGGCCTGAAATCCACGGCGCGCGGTGCCCGCGTGCGCGTGGCCAGGGGCGCCGCCAGCATCATCGACGGCCCGTTCGCGGAAGCCAAGGAATTGATCGCCGGCTTCTGGATGATCCGCGCGGCGTCGATCGACGCCGCGCTGGACTGGGCGCGCACGCTGCCCTATCCGACGGGGCCGGAAGTCGAGGTCGAGATCCGGCCGGTGGCCCTGATCGCGCCGCTCGGCAAGCACGCGCCCGTCGATGCCGCGACGGCCCGGCTGCGCGAGGACGCCAGCGTGCGCGCCGAACAGCTCGACGCCGCCCTGCGCGCCGAACTGGCGCCGCAACCGGCCTGGGACCGTCCGTGACATGACGCGCGGCACCGACACGGGCAAGGTCGTCGAGGCCGTCTGGCGCATGGAGTCGGCGCGCATCGTCGGCGCGCTGACCCGCATGCTGCGCGACCTCGGCCGGGCCGAGGAACTCGCCCAGGACGCGCTACTGGAAGCGCTGGAGCGCTGGCCCGGGGACGGCGTGCCGGACCGCCCCGGCGCGTGGCTGATGCAGGTGGCCAAGCGGCGCGCCCTCGACCATCTGCGTCACCACGCCATGCGCGCCAGCAAGGAAGGCGAGCTGAGCTGGGAAATGGACAACCTGCTCGCGGACGGCGGCAGTTTCCGCGACCCGGCCGAGCTGGCCGCGCTGACACAGGAGACAGCCGGCGAGATCGACGACGACGTGCTGCGCCTGATCTTCGTCTGCTGCCACCCCGTGCTGGCGGCCGAGGCGCGCGCGGCGCTGGCGCTGAAACTGCTGGGCGGCCTCGCCACCGGAGAGATCGCCCGCGCCTTCCTCGTGCCGGAAGCGACGGTGGCCCAGCGCATCGTGCGCGCCAAGCGCACGCTGGCGGAAGCGCGCGTGCCGTTCGAGGTGCCGCGCGATGAAGAACTCAAGCCGCGCCTCGCGTCCGTGCTGCAGGTGATCTACCTGATCTACAACGAAGGTTATTCCGCGAGCGCGGGCAATGACTGGCTGCGCCCCACGCTGTGCCGCGAAGCGCTGCGCCTGGGCCGCGTGCTGGCGGAACTGATGCCGGAGGAAGGCGAAGTCCACGGCCTCGTCGCGCTGATGGAAATCCAGTCCTCGCGCGAGCGCGCCCGCACGGGCCCGGACGGCGCGCCGATCCTGCTGATGGACCAGGACCGCTCGCGCTGGGACCGCCTGCTGATCGGCCGCGGCCTGGCCGCGCTCGACCGCGCGGGCCGCCTCGGCGCCCTCGGCCCGTACGCGCTGCAGGCCGCCATCGCCGCGTGCCACGCGCGCGCCCTCACGCCGGACGCCACGGACTGGGTCCGCATCGCCGCGCTGTACGACGCGCTGTCGCAACTGATGCCGTCGCCCGTCGTGGAACTGAACCGCGCCGTGGCGCTGGGCATGGCCTATGGCCCCGACGCGGGCCTGGCGCTCGCCGACGCCCTGCTGGACGTGCCGGCGCTGCGCAACTACCACCTGCTGCCGAGCGTGCGCGGCGACCTGCTGGCGAAACTGGGCCGGCATGCGGAAGCGAAGAACGAGTTCGAACGGGCCGCCAGCCTCACGCAGAACGGGCGCGAACAGGCGCTATTGCTGGACCGGGCGCGGTCGAGCGCACTACTCGAAAAATAAACCATGGACAAAATCGATCTCAAGAAAGACCTCAAGCATCTGTATCAACCGTCCGCGCGCGACGTCGTGCAGGTCGACGTCCCCGCGTTCCGCTACCTGATGATCGACGGCGCGGGCGATCCGAACACGTCGCCGCACTATGCGCGGGCCGTGGAAGCGCTGTTTTCCGTGTCCTATACGGCCAAGTTCATGGTCAAGAAGGGACCGGCCGGCATCGATTATGCAGTGATGCCGCTCGAAGGCCTGTGGTGGTCGGACGATCTGTCGTCGTTCGTCGCCAACGACCGGACGAAGTGGCAATGGACGATGATGATCCACCAGCCGGCTTTCGTGGACGAGTCCCTGCTGCGCGACGCAATCGCCGAGGTGAAGCGCAAAAAGGGGCTGGACACGGCCGATGCGCTGCGGATCGAACGTTTTACGGAAGGCCCGTGCGCACAGATCCTGCACGTCGGCCCTTTCACCGAAGAGGGCCCGACGATCCAGCGCGTGCACGACTTCATCGAAGCGCGCGGCAGCCTCGCCGGCAAGCACCACGAAATCTACCTGAGCGACATCCGCCGCGCCGATCCGGCCCGGTGGAAGACGATCATCCGCCAGCCTATGGCTTTGTAGACACGAACGGCGCCAGCGCCTGCCCGGCCGCGGCCGGATTGACGGCGCGTGCCAGCAGCGCATGCATGGCGGCAGCGACGTCGGCCTGGCGTCCGCTGTCGTGCAGCATGGCCTGGTTGTCGGCCATCGCGCGCAGCAGCTGGGTGGTGAGGCGGTCCAGTTCGGGACGGACGGCCTGCGCGAGGTCGGGCGCGTCGTCGAAGCGGCCAACGCCCTCCGCTCGCCAGCGCTCGTACAGCGCGCGCTGCACCGTCTTGGAGGCTTCGATCTGCGCCCGGAATACCGTGCGGATCCACGCCTCCGGCAGGCCCAGCGCGGCCCCCTGGCGCACCGCCGCGGCGATGACCTGTTCCTCGCGCGGCAGGTCTTCGATGGCCGCCTTCGCATTCCACTTGGCGCGCGCCACATCCTGCGCCAGCAGCAGGCGTTGGTCGATGGCCTGGCGCAATGGCTCCAGGCCCCAGGGGAACGCCAGCCAGCGATCCAGGCGCCGTGGCACGTCGCCGTTGTCGAGGCGTTGCTGCAGCCAGCGGTCGACGTACGTCTTCAGCGCCGGATCGCGCGGCAGCAGGATGGCCTTCTCCGCCATGTCGAACGGCGCCTCCGGATGCACTGCGCACAGCTGCGGATGCAGGCGCTGCTGCAAACGGGTTTCGATGGCGTCGGTCATCATCAGGTCGGCCGCACCGCTGACGATCTGGCCGAAGATCGTCACATTGTCCGGGTACACGGTCAATCGGGCGTGCGGCGCCCGGGTGCGGGCGAAGCGTTCGTTGGTGCCGCCCGGGTTGACGATCAGCCGCACGTCCGGCCGGTCGATCTGCGCCAGCGTCTGGTACCGGGCGACGTTCTCGCAGCGCGTGATCGGCGTCTTGCCATCGTGCAGATACGGCACCGAAAACAGCGCCTGCCGTTGCCGCTCGGCCGTCACCGAGACGCCGCTCAACGCGAGATCGAACCTGTCCGCCCCGAGGTCGGCCATCAGCGTCGGCCAGGTGGTCGGCACCAGTTCCAGCCGCACGCCGAGCGAGCGCGCCAGCTCGCCCGCCAGTTCCACGTCCATGCCGATGAATCCGCCGCCTGACTGGCGGTAGCTGAAGGGCTTGTAGTCGCCGGTACTGCCCACCCGCAGCACGCCGCGCGCGGCAATGTCGTCCAGCCGCCCGGCCTGTGCCGGCGCCAGTGCGGCTGCCAGCAGGACGGCCATCCAGGCTCCATGAATCGTTGCTGCGCGCATGCTGTTCCTTTGTCTGTCCGTAGCGGACCGCGCAGCGTAGGACAAGAGAATATGCCTGTCAAGCCGGACCGAGCGCCGCCTGGAGCCCATCGAAGACGAACGTGGTGAACACCCGGATCCGCTGCACGCGCCGGAGGTCGGGATGCGTAAGAATCCACACGTCCGTGTCCAGCGCCGGATCGGGATCGGCCAGCCGGACGAGGCCCGGCCGCGCATCCGCCAGCAGGCACAGCAGCATGCCCGCACCCAGGCCCGCCTCGACGGCGGCCGCCATCCCCAGCAGCGAATCCAAGCTGGCGGCAACTTTATCGGCCGGCACGTGCTCGCGCAGCCAGCGGGCCTGGCGCAGGTGCGCGAGGCTGTCGTCGGGCGCGACCCATTCATGGTCTCCCTGCGGCCGCAGCGCCAGATACGCTGACGACGCATACGGCGCCGTGCGCAGGGTGCCGGCCTTGCGGCCCACGAGATTGTCCGGCGGCGTGTTCGACGGGCGGATGGCGACGTCCGCATCGCGCTTCGATAAATTCAAGAAGCTGTTGTTGACCGTGATCTGCAGCTGGATGCCGGGGTAGCGCGCACGGAATCCGGCCAGCACGGGCAGCAGCACGGCCATCAGGGTGTCGGTCGTCGTGACGCGGATCGTGCCGTGCAGCGCCGCGTCCTGCCCGGCCAGTTTCCGCTCGATGTCCTGCATGCCCTGGCCGATCGGCGCCAGCAGGGCCTGCAGCTCCTCGCCGCTCGCCGTCAGCGCGTAGCCGGTCTGGAAGCGCTCGAACAGGCGGACGTCGAGCGCCGTCTCCAGCTTGTCCAGCCGGCGCAGCACCGTCGAATGGCTCTGCCCGAGGCGGCGCGCGGCGGCCGAGACGGACCCGCTGCCGGCCACCGCCAGGAAATATTGATAGTCGTCCCAGTCCATGGATGTGCAAAAACAGACAAGTAATGTCCAGAATGATCGAATGTTCATCCATTCTTGCACAAGCTACGCTCTTCCTGTCAATCACAGGCACTCCCTGGTGGCGGTGCTCGCCGCCGCTGTCGCCGGCGCGGATGCGGTGCATGGGGCTCGTCTTCGGCGGGATCGCCGGTCTCAAACTACTGGAGAATTCATGAATACGATTTATATTGTTATCGCCTTCCTGGCGGGCTGCGGCCTGCCGTTGCAGGCGGCGGCCAACGCACGCCTGGGCAAGGCCGTCGCGAGTCCGTTCGCTGCGGCGACGTTGCAGCTGTTCGTCGCAACCGTCCTCCTGTTCCTGGCCGTCACCGCCGCCGGCGCCCTGCCCGCGCTGGGCCGGCTCGGGCAGGCCGAGTGGTGGCAGCTGCTGGGCGGCCTCGCCAGCGCCCTGTATGTCGTCGCGGGGATCGTGTTCATCCCGCGCATCGGTGCCGTCACCACGATCGGGCTGTTCATCGCGGGGCAGGCGTTCACGTCGCTGCTGCTGGACGGCGCCGGCCTGCTGGGCGTCGTCCAGCGCGCGCCCGGGCCGTTCACGTGGCTGGGTGCCGCGTGCGTCGCCGCCGGCATCCTCCTGATCGTGCGCGGGCAGCGTCCCGCGGCGGGCGCCACGCCCCGCCGGATCGAGCCGGCGTGGGTGGCGGCGGCCGCGCTGTGCGGCGGCGTGCTGCCCGTGCAGGGCGCGCTCAACGCGGCCGTCGCGCGGGCGGTCGGTGCGCCGCTGGTCGTGTCGCTCACGAGTTTCGCCGTGGCGACGGCGGGCATGGCGACCGTGCTCGTCCTCGTGATGGCGCTGAACCGCAACGAACGCCCCAGTCTCGGCGGCCTGTGCGCCGTGCCGTGGTGGGCGTGGCTGGGCGGGCCGGTGGGCGTGTGCTACGTGACGACCGTCTTCCTCGCGCTGCCCGTGATCGGCGCGGCCGCGACGGTCGGGTTCACGATCGCCGGGCAGCAGGTGGTGGCCATCCTGATCGACCGGTTCGGCCTGTTCGGCCTGCCGAAAAGCGCCGTCTCCCGCATCCGGCTCGCGGGCGCCCTGGTGCTGCTGGCCGGCGTCGTGTCGATCAAGCTGCCGTGAGCTCGCGCTCGAGGAAGCGCCACGCGGTGTCGTCTTCCATGGCCGCCACGTTCAGGCGCAGCTTCGTGGACGGCAGCTGGGTCGGCGAAAACAGGCTGCCCGGCGCCAGCAGCAGGCCCTCGTCCATCGCGCGCGCCGCGAGGACGTTGGTATCGCGGCCGCAATCGGCCCACGCGAACATGCCGGCCGTCGGTGCCGGCTCGAGCGTCATCCCGAGCGACTCGATGCGGCGCAGCACGGGCGGGCGGATGGCGTCCAGGCGCGCGCGGATGCGGTCCAGGTGCTTGCGGTACACGCCCTCGGACAGGATTTTATAGACGACCCGCTCGCCCAGGTCGCTCGTGCTCAGGGTGGCCAGCATCTTGCGGTCGGCCAGGCGCTGCGCGATGTCGCTCGAGGCCGCGATGAAGCCCACGCGCAGGTTCGGCGCCAGCGATTTCGAAAAGCCGCCCAGGTAGATCACGCGCTGCAACTGGTCCAGCGCCGCCAGCCGGGTGGCGGGCTGCGAACCGCCCGGGTGCAGGTCGCAATAGATGTCGTCTTCCACCATCGTGATGTCGTGGCGCTCGGCGGTGCGCAGGATCTGGAAAGCCTTTGCGGCCGACAGCGACGTGGAGCTCGGGTTGTGCAGCACCGAGTTGATGATGTACAGGCGCGGCTTGTGCAGCGCCGCCAGCGCCTCGAACTCGGCCAGGTCCGGGCCGTCCGCCTGGCGCCGGATGCCGACCACTTTCAGCCCCATCGCGGCGAACGAGCCGAACATCAGGAACCAGGCCGGGTCGTCGACGAACACGGTGTCGCCGGGACGGCAGAATTCGCGCGCGACGAGGTCGAGGCCCTGCGTCACGCCCAGCGTCGTCACGAACTGTTCCGGCGCGGCCGCGATTTCCAGTTCCGCCAGCTTGCGCTGCAGCTGTTCGCGCAGCGGTGCATAGCCCTGCGGACTGGCGTAGTTCAGTAGCGCGCTGCTGTTCTGGCGGCTGACGGCGCGCAGCGCGTTGGCGACGCCCTGCCCGTCCAGCCACGCCGTCGGCAGCACGCCGGCCGCGCTCGTCGGCTGGCCCGGCATCTGGCGGAACATGTGGCGGACCAGCCAGACGACGTCCAGCGCGCGCTTTTCCAGCGCCCCGGCGATGTCCGGGTCGTCGCGGCGCAATGCCGTGTTCAGCGGCGCGCGCTCGCGCACGAAGAAGCCGGCGCCGCGGCGCGATTCCAGGTAGCCCTGCGCGACGAGGCGGTCGTAGCTGGCCACGACCGTGAACGGCGAGACGCCGTGCGCCGATGCGAAGCGGCGGATCGAGGGCATGCGCGCGCCCGCGCGCAGCTGCTTGCCGTCGATCCGCGCGCTGATCATCCGGACGATCTGGTCGGCCAGCGGTTCGCCGGAATCGCGTGACAGCAATGTCGGTATCGTTGTATCGGTCATTTCACCATCACAGTGCGCAAAGGATATCGGTAAGTGTATAGGGACTGTACTGCTCGTCCGGACTAGCATAACCCTGACCAAAGTTTGCTGCAACGACAACCGGAGAACGTATGCGTCCCACCACCCTCACACCGGCGACGACCGTCGGCACGACGTCCGACGAAGCGCGCGGCATGCTGCTCGGCCTGATCGGCGTCGCCATCTTCAGCCTCACGCTGCCGTTCACGCGGCTCGCCGTGCGCGAGCTCGATCCGCTGTTCCTCACGCTGGCGCGCGCGCTGGGCGCCGCCGTGCTGGCGGCCGGCTGGCTGCGGATGCGCCGTGTCGCGTGGCCGGGACGCGCGGCGCTGCGGCCGCTGGCCATCGTGGCGCTCGGTTGCGTGCTCGGCTTTCCGCTGCTCAGCTCGATCGCGATGCGCAGCGTCCCGGCGTCGCACGGCGCCGTGCTGGCGGGCATGCTGCCGCTGGCGACGGCGCTGTACGCGGCGCTGCGGGGCTATGAGCGGCCGTCGAACGGGTTCTGGCTCGTCGCGCTGCTGGGATCGAGCCTGGTCGTCGCATTCGCGCTGAGCCAGGGCGGCGGCGTGCTGCAGGCGGCCGATGTGCTGATGTTCGGCGCCATCGTCTCCGCCGCGGCCGGCTATGCCGAAGGCGGCCGCCTGGCGCGCACGCTGGGCGGGCAGGAGACGATCTGCTGGGCGCTCGTGCTGGCCGCCGTCCCCGCTGCCGTCCTGCTGCTGGCCCTCGAAGGCGCGCAGATCGGCCGGCTGGGCGACGTCGGCCCGGCGAGCTGGCTCGGGTTCGGCTATGTCACCGTCTTCTCGATGTTCATCGGCTTCTTTTTCTGGTATCGCGGCCTGGCGCTGGGCGGCGTGGCCCGCGTGGGACAGGTGCAGCTGCTGCAGCCGTTCCTGTCGCTGGCCGGCGCCGCCGCCCTGCTCGGCGAAACCCTCACGCTGGCCAACGTCGGCTTCGCGCTGGCCGTGATCGCCACCGTCGCGCTGGGCCGCCGCATGCAGGTGAGGCGATGATGGGCATGAACCAGAGGGGTATGCGTCCTGCGCTGCCCACGCCGGCCGGCAAGTCGTACAATAACGGCTTTCTTTTCAAACAACCCTGGGGAATCCATGTCCGTCTACGACAAACTCAACGCACTGAACATCACCCTCTCGGCACCGGCGACGCCGGCGGCTGCCTACGTCATGTATGCGCAGACCGGCAACCTGGTCTTCCTGTCCGGCCACATCAGCAAGAATGCGGACGGCACGGTGAATACGGGCCTGCTCGGCAAGGACAAGACGACGGAACAGGGCAAGGCGGCGGCGCGCGCCGTGGCGGTCGACCTGATCGGCACGCTGCAAGCTGCCGTCGGCGGCGACCTGAACCGCGTGAAGCGCATCGTCAAGGTGATGAGCCTGGTTGCGTCGACGCCGGACTACACGGAACAGCACCTCGTCACGAACGGCTGCTCGGAACTGCTGGGCGAAGTGTTCGGCGACGCCGGCAAGCACGCGCGTTCGGCGTTCGGCGTGGCTTCGCTGCCCCTGGGCGCGTCGGTCGAGATCGAACTGATCGCCGAAGTGGCGTAAGCTATCGCCCTGCAGTAAAAATTTAACCGGAGCATGCTTATCAGGCGTGCTCCTCTATCGAGAGAGCAGCCTACCCGGCGTGCTTTATAATGGCCGACGCACCATCGTGGCCCTTCCTGTGAGACCAGTATGAAAATCGAAAATCCCAATCCCATCCAGTGGCAGTTCTCGGAGCGCGCCCAGCAGCTGCAAAGTTCGGCGATCCGCGAGATCCTGAAGATCACCCAGCGTCCGGAAATCATTTCCTTCGCCGGCGGCCTGCCCTCGCCCGCCACCTTCCCCGTCGAACGCATGAAGGCGGCCTACGACAAAGTACTGTCCGAGAATGGCAAGCAGGCCCTGCAGTACGGCCCGACGGACGGCTACGCGCCGCTGCGCGAATGGGTGGCGAACTACCTGTCCACGGAAGGCAGCAAGATCGTGCCGGAACAGATCCTGATGGTGTCCGGCTCGCAGCAGGCCCTCGACCTGCTCGGCAAGGTCCTGATCGACGAAGGTTCGCGCGTGCTGGTGGAAACCCCCAGCTACCTCGGCGCGCTGCAAGCCTTCTCGGTCTACCGTCCGGAATTCCAGTCGGTCGAAACGGACGACCACGGCCTGGTGCCGTCGTCGATCGAGCCGCTGGCCAAGGGTGCACGCCTGCTGTACTCGCTGCCGAACTTCCAGAACCCGACCGGCCGCTCGCTGTCGATCGAACGCCGCCGCGAGCTGGTGGAAACCTGCGCCCGCCTCGGCCTGCCGCTGATCGAGGACGATCCGTACGGCGCGCTGTCGTACAAGGGCGAGCCGATGCCGCGCATGCTGTCGATGAACCCGGACGGCGTCATCTACATGGGCTCGTTCTCGAAAGTGCTGACGCCGGGCATCCGCCTGGGCTACGTCGTCGCCCCGCTGCCGCTCGTGCGCCGCCTCGAGCTGGCCAAGCAGGCCGCCGACCTGCACACCGCCACCCTGACGCAGATGGTCGTGCACGAAGTCGTCAAGGACGGCTTCCTGAACGAACACATCCCGACCATCCGCAACCTCTACGCGAACCAGTGCCAGGTGATGCTGGACGCGATGGCCGAGCAGTTCCCGGAAGGCGTGACGTGGACCCGTCCGGAAGGCGGCATGTTCGTCTGGGTCACGCTGCCGAAGCACATCGACGCCATGAAGCTGCTGGACCAGGCGATCGCCGCCCGCGTCGCGTTCGTCCCGGGCGCCCCGTTCTACGCCAACAAGCCGGAAACGAACACGCTGCGCCTGTCGTTCGTGACGGTGCCGCCGGAGCGCATCCGCGAAGGCATTGCCACCCTCGGCAAGCTGATCAAGGACCAGATGTAAGTACTTGCTCCAGCCCGGCGGCAGCGATGCCGCCGAGCATCAACAATTGTTGAACAAGCCAAACACTTGTCAGTTGCGCAAAAGTTACAAATTTTTCCAGTCGTAAAAGAACTTATTGCCCCATGTCAGCTCTGCGGGTGTATGATTTTGCACGCAACATAAACGTGCAGTCCCCGCAAAGCACCGTATGATCAACCCAGCGACCGTGCCGCTTGCCGACCCGCGCAAGCCCGCCATCCTCATCGTCGACGATGCGCCCGATAACCTCGGTGCGCTGCGTTCGATGATGCTGCGTCAAGGCTACCAGACGTTCGTCGCCACTTCCGGCGACCGCGCGCTGGACATCGCCCAACGCGTCAAACCCGACCTGATCCTGCTGGACATCGTCATGCCCGGCATCGACGGGCTGGAGACGTGCCGCCGCCTGAAAGCGCATCCGGCCACGACGCGCATCCCCGTGATCTTCATGAGCGCGCGCGGCGAGACGGAGGACATCGTCGCCGGTTTCGACACGGGCGCCGCCGACTACATCCCGAAGCCCCTGCGCCTGGAAGAAGTGTGCGCCCGCGTGCGCGCCCAGTTGCGCCTGCGCAGCGGCACCGACACCCAGTCCGAGCAGACCGACCGCCTGCGCATGATCGTCAACAGCATGGACCAGGGCCTGCTGATCGTCGAGAGCTGCGGCCGCGTGCAGTACGCCAACCCGGCGTGCGACCGCTACCTGGGCTATGCGCCCGAGGAGCTGGTCGGGCAATCGCTGCAGGATCTGCTGGACTGCCATGAACCCGGCTGCTGCGAAGGCCTCGATGCCATGACCTACGGCACGCGCGAGGTCAAGATCCGCCACCGCGACGGGGCCTTGCGCGCGATGGACCTGACGATGACGCCGATGCACGCGGCCGACGGCCTGTTCGTCGTCCTGCTGCACGACATCACGCATCACAAGCAGTCCGAGGACGCGCTGCAGCGCGCCGCGATGCTGGACCCGCTGACGAAGATCGCCAACCGGCGTCATTTCGACGCCTTCCTGGACAAGGAATGGCACCGCGCCATCCGCAACGCCCAGCCGCTGTCGCTGGTCGTGCTGGACGTCGACCACTTCAAGCTGTACAACGACACGCTGGGCCACGCGGCGGGCGACGTCTGCCTGCAGAAGGTCGCGCAGACCCTGCAGGACCACGCCGCGCGCCCGACCGACCTCGCGGCCCGCTACGGCGGCGAGGAATTCGTGCTGCTGTTCGCCGAGACGCCCGCGGAAAACGCGGCACGCCTGGCAGAGATGATCCGCGCGGCCGTAGCGGCGCTGGAAATCCCGAACCCGGGCTCGACGACGTCGACCTGGCTCACGGTGTCCGTGGGCGTGGCGACGATCGTGCCGACGCAGCTCGATGCGATCGACAACCTGTTCGTGTGCGCGGACCGCGCCATGTATGCGGCCAAGGCCGGGGGCCGCAACCGCGTGGAGTCGACCATCGTCGGGGCGGCGTGGGATGTCGTGCAGGACGCGGCGGCGTATTGACGGTCACACCACGGCGGCGCTGAACGGCTCGGGTCGCCGCGCAAGCAGATCAGACAGGCGTTGAAGGCCCGCCCGCAAGCGTCCACGGTCCTGGATGCTGCCCAAGGAGATCCGGATGGCATTCACGGATCCGCTGCCGGTCGCGAATGCCTCCGCCGGCGTGACCGCGATGCCCTCGCCGGCGGCTGCACGCGCGAGCTGCGCGGAGTTCCAGTACGCCGGCAACTCGAGCCATACATGCAGGCCGTCTCCGGCGCCGCCGTACCGCCCCGCCAGGATATCCCGCGCCATCCGGTGGCGCAGGCGCGCCTCGTCGCGTACGCCTTCCAGCAATCCGTCCGCCGAACCGTCGAGGATCCACTGCGTGGCCAGTGCGGCCGTCAGCGGCGCGGCCATCAGTGCAAACGCTCTCAGCGCGACCAGGAAACGTTCGCGTTCGTCCGGGTCGCGTATCAGCACGAAGGCGACGCGCAAGCCGGGCGTCAGGCATTTCGACAGGGTCGAGATGTAGACCACCCGTTCCGGGGCAAACGTGGCGACGGTCGGCGGCGGGGCATCGGCCAGGAGCCAGTAGGGATCGTCCTCGACGATGCGCACATTGCAGCGCTGCGCGATGCCGGCGAGCTCCTTGCGCCGGCGTGCCGGCATGGTGCGGGTGGTCGGATTCTGCAAGGTCGGATTGAGGTAGACCAGCCCGGGCTTGTGCCGGCGGCATGCTTCCTCGAGCCTCCCGGGCACCATTCCGTGCCCGTCCGCTTCCACCGCAACGAGGCGTCGGCCGAACTGGGTCGCCGCGGCACGCAAGCCGGGATACGTCGTCGGCTCTGCCAGGATGACATCGCCAGGCGCCGTCAGCGCGAGGATCAATGCGGCGATCGCCGCCTGCGCCCCCGGACAGACGACGAGCTGTCGGGCATCCAGATGGCCAAACATCGGTTCGAGCCATCTGGCGCCGGCCTTGCGGTCGGCGTCGCTTCCTCCGCCGAGGTGATACGTCATCAGCGCTGCATTGTCTGCCCGCATCAGTACCTGGGACACACCCTGTTTCAACATGTCGTCGAAGTCCACGCCATCCGGCGGCGGCGGGGTATTCATGCTCAGGTCGAGAATGGCGGTCAATTCGACTTTCGGCGCCGCGACATACGTGCCCCGTGCGCCGCGGCCCTCCAGCAGGTTGCGGCGCCTGGCTTCGTCGTAGGCGCGCGTGACCGTCGTCAGGTCGACGTCCAGCCGTGCCGCCAACTGGCGCTGCGGCGGCAGACGGTCGCCCGGTTTCAGCGATCCGCCTGCCACCGCCGCCTGCAACGCATCCGCAATCTGCAAAAAACGTGGCCCTTTGTTCCCGGCCAGGCGCGGCAACCAGGACGGCACATCTTCCTCTTGCATGGTTTTCAACTGGGACAATTTGTCTCGATGTATGGAAAATGTTTTTAAGTAGTATGCCTCAATGCTCCTCACGTAGTACGCCAAATCATGGAATGGGTCCCAGTCGTCTTCGTCATCTTCAAGGGTCTCGTGCTAGGCACGGGCATGTTCTTCGCCATCAAGTGGCATTACGACCAGGGCAAGAAGGGGAAGGTCGAGGAGCGGCGCGCGGTGCTGCGGGCGAGCGGCAAGGTGGGCGCGATCTTCATCGTAGCGCTGCTGGTCGTGGGGTTCGTCACCTTCGTCCTTGCCAGGACCCTCGGACTGGACCTGGGCTTTTCGTGAGCTTCACCGCTTCGGATACCCCGTAATCTCCGCAATCTCCCGATACAACGGCTGCAACTGCCGATACATCTTCAGGTAGACCTGCCGGTACAACCGCTCGTACACGTCGCGATGCGCCGCCACCGGCTCGAACACCCGTCCCACGCGCGTCATCGCGCCGATCGCCGTGGCGAAGTCGCGGTGCAGGCCCAACCCCACGGCCGCGTCGATGGCGGCGCCCAGCCCCGACGTTTCGTACACGTGCGGCCGTGCCGTCGGCAGGCCGAAGATGTCGGCCGTCAGCTGGATCGCGCAATCGCTCTGCGAGCCGCCGCCGGACACGCGCAGTTCCGTGATCGCCACGCCGCTTCTCTTCTCGATGCGCTCCTTCCCTTCGCGCAGCGCATATGCGAGCCCTTCCAGGATCGCGCGGTAGACGTGCGCCCGCGTGTGCACGTCGCCGAAACCGACGATGGCGCCCTTCGCCTCGCGGCCCGGCACGCGGATGCCGGGCGTCCAGTACGGCTGCAGCATCAGGCCCATCGAACCCGGCGGGACGGAGCTCGCCAGCTGGTCGAACAGCTGTTCAGGCGCCACGTCTTCCGCCAGCGCGCGCTGCTGCTCGCGGTGGCCGAACTGCTCCTTGAACCAGTTGACCATCCAGTAGCCGCGGAACACCTGCACCTCGCTGCTGTACGCGCCGGGGATCGCGGCCGGATACGGCGGCAGGAACGGCGTCACCTCCACGTAGCGCGTTCCCGTCGTGTTGATGGTGGCCGTCGTGCCGTAGCTGAGGCACCCCACGTGCGGCTCGCGGCAGCCGGCGCCGATGACCTCGCAGGCCTTGTCGGCCGCCGCGGCCAGCAGCGGCGTGCCGGCCGGGATGCCGGTCGCGTCGGCGGCTTCGCGCCCGATCTCGCCCAGGTGGCCGCCCGGCTCCACGAGTTCCGGCAGCATGCGCGGCTCGACGGCCAGCGCCTGCCACTTCCAGTCGCGCGGACCGGCCCAGCGGCGCCGTTTGTAATCGAACGGGACGTACGCGACCTGCGAGCCGGACGAATCGGCGAAGCGCCCGCACAGCCGCCAGTTCAGGTAGCCGGACAGCAGCAGGAATTTATCGGTCGCGGCCCACACGTCCGGCTCGTGCGCGCGGATCCAGTTGATCTCCGCTTCGCCGCGGAAGTAATCGATGGTGCCGTCCACGCGCGCCAGTCTGAACGCGGTACGCCACCACCACGGGATCGGCGGGACGGTGTCCGTATGACGCTGGTCGAGCCACGTGATCGCGGGCCGCAGCGGCCGGCCGTCGCGGTCGAGATTGATGACCGTGCCGCGCTGCGTGGTCACCGCGACGCCGGCGATGGCGTCGCGGCGCACGCCCGGCTGCGTCCACAGGCCCTGGCACGCGCGGCACAGCGCCTGCCAGTAATCCTCCGGATCGTGCTCGGCCCAGCCGGGCTGCGTGGAGAAATACGGGTCCAGCATCACCTGCGATTTGGCGACGATGTTCCCGGCGAGGTCGAACAGCAGCGCGCGCACGCTCTGGGTGCCGTTGTCGATGGCGAGGATCGTCGTGTCAGTCTTCATGTGGCAAACCGTGGTGAAGGGTCCAGTGCGCGCGGTAAGCCGCGTCTTCGTACGCCCAGCGCGCGTCAATCCAGCCGAGTTCTGGCTGGCAGATGGCGCGGATGCGGTCCATGTGCGCCGTGCCGCCATCGCGCAGCAGCAGGCCGAGACGCGTGCGGCGCAGCAGCAGGTCGTCCAGGTGATGCACGGCTTCGGAGCGCGCGGCCCAGCGCAGTTCGGCCCACGCCGTTTCCGTGCCGGGGATGCGTTCCAGCTCGCCCGGCCGCGCGGCGTCCAGCAGGGCGGCCGCGCACGCGCCATAACGGCCGTGGAGGCGGCGCGGCACACCCGCGCCGGCGCGTGGCACGGGCGCGAACACGGCGCAGGCATCCAGCGGATCGTCCCAGCCGGGCAGTTGCTGCTTCACGAGCCGCAGCGCATCGAGCGCAATGGCACGGAAGGTCGTGAGCTTGCCGCCGGCAATCGCAACGAGGCCGGCCGAACTCCACGCCACATGCTCCCGCCCTTCCTGCGACGGTGCCCCACCCTCCTTGCCCGCGATGACCGGGCGCACGCCCGCGTAGGTGGACACGATGTCCTCGTCGGTTAGTTGCAGGTGCGGGAACTGCGCCCGCAGCGCCGCCATCAGGTACTCCACTTCCGCGCGCGTGATGCGGGGCGCACGCTCCATGCTCTCCGCGTGATCGAGGTCCGTCGTGCCGACCAGCGTCGCACCCTCCCACGGAAACGCGAACACGGGCCGGCCGTCGTGCGGATGCATCAGGCTGACGGCACGTGCCAGCGGCAGCCGCCACGCGGGCAGCACGAGATGGCTGCCGCGCAGCGGACGCAGGCGCGGGCCCGCACCGTGCAGAGGCCCCGACCACGCGCCCGTCGCATCGACGACGACCCGTGCGCGCACCTCGTAATCCGTACCGTCGCCGGCGAGCAGCGCCCCGCACACGCGGTCGCCGGATCGGAGCAGCTCGCGCGCGCCGAGATAATTGACGGCCGCCGCGCCATGATCGAGCGCCTCGCGCAGCACGCGCAGCACGAGCCTCGCGTCGTCCGTGCGCGCGTCCGTGTAGACGATGCCGCCCGCGAGGCCGTCCCGCTTCACGTTCGGCGCGGCCATCAGGAAGTCGTCCGCATCGAGCCAGTGCCGCTCGCGCCGGCCCGCCATCACGTCGTAGACCGCGAGACCGGCCAGGAAGCTGCGCCGTCCGCGCGCGCCATCGTATTGCGCGAACGCGAAGCCCTGCGGTTCGACGAGGCCGGGCGCGCAGGCGAGCAGCATCTCGCGCTCGCGCACGGATTCCGCCGTCAGCCGCACGTGGCCACCCTTCAGGTAGCGCAGCCCGCCGTGCACGAGCTTCGACGAACGGCTCGACGTGCCCCACGCGAAATCGTGGCGCTCGACGAGCAGCGCCCGGAGCCCCCGCCGCGCCGCTTCCAGCAGCACACCGGCGCCGCTGATGCCGCCGCCGATCACGAGCACGTCCCAGTCGCGCGCCAGCACGTCCGCCAGGCCGGCGCGGCCGCCCCGCCGCCACAGCGCGGAGAACGCGCCGCTCATGGCGTCACCAGCTTGCCCGGATTCATGCGGCCGTCCGGATCGAACTCGCGGAACAGCGTGCGCAGCGCGGCCATGCCCAGCTCCCCCTTTTCGTGCGCGAGCCACGGCGCGTGGTCGCGGCCCACCCCGTGCTGGTGGCTGATCGTGCCGCCGCCCGCGACGATCGCCTCCGAGACCGCCGTCTTGAGCAGGCGCCAGCGCGCGAGGTCCGCATCGTAATCGCCGGCGAGCCGCCAGATGAACGTCGAGTAGACGCTCGCGCCCTGCGGATACAGATGCGACAGGTGCGTGTACGCGTGCACCCGTTCGCCGTCGCGCGCGAGGGCATCGTGCGCGGCCCGTTCGATGGCGTGCATGGCGGGCGTGACGCGGGGCCAGTCGAGCGCCGTCTCCACCGTGTCGATCGCATAGCCCTGCGCCCACGCGCTGTTGCGCAGGTAGACGTTGCGGAAGCGGTTGCGCTTCCACCGCTCGCCGAGTCCCCTGCCGACATGCACGCCGCCATCGGCACGGGCCAGCGCCAGCGCCGACTTCAGCGCGGCGCGCGCCTGCGCCTTCTCGCCGCTGGCACCCACGAGCAGCATGCATTTGTCCGCACCCGCGCCGCGCAGTTTCAGCCACCCTTCCAGCAGCGCCACCTGGCGGCCGTGGCCGGCCAGCGTCAACATCGTCGCCGTCTCCACCGCGTTCGACAGGCGCAGCATCGACAGGCCGAGCCGCGCCTGCACGACGGCGCGCACGGCGCGCTCGGCCGCCGTCCAGTCGGGGAAGAACACGGCGTGGAAGGCTTCGTACGCCGGCAGGCGGCTGATGCGCACCGCCGCTTCCGTCAGGATGCCGAGCCGGCCTTCCGATCCGAGCACCAGTTCGCGCAGGTCGGGGCCGGCGGCGGAGGCGGGAAAGGTCGGGATGGCGAGCGGGCCGGCCGGCGTCTCCACGCGGCCGCCGGCGAACAGCTGCTCGATGCGGCCGTAGCGCAGCGATTGCTGGCCGGACGAACGCGTGACGACCCAGCCGCCCAGGGTCGAATAATCGAACGATTGCGGGAAGTGCCCCAGCGTGTAGCCGTGCGCGCGCAGCTGCGCTTCCAGGTCCGGCCCGGCCACGCCGGCTTCGAACACGGCCAGCTGCGCGTCCGCGTCGATCGACACGAGGGCCCGCATGCGCGCCATGTCGACGCACAAGGTCGGCCGCGCGCCGACGGCATCCAGGTGCCCGGCGACGCTCGTGCCGCCGCCGTACGGGACGACGGCCGCGTCATGGTCCGCGGCCCAGCGCAGCAGGGTACGCACGTCGTCTCCGCTTTGCGGGAACGCGACGGCATCCGGCGCCGTGACGATGCGGCCGTAGCGCAGGCGCAGCCAGTCCTGCAGGCTCTGGCCCGCCGCATGCGTCAGGCGGGTCTGCGGCGTCGCGTCAAGGAGCGGATGCGCGGGCAGCCGGCCCGGCGGCAGGGAAGCGCACAGCGCGCCGAAATCCGCGTCGCGCGGCGCCGTGCCCGCGCCGACCTGCCCGCGCAGGAAATCCAGCGCCGGTTCGCCCAGCGCCACCTCGATCGTATCGTCTCCCCAGCCGTTCCAGCGTCGCATTAGTGCTTTTCTCCGTATTTATTATGAGGCTATACTGCCTTGCGTCATCACGACCGTATTGCGGATTCATGCCAAGCGCTTGTTCGAACATGCCAGCCTCGCCGCCCAGAGTTACCGCGGCCTACCTGCAGCCGCTGCTGGAGACGGCCGCCACGCACGGCATCGATGCCGCCGCGCTGGCAGCAAGCGCCGGCGTCGCCCCCATCGCGCCGGATGCGCTCCCCGCCGCCGACTACATCGCCCTGCTGGACGCGGGCAGCCGCCTCGCGGACGATCCCCATTTCGGCCTGCACGTGGGCGAGCGCGTGCGGCCCGGCACGTACAGCGTGTATGGCCTCGTGCTGCTGGCCTGCCGCGACATCGGGCAAGCGCTCGACCAGACGCAGCGCTACGAACAGCTCGCGCACGACCTCGGACGCTCGCGCCTCACGCCGGGCGGCGCCCTCGCCCGCTACACGTGGACGAGCCACTATCCGCACGCGAGCCGCCACCTGGCGGAAAGCGTGTTCGCGGGCATCCGCACGTTCGGATCGTGGCTCGCGGGCCGGCCGCTGGCGCCGCACGCCCTCGCCTTCGCGCACGCGCGCCCGCTTGACGCCGACCCGGCCGAATACGCGCGGGTGCTGGGCACGATGCCCGACTTCGGCGCGCGGGAGCATACGGCGGACTTCGACGCCTCCCTCCTCGCGCTGCCGCTGCCCGCCGCGGACACCGGCATGTATCCGCTGCTGCAGCAGCACGCCGAACGCCTGCTGCGCGAACGAGAACAAGCGGCCAGCGGGATCGCCGCGCAGGTCCATGCGGCCATCGTCGACGCGCTGGCGCGCGAGCCCGTGCGGCTGGCCGGCATCGCCGCCGCGCTGGACCTGTCGCCGCGCACCTTGCAGCGCAAGCTGGCCGACGCCGGCGCGACGTTCCAGCAGGTGCTCGACGCCGCGCGCTACGCACTCGCGATGGATTACCTGCGCCAGGACGGCCTGTCGCTCGTCGACATCGCCTTCCTCCTCGGCTTCCAGGAACAGAGCGCGTTCACGCATGCGTTCCGCGAATGGTCGGGCATGAATCCCGGCGCGTGGCGCGAGCACGCGGCCGGTAAAAAATAGATGGCGGCCTGGCGGTTTTCATAAACGATGCCCCGGGCGGTTTTGCTATAACGACAGGTTGACCCGGCCGTGGGCTGGGACTACACAGAGAGTCAATACAACATGTGGAAATCGTTATTCATTGGAGGGGTGTCCGCCTGGGCACTGGCGGGCCATGCCGCGCCGCTGACCATGCAGCGCGTGGGCACGGGCATGGAGGTGCGCACGGACCAGGGAGTCCTCACGATCGAGCCGGTGGCGCCGCGCGTCATCCACGTCCGCTTCGGCCCGGCCGGCTACGCGGGCAATTACAACCCGGCCGTCATCGCGCAGCCGCAGAAGATCACCTTCGACATCGGTGAATCCGCCGACGCGTGGACGCTGTCCACGGCCGGCCTGAAGGTGCGCGTCGGCCGCCAGGACGGCAACGTCGTGTTCCAGACGCCGGACGGCAAGGAGATCATCAAGGAAGGTGGCCGCGACCTGTCGCGCGGCGTCACGCAGCGCTTTTATAACGAGGAGCACGGCACGGTCCTGTATGGCCTCGGCCAGCACCAGAACGGCCTGCTCGACTACGGCGGCAACATCGTACGCCTGCAGCAGGCCAACCGCGACGTGGCCGTGCCGATGCTCGTCTCGCCGAGGGGCTACGGCATCCTGTGGAACAACGCTGCCGTCACGGACGTCGAGGTCGACCTGCCGTCCGGACCGCCGATCCTGATCCGCTCCGAAGCGGGCGGCGGCGTCGACTACCACTTCATGTACGGCCCGGAACTGGACGACGTGATCAAGGGCTACCGCCGCCTGACCGGCACGGCGCCCATGATGCCGCGCTGGACGTGGGGCCTGTGGCAGTCGAAGGAACACTACAAGACGCAGGACGAGCTGCTGTCCGTCGCGGCGAGATACCGGGCCATGAAGGTGCCGCTCGACGCCGTCATCCAGGACTGGCAGTACTGGCTGCCGGGCCAGTGGGGCAGCCACGAATTCGACAAGGCGCGCTTCCCCGATCCGGCGGCGATGGTGAAGAAGCTGCACGGCCAGAACGTCCACACGATCATCTCCGTGTGGGCCCGCCTCGATCCGGACACCGCGAACACGAAAGCGCTGGACGCAATGGGCGGCCTGTACCCGCCCACGTACCCGAACGTCTACCCGGCCGGCAAGGGCCGCTGGTACGACGCATACAACCCGCGCGCCCGCGACCTGTACTGGCGCCAGGTGATGCGCGGCCTCGGCACGCTCGGCTTCGACGGCTGGTGGCTGGACGCGTCGGAAGCGGAACTGGGCGGCTGGTGGGGCCAGATGCGCGAACTGCAGACCGGGGCCGGTCCGGGCAGCATCGTCTACAACGCCTATCCGCTGCTGCACACGACGGCCGTCCATGACGGCATGAAGCGGGACCAGCCCGGCAAGCGCGCGTTCATCCTGACCCGCTCCGCCTACGCGGGCCAGCAGCGCAACGCGGCCATCACGTGGTCGGGCGACACGATGGGCAACTGGGACGTGTTCCGCCGCCAGATTCCCGCCGGGCTGAACTTCATGCTCTCCGGGATCCCATACTGGTCGGCCGACATCGGCGGCTTCTTCGGCGGCAAGCCGACGGACCCGGCGTATGCGGAACTGTTCACGCGCTGGTTCCAGTTCGGCGTCTTCAACCCGATGTTCCGCGTGCACGGCACGGGCGACGGCAAGGAGATCTGGCAGTTCGACGACGCCACGCAGAAGATCCTGCGCGACTACATCGACCTGCGCTACCGCCTGCTGCCCTACATCTACTCGGCCTCGTGGGACGTCACGCACAACGACGGCACGATGATGCGTGCCCTCGCCTTCGACTTCCGCGACGACGAGCACGCGCTCCACATCGCGGACCAGTACATGTTCGGCAAGGCCCTGCTCGTGGCGCCCGTCGTGCAGCCGAAGGCGCAGGCGCGCGAGGTCTACCTGCCGGGCAAGGACGCGTGGTACGACTACTGGAGCGGCGCGAAGCTGGCGCCGGGCCAGGTCGTGACGGCGAAGGCCGACATCGCCACGATCCCCCTCTACGTCCGCGCCGGCAGCATCCTGCCGCTGGGTCCTGTGAAGCAGTTCGCGGACGAGAAGTCGGATGCGCCGGTGGACCTCGTCGTCTATCCGGGCAAGGACGGTGCCTATGAGCTGTATGACGACGGCGGCGACGGCTACGCCTACGAGAAAGGCGCGTACGCGGTCGTGCGGATGACGTGGAACGACGGGGCGAAACGCCTCGACATCGCGCCGCGCCAGGGCCGCTACGACGGTATGCCGGCCCGCCAGGCGTTCGCGGTTCGCTGCGGCCCCAGGGCCGGCGACATCGTCAAGGTCGTCTACGACGGCAAGGCGGCTTCAGTGCCGCTGCCGCACTGCGCGATGTAAGAAGGATCAGCGCCTGCGCGCCCGCGCGCGCAGGTCGTCCAGCGCCGGCACGATGGCGAGGCCGCACAGCAGCAATGCCAGCGGCACCGTCGCCACGTAGCCGAGGATCTTGAAGCCGAGCGCGCCGGCCATGCCGCCGCAGAAGAAGGACCCCAGCAGGCCGCACAGCACCACGAGGCGCTCGTGGTTCGCAGCCACGCGCGGGCGCGCGGTTTCATCCGCATTCCAGTATAAAAGCTTGCCCAGCTCGATCCCGATGTCGGTGACGATGCCCGTCATGTGCGTCGTGCGGATCTCCGCGTGCGACAGCTTGGTCACGAGCGCGTTCTGCAGGCCCATCGTAAAGCACAGCAGCATCACGGTGGCCGGCACGAACAGGCCCTGCACGCTGGACAGGCGCGCGCCCAGCACGCCGAACGCGAGCAGCAGGACCGCTTCGCACAGTAGTGGCAACGCGTATTCGCTGGCCAGCGCGCGGCGCCGGCCGTAGTTGACGAGCAGCGCCGTCGTGGCCGCGCCCAGCAGGAACGAGACGATGGCGCCGAGCGCGTCGAGCACGAGGTCGAAGGCGCCCAGCGCGAGGCTGTCGGCCGCCGACGACACGATGCCCGTCATGTGTGACGTGTACTGTTGCACGGCGAGGAAGCCGCCCGCGTTCATGGCCCCGGCCACGCCGGCCAGTGCATAGCCGAGATGGCGGTTGGCGCGCGCGCTGCGCGCCTGGGCGGTCAGGGTGCGGACGTAGTCGACGGAGCGCTGCATGATGATGGGGCCGGTTAGGATTCCTTACGTCAATACTAACGCACCCGGGGGCACGTGGCTATAATTGCCCTTCTCACCTCGAACATCGCCAAGAAAACACAACGCCGTGAATCCACATCTCGACCGCCTGCACCCGTACCCGTTCGAAAAGCTGCGCCAGCTGTTCGCCGGCGTGACGCCGAATCCCGACTACAAAGCCATCAGCCTCGGTATCGGCGAGCCGAAGCATCCGACGCCCGCGTTCATCCAGAAAGCGCTGACGCATGCGATGGCCGGCCTGGCCACGTATCCGACGACGCACGGCAACGAGCCGCTGCGCGCCGCGATCGCCGGCTGGCTGGAGCGCCGCTACGCGATTCCGGCGCTGGATGCGGCCACGATGGTGCTGCCGGTGAACGGATCGCGCGAGGCGCTGTTCGCGATCGCGCAGACCGTCATCGATCCGCGCAAGCCGGGCGCGCTCGTCGTCAGCCCGAACCCGTTCTACCAGATCTACGAAGGCGCGGCCTACCTGGCGGGCGCCGAGCCGTATTTCGTGAATTCCCAGCCGGCCCGCAACTTCGCCTGCGATTACACCAGCGTGCCGGACGACGTGTGGGCCCGCGTGCAGCTGCTGTACCTGTGCTCCCCGGGCAACCCGACGGGCGCCGTGCTGTCGCTGGACGACTGGCGCGAGCTGTTCGCGCTGTCCGACCGCCACGGCTTCGTGATCGCGGCCGACGAGTGCTATTCCGAGATCTATTTCGGCGCCACGCCGCCGCTGGGCGCGCTGGAAGCGGCGCACCAGCTGGGCCGCAGCGAAGGCGCGCGGCCGTACGCGAACCTGATCGTGTTCTCGAGCCTGTCGAAGCGCTCGAATGTGCCGGGCATGCGCTCGGGCTTCGTCGCCGGCGATCCGGAACTGATGAAGAAATTCCTGCTGTACCGCACCTACTGCGGCGGCGCGATGTCGCCGCCGGTGCAGGCCGCATCCATCGCCGCGTGGAACGACGAAGGCCACGTGCAGGAGAACCGCAACCTGTACAAGGAAAAGTTCACGCTCATCACCCCGCTGCTGAAACAGGTGATGGACGTCGAGCTGCCCGACGCCGGCTTCTACCTGTGGGCCGACGTGCGCCGCACGGGCCTGTCGGACACGGAGTTCGCACGCGGCCTTTACGCCGAATATAATGTGACGGTTTTGCCCGGCAGTTACCTGGCGCGCGACGCGCACGGCAGCAACCCGGGCCGCAACCGCATCCGCATGGCGCTCGTCGCCGAAGTGGACGAAGGACTGGAAGCGGCGAACCGCATCGTCCAGTTCTGCAACGATCTCAAGGCTTCCTGAAACACCACCTGTATAGACCAATATCATGACCCAACAACTCCAGACCATCATCGACACCGCGTGGGAACAGCGCGCGGACATCAGCCCGACCAGCGCCAGCGCCGAAGTGCGCGACGCCGTCGCCCACGTGCTGGCCGGCCTTGACGACGGCAGCATGCGCGTCGCCCAGAAGGACACCGGCAGCTGGGTCGTGAACCAGTGGATCAAGAAGGCCGTCCTGCTGTCGTTCCGCCTCGAAAACAACGTGCCCGTCGAAGGCGGCGGCATGCAGTTCTACGACAAGGTCCCGACCAAGTTCGCGAATTACACCGCCGAAGACTTCGCCAAGGGCGGCTTCCGCGTCGTGCCACCGGCCGTCGCGCGCCGCGGTTCGTTCATCGGCAAGAACGTCGTGCTGATGCCGTCGTACGTGAACATCGGCGCCTACGTCGACGAAGGCGCGATGGTCGACACGTGGGCCACCGTCGGTTCGTGCGCCCAGATCGGCAAGAACGTCCACCTGTCCGGCGGCGTGGGCATCGGCGGCGTGCTGGAACCGATGCAGGCCAACCCGACCATCATCGAAGACAACTGCTTCATCGGCGCCCGCTCGGAAATCGTGGAAGGCGTCATCGTCGAAGAGAACTCGGTGATCTCGATGGGCGTGTACATCGGCCAGTCGACCAAGATCTACAACCGCGAGACCGGTGAAGTGTCGTACGGCCGCATCCCGGCCGGTTCCGTCGTCGTGTCGGGCAGCCTGCCGTCCGCCGACGGCAAGTACAGCCTGTACTGCGCGGTGATCGTCAAGCAGGTCGATGCGAAGACCCGTGCGAAGACGGGCATCAACGAGCTGCTGCGCGGCGTGTAAGCATCACGATCGTTCCGGGGCTGCCGTTTGGCGGCCCCGCAGGTTAGAATCCCTTTACCGCAAAATATTACCGCGAAGCAAGGGAGAGACCGCCATGATGATGGAACGCCTGTTCCAACTGATGAAGGAAAAGAACGCGTCGGACATGTTCTTCGCGGTCAATTCCCCAGTCCACATCAAAATCAACGGGAACCTCATCCCGATCAACCAGAACAAGCTCGAGCCGGAGAACATCCGCGTCCTGCTGGCCGAAATCGCGTCGCCGGAGCAGATGGAAGAGCTTGACCGCGAGAACGAGCTCAACATGGGCATCTCGGTCGCCAACCTGGGCCGCTTCCGTCTCTCCGCCTTCCGCCAGCGCGGCAGCATCTCCGCCGTGTTCCGTTTCGTTCCCGCCACGATCCCGCCGCTGGCCGAGCTGGGCCTCCCGTCCGTGCTGTCGGAACTGATCATGGAGAAGCGCGGCCTGCTGCTGATCGTCGGCGCGACCGGGTCCGGCAAGTCGACGACGATCGCCTCCATGCTCGACCACCGCAACGAGCAGCGCCACGGCCACATCCTCACGCTGGAAGACCCGATCGAGTACCTGTTCAAGAACAAGAAATCGATCGTCAACCAGCGCGAGATCGGCAGCGACGCGAAAAGCTTCGACGTCGCCCTGCGCAATTCGATGCGCCAGGCGCCGGACTGCATCCTGATCGGCGAGATCCGCGACAAGGACACGATGGCCGCCGCCCTCGCCTACGCCCAGTCCGGCCACCTCGTGCTGGCGACCCTGCACGCGAATAACAGCTACAACGCGCTGAACCGCATCATCAGCTTCTACCCGATCGAGAACCGCCCCGCGCTGCTGCAGGACCTGTCGTCCGCCGTGAAGGCGATCGTGTCGCAGCGCCTCGTGCGCGCGAAGGCCGGCGGGCGGCGCCAGGCGGCCGTCGAGATCATGGTCAACACGCGCTACGTCGCGGACCTGATCGAAAAGGGCGAGATCGGCCAGATCAAGGAAGCGATGGACAAGAGCCTGTCGCCCGGGTCGCAATCGTTCGAGAAGGCGTTGCTCGAACTCGTGCAGGCCGACCTGATCACGCAGGACGAAGCGCTCGCGAATGCGGACTCGGCGACCAACCTGCTCTGGCTGATCAACAATGGGCCGGACAGCAAGGCGAAGGAAGAGGAAGCGCCGAAGCCGGCCGAGCCGGCCGGGCCGTCGTTCACGGAATTCACGCTCGACCAGTAAAACGGTTCAGGCGCGCGTCATCCGCAGCTCGCAGGCCCGGATCGGCCGGCCGCCCACGACCATGCTGCCCTTGCCGACATACGACGTCGCATCCGGCGCAAACGCGCCGCTCACGCCCAGCCCCCAGCTGCGTGCCGGGTCGGCGATGCGGTTGCCCGTGCCGCGCAATTCCAGCCGGTCGCCGCGCACTTCGCCGGCCAGCGTTTCCTCGACGTCGGCCGTCTTGCGGTAGGCGTGCACCGTCTGGCCCCAAACGTCGACATTGAATTTCGCCTCGTAGGCGCCCGCGTTCGGTCCGCTGTCGTTGCGGGCGCCGCAGGCCATGATCCCGTTCCACACGACGGCCTCCGCAGCGGGCATCGCGTGTTCCGCCGGGCGCGTATCGCGCAGGGCAAACATGTCGCGCCTGAACCGGGCCGCGCACGTCGCCGCAGACGCCGCCAGCGACGCTTTCAGGCCCGCCGCGCCATTGGTCACTAGGTCATCGTAGGTCGGTGCCCCGGCGTTCGTCTCCGGTGCCAGGTTGCAGGTCGATTCGGCGAGAACGCCGGCCGTACCGGCATCGATCAGGCGCGCCACCGCGATGTACGGCACCTGGTAATGCGTCCAATCGGTCGGGAAATATGACATGCGCCATGCGCGCGTCTCGACATCGATCACGAAACGGGCCTTGCCCTTCGCCTGTGCGGCAATGCGCGCCGCGTCGCGGTCGTCCACGGCGATCGGTGCGGCAACAGGTTGACTGCCCTGGGCGTCGTGCAACGCGCGCGCCAGCGCCTGGGCAATGGCGTCGGCGGGGTCCGCCACGTGGTGTTCGGCGATGATCCGGTCGCCGTCGTCCTCGACGAAGATCCCGACGCCTGCGAGGCCAGCCTTGCTCGGCGTCAACACCGAGAAACCCGGCTTCGCCCGCACGGTGACCGCCACAGTCTGGTTGCGTACGGCCGCGAGGCCGGCAGTATCGAGCGGACGGGGTGCCGGCATCGACGCACAGCCGGCCAGCAACGTCAGGAAACAGGCAGAAATGACAAGGATGCGCATGGGATCTCCGGGTATGTACTCACGTTGTTAATTTACGGAAATGTTAAATCCTTGTCCAATCAACCTACATAACGCCGCCCGCCCTTCGCTATTGGTAAACTGTCCGTGGGATAGCTTGCCTGTGCTATCCTTCGCGCCTTCCCGAACAGCAATACCCACCCGCCATGAAGAAGACCCTCTACGGTATTCCCAACTGCGACACCGTCAAGAAAGCCCGCACCTGGCTCGCCGACAACGGCCAGGCATTCGATTTCCACGATTTCAAGAAACAGGGCCTGGACCGCGCCACCGTCGCGCGCTGGCTCGATCAGGTCGATTGGGAAACGCTGGTCAATCGCAAGGGCACGACGTGGCGCAAGCTGACCGACGAGCGCCGCGCACAGGTCGTCGACAAGGCCAGCGCCCTCGACCTGATGCTGGAAAATCCGTCCGTCATCAAGCGCCCCGTGCTGGAAGGCGACGGGCGCGTGTCCGTCGGCTTTTCGGCCGCCCAGTACGAAGACCTGTTCGGGGACTGGCCGGCATGAAACCGTCGCGCACCCAGTTGCTGACGGAAGAGCTGATCGCGCTCGATTCCGTCACGCCGCAGGATAAAGGCTGCCAGCAGAAGCTGCAGGCCCTGCTGGCGCCGCTCGGCTTCCGCTGCGAGACGATCGAGTCGAACGGCGTGACGAATTTGTGGGCCCGGCGCGGCGACGCGTCGCCCGTGTTCGTGTTCGCCGGCCACACGGACGTCGTGCCGACGGGGCCCGCGAACCAGTGGGCGTCGCAACCGTTCGTGCCGACGCGGCGCGACGGCAAGCTGTACGGCCGCGGCGCCTCGGACATGAAGACGTCGATCGCCGCCATGGTCGTCGCCGTCGAGGAATTCGTGGCCGCGCATCCGGACCATATCGGCTCGATCGCGTTCCTGCTCACCTCCGACGAGGAAGGCCCCGCCACGGACGGCACCGTCATCGTCTGCGACCTGCTGGAAGAACGGGGCGAGACGATCGATTACTGCCTCGTGGGCGAACCGACGTCCAGCCACGTGCTGGGCGACATGATCAAGAACGGCCGCCGCGGCTCGCTGTCCGGCTGCCTCGTCGTCAAGGGCGTGCAAGGCCACATCGCCTACCCGCACCTGGCGCGCAACCCGATCCACCAGGCGGCGCCGGCGCTGGCCGAGCTCGCTGCCGAGAAATGGGATGAAGGCAACGAATACTTCCCGCCGACGAGCTGGCAGGTGTCCAACATCGCGGCCGGCACGGGGGCGACGAACGTGATCCCGGGTGAGCTGAAGGTCGACTTCAATTTCCGCTTTTCCACCGCCAGCACGGCCGAGAGCCTGCAGGCGCGCGTGCATGCGATCCTCGACCGCCACGGCCTCGACTACGACCTGAAATGGACGCTGTCCGGCCATCCGTTCCTCACGCCGAAGGGCACCTTGTCGGACGCGATCTGCGGCTCGATCAAGCAGGAACTGGGCGTGACGACGGAATTGTCGACCACGGGCGGGACGTCGGATGGCCGCTTCATCGCGCGCATCTGCCCCCAGGTGATAGAATTCGGGCCACCCAACGACAGCATCCACAAGATCGACGAGCACATCGAAGTGCGTTACATCGATCCGCTCAAGAACATCTACCGGCGCACGCTGGAGCGATTGCTGACCATCCCGCCGTCCGCGGCATAACGACGAGACCTGGCCATGACCACGACCCAATTCTGCACGCCGCGCGACCTGCTGCGCTACGCCGTAACCCGTTTCAACGGCGCCAAGCTGTTCTTCGGCCACGGCAGCGCCGAAGCGTTCGACGAGGCCGCCTACCTGATCCTGCACACCCTGAAGCTGCCGCTGGACAAGCTCGAGCCCTTCCTCGACGCCCGCCTGCTGCCGGAAGAAATCCTGCAGGTGATGGCCGTCATCGAGCGCCGCGTCAACGAGCGCGTGCCGGCCGCCTACATCACGAATGAAGCGTGGCTGGGCAGCTACAACTTCTACGTCGACGAACGCGTCCTCGTGCCGCGCTCGTTCATCGCCGAGCTGATCCCGAATTTCTTCAGCCCGTGGGTGGCTGATCCGGAAGGCGTCGAGAACGTGCTCGAACTGTGCACCGGCTCCGGCTGCCTCGCGATCATGCTGGCGGACGCGTTCCAGAACGCGGTCGTCGACGCCGTCGACATCTCGAAGGATGCGCTGGCCGTGGCCGAGCGCAACATCCGCGACTACAAGCTGGAAGGCCGCGTGAACCCGATCGAGTCCGACCTGTACCAGCACGTGCCGTTCAAGAAGTACGACCTGATCGTGACGAACCCGCCATACGTGAACAGCGATTCGATGGGCAAGCTGCCGCCGGAGTACCTGCGCGAGCCGCAGATCGCCCTCGCGGGCGGCGAGGACGGCATGGACCTCGTGCGCAAGATCGTCGACGGCGCGGCCGAGCGTCTGAGCCCGGAAGGCGTGCTGATCGTCGAGATCGGCAACGAGCGCGAGTACGCGGAAGCGGCGTTCGGCCACCTGGGCCTCACGTGGCTGACCACGAGCCAGGGCGATGATGCGGTGTTCCTGCTGACGGCGGAGCAGCTCGCGCAATAATATGATCCGATTCACCAATGTCAGTCTCATGCGCGGCACCAAGCCGCTGCTGGAAGACGCCGACCTCACCCTCAATCCCGGCGACAAGATCGGCCTGATCGGCGCCAACGGCGCCGGCAAATCCAGCCTGTTCGCGATGCTGCGCAACGAGCTGCACCCGGACCAGGGCGCGATCGACTTCCCCGCGCGCTGGCGCATGGCCTATGTGGCGCAGGAAACGCCGGCGCTGGACCGTCCCGCCATCGAGTACGCGATCGACGGCGACGCCCACCTGCGCACCCTGCAGGCCGAGCTGGACCGCCTGGAAGCCCTGCCCCACACGACGGAGAACGGCCTGGCCATCGGCCACGTCCACTCGGCGCTGGCCGACGCGGACGCGTACACGGTGCAGTCGCGCGCCGAGCAGTTGCTGCTGGGCCTGGGCTTCTCGCTGGACCAGATGCGCCAGCCCGTCGCCAGCTTCTCGGGCGGCTGGCGCATGCGCCTGAACCTGGCACAGGCGCTGATGTGCCCTTCCGACCTGCTGCTGCTGGACGAGCCGACCAACCACCTGGACCTGGACGCCATCATCTGGCTCGAGGACTGGCTCAAGCGCTACACGGGCACGCTGATCATCATCTCGCACGACCGCGATTTCCTCGACGAGATCGTGAACGTGGTCGTGCACATCCACGACCGCAGCTTGACACGCTACTCGGGCAACTACTCGGCATTCGAGCGCCAGCGCGCGGCACACCTCGTGCTGGCGGCGGCCGCGTACGAAAAGCAGCAGCGCACGCGCGCCCACCTGCAATCGTTCGTCGACCGCTTCAAGGCCAAGGCGACCAAGGCCCGCCAGGCGCAGAGCCGCATGAAGGCGCTGGCGAAGATGGAAGAACTGGCCCCGCTGCGTGCGGCCGCCGAGTTCTCGTTCGAATTCCGCGACCCGGTCTCGGCGCCGAATCCGCTGCTCGTGATGGAAGACGTCGACGCCGGCTACCCGCTGCTCGACGCGCACGGCGACAAGGTCGGCGGCAAGACCATCGTCCACAAGGTGAATTTCTCGCTGCAGACGGGCCAGCGCATCGGCCTCCTGGGCGTGAACGGCGCCGGTAAATCCACGCTGATCAAGACCGTGGCCGGCGACCTCGCGCCGCTGGCCGGGACGGCAACGCTGGGCAAGGGCCTCGTGATCGGCTATTTCGCCCAGCACCAGGTCGAGATGCTGCGCCACGACGAATCGCCGCTGTGGCACTTGCAAAAGATCGCGCCGACCACGCGCGAGCAGGAGCTGCGCAACTTCCTCGGCGGCTTCAACTTCCCGGGCGATATGGTGACGAGTTCCATCAAGCCGTTCTCCGGCGGCGAAAAGGCGCGCCTGGCGCTGGCGCTGATCGTGTGGCAGCGTCCGAATTTGCTGCTGCTGGACGAACCGACCAACCACCTTGACCTGGAAACCCGCGAGGCGCTCACGCTGGCGCTGGCGCAGTTCGAGGGCACGCTGGTCGTCGTCTCGCACGACCGCCACCTGCTGCGCGCGACGACCGACCAGTTCATCATCGTGGCGGACGGCCGCCTGCAGCCGTTCGACGGCGACCTGGACGACTACAAGGACTGGCTGTTCCAGACCAAGCTGAAGGCCGATGCCGGCACGAGCGCGCCGCTGCCGTCCTCAAGCCCGGCCGCACCGGCGCCCGCCGTCGACCGCAAGGAGCAGAAGCGCCTGGAAGCGGAAGAACGCCAGCGTCTCGCCGCGCTGAAGAAGCCCATCGAAAACCGCATCAAGCGTCTGGAAGAGCAGATGGCCAAGCTGAACGCGAAAAAGGCCGAGGTCGACGCCCGGCTGCTGGAGCCGGGCATCTACGAGGCGGACAAGAAGGAAGAGCTGAAGAATCTCGTGGCCGACCAGGCGTTCCTGACGCGCGACCTGGGCAATCTCGAGAACGAGTGGCTGGAGCTGCAGGAGCAGCTGGAAGGCCTGGTCGCCTAGGCGACCTGCCGTGCGCCGTCCTTGTTCGGCCGGCGCACGGACATCAGCCGGTCGATATCGACGAGAATCAGCCGCCGCGACCCCGTCTGCCCCAGCCCGATCAGGTAATCGACCTGCGCCTGGTCCGCGCCGGGCACGGGCGACACCTGATCGGGCGCCAGCGAGACGACGCCCGTCACGCCATCCACCACCATCCCCATCGTGCAGGTCGACAGCCTGAGGATGATCACGTCCGTCATCGGGCCGGGCGCGTCCGGCGACGTGCCGCAGGCGGCGCGCATGTCGACGAGCGGCATGATCACGCCGCGCGAGACGGCCACGCCGCCGACGAGCTCGCCGTCCGATGTGAAGCGCTCGAGTGCCTTGAGTACCCTGAGTTCCTGCACCTTGGCGACGTCGAGCCCGTACTCGAGGCCGCCGAGGGTGAAACTCAGGAATTGGGTGGTGGTCGTCGTAGTCATGTGCATGGCGGATCCTTTCCTCAAGATCGCCATGCTAAAGCGATGACGATCGGAAATTGTTGAGTACAGTCAACAATCAATGAGACATTTCCTACCTTGCGCCGGGCGCTTACGCCCGTACAATGTTCGGAATTGACCTAAAGGGGATGACGATGTTCCGGTGGCTGCATAGCCTGTTTTCCAGCCCGGCCGAGGCGCAGCCGCAGCCGCAGCCGGCCGTCGAGCCTGTTCCTTCCCAGCCGCCTGCTCCCGCGGTGCCCGCCCCGCAACCGGGCACGGCCCCCGTCTCCTTCGAACAGCTGGAGCGGGTCAATGGCACCTGGAACGCCTGGCTGTTCGACCGTGCCGACGGCGGCCTGGAGCTTTCCGACGCCGAGACGCGCGTGCTGGAGGCGCTCGCCACCATCGCCGGCTCGCAGCAGTCCGGCGCGGCGCTCGTGCGGCGCATGCCGGGCCTGGTCCCGCAACTGCTGCAAAGCCTGCGCAGCGAGACGTTTTCCGGCAGCGCGCTGTCGCGCACGATCGCGTCCGATCCCGTGCTGGTGGCGGCCGTCGTCCGCCTCGCGAACAGCTGCTACCAGGGGACGGGCCAGTCCATCGCGAGCGTCGAACAGGCGGTGATCCTGATCGGCCAGGAAGGCTTGCGCCAGCTGATCACGACGGTCGCGTTCCGGCCCATCATCGACGTGCGTTCGGGATTCTATACACGCCGGCTGGCGCCGCACCTGTGGGCGCATTCGGAGCGCTGCGCGATCGCCGCGCGCCAACTGGCCGGCGCCGGCATCGAGCCGTTCGACGCCTTCCTCGCCGGGCTGCTGCAGAACGTGGGCCTGATCGTCAGCCTGCGCATCATGGACCAGGAAGCGCAGGATGGCGAGCGCCTCGGCTCGGACGTGTTCCTCGCCCAGCTGGCGCGCGACACGCGCCGCCTGTGCGCGAGCATCGCGCGCGAATGGAATTTCCCGGAGACGGTCAGTACGGCGCTGCTGGAACAGGGAGAATTGCGGCGTGGCGTGGTCATGTCGCCGCTGGGGCGTTTGCTCAAGCTGGCGGATTATCTCGGGAAGGTGCGGATACTCGTCGAGCAGGGACTGGTCGACGAGGCGGACGAAACTTTGTTTGCAGGGCTCCCGCCCGAAGCGGCGCAATGCTACGCCGCCCTGGCGGAAGCCCCCGCGGTTTAACGCTTCAGCTTCGCGTCTTCAACAGCCAGCTGCTTGTTCTGCTCATCCAGCCAGGTCTTGAGCGGCGCGAAGTATTCCAGCATCGCGGTCGCATCCATCTTGTCCGACCCCGTCACGGCCTTCAGCGCTTCCGGCCACGGCTTGCTCGTGCCCATCTCCAGCATCTGCTGGAACTTGGCGCCGGCCTTCTGGTTACCGTAGATCGAGCAGCGGTACAGCGGTCCCGTGTCGCCCGCTTCCTTGCACAGCGCGCGGTGGAACTGGAACTGCAGCACGTGGGCGAGGAAGTAGCGGGCATACGGCGTGTCGCTCGCGACGTGGAACTTGGCGCCGGCGTCGAAGCCGCCATCCGCGACCGGTGCCGGACGGGATACGCCCTGGTACTGCTGCGTCAGCGCCCACCAGGCCTTGTCGTAGTCGGCCGGCTTGACCTGCCCGCCGTAGACCTGCCAGCGCCACTTGTCGACCTTGTACGCGAACGGCATGAACGCGATCTTCTGCAGCGCCGTGTACAGCAGCGGGCCGATCTCCTGCTTCGGATCCGGGTCCGTCTTCATCAGCCCGATCTTCTTCAGGTACGCCGGCGTGATCGACAGCGCGACGGTGTCGCCGATGGCTTCGTGGAAGCCGTCGTTGGCGCCGTTCTTGAACATGGGCGACTGGTTGCTGTACGCGAGGTCGTAGTACAGGTGGCCCAGCTCGTGGTGGATGACGCGGAAGTCCTCGGCCGTCGGCGTGATGCACATCTTGACGCGCACGTCGTCCTTGCCGTCCAGGTCCCAGGCGGATGCGTGGCACACGACTTCGCGGTCGCGCGGCTTGGTCAGCAGCGAGCGTTCCCAGAACGTGGCCGGCAGCTTGCGCATGCCCAGCGACGTGTAGAAGCCTTCGGCATAGCGCGTCATCTCGACGGCGCTCGTCTTGCGTTCTTCCAGCAGCGCCGTCAGGTCTTCACCCTTTTCGAGACCGGCGGGCTTCAGGATCGGGTACAGGTTGTCCCAGCTCTGCGCCCACATATTGCCCAGCAGGTGCGCGGGGATCGGGCCGTCGGCCGGCACCGCGTCCGGACCATAGGCCTGGCGCAGCTTGTAGCGCGTGTACGTATGCAGCGAGTCGTACAGCGGCTTCACCTGCTGCCACAGGCGTTCCATCTCGCCCGCGAAGGCATCCGGCGCCATGTCGTAACGCGAGCGCCACAGCGCGCCCGTATCGGCATAGCCCATCGCGCGGGCGCCCTTGTTCGACAGCTCGACGTACTTCGCGTAATCCTGCTTGTACGCGGGCGACTGGGCGTGCCAGCCGAGCCAGACTTCCTTCAGGCGCGCGGGGTCGTGGCTCGTCGCCAGTACCTTTTCCAGCTGGCCCAGCGGCATGCACTCCGGCTTCGCGGCGTCCGCGGCGGCCGGCGGGCAGTATTTCGCCTTGCCGTACGCGCCGGTCATGCTGGCGGCCAGGCGCGCATACGCGGCCCGGTCGTCGGCGTTTTCCAGCATCAGCGACTGCTGCATCAGCATCAGCTTGCGGGCGCTCGCTTCCGAGACCTTCAGGCCGTTGTAGCGGCGCGCCTTGAGGGCGATGTCGCCGCTCACGGTCAGGTATTGTTCGTTGGCCTGCGCGGTCAGCGTCTCGGTGTCGAGCGTGATGAAGTTCTCGGCCACCCACTCGGCGCGGCCGGCGTCGAGGCCCAGCTGGTCGAGCTTCTTTTCGGATTCGGCGACGAAGCGCTCGGCTTCGGCGACGGTCGGCTTGCCTTTGCTGTTGGCTGCCTTGGTTGCGGCATGGGCCGGAGCGGTGAATAACGCGCCGGCGCACATCGCGGCGACCAGCGCGCCGATCGGGCGGCGCTGGAGGATGGGACGCATGGTGTTCAAGGTTTCCCCTCTGTCGGATTGGAGTCGTTATTGGTATGGCCTCGCGGCCACCGCCAAGTATAAACTTTACGCCGACGGGACGGTATCGCTGGACCACGCGACGCTGCCCGCGCCGCCCATGAACAGCAGTTCGCCGGCCTGCGGCCCGCGCAGGCGGGTGCGGATCTCGCGCGGCGGCCAGCGGTGTGGCGGTTCGCCCGCGGGACTGTAGCCGAGGATGCGCACCTGCGTCTCGCCCTGCACCGAGGCGATCGCCACGCTGGAGATGATGGCGGCGTCGCCGCGCTGCGCCTCCAGGTTCGCGAGCATGCCCGCGCCCGCCTGCTGCTCCGCTTCCGCCGCCTTGATTTTCGCGGAGACGTCGCCGATCGCCTTCAGCGCGGGCGCCACGTCCTGCGCCATCTTCTGGAACTGGCGCGCCTGCTCGGGCGTCAGGTTGACCTCGCCCTTGCGCACGCGCGCGGCCAGCATCAGGTAGCGGCGCACGTCCGGCTTGCCCGTCAGCGCATCCTGCGCGGCCTTCAGTTGCGCGGCCAGCGTGGCGAACTGCGCGACGCGCTGCGTCACCGCCGCGATCACCTCGTCGACCTGCTGGCCTTGCGCGCACAGCACGGCCACGAGCATCTCGCTCTGCTTGCGCGGCACGGTGCACTCCACCGCCACGCGCCGGCCCGCGAGCGCGCAGCCCTCGGCCACGTTCACGACGACTTCGTCGCCGATGATCTCGCAGTTGACGGCGTGATTCACCTCGACCCGCGTGCCCGCGATGACGCAGTTCTCCGCGCGCTCGACGACGATCCTGCCGTCTTCCGCGGCCAGCAGCGAGGCCGATGCGACGCCGCGCACGTGGATGTCGCCGCGCGCATTGCGGGCGCTGCCGCCCACGAGGTTCGCGCGCACATCGACCGTGCCGCCGCGCGAGACGAGGCTGCCGTACACGTCGCCGTGCACGGTGATGCTGTCGGCCTCGATCACGCGCTTTTCCTGGACTTCGCCGAATTCCTCGTAGTCGCCCGTCAGGCTCAGGTTGCCGGTCGTCTTGGCGCTGACGCCGTCGCGGCTGACGACCTTGTCCTCGACCGAGATCCGGCTCGTCTTCGGATCGACCATCAGGAACCCGGCCGCGCTGGACACGAGGAATTCGCCATCCGGCGCACGCTCGACCTTCGTACCGGTGCCCGCATACGCCGGCAAATCGAGGTCGCGCCCCGCCTCGGGCGGCAGCGGCGTGCCGGACATCTCGAAGCCCATCGTCCCCGCCGTCGCCGGGACTTTCTTGAGCAGGCGTACGCCGGCCTGGATCTGCGGGAAGCGGTTCTGGAAGCTGTTCAGGTCGAGGCGGCCGTTGCCCAATTCGAGCGGCGCGTCGCTGCGGTGGAGGTCGTCCGACACTTCGACGATGTGCGCGTCCTCGCCCGGTACCGGATCGAGCTGGCGCGCGACCGTGACGCGGTCGGCCCTGGTGGATTCCATCGCGGCGCGGATGGCTGGCAGGTCGAGGCCGAAGCGGATGCCCTTGATCCACGCGTCGGCGATGAATTCGTCGGGGTCGAGGCGGGTCTGGAAGCCCTCGGCGTCGGGGTCGAGGGGGTCGGGCAGCCAGACGGGTTCGAAGTAGTATTCCGCATAGCCGCGCCCGATCTTGACGGCGCGGTAGAGCGCGCGGCGCGCCGGGTCGAAGGTCTCGATGTCGGCCGCGAAGCGCACGACCGTCGTGCCGTCCGGTCCGCGCGGCAGCTCGGGACCGTGGCCGAACAGCGCCTTCATCAGCACGGCGTAGTCGATGCCGGTGAAGTAGTTCCCGGCGCGGTAGACGTTGTCGATGGCGGCCACCAGCGTGGTGCCGAGCACGGAGGGATCGGCATACACGCCGTCGTCGCGTTTGGCGATGCAATGCTCTGGACCGGTCGCGGCGATACGAATCGCCGTGGCGGAAAGGTCTGTGGTCACGATACGCTCCGTGCGGTTGATGCCGCGGCATGGGCTGGGCCGCGGCAGAATCCGGCTAGCGTATCATGTTGTCACTTGAAAATAAACATCAAGCAACTAAGTTGGCGTAGAGAAATTTCAGCGACGCTGCGGGTACAGGTCCATGCCCGCTTCGTTGATCTGGCGGCGCAGGTCGCGCCGTTCGTCCGGCGTCATGCGGCTGGGGCGGCGCGAGTCGTGCTGCTGCTCGCGCTGTTCCTGCTGCTGGGCCCGGCGCTGTTCCTCGTAGGCGCGCATGTCGTCGCGCTGGTCGCGGTCCCGCGGGGGGAGGCGGAAGCGCGAGAACTGCGACTGCGATTGCGATTGCAAGTCACCCCGGCCGCCCTGGTCGTCCCGCCGGTCGCCGTTTTGCTGGGCAAACGCGCCGCCGGCTCCCAGCACCAGGGCGCACGCCAGCACAGCGCGGCGGGCCAGGCGGCCGGCCTTTTTCGCTGCGTGGTGGTGTGTGAACGCACTGTTCATGGTGTTCCTCATTCGCGTTGCCGTGTCAGGAGTAAGCTGTGGTTTTGAGCTGTGGTGTAAGCTGCGATTCGATGAGGCCAGTGTATGAGGAATCGACTCCGGGCATAAGGCGAATTGGGTAAAGTTTGTAACACAATGTAATGGCTCAACGATACCCCCTTGGCGCCGAGCCATAAGACGTTACCATAGCGACATTAATCTGACAAATCCGATCGAACGATGAATGCAACGAGCTCGAATACCGGCACGCCCGGCGCGAATGGCGGCCACTCCGCCCGGATCATGGTCGTCGACGACGACGTGCGCCTGCGCGACCTGCTGCGCCGCTACCTGACCGAACAGGGCTTCCAGGTCGTGACGGCCGAAAGCGCGCCCGCGATGAACAAGCTGTGGCTGCGCGAGCGCTACGACCTTCTCGTGCTGGACCTGATGCTGCCCGGCGAGGACGGCCTGTCGATCTGCCGCCGCCTGCGCGGCGCCGGCGACCAGACCCCGATCATCATGCTGACCGCGAAAGGCGAGGATGTCGACCGCATCGTCGGCCTCGAGATGGGCGCGGACGACTACCTGCCGAAGCCCTTCAACCCGCGCGAACTGGTGGCCCGCATCAACGCGGTCCTGCGCCGCAAGGGCCCGGACGAGATCCCGGGCGCACCGAGCGAGACGCCCCAGACCTTCGAGTTCGGCGACTTCGTGCTGGACCTCGGCACGCGCACGCTCAAGAAGAACGGCGAGACCGTACCGCTGACGACGGGCGAATTCTCGGTGCTGAAAGTGTTCGCGCGCCATGCGCGCCAGCCGCTGTCGCGCGAAAAGCTGATGGAACTGGCGCGCGGCCGCGAGTACGAGGTGTTCGACCGCTCGCTCGACGTGCAGATCTCGCGCCTGCGCAAGCTGATCGAGCCGGACCCGTCGAGCCCGTTGTACATCCAGACCGTGTGGGGCCTGGGCTACGTATTCATTCCTGAAGGCCAGCCGCGCTAGTGTTCGCATCAACGTCGAAGGAACAGGCCATGCCGCGGATTTTCGGCAGGATGAAGAGCGGCCTGTTCTGGCGCACCTTCTTCCTGCTGTCCATGCTCACGGGCCTGTCGATGGCCTCGTGGATCGGCATGCTCAACGTCTTCCAGCGCGGCCCGCAGGTCGAGCAGACGGCGGAGCTGCTCGTCTCCGTCGTCACCATCACGAAAGCCGCGCTGACGCACTCCGCGCCCGACCTGCGGCGCGAGCTGCTGTTCGAGCTGGTGTCGAACGAGGGCATCCGCATCTACGACGTGAAGCCGACGGACACGGTGGAACCGCCGCCGCCGAATTCGCTGATGCCGGAAGTGGCCGCCCTCGTGCGCGACAAGCTTGGGCCGGACACGCGCTTCTCGCGCATGGTCAACGAGATCCCCGGCTTCTGGGTCAGCTTCGACATCGACGGCGACAAGTACTGGCTCATGCTCGAACGCGACAAGCTGCCCGGCCTCACGCGCGTGCAGTGGCTCGGCTGGGCCACCGTCGTCGGCGTGCTGTCGCTGCTGGGCGCCGCGCTGATCTCGAGCCTCGTGAACCTGCCGCTGGCGCGCCTGACGGCGGCCGCGCGCTCGATCGCCCAGGGCAAGCGCCCCGCCCCGCTGCCGGAAAAGGGATCGCAGGAGATCATCGAGGCGAACCGCAGCTTCAACCAGATGGTCGACGACCTGCAGCAGCTCGAGAAGGACCGCGCCGTGATCCTGGCCGGCATCTCGCACGACCTGCGCACGCCGCTCGCGCGCATGCAGCTGGAAGTGGAGATGGCGCCGCTGTCGGACGAGGCGCGCACCGGCATGCAGTCCGACATCGCCCAGATGGACGCCATCATCGGCCAGTTCCTCGACTTCGCACGCCCCACGGAAAGCGCGACGTTCGTGCCGGTGAACCTCTCGGAACTGCTGGAAGACTGCGCCCACGCGGCCGCCCGCCTGCCGGACGTGCGCACGTCGACCGACATCGACGCCGACATCCACGTGATGGGCAATTCGACGGACCTGCGCCGCGTGATCAACAACGTGATCGAGAACGCGCGCCGCTACGGCAAGACGCCGGGCGAGGACGTCACCGAGATCGACATGGCCCTGCACGTCAGGATGACGGGCCACGGCCGCCGCGCCGTCGTCGAGATCAACGACCACGGCACCGGCGTCCCGGACGACCAGATCGAGCAGCTGCTGCGGCCGTTCACGCGCCTGGACAGCGCCCGTGGCCAGGCCAACGGCGCCGGCCTGGGCCTCGCCATCGTCGAGCGCGTGATCACGCGCCATAACGCCGAGCTCACCGTGCGCAACCGCGACGGCGGTGGCCTCGTGCTGCAGTTCGCATTGCCGCTGGCACCCTGAGTATTGCCTCATCGAACTGTAAGTTGCCGCGTTAAGCGAGGCGGCGCACGGTCGCGCCCGCTACGCGGCAGTACAGTCGGCCTACACTCACTCAAGAGGAGGCCAAGATGAAAAAACTGCTCATTGCCGCTTTGGTCGCAGGCTCGTTCGGCAGCGTCGCGCTGCCGGCGGCCGCCGACGTCGTCATCCGCACCGCCCCGCCGCCGCCGCGCGACGAACGCATCCCGGCCGCGCGCCACGGCTACGTGTGGGCGCCGGGCCACTGGGAATGGCGTCACGGCCGCTACGTCTGGATCGGCGGCAAATGGCTGCGCGAGCGCCACGGCTACGCCTACCGCGCCCCGACGTGGGTCGAGCGCGACGGCCGCTGGGTGATGGAACGCGGCGGCTGGCGCCGCGGCGACCGTGACGGCGACGGTGTGCCGAACCGATTCGACGACCATCCCAACAATCCGCGCCGCGATTGATGCCGCACCGCGCCCGGACAGGCTGGCCGGGTGCGTCTTCCACAAAAAAGAAACCGCCTGCGCATTGCTGCGCCAGGCGGTAAATCCAAGTTTGCACTTGGAGGAGACAGAGGAGACCTGCGCCCATGGGGCGCTGAATCAGGATGACAAATTGGGACGGCGGCCCCGTCTGCAAGAGGGTGGGCCTCTTTATTTTTTCCCGTCGACTTGTAGGCCTCGTCGGACAATCACTGTTAGACTGCCCGTCATGGATACCGACCTCCACCTGCGCACCTATGGCGCGGACATCGTCACCGACCGCCATGTGTTCGCCCAGCTGGTGCTGCCCGTGAGCGGGGCCGTGCTGCTCGACATCGAAGGCCGCCGGGAACGGCTCGACCCGCTGCGCGCCGCCTGCGTCGCGCCGAACGCGTGGCACGCCCAGTGCGGCATCGGGACCAACCAGTCGCTGATCCTCGACGTCGAAGCGGCCGCCATGTCGCACCCGGCCTGGGACCGCATGCTGGACCGCCCGTTCATGCCGCTCGGCCCGGGCGCGCGCAAGCTGGTCGAATTCATGGGCATGATGCGCATGCAGGCGTTCGATCGCGGCCTGCTGCGGGGCTGGGTCCCCCTGCTGCTCGATACCATCGCGCTGGACGCGCCCCGCCCCGCCTCGCGCCTCGCGGCGCTCATGGCCAGCGTCGAAGCGGAGCCGGGCCTCGCCTGGACGACCGACTCGATGGCGCGCTGCGCGGGCCTCTCCGTGAGCCGCCTGCACGCCCTGTTCCGCACGGAACTGGATACGAGCCCGCACGCGTGGCTGCGCGACGTCCGCCTGGCCCGCGCACAGGCGTGGCTGGCGGACACGTCGCGCTCCATTGCCGACATCGCGCTGGCGGCAGGGTTCTCGGACCAGAGCGCGCTGACGCGGGCGCTGCGGGATGTGACGGGGATGACGCCTGCGGCGTATCGGCGGGCGAACCGGCATGGCTGAGCGTGTAATGTGTCTCGCGCGGCTCGTTGCGGTCGTGGCCGGCCTCGGCTGCAGCACGCCTGCGCTGGCGGAGCCGTTGCCGTTTGCCGGGCGCTGGCTGGCGGACGATCAAACGGAATCGCCCTACACGACCCTCACCGTGAAGGGCGACACCATCGCCTGGCATGGGCGGGACAGATCGGTACCCAAGTGCGTCCGCCAGTTCGCGGTGCGGCAGGAAAAGCCGGGCACGGTGTACGTGAACGCGCGCGGCACGAAATTCATCGCCGGGGCCAAGGGCAGCATACCGACGTATCTGCTGCAACTGGACGGCGGCACCTGCGGGAGCGGCAGCTCAGCGGTACGGATCAATTACCCGTTGATCTACGATACCCAGCATATCGAATTGATCGAATATGCGGCCGGGAAGCCCATCGGGGTGCAGCGGTTTCATCGCAAGAATGTAAAGTAGCGCCGGCAGTACCAGACAGCCTGGGCCTCCATTTTTGATGATTTTTTGTTATTATTAACCATCGAAACGTCTTTTGGCGACCATGGCTCTCGTTATTCACCCTGATCGACGCTCGGGAGATCGACGTACCGATGGCGTCACCGCGAAAATCTTGCGCACCATGTTCGCCATGCGGCGCAGTTTCGGCAACGCCGCGGCGAAAAATCTACTCTTGCGCAATGGCCTCGACGAGGCGCTGGTCGAGCGTGTGCTGGCCATTCCCGAAGAACGCCGCGCACAGGGGCGTCGTAGCGATGAAGCGCCGTCCATGCCCGTGGACCAGCATCCGGCGTCAACCGACGACGACGACGAACCGGTCACGCTCGACGCGGCAGCGATGGCGATCCTGCACCGTCTTCGCTTTGAAGCGGACACCGGCATGCACAGGATGAGGATCGCCGAATGTCCCGTCGAATTGCAACGGTTTGCCCTGATTCAGCTGGATGACGACGGCAAACCCGTGATCACCGTGAAAGGCCGGCAGGCGCTGAAGCATTATGCCTGCGTGCGTGCGCTCAACAGCATTCAATGCGGCATGGAAGCGCCCATGATGAGCGAGGAAATCCGGATCTGGCTGGAATCGAACATGTTTTTGCAGCGTATCGGCAATGACTACCAGATCACGGAGCTCGGCAATCGCTGGCTCGAATTCAACCGGTCGATCTCGCAGAATCGGGCAATGCTCTAGCGCGCAAAGCACATCGAGAGACCCGGTCAAATCGCCAGTAGTTCCAGCCAAGACACCCCGCCGCCCTCCCCCGACAATGGATGCTTTCCGCATCTGGAGCATCCCCGTGACCTCGAATAAAACCCTCCTCGGCATCGCGGCCGGCATCGTCGCCGGCGCGTTCTGGGGCCTCGTCTTCCTGGCGCCCAGGCTGGCCGCCGATTTTCCGCCGCTGCAGTTATCGGCCGGGCGCTATCTCGCCTACGGGCTGGTCGCAGTCGTGCTCGTGGCGCCGTCGTGGCGCCGGCTGAAGGGCGCGCTCGGGTGGCGCGAGTGGCGGGCGCTTGCCTGGCTCAGTTTCATCGGCAATATCCTGTATTACGTGCTGCTGGCCAAGGCCGTGCAGACGGGCGGCGTCGCGATGACGGCCTTCGTGATCGGCCTGCTGCCGCTCGCCGTCACGCTCGTCGGCAGCCGCGAGCGCCATTCTCCAACACTGCGCGAACTGCTGCCCTCGCTGGCCTGCAGTACGGCCGGGCTCGTCTGCATCAGCTGGCAATCGCTGGCGACGTCCGGCTGGGGCTCGCTGGCGGGCTTGCTGTGCGCCGGCGGCGCGCTCGTGTCGTGGACGACGTATGCCGTCAGCAACAGCCGCTGGCTGGCCAAGCTCGACCACGTGTCGGCACAGGACTGGAGCCTGCTGACGGGCGTCGTCACGGGCCTCGAAGCCATCGTGCTGGCCGTGCCCGCGTTTTATGGGGACACGCTCGTCCACACAAACGCTGACTGGCTCCGCTTCGCCGGCCTCATCGGCGCGATGGCGTTGTTCTGTTCCGTGCTCGGCAACGGGTTGTGGAATGTCGCCAGCCGCGCGCTGCCGCTCGCGCTCACGGGGCAGATGATCGTGTTCGAGACCATCTTCGCGTCGCTGTACGGTTACCTGTGGGAAGGCCGCTGGCCCACGCCGCTCGAGGCGCTGGCGCTGCTGCTGCTGGTCGCGGGCGTCGTCATGTGCGCGCGGGCGCACCGCGAGGAGACGCGCGCCGCGACGGCGCTGGAGGCGGACATGCGCACTGGGTGAACCATCGAACAGAGCAAAGCGGCCGTGCCGGGCACGATGGGAACCTAGCACAGGAGAACATCATGAAACGCCCAGTTAGACTGCTGAGCATGATCGCCGCCGCGATCCTGGCGGCGCCGGCACTGGCCGGCGAGATCGTCAAATGTGTGGACAGCAATGGCCACGTCACCCTGACGGACCAGCCTTGCGCGTCCGGTTCCGCCTCGATGCCCGTGTCGCGCGACACGGGACCGCTGACGCAGCGCCACGTGCTGCCCGCTGGCGAGCTGCCGCGCGTGGCGTGGAAACGGCCGAACCTGTCTGCGCCGGTCAAGCTGGCGCGCGACATCGCCACGCTGAAGGAAGCGCGGCGCATGCTGATGCTGCAGGATGCGCGCCCGCGCCTGGCGGGGTTGAATTAGAACAGGTGCTCGTCGTACGGCGCAAACCCGCGCAGGTCCGCCTCGTTGGCCGACGTGCCGAGCGTGCGCACGAGCTGCAGCACGTCGTCGCCCTGGATGAAGCTGGCCGATGAACTCGCGGCGAGCAGTTTTTCCGGCGGCTGCGAGCGCGCCACCGCATAGCCCTGCACGTAGTCGACGCCGATCTCCGCCAGCGTGCGGATCGTGGCCGCGTCCTCGGCCCACTCCGCGATCGTGCGCATGCCCAGGTTGCCGGCCAGGTTGACGATCGCTTCCACGATGGCCACGTTGGCCGGATGCGCGTTGATGTTGACGATGAAGTTGCCGTCGATCTTCAGCACGTCCGCCGGCAGCTCCTTCAGGTACGAGAACGACGTGTAGCCTGCGCCGAAGTCGTCGAGCGCCACCTTCACGCCGAAGTTGCGCACCTGGTCGATGAAGCGGCGCGTGTTGTCCAGGTCGTGCAGCGCCACGCTTTCCGTGATCTCGATGCACAGGCGGCTCGCCACGTGCGTGTAGCGGGCCAGGACTTCCAGCGTGTCCTGCACGAAGCGCTCGTCGTTGAGCGACGCGCCCGACAGGTTCATGCACACGAAGCGCGTGTTGGTCAGCGATTCCAGGTTGTCCTCGATCCAGGACAGCGTCGTCGACAGTACCCAGCGGTCGATCACGCCCGCGCGCCCGCTCTTCTCGGCGGCGGCGATCAGGGGGCCGGCCGGGGCCACGCGGCCATCCGCCTCGCGCATGCGCAGCAGCACTTCGAAGTTCAGCGATTCGTACGGCGCGGAGAGCGACATGATCGGCTGCATCTCGAGGAACATGCCCTCGGTGGCGTCCGGGCCGGACAGGCGCGCAACCAGGTTCAGTTCGTTGGCGCGCTCCTGGAACGCGTTGGAGCCGCGCTCGTACACGACGAGGCCCTCGTTGTGGCCGCCCTTCGCCTCGCGGCAGGCGCGGTCCGCGGTCGACACGGCATCCTTCATCGGCATGCCCGGCGACACTTCGATCAGGCCGACGGAGCCGCGCACGTGGAACGCCTTGTCGCCCACGCGGTACGGCGTGCCGCCGATGCGGTCGACGATGCCGCGGCAGATCAGCGACGCCAGCGGGATCGCGGTGTCGGGCATGACGATGACGAATTCGTCGCCGCCCACGCGCCCGATCTTCTGGCCGCCGGCCAGCGTGAGTTCCATGCGTTCGCACACCTGCTTCAGGACTTCGTCGCCGGCCGCGTGGCCGAACAGGTCGTTGATCAGCTTGAAGCGGTCGAGGTCGATGTAGGCCAGCGCCAGCGGCTTGCCCGCGTTGAGCAGCTGGGCCGCGCCCTCGAACATCTTTTCGATGCCGCGCCGGTTGAACACCTTGGTGAGCGGGTCGTTGTTGGCCATGAAGCGCAGCTGCTCGGTGGCCTGGTATTGCTCGGTGACGTCCTGCAGCACGGCTTCCACGCGGCCGCGCGCGAGCGTGGCGCTGACCATGAAGCGCTGGGCGCCGTCGCGGCTGGCGATCTGCATCTCGGCGTCGCTGCGCAGGTGCACCTGTTCCAGCAGTTCCGTCCACAGGTTGTCGGCGAAGAACTGCTTCCACGACGTGCGGCCCGGGACGATCTCCGTGATGCCCAGCATCTTGCGCATGGCCGGGTTGGCGCTCACGATATTGCCGTACATGTCGAGCGTGAACAGGCCGACGGGCATCGCCTCGAAGGCATGCTCCAGTTTTTCCTGGGCTTCGCGGCGCTTCTGCGTTTCCATGCGCATCTGCTCGGCCACGGCCAGCGCGGCCAGCAGGCTCGATGCGAGTGCCGCCGTCACGCTGTTGATCACGTTCAGCACCTGGTGCATGCCGAGCGCCGCCGACACGACCTCGGCCAGCGAGGCGACATAGGTGAGCGCGAACGACGCCGCGAACCAGCCCGCCACGCGGTTGCGCGAACGCAGCATGATCGTGACGAGGCCCAGCGTCATCAGCGAGAAGCCGAAGGCCATGATGACCCACAGCATCGGCAGGAAGGTTCCGTAGGGCATGGCGACGGCGCCGATGAGCAGCGGAATGCACGCCCATTGCGTGATGCGCAGCGGGATCGCCCAGCGCGTCTTGACGAGGTCGTCGCGGAACAAGGCCTGGTAGAGCGTGAGCGTGGACACGCCGTACAGCGCGATCGTCAGCGAGCGGCCCAGCAGCATCCATTGCGGCGGGACGGTCATGCCCAGCCACTGGGTGTCCCAGCCGGCCGACAGTCCGGCGATGCGCAGGTTCAGGATCAGCCAGCCGGAGAACAGCACGTACAGCGGCTGGCGGTTGATGAGCGCCGTGATCAGGACGAACAGCGACAGCACGATCATGCCGCCGTCGAGCAGGCCCGACTTGCGGTGGTAACCCTCGACGGACAGGTCGAACTGCGTCTCCGGCCATTGCACGACATTGACGCGCGCGGGGCCGGCGAACGTGCCCCGGCACAGGATCTCGCGCGGCAATTCGGCCAATTGCAGGGCGAAGCCGGCCTTGGACGTATGCAGATAGGGCGTGCTCTGCTCGCGGGTGGCCGTGCCGAGCGATTGCAGGGTAGTGGCGTCCCAGCAGGAAATATCGACGGCGTGGCGCGATGGGAATTCGATCACGTCGCCGATGATGCTGCCGGGCGCGCGCGGCCGCGTGCTGAAGCGGAACCACACGGGCGATTCGGACAGATGCGTGTCGAAGTACGACACCGGGACGGCGGCATGCAGGCGCGCGTTGGCCGCGGGCGGGCTCAGCGGCGTCGTTTCCATCAGGACGCGGATGTCGCGCGCATCGCTGCTGCCCGATACGTACTGGCTATCCCAGCACACGAGGGCAACGATGGAAACGACACCGATCACGATCGGAATCAGATAGTAGGCGAACGTCCGGAACGTCAGGTCAAGCGCCGACTGCGCCAGGCCCGGCAGTTTCCAGCGACCGGATGATGTGAATTGCATGAGTATCTGCGAAGCTCGTATCGCGGCCCGTTGGCGCGGGCGGCCGTTATCGTTTCGCAAGGATACAGCTTTACAGTAGTGCCGTCATGCAATTAATGGATCATGCAACAAGTTCGTGCCATTCCGATGCATGCCGTACAACACCCATACGACCCGCGTTGGGCAGGGGCGGCCGCACGCCGGTCCGGCCGCCGACATCGATATCCGGATGGTGCGTATGGCAGAAGAAGTTCAGCAGCGGGTGCTGCGCGGCCGTCCAGCGTTCCTCGATCGTCGTGATGTCGAACGCCATGATCCGGTGCGGGATATTGCCCACGTGGCGCAGCGGGACGAAGCCCAGTTCCGGGAACACGTCGACGAAGGTCAGCTGTTCGTACTGGCGGTCGATCGGCGCGCGGCCCGTCGCCAGTGCCCAGTGGATGCCGTTCTGCTGGCAATACATGACGCCGGCCTTCAGCAGCGCGGTCTTGACCATGCGGCCGATGCGGCCGTTGTCCACGCCCAGGCGGCTCATCTCGGCCAAGGGCTGTCCACGCAGCCAGTCGGGCAGCTCGACGGACTCCTCGACATGCAACGGCTCGTGCAGGTTCGTCTGCATGCGGGCCGTGCCCAGCGGGGCGCCGTCCAGCTTGGATTCGGCGAGGAAAACGATTGCGTCGTCGCCGTAGTCAGAAATTTCGGGACGGACGAGCTCCCGTGCGAAGTCGGGGACGTGACGTGCATAGGCCGCGTGACGCACCCGGACGGCCTTCCAGAGGTCGGCCTCATTGTCCACGCGGCGGATGGTAAAGGGCAGGCGTTCGGTCGGCTTGCCCGCGAACCCGGCGGGGGCTGTCATGACGGGGCGAAGAACGCCGGGGTGGCGCATTTCCATGTTGACTCCTGTGTTGAACTTCAGAAACGTATCGTGCTTTGAACTTTATCAACGTTCCAGGGGTTAACAATTTGTCGAAAAAGCGTGTCTTTTGCCCCTATTTCAATTTTCAATAAATCATGATCAATTTCATTAGTCTTTCACCAACATTCTTGCCATGCCGCTAACGCGGATGGAACTGCCCTTTTCCGCACCGATTTCGGCATGCAACAACGACCGCATGCCCATGTCTTCGCCCTGCACGACGTCGATGGCGCCGCCGTGCGGCCAGCCGAGATCGCGTAGATACCCGGCAAGTGCGGCCGTCCCCGCGCCCGTCGCCGGGTCCTCGTAGACGCCGCCGATGGCGAACGGATTACGGGTGTGGAAGCGCCGCGGATTTTCAACCCAGGCCAGCACGATCGTCGTCAGGCCATGCTTCGCCATCAGCGCGCGGCCCGCCTCCAGGTCGTAGCGCATGGCGGCCAGCAGGTCGCGGCTGGCCAGCGCCAGCACCAGGTGGTTCGCGCCCGCGTGGGCCAGGGCGGGCGGGATGCGCGGGTCGACGTCCGCATCGTGGTAACCGAACAACATCAACGCGTCCGCGACGAGTTCCGGCGCGGCCGGCCGGCTCCACGTCGGCGGCGATTGCAGCGCGGCGGCCACGCGGTCACCCTCATGTCGTCCTTCGACCGTGATGTCGGCATCGTTCAGCGCCAGCGCGTACACGCCGTCGCCGTCGCGCCGGGCCAGTGCGGCGCCGAGCGCGATCGTCGCGTGGCCGCAGAACGGCACTTCGGACGCCGGCGAGAAGTAGCGCACGCGCCAGCCTTCTCCTTGCGGCGCCGCGAACGCCGTCTCCGAGTAGCCGACGGCGTGGGCCAGGCGCTGCATCTCGTCGGCCGGCGGCAGCGACGCTCCGATCCAGACGCCGGCCGGATTGCCGCCGGCATCTCCATCGGAAAATGCGGCGATGCGAAGGATGTGCGAAGTCGTGATGGTCATGCAATCTCCTTGTCGGAATGGATTGTCAGGGTTCGAGCACGCCGGCCAGGCGGTCGGCCAGGAAGTCGACGAGCGCTTTTACACGCGGCGCCAGTGCGCCCTGTTTATAGAACACGGCCCACACGGGCTGGGTCCACGGCAACGCCGCATCTTCCAGCACGGGCACGAGGCGGCCCGCGGCGACGTCGGCGCGCGTAAGGAAGTCGGACAGGCTGACGATGCCCGCACCCTGCAACGCCAGGTGGCGGACGGTCTCGCCGCTGGTGGCCGTCACGTGCGGCGCGATGCGCCAGCCTTCTTCCGTGCCGGCACGGAGCGGCCACGTGTTCAGTGACGCGGGCGCGACGAAGCCGACGAGCCGGTGCCTGGTCAGGTCTTCCACGTGCCGCGGCGTGCCGTGGCGCTCGAGGTAGCCGGGTGCGGCCAGTACGCGGATGCGGCTGCGGCCCAGGCGGCGGGCATTCAGCGTGGAGTCGGCCAGGTTCCCGATGCGGATCGCGACGTCGGCCTTCTCTTCGATCAGGTCGACGACGGTCTCGCCGCTCGTGAGTTCCACCTGCACCTGCGGGTAAGCGTCGAAAAAGTCCGCCAGCTGCGGCGCGATCAGGTGGTCCAGCGTCGGCGTGGCGGCGTTTACGCGCACGAGGCCCGCGGGTTGCGTACGCGCGAGGGCGGCCTGCGATTCCGTCTCTTCGAGGTCGGCGAGGATGCGGCGCGCGCGCGCCAGCAGCCAGCTGCCTTCCTCGGTGAGGTCCAGGCGGCGCGTCGTGCGGTGGATGAGGGTCATGCCGAGCTGCTGCTCCAGGCGCGAGATGGTGCGCGACACGCCGGACGGCGTCTGCCCCAGCTGCTGCGCAGCGTTGGAAAACGAACCCGTGTCGATCACGGCGGCGAATGCGATCAACGCGCCCACGTCCAGCATCTTTGCTCCCAGGTCAAAAGTCTATTGTACGGCCACGGGTTTTTCTTTGCGGGCGGGCCGGCCAGAATGCCCCATCCCATCGAGGCATCAACAAGGAGAACACCATGCCACTCGCTTTATGGGCGCTGACACTGAGCGCCTTCGCCATCGGCACGACGGAATTCGTGATCGTCGGCCTGATCCCCACCATTGCGTCGAGCCTGAATGTGTCCGTGCCGTCCGCCGGCCTGCTCGTGAGCCTGTACGCGCTGGGCGTCGCCATCGGCGCGCCGGTGCTGACCGCCCTCACCGGCAAGGTGCCACGCAAGACGCTGCTGCTCGGCCTCATGCTGCTGTTCACGGCCGGCAACCTGACCGCGTGGATGGCTCCCGGCTACGCCGCCCTGATGGCCGCCCGCGTGCTGACAGGCCTCGCGCACGGCGTCTTCTTCTCGATCGGTTCGACGATCGCCACGAGCCTCGTGGCGAAAGAAAAGGCGGCCAGCGCCATCGCGCTGATGTTCAGCGGCCTGACCGTGGCCCTCGTGACGGGCGTGCCCCTCGGGACCTTCATCGGCCAGCACTTCGGCTGGCAGATGACGTTCCTGGCCGTCGCGCTGCTGGGCGTGATCGCGTTCGCCGGCATCGCCCTGCTCGTCCCGCGCGGCATCGCCGGCAGCAAGCCGTCGAGCCTCCTCACGCAGCTGTCCGTGCTGAAGAAACCGCGCCTGCTGCTCGTCTACGCGATGACGACGCTGGGATATGGCGGCTCGTTCATCGCCTTCACGTACCTCGCGCCGATCCTCGAACAGGTCGCCGGTTTCTCGTCGAACAGCGTGGGCCTCGTGATGCTCGTGTACGGCGTGTCGGTCGCCTTCGGCAATATCTGGGGCGGCAAGCTGGCGGACCGCAAGGGCCCCGTGCGCGCCCTGCAGATCGTGTTCGCGCTGCTGGCCGGCGTGCTGTTCGTGCTGGACTTCACGGCCGCCAACAAGATCGCCGTCCTCGTCACCGTGCTGGCCTGGGGCGCCGTCGCCTTCGGCAACGTGCCGGGCCTGCAGGTCTACGTCGTGCAGCGCGCCGAGCGCGACGCCCCCGGTGCCGTCGATGTGGCGTCGGGCCTGAACATCGCCGCGTTCAACGTGGGCATCGCCATCGGCGCCTGGGGCGGCGGCCTGATCGTCGCGCACCTCGGCCTGATGCACACGCCGTGGATCGGCGCACTGATCGTCATCGGCGCCCTCGCCCTCACGACCCTGGCGGGCTGGCTGGACCGGCGCGATCCGGCGCCGCAGCATACCGCCCGCGGCGAACGCGCCGTCGCCATGCACTGAATTAAAAGGAGAAACCATGCATACCAATATCCCGCAACTGGGCCTCGGCACGTTCCGCCTGAAGGAACGGCAGGCCATCGATTCCGTTGCCACCGGCCTGGAACTGGGCTACCGCCACATCGACACGGCGCAGATCTACGGCAACGAGGCCGAGGTCGGCCAGGCGCTCTCCGCATCCGGCGTGGCGCGCGCCGACGTCTTCGTCACCACCAAGATCTGGACCGAGAACCTGGCCGCGCGCCGCCTGCGCGCCAGCCTCGAAGAAAGCTTGACCAAACTGCGCACGGACTACGTCGACCTCACGCTGGTCCACTGGCCGTCGCCGGGCGCCGCGGTCTCCGTGGCGGAATCGATGGAAGCACTGCTGGCCGCGCGCGAGGCAGGCCTGACGCGGGCCATCGGCGTGTCGAACTTCCCGATCGCGCTGCTCCGCGACGCCATCGCCGCCGTGGGCGCGGACAACATCGCGACGAACCAGGTCGAGCTGCATCCGTTCCTGCAGAACCGGCTGCTTGCCGCCTTCATGATCGATGCCGGCATCCACCTGACCGCGTACATGCCGCTCGCCTACGGCAAGGTGATGGACGATGCCGCCATCGCCCGCATCGCGCAGGCGCACGGCGCGACGCCGGCCCAGGTGGCGCTGGCGTGGGCGATGGCGAAGGGCTATGCCGTGATCCCGTCGTCGACGCGGCGCGCGAACCTGGAGAGCAACCTGCGGGCGCGCGACCTGATCCTGTCGCAGCAGGATCTCGCCGCCATCGATGCGCTGGACCGGGGGGAGCGTCTCGTCAGCCCCGACTTCGCGCCGCAGTGGGACTGACGGTGCTTATTTATCCAGGTCTTTATAGTGGCGGAAGATCCCTTCCTCGTTGAAGGGAATCCGCCGCGCCGACTTCAGATAGGCCGCGATGCGCGGCCGCGCGGCCACCCGGTCGTGCAGGGCCGTCAGCAGCGGGTAACCCGCATCGATCCGGGCCAGCGCCTTCGGGAAGGCGTAGCGCAGGCCCGCGACGAGCTGGAACAGCGACAGGTCCGCGTACGTGACCGTGTCGCCCAGCAGGTAGTCCTTGGGCTCGGGCCGGGCCAGGAGGTTCTCGAACCAGTCGAAGAATTTCGGGATGCGCGTGTCGATGAAATCGGCCGACCGGCGCTTCGCTTCCGGGCGCTGGTCCTCGAAATACAGCGACGTCGCGATCGGGTGATGCGTGTCGTGCGTCTCGGCGACCAGGTCGGCAATGGTCAGCTGGATCTGGTTCACCCAATATTTACCTTGCACATCCTGCGGCGCCAGGCCATGGCGCTCGCCCAGGAACATGAGGATGTTGGCGGTCTGGCCCACCGTCACATCGCCCGCCTTCAGGAACGGCGGCGCGAACGACGGGTGGTCGGCGCCGTCCATCGCCGCGATCATGCGCGCCATGCCGCCCGGCTCGCGCGCCACGTCCACGTATTGCACCCCTGCTTCTTCCAGCGCCAGGCGCACGAATTCGCCGCGGCCCTGGATGCTCGGCCAATAAAAAAGTTCATACCCCATGCCACGCTCCTCAACTTGTTCGGTCTGACTCAATTATCGAGCAGGATTTTGATGTTCGGCGCGGCAATCGTGCTAGTCTTGCGTCTGGCGCTTGCCTGACAAAAAATCAACAAAAATGAGAGACATGAAAACGGAAAATCATAATAGAGGGATGGGGTGTTGGTGGTTACGATCTTGATCTGCTGAACGATTCACTGCCGTTCAGCAACGCACGAAGACGAATCCACCGATAACGATTGCCCGGAGCGCATCATGATTTTCGCTCACCTGACCAAACACTGGATGGCCCGGCGCCGCCAGTACAGCCTGTCGTCGTGGGTGCTGTGCATCGCGCGCAGCCTGCGCGTGCTGGCCTATTACCGCGACCACCGCGCGCTGTGCCAGCTCGGCGTCTACCGCAACCACGTCGCGAAAGACGCCAGCGACGACCTGTTCCATCACCTCAGCCACCGCGACTACCTCATCAAGGGCCTGAGCCCGCGCCAGCGTGTGCAGGCCGTACTGAGCCACTACCGGTTCGAGGAAACGACGTTCAACGACGGCTACCTGGACGCCGTCTACGGCCAGCGCAGCCTGCCCCTGTGGCAGCACGAGGCCGAGGGCAGCACCTTCATGATCCAGCTCGAGATGGCCTCGCGCAGCAATGCCGAAGGCGACCTCACCGTCGCCCTCATCGCGGACGGCAAATGCCTGCACCGCCTGTCCTTCAGCTGGCTCGAAGGCGACATGGCCGGCGTCGACATGCCCGTCGTCCCGTTCATCGCGCGCAACCAGGGCCGCTGGATCGATTCCGGCGCCGCGTTCGAAGCGTTCGAGCGCGTCTTTCCGAACAACTCGCCCAGCTTCTTCTGCTTCGCGGCCATGCAGGGCATCGCGCTGGCACTCGGCATGGACAAGGTCGTCGCGATCCGCAGCGAAGCGCACATCGCCTACGATCCCGATCCGGAAAAACATTTCGCCAACGCGTATGACGGCTTCTGGAAGATCCTCGGCGGCGAGGAGATGCCGGGTCGCGACGGCTATCTGATCCCCCTGCCCTTCTACGTGAAGCCGCTCTCCGACATGCCGTCCAAGCACCGCAAGCGGGCGGCGCTGCGGCGCGAGCACTGGCGCCTGATCGGCGACACGTCGCGCGCCGTCATCCAGCGCCATCTGCTGCATGCGCGCGCGCACGTGGCGCATCCGGCGGCGGTGCCCGAGCCGGCCTGAAAGCCCGCCGGCCTGGTCCGCGTGCGCAGGCGGGGCGCATGCGGAACCATCTGCTTTACAACATGTCTATTGACAGACGCACCATGTTGGGGCGCGTCTGTGCTACACTCGCGCCTTCGCTAGGGGTCCTGGGAGTTCGCTTCCCGGGTGAGAGATACCCTTCGTACCTGATCTGGATAATGCCAGCGAAGGAAAGCGCAACGCAGTTCCCATCCTTGTTTGCCCTTCTCCCCGTTGGCTCCGGCTTTTAAGAAAAAGCAGCGTGCCCCGCGGCGCGCGAAAACGAGCAAACCATGAACCGTCATTTGAAGTACACCGCAGTCGCGTACGCCATCGCGCAAGCATTCGTTGCGAACGCGTATGCACAGGACACCACCCACCCCGTCGCCGAAGTCGTCGTGACGGGCAACCGCTTCATCGCCGTCGACCGCGCCAGCGTCGGCGGCTTCGGCGAGGCGTCGCTGTTCGACACCCCGGCCTCCATCACGGCCATCGGCCGCACGCAGATGCAGGACCTGTCGATCCGTTCGGCGACCGAGGCGATGCGCTTCGACGCGTCCGTCGCCGACGCCTACAACGCCGTCGGCTATGCCGAGCAGTTCTCGATCCGCGGCTTCGCCCTCGACAACAACTACAGCTACCGCAAGGACGGGTTCGCGATCCCGGGCGACACGCAGATCCCGCTGGAGAACAAGGAACGCATCGAAGTGCTGAAAGGCCTCGCGGGCCTGACGGCCGGCATCGCCACGCCGGGCGGCATCGTCAACTACGTGACCAAGCGCCCGACGAATGCGCCGCTGCGCTCCGCGACCGTGGAAGTGTCCGAGCGCGGCACGCTGTACGGCACCGTCGATCTCGGCGGCCGCTTCGAGGACCGCCGCTTCGGCTACCGCATCAACGCGGCCGCCGCCGACCTGCATCCGTACGTGCGCGGCGCGAATGGCGACCGCCAGTTCGTGTCCGCCGCCTTCGACTGGCAGATCACCCCTGACGCGCTGCTGCAGCTGGACATGGACTACCAGCGCAAGGCCCAGATCACGGCGCCCGGCTTCCAGCTGATCCAGAACACGACCTTGCCGACCGGCGTGTCGGCCAAGATGCTGCTGAACGACCAGCCGTGGACGCGCCCCGTCACGACGAAGGACAGCAACCTGGGCCTGCGCTTCGAATACAAGCTCGCACCGGACTGGCTCGCGACGGTCTCCGGCAACAAGCACTGGTTCAAGCGCGACGACTTCACGGCATTCCCGTACGGCTGCAGCAACGAGGGTGAGGGCTACTACCCGGGCTACTGCGCCAACGGCGATTACGACGTCTACGATTACCAGAGCACGGGCGAGCGCAAGTCGCCGTGGGGCGTGCAGGCGCAGGTGCAGGGCAAGTTCGCGACCGGTGCGATCCGCCACGCGCTCACCGTCGGCGCGTCGTATTCGGAGCGCCACGACAGCTTCGGCGACTACGTGTACGACTACGTCGGCTACAGCAATATCTGGAATCCGCTCGTGACGCCGCACGTCGCCGCGGACCGCGTGACGGGCCCCGTGTTCGAGCGCCGCAGCGACGACGAACGCGCCGTGTTCGCACAGGACATCATGCGCCTGACCGACCAGCTGACGTTGCATGCGGGTCTGCGCCATGTGCAGATCAAGCGCAGCGAATACGTGGAAGACATCAACGGCTACGTGCACGGCGACGACTCGTTCCTGCTGCCGAGCGTCGCCCTCGTGTTCAGCCCAGCGCGCGACTGGAACGTGTACGGCGCCGTCAGCCACGGCCTGCAGCACGGCGGCATCGCGCCGATGCAGACGACGAACGAGAACCAGGTGCTGGCGCCGCAGCGTTCGCACCAGGTCGAGATCGGCGCCAAGGCCGCGCTGGACAACGGCATCAACCTGTCCGCCGCGCTGTTCCAGATCCGCCAGGGCCTGGAATACACGGACGCGCACAACACGTTCGTCCGCAACGGCAAGGAGACGCACCGCGGCATCGAGCTGACGGCCCAGGGCCGCGCGACGCCGGCGCTGGACTGGAGCGTGTCGCTGATGGCGTTGAACACGCGCCAGGAAGGCACGGGCCAGGCGAGCATCGACGGCAAGCGCGTGACGGACGTCCCCGCGTTCAAGTCGACGGCATGGGTGCAGTACGCCGTCGCGGCGATCCCGGGCCTGAAGCTGGACGGCACGTGGCAGTACTCGGGCAAGAAGGCATTCGACGTCGAGAACACCGTGTTCGTGCCGGACTATCACGTGTTCGGCGTGGGCGCGTCGTACGGCCTGAAATGGGGCACGACCAACGTCACGCTGCGTGCACGCGCGGAAAACCTGTTCGACAAGTTCTACTGGCGCGACGTGACGCCGGCGCTGGGCGGCTACCTGCTGCCGGGCGCACCGCGCACGTTCCGGGCGTCGGCGCAGTTCGACTTCTGAGCGTAATCTAGCTGGCAGGTGGGCCGATCAGGGCTTCCACCTGCCGCACCCTCTCCGCCAGCTCCCCCGTCAACAGCGTGAACGGAATCCGCCGCGCATCCAGCACGTCCACGAGCTGCGCATGCACGCGCTGCCGCACCTCTTCCGACTCGCGCTGCAGCCCGTCCGGCACCCACGGCAGATCGGGCGCCGCGACGAGCGTGAACGCGTAGTCGTGCGCCGCCTCGAGCGCGAGCAGGTCCGGCGGCACGCGGCCCCAGTAGATGCGGCTGTACACGGCCGTCATCAGCGGCGTCGTGTCGACGAACAGGAAGTCCCGCACGCGCGGATCGCACACGAGCGCCTCCTCGCGCGCGCGCTGCGTGCGCGCGATGCCGGGCTGGTCGTCCTCGTGCGGCACGCGCGCATTCACCTCGACGAATTCGCGCAGGTATTCCGGCACCCACAGCGTACCGTAGCGCGCCGCCAGCGCCTGCGCGAGCGTCGACTTGCCCGTCGATTCCGCGCCCAGCAGCGCTACACGTACCGGCGGCACCACGCTCATCGTGCTCCCTCGGCCACCGGCACGTCGGTATCCTGCGCCGCATTCGTCCAGGCGCGCAGGCCCAGCACGGCCAGCACAACGAACACGGCGTACAGGATCGCCGTCAGGTGCAGGCCCTTGTAGATGTACAGGCCCACGTACAGGATGTCGACGACGATCCACGTGTGCCAGTTCTCGATCTTCTTTTTCGCCGTGAGCAGCTGGCCCACCAGGCTGCCCGCGGTGAGGAAGCCGTCCATGTGCGGCACGTCGGTGTCCGTGTACGCCTTCAGGAACGCCGACAGCGCGAAGAAGCCGACGGCCCAGCCGAGCAGCGACGCGATCCGGCCCGTGTTCGACAACCGCGTGACGGGCAGCGGCCTGCCCTCGGCGCCGCGCAGCCACTGCCACCAGCCCCAGATCGATGCGGCGATGAACACGCCCTGCAGGCCGGCGTCGCCGTACAGGCGCGCATCGAAGAACACGACGCCGTAGGTGGCCGACGATACGATGGCGAAGAACCAGCCCCAGTGATTGCGCAGGATCGTCAGGACGACCGTCGCGACGGACAGCACGAAGCCGAGCAGTTCGAGCGGCGTGGTGGAAAAGCCCAGCAGGACCAGGGTATCGTTCATGGACGGACAATGACAGGTGAGTCGGCGATTATGGAAGGTGGCGCGGGTTTATGCAACCCGACGGCGGGTGTCCGTTTCCGGACACCGCTGCCCGGCACCGGGCAATGCGCCGGCCTGCCTCCAGAGGGAAACGATGCTGGCACGCGGCTTGCAATACAGGCAGCATCGCTACGCACCGTCATCGACCATGGACCAGGCCATCCCGCTCGACATCCTCCGCCGCCGCAGCCGCCTGCGGCTCGCGTCCACACTTCTCGCGCTCGGGGCCCTGTGCGCCGCCGCGTGGGGCCTGAACCGCGCGCTGCGTCCAAGCGTGTCGGCCGCCGACGTCGTCATTGCTCAGGTCCGCCCCGGTAGCGTGGACAACACGGTGGGCGCGGCCGGCGTCGTCATCCCCGTGCACGAGGAAGTCGTGGCGAGTCCCGGCGCGAGCCGCGTCGCGAAGGTCCTCGCCAAGCCCGGACAGCAAGTCCGCGCGGGCGACCTGCTGCTCGAACTGGACGACCGCGACATCCGCCTCGCGCTGGAAGCGTTGAAGGAACAGCTCGCGCAGCAGGACAACCGCATCGCGACTCTCAAGCAGGAACTGGAACAGAAGCGCACGCAGATAGCCAGCGCCATCGAACTGCTGGAGATCGACCTGCAGGCCGCGCGCGCGACGCTGGAACGCAACGAGAAGCTGCGCAGCAGCGGCCTCGTATCGGGCGAAAACCTGCTGACGGCGCAACTGAACGTCAAGCGCACGGAGATCCAGCTGCGCCAGCAGCGCGCGCTGCTCGAGACCACGCACCGCACGACGGCCACCAATATCGCCGCCGCCGACCTGCAGAAGGCGATCCTGCAAAAGCAGATCGCGCAGCAGGAACAGCTACTGGACCGAACCCGCGTGCGTGCGCCGTTCGGCGGCATGCTGACCTGGCTGCTGGAAGAAGAAGGCGCCAGCGTGGCGGCGGGCCAGCTCGTTGCGCGCGTCTCCGAATTGAACAACTACCGCGTGGAGGCGACGCTATCCGACTTCCACGCGCGCCAGCTCGCCCCCGGCCAGGCCGTGCGCGTGGAGCAGAACGGCGAGGTCATGGCCGGTACGGTCCACACGATCCTTCCCGAAATCCAGAACGGCACCATCAAGCTGCTCGTCGACCTGGCCCAACCCCGGAATCCGCACCTGCGCAACAAGATGCGCGTGGACGTCAACGTCGTCACCGAGCGCCGCACGAACGTGCTCGTGGTCGACAGCGGCCCCGCATTCAACGGCCGCGGCCCGCAGCCCGCGTTCGTGGTGCGCGACGGCGTGGCGCGCAAGACGACCCTCGACCTGGGCGCCGGCGACGGCAAGGTGGTCGAAATCGTGGGCGGCGCCCGCGCGGGCGACCGCGTGGTCGTCTCCGACACGGCCGATTTCAAGCACCGCGACACCATCCGTATCACCAACTGAATCCAACCCCGAGGACACCATGATCAGACTGAACCAGGTGAGCAAGACCTACCGCACCGACAAGGTGGAAACGCTGGCCCTGAAGGACATCGACCTGACCGTCGAGCGGGGCGAATTCGTCGCGCTGATGGGCCCCAGCGGCTGCGGCAAGAGCACGCTGCTGAACCTCGTCGGCCTGCTGGACCGGCCCAGCAACGGCAGCATCGAGGTGGACGGCATCCCGATCAGGCGCTACGCCGACCGCCAGCTGGCCAGGCTGCGCAACCGGACGTTCGGCTTCATCTTCCAAAGCTTCCACCTGATCCCGGACCTGCGCGTGATCGACAACGTGGAACTGCCCCTGCTCTACCGCAGCGTGTCCGGCGGCGAGCGGCGCCGGCTCGCGCGCGAGGCGCTGGCCCGCGTGGGCCTGTCCGCGCGCATGGACCATTATCCGAACCAGCTGTCCGGCGGCCAGCAGCAGCGCGTGGCGATCGCGCGCGCCATCGTCGGCCAGCCGCACGTGCTGCTCGCGGACGAGCCGACGGGGAACCTGGACAGCCGGATGGGCGCCGAGATCATGGACATCCTGCTGAAACTGAACGCGGAAGGCACGACCATCGTGATGGTCACGCACGACGAGCGCGAGGCGTCGCAGGTCGGCCGCATCGTGCGCGTATTCGACGGCCAGCTCGTCCAGCCGGAGCATCTCCATGCTGCGTAACTACCTGCTGACCGCGTACAAGGTCTTCATGCGCCGCAAGCTGTTCACGGCGATCAATCTCGCCTGCATCGTGCTCACGCTCGTCGTGCTGATGGTGATCAGCGCCCTGCTCGACACGGCGTTCTGGCCGACCGGCGTGGAAGGCCGCAGCGACCGCCTGCTGCAGGTGTACGGCATGCGCAGCGAGAGCGTCAACGACAAGGGCCGGCCCACCGGCCTGCGTACGGGCCTGCTGGGCTACAAGACGATCTCGCGCTACCTCATGCCCTTGAAGAGCGTGGAGCGCGTCTCGGCCATCACGACGACGAGCGAGGTGTCGGTCTACCAGGGCGACCGCGTGAGCCGGCTCGACATGCGCCGCGTGGACGCGAACTACTGGCAGATCATGCAATTCAAGCTGCTGGCCGGACGCCTGCCGGACGAGGACGACGACCGCCTGGGCCGCATGGTGGCCGTCGTCAACGCGACGAGCGCGCGCCAGCTGTTCCCGGGCGCGGCCGCGGTCGGACAACGAATCAGCGTGAACGGCCAGGCATTCGAGATCATCGGCGTCGTGGCGGACGTCATCCACGTCAACGCCTATGCCGACATCTGGGCGCCGCTGTCCACGTTCCCGTCGTCGAACTATCGCGACGAATACACGGGCAGCTTCGCCGCGCTGCTGCTGGCGCGCTCGCCCGCCGACCTGCCGCGCATCCGCGCCGACGTCGAACGCGTCGCCAGGACCATCCAGCCGGTCGGTGACCAGATCTTCGGCAAGACCACGCTCTGGGCCGACACCAAGCTCGACGTCTTCGCCCGCAACCTGCTGGGCCGGCAGAGCGACGTCGACTCCGGCGCCGTCCGGCTACTGCTGGGAATAGCGGGCGGCATGCTCGTGTTCATGCTGCTGCCCGCGCTGAACCTCGTCAACCTGAACATGGGCCGCATCATGGAACGCAGCGCGGAGATCGGCGTACGCAAGGCGTTCGGCGCGACGAGCCTGCAGCTCGCGGGCCAGCTCGTCGTCGAGAACGTGCTGCTGTGCCTAGGCGGCGGCCTGCTCGGCCTGGCCTGCGCCCAGGGCGTGCTGTGGTGGCTCGAAGCGTCGCAGCTGATCCCGTACCTGGAAGTCCACGTCAACCCGACCGTGTTCGGCTGCGGCATGCTGCTCGCCTTCGTGTTCGGCCTGCTGTCCGGCGCGATCCCGGCGTGGAAGATGTCGCGCCTCGATCCCGTCCATGCCCTGAAAGGAGCCGCGTGATGCTGCGCCACCTGTTGCGACTGACCTGGAAACGCAAATCCAGGAACCTGATGCTGAGCCTCGAGATCCTGCTCGCCTTCGTCATCGTGTTCGGCATCGCCGCGTTCGGGCTGCGCTACTGGCAGCTGTACCGCCAGCCGGTCGGCTTCGACGGCACCGACACGTGGTCCGTGCAGATGCAGATGGGCGAGGCACCGCCGAAATCCATCCCGCCGGACGTCTACGACACGCTGCGCCGCAGCCTGCTGGAACTGCCGGAAGTGCGCGCCGTGAGCTTTGCCACCCATGCACCCTACACCCGCTCGAGGTGGACCACGACGTTCGCTTCGCCGCAGACCGGCGCCGCAGTGGAGACCGACACCATCGAAGCAGGCGACGACCTGCCGGAGGCGCTCGGCATGCGGCTCGTGGCCGGCCGCTGGTTCAGCGCCGCCGACGACGGCCAGGACGCGCGGCCGGCCGTGGTGAACCGGCGCGTGGCGGCCGAGATGTTCCCGGGCCGGCAGGCGCTGGGCCAGCGCTACACGAGCACGGACTACGGCGTCACGCGCACCTTCCGCGTGATCGGCATCGTGGACACGTTCCGCAACCAGGGCCCGCTGATGGTGCCGACGAACTTCGTCCTCATGCGGTTCACGCCGCACACGACGGAGTCGCGCGTGCGCACGATCCTGCTGCGCGTCGCGCCCGGCACGCCGCGCGGCTTCGAGGCGAAGCTGAACGAGCGGCTCAAGCTGGTCCGCAACGACTGGGGCTACCAGATCGCTCCGCTGCAATCGATGCGCGCCTCACTGCTGAAGGAGCAGATCATTCCGCTCGCCGTGGCCGCCGTGATCGGCGCGTTCATGCTGGTCATGGTCGCCTTCGGCCTGTTCGGCGTGCTGTGGCAGAACACGACGCGCCGGATCCCCGAGATCGGCCTGCGGCGCGCGATCGGCGCGCGCGCCGCCGACATCTACCGCCAGATCGTCCTCGAACAGCTGCTGCTCGGGTCCCTGGCGATGGGCGTGGGCCTCGTGCTGCTCGTGCAGCTGCCGCTGACCGGCGCGCTGGGCGACACGCTGAACTGGTCCGTGTTCGCGGGCGCCGTGGGGCTGTCGATGACCATTATCTATCTGCTATCCTTGGCGTGCTCGCTCTACCCGGGCTGGCGCGCGAGCCGCCTCGATCCGGCCGCGGCACTGCACTACGAATAAAAGGCTGACATGGAACCACAACGCAGGCGGCGCGTACTGGTCGTCGACGACGACCACGCCGTCCAGGTCTCGCTGGTGCTGCTCCTCAAGCAGGCCGGCTTCGACGCGGCATGCGCGGACGGACCGCGCGAGGCGCTGGCCCAACTCGACGCGACGCCCTTCGACCTCGTCCTGCAGGACATGAACTTCTCGCTGCAGACGAGCGGCGAGGAAGGCATGGACCTGCTCGCGCGCATCAAGGCGGCGCATCCTTCCTTACCCGTGCTGTTGATGACGGCGTGGGGCTCGATCGCGCTGGCCGTGCGCGGCGTGAAGGCCGGTGCCGCCAATTTTTTCACGAAGCCGTGGGACAACGCCCAGCTGGTCGACCTGATCGAAGCGACGCTGGACCTGGGCACGCCGCCTGCCGCGGCCAGCCGCACGCGCGCCGCACTCGACGCCAGGTACGACTTCAGCGGGATCGTCGGCGAGCATCCGAAGCTGCTGAAAGTGCTGGAGACGATCGCGCAGGTCGCGGCCACGCGCGCGCCCGTGCTGATCCTCGGCGAGAGCGGCACGGGCAAGGAACTGATCGCGGACGCCATCCACCGCAACAGCCCGCGCGCGGCGGCGTCCATCGTCAAGATCAACATGGGCGCCATCACGACGTCGCTGTTCGAGAGCGAGATGTTCGGCCACGTGCGCGGCGCCTTCACGGATGCGCGCGACAACCGCAAGGGCCATGTCGCCAGCGCCGACGGCGGCACGCTGTTCCTCGACGAGATCGGAGAACTGAACCGCGGCGACCAGGTCAAGCTGCTGCGCGTGCTGCAGGACCAGCGCTACCAGCCCGTCGGCGCGAGCCGCGCCGAGCAGGCCGACGTGCGCGTGATCTCGGCCACCAACCGCGAACTGGCGGAACTCGTGGCCGCCGGCGACTTTCGCGAAGATCTGTTTTATCGCCTGAACCTGATCACGATCCGCCTGCCGCCGCTGCGCGAGCGGCGCAGCGACATCCCGCTGCTGGCGCGCCATATCGTCGAGCATGTCGCCGACAACTACGGCCTGAACGCCGTTACCCTCGCCCCGCAGGCACTGGACTGGCTCGCTGCGCAGCCGTGGCCCGGCAACATCCGCCAGCTGAAACAGACGCTGGAGCGCACGCTCCTCCTGGCCGGCAAGGACATGCTCACGCAGGCCGACTTCCAGGCGACGAGCGCCGTCGACGAGGGCGTGTCCGGCGGCCGGCTCGGCGTCGACGGCATGACGCTGGACCAGGTCGAGCGCCTGATGATCGAGCAGGCGCTGCGCCAGCACGCCGGCAATATCTCGCGCGTGGCCAAGGCCCTCGGCCTGTCGCGCACCGCGCTGTACCGCCGGCTGGAGCGGCACGGCCTCGCCGGCACGGACGGCGCGGCGTGATGCGGCTGCGCCCGCGCCTCGGCACCTACATCCTGGCGCTGCACGTGCCGCTGTTCGGCTGCGCGGCCCTGCTGCTGCCGGCGCGGCCCCTGCTGTTCGTCGGCGCGGAAGGCCTGCTGCTCGCGAGCCTGGGCCTGGGCTGGCGGCTCGTGCGGCAGGCGCTGGAACCGCTCGGCTACACGCGCCGCTTCCACGAGCTGCTGCAGGACCAGCATTACGCCAACCGCCTGGCCGCGCCCGCGTCGCGCGAACTGGACGACCTCGTGGACACGTTCAACACGATGCTGGCCGCGCTGCACCGCGAACGCCTCGCGATCGGCGAACAGCAGGGCTTCCTCGACCGGCTGCTGGAAGCGACCCCCGTCGCCGTCCTCGTATTCGACTTCGACGGCGCGATCAGCCTCGTGAACGCGAGCGCGGGCGAACTCCTCGGCCTGCACCGGCCACACGGCAAGCCGCTGTCGGCGTGGACCGGCGAAGATGCGGGCTTCGCGCCAAACCTCGATGCCCGTGGCCGCGCGCGCAGCCGCCAGCTGGCCGCGCAACTGGACGCCCTGCCGCTGGGCGAATCGCGCCTGCTGACGGACCCGGACGGCCGCCGCTACCGTGCGCAACGCGGCCAGTTCTACGACCGCGGCTTCGCGCGCCACTTCATCATGGTGGAAGAACTGACGGCGGAACTGGAAGACTCCGAGCGCGCGACGTACGCGCGCCTGATCCGCGTGCTGGCGCATGAAGTCAACAACACGGTGGCCGCGACGGGCTCCGTGCTCGATTCGCTGCTGTACTACCGCGACCAGCTGCACGAGCGGGACGCGGGCGACTTCGCGACGGCCATCGTCGCCGTCAAGCGCCGCAATGCGAGTCTCGGCGAATTCATCGACCGCTTCACGAAGGTCGTCAAGATGCCGCCGCCGGAACCGCGACCGACGGACCTGAAAGCCGTCGTCGACGACATCCTGTGGCTGAACCGCGAACAGTGCAACAGCCGCGGCATCCTGCTTGCCTGGCACCGCTGCGACGACGTCGCGCCGCTGGCGCTGGACGCGCAGCTCATCGAGCAGGCCCTGATGAACATCATCAAGAATGCGATGGAAGCGATCGAGGCGGCCGGTCAGGCGCGCGGTACGATCAGGCTGGAACTCGTGAACGAGGGCGCGCGCGTGCGGCTGTCGGTCGTCGATTCCGGCGACCTGCTGGCCACCGGACCGGCGCGGCCCCTGTTCACGCCGTTCTTCACGACGCGCAAAGGCGGCCAGGGGATCGGGTTGATGTTCGTGCGCGAGGTGCTGCAGCGGCACGGGTGCACGTATTCGCTGGCACCGGGGGCGCCGGGAGAGACGCGGTTCGACATCCGGTTCCCGGCGCAGTGAGTATTACCCCTTCGGGTACCTGATCGTCATTTCCTTGAGCAGGTTGTCCGCGTGGTCGACCTCCTTCATCACCCACAGCATGTAGCGGATGTCGACGTGGATCGCACGCGTGATCACCGGATCGAAGTACCAGTCCTTCGTGATCGACTCGTAGGTCGAGTCGAAGTTCAGGCCGACCAGTTCTCCGCGCCCGTTCATCACGGCGGAGCCGGAATTGCCGCCCGTCGTATCGGCGCTCGACAGGAAGTTCACCGGCACCGTGCCCAGCGTCGGATCCCTGAACTGGCCGTAGCGCTTGTCGCGGATCGCCTGCAGCAGCGAGTTCGGCGCGTCGAACGGCGCCTTGCCCGTCTGCTTCTCGAGGATGCCTTCGACGGTGGTGAACGGGCCCTTGACGATGCCGTCGCGCGGGCTGTACGGCGCCACGGTGCCGTAGGTCACACGCAAGGTGCCGTTGGCGTCCGGGTAGACCGGCTTGCCCTGCGACTTCTTCCAGGCGACGACGGCGTCCATGTACAGCGGGACGACGCGCTCCAGGTTGCCGTCGACTTCCTTGCGGCGCTCTTCCAGCGCGAGGCCCGTGTCGTGCAGGCGCACGGCCAGCTGGATGAACGGGTCGTTCGATTTGCGGAACGCGTCCGCGTCCTTGCCGATCCACGCGAGGCGCTTGGCCGTGTCGCCCAGCTCCGTGCCCTTGTACAGCGGCGCCAGCGCGTTCTGCGCGGGCAGCAGCCCGTCCAGCCCGTGCGGCCGCGCCTTCGCGTCGATCTTGCCGTAGCGGACCAGTGCGGCCTGCCAGCGGGCCTGGTCGACGCTCGGCACGAACGATTGGTCGAGGCGGGTCAGGCGCGCCTTGATGAACGAGACGTCGCGGTCCTGGAAGCCTCCTTCGCGCTGCGCGTCCGGCTTCTGGTGCTCCAGCGCCAGGCGGTACAGCGTGCGCGCGCTCTTCAGCAGATCGCTGTGCGTGGCCTCAAGCCATGCCGTCTCCTGCTGCGTCGTCGCCATGTCGGCGGCGATGGCGGCGTCGAGGTCGGCCATCAGGTTCTTCGGACCTGTCCCATGCTGCTTGTACCAGGTGCGGAATTGAGCATCCTGCGCATCCTTGATGGCGGCGATGTCCTTGCGCGCGAAGCCGTCCAGCAGGCCGCGCGTCTTTTTCAGCACGTTGTTCAGGCTCTTGGCCACGCTGGCGTAGCGCACCGTGTAATCCGGGTTACCCATCGTGGCGGCCGCGATCACGGACAGGTCGGCCGTGATCGACGCCACCTTGGCCGGATAGTCCACGTCGCGCGCGAAGCGGATCTCGGCCGGCAGCTTGTAGCGGCTCGTGCGGCCCGGGTAGCCGGCCAGCAGGATCGGGTCGCCCGCCTTCAGGCCTTCGGCCGAGACGACGAGGAAGTGCTTCGATTTATAGGGCACGTTGTCCGGCGACGGATCGGCCGGGCGGCCATCCTTGCCGACGTACGCGCGCAGGAAGGAGAAATCGCCGACGTGGCGCGGGAATTCGTAGTTGTCGATGTCGCCGCCGAAATCGCCGACGCTGTTGGCCGGCGCGTAGACGAGGCGCACGTCGCGGATCAGGAGCTGCTTGATGCGGTAGTACTCGCCGCCGCGGTTGAACGCGGGAACCGAGCAACGGTACGCCTTGTCGCTCTCGCATTCCGCGATCAGCGCCTTGATGCGCGCCTCGACCTGCTCGTGGCGCTCCTTGCCGGAGAGTCCCGCCCCGAGGCCCTTGAGTACGCGGTCCGTCACGTTCTCGACCTTCTCCGTCACGTAGACGACCGTGTTCGGGCCGCCCGGCAGTTCCTCCGCGCGCGTCTTCGCGAGGAAGCCGTTGGCGATGTAATTGTGTTCCGGGGTCGAGTTGCGCTGGATCGCGCCGTAGCCGCAATGGTGGTTCGTGACGACGAGACCGTCGGGCGACACGAACGATGCCGAACAACCCGGCGTCGCCACGATGGCGCTCATCGGGTGTTTCGACAGGTCGGCGAGCCGCTCGGCCGGGATCGTGATGCCGATGCGTTTCAGCTCGGATTTCAGTTGCGGCAGCTGGTGCGGCTGCCACTGGCCCTCGTCGGCGAACGCACCGGCGCTGGCCCCCAGCAGGGCGATGGGAAGGACGACGGATTTGAACAAGACAAACCTCGCGAAAAAAAGCAGACACGAGTATATCGTCTGCATGTCTTGTTCCGGAAACAAAATTGTCATGATTCGCTACGGAGGAGTATGTACAACCCTCGTATCGCCGTAGCGCGGGCGCCACATCCCGTCAAATCCCCGATCAGGCGTATTTACGTTTGCGGCGCCGCAGCACCGCCGCCATCCCCGCCAGCGCGGCCGCGCACAACGCCGGCGACGCCGGTTCCGGCAGGCCGATGCGTACCTCGTCCAGCGCGGGCGCGCTGTAGCCTGTCTGCCGGTTCGCGGTCGAGAAGGCGAAGTAACGCACCTCGTCGAAGCCGGCACCGTCGGCCAGGCCGAGGATCGCGCCGCGCGGGGAACTGAAGTTGCCGCTGCCGGTGCGCTGGCCGTCGGCGTACGTGGCCCAGTAGCCATTCAGGGCCTGGTAGCCGCTGCCAGCCGCGAACTCGATCCGGTAGAAGTCCGCGCCGTCGGCGCGGCGCACGCTGATGTAGGCGTTCATGCCGGACGTGGCGAAGTAGTTGCCGGAGAACGTTGGGCTCAGGTCGGACACCGTGTCGTAGCAATCCACGCCCGCGTAGCCGCAGCCGTTGTTGGCGCCATAGCCGCTGGCGTGGAACTGCAGGCCGTCCTCGACCCAGTCGTTGGCGAGCGCCATGTTCAGTTCGAAATGCGCCGCATTCGTCGTGACGCCGACGGCCGTGCCGGCGCCGAACGTCTGCAGCACGGCGGCGCCGGCGCCGGACGTTGCCAGTGCCAGCGCGGTGGCGCACAGCAGGCGGATCGTTTCATGGTACATGGTCGTCTCCATCATGGCGTGGGAATCAGGTCGAGCGCGTCATAGCTGTAGCCGGGGCTCAGGAAGCGGATGCCGCTCGAGCCGCTGATCGCGGTCAGCGTCAGCACGTTCTGCCCCACGACCAGTTCGGTGGCGGGGATGTCAAACGTGTACATCGCATTGTTGCCGCGGTAGGTACCGACCGTCAGCGTGCGCGACGACGGCTGCGTGGACGCGGGGGGATTCGCCGACACCCAGCCGTTCACCTGCGCCTTCGGCCGCCCGCCCGCGAATGCGTCGGTGATGCCGACGCGCAGCCGCAGCGGCACGATCTGGCTCGCGCGCAGGTTGAAGCGCACGGTGAGCGTGCCGTTCACGTCCTTCCACTGGTATGCCGGAAAGCCCGCCGCCGGTGTCGACGTGCCGACCACGTAATCGCCCGGCGTCCACGACGCCATGCGTACGTCGGACGGGTGCATCGTCGTCACCTTGCCACCGTTGATGAATTCCGCCGGGGTGCCGTCCCACTCGCCGATGCGCCAGAGCGCGGCCGCGCTGCCCGGATCGCCCGTCACGGCGACGGTGCCCGCGTTCGTCGTGGCGCCCGCATTGACCGTCACCGTGCGCGTGTCGACCGCCAGTTCGTTCTTGTAGACCTTCATCGTGTAGATCCCCGGGATCATGCCGCTGCTCGCGAAATGGCCGTCGCCGGCGTCGGCCGTCGTCCAGTACTGCGCCGTCGCATTCGAGAAGCCGACCGTGTAGGCGAAGCGCGGATCGCGGCCGGTGATGGCGGCCCCGCTGACGGCGCCGCGCGCTTCCGGCCCCACCCAGCCCGTGAGGCCGAGGGTGCCGAGCCAGGACGTGTCCACCGGTGCCGGTGCCGTACCGTCGTTGAACACCATCGTGTACGTATTGAGGATGTGTGTCCGCAGCGGCTCCGTCTGGCCCTCGCCGTAGTTGATGATGTAGGTGATCTCCTGGTTCGTGCTCGTGGCCTGGTTCAGCAGGCTGCGGTAGAACGGGCCGCCCGAGTTGCCCTCGTTGTTGTCGCGGACGATCCACAGGCCGACGTTGGTCCCCGTCGCGCCGATGTATTGCCAATCCTTCAGTCGCATGTTCGAGTAGTGCTTGGAACGCGTCTCGCCGTTCGGCATGCCGAAGACGTCGCTCGCTTCGATGGCCGCGTTGGTGCCGCGCAGGTCGGACGGCGCCGGGCCGCCCGGCAGCCGCGCGATCGGCACGCGCACGATGAAGCGCGCGAGATTCAGCGTATCGGGCTCGCTCGTGAAGTAGGTGCCCATGTAGATCTTCGCCTCGCCGCGGCGGGCGATGTAGTAGTGCGTGAGGCCGCCCGCCCGGACGGTCACCTTGACGACGTCGCTGCCCACCGTCTCCGCGTTCACGCCGACCGCGGAGATGCCCTTGTACAGGTAATCGAAGCCGGAATTGACCTGCGTGCCGCGGCCCTGGTCCTGGTACTCGGCACCGTTGTAGACGAGCGATGCGATGTCGCCGGCCGACTGCGTGCTGACGCCGTTGTCCAGGCGCCGCACCTTGAAGACGAGGCCCGCGCCCGTGTCGATCGTGTAGAAATTCGCATCCTGCGTGAGCCCGAACGAGGATGCCGTCGCGACGGTCGCCAGCATCCGGGTGGCGCCGGCGGTGGCGGTGCCGGCGGCGTCGCCGCCGCACCCGGCGGCCAGCAGGCATAACGTAGCGGCGAGCGCCGTCCTGCGCATGGAAATGTGCATCGTCTGTCTCCTGTTTGTGAAGTTTTTTCGTTGCGGGGTTTGCACATCAGTATTGACGGCCCGCGCGGCACGGGTCAACGGGGTGGACAGCATCCCGGACAAAGAATCACGCGCTTGAGCGAAGGGGCGCGGATGCAGATAGAATGACGGGTCCGGCGCCGTCCGGAGCTTCCTCGCCGACCATCATCATGTCCAGCCTTCTCGCCCCCGTTTCCGCCCTCCTGCGCCGCCTGTCGATCGACACCTTCACCGTCCTGCTGCTGTGCACCGTCGCCCTCGCGAGCGTGCTGCCGTGCGCGGGCGCGACGGCCGTCGTCCTCGGCAAGGTCACCACCGTCGCCATCGGCCTGTTGTTTTTCCTGCACGGCGCCAAGCTGTCGCGCGAAGCGATCGTCGCCGGGATGACGCACTGGCGCCTGCACCTGCTGGTGCTCGCGTCGACCTTCGTCATGTTCCCGCTGCTGGGCCTCGCCCTGAAGCCGCTGGCGGGCAGCGTGATCACGCCCGAGCTGTACGTGGGCATCCTGTTCCTGTGCACCCTGCCCTCCACCGTGCAGTCGTCGATCGCCTTCACGTCGATGGCGCGCGGGAACGTGGCGGCGGCCGTGTGCAGCGCGTCGGCCTCGAACTTCGTCGGCATCTTCGTCACGCCGCTGCTCGTGTCGACCCTGATCGTGCAGGGCGCGGCGGGCGGTTCGTCGCTGGACGCGGTGGTCACCATCGTCGAGCAGCTGCTGCTGCCCTTCCTGGCCGGCCAGTTCCTGCGCCCGTGGATCGGGAAGTGGGTCGACCGCCACAAGCCGATGCTGAAGATCGTCGACCAGGGCTCGATCCTGCTGGTCGTCTACACGGCGTTTTCCGAATCCGTCAACGAAGGCCTGTGGCACAAGCTGTCGGGGGCATCGCTCGCGGGCCTCGTCGTCATCAGCTGCGTGATGCTGGCGATCGCGCTGGGCCTCGCCACGTGGACGAGCCGGCGCCTGGGCTTCAGCCGCGAGGACGAGATCACGATCGTGTTCTGCGGCTCGAAAAAGAGTCTCGCAAGCGGCGTGCCGATGGCCAAGGTGCTCTTCGCGCCGAGCGCGCTGGGCATGGTCATCCTGCCTGTGATGCTGTTCCACCAGATCCAGCTGATGGTGTGCGCGGTGCTGGCGCAAAAATGGGGCCGCGAAAAGCGTTCCTGAAATTCGGGGTCAGAGCACATTTTTCGCGAAATTCGGGGTCAGAGCACATTTTAGTTTGGCGCAAAATGCACATGTCGGCAATCAGGCACCCGGCTGCAAGCCCCACGAAGGGCAATAATTCATTCGCAAGAGAACTTGCGCCAAAAAGTGCTCTGACCCCGAATTTTTGGCGAAACGTGCTCTGACCCCGAATTTAGCCCCGAACTTATTGCGGCACATGCGCCAGTGCCAATCCGCCCCACCATACCTCCGGCAGCGCGGCCGCGAGCATCATGCCGGGGCCCAGCGCCGTGAGGAGCCAGCGGCGGCGCGGCGGCAGCCAGGCCGTGCGCGGGTCGCGCAGGCTCGCGCGGATGTCGCGCCAGCCGAAACAGACCAGCGCCGCCATCCCGAGCGCGAACAGGGTCCACAACGCCGACTCGTTCAGCAGCGCGGCGAAGTCCTCGTCGAGGTAAGCGAGCGCCGGCAGCGCGAGGCACACGCTGCCCAGTAGTTCGGCCGCCGCGATGATGGCCGCGCGGCCACGGCGGCGGAAGTCGTGGCGCAGCATCCACGCCGACAGCGCGACGTCGCCGGCCAGGTACAGTGCGCTCCATGCGGGCATGGCGTTACTCCTGCGCCGTGAGCTGGTCCGCGTGCCAGCCGCCGCCCAGCGACTGGATCAGCGCCACGGCTGTCGTCTGGCGGTTGCCCTGCGTCTGCACGAGCGCGCGGCGCGCATTCAACGCCGTCACCTGGGCCTGCACCACTTCCGAATAACTCACCTGGCCGGCCTTGTAGCGGTTCAGCACCTGCTCCTCGACCTTGTCCGCCGCCTCCGACGCCTGGCGCTGCAGCTCCTGCTGCTGCGCCAGCACGCGCGTGGCGTTCAGCTGGTCCTCGACGTCAGCGAAAGCGTCCAGCACCGTCTGGCGGTAGCGCGCGACGGCCTGTTCGCGCGCCGCGTCGGCGCCCTGCACCGCCGCGCGGTTGGCGCCCCCGTTGAAGATGGTCTCCGTGGCCGACAGGCCCAGTGCCCACGCCATGCTCGATGCCTTGAACAGGTCGCCGATGGCGCTGGCGGACGGACCGTACGATGCCGTGAGGCCGATCTGCGGGAAGTAGGCGGCGCGCACGATGCCGATCTGCGCGTTGGCCGCGGCCACGGCGCGTTCGGACGCGGCGATGTCGGGACGCCGCTCCAGCAGGGTGGACGGCACGCCCACCGGCACCTCCGGCACCGTCACGTTCCACTGCGCCGGCGCCAGCGCGAAGTCGGCCGGCGCCTTGCCGACGAGGACCGCGATCGCGTGTTCCAGCTGCGCGCGCTGGCGCGCCAGCGTCAGGTCGTCGCTCTGGGCGCTGGCGAGCTGGGTCTGGGCCTGGTAGACGTCCGAGTGCGGCACGATGCCCACGTCGAAGCGGTTCTGCGTGATCTTCAGCACGCGCTGGTAGCCTTCGATGGTCGTGGCCAGCAGCGCGCGCTGGGCGTCGACGGAGCGCAGCGAAAAATAGTCGGCCGCCAGTTCGCCCTGCGCGGACAGGCGTGCCGACGCGAGGTCGGCCGCGCTGGCCTGGGCATTGGCCTGCGCCGCCGAGATGCCCGCGCGCAGGCGACCCCACACGTCCGGCTCCCAGCTCGAACCGATGTTCAGGCGGAAGCTGTTCGAGGTGCGTCCATTGTTATTGTCATTGGTGCCGCTGCCCCCGCCGCTGCCGTTGCGGTTTGCGCCGCCGGTCAGCGTCACGGTCGGGAACAGCGACGCGCGCTGCTGCGCGACGAGCGCGCGCGCCTGGCTGTACGCGGCGACGGCCGCCGCCACGTTCTGGTTGCTGACCTCCACCTGGCGCACCAGGCCGTCGAGCACGGGGTCGTTGAACAGGGTCCACCACGGGCCCCGATCGAGTGCGTCCGCGGGTGCCGCCGGCGCCCACCCCTGCAGTTCCTTGAACGCGGCCGGATTCGGCGTCGCCGGGCGCTCGTACGTGGGCGCGAGCGCGCAGCCGGACAGCACGGCGGCGGCGAGCAGCGTGGAGATCAGCGGGCGAATGGTCGTGGTAAATCGCATGGTTCGGTTCATGGCTGGGAAGTCGTGGGCTGGTCCTCCAGCGGATGGCGGACCAGGTGATGCTCGTCCGCGTTGCGGCGGCGGAGCTTGTCGAGGTAGACGTAGACGACGGGCGTCGTGAGGAGCGTCAGGAGCTGGCTCGCGACCAGGCCGCCGATGATGGCGATGCCCAGCGGCTGGCGCAGCTCGGAGCCTTCGCCGAAGCCGATCGCCAGCGGCAGCGCGCCCAGCGCCGCGGCCAGGGTCGTCATCAGGATCGGGCGGAAGCGCAGCAGGCACGCCTCGCGCACGGCGTCCGTGGCCGACAGACCGCGCGCGCGCTCCGCCTCCAGCGCGAAGTCGATGATCAGGATCGCGTTCTTTTTCACGATGCCGATCAGGAGGAACACGCCGATCAGCGCGATGATGGAAAACTCCATGCGGAACAGCAGCAGCGCCAGCACGGCGCCCACGCCGGCCGACGGCAACGTCGACAGCACCGTGATCGGGTGCACGAGGCTTTCGTACAGGATGCCGAGCACGATGTAGATGACGACGATCGCGGCGAGGATCAGCAGCGGCTGCTGCTGGTTCGATTCCTGCGCCTGCTTCGCCTGGCCCTGGAAACTGCCGCGCACGTTGGTCGGCATGCCGATGTCGGCTTCCGCCTGCTTGACGGCCTGCTGCGCTTCCGACAGCGAATAGCCGTCGGCGAGGTTGAACGAGATCGTCGTCGCCAGCTCGCCGTCCTGGTGGTTGACGGAGCTCGGCGTCGAGCGTTCCGCGAAGTGCGCGATGGCCGACAGCGGCACCATCGTGGTGGCGGACGACGACAGCGCCGCGCCGCTGGACGGGTCGCGCGCCGCCGTCAGGTTCGCGGGCGCGGCGGGCGTGCCGGCGGTGGTGGCCGTGGCCGCGTTCTTCGACGGCACGTAGACGTCGTCCAGCGCCGCCGGCGAGCGCGCATACTGCTGCGCGACGCCCATGATCACGTGGTACTGGTTCAACTCGTCGTAGATGTTGGCGACCTGGCGCTGGCCGAACGCGTCGTACAGCGCGTTGTCGATGTCCTTCGCGCTGATGCCGAGGCGCGAGGCGGTCTGCTTGTCGATGTCGACATAGGTCTCGACGCCGTTGTCCGCCTGGTCGGTGTCGACGTCGGTCAGCGCCTTTTGCCCCTTCATCGCGTCGGCCAGCTTCGTCGCCCACGTCTTGAGGTCGGCGCGGTTGTCGCTCTTCAGCGTGTACTGGTACGTGGAGTTCGACTGGCGCCCGCCCATGCGCAGGTCCTGCACGGGATTCAGGAACAGCTGCACGCCCGTCACCTGCGCGAGCTTCGGCCGCAGGCGCGCGATCACGGCCTGGCCGCTCTCGCCCTTGGCGCGCTCCTCGACCGGCTTCAGGTTCAGGAACATGAAGCCGCCGCCCGCGCGCGAGCCGCCCGTGAAGCCGACGACGGTGTCCACGGCGGGGTCGCTCTTGATGATGTTGACGAGCTGGCGCAGCTTGCCCTGCATGGCCTGGAACGAGATGCTCTGGTCGGCGCGCAGGCCGCCGTTGACCTGGCCCGTGTCCTGCTGCGGGAAGAAGCCTTTCGGCGCGCCTGAAAACAGGTACACGTTCAGGCCGACGACGAACACGAGGATCAGCATCACGAGCGCCTTCATGTCGAGCGCCCAGTCGAGCGCGTGCTCGTACGACTTCAGCACACCGTTGAAGCTGCGCTCGGCCCAGCGGCCGAGGCGACCCTGCCTGCGGCCCACGTGGTCGTGCAGCTTCTGGCCCGGTTTCAGCAGCATCGCGCACAGCATCGGCGTCGTCGTCAGCGAGATCACGAGCGAGATCATCACCGCGGCCGACAGGGTGACGGCGAATTCGCGGAACAGCCGGCCCACCTGGCCGCCCATGAACAGCAGCGGGATGAACACGGCCACGAGCGACAGGCTGATGGACAGCACGGTGAAGCCCACTTCCTGCGCGCCCAGCAGCGCCGCCTTCATGCGGTCCATGCCCGCCTCCACGTGGCGGCTCGTGTTTTCCAGTACGACGATGGCGTCGTCGACGACGAAGCCGGTGGCCACCGTGAGCGCCATCAGCGACAGGTTGTTCAGGGAGAAGCCCAGCAGGTACATCACGCCGAAAGTACCGAGCAGCGACACGACGGTCGCCACGGCCGGCACGATGGTCGCGCGCACGCTGCGCAGGAACACGGAGACCACGAGCACGACGAGCAGGATCGAGATCATCAACGTCATCTCGATCTCGTGCAGCGACGCGCGGATGGAATTGGTGCGGTCCGACGCGACCTGCATGCGCACGTCCTGCGGCAACTGGGCCTGCAGTTGCGGCAGCAGCGCGCGCACGCCGTCCACGGTCTCGATGACGTTGGCGCCCGGCTGGCTCGTCACCAGCACGATCACGGCGGGTTGGCCGTTGAACAGGCCCAGCGTGTTGATGTTCTCGACGCCGTCCCATACGTCGGCGACGTCCTGCAGCCGGATCGCGGAACCGTTGCGCCACGCGACGACGAGGCCCTTGTAGTCGGCTGCGGTGCGGCCATTGGTCGGCGTGTTCGCCTGCGAATAGATCTGCAGGCGCATGCCCTGTCCTTCCAGCGCGCCCTTCGGCCGGTTGGCGTTGGTCGCCTGGATGGCAGCGCGCACGTCCTCGGTCGACAGGCCGTACTGGTTCAGCTGGTACGGGTTCAGGTCGACGCGCACGGCGGGCAGCGAGCCGCCGCCGATTTCCACGTCGCCCACGCCCTTCACCTGCGCGAGCTTCTGCTGCACGACGTTCGACACCTCGTCGTAGATCTGGCCGGGCGAACGCGTCTTCGACGTCAGCGCGAGGATGATCACGGGCGCATCGGACGGATTGGCCTTGCGGTACGTCGGGTTGCTGCGCAGGGTGGCCGGCAGGTCGGCACGCGCCGCATTGATCGCGGCCTGCACTTCGCGCGCGGCGGAATCGATCTGGCGCGTCAGGTCGAACTGCAGGTTGATGCGGGTGGAGCCGTTGCCGCTGCTGGACGTCATCTCGTTGACGCCCGCGATGACGCCCAGCCGCCGTTCCAGCGGCGTGGCCACCGACGTTGCCATCGTGTCCGGACTGCCGCCCGGCAGGTTGGCCGACACGGAGATCGTCGGGAAGTCGACCTGCGGCAGCGGCGACACGGGCAGCACGAAGAACGCGCCGATGCCCGCCAGCGCGATGCCGATGGTCAGCAGCACCGTCGCGATGGGCCGCTTGATGAACGGCTGCGAGAGACTCATGCACCGGCCCCGCCGGGTTTGACCGCGGCCGGCTTGGGAGGCTCGGCCCCGCGCCAGCGCCGCGCGAGGCGGTCGAACGCGAGATAGATGACGGGCGTCGTGAACAGCGTGAGCAGCTGGCTGACGATCAGGCCGCCGAAGATGGCAAGGCCCAGCGGCCGGCGCAGCTCCGCGCCCTCGCCCCAGCCGAACATCAGCGGGATGGCGGCGAACAGCGCGGCCAGGGTCGTCATGATGATGGGGCGGAAGCGCAGCATCGCGGCCTGGTGGATCGCCGTCCTCGGGTCCTTGCCCTCGTCGCGCTCGGCCTCGATGGCGAAGTCGATCATCATGATCGCGTTCTTCTTCACGATGCCGATCAGGAGGATGATGCCGATGATGCCGATGACGCCGAGGCCCTGCCCCGTGATGCCCAATGCGAGCAGCGCGCCGACGCCGGCCGACGGCAGGGTCGACAGGATGGTCAGCGGGTGGATGTAGCTCTCATACAGCACCCCCAGCACGATGTACACGCAGACGACGGCAGCTAAAATCAGCCACAGCTGGTTCGACAGCGACGCCTGGTACGCGCCGGACGCGCCGAGGAACGTCATGGTCACGGAGCCCGGCAGGCCGATCTCCTGCGCGACTTCCTTGATGGCGGCGACGGCCGTGCCCAGCTTGATGCCGGACGCGGTGTCGAAGCCGATCGTCGTCGCCGGGTACTGCGCCACGTGCGTGATCTGCAGCGGCGCGGCCTGCTCCGTGATGGAGGCGATCGCGGACAGCGGTGTCGGCGCGCCGGAACCCGTGCGCAGCTGCAGGTCCGACAGCGCGTCGAGCGACATCTTTTCGTCCTGCTGCGCTTCCAGGATCACGCGGTACTGGTTCGTCTCCGTGAAGATGGTCGACACGATGCGCTGGCCGAACGCGCTGTACAACGCGTCGTCGACGTTCGACGCCGTCACGGACAACCGCGACGCGCTGTCGCGGTCGATGTTGACGTAGGCGGCCGCGCCGGTGGCGCCGGCGTCCGTCACGACGTTGGCCAGCTCCTTGCGGCGCGCCATCGCCGCGACCATCCTGTGGGCCCACTCCGTCACCGTCTTCGTGTCAGCGCCCTCGATCGACAGGCGGTACTGGGTCGGTCCCGTCTCGGCGTCGATGGTGAGGTCCTGCGTCGGCTGCAGGTACAGGGTGACGCCGGCCACGTTCTGCGCCACGCGGCGGCGCAGGCGGTCCATGATGTCCTGCTGGTCGCCGTGGTTCGCCTTCAGGTTGATCAGCATGGTGCCCGTGTGGAGCATCGTGTTGTTGGCGGCGTCCACGCCCACCGTCGACGCGAGCGATTCGACGTCCGGGTCGGCCAGGATCTCGCGCGCGGCGGCCTGCTGCATCTCGGCCATCGAACTGTACGAGATCGCCTGGCGCGCTTCCACGCGCGCCTGCAGCTGGCCCGTGTCCTGCGTGGGGAACAGGCTTTTCGGGATGAAGGTCCACAGGATCGCCGTCAGCACGAGCGTGCCCAGTGCGACGAGCAGGGTCAGGCCCTGGCGGGCCAGCACCCAGTTCAGGCCGCGGTCGTAGTGGCCCACGGTCCAGTCGAAGAACGACTGGAACTTGCGGGCGAATGGGTTTTCGTGCGACTTGTCGTGCTGCTTGAGCCAGCGGGCCGACATCATCGGCACGAGCGTCAGCGACACGACGGCCGAGATCAGGATCGTGATCGCGAGCGACACGGCGAATTCGCGGAACAGCCGGCCCACGACGTCGCCCATGAACAGCAGCGGGATCAGCACGGCGATCAGCGACACGGTCAGCGAGATGATGGTGAAGCCGATCTGCGTGGCGCCCTTGAGCGCGGCGCCCATCGGCCTCTCGCCTTCCTCGATGTAGCGCGAGATGTTCTCGATCATGACGATGGCGTCGTCGACGACGAAGCCGGTCGCGATCGTCAGCGCCATCAGCGACAGGTTGTTCAGGCTGTACCCAAGCAGGTACATGATGCCGAACGTGCCGACGAGCGAGATCGGCACCGCGAGGCTCGCGATCACGGTGGCGCGGATGCTGTGCAGGAAGGCGAAGATCACGAGCACGACGAGGACGACCGCCAGTACGAGCTCGATCTGCACGTGTTCGACGGATGCCCGGATGCCGTTCGTGCGGTCCGACAGGACGTCCATGTGGATGCTCTGCGGCAGGCTGGCCTGGAGTTCGGGCAGGCGCTGCTTGATGGCGTCCACGGTGGCGATCACGTTGGCACCGGGCTGGCGCTGCACGTTCAGGATGATCGCCGGCTTCATGTTGGCCCACGCACCGAGCTTGACGTTTTCCGCGCTGTCGACGACCTTCGCCACGTCGCCCAGGCGCACGGGCGCGCCGTTCCTGTACGCGACGATCAGGTTCGTGTAGTCGGGCACCGTCACCAGCTGGTCGTTGGCGTTGATGGTGTACGCGCGCAGCGGGCCGTCGAAGCTGCCCTTCGCGCTGTTGGCATTCGCGTTCGTGATCGCGGTGCGCAGCGTGTCGAGACCGAGGCCGTTCGCGGCGAGCGCCTCCGTGTTGGCCTGGATGCGCACGGCCGGACGCTGGCCGCCCTGCAGGGTGACGAGACCCACGCCCGTCACCTGGCTGATCTTCAGCGCGAGGCGCGTGTTGACGAGGTTCTGCACCTCCGTCAGCGGCATCGAATCGGACGTGATGGCGAGCGTCAGCACCGGTGCATCGGCCGGGTTGACCTTGGCGTAGACCGGCGGCGCCGGCAGGTCGGTGGGCAGTAGCGAGCCGCCCGCGTTGATCGCGGCCTGGACTTCCTGCTCGGCCACGTCGAGCGTCTGGCCCAGCGTGAACTGCAGGGTGATCACGGAGACGCCGGCCGCGCTGTTGGAACTCATGCGCGCGAGGCCCGACATCTGGCCGAACTGGCGTTCCAGCGGCGCCGTCACGGTGCGCGCCATCACTTCCGGGCTCGCGCCCGGATACAGCGTCTGCACCTGGATGGTCGGGAAGTCGACCTGCGGCAGCGCGGAGAGCGGCAGGAATTTATAGCCGACGAGGCCCGCCAGCACGATCGCCAGCATCAGCAGCGACGTGGCGACTGGGCGGCGGATGAAGGGTGCGGATGGACTCATGCGGCACTCCTCATTGCGCCGCCCCGCCCTGCTGCTGGCGGCGGCGATGCTGGCCCGCCTGGCCGCCCTGCCCGCGCGCCGGATGCTCGCCCGGCAGCGTCACCTTCGCGCCATCCTTGAGGCGGTCGGCGCCTTCCGTGATCACGGTCTCGCCGCCTTTCAGGCCGCTCGTGATCTCGACGCGCTCGGCATCTTCCTCGCCCCGCTTCACGTTCGTCAGCGCCACCGTGCGGGTCTGCGGATCCAGCACGTAGACGTAGTCGCCGTTGGCGCCGTGGCGCAGCGCCGTCACCGGCACCGTGATCGCGTTCTTGATGACGTTCACCTGCAGGCGGACGTTCACGAACTGGTTGGGGAACAGTTTGGAGGCCTCGTTGCCGAAGCGGGCCTTGGCCTTGACGGTGCCGGTCGAGGTGTCGACCTGGTTGTCCAGCGCCATGAAGCGGCCCTGCGCCAGTTCGCGCGTACGGGTGCGGTCCAGCGCCGTCGCGGGCAAGGTCGCGTTCGCGTTGATGCGCTCCTGGATCGCGGGCAGGTGGTCCTGCGGCACGGCGAATTCGACGTCGATCGGCGATTGCTGGGTGATGACGGCAATGCCGTTCGCGTCGCTGCTGGCCACGAGGTTGCCGATGTCCACCGTGCGCAGGCCCACGCGGCCGGCGATCGGTGCGCGCACCTGCGTGTAGCCGAGGTTGATCCGGGCGATGCCTTCGGCCGCCTTGTCGGTCGTGACGGCGCCCTGCAGCTGTTTCACCAGGGCCGCCTGCGTGTCGACGTCCTGGCGCGCGATCGAGTCCTGCTGGAGCAGCGTCTGGTAGCGGCCCAGCAGGACCTTGGCCGATTCGAGCTGCGCCTCGTCGCGCTGGCGCTGGCCCGTCGCCTGCAGCAGCGCCATCTCGGATGGGCGCGGGTCGATCGTCGCCAGGACCTGGCCCTGCTTGACCAGCTGGCCTTCCGTGAACAGGATCTTCTGCAGCACGCCGCCCACCTGCGGCCGCACGGTCGCGACGGCGGCCGGGGTCACGGTGCCGAGGGCGTCCAGCACGATCGGGATGTCGGCCCGCTCGGCCTTGCCGACACCGACCGTCGTGGCCGGCATGCCGCGCCCGCCGCCCGGACCACCGCGGCCCGCCCCGGGTCCGCCCGCGCCCTGCCTGCCCGCACCGCCGGGCGCGCCCTGCGGCTGCTGGTGCACGAGGTGCCAGGCCAGCCAGCCCAGGCCGCCCATCGCGAGGATGGCGATGATGGTCCCGATGATGCGGGTGCGGCGCGAGCGCTTGGGTTGGGTCGGGGTTTTATTCTTGTCGGGTGTGACGGTCGAATCCATGTTAATCCTTGGCGGCCGAGTGTTCAAAAGCACAATAAATGTTCCTTTGAAATGTAGCACGGCCTGTCATTGCCTTATGTTTCGTAACGTACGGTGAGCGAATCCTCTCTCCCGGCATAGGAAGTTGCATCTTTACATGGCTTTACACAGAAGCCGCCTACATGCGGGGAGATCGAAACAAAACGGGCGTGGGAAGATTCCCACGCCCGTGTTGCTTTGTATGTATGCCTGACTACACGCTGTTACAAAGATTAACGCTCCGGAAAGGTTCAGGGCACTCCGCACAGGCAGTGCGTGACGGCCGCGAACGGTTGCTTGCGGTCGGCGACGGCGGACAGCCAGCCCAGGTCCCTGGTAATGCCTGCCGTCGCGTTGCCGCCCAGCGCGGCCGCGCCGAGGTCGACCGGCAGCAGGCCCAGCTTCACCTGCACGTTCAGGATCTGCGCGTCCGACAGGCCCATGCGCTCGAGGACGCGTTCGGCCAGCGTGGTCGGCTGTTCGGCATACGTGACGCGGAAATCGTCGCCCAGGTGGGCCCGCCTGGCGGCCGAGCGCAGCGCGTCGCCGTAGCTGCCCAGGCGGTCGACGAGACCGCGTTCCTTGGCCTGCGTGCCCGTCCAGACGCGGCCCTGGCCCACTTCGTCGATCTTGGCCGGCGTCGTCTTGCGCGCGAGGGCGGCCTTGGTCGTGAACTCGTCGTACACGTGGTTGATGGCGGACTGGATCAGCTGGCCGAAGCGCGGATCGAGCGGGCGCAGCGGATTGTAGGCGTCCGCGAGCCACGTGGTCGTCACGCCGGCCGTGTGGATGCCCAGTTTATCGACGACCTTGTCGGCGGTCGGCAGGATGGCGAACACGCCGATCGAGCCGGTGACGGTGGACGGGTCGGCGATGACTTCGTCGGCCGCCATCGAGATCCAGTAGCCGCCCGACGCGGCCACGTCGCCCATCGACACGACGACCGGTTTGCCGGCCGCGCGCGTCAGTTCCAGCTCGCGCCGGATCAATTCCGAACCGTAGGCGCTGCCGCCCGGCGAATTGACGCGCAGGACGACGGCCTTCACCGACGAATCTTCGCGCACGCTGCGGATCAGGTTCGCCGTCGAGATGCCGCCCACCATGCCGGGGCCGCCCGTGCCTTCCGTGATGTCGCCGGCCGCGACGACGACGGCCACCGCGTCGCCGAACGGCTTCTCCGGATTGCGCGCCACGTAGTCGCCGAAGCTCACCTGGCGGAAGGTCTTGATGCGGTCGTCGTACACGCCGCGCTTGATGAACATGTCGCGCACTTCGTCGCGGGTCTTGACGCCGTCGATCAGCTTCCAGTCCAGCGCCACCTTGGCCGCGTTGCCGTTGGCCGCTTCCAGGCGCTGCGGCAGCTCGTCGATGCCTTTCGCGATCGACCCCGCCGGCAGCTTGCGCGCCTTTTCGACTTCGGCCGTGTACGCGGTCCACAGGCCGTTGTACAGGAAGCTGTCCGCCTCCTGCGCAGCCTGCGACGGGCCGTTGCCGATGAACGGCTCCGCGAAGCTCTTGTACGTGCCGACCTTCATCAGGTTGACGGTGACGCCGACCTTGTCCAGCGCGTCGCGGTAGTAATTGCGGTGGCGGCCGAAGCCTTCGATCAGCACCATGCCCATCGGATGCAGGTAGATCTCGCTGGCATGCGCGGCGATCAGGTAGCGCTTCTGGTCGAAGTTGCCGCCCCAGACGACGACGCGCTTGCCGGCCGCCTTCACGCGCTCGATGCCCGCGCCGATCTCGCGCACGGACGCGAGGCCGCCGCCATCCAGCTCGTCCAGCAGCACCAGCACCTCGTTCACGTTGCTGTCCTTCGCGGCGCCGTCCAGCGCCTTCAGCACGTCCGGCAGGCGCACGAGGCGGCGGCCGTTGCCCGACAGGCCGGCGACGACGGAATCGCGCACGCTGCCCGCGCGCGCCTCGACCAGTTCGCCCTTCAGGTCGAGCACGAGCGCCGTCTTGGGCGCCAGCGGCTTGAGGCCGCCGCCGAACAGGGCCCAGACGAAGGCGATCAGGATGACGAGGAAGATGAGGTTCAGCACGAAGCGGCGGGTGGCGTCGAGGCCGCGCCACAGCGCGCCGATGCCACGGCGCAGGGAGGAGAAAGGCTTGAATGACATTAGGGCTCCGGCTAGTTGAGATTCGGTTCGGTCAATGCGGACGGCTCGGCGCGGCGCGAGATCGCGAACAGGCCGGCGAATACGAGGGCGCCGTTCACGATCAGCAGTTCGAGGCCGAGGCGGTAACTGCCCAGCAGCGCATGCTGGTAATACTCCAGCAGCGCGCACAGGATCGGCGCACCGATGGTCACCACGGGCACGAGACGGTCGTGCAGCGTCCGCGTCGTCATCATGCCGAAGGCGAACAGGCCGAGCAAGGGTCCGTATGTATAACTTGCGAGCTTCAGGATGACGACGATCATGCTGGGATTGTCCACCCATTTGAAGACGAGCACCATCGCCAGGAACAACGCGGCGAACGCGAGGTGCACGTGGCGGCGCAGGCGCATGCGCTGGCTCTCCGTCAGGTCGGTGCGGCGCTTGATGCCGAGGATGTCGATGCAGAACGTGGACGTCAGCGCCGTGATGGCGCCGTCGGCACTGGGGAACAGCGCCGAGATCAGCGCGATCAGGAAGATGATCTGCACCGCGGCCGGCAGATGGCCCATGACGACGGCCGGGAAGATTTTATCGCCCGTCGCCGTCACGCCGGCGAGCGGCGCGTACAGGTACAGCAGGCCGCCGAGGAACAGGAAGGCGCACAGCACGACGACCAGCACGGCCGTGAGGCTCAGCAGGTTCTTCTGCGAATCCTTCAGCGTCTTCACGGAGATCGTCTTCTGCATCATTTCCTGGTCCATGCCCGTCATGGTGAGCACGATGAAGATGCCGGCCACGATCTGCTTGAGCCAGTAGCCGGGGCTGTCGGGGTCGTGCGTGAACACGCGCGCGAGACCCCTGTCCTGCATCTGCCGCAGCGCCTCGGGGATCGTCAGGTCGAGCTGGCCCAGCATGAAGGCGACGCAGGCGAACAGGCCGGCCAGCATGCACGTCGTCTGCAGCGTATCCGTCCAGACGATCGTCTTCACGCCGCCCTGGACCGTGTACAGCAGGATCATGCCGAGGATGACGAAGGTCGTGAGCCAGAACGGCACGCCGAGGCTGTCGAGGATGATGGTCTGCAGGACGGCGACGACGAGGTACAGCCGCGCGGTGGCGCCGAACAGGCGCGACAGGATGAAGAACCCCGCCCCGCTCTGGTAGGCGCGCCGGCCGAGGCGCACGTCGAGGTAGTGGTAGATCGACGTGAGGCGCAGGCGGTAGTACAGCGGCAGCAGCAGGACAACGACGGCGATGTAGCCGATCACGTAGCCGATGAGGATTTGCGCATAGCCGAAGCCGTCGGCCCCGACGGCGCCCGGCACGCTGATGAACGTGGCGCCGGACAGCGTGGTGCCGACCATGCCGAACGCGACGAGCATCCAGTTGCTGCTCTTGTTGCCGATGAAGAAACTGTCGTTGTTGGCACCCCGCCCCGTGGCCCAGGCGACGCCGAGCAGCAGGGCGAAATACGCGATGAGGATGCAGAAAAGTAAAGCCGGGGACATCGGGGATCCAAAAAGTGAGCTGATCGCCCGGCAATATACACCCAAGGCGCGGCGGCAGGCTTTCAGCCGACGGGCGGAAGGAATGCCCGGCACGGATGATGTTGACCAGGGTGCGCAGCGCCGGATGACTATGCCGCCGGCTGCTGTAGTACATGTGGAAAGGCTCGCCGCGCGCGGCGAACGCATCCAGCACGATGCGCAGGCTGCCCTCGGCCAGTTCGCCCGCGATCCTGGATTCGAGAAGATAGGCCAGCCCCGCGCCGGATTTCGCCACGGCGATCGTCGTGGCCGTATCGTTGATCGTGACCGGTCCAGGCACACGGATCCGGCGCCGTTCGCCGTCGATGTCGAATTCCCACTTGTAGGCCGAGTTGTCGCCGAGCAGCAGCTGCAGGCACCGGTGCTGCGCCAGGTCGTCGGGATGCGCCGGCTCGCCGTAGTTGGCCAGATACGCCGGGGCAGCCGCCACGACCCAGCGCTGGGGGCCGCTCAGGGGCACGGCGACCATGTCTTCCGGAACGTAATGCCCATACCGGACGCCGGCATCGTAGCCCTCTTCGACGATATCGATGGGCCGGTCTTCCACGACGACGGTCAGCCGTACGTCGGGATAGACACGGGCGAACGCCACGATCGCCGGTTCGATCAACAGATGGGCCGCGTCCGCGAACACGTTGATGCGCAGTTCGCCATGGGCCGGCATGGCCGAGTCGATGAGCCCGAGCGCCGCACCGATCGCGTCGAAGCCGTCGCCCAGGCGCTTTGCAAGTTCGAGGCCGATACCGGTCGGGGTGACGGAACGCGCGGAACGGTTCAGCAGCTTCACGGCGAGGCGCGCTTCCAGCCGGCGCATGGCGTGGCTGGCTGCAGAGGGCGACAGGCCCAGCTGGATGGCGGCCGCCTTGAAGCTGCGCGTGCGCACGATGGCAAGGAACAGGCGCAGGTCGGCGAAATCGACGCGATCGATCAGGGACATGGTTGAGAGAGAATCATCGCCGCGATGAATGCGGCTCATCTTTGAATGATAGCACTGCGGCAAGGCTGGGCGGTATAACGTGGACACTGATGGTTTAAGAAGGAGAAAACATGCAACAAAGAAAACTGGGCCGCACCGGTGCGGCAGTCTCGGAAATCGGCTTCGGCGCCTGGGCGATCGGCGGCTCCTGGGGCGAAGTCAGCGTGGAGGACGCCAGGGGCGCGCTGCATGCGGCCCTCGACAATGGCGTCACGTTCATCGATACCGCCGACGTGTATGGCGACGGCCGTTCCGAACAGATCATCGCGGACGTGCTCGCCGAACGCGGCGGCGAGCGGCCGTTCGTGGCCACCAAGGCAGGGCGCCGCCTGTCGCCCCACGTGGCGGAAGGCTATACAAAGGCCAACCTGACGGCATTCGTCGAGCGGTCGCTGCGCAACCTGCGGGTCGACTGCCTGGACCTCGTGCAGCTGCATTGCCCGCCGACGCCGGTCTTTTATCAGCCGGACGTCTTCGGCGCCATGGACGACCTGGTCGCGGCCGGCAAGATCCGCCACTACGGCGTCTCCGTCGAGAAGGTCGAAGAGGGCCTGAAGGCCATTGAATACCCGAATGTCGCCACCGTGCAGATCATCTACAACATCTTCCGCCAGCGTCCGGCCACGCTGTTCTTCGCGGAAGCGGCGCGGCGCGACGTCGGCGTGATCGTGCGCGTCCCGCTCGCGTCGGGCCTGCTGACCGGGAAGATGAGCGCCGGCACGACGTTCGCCGCGGACGATCACCGCGCGTTCAACCGCGAGGGGGAATCGTTCGACAAGGGCGAGACGTTTGCCGGCGTCCCGTACGACCTCGCGCTCGAGGCCGTCGAACAGATCCGCGAACTGGTGCCGGGCGGCGCGACGATGGCGCAGTTCGCGCTGCGCTGGATCCTGATGGAGCAAAGCGTCAGCACGGTGATCCCGGGCGCCAGGAATGCCGCGCAGGCGATCGCGAACAGCCAGGCCAGCGCGCTGGACGCCATTCTGCCTGCGGCGATGGAACAGCTGCGCGCGCTGTACCGCGAGCGGATCGCACCCCACGTGCACCATCTCTGGTGAGCGCCGACATGAAGAGGCATCTCGCTGCTCTCCTCCTGGCCGCCGCGGCGCCGCTATGCGTGGCCGAATCCACGACGCCGTCCTCCGTCAAGCTCGCCATCGACGCCACGCAGGTCAAGGGCCCCATGACGCCGATCTGGGCCTGGTTCGGCTACGACGAACCGAATTACACGACGGCACCCAACGGCAAAAAACTGCTGGGCGACATCGCCGCGCTGAGTCCCGTCCCCGTGTACGTCCGCACGCACAACCTCATGACGTCGGGCGACGGCAGCCATGCGCTCAAGTGGGGCTCGACGAACATGTACAGCGAAGACAAGGACGGCAAGCCGGTCTATGACTGGACCATCGTCGACGCCATCTTCGACACGTACATCGAACGCGGCATGAAGCCGCTGGCCCAGATCGGCTTCATGCCGGAAGCGCTGTCGCAGCGCCCGCAGCCCTACCGCCACCACTGGAAGCCGGGCCCGCCCTACCCGGCACTCTTCACCGGCTGGGCCTCGCCGCCGAACGACTACGCCAAGTGGTCCGAGCTGGTCTACCAATGGGTGAAGCACAGCGTGGCGCGCTACGGCCGGAAGGAAGTCGAGAGCTGGTACTGGGAAGTGTGGAACGAGCCGGATCTCTCTTACCTGGTCGCGCCGGACGCGAAACGCGAGTACTTCAAGATGTACGACTACGCCGCCGACGCGGTGAAGCGCGCGCTGCCCACGGCGCGCATCGGCGGGCCGCACACGGCCGCCGCGGCAGGTTTCATGGACGACTTCCTGCGCCACTGCCTGCACGAGACCAACTACGCGACCGGCAAGACCGGGTCGCCGCTGGACTTCGTCGCGTTCCACGCCAAGGGCGCGCCGAAGGTCGTCAACGGCATCGTTCGCATGGGCATGGACGCGCATTTCCGCCATCTCGACGAGGGCTTCGCGCTCGTCGAGAAATACCCGGAACTGAAAGGCATTCCCGTCATCGTCGGCGAGTCCGATCCGGAAGGCTGCGCCGCCTGCAGCATGCAGACCAATCCGGAAAACGCCTACCGCAACGGCACGCTGTATGCGAGCTATACGGCGGCCTCGATCGCGCGCGAATATGACCTGGCGGCGCGGCGCGGCGTCAACCTGATCGGCGCGGTGAACTGGTCGTTCGAATTCGAGGACCAGCCCTGGTTCGCGGGCTTCCGCGACCTGGCGACCAATGGCGTGAACAAGCCGGTGCTGAACGTGTTCCGCATGCTCGGCAAGATGCGCGGCGAGCGCGTGGCGGTGACGGGCGACCGGACCTACGACGCGGCCCGCATCCAGGCCGCCGGCGTGCGCGGCGCGCGTACCGACATCGATGCGCTGGCGGCGAAGGATGCGCACAGCGTGTCCGTCCTGGTCTGGAATTACCACGACGACGACATCATCGACGCCGGCTCGCCGGTCGAACTGCGCATCGCCGGCATTCCCGCCAAACAGGTGCAGTTGCGGCATTACCGCATCGACCAGGACCACAGCAATTCGTACGCCGCGTGGAAGCGCATGGGGTCGCCCGCGCATCCGACGGCGGCGCAGGTGGCCGAGTTGCAGAAGGCGAGCGAACTGGCGCAAGTGGAGGCGACGACGGTGGCGACGCCGGATGGCGCCGCCACCGTCAGGATGCAGTTGCCGCGGCAGGCTGTGTCGTTGGTGACACTCACCTACTGAATGGAAGATCCGGTCAGATCCCCTGCCCCGGCATCCGCTCGAACGGCCCGATGCACGCTTCCATCGTCTCGTCGCGGCACATCACGAAGCGCGCGCCGGACGGGTGGAAGCGGAGGTAGTTGGTAGCGCGCGTGCCCGGCTTCATGATCTCGCCGGAGCAATCCTGCTTGCCGTTGTCCTTCACGATCTTGTCCTCGAGTTTATAGAAACCCTTGGCGCTGGGCTTTTCGGCGACCGTGAATTCGCTTTCCGACACTTCGTCCGCGCTTTTCACGAGGGTCGTGCCGTCGCCGCGGAAGTGATACGTCTCGGAACAGCCGAGCTGCGGGATCGAAAGAATCCAGATGCCCAGCAAGGGATGCGCCGCGGAGGGTGCGGCCGCCTGGGACGGCAGAGGTAAAGCTAAATTCGCGGCGGCGAGGAGGCAGGCGAAGAGACCGGTGAGCGTGCGCATGGTGGGCCTTTGCATGACAGTGGACGCGGGGCGTTATTGTCATTATTGCACAGGCCCGGATGGGACGCGCGCGCGGCTAGACCGTCGTTCCCGGCACTGCCGGGAACGACGGTCAGCTGTTTTCGGGCGGCGTCTTCGGCTTGGCAGGCCGGCGCGGGGCACGCGTCGCCGGCTTGCGCGACGGTGCCTTGTGCGCCGGGCGGGCCGACTTCTTGCGGGCCTGCTTCGCGGCCTGGCTCTCGTCCTCGCCTTCCACAACCGGTTCCGCGGGCGCTGCTTCCGCGACGGCAGTCTGCGCATCCAGCGCCGCAGCGCCGTCTTCCTGCGCCACCGCCTCCGCGGTCACGGCCGTGCCGGCGGTCTCCTCCTTGCGCTTGCGCGGCGTGCGCGTCGTACGGCGGCGTTCCTTCGCCGGCGCGGGCGCTTCCTCGGCAACGGCGACGGGTTCCTCGGCCGCAGCGACAGGCTCCGGTGCCTCGGCCAGGTCCGGCGTCGGTGCCGGCCAGGTGGCGATCGCGGCCTCCTCGGAAACGGGCACGGCGTCCTGCACCGCTTCCAGCGCAGGCGCCTGCCCTTCGCGTCCCTTGCGTCCGCGGCCGCCGCGGCGGCGCGATTCGCGGGCCGCTGCCGGCACTTCGGTCGGCTGCTCGCCCTGGGTTTCCGCGGCCAGTTCGTCGACGGCTTCCAGGGCTGCCGGCTCGGCCGCCACCTGCGGCTGCTCGACCGGCGTCTCCACCGGCGCGGCTTCCACCGGCTGCAGGTCGACCTGGGCGTTGGCGCCGCGGAAGACATAGGTGCCGGATTTCTCGTCGCGGCCGAATTCGAACAGGCCGCGCGTCTGCGCTTCTTCCAGCAGGTTGCCGAACGTACGGAAGCCGTAATAGGTCTCGGAGAAGTCCGGACGGCGGCGCTTCAGCGTGTCCTTCAGCAGCGACGCCCAGATCTTGCCGGTGTCGCCACGTTCGGAGACGAGCGCGTCGAAGGTCTCGACGACCATCTCCAGCGCCTGCAACTTGCGCGCTTCCATTTCTTCGCGCTTGCGGTTGTTCTCGTCCGACGGGCGGCGGCCCTGCTGCGGCTGGGCCTTGCGCTCGTCGCGCTTGGCGGCGGCGCGGCGCTGTTCGCGCACGAGGTCGTCGTAGAAGATGAATTCGTCGCAGTTGGCGACCAGCAGGTCGGACGTCGACTGCTTGACGCCCACGCCGATCACCCGTTTCGCATTCTCGCGCAGCTTGGAGACGAGCGGCGAGAAGTCCGAGTCGCCCGAGACGATCACGAACGTGTTCACGTGCGATTTCGTGTAGCACAGGTCGAGCGCGTCCACGACCATGCGGATGTCGGCGGAATTCTTGCCCGACTGGCGCACGTGGGGGATTTCGATCAGTTCGAAGTTCGCTTCATGCATCGTTGCCTTGAAGCCCTTGTAGCGATCCCAGTCGCAATAGGATTTCTTGACCACGATGCTGCCCTTGAGCAGCAGGCGTTCGAGGACGGGCTTGATGTCGAATTTCTCGTAATTCGCATCGCGCACGCCGAGTGCGACGTTTTCGAAGTCGCAGAACACCGCCATGCTGATATTGTCTGGAGATGAAGCCATGTGTGTTGTTGTGTGGTTGGTAGACAAGCTGACCACGGATTATACGCAACAACGTTGGCAGCACCGTTGCGGACGCGTCCGGCGTCCGCGCGGTCAGCCCAGCCGCTCCAGCGTGGCCGGGTCGGGACGGCCGTCGAAGAACTGGTCGAGGCAGCTCTGGAAGATCGCTTCGTGGGGCGCCACGTCGGCAAACAGGGTCATCGAGGAATGGAATTTCAGGTTGTCCGGGTGGCCGAAGATCTCGTCGACGCCCCGGTCGTCGTGGCCCGCGACAGCCGTCGCGCAGGCGCGCAGGCGCGGGCCCAGCACGGGGTGCGCGAGATAGGCCGCGGCCTCGTCGGCGGACCGGATCGCATAGCGCTGCGCCATGGCGCTGTGTCCCAGTCCCTCGATCTGGGGAAAGATGAACCACATCCAGTGGGTGCGCTTGTGGCCGGCGCGCAGCTCGGTCAGCGCCGTGTCGTAGACGCCGTTCTGGGCTTCCACGAAGCGTTCGAGGTTGAAGTCGGTTGCCATCGAGTGTCCTCCTGACCGCATGCTACGCCATGTTTGTTAAAGTGGCGCCACCATGAAACCCGAACACCTCACGCTCCTCCTCACCCGCGAAATGCCCTACGGCAAGTACAAGGGCCGCACGATCGCCGACCTGCCCGGCCACTACCTGGGCTGGTTCGCCCGCGAAGGTTTTCCCAAAGGCGAACTGGGCGAGCTGCTCGCCCTCATGTACGAGCTCGACCATAACAATCTGCGCAGCCTGCTCGACCCGCTCCGGCGATGATCGATTTTTTCGATCGTAGGCGCTAAAACTACTCGTTTTTCATTGCGGTGCGGCTTCCCTATACTCGTCTCCATCGACACACAAACACACCAAGGAGCAGATCATGATGGAAGTCCGCAGGAGCGAAGAACGGGGCGCCGCCCACCACGGCTGGCTGATGTCGAAACACAGCTTTTCGTTCGCCGATTACTACGACCCGCGCCACAGCGGCTTCGGCCCGCTGCTGGTGATCAACGAAGACCGCGTCGCCCCGGGCGCCGGCTTCGGCACGCACGGCCATCGCGACATGGAGATCATCTCGTACGTGCTGGACGGCGCGCTGGAGCACAAGGACAGCATGGGCACCGGCTCCGTGCTGCACTACGGCGACGTGCAGCGCATGAGCGCGGGCAGCGGCGTGCGCCACAGCGAGTTCAACGGGTCGAAGACGGATCCCGTGCACTTCCTGCAGATCTGGATCGAGCCGGACACGAAAGGCATCCCGCCCAGCTACGAGGAAAAGCATTTTTCGACCGACAGCAAGAAAGGCAGGCTGCGCCTGATCGCCTCGCGCGACGGCCGCCAGGAGTCCGTGCTGATCCACCAGGATGCGTCGATCTTCGCCGCCATCCTGGACGAAGGCGACAAGGTCGAACATGCCCTCGACCGCGAGCGCCTGGCCTACGTCCACGTGATCCGCGGCGACGTCACGGTCAACGGCGTGCCGCTGAAGGATGGCGATGCGCTCAAGATCGGCGGCGAGGAACGGGTCGTGTTCGACAGGGCGGAAGCGGCCGAAGTCCTGCTGTTCGACCTGCCCGCCTGACGCGCGCTACACGCGGCCGATGCGCATGTTGATGGGCCAGGAGACCGGACGCGCCCTGTCCGGATCTCCCCACAGCGCGGCGAGGTCGTCGGCGAACGCCGCGAGCAGCGCTTCCCTGCCGGCCTCCCTCGCGCTGCGCGTGGCGGACCACGTCGACACGTAGCCGAGGAATTCGGACAGGCGCCATTCGAGGCGGATGGCCAGGGATGGCGGCGTGAATTCGTCGAACGGGAAATCGATGGTCGCATAGCCCGTGTCGACGAGCTTGCGCTCGGGCGGCCAGTACGGCCCGATCTCATCCCGGTAAAAGGCCTGGAAGCGCCCGTCCAGCGCAGTTTCCAGCTCGGTTTCGAAACTGGGCACGCCGTAGCTGACGAGCGCCACGACGGCGCCGGGCGCGGCGATCCGGCGCACTTCCCTGTAAAACGCCGGCAGGTCGAACCAGTGCGCGGCCTGGGCGGCCGTGACCAGGCTCGCGCTCGCGTCAAGCACCGGCAACTGCTCGGCAGGCGCGCATTCATAATGGATGCGCGCGTCCGGAACGGCATTCGCGATCTGGTCGGCGCTCGGGTCGAGCCCGATCACACGCTCGAAGCGAGGCGCGAGAAGCTGCGTCAGCTGCCCGTTACCGCAGCCCACGTCGACCGCGAGCCGGTTGTCCGGCGCCACGGACGCCAGGTACGCGGCGAGTTCCCGCGGATATTCGGGCCGGAATCGGGCGTAGGCCCGTCCTCCCTGGTCGAACCAGTTGCGTGTATCGCCCGGCATTTCTCCTCCTGACTTCTTGTCGGCCATTCCGACCGTTGGTGGCCGCACACCCCACCACAATCGCGCGTCGAATGTTAAACACGCCCAGTATAATGCAGCCCGACGGCAACTTCCGACCGCACCACCATGAGCGCACAACCCAGCGTCCTCGTCGTCGAGGATGATGTCCACATCGCCCACGTCCTCGGCTTCATGCTCGAGCGCCAGGGTTATCGCGTGATCCACGTGGCCGACGGCCGCGCCGCCGTCCAGCACGTCGTGTCGCAGCCCGCGCCCGACCTCGTGCTGCTGGACGTGATGCTGCCCTACGTGGACGGATTCGAGATCGTGGGCCAGATTCGTGCGCAGGCCGGCTGGGAAGCCGTCCCCGTCCTCATGCTGACCGCCAAGAACACGGAGCGCGACACCGTGCGCGCCCTCGATGCCGGCGCCAACGACTTCATCATCAAGCCGTTCCAGCCGCAGGAATTGCTGGCGCGCCTGCGCCGCTACCTGAAGACCCCCGCATGATCCTGCCGACGGGCGGCGTCATCCCCGCCCACGCGCTGGCGGCGGCGTTCACGGAGCCCACCGATCCGATCCTGGCGGCGGCGTACTGGACGGGCATCGGCGCCCTCCTCCTGACCCTGCTCCTCGGCGCGCAGATCATCCGCCTGCGCATGGCCCTGCGCCGGCGCGAACGCCGCGCGGCGCGCGCGCTGGCGCGCTGGCGTCCCGTCCTGAATGCCGCCATCGTCGGCGAGACGCCCGCGACGCTGCCGCCGCTCGGCAAAGCGGACCGTCCGCACTTCATCAAGCTGTGGGTCCACCTGCAGGCATCGCTGCGCGGGGAAGCGGGCGCCGCCCTGAACGACGTCGCGCGCCGCCTCGGCGTGGAGCACGACGCCCGCGCCATGCTCGCCCGCGGCCCGCGCACCGAACGCCTGCTCGCGACGCTCCTCCTGGGCCACCTGGGCGACCGCGCGTCGTGGGACACGCTCCGCACGCTGGCCGAAAGTCCCGACGTCACGCTGTCGCTCTCCGCCTTGTGGGCGCTCGTGCGCATCGACCCGCACGCGGCCGCGGCGTACCTCACGCCGCTGTTCGTCGCACGCGACGACTGGGCGATGTCGCACGTGGCCGGCATCCTGAAAGAGGCGAGCGCGCCCGTCGCCGGCGTGCTGGCGGATCTGCTGCCGGCGCTGCCGCAGGAGCGTTTGCCGCGCGCGCTGCGCATCGCGGAAGCGCTGCGCATCGACCTGCCGGCGGACGTGCTGTCCGCGGCCCTCGCCGGCGACGACCCCGAACGCGTGACGGCCGCGCTGCGCATCGTCGCCACGCCCGGCCTGCGCGACCAGGTGCGCGGCCTGCTCGCGCATGCGGACTGGCAGGTCCGCGTGCTCGCCGCCAGGGCGCTGGGCCGCATCGGCGACGCGTCCGACGTCGGCCGCCTCGTCGCCCTGCTGGCCGACCGCGAATGGTGGGTGCGCTACCGCGCCGCGCAGGCCATCGTCGACCTGCCCTGGCTCGGCCGCGCCGAACTCGATGCGCTGCATGCGGCGCTCTCCGACCGCTTCGCCGCCGACATCCTGGGCCAGGTGATCGCCGAAAGGGCCGCATGATGCCGCACCACCTGTTCATCCAGTTCGTCACCTGGTTCGTCCTGTGCTACTTCATCCTGCTCAACGGCGGCTACCTCGTGCTGAACATGCTGTCGCTGCGCACCCTGCACCGCAAGGGCCAGGAAGAGATGCTGGACGACCTGCCGCGCGCCTATTCCGGCCTGGAGCCGCCCGTCAGCATCCTCGTGCCCGCGTATAACGAGGAAGCGACGATCGCGGCGTCGGTCCGTTCGATGCTGCAGCTGACGTATTCCGAGTACGAAGTGCTGGTCGTGAACGACGGGTCGAAGGACAATACGCTGGAAGTCCTGAAGCGCGAATTCGGCCTGCTGCCGTTCCCCGAGGCCTACCGCCGCCAGATCAGGACGAAGAACATCCGCCAGATCTACCGCTCCACGCGCTTCCCGAACCTGCGCGTGATCGACAAGGAGAACGGCGGCAAGGCCGACTCGCTGAACGCGGGCATCAACGCGTCGCGCTATCCGCTCGTGTGCGGCGTCGATGCCGACTCGATCCTGCAGCGCGACAGCCTGGAAAAGGTCACGGAGCCGTTCCTGCGCGACCCGACCGTCGTCGCGACGGGCGGCACGATCCGCGTCGCCAACGGGTGCGAGGTGACGGACGGCTTCCTCACCAGGGTCGGCCTGCCGAAGAACATGTGGGCGCTGTTCCAGGTCGTGGAATACCTGCGCGCGTTCCTGTTCGGCCGCCTCGGCTGGTCGTCCGTGAACGGCATGCTGATCATCTCCGGCGCGTTCGGCGTGTTCCGCAAGGACACCGTGATCATGGCGGGCGGCTACCGTCCCGACACGATCGGCGAGGACATGGAACTGATCGTCCGCATGCACCGCCTGCTGCGCGCGAAGCGCCAGCCGTACAAGGTCGAATTCGTGCCCGATCCCGTGTGCTGGACCGAAGCGCCGGAAGACTACAGGACCCTCAGGAACCAGCGCATCCGCTGGCAGCGCGGCCTGGCGGAGAGCCTGAACGCCAACTGGGGCCTGATGTTTTCGCGCAACGGCGGCGTGCCGGGCTGGCTCGCCTTCCCGTTCATGCTGCTGTTCGAGTGGCTCGGCCCCCTCGTCGAAGTGGGCGGCTACATCTTCATGACCTGGTCGTTCCTCACGGGCGAGATCTCGTGGCAGGCGTTCACCACGTTCATGTTCGTCGCCATCGGCCTCGGGATCCTGCTGTCGGCCTCCGGGCTGCTGCTGGAAGAGATGTCGTTCCACATCTACCCGCGCGGCAAGCAGCTGCTGGCGCTGGCCGCCGTCGTGCTGCTGGAGAACCTCGGCTACCGGCAGCTCAATACGATGTGGCGCCTGATCGGCCTGTGGCGCTGGGTCACGCAGAAGGAATCGACCTGGGGCACGATGAAACGCAAGGGCGACTGGCAGGCCGGTACGCCGAAAGGCCCCTGATGATCCGCCGCCTGCTCTTCCCCCTGCTCGCCATGACCCTGCCCGCCCATGCCGCCACGCTGCACCAGTGCGCCGCCGACGGGAAGCCCCGCTACGTCGTCGACGACCAGCCCCGCAAGCCGGGCTGCACGAGCGTGGCGCTGCCGCCCGGCGCGCAGGTCGAGACGGTGTACCCGCTCGCGCCGGGCGAAACGCCGGAGAACACCATCCTCCTGCACGGCAACGTGGCCGACGGCCGCTTCGCCATCGGCGAGCACGAGCTGCCGTCGTCGCAGCCGGGTCCCGCACGTCCCGGCCCGATGCCCCTCCGCGCGAACCTGCTCACGCGGATGCGCGCGCGCACGTTCGGCATCGAGGAGCGCGTGCAGGCGACGCTGGCGGACGGCCGCCTGCAGGTGACGTGCCGCCCCGGCCAGCGCGCCGCGGGCGTGATCCTCACGGGGCCGTGGTTCATGACGCGCGCGAACGCGGTGCTTGCCGCGAGCTACACGGCGCAGGGCGGACCGTTCGCGTGGCAGGTGGCCGACGAGGCCCGCAGCGCCCGCGGCGACGCGTTCGACATGGGCAGCACCGCCCCGGACGCGAAGGCCGCGCGCCTGGCGCTGCCGCCGCGCCTCGACCGCGCCGGCTGGCGCCAGTTCGTGCTGCTGTGCCCTGCGACGCAGGCCGGCATCGACGTGGCCTCGCTCGCACTGGAACCGGCCGCAGCGCCCGCACCGGCGCCCCGTTCGACGTGGGTCTGGCGCCCCGGCGACTGGATCGACGGCGGCCGCACCCTGCTCGACTGGGCCGCGGCCCAGGGCATCCGCGAGCTGTTCGTCACGGTGCCCCTGAAGGACGGCACCGCCGTGCGCGCACCCGACCTGCTGGCCGCGTTCGTGCGCCAGGCGGGCGACAAAGGCATCGGCATCTACAGCGTCGACGGCGACCCGCACATGGTGCTGGCCGACGACGTCCCGGCCGTCGTGAAGCGCGTACAGGCCTATGCCGCCTACAACGCGGCGCAGCCGCCGGCATCCCGCCTGCGCGGCGCGCAGTTCGACGTGGAACCTTATCTGTTGCCGGACAACGTGCTGCCGGCCGCGCGGCGCGACGCCGCCTACGTCGACATGGCGCGAAGCGTGAAAGCGGCGGCGGGCGACGCGCTGCGCGTGGAATTCGTCGTCCCGTTCTGGTGGGGCAAGAACCAGGCGCTGCTGGACGCGCTGGCACCCCACGCGGACGCCCTCGCCGTGATGGATTACCGCACCGACCGCGGCCAGATCGTCGATTTCGCCGTCCCGTTCCTCGACTGGGCCAGTGCGCACGGCCGCCGGGTGCGCATCGCGCTCGAAGCGGGCCCTATCGATCCCGAAGTCCAGCGCCGCTACGTGCGCGCCGCGGACGGCCCCGGCGACCTGCTGGCGGTGGACGTCGGCGGCCGCCAGGTGCTGGCCCTGCTGCGCCAGCCGCTCGCCGCACAGGACGCAAAATTGTACCGCCTGCAGTCGACGCGCGACATCGACGGCAGCGCCACCACCTTCCACAAGGACAAGGCCGCCCTGCTGCGCCTGCTGCCCGGTCTGGAAGCGGAGTTCGGCGTGTGGGATGGCTTCGGCGGTATCGCCGTCCACGAGTTGCGTGAATCGAGTAAACCTTCTAAGTAGCGTACCGACAACCACAACTTAGTTCTCATCAGCAACAATCGACGGATCTGGCTTTACACCCGTTCTTGTTGTGGATTCGAATCGCGCTTTTCGGACGGACGCCTACGGCGACGACCGGCGCTCCCCGCGCCGCCTGTGCCGCCTGCGCGCCGTCATCGATGTGACCGGTGGTCCGTCGCTCGCCGCCGTCACGGTCGATATCGGCCGCGACGGCATGGCCGTCCTCCTGCCCAGCCCCCTGCCCGACGGCGCCACGTGCCGCGTCGCCTTCTCCGTCTTCAGTGGCGGCAGTGTGCGGCGGCTCGACCTGAATGCCCGCGTATCGAACAGCGTCTTCGTGCGCGACGCCGTCCGCGTAGGGCTCATGTTCACGGGCATGATGCCGGCCACGGGCAATCTGCTGGCGGAGTTCGTCAACTTCGGCAAGCGTTGACTGCCCGGTGGGGCCGTACGCCTGCGTGACTTCCGCTACCACGCGCTGCCGTCGGGTTGACGCGACAAAAGCGGCCTGAGCGCGCGCCACGGGTGTGCGGGAACTGCTAGCATGCGCGGAAAACGTAACCAAAAGTCCACATGCACGCGAACCCGCCAAGCACCCGTCGCGCCGACAGCGTCCCCGACGACGCCCAGCGCCGTTTCGACGATCTGCTCACCCACCTGCCGGCCGGTGTCGTGATGCACGATGCCGGCGGCCGCGTGGTGGCGGCCAACCGCCAGGCGCTGGCGCTGCTGGGGCGCAGCGAACAGGCGGCGCGGGAGACGCGTGCGGGCGACGAGGGCTGGCATTTCGTGCGCGCCGACGGGTCCCGCATGCCGCCCGCCGAATATCCCGTGAACGCGGTCCTGCGCACGGGCGCCAAGGTGTCGGACCTCGTCGTCGGCGTGTCCCTTCCGGACGGCGGCGACGTGCGCTGGGCGATCTGCAATGCCTATCCGGAGCGCGACGAGCATGGCGCCATCCACCGCGTCGTCGTCTGCTTCATGGACTGCACGGTCCTCAAGGACGCGGAACAGTCGCTGCACAAGTCCGAGGAACGCATGCGCCTCGCGCTGCAGGGGTCGACCGACGCACCGTGGGACTGGGACCTCGTCACCGGCGAACTCTATTACTCGCCACGCTGGTGGGAGATGCTCGGCTACCTGCCCGGCGAGCAGCCGGCCGACCCGGAAGCCTGGGTGCGCCTGACGCATCCCGACGACCGCATCCGCGTGGTCGCCGTTCTGGACGAACTGCTGCCCGGGCGGCGCCAGTCGTACAGCATGGAATTCCGCCTGCGCCACCGCGATGGCCACTACGTCCCCGTGCTGAGCCGCGGCTACATCCTGCGCGACGGCGCCGGTAACGCGGTGCGCCTGTCCGGCACGAACACGGACCTCACGGAACGCAAGCAGATCGAGCACCGCATCCACGAGCTGGCGTACTTCGACCAGTTGACCGGCCTGCCGAACCGGCGCTTCCTGATCGACGAACTGGGCCAGATCCTCGCGCGCAACGGCCGCGCGGGCCGTCACGGCGCCCTGCTGTTCCTCGACCTCGACAACTTCAAGCTCCTGAACGACACGATGGGCCACGACGTGGGCGACCTGCTGCTGCGCGAAGTGGCGCGGCGGCTGCGCCGGGCGCTGCGCGAAGGCGACCACCTGGCGCGCCTGGGCGGCGACGAGTTCGTGATCGTGCTGGAAAACCTGGGCGCCAGTCCGGACGAGGCGACGGTCGAAGTCCATGCCGTGGGCCGCAAGATCCTCGACGTGCTGGGCGAGCCGTTCGAGCTGGCCGGGCGCCAGTGCGCCAGCAGCCCGAGCATCGGCGTCACCCTGTTCGACGGCGCGCCCACCAGCATCGACGCCCTGCTGCGCCAGGCCGACCTCGCGATGTACCGCGCCAAGGAAGAAGGCCGCAACACGCTGCGCTTCTTCGACCCCGGCATGCAGGCCGCGGCCGACCGCCAGGCCGCGCTGTCGGCCGCCCTGCGCACGGGCCTCGCGCGGCGCCAGTTCGTGCTGTACTGCCAGCCGCAATTCGGCCACGACGGCAGCCTCGTCGGCGCGGAGGCGCTCGTGCGCTGGAAGCGCGGCGCGGACGAACTGGTGAGCCCCGGCGAATTCATCGGCGCGGCCGAATCGGGCGGCCTGATCGCCGCGCTCGGGCTGGACGTGCTGGAACAGGGCTGCCACGCGCTCGCGCGCTGGGCCCGGACGCCGGGCCTCGCCCCGCTGAAGCTCGCGGTGAACGTCAGCGTGCACCAGTTGCGCGACCCGGATTTCCCGCACGCCGTCGCCACGCTGCTGGACGCGACGGGCGCGCCCGCCGACCGCCTCACGCTGGAACTGACGGAGAGCGTCTTCGCACGCAATCCGGACGACCTGGTCGACCGCATGCAGCAGTTGCGCCGGCTCGGCATCCATTTCGCGCTGGACGATTTCGGCACCGGCTACTCGTCGCTGGCCTACCTGGCCCGTTTTCCGCTGGCGGCGCTGAAGATCGACCGCTCGTTCGTGCAGGACGTCGACCACGACCCGAACGCGTCGTCGATCGTCGAAGCCATCATCGCGCTGGCCAGGAAGCTGCACCTGGCGACGATCGCGGAAGGCGTGGAACTGGATGCGCAGCGCGCGTTCCTGTCCGCGCACGGCTGCGACGTGATGCAGGGCTACCTGCTGGGCCGCCCCGTCGCCATGGACGAATTCGAGCGGCGCTACGGCCGCGCGCCGGTTCAGGCGGCGAGCGGCAGCTCGACGTAGAAGGTGGTGCCGATACCTTCCACGCTGTCGAACCGGATGGTCCCGCCCATCTCTTCGACGATCGTCTTGCAGATCGACAGGCCGAGGCCCGTGCCGCCCTGGCGCCGCGAATCGGCGCCGTCGGCCTGGGCGAAGCGCTGGAACACGCGCTCGCGGAACGCTTCCGGAATGCCCGCACCCTCGTCGGCCACGGCAAGGCGCACGTGCTCCGCGCCCGCCTCGACCTGCGTGCGCACGGTGGATCCGGGCCCGGAAAACTTGATCGCGTTCGACAGCAGGTTCGTGAGCACCTGGGCCAGGCGGTCGCGGTCGACGTCCGCGCGGGCGCTTTCCGCGCCGGGCGCCGCCACGCACGACAGGTTGACGCCGGATTGCGCGGCGAAGCTCTGCATCGCCGCGACGGCATCCTCGGCCAGCGGCAGCACCGGCTGCACCGCGCGCTCGAACGTCATGCTGCCGGCGTCCATCTTCTGGATGTCGAGCACGTCGCCGATCAGGCGCACGAGCCGTCCCGAACTCGCGTTGGCGACGTCCACGAGGCCCTTCGCGTCGGGCGGCAGGTCGCCCGCCATGCCGTCGGCCAGCAGCGCCAGCGACGCCGAGATCGCCGTCAGCGGCGTGCGCAGCTCGTGCGACACGGTCGACACGAATTCGTCCTTCATCCGCTCGACTTCCTTGCGCGCCGAGATGTCGTGCATGAACGCGGAGAAGAACAGGCCGTCGCCCGTGCCGGCCAGGCCCAGCGTCATTTCGACGGGGATCTCGCGGCCGTCGCGCGCCAGCAGGACGCGTTCCACGCGCCGGCCCAGCGTGTCCAGTTGTCCCGTCTCGAGGAAATGGCGCATCAGTTCGCGCGAATGGGCACGGAAGCGTTCCGGCATGATGAGGTCCGACACGACGCGGCCCATGGCTTCGTCGCGCGACCAGCCGAGCATCTTCTCGGCCGCGGAATTCCAGTCGCAGATGCGGCCGCGCATGTCGACGGCGACGAAGGCATCCTGCGCCGTCTCGACGATGGTGGCGATGCGCTGCTCGTTGGCGCGCACGCTGGCCAGCGCCTGCTCCAGCTCGCGCGTGCGCGCATCGACGCGCGCTTCCAGCGTCGCATTCAGGTCTTCCAGCGCGCGCCGGCGCCGCACGAGATTCGCCACCAGCGCGTTCAGCGTGGTGGCCAGCGCGCGCACCTCGGCATACCCGCCGCGCCGGATTTCGATCGGGGTCGTCTCGCCCGCGCGGATGCGCTGCGCGGCATCGGCCAGGTCGCCCAGCGGCCGCGTGATGCGGCGCGCCAGCCATACGCCGGCCAGCGAGAACGCGCCCGCCAGCACCACGCCGGCGGCGAGGCCGTATTCGCGCAGGCGGCGCACGGGCGCGAACGCGTCGTCGGCGTTCTGGCGCACGAGCACCGTCCAGCCCAGGCCGGGATACTCGGCATGGCCATGGCCCAGCTGGTAGCCGACGAGGTATGAGCGGCCGTCCGGCCACGTCTCGACGACGTAGCCGCCGCGCCGCTGCGCATGGGCCGCCTTCAGGCTCGGCAGGGTCAGGCGCCGCCCCGTCACGCCGGCCGGCCCGAGCAGCACGTTGCCGTCCGCATCCACGATCAGCGCCTCGACCTGGCGCCGGGCCGCGATCCCCGCCATCACGGAGCGCTCGACGTCGCGCGCCCATTGCCAGGACAGGTGCGCGCCCAGCACGCCGCGCGTCACGCCCTCGTCGTCGACATAGGGAAAGGCGACGTCGACGAAGCGCCAGGGCTCGTCCTGCCTCGGCAGGTAGCGCGCCAGGAGGACCGCCTCGTGCACGTCGCCCGCGTGGATGCCGCGCAGGGCATTGCGGAACCATGGGCGCCTGGACACGTCCGCCCCTTCCAGCAGGCCCTGGGCCGCCACCTGCACCTTGCCGTCCAGGCCGGCGAGGCCGATCCAGCTGTAGTAGCCGAGGCTGTTCTGGATGCCGTCCAGCGTGGCGCGCCGGCGCTCCTGCGGCTGCCCTTCGGCCAGCACGCGGCGCCGGGCCAGCAGGCCCACCTCGCGGTAGCGTTCGAACATGCCCCGTTCCAGCTTGTCCGACGTCTGCATCGCCAGCTCGGCCAGGCCGTGGCCGATGCTCGTCTGGACCTGCTCCGCGGACTTGCGTTCGATGATGGACGTCAGTACCAGCGTGAGGACGATGGACAGCAGCACGAAGGCCAGGGCAAGCCAGGCGCCGAGGGCGCGCGGCAGCAGGCGGCGCACGAATTTCAGGGGATTTGGCATGACAAACAAGGGAAGTTCGCGCCCGTCTCGACGCTGGTGCCAGCCTAGCACAGGCAAGATTTCATGCGGGAATAGTGTTGCATCAGGTGAACACCCACGATGCATTGTTGTATTTCCGACCAGCAGCACCCATATCGGATGGAGAGGCGGAGGGGCCTATTACACGGCCATGTCCGATTTCCGGTAAACTCGCTTGTTACGTAACCACTATTTGCGCCATCGTCAGGAAAAGCCATGCAAGACAAAGCCCAAGCGCCGTCCAACCTCGTCGACTACGTCACGTCGTGCTCCCTGCCGACGCCGTGGGCGCAGTTCACCCTGCATGCGTTTATTGAACATGCGACCGGGAAGGAGCATCTGGCGATGACGCTCGGCGACCTGTCCACGGGCGACGCCCCGCTGGCGCGCATCCATTCCGAATGCCTGACGGGCGACGTGATGTTCTCGCAGCGCTGCGACTGCGGCGCCCAGCTGGAATCGGCGCTGCGCCGCATCGCCGACGAAGGCCGCGGCATCCTGCTGTACCTGCGCCAGGAAGGCCGCGGCATCGGCCTGGTCAACAAGATCCGCGCCTACCGCCTGCAGGAAGCCGGCGCCGACACGGTCGAAGCGAACCTGCAGCTGGGCTTCCACGCCGACGCGCGCAATTACGAGCTGGTGCTGCCGATGCTGGAGCAGTTCGGCATCGACGCCGTGCGCCTGATGACGAACAACCCGCGCAAGATCGACGCCCTCGGCAAGCTGGGCATCAAGGTCGCCGAGCGCGTGCCGCTGCTCGTCAACCGCAACGCGTACAACGACAACTACCTGAATACCAAGCAGGCCAAGCTCGGTCACATGATGACCCCGGCCACCGAAGCGGTGCTCGACAGCGAAGCGTAATCCCCGCCGCGGGCGGTTCTGGCAAGATGGAGGCACCATGCGCCTCCCATCCGCCGCCCTTGCCGCCCTCGTCTTCGGCGCCGCCGCTTCGCTTGCCGTCGCCGCGGGCAAGGCCGGCCAGCGCGTAAAACCGGCGCCGCAGCCGCCGCTCGTGATCCCGCCAGCCACGCCACCCGCGACGACGCCGCCCGCACCCGGCCCCGGCGAGACGGACGAGACGGCCGCGCTGCCCACGCCCTCCAGCGCCGCGCAAACCCTGTATTCCGCCGCGAAGGCCGATCTGCTGCAGATCCGCATGCTGCTCAGGAACGGCCGCAGCCAGTCCAGCGTCGGTTCCGGCTTCCTCGTCGGCACGGGCAACCTCGTGCTGACCAATTACCACGTCGTGTCGCAGATGGCGCTCGACCCGGACGTCTACGTCGGCGAATACGTCGACACGGACGGCAACGGCGGCCCGATCGAACTGCTCGCGGTGGACGTGCTGCACGACCTGGCCGTCGTGCGCGTGAACCGCAACGGCACGGGCTTTTTCCAGGTCGGCGAAAAACCCGTGAAACTCGTGCAGGGCCAGTACCTGTACTCGCTCGGCAATCCGCTCGACCTCGGCTTCGCCATTTCGGAAGGGTCGTACAACGGCATCGTCACGCGCAGCTTTTATGAGCAGCTGATTTTCACCGGCCCCATCAACTCCGGGATGAGCGGCGGGCCCAGCGTGACGGCGGCCGGCGTCGTGGCGGGTGTCAACGTCTCCAAGCGCCGCGACGGCGAACTGGTCAGCTTCCTCGTGCCCGTCAAGTATGCGCAGGAGCTGCTGCGGCACGCTTCCGGGCAACCGCACCCGCCGAAGAATTTCAACCCGCTGATCGGGCAGCAGCTGCTGGCGCACCAGCGCGCGCTGATCGACCGCCTGCTGGCCGAGCCGCTGTCCATGCGCGCGATGGGTCCATACCAGGTGCCCGTGCGCGAATCGCAGCAGTTGCGCTGCTGGGGCCGCTCGAACTTCCGTGCCGAGGCCGAGTACACGCTTGACTCGGTCAGCTGCGCAATGGAGGCGGCGATCTACGTGTCGGACACGCAGCAGACGGGCCACGTGTCGATGACGCACCAGGTGCTTCGTTCAAGTTCCCTGCACCCGCTGCAGTTCGCCGTGCTGGCCAGCTCGCGCTTCCGCGTCGACAGCATCGGCACGGGCCGCGACACGCGCCTCACGCGGCCCGCATGCGCCGAGATGTTCGTGCACACGGCCACCTTGCCCGTCCGCGCCGTGACGTGCGTGCGCGCGTACCGCAAGTTCGCCGGGCTGTACAACTTCACGCTGCTGGCCGCCAGCACGGACGACGCGCACGCGAGCCTGCAGAGCCGGCTCGACCTGGCCGGCGTCTCGTACGAGAACGGCATGCGCGCGACCCGCGCGTTTCTGTCCGCACTCGGACGGAGCCGCAACAGATGAACGGGCCGTGGTTCGTCGAGCTGCTGGCCAGGAACGGCGACGTGCTGCACCGCCAGCGCGTCGACAACCTGCCGATCCGCATCGGGCGCGGCTACGACAACGACGTGATACTCGACGACGACCACGCGGCCGCCATGCACGCCGTCGTCGAGCAGGATGCATCGGGCCGGTTGCTGCTGCACGACCTCGGCACCCGCAACGGCATCGTCATCCAGGGCAAACGCCGGCAGGACGCCGAGCTGACGGGCGACACGGTCGTCCGCATCGGCCACACGGCGCTGCGCGTGCGCGCGGCCGACTTCCCCGTCGTGCCGGAACTCCTCGACCGCACATTCCACGGCTGGGAAGGCGTGCTGCCGGGCGCGGCGGGCCTGCTGCTGGCCGGCGTCGTCGCGCTGCTGGTGCGCTGGCTCAGCGACACGGAATACTTTGAACTGGCGCGCTACGCGGAGGCGCTCGCGGGAGGGCTGGCGGCCGCCCTGCTGTGGGGCGGCATCTGGGCATGCGCCAACCGGCTGTTCGCCCGCCACGCACGGCTGGGCCGGCACCTGTTCGTGTTCGGCTGCGGCGCCGCGGCGCTCGCCGGCTATGCGCTGCTGGGCAGCACGCTCGGTTATGCGTTCTCCGCCGAAGGCTTCACGCATTACGCCTCACACGTCGCGACCGTGCTGCTGGCCGGGATGATCTATTTTCACCTGTGCACGATCCGCCCCCGCAACCACGTGCGCTACCGGTGGGTTTGCGCCGGCTTCGCCGTGCTATGCTCCGGGCTGATTCTGGCTGGAAACGTGCAGCGCACGGGACGTGTATCGGACGAGTTGTACATGTCCGTGCTGATGCCGCCCGCCATCCGCGTGAGCCCCGACCACGGCGTGGACGAGTTCATGCGCGACGTGGAAGCGATGAAGGGCCCGCTCGACCGCAGCCGCGGGCGCAAGCCGGGCGATGACGAAATCAATAATTGACGCACGGAGAGACGAACGATGTCCAGACTGAAGGTCCAGAGCTTTTCCATTTCCCTCGACGGCTTTGGCGCCGGCCCGAACCAGAGCCTGCAGAATCCGATGGGCGAAGGCGCCGGCGGCTTGCACCAATGGTTCCGCGGCACGCGCACCTTCCAGCGCATGCTGGGCGACGAGGCGAAGGGATCGGACGGTCCGGACGAGGACTTCGCCGCGCGCGGTTTTAAAGACATCGGCGCGTGGATCCTGGGCCGCAACATGTTCGGCCCGGTGCGTGGCCCATGGCCGGACGACGAATGGAAAGGCTGGTGGGGCGACGAACCGCCCTACCGCGTGCCCGTGTTCGTACTGACGCACCACGCCCGGCCCCCGCTCGAGATGAAGGGCGGCACGACCTTCTACTTCGTCACCGACGGCATCGAAGCCGCTCTCGCCCGCGCGCGCGCGGCGGCCGGCGGCAAGGACGTGCGCCTCGGCGGCGGCGTGTCCACCGTCCGGCAGTACCTGCAGGCGGGACTCGTGGACGAGATGCATCTCGCCATCTCGCCCGTGCTGCTGGGATCGGGCGAAGCACTGCTGGCCGGCATCGACCTGCCCGCGCTCGGGTTCAAGGTCGCCGCGCACGTGGCGACGCAGGCCGCCACGCACGTCGTGCTGAAGAAAGACTGACTAGGACAGCGGGATCGTCAGCCGGGCGATCTCGACCGAGCCGCCCTCGTCGAAGATGGGACAGCGCTCGCCGATCTCGACGGCCTCGTTGAAATCCGCCGCCTCGACGACCGAATAGCCGCACAGCGAACTGGCGGATTCCTTCGGCCCGAGCAGGCGGCGCGGCACCTCGACGGCGCTGTGTGTGAGGCTGCCGCGGTCGAGGACGCGCGAGCCCATGCCGTCGAACCACGCGGCCCAGCGCGACAGGTCGTGGCGCGTGTCCGAATCGGCGCCCGGTTTGCCGTGGTACACGAACAGGAAACGTTCCATGTGCTTCCTCCTGGGGTTGGTTTGCTCGGCTCGACGTTAGCAGAAGGACGCCGGCGGCGACGCACCCGTGCCTTTTGACAATCACGGAAGGATGGCCGATCATCCCCGCATGACCTTCCTGCGCCGCAACGCCGTCTTCGTGTCCGCCTGGATCCTGTTCTGGATCCTGATGATGCTCGTCGCCGTGCAGGACTTCATGCGCAACGAACACAGCCACGCGATCTGGAAGCCGCTGCTGTGGGAAGGGTCGTCGGCGCTCGTCGTGACGGCGCTCGCCCTCGTGCAGCTGCGCTGGTCGCACACGGACGACCACCTGCTCGGCACGCCCTGGCGCTGGTTCGCACGGCAGGCGCGCTGGCTGCCCATGCACTGTATCGCGTTCGTCCCCCTCGCCTTCGGCCTGCGCCATGCTGTCTATGCGCTCGTCGGCGAAACCTACCCGCACGCCGCGGTGCCGCAGCTGTACCTGTACGAATCGATGAAGATCACGATCTTCTTCGGCCTGTTCATGGCGATCCGCTTCGGCGTGCAATCCTACCGCGCCCTGCTCGACGCCCGGCTGCGCGCGGAGCGCTCGAACACCCTGCTGCGCCAGGCGCAGTTGCAGCGGCTGGGCCAGCAGATGCAGCCGCACTTCCTGTTCAATGCGCTGAACACGGTGTCGGCGCTGATCTGGACCGACCCGGCCCGCGCCGACGCGACGCTCACCCAACTGGCCGACGTGCTGCGCGAGACGCTGGCCCTGGGCGACCGCCACGCGGCGCCGCTCGCCACCGAGCTGCGCCTCGCGCGCGGGTACGCGGACGTGATGGCCGAGCGCTTCGCCGACCGCGTCGCCATCGCGTGGCAGGTCGACGATGCCCTGCTCGACCGCGAAGTGCCCGTGATGAGCCTGCAGCCGCTGCTGGAAAACGTGTTCAAGCACACGGTCGAACGGCGTCGCGGCCAGACGCACATCGCGGTGTCCGTCTGCCGCGAGGGCGACGAACTCGTGCTGGGCGTCGAGGACGATGCCGGCAAGCTGGCGGCGTCGGAACGCCCCGGCGGCATCGGGCTATCGAACCTGCGCGCGCGCATCCAGGCCCTGTACGGCGACGCCGGCCGGCTCGACATCACGGCGCGGCCGCAGGGCGGCGTGCGCGCCGAGATGAGGTTGCCTTGCGCCTCCTGATCGTCGACGACGAGCGCCCTGCGCGCGTAAAACTGCGCCACCTGCTCGCGCAGCAGGACGGCGTCACGGCCGTCGAGGAAGCGGCCGACGGCATCGATGCCCTGGAGCGGATCGCCAGCTTCCGCCCGGACGCGCTGCTGCTCGACATCGAGATGCCCGAGCTGTCCGGCATCGAACTGGCGGCCTCGCTGCCGGAACCGGCGCCGCTCGTCGTGTTCGTCACGGCGTACGAGCGCTACGCGTGCCAGGCGTTCGACTGCGACGCCATCGATTACCTCCTGAAACCCTACGACGGCGAGCGCCTGGCGCGCGCGCTGGCGCGCCTGCGGAAAAAACTGGCCGCCCGCGTCGATGGCCAGGCGGCCGCACTGCCGCCCGCACCGCTGGAGCAATTGCTCGTGAGCGAACGCGGCGTCACGCGCGTCGTGCGCGTCGCGGACATCCAGTGGATCGAGACGGCCGACAACTACGTCGTGCTGCACACGGCGGCGGGCAGCCCGCTGCTGCGCCAGACGCTGGCCGGCCTCGTCGACCGGCTCGGCGCCGGTTTCATTCGCTGCCACCGGCGCGCCGCCGTGCAAGTGGGTTGGATCGAACAGGTAGTCACGCTGGACAAGGGCGACGGCGAATTGCTGCTGCGTGGCGGCGCACGGGTGCCGTGCAGCCGCCAGTACCGCGCCGACGTGAGGGCGCGCTTGGGCTGATCAGGCCTCGAGCGCCGCCAGTAGTTTCGAACCGACGGGCACGCCCCAGCCCGTGCACGCATCCCAGCCGGACCCGGCCGCATAGCCGCCGTTGTCGCCGCTCGTGATGTCGCGCATGGCGCCGCTGCCTGCCAGCGGGCCGTACAGCAGCGGATTGAGCCAGCCCACGGGTTGCGGCAGCTTCTGGTTCAGCAGCGTGACGAGCCCCGCATACAGCGGCGACACGGCGCTCGTGCCCCCGATCGTGGTCGTCAGGAAGTCGACCCGCACCCGGTAGCCCGTCGCCGGTGACGCATTGCCGGCCACGTCCGGCACGCCGCGGCCCACGCGTCCGCCCGGATTGATCGACGCCGGCACGCCCGCATCCGCCTGCCAGGACGGCAGCGCGAACTTGTCGCTGACGCCGCCGCCCGTGGCGCTGGTGGCCGGGTCGTCATTCCACACGGTCTCGCCGGCGATGGTGTTGCCGCTGACGGTAATGCGCGTGCCGCCGCAGCCCAGCACGTACGGGCTGGACGCGGGAAAGTCCGCATGCGCGAGGCCGTCCGGCGTGCCGTTCTGCGGATTCTGGTCGTGCGCGCCGGCGTCGCCCGCCGCGCAGCACACCGTCACGCCCAGCGCGGCCGCGGCCTCGAACGCCTGGTCCATCGCGGCCAGGCCCTGGTCCGTCCATTCCGATTCCGGCGCGCCCCAGCTGATCGAGATGACGGACGGCTTGCGCACGTCGTCGTGGACGGCGGCCGCGATCGCGTCGACGAACCCCTGCTCGCTGTTCGGCGCGAAATACACGGCGATCTGCGCCTTCGGCGCGACGGCGCCCGCGACCTCGATGTCCAGCATGACCTCGGCATCCGCGCTCCACGGCAGCGACGGGCTGTTCTTGCCGCCGTCGACGGAGACGGCCGTCACCTGCGGCGGCGGCAGGCCCAGGCTCTTGAAATAAGCCTTCAGGTCGGACGTGCGGTAGCCGCCGCCCAGTTCGATGATGGCGATGCACTGGCCGCTGCCGTCCAGGCCCGCCGGGAAGTCGTACAGCTTCGCCATGTCGATGCCCGTGAAGCCGGACGCCGCCTCGGCATCGGTGGGGGCAGCGCCGGTCGACATCGAGGCCGTCAATGCCGCTTCGGCGGATTCTTTCGAGAACTTGAAGTGGGGCTTCGCGATGGGCACGTCGTCGATGCCGAACACGCCTTCGACGATGCCGTCCAGCTCGGGCGGCACGTGCACGGGCGCGGTGCGGCGGCGCGAGATGCCTGCCGCGTGCTCGACCCGCTCGATGGCCGTGCCGAAGGCGGCGGTGACCTGGGCGGCCGTGCCGGACAGGACGATGCTGCGCGCGGCCGGCCGGCGTTCCACCACGACGAGCCCGGCCTGTTGTGCGAACGCGGCGACGGCGTCGAGGTCGGCGTCGCTGGCGCCGTGCTGCGCGGCGAATTCGGCCCGTGTGAGATAGCGCCGCTGCCCCACGTGCGCGTCCAGCGGATGGGGCGCGAGCGGTGCGCGGCGGCGCACGAAGACGGTCACGTCGATGCGTTCGTCGGCCGGTGCCGGTCCGAGGGACCGCATGTCGGCAATGGTTGCGGGCGCGCTGCCCTGGAGTTTGACCATGATTCACCTCGTCGAAAGAATGGCCCGACCGGTCCGGGCACCATCTGTCAGTGTGCGCGTCGGGGTCAGCTGATTATTGATTGGCGCCAATTGTGGGCGAGCCCATGCATTCGTATTAAAATGAGAACGCAATTGTGAGCGCTAACATCCATAACAAAAGGAGACGTGATGATCGACAGGAATCGGCGAGGTCTGGTCCTTGCCGCCGGCGGCGCGCTGGCGGCGGGTGCGGTGGGCAACATGGCATGGGCGGCCCCGCCCGATCGCAAGCTCGGCTATGCGATCGTCGGGCTGGGCTCCTACGGCCTGGGCATCATCATCCCGCAATTCAAGAACTGCAAGAACAGCCGCCTCGTCGCGCTGGTCAGCGGCGACGCCGCAAAGGCGAAGCGCGTCGCGCAGGAATACGGCGTCCCGGAAAAAAACCTCTACAACTACCAGAATTACGACGACATCCGCAACAACCCGGACATCGACATCGTCTACATCTGCCTGCCCGTCTCGATGCATGCCGAGTACACGATCCGCGCGGCCAAGGCCGGCAAGCACGTGCTGTGCGAAAAACCGATGGCCGTGTCGTCGGCCGAATGCGAAGCGATGATCGCGGCGTGCCGCCAGGCCGGCAAGAAGCTGATGATCGGCTACCGCTGCCACTTCGAGCCGTACAACCTGGAAGCGCGCCGCATCGCCCGCGCGGGCGAGATCGGCAAGCTGCGCTACTTCCGCTCCGAGCACGGCTTCAACTTCCGCGACCCGAACGCGTGGCGCCTGAAAAAGGCGCTGGCGGGCGGCGGCTCGATGATGGACATCGGCATCTACGCCCTCAACGCGGCGCGCTACATGACGGGCGAGGAACCGACCGCCGTCTACGCCCAGGAAACGACGGACCGCAAGGACCCGCGCTTCCGCGAAGTGGAAGACCAGATCGGCTTCCAGCTGGAATTCCCGTCCGGGGTGATCGGTTCATGCCAGTCGATGTACAGCGCCAACCAGAACCACATCCTGCTGGTGGGCGACAAGGGCCGCATCGACATGGAGCCGGCGACTGGGTACCACGGCAACCGCATGTGGGTCGGCGGCAATGGGCGCGACAAGGAAGTCACGCCGCCGCCGGGTCCCGGCGCCACGCAATGGGCCGGCCAGCTGGACCACATGGCGCAATGCGTGCTGCAGAACCGCGAGCCGATCGTCGCAGGCGAGGAAGGCCTGCGCGACCTGCGCATCATCGAGGCGATCTACCAGTCGGCACGCGAGCAGACGCGCGTCGTGCTGAGGGCCTGATCTGCCTGCTTAATACGGCGATCCGGTGACGTCCAGCCGGATCTGCCACACGGCGCCCGCGCCCGTCAGGAACAGCGTCTTGCCGTCGGCGCCGCCGAACGCGGCATTCGTTACGTTGGCGTCGGTGCGGATCGTCGCCAGCTCTTTCCCCTGCGGCGAGAACACGCGCACCCGCCTGGCAGGGTGCTCGGTCACGTAGATATTGCCGTGGCAATCGACGGCCATGCCGTCCGGGATGTTCAACCCGCTGGCGATGTCCCGCCCCTGCCCCGGCACGCCATTCACGATCGGGTAGGCGCGCAGGAAGCCGTCGCCCGCGTTCACGTACAGCACGTCGCCGGCCGGCGACAGCGAGACGCCGTTCGGATTCGGCCGGCTGCCGTCCACGAGCGTGATCCTGCCGTCCGTGCCCACGCGGTACACGCCCGTGACGGGCTGCCCGCCGGGCGCCGCCGTCTTCTGGAAATCCGGGTCCGTGAAATAGATCGTGCCATCTTTCGCGATGGCGATGTCGTTCGGCGAGTTGAAGACATTGCCCTGGTAATTGCCGGCGATGGTCGTGCGCTTGCCGTCCGCGATCGCATAGCGCGACAACGCCTTGTACTTGTGCGTGGCCGCGACGAGGTCGCCGTGCGCATCGACGGCGAGGCCGTTGCTGCCGCTGTCTTCCACGACCGTCGTCACCGTGCCGTCCGCGGCAAGCTTGCGGATGCGCGACGGGTAGCCGGGCCCGAGGCTGAAATCGGAAAAGTACAGCGCGTCCTTGATCCACACGGGGCCTTCGTACAGGCCAGCCTCGGTGCGCGTCGGCTTGACGCTCGCGACGGGTTCCGCGCGCAGTTCGCCGGTCGGTGCCGTGCCGCAGGCGGGTGCGGCGTGGACACCGGCCGCGTACGACAGGGTCAGCAGGAGGCCCGGGAGGGCGAGGACGGTGCGCACGTGCATGGATTGCCTTTCGTTCGATGGTCGGAGAAATTGATTGTAGCGCGTCAATCGTCTTCCGTGTCCAACGCAACCTTCCGATCCTCCTTGTAGCGGCACAGGTCGATCTGGGGCGAGGCGTCCGCCCGGCACCAGCCCATGCCTTGGCGCCGCCCTTCGCCATCGATGCCGCCGACGAACACGAGCTTGTCGGCCACCGGCCACTGGTACGCGCCGTAGTGCCATGTGCCGCGCATGGGAGCGGCGTGGACCGGGACGAACACACCGTCGCCGTGCGCCTCGCCCTTCACGAACGTGGCTTCCAGCCGTCCCTCCTTCGTCACGAGGACGCCGGGACCGGACGGCACGGCGTCCTCGACGCCGCCTTCATACGACACCATCTTGCCGCCGGCCGGGAAACTGATGCGCCCCGTGCCGCGCGCCATGCCCGCCGCGAATTCTCCCTCGTACGCGACGCCCCGCTCGCTCACCAGCCGGCCGTGTCCCGACGGCAGGCCCTGCACGAAGTCGCCTTCGTAATAGCTGCCGGTAGGACGCAGCCACTTGCCCTTCCCGTCCGGTTTGCCGCCGGCCACGGCGCCTTCGTAGACGTCGCCGGTCGTGTAGCGCAATCCCTTGCCGTCCGGGGTCGCGCTGGATGCCATGTCGGCGACGAGTTCCAGGTTTTCCATCAACAACGCGTCGAGCGGATTCTTGCCTGCCGCGTCGAACGCAACGGTGCTGCGGAGGTTCTTGACCGCTTCCAGCAATTGCTTGTTGCGCAGGTAGAGGTGCGCCAGTGCGCGCAGACTGCCGGGCGTCGGTTCGTAGATGACGATGGTGTCCAGGCCGGCGATACCTTCCTGTACCGGTCCGATGTCGGGCGCAAGCCTGTACACATGTCCCAGGGTAAAGTAGGCCAGCGGATTGGACGGATCCGCCGTGATGGCGCGCCGGGCCAGGGAGCGCGCCTCCTTCAGCGGCGCTTCCCAGCCGGGCACGCCGGTGTCGTGCATGGCGACCGCCGCCATGCCCAGGCCTTCGGCGCGCGTGGCCAGCAGACCCGCGTCTTTCGGGTAGCGTTTCAGCAGCGCGTCCAGGCGCTGCGCGCCATCGTTGACGATGCCCCGGCTGACGGCAAGGATGGTCGCCTTCGGATCGTCCGGATGAAGCTTCAAATTCGTCTCGACCAGTTCCCGCGCCATCCTGGCGTCGCGCTTCGCGAAGCGGGGCACCACGTCGGCCAGGACGGCATAGGTCGCAGGGCGGTCGAGCTTCGTCACCTTCACCTGGACTTGCGGCAGGTCGAGCCCATCCTTGCCGGTCGAAAATCCGCGGGCCATCATGCGGCGCGCCACGTAGCGCCGCATGTCGACATCGAGTTCCTCGTACGACTTCTTGAAAGCGATGCGCACGGCCTGGTCTTCCGACAGCCCCATGTTATGCAGGCGCAGGTAATGCGCGAGTTGCCTGCGCAATTCGGGGCTCGAATTGAAGTAGTGAATCGCGTACTTCGCGCAGGCATAAAAGCGGGCCATGTCGACCTTGCCGGCCCGCGTGCTGTTGTCGTACGAGAGTTTGCTCGTGTTGAACAGCCATTTGGTATCGAGATTGATCCGGCCCGTCCGGTCGGTCAGCCAGTCCTCGCGATGGCTGCCTTCCACCGGATGGCCGAACCATGCCTTGCCATCCTGGATGACCAGCGACGACCAGTACTCCGACATCCCTTCGTCGTACCAGCGCGGATACGCCGTCGTCTCGGGCGAATAATGCATCAGGAAATGGTGGTATTCGTGCAGGATGACCGCGCGCGACCAGTCGCTTGTCCCGGCCGACGTGGCGTAATCCTCGATCCTGGCGATGGCTGCGTAACCGTGGCGCGACAATTGGAACACCCCGGCCATATTCTTTGGCAGCCCCAGCGTCGCGAAGCTGCTCCGGCCCATCGCGACGATCGTCAACGGCGGCCCGTCCAGCGATTGCGCGCCGCGCACGCGGTTCGAGATGTAGCGCAGGTTTTCCAGGTCGACGATCATATGGCGCGCGACGTCTTCCGGCTGGTCGGTGACGATCCGGAAATTCGGGCTGTCGATTTCGATCCAGTTCTGCTCGACGAGGTCGCTCACGTTGCCGGCTTGCGCCAGCGGCATCGACAGGAACAGGATGGACAGGGCGCGGCCGAGGAAAGCTGTTTTCATGAGAGGGAATGGAAAATGAATGCTTGCAATACAGCATTCCATTCTAGACGTATGTACGCGATGAAACATCACCAATTATCTCAACCATATTATTCTAGATTTGTATGATCGATATCTGAAAATCAAATTGGCTTTATTTCTCCCATCCCCGCATAATCTGAACCGTCTCCTCTATCTTCCTCCAAGAAAATAGATTCAAGCCCGCCGCAAGCGGGCTTTTTTTTGGCTGTGTTCGCGGTAAGTCGGTAACCCGTCCGTCTAGCCGAGCTGGGCCGCAGCGCACAGCAGATGAGCCGGCTTCGTGAGGCGACCATCGTCGAGCACACGCTGCCATCCCGAGTAATGGATCAGGTAGCGGCTCGCCACGCCGCGGAACCGCACCAGCCAGCTTTTGAAACGGCTGTGCCAGCTGTTCACGTTTTGAATGTGGATCGCGCCACGCACGCGAACGCCGCCTTGCACGTTCACCGCTTCATGCGTGATGCCAGCCTGCTCCGCGTAATGTCGATAGACGATGGCTCCGTCGCTGATCAGTAGAACGTCGGCTGGCAGCACAGGCGTGAGGCACTCATGCAATTGCTCCACCGTCACCGGGCCGCGCCCCGTGTGAAAATCGAGCGTCCGGCCGCTGCGGTCGCGCGCGATGAGCAGACAGTCGTGTTCCCGATTGATACCGCGCCGCTTGGCGACGCCGCCACGTTTTCGGGGTGGCCGCGTCAGGTTGCGCGCACCCTTCTGCGATTCGAGGCGATATGTCTCGTCGGCTTCGACGATGGCCGACAATGTCGCCGGCCGGTCGCGCATGGCGCCGCGCACGAACCGGTGGCGCCACCGGAAGCTGGTCGTCCGATGTACGCCGACGACTTGCGCGGTATCACGGACCGTGCGCGATTCGAGCACGCATTGCAGGTACGGTAGCCAGAGTTCCTTCTTGCGCAGCCGTGCCAGGGGCGTACCGGTCAATGCATTATGGCTGCGCCCGCATTTGAGGCAACGGAAGCGTTGCAGTCCGCTCGCCTGTCCGCAGCGGTGCTTGCGGGCGCAGCCGCAGTGCGGACACGGCCGTCCTGCCGCCGCCTGCTCGATCAGGGCGATGCACTCGCCCGGATGCGCGATGCCGGCGATCCATTCCCGTAGCCGGGCCAGGTCGCCCGCAGACAACTGCGCCGCCGCCAACATGGCGAACAATTCGTCGAACGTCAGGCTGCGCATCGTCACTCCTCTTGAGTTAACTCGACGATGCGTCAGACCGCTACAACGAATTTCAGTTCACATAACTACCGCGAACACAGCCTTTTTTTTGCATCCGTCCGGCCCGCCCCACCCTGCTCCCATCTCGCCACAATCCGCTCGCATCGCGACCTGCGCCGATCTAGTCTGACGTCGTTCTCTTTCATCGACCAACCGACGACGATCCGCCATGAACACTGTCCATCCGCCGCGTTACCACTTCCTCGACTGGGTACGCATCATCGCCTTCTTCCTGCTGATCCTGTACCACGTGGGCATGTACTACGTGACGTGGGGCTGGCACGTGAAGAGCCCGCATGCCGGCACTGCCCTCGAGCCCTTCATGATGCTGTCGTCGCCGTGGCGGCTGTCGCTGCTGTTCCTCGTGTCCGGCGTTGCCTCCAGCGCCATGCTGGCGAAGCTGCGCCCCCTCGTCTTCCTGCGCAAGCGCAGCTGGCGGCTGCTCGTCCCCCTGCTGTTCGGCATGCTCGTCATCGTGCCGCCGCAGTCGTATCTCGAAGTCGTCGAGAAGCTCGGCTATGCGAGCAGCTACGCCGACTTCATGCGCCTGTACGTGCGCGGCTACCACGGCTTCTGCCAGGATGGCTGTCTCATCCTGCCGACCTGGAACCACCTGTGGTTCGTCGCCTACCTGTGGGCCTATACGGCCGTCCTCGCGCTCGTCGTGCTGGCGCTGGGCCCGCGCTTCGACCGTCTCGCCGCCCTGCTCGGCCGCGTGCTTGAGGGCTGGAAGATCATCGTGCTGCCGGCGGCCGTGCTGGCGCTGGCGCGCATCCTGATGCTGAACCGCTTTCCCGTCACCCACGCGCTCGTGGACGACTGGTACAACCATGCGAACTATCTGCCGGTCTTTTTGCTCGGCGCCCTGATGGCGCGCGTGCCGGGCTTCTGGCCCCGCGTCGCCGCGCTGCGCTGGACGTGTCTCGCGCTGGCCCTCGCCGGCTGGGCTCTCCTTTTGCTGTGGATCGCGCTGGACGACGCCGGCGGCATCGACGGCACGCGCTGGGAGTTGCTGGCAACACCAATGCGCGCCAACTACGCGCTGCTGGCGTGGAGCGCGATCCTGGCGGCCTGCGGCTTCGCCCAGCGCCACCTGGACCGCGACGGCCCCGCCCGGCGTTACCTGACCGAGGCCGTGTTCCCCGTCTACATCCTGCACCAGACGCTGATCGTCGTCCTGGCCCATGCGATGAAACCGCTGCACCGTCCGCCGGGCCTGGAAGCCGTGCTGCTCGTCGTGCTCGTGACGGTGCTCAGCTTCGCCGGCTTCGAGATCGTGCGCCGGGTGGCGTTGCTGCGTCCGCTGTTCGGCCTGGGGCCGCGCATGCGGACCGCTGCCCCGGCCACGCCGGGCGCCATCGCGCCGCGCCCGGTGGCCGGGCACGGCGCGTGAAACCCTCGTCAGTGCGTGGTGGTGGCCCGCTGGTCCTTGCTGCCCTGCTGCTGGCCCGGCGGCATTTGCTGCGTCTGCCCGGTGCTGCCCGATGCGTGCGGCTGGGCGGCACCGTTGCCCGGCCGGATGAATGGATCGCTGAACTGGCGCACGGTTTCCTGCTGGGCGCGCAGGCCGCGCTCCGTCTGCTCGGTGGCGTCGCGCGCCACCTCGTCCGCCAGCGCGCGCGCCGTGCGGGTGGTGTTCTGCACGTGCTGCTCCGTCACGCGGGCCAGCTCGACCTGGGAGTCGGCCGCCAGGCGCGCGATGTGCTGCTGGTAGGCGCGCAGCTTTTCCGTCGTGGGCTGCGTGCGCGCCGTGGCGGCGCTCAGCAGCTCGGACTGGCGGTCGGCGCTCAGCACGTGCTTGCTGGCCAGGGTCGTTTCTTCCAGCATCGTCTGCATGAGCTGGATGTTCAGGTCGCACATCTGCTGGAACGAGCTGAATAGCGACTTCGACATGTCGTTCAGGAACGCGGTCTGGGCATCGATGTGGGTGCGCACCGCCGGGGCGATCGTTTGTGGAAATGGATACATGGTTTTGCCTCGCAAAGTTTTGGGTTGAACGGGCCGCAGCTGGTGCCGCGGCGCGAAGCTCACAGACTAAGGGCGCGAGGATGGTTACCTTTGATCTGGGCTAATCGTGCCGGGCTTGTCAGCCTGAAGTAGCGGCAGATGGTCCGATCTTTGCAGGGGTTCAAGTGCCTGAACTCATGAAACAGACTAGCGCACGATCGCACCTACCCTGGCGCCACCGTTCGGCGTCAGGTTTTTCAGGTCGAGCAGCCGCGTCATCGCGTCCGCCGGCACCGGCTGGCTGTAGTAATAGCCCTGCGCGGCCAGGCAGCCGTGCGCCGTCAGGAACGAGACGTGCTCGGGGCTGTCGACGCCTTCCGCGATCAGGTTCAGGTGCAGGCTGTGCGCCATCGCGATGATGGCCGTGACGATCGCGGCGTCGTGCGCCTGCTCGTTGATCCCGATGACGAACGAGCGGTCGATCTTGAGCGCGTGGATGGGGAAGTTCTGCAGGTAGGCGAGGCTGGAATAGCCGGTGCCGAAGTCGTCGATGGACAGCTGCACGCCCATGTCGCTCAGCCTGCGCATGACGGCCAGGTTGTCGTCGCTGGGCTGCATCGTCAGGCTTTCCGTCAGTTCGAGCTCGAGCGCGTCGGCCGGGACGCCCGTGTCGCGCAGCACCTGGGCCACGAACTCCGTCAGGTTGGCCTGGGTGAACTGGCGGGCCGACAGGTTGACGGCGATGCGCATGTCCGGATGGCCGCCATCGCGCCAGCGCTTCAGTTGCGCGCAGGCCTGGCGCAGCACCCATTCGCCGATCGGCACGATGATGCCGGTTTCTTCGGCGATGGCGATGAACTCCGCGCAGGAGCGGGCCGTCTTGCCGGGCGGCGTCCAGCGCAGCAGCGCTTCCGCCGAAAAGATCCGGCCGCTCTCCATGTCGACCTGCGGCTGGTAGTACACGGAAAACTCGTCGTGGGCGAGCGCCTGGCGCAGCTGGCTGGTCGCCGCCATCCGCCGCTTCGCCGCTTCGTGCAGGGCCGGCGTGAAGAACTGGTATGTGTTCCGGCCCTTCTGCTTGGCCTGGTACATGGCGGCATTGGCCGCGCGCAGCAGCGCGGACGCGTCGCTGCCGTCGGACGGGAACAGCCCCACGCCGATGCTGGCGCTGACGTGCAATTCGTGGTCCTCGACGTGGAACGGCCGGCTCAGGGTGTCGAGGACCTTGCCCGCCACGAGCGCGGCATCGTTGCTGCCCCGCAGGGCCGCGAGACAGATGCCGAACCCGTTCCCGCCCAGGCAGCCGAGGCTGTCGCCCTCGCGCGTGCATTGCTGCAGGCGCGTCGCGACGGCCTGCAGCAGGCGGTCGCCGATCCGCTCGCCGAGGGAATCGTTGATGGTCTTGAAGTGGTCCAGGTCGATGTGCAGTTGCGCGACCATCTCGTCCTGGTGGCGCCGCGCCTGGGCGATCGCCTGGTTGACCCGGTCTTCCAGCAGCAGGCGGTTGGGCAGCCCCGTCAGGGCATCGTGGTGCGCCATGTAGTCGATGCGCCGCTCCGCCTGGTTGTAGTCGGCGATCTTCTGTTCGAGGCGGGCGTTGGTCCGGACCAGCTCCGCGGTGCGCTCGGCCACGCGCTGCTCGAGCAGGTCGTTGGCGGCCAGCAGCTCGGCTTCCGCCCGCCGCAGCTGCGCGTTCTGTTCCGCGAGCCGCTTCTGCGCGCTGCGCAATGCCAGATGGGTCGTCACGCGCGCCCACACCTCGTCGATCTGGAACGGTTTGGTGACGTAGTCGACGCCGCCCGCCGCAAAGCCGGCGACCTTGTCGTGGGTCTCGGACAGCGCGGTCATGAAGATCACGGGGATGTCGCGCGTACGGGGAGAAGCCTTGAGGCGCCGGCAGGTTTCGAAGCCGTCCATGCCGGGCATCATCACATCGAGCAGGATCAGGTCCGGCTGCACGAATTCCGCGCGGGCCAGGCCCTCCTCGCCTTCTTGTGCGACCGCCACCCGGACCTGGCGACCCTCGAGATACTCGACGAGAATGCCCACGTTGGCCGGCGTATCGTCGACAATCAGGACGGTCGGGGTGCCCGCATCCTGGGGCGCGACAAAGGTCGTCATCATCGGTTCCGTCCACTGGTCCATCGATTCGCTGGGACTTGCACTGTAATGACGATTCTATCCGATTCTAACATTAGAGCAACCCTCATTTTGCGCCAACGTGGTGCGCCGGCAGCGCCTCCCCGCAATCCTTGCAGAACCGGGCCGTGGCGTCGTGGCCGCCGCTGCCGCAGGAAGGACAGTGGAAGGCCGCACGCGCCGGCCCCGTCCGGCGGTCGCCGCGGCGCAGCGTCATCTCGGCCGTCACGATCCCCGTCGGCACGGCCAGGATGCCCCACCCCATCAGCATCATGAACGAGGCGATCGCCTTGCCCAGGTTGGTGTGCGGCGTGATGTCGCCATACCCGACGGTCGTCATCGTGACGGTCGCCCAATACATCGCGACGGGGATGCTCGTGTAGCCGTTCTGCGGTCCCTCGACGACGTACATGACCGTGCCGAGGATCAGGATCGCCATCAGCACGACGGACAGGAACACGAGGATCTTGCGCCGGCTGGCCGCGAGCGCTTCGCCCAGGCGCGTGTATTCCTCGATGTACAGGGTCAGCTTGAAGATGCGGAAGACCCGCAGCAGGCGCAGGATGCGGATGTCGAGCAGCAGTTCCGTGCCCGGCATCAGCAGCGAAAAATACGACGGGAGCACGGCCAGCAGGTCGATCACGCCGTAGAAGCCGCCGGCATAGCGCCACGGCCGCTGCACGCACACGAGGCGCGCCACGTACTCCACCGTGAACAGCGCCGTGAAGCCCCATTCGAACGCGTTCAGCAGGTCGGCATGCTCGCGGTGCAGCCGCGGCACGCTGTCCAGCACGACGACGAAGATACTGAGCAGGATGGCGCACACGAGCGCGATGTCGAAGCGCCGCCCGGCCGGGGTGTCGGCCTCGAAGATGACGTCGTACATGTGCCGCCGCCACCCGGGCGGCGGCTTGCCGTAGGCGACGGGTGCCTGCGGCACGTACGGCGGTGCTTCTTCATCCTGCCTCATGACGCGGTGGGTGGTCCCTTCAGTTCGATCGTGTTGCCTTCCGGGTCCGACAAATAGATCGACGGACCTTCGCCCTCGGCGCCGAAACGCGATGCCGCCGGCCCCGCCTCGATGCCGTGCGCGGCCAGGTGGGCGCGGATGGCCGCCTCATCGAACGGTTCGACGCGGAAGCAGAAGTGATCGACGTTGCGCCCTTCCCTGCCCGGTGCCGCGCCGCCGGCCGCGCCGAGCTTGCCGGAGATCGGGATCAGGTCGACCATCGAACTGCCGGCGCGCAGCTGCACGAGGCCGATCTCGTCCTGGCGCCGCACTTCGCGGCAGCCCAGCACGTCCCCGTAGAACCGCAGCATGCGCGCGAGGTCCACCACGCGCAGCACGATGTGATCGATTTCGCGGATCGCGATGGGGCTCGACACTCCCTCAGTCGGCATGGCGTTCCACCCACGTCGCAAAGCACTCCATGAACTGCTGCAGGAAGGTTTTCAGGCCTTCGTCCGTCAGCGTGTCGCCGTCGAACTTGCTCCCGACGCCGCCGATGTACGCTTCCGGCGACTGCATGCACGGCATGTTGAGGAACACGAGGCACTGGCGCACGGCGTGGTTGGCGCCGAAGCCGCCCAGCGCGCCCGGTGAATTGGACACGACGGCGCACGGCTTGCCCGTCCACGCGGCCTGGCCATACGGGCGCGAGCCCACGTCGATGGCATTCTTGAGGACGCCGGGCAGCGACCGGTTGTATTCCGGCGTGCAAAACAGGACGCCGTCGGCCTCCTTGATGCGGCCGCGGAACTCGGTCCACGTGGCGGGCGGCGTGTCGGTCTCGTCATCCTGGTTGTACAGCGGCATGTCGCCGATCTCGACGATCTCCAGTTCCAGCGTGGGCGGTGCGGCCAGCATCAGGCTTTTGGCCAGCTTGCGCGTATACGATTCGTTGCGCAGGCTGCCGACGAGCACTGCAATCTTCCTTGTTGCCATGACGGTCCTTTCGGTCTTGATGGGTCGTATGATGCCCAGAGTGTAACGATTTTCGGCAAACCGTGCGGATCAGATACGCCGGCGCCGGTATTCGTCCAGGAACGAGCGCACCTCGCGCGCCGTCAGCACGCGCACCGGGTCGCCGTGCCACGCGTACAGGAACGGCGGTCCGCCCGCGCGGTCGGTCAGCTTGGCGCGGATGAGGAAACGGGTGCCGGCCGGATAACGTTCCGGGTCGGACAGCGCCCGCGCGCACTGCACGCGCATCGACGTCGCGTACGCCTGCCCCGCCATCGGCCTGATGCGCAGCCGGCCCGTGCGCGGGTCCGGAGCGGATTCGACGGCCACGTCGCGGTAGGCCCAGGGATCGCGTGCCATGGCGACTTATGCCGCCACGGCCGCGGGCGCCGGCTTCGCCTCGCGGATCGGCAGGTTGACGAGGGCGGCCGCCAGCGCCAGCGCGATGTCGGCGTACCACATCCACGAGTAGTCGCCGAAGCGCACGAACGCGAGGCCGCCGAGCCAGGCGCCGAAGAAGCCGCCGACCTGGTGCGACAGCAGGGTCAGGCCGAACAGCGTGGCGAGGTAGCGTGTGCCGAACAGCTTGCCGACGAGGCCCGCGGTCGGCGGTACCGTCGCGAGCCACGTGAAGCCGAGGGCGGCGGCGAACACGTAGAACGTCCACGCGGTTTTCGGCGCCAGCAGGTAGGCGGCGATGATGACGCCCCGGCTGCCGTACATGAGCGCCAGCAGCCATTTCATGCGGTAGCGCTGGGCGAGCGCGCCCGCCGTCAGCGAGCCGGCGATGTTGAAGAGGCCGATGAGGCCCAGCGCCGTGGCCGAGACGGTCCCCGGCAGGCCGCACAGCGCCACTTCGCCGGGCAGGTGCGTGACGAGGAAGGCGATGTGGAAACCGCACGTGAAGAAGCCCGCGTGCAGGCACAGGTAGCTGCGGTCGCGCAGCGCGTCGCGCACCTGGCGGCCCAGGGTGAGGTCGCCGTGGCCGACGGCGGACTGGGCCGGCGGCTTGCCGCGCAGCGGCCACGCGAGCGGGATCGTAAGCAGACTCGTCGCGGCCAGCGCCAGCATCGCCGTGATCCACCCGGTGGTCGCGATGAGGAACTGGACGAGCGGCGCGAACACGAACTGGCCGAACGAGCCGCCCGCGTTGATGAAGCCGGACGCGAACGCGCGCCGCCCGGCCGGCAGGCGCTGCGCGGTGGCGCCGATGAGGATCGAGAAGCTGCCCGCCCCCGCCCCGCTCGCGGACAGGATGCCCAGGGTGACGAGCAGGCCCCATTGCGTGGAGACGAACGGCGTGGCGGCAAGGCCGCCGGCCAGCAGCACGGCGCCCAGCACGATCACGGGCACGGAGCCGTACTTGTCGGCGACGGCGCCGAACACGGGTTGCGACGCGCCCCACATGAACTGGCCGACGGCCATCGCGAAGCTGATCGACGCGATGCCGAGACCCGTCGCCGTGTTCAGCGGCGACAGGAACAGCCCGGTCGTGAGCCGCGCGGCCATCGTGATCATCAGGATGGCGCTGGCGGCCAGGATCAGGGTCCAGGCGCTGCGGTGGGTGTTCATGTCGTCTCCGTTGGCATCGTCAGACCGACGATGTTACAACGGAAACAAAGAACGCGTTTATGCGGCCGCGCGGATCAGCAGCACGGTCGCCTGCGCCGCCATGCCCTCTTCGCGGCCGAGGAAGCCGAGCTTCTCGTTGGTCTTGGCCTTGATGTTCACCTGCTGCGGCGACGCGCCGATGTCCTCGGCGATGCGCGACACCATCTGCGGGATGTGCGGCGCCATCTTCGGCTGCTGCGCGATGATGGTCGCGTCGACGTTGCCGATGGTGTAGCCGGTGCCCAGCACGCGGTTCGCCGCTTCGCGCAGCAGCACGCGCGAGTCGGCGCCGGCGAACATCGGGTCGGTGTCCGGGAAGTGCTTGCCGATGTCGCCGAGGCCGGCGGCGCCCAGCATGGCGTCGATGATGGCGTGCAGCAGCACGTCGGCGTCCGAGTGGCCGAGCAGGCCCAGGCGGTGCGGGATGGTGACGCCGCCGACGATCAGTTTGCGCCCTTCGACGAGGGCGTGGCAGTCATAGCCGGTACCGATGCGGAACGGCGGGGTCGGGTTGTACGATGCGAGAGCCATGATCTTGTTTACACGCTATACGAATTCAGGTTGGGACACTGCCAGGTACATCTCGGCGATCCGGATATCGTCCGGCAGCGTCACTTTGAGATTGCGGGGATGCCCTTCCACCAATTTAGGGCTCAATCCGAGGGCTTCAACCGCGCTGGCATCATCGGTAATCGAATCCGGGTCGGTGGCCGCCGCCAGCGCGTCGCGCAGCAGCTCGTAACGGAACATCTGCGGGGTCTGGGCCAGCCACAGCCCGCTGCGCGGCACCGTGCCGGCCGCTTCGCCGTCGATGCAGCGCTTGACCGTGTCGACGACCGGCAGCGCCAGCAGGCCGCCGGCCGGGTGGTCGCCCGTGCCGGTGATCAGTTTTTCGATCAGTTCGGCAGTCAGGCCGGGACGCGCGGCGTCGTGCACGAGCACCCAGTCGGCATGCGACAGCGTGTTGGCAAGGACGGCCAGGCCGTTACGCACGGATTCCATGCGGCTCGCGCCGCCGCAGCGCAGGACGGTCACGCCATGATGGGGCGCGACGGCGTCGATATAGGGGTCGTCCGGGCTCACGACGACGAACGTGTGCGCGATAAGCTCGCTGGACAGGAAGGCGTCGAGCGTGTGCCTGAGCATCGGCTTGCCGCCAATTTTGAGGTACTGCTTGGGGCTCGTGGACCCCATGCGGGCGCCGACGCCGGCGGCGGGAATCAGGGCGAAATAACGTGGTGCTTGAGTCATGTTGTTCTGTCTACGATCGTGAACGTCTTGTCGATCCAATAAGAGACTGTACCTCACCTTGGCAAACTTTGCTCAGACGCGCGTACTCCGCCGGGCTGTCGATGGCGGCCTGGAATCTTTCGACGCGCCCCATCTCGGCCTTAATGTACGGCATCCAGTTGCGGTCGATTTCGCGCTGGAGCAGCGACCGCGACTCGCCGGCGCGCGCATACAACGGTTTGCCGGCAAAGCGGCCGCCCAGTCGCGCGCGCACCCGCTCTTCCACTTTCGGCAGATAGTCCAGGTAAGACTTGAGATGGCGCATTTCGTGCGCAAGTATCTCGTCATACGTGCACGAGTCCGGCTCGAATTCGCGGCTGACGTACACGACGATGGGCTGGTAGTACAAGGTCACGGCGATGCGCGGCATCACGCATTCGGCCGCGCCGTCCGGCGACGTCAGCAGGGTGCCGTCGACCTGGATCGCCACGCGCGATTCCGTGCGCGTGAGGCCCAGTACGTAGCCGTTGCGCACGCCGGGCCGCTTCATCCGGGTCAGGTCGCGGTAGGACAGCGTGTTGTCGACGCGCCAGCCGCTCTCGCGCGTGGAGAACGTCGCGCCGGCAGCGCGGGCGGCGTCCTCGCAGCTCGCTTCGAACGGCGTGCGCGCGGATGCGATGCCGCTCCAGGCGAGCAGCATCAAGCCGAGCGCGGCCCGGCGCACTTAGGCCGGCTTCCAGGTGCCGGCAGCGATCTTCTCCAGCCAGAACGTGCCAATCACGGTTTTCACATCCGTGATGTCGCCGCGCTTCACCATCTCCAGCATCTCGGGGATGGTTGCCGTGAAGGTCTCGAGGAATTCACCGTCGTCCAGCCTGGCGTCGCCCGCGGTCAGGCCGCGCGCGAGGAACAGGTCGAGGTGCTCGTCGGAATACGCGATCGCGTTGTGGATCGTGCAGACGAAGTGCCAGTCGGTGGCCGTATAGCCCGTCTCTTCTTCCAGTTCGCGCTTGGCGCAGGCGAGCGATGCCTCGCCCGGGTCGATCTTCCCGGCCGGGAATTCGATGAAGACCTGGTCGTTCGGATAGCGGAACTGGCGTTCGAGCAGCACGCGGCCATCGTCGAACAGGGCGAGGACCACGACGGCGCCGGGGTGGCGGATGTATTCGCGCTGCGTGATCTTGCCGTCAGGGAGTTTCACGCGGTCGCGCGAGACTTTGAGGAAGTTGCCGGCGTAGGCGAGCTCGCCGTCGATCTTCGTTTCTTTGAGGTGGTCGTCCATGGGCAGTCCGGTTGTCGTGTGCCCGCAGTATAAGGCAAACGATCCGGACTGGTGCCCACACGCGTCACTGCTCGATGCGCAGCACCGCGTTCTCGCTCATCACGTAGACGTTGCCGTCCATCCCCACCGTCAGCGCATCGATGGCGCCGAGGCTGCCCGGCGCGCCCAGCCGCACGCCGTACGCACCCGGCGTGCCCGCGATGACGCTGTCGACGCCGGCCGGCGTGACCTTGTGCACCGAGTACCAGTTCGGCTTTTCGTGCCACGCGACGTACAGGTTGCCCGCGCGGTCGCGCGCGATGGCGAGCGGCACGGCGCCCGGCGTGGCGGTCACCGTGCGCACGACGGTCGCCTTGCCGTCCGCGCCCAGCCGGACCACGGTGCCGTCGGCCTTCACGCTCCACAGGTTGCCGTCGGCGTCGGGGGCGCCGAGGGTGTTGGCCGTGTCCGGCAAGGTGGTGAGGGTGCCGCCGGGCGCGAGCTTGAGCACGGGGAAAGGACTGGGCCACGCGGCGGTGCGGTGATCCAGCCAGACGAGGTTGCCGAGCGCATCCACGGTGACGTCGTTCTCGCCATTCCCGACGGACGCTGCCGGGACGCCGGTCACGGCCGTGAGGCTGCCGTCCGCGTTGACCCGGCTGAGCGTCCCGGTGCCGTCGACGAGGTAGGCATTGCCGCCGAATGCCAGCCCCTCGGGATGGAGCCGCGCCGACGTGACGCCGGTCGCCTGCAGCGGCAAGGTGCTGACGTTGCCGTCCCGGGAAATCTTGCGGATGCGGTCATTCTCGCCCACGTAGACATTGCCCGTGGCGTCGGCCGCCAGCGCGAACTTCGGCTGGACGAGGAACGGGAGCGTGGTTTGACGGTAGTCGATCGTGTTGAGCACGAATTGCGCGCTGGCGGCCGGGCCGTCCACGTTCACGAGGGTCGAGCCCGCGCGCCCGGCGACGGTCTGCACGTCGCCTGCCGGCGTGATCCGGCGGATCGTATGAGCGGTGGTGTCCGCGACGACCAGGTTGCCCGCGCCGTCGAGCGACAGGTTGCCCAGGTCGGTGCCGCGCGTCTGCCATTTCAGGTAGAACGGATCGACGGCGCCGCAGAAGGTGGCCGCTGGACCCTTGCCGTCACGGCCGCCGCGGCCGCCCGACGCGCCTGCCAGGTCGGTGATCGTGCCGTCCGGCGCCACCTTGCGGATCCGGCAGCCGATCACCGTATCGTTGACGTATGCATTGCCCGCCTTGTCGACGGCGATGCCGAGGTCGCCCGCCGTGATTCCGGCAGGCTGGCCGGCCTCCATGAGCTTCCGGGTACTCACGACACCCGCGGGCGTGACCACGCGCAGCGACATGCGGTCGACCAGCTGGATATTGCCGCTTGGGTCGAGCGTCAACGCCGTGATGCCGACGAAGCTCGCCGCGGCCCCGGTGCCGTCCTTGCCCGCGCCGATGCCGTCCAGCGCGCCGCCGCCCGCCACGGTAGTAACGCTGCCGTCCGGCGCAATCTTGCGCACGAGGTTGGCGTCGGCCACATACAGGTTGCCCTGCGCATCGGCCGCGAGGGCCGCCACGCCCTCGAAGCGCGCGGCCGTACCGGCGCCGTCGGCATGTCCGCCCGCGGTGGCGGAGCCGGCGAACAAGGTGCGCTTGCCGCCCGGCGCGGTGCGGTAGACCGCGTTCCAGGTGGCTTCGTAGAGATTGCCGGCCTTGTCGAACACCATGCCCACCGTACGCAGCGGATCGGTGTTGATCGTCTTGATGTCGCCCGTGGCGACGTTCACGATGCGCAGCACGGTGTCGCCGGTCGGCTGACTCGTCCCGTCCCACGACAGCCCGATCACGCCGTCGGCCACGTACAGCACGCCGTCGGGGCTCAGGGCGCTCCGGACGGGCAACGAGAAGCGGCCGTCGACGCCGTCCAGGTTCCCCGGACCGCCCAGTGTGCCCGCGACGAAGGCCAGGCCCCGCGCCGCTGCGGGCAGGACCGTCAGCGCGGCCGCGGCGCTCGTCACGCTGCCGCCGGCGTTTTTCACGACGACCGTGAACTTGGCGCCCGTGTCGGCACCCTGGACATTATCGAGGGTGTAGCTGGCGGACGTCGCGCCGGCGATGTCCTTGCCGTCGCGCTGCCACTGGTAAGTGAGGTCGCTGCCGCTCGCGGTCACGGTGAACGTGGCGGAGCCGCCGGCGCTCACGGATTGCGCCGCGGGCTGCGCTGCGATCGTGGGCGCCTGTGCCGTCGGCGCCGTGACCGGCGGCGCGGCGCTCGGGGTCCCGCCACCGCCGCCTCCACCGCAGGCGGCCAGCAATGTAACGACGACGGCCGCGGCCGCACCGGTTGTCTTCGTGGATACGAACATGAAATCCTCCTCGCAATCTTTAACAATAGCAAGGAAAGGGGTGCGGAATGTTCAAACTTTTCCACACCGGAGACGCGCGCGACGGTCAGCCGCGGCGTTTGCGGAGGTAGCGCAGGACGAAGCCCGGGAAGGCCAGCACGAGGAACAGGCAGGCGGTGATCGCGTAGAACTCCCAGGTCTGGGGAAACGCGGTACCGATACGGGATTCGAGGCCGTGGGCCAGCAGGCCGACGACGAAGTACAGGATGACCAGTTCAACGAGGCGCACGACGAAGTATTTCGCGTGCGCCCTGTTGAGTGCCGGCTTCATGGGGATGAAGCCGAACACGCTCTCGTTCAGGAACGGCAGGTTGGCGAACGCGAGTGCGACCGCGATCACCAACCAGCTGGCCAGGGAGGCGTCCACCGTGGCCTTAGGACTTCAGGGTGGCGGACATGGCCGACAGGCAGGCCGCCAGCAGCGGGCCCGGCAGCACGCCCAGGATCACGACGAGGATGCCGTTCAGCGACAGCACGACGCGCATGTCCAGCGGGGTCGAGATCGGCGACGCATCGGCCACCTCGTCGAACCACATCACTTTCACGACGCGCAGGTAGTAGAACGCACCCACCAGCGACGCGGCCACGGCGATGATCGCGAGCCACAGCTGGCCCGAACCGACGACGACGTCCAGCACGGCCCACTTGGCCATGAAGCCCATCATCGGCGGCACTCCGGCCAGCGAGAACATCAGGGCGGTCATGACGAGCGCGTACCACGGGCTGCGCTTGGCCAGGCCCTTGAAGTCGGCCAGTTCTTCCGCTTCGTGGCCCGAGCGCGCCAGCATCATGATGATGCCGAAGGTGCCCAGCGTGGTCAGCACGTAGGTGATCGTGTAGTACATCGACGCGCTGTAGGCATTGGCGATGTTCGCGGCATTGGCGGCATCGCGGGTGCCGACGACGCCGGCCATCATGCCCAGCAGGACGAAGCCCAGCTGTGCGATGGTCGAGTACGCCAGCATGCGCTTCAGGTTCGTCTGCGCGATCGCGGTCAGGTTACCGACCAGCAGCGACAGCACGGCCAGCGCCAGCAGCATCTGCTGCCAGTCGATCGCCAGCGGCAGCAGGCCTTCGACCAGGATACGGATCATCATCGCGAACGAGGCCAGCTTCGGCGCGGCGCCCAGCAGCAGCGTGACGGCCGTCGGCGAGCCCTGGTACACGTCCGGGACCCACATGTGGAACGGCACGGCGCCCAGCTTGAAGGCCATGCCGGCCACGACGAACACGAGGCCGAACACGAGGATCGTGTGGTTGGCGGCGTTGCTCGACACCAGCTTGGCGATCGTCGTGATGTCCAGCGAACCGGTGGCGCCGTAGATCATCGAGATACCGTACAGCATGAAGCCCGAGGCCAGCGAACCGAGGATGAAGTACTTCATCGCTGCTTCGGTCGAGATCGCGTGGTCGCGGCGCATCGCCACCAGCGCGTACAGCGACAGCGACATCAGTTCCAGGCCCAGGTAGATCGGCAGCATGTTGTTACCAGAGATCATGATCATCTGGCCCAGCAGCGTGAACAGCGCGAGCACGTAGAACTCGCCGCCCATGTTGCCGGACATCATGCCGCGCTCGCCGGCGTACTGGCGCGAGTACACGAGGGTCACGCCCACGGCCAGGTAGGTGAACAGCTTGAGCAGGTTCGCCATCGGGTCCGACACGAACATGTTGTAGAACGTGTAGGTCGTCGTGCCGGCATGGAAGTCGGCGTAGGTGATCACTGCGCAGCCCACCAGCGTGAGCAGCGACAGGACGTAGGTCAGCGTACGCTTGCCTTCCTTCTGAAACATGTCGATCAGAAGGATGGCGCAGGACGCGATGACCAGGAAGATTTCTGCAGAGACCGGCCCCAGGTTATTGGCGGCCAGCACGGCTTGGGTGTTAATCATCGGATTCATATCGTTGTTGTGCCTATCGACTCAATGCGCGGCGACCGCGGCGACTGCTTGCGGCAGCTTGCTGACCGACACGTGCTGCAGCAGGTCCGCGACCGACACTTGCAGTGCGTCGGTGAACGGCGCCGGATACAGGCCCATGTAGATGGTCAGGATCGCGAGCACGCCCAGCATGAAGAACTCGCGGCCGTTCAGGTCGGTCAGTTCGGACACGTGCTTGTTGCCGATCTTGCCGAACACGACGCGCTTGACCATCCACAGCGAGTACGCCGCGCCCAGGATCAGGGCGGTGGCAGCCAGCAGGCCGGTCCAGAAGTTGAACTGGACGGCGCCCAGGATGACCATGAATTCGCCCACGAAGCCCGACGTCGCCGGCAGGCCGCAGTTGGCCATCGCGAACAGCACGGAGAACGCGGCGAACTTCGGCATCACGTTGACGACGCCACCGTAGTCGGCGATCTGGCGCGAGTGCAGGCGGTCGTACAGCACGCCGATGCACAGGAACATGGCGCCCGACACGAAGCCGTGCGAGATCATCTGGACGATACCGCCCTGCACGCCGATCTCGTTGAAGATGAAGAAGCCGAGCGTGACAAAGCCCATGTGGGCGATCGACGAGTACGCGACCAGCTTCTTCATGTCGACCTGCACCATCGCGACCAGGCCGATGTAGATCACGGCGATCAGGGACAGCACGATGATCAGCGGGGCCAGGTAGTGCGATGCGTCAGGCGCGATCGGCAGCGAGAAACGGAGGAAGCCGTAACCACCCAGCTTCAGCATGATCGCGGCCAGCACGACGGAACCGCCGGTCGGCGCTTCCACGTGGGCATCCGGCAGCCAGGTGTGCACCGGCCACATCGGGACCTTGACGGCGAACGCCATCAGGAACGCCAGGAAGACCAGGACCTGCTCCTTCATCGTCAGCGGCAGCGTGTGCCATGCGAGGATGTCGAAGCTGCCGTTCGATTTGTTGTACAGGTAGATGATCGCGATCAGCGTCAGCAGCGAGCCCATGAACGTGTACAGGAAGAACTTGAACGACGCGTACACGCGGTTCGGGCCGCCGAACACGCCGATGATGATGAACATCGGGATCAGCGTGGCTTCGAAGAAGAAGTAGAACAGCAGGCCGTCCAGCGCGACGAACACGCCGATCATCAGGCCCGACAGCAGCAGGAACGAACCCATGTACTGGGCCACGCGTTCCTGGATCACTTCCCAGGCCGAGATCACCACGATGATCGTGATGAAGGCGGTCAGCGGCACGAACCACAGGCTCAGGCCGTCGATGCCCAGGTAGTACTGGATGTTGAAACGCTCGATCCAGGCAGCTTTTTCCACGAACTGCGGGCCGTGGGCCGTGTTGCTGAACTGCGTGAACAGCGGGATCGTCGGCAAAAAGCTGACGATAGCACCGGCCAGCGCCAGCAGGCGGGTGAAGCTTGCGCGGCTGTCGCGCCCGACTGCCAGCACAAGGATGCCGAAAGCGATCGGCAGCCAGACGGACAGGCTCAGGTAAGGAGGAAAGGTCGAAATAGACTGCATCTTGTTTTTCTCTCTTTTAAGCGTGCCAGAACGGGAAGAAGTACAGCAGCGTACCCAGCACGCCCAGGATCATCACGAACGCATAGTGGTAGATGTAACCAGTCTGGAACGTACGGACGATGGTCGAGAACCAGCCCACGACCTTCGCGGAACCGTTGACGACGAGGCCGTCGATCAGCGCGCGGTCGCCCACCTGCCACAGGCCCTTGCCCAGCAGGCGTGCGCCGCCGGCGAACACGACTTCGTTGAACTTGTCCATGTAGTACTTGTTGTCCAGCAGCGTGTGGATCGGACGCAGCGCTTTGTAGAAAGCGGCCGGCACGCGCGGGTTGATCATGTAGCAGTAGAACGCGGCGGCGACGCCGGCCAGAGCGAGCCAGAACGGGATCGACGTGAACGCATGCACGCCCATCGCGGCGGCGCCGTGGAACTCGTGCGCCAGTTCTTCCATCGCCGGGTGACGCTCGGCGTTGATGTAGATGACGTTCTTGAAGAAGTCGCCGAACAGCATCGGGCCGATCGCGAAGAAGCCGATGATGACGGACGGGATCGCCAGCAGGATCAGCGGCAGCGTCACGACCAGCGGCGACTCGTGCGGCTTCTGGCCCGGGGCCAGGCCGTGGTGGCCGTGGTCGTCTTCGTCCTCTTCGTGATGGGCAGTGGCCTCGTGCAGCGCGGTCGGGTCCTTGCCTTCGCCGTTATGTGCGTGGTCGTCGTGGTGCGCGTGGTGATCGTCATGCGCGTGCGCCTTGCCGAAACGCTCCTCGCCGTGGAACACGAGGAAGTACATGCGGAAGGAGTAGAACGCGGTGATGAACACGCCGGCCACGACCGCGAAGTACGCGAAGCCCGAACCCCACAGGTGCGAGGCGGCGACGGCTTCGATGATCGAATCCTTCGAGTAGAAACCGGCGAAGAACGGCGTACCGATCAGTGCCAGCGAACCCAGCAGCGACGTGATCCACGTGATCGGCATGTACTTGCGCAGGCCGCCCATGTTGCGCATGTCCTGGTCGTGGTGCATGCC